>NZ_PVZB01000032.1 GCF_003002025.1 Paraburkholderia sp. BL25I1N1
GTCGGCGACGATGCGGGTTTCCTGAACGCATCGCGGATCAAGGGTTCGCATGCGGCGATCAAGACCGGCATGCTGGCTGCCGAAGCTGCTTTTGACGCTGTGCAGGCAGGTCGCACCAGCGATGAACTCACCGCGTATCCGGAGAGTTTCAAGACGTCGTGGCTGCACACCGAACTGCACCGCGCACGCAACTTCAAGCAGTGGATGAGCAAGGGCCTGTACCTCGGCACGCTGATGGTGGGTATCGAGCAGAAGCTGCTGGGCGGCAATGTACCGTGGACGCTGCATCACCAGCATTGGGATCACGAGATGCTCAAGCCGGCTTCCCAATGCAAGCCGATCGTGTATCCGAAGCCCGATGGCAAGCTTACGTTCGACCGGTTGTCTTCCGTGTTCATCTCGAACACCAACCACGAAGAGAATCAGCCGGCTCACCTGACGCTGAAAGATCCGTCCGTGCCGGTGAATGTGAACTGGCAGACGTATGCCGGTCCGGAATCACGCTATTGCCCGGCGGCCGTGTACGAGTTCGTCAAGAACGACGACGGCAGCGAACGCCTCGTGATCAACGCGCAGAACTGCGTGCACTGCAAGACCTGCGACATCAAGGACCCGACGCAGAACATCGTCTGGGTCACGCCTGAAGGTGGCGGCGGTCCAAACTATCCGAACATGTAATCAATCTCCCAGACTAAATCGGTACCTGTCGCCGGCAGAGCGCGCCGAAGCGCCTGGTCTATTCCGACTGCTGAATCGGATTCGTGACGAAGTGTTGGGCGGACAGCGAGATCTGCAATCGATCGAGTTCAAAGCGTTCAGAGCACTTGCCGAACGGGGATGGGTTCCGGACTATGTTTCTATCCGCAAGCGGTCGGATCTGCAGCCGCCGGGTGCATGTGCATCCGTCGACGAGCCTCTTGTGGTGACGGCTGCGGCGAAGCTCGGCGCAACTCGCCTGATCGACAATCTGGAAATCTGAACGCGCGGCACCGTTGGATTAAACCATGAGCGTCCATGCGCAAGACGTCCGTACAACGATTATCTGACGGCCGGCAGCAACTGATCGCGCGTCGCCAGCGGGATGTGCAGATATGTCTCTCGCCTTCGGGTTAGGGGCGCAACGAGACCAGTGACGAAGGGGTTTGAGAGTCGCCGCGTGGCACGCGTCGTCGACGGAGGATGTACATACTGACCTGAAAAGATTGCCCTTCCTTCAGTTCGCGACAGCGATTGAGTTGTGCGCGGAACTCGTCAGGGACTGCGAACCCTGCCGCCGTCCAAGCCACCAGCATTGACTACTGCAGCTACGTAGTCAGCATCGGATACGCGAGGTCCGAGGCCTCCCCATAGTATGGGATGGCGGATACCTGGGAAGATCGTGGTGCTTGTGGTCATTTGAAACTCTCGTTGTCCGTTTGCCCGACGTCATGGGCTGGTCTTTAGCGCGTTGGCCCGAGCGCGCAAATCGCCTTTGCGCACTTTCCCCGATGCCGTGCGGGGCAACTCGTCGACGATAAGCAGACGCTCAGGCGTTTTCTGACGCGCCACGCCGGCTTGGGCGAAATGTCGTCGTACAGCGGCGAGATCGAGTTCAGCGCCGGACTGGAGCACGACAACAGCACACACTTTTTCGCCGTATTGCGCATCGTGCTGGGCGACCACTGCGACGTCCCGTATCGCGTCGTGTGTGGCTAGCACACGTTCGACCTCTTGTGATGAGATGTTCTCGCCACCACGAATCACAATATCTTTCTTGCGGTCGGTTATCGTCAGGCAGTTCGCCGAATCGAGCTTGCCGATGTCGCCGGTACGAAACCAGCCGTCGCGGCTGAACGCGTTCGCATTGAGCGACGGATCGGTGTAGCCGACAAACAGCTCGGGACCCTTTGTCAGAATCTCGCCCTCACTTCCGGTCGGCAAGTCACAATCCAACTCATCGACGATGCGAACCTGACTACCGGGCTGAACGCGACCGTCTGTGCACGCGCGCTCGGAGAACGTGTTGTCGCGCCAGCCGATGCTTACCGTCGAGTGTTCTGTCAGGCCGTAAGCGCGCGTGCCGGCGAACCCGGAACTGTCGGCTAACGCCACATGCTCCGGGGTGACTCCGGTCCCCCCCAGTCCGTATGTGACCAGAGACGAGAGGTCGCGTCCGGCGTGCCGTGCGGCGTCAAGCAATCCTTGAAGATGAAACGGCGTCCCTCCGGACAGGCGAACGCGATAACGCTCAATCAGTTCGGCCGCGAGGGGCGCGTCCCAGCGGTCCATGAACACCATGTCGGTGCCAGTCACGAAAGGACGCAGCAGGAAGTTGAAGCCAGCAATGTGTCCGGCGGGGAAGGGCGTGAGATAAGGCCCGGGGCCGTCTATGAATGGAATCGACCACTCCGCTCCGACAGTCTGATGCGTGTGCTGAACGCCCTTCGGGGCGGCGGTGGTGCCTGAGGTATACAGCAGCAGGCAAACGTCCTGTGGCTGCGGTGGCGACTCGTTTTTGATCTTGCCATGCTGCGAAATCGCTTCGACCTCTTTCAGCGTGATGCCGTTTTGTGGCGTGCGCTCGCCGACGACGATGACCCGCTCCAGATCAGGCAGATTGCCGAGCGCTTCGACACGCTCCAGAAAATCGATCCCGCGCCAGCGCTCAGGCACGCACAGGAATCGCGCGCGCGACTGACGCAGAATAAAGCCGACTTCGGCAGGGCCATAGATGTGCACAATGGGCACCAGCACCGCACCGACTTCGAGCGCAGCCAGATAGAGCACGGCGGTCTCGCGCTGCGTCGGCAACTGCATGGCAATGACATCACCGCGGCGCAGGCCAACGGCACGCATCCCGCGCGCGAGTCGATCCGCGGCGGTAGCCAACTCTAACGTCGTGACGCTCGTCACCCCCTGCTGAGTATGAAAGTGCATGCGCGTTCCCGGATTGGAGTGCGCTGCCTTCGACAACAATACGTTCAGGGGTACGTTTGGAACCCAATTTCTATCGCTAACCGACTCATTCATAACAATTGCTCCAGCAATTTCCGCAACTGATCGACGAGCGCTAGCGGGTTATCCAGCATGAGGTGGTGATGTGCACCGGGCATCGTGATCAAGTTCCGCGCGGTAGGGATGGCACCGATGATTCTGTTGGCCCGATCGGCGCTGACGACCGTGCTCATTTCCGCGTGTACATAGGTCACAGGAACTGTTATTCGGCCCAGCAACCCCTCATCGCTCTCGACCGTCTGGACATGACGCAAAGCTGGGTCGAAGCGCCAGGTCCAGCCCGTTTCTGCTTGTCGCAGGGACGTCCTCGCAAGATGATCCATCAGCCATGGCTCACACTTCTGATCGGGAATAAGCCGAAAGTGCCTCATGCCAGTCGCGGCATCGAGGTACGGTCGAGGCGCGGGGCGTCCTTCTATCACTGGAAGCGCGTCGCCAGGCAGCGCATAGAATGAATCGAGCACGATCGCATGGCGGATCAGTTCGGGGAACGTCGCGCAAGTCTGCAGAAGGCGCGAGCCACCAAAGCTGTGTCCCACTACGAAGGCCGGTGCAATGAATGCGGCCTTGAGCACTGCGGAAAAATCGCGCACAAAACTGTCGGGGCGATACTCCGCGCGATAACCACTCTCGCCCATGCCGCTGAAGTCGAATGCGTGCACGCGGAATCGTTCCGTAAAAAACGGTGCAATAAAGTCCCACCAATGGCTATGGCCTAGATAGCCATGCGCGAACAGCAAGCCGGGTTTGTGCGTGTCTTCAGCATTCCATGACACGTAATGGATGCGTGCGCCGCTGGCATCGGTGAAGTGGGATTGGCGTGGCCGTTGCAGAGCCCGTTCAAACCACGAAGGTGCCGCGCTCGTCATCACTTTGACTCCATCATTGGTTGGCCTTTGATATGAAGCCGGGGCGTCGGCGGCTCCGCAGACCACGACTTCTGCCCGGTCTCGTCACGTTATTCATGCAAGAGGGTATTGTTGGTCGGTAGCCGGTTACGGTGGTTCTGAGCCCATTCCCGCAGGGAAGTCAGCGGAATACCGTACGACTCGACTTTGTCGATATCGACGCGGTAGCCCACCTCGTTGATCCATTCCTGTGCGTTCACCCAAGCCGGAAAGAGACCGCGTGCGATCGCCTCCTGCGGCGCCACGTGCACCGCTTTGATACCTGTCCTGAGCACAGCGGAAAGTGTCGCGGCTACCTGGGACATCGTAAACGCTTCGGAAGCCAGCGGGATAGTCTGCTCATGAAAACGCAGAGGATCAACTATCGACGCCGCAGCGAATGCGCCTATGTCATCGGCCGCAACGAAGTCCAGTCTGGTTTGTGGCAGCAGCGCGGATAACAACTCCCCTGTTTGTAAATGCGGAAACATGGACGTGGCTTTGGGGAGTGCCAGATTGTCCATCATGAAGGCAGGCCGCAGCACGGTCCAGCTGCCGAATCCCGCATTGCGCACTGCGTTTTCAACGTCCCACTTGTCCGTCCAATATTGGGTCGACCAGCGGTTTTTATTCCAATCTGGAAAGGACGTGTGATTTCCCGATTGCGCCACTGACGTGTGCACGAACTGCTCGACGCCGGCCGCTAGCGAAGCGTTGACAAGCGCAAACCCGTGGCGGCGCTCGCTATCCTTGCCGCTGACGCTCGGCAATTGCACCGAAAAGACTGCATTGACTCCATGTAAGGCCACTACGAGGGAATGAGTGTCATCGAAATCCCCCTTAATTGCATACGCGCCAGCGGCTTGGAGTGCGCGTGCGGCAGCAGACTCCGGGTCGCGTGTCAGGAATCGCACGCGGAACCCGCTGGCAAGCAAGCGACGCGCGGTGGCGCCCCCTTGCGCTCCGGTGGCGCCTGTGACAAGGACTGTGCCGGATGGTCGAGTCATTGAGTCTCCTTAGTGGCCTTGGCGTCGTACTGGCGGCCATCGTTTCGAAGCTCACCCCCGCGGGAACACCCGAAGGCGGATCATTTTTTACTTCGACTGACAGCATTGCTCGTTCGAATTATCATACACCGTTCAAATATTGCGTGTCTGAGTTATGATTCGCTCGTTGAGGCCCGGCGAGTCGGGTCCGGGTCTTCGGCGGTTCCTGGCTTGCAGAGAACTCCATGTCTTCCATAGTGTTTGAGGTGAGCCGCAAGGTTGCTTTATGTTCTGACTGATGGGACGGATTTCCCGTGGTTCGAAACCGATTCGTCGGGGCGTCCACCGATGCTGCCGGCCGAAAAACGCTTCGAAGAACTGGTTGTGCTGTTTGGTGAAACGGGATGAACACGAACAACGCGCCGCGTCCGTGGGGCGGCCCGTATGTCATCTTCTGGAAACGTCGTATGCACAAAGCTGGCCGCGACAGGCATTGCCGTTACTCCTTTACGCTTATCTGCAGAGCGCGCGTGGTGATGCCGCGTGTATGAGTATCTTGCTCGGCATGACCATGTGCGCTCCGGCCTCACTGAATGACGTCCATGAACTTGTGCTCAAGCGGGATCACGATACTTCTATAGCCTACCGAAAGGCGCTTGAGATTCTTTCGGCATCGCGTTTAAACGAGCTTTCCTCGCGTGATACCTTGCAGATCGTCGATAATCTGATGTCTAGTTCATCGAACTGGCGTGGCTCGCTGCGGGTGGCCCGTTGGACGGCCATCCAGCAACTGCCGTTCGGGGAGACGCTGCCTATGGTGCATGTTGGCAGTCCGCTGCAAAGAGGACGAACACCGAGCCCGTATCGTTATTTCTGCCAAATCAACATGACATCTTCGCTATCTTCTCTCGTCATTTCCAATGTCCGGCTGGCCGACGGCCAGCCGGTGGACGTGTCGATTGCCGGCGGGCGCATCGCCGCTCTCGGCCCGGACCTCGTGCCGCAACCGGGCGCCGCTGTGGAAGACGGCGGCGGCGCGTTGCTGCTGCCTGGTTTCGTCGAAGGGCACACGCATATCGACAAAACCAACTGGGGCAGGCCGTGGTATCGCAACGAGGTCGGCGCGACGTTGCTCGATCGCATCAACAACGAGCGCCGCTGGCGCAAGGAATCGGGTCACGACGCGGGCGCGCAGTCGCTCGCGCTTGCGCGCGCCTTTGTAGAGGCGGGCACCACGCGCCTGCGTACGCATGTGGACGTCGATACCGACGCGGGTTTGCGCTACCTTGAAGGCGTGCTCCAGACCCGCCAGGCGATGCGCGATCTGCTCGACATCCAGATTGTGGCGTTTCCGCAGTCCGGTCTGCTGGGCCGTCCAGGAACGGACGAACTCTTGGGCCGCGCGCTCGCCGACGGCGCGGACGTGCTCGGCGCGCTCGATCCGGCATTGATCGACGGCGATCCGGTCGCCTCGCTGAACCTGACGTTCGCGCTTGCCGAGCGCTATCACAAGCCGATCGATATCCATCTGCACGAGCCCGGCGAGGTGGGCGCATTCACCTTCAAACTGCTGCTCGATCGTGTCGAGGCGCTGGGAATGCAAGGACAGGTCGTGGTCAGCCACGCGTTCTGTCTGGGCGCACTGCCGGAGCGCGAACGCGATGTGCTGCTCGAACGGATTGCCCGGTTGAACGTGGCGCTCCTGACCTCGGCGCCGCCGTCGCGTCCGGTTCCGCCATTGAAGATTTGCAGGGAAAAAGGCATCACTATCTTTGGCGGAAACGACGGCATTCGCGATACCTGGTCGCCGTATGGCTCGCCTGACATGCTCGAACGCGCGATGTTGATCGGCCTGCGTTACGACATGCGCCGTGACGACGAACTGGCCGTCGCTTTCGATTGCGTCAGCGCAGCGGCGGCACGCGGTTGCGGGTTCCGCGACTACGGGCTGCACGCCGGCGCAAGGGCCGACCTCGTGCTGGTCGACGCGGAAACCGTCGCGCAGGCGGTGGTCGCCCGGCCCAGGCGCAAGCTGGTGGTAGCCAACGGGCGCATCGTCGTGCGCAACGGCGAACTGGTCGTGGAGGCGTAACGTGACGTCTTCAGAAGGACCATGCTCGGCGAGGCAATTCGGGTAGGAACAGTCGGGCACGGATCGATGTACTGATCAAAAACGCCTGTGTGATCACTGTCGATTCACAGCGACGTGTGATCGAAGATGGCGCAGTCGCTGTGTAGGGCGAGCGCGTCGTCGCTGTCGGCGAGACGTCCGCGCTGGCGTCGCATTACTGCGCGCATCGGATGATCGATGCGAGCCTTGCTTCTTTTGCGGGCGCGAAACGAATTCGTTCAAACCCTCACGAGCAACTTGCCGACATTACCGCCTTCGAACAGGCTATTCAGCGCAGCAGGCAGTTGTTCGAATCCATCGACGAAAGTCTCCTTGAATACGATCTCGCCGCTCTTAACCCACGGCGTCACTTGCGCGACCATTTCGTCCATACGATTGGTGTAGTCTCTCGCCAGCACGCCCTGGATGGTGGCGCGCTGAAAGAGCATGTGCTGGAGAAATCGTGGGCCCACGTCCGGCGTGTCCAAACCACCGTCGTATTGACTGATCGCTCCGCAAATCACAATGCGAGCCCGGCGCTTGATAAGTGGAATCACGGCATCCGTGATCGGGCCGCCGACGTTGTCGAAATAAACGTCCACTCCTCCTGTGGCCTCGATCAGCGCGCTCGTCAACCCTTCGTGCGTTTTGTGTTCCCGGTAATCGACCGCGCGATCCAGTTTCAGTTCGTCGAGCAGGAATCGGCACTTGTCTGGACCACCGGCAATGCCCACGACCTTGCAGCCCGCCTTTTTACCGAACTGTGCAACCAGCGAGCCGACGGCCCCGGCCGCACCGGACACAACCAGGGTATCACCAGGGCGCGGCCGGCCGGCTTCCATGAGGCCAAACCAGGCGATACGCCCCGGCATGCCGAGCACACCGAGTGCCGTGGAAACCGGCGCGCTTGCCGGATCGAGTCTGGTCAGTTCGCTGTGATGGCACCGCGCGTACAACTGCCAACCCGAATAGGTCGAGACCCAGTCGCCTTTGGCGAACAGTGGGCTGGCTGACTCGACCACTTCTCCCACTACGCCGGAGCGTTGCACGATGCCGAGAGGATGAGGCACGTCATACGTGTTGCGCTCGTGCTGCTGGATGCGAATGTACGGGTCCACGCTGATATACCGCGCGCGGACGATGACTTCGTTCTCCGCCAACGGTCCCGAGATTTCGCTTTCACGAAGCTCGTAGTGTTCCGATCCAACGCGACTCGTGGGACGTTTTACATAGAACCATTGGCGATTCGAATAGGGTGCGTTCATGGATTGGATTTCCGGTGTGACTTGCGATGCCGTGGGCACGATTCAATTGAGTTGCGCGAGGCGTTTGCAATGTTGGTATGACGGATTCAACAAGGCAAGACAGCGATCTTCGGCGGCTGGTTTCGTGCGCCAATATTTTAATTTTATGGACAGCCGCCGTCGACTCATTATTTATCGTCGCCGCGATATCCCGTTCCACGAGTTGCTCGCTGGTCAGAGCGACGCCTTGGCCCGATATCGCGGCATCGATTGCAAGGGCGGGTTGGCCGGCAGCGCGGTTTGCTCAAAACGGAATTTGCCGGCGGTTGGCTGTCCATCCGGACGGGCGGCAAGAACGATCTGTCTGGAAGTGTCTATTTTTATGGCGAATATCCGCTTCGTCAGGACACTCGCCCGTCAGATCCCGCAGGATCTACTGCAATACCGAAGCACATAACTTCGCTAGCCTGTCGTCGAGCGAGCGGCCTTGCACGTCGATCTGAGCGCTGTGGAACTGGCTGAGTTGGGTCGACGGCTTATCGTACTCGATCGTCGTGCCACCCTGTGCGTTTTCGTAGACCATGATACGCAACGGCGCATACAGTCCCGCCGCCATATTGACGCTGGTCATTTCTGTCGCGGTGAGAACATTGCCGGTGAAATACTCGGTGCCGTTTCTGCGCTGTCCTTTCAGCACGAGCCAATCTCCATGCAGCCCGATGTAGTGAATCACAAGACCGTCGTTGCCGGCGGCTTTCTGAAGGGCGACACGCAATTCGTCGACCTTGTCCTGCTTTAGCAGCGTGCGGATATGATCGTCGAGTCGGCCGAGACGGCTCTCCAGATCCTGCTTGACGGACGCGTAGGGTTTGCTGGAAGAGACGGTCACGTGATCGATAATCGTCTTTGTTTCCGATACCTCGACTGTCGCCGCCATCGCGGGCGCACAGAACATGTTCAAACTGATCGCAGCAACGGCGGCCATTGGCAATGCAACTCGTGAAGCGGTAGTACGTAAGTTAATCACTGTTGTCTCCTTGTTGGACAGATAAGTAGGGCGCTTTCTCGCCTCAGTGTTCCGACGCGGCTTCGGCTCCAAGGCCGCTTAGCATGCGAAGTTGCTGGGCATCGAAGGAGGCGTCGGCGGCGTTCTTGCGTGTCGTGACCGATCCGATCCAGCCCGCGATAAAGCCCACCGGAATGCTGAACAGGCCGGGATTCGAGAGCCAGAAAGGCGGGGTGGAATCCTTGAAGATAATGCCTTTCGCTCCGATAACGGCCGGCCCCAGCAGCACGAGCCCAATCGAGGAAAGGGTGCCGGCGAGCACGGCGGCCACTGCGCCTCGATCCGTGAAACGCCGCCAGTACATCGAGAAAAGAATCACGGGCAAGTTTGCGCTGGCTGCGATGGCGAACGCGAGACCAACAAGAAATGCGACATTGAACGTCTTGACGAGCAGTGCGAGTCCCATCGCGGCGATGCCGAAGACTATCGTGGCGATCTTCGCGATCACGACCTGCCGGCGCTCCTTGTCGCGAGACGCCGAGAAGAGCTGGCCGAAGATGTCGTGAGAGATGGTCGAGGCCGAGGAAATCATGATGCCGGAGACGACCGCAAGAATCGTCGCGAAGGCGATTGCCGAAACGCAGGCGAGCAGCAGTTCACCGCCGGCAGAACCCGCACCGCCGCCGAGTGCCGTGGCGAGCAGGGTGATGGCGCTGTTTCCTGAACTATGTGTCGCAAGAATCGCCGCCGGCCCCACGATTGCGGTGGCGGAAAATCCGAGCACGATCATCATTACCGCAAAAGACGTCATCACGATCAGGCCGATTTTCGCGGACTTTCTTGCCGCGACGGCGGACGGCACCGTGTAAAACCGGGTCATGACGTGCGGCAGTCCTGCTGTGCCCAACGCCAGTGCGAGGGTGAGCGACAGCGTATCTAACGGATCCTTGAAGTAGCCGCCCGGCACAAAGTACTGCGCCGGATGCAGCGAAGAGAGGCGTGCCTTACTGAATAGCGCACCCACGTCGAAGGAAAAGTGGGCGAGAGCGAGCAGTACAAGCACCGCTCCGGCAGTCCAGACGAGAACAGCCTTGACGATCTGCACATAAGTCGCGGCCACCATTCCGCCGAACAGCACATACGCGATCATGAGTACACCGATCAGCACGATCGCGGCGTTGGTGCCGATCGGCAGTAGCAGACTGGCCAGTGCGCCGCCGCCGACGAGTTGCGCGAGCAGATAGGCTAACGAAATGATCAGCGAAGAAACCGATGTGGCCGCTCGAACGCCGCGGCTGCGCAAACGCAGTGCGACCACATCGGAGAGCGTGTATTTGCCGCAGTTTCTGACCGGCTCGGCGACAATCAGCATGATCATGATCCATCCGGCGATAAAGCCGACCTGATACACGATGCCGTCGAATCCGAACAGGGAAACGAGTCCCGTCACACCGAGAAACGAACCGGCGGACATAAAGTCTCCCGCCAGCGCGAGGCCGTTCTGGAACGGCGACAGATTGCGTCCGGCCACGAAAAATCCCGCGGTTCCGCGTGACCGGCGAGCGCTCCATGCGGTCAGAATGAGGCTGAGTCCGATAAATCCCACGAAGGCGACGATTCTGAGCCCGCCATGACTGATCAGATTATTCATGTCGATCACCGTTCGATTGTGCAAACGCGCTTTTAAGCAGGTCGGCGGCTTTCGGGTCGTAGACGCGCTCGGCCCATGCGCAGTAGCCCCAGAAGGTAGCGATCGTGAGCGCGAACTGAACGACCACCGCGAGCAGTCCGAGGTTGAGCTCGCCGTAGACGGATACGGACATCGCACCGGGAAACTCCAGCACCGCGATCAACAGGCCGAAATAGATTCCCAATGAGATGTAAAGCAATGACCACACGAAGCGGTTCCGGAACTTTGCGAGCGCTCGAGTCTTCTCGACGAGCGATAAGCCGGATGATCTGGCTTTCGTCACGTTTTGCCTCTCGAACTCCGCGTTGATTGATTCCATCGATTGCATGTCGGGTCTCCTCCGTTATGGTGTTCATGACAGACATTTGAAGAGGTTGGGTCGCTAGAGTTTTGCCGGCAGAACCTGGCCGCGGCTCTCTCCAAATCCAATTCGTGCAAAGCCTGCTTTCTCACAGTAGCCGCGCAGGATAATGGCGTCGCCATCCTCCACGTAGCTGCGCTTTTCGCCTGTATTCAGCGTGACCGGCTCGCTTGCGTTGCGTGCAAGTTCCATCAGTGCGCCCGCTTCCGATTTCTCGGGACCTGAAATGGTGCCGCTGCCAAGCAGGTCTCCAGCACGCAGATTGCAGCCGCCCACGGTGTGATGCGCGACCATCTGTGCGATGCTCCAGTACTGATGCCTGAAACTCGTGAGTGAGAGTTGCGCGGCAGGAAGACTCGCGGCTTTATGGCGGGAAGTCTCCATGCAGACTTCCAGTTGGATATCGATGGCGCCCGCCGTGCTATTCCGGTCGGAATCCAGATAAGGCAGCGGCTTTCCATCCGTGTCCGGACGCGGCAGGGGAAGTCTGAACGGCGCCAGCGCCTCCATGGTCACGATCCACGGCGAGATCGTGGTGGCGAAATTCTTCGCCAGAAAGGGTCCTAATGGCTGCATCTCCCAGGCCTGAATATCGCGAGCGGACCAGTCGTTGAGCAGACACAGCCCGAATACGTGACTGTCGGCCTGATCCAGGCCGATCGGCTCGCCGGCCGCATTGCCTTGTCCAATGTAGATGCCGAGTTCGAGTTCGTAATCCAGCTTGCGCGACGGCGAGAAGATCGGCGCATCTTCGCCCGGGAGCATGATTTGGCCCGCCGGGCGCCGGAACCGCTGACCGCTGAGCCCGATGCTCGAAACCCGGCCGTGATAGGCAATGGGTATCGATTTGAAATTGGCGCCTACACCGCTTAGGCCGAGTAGCTTGCTGATGTTCGTCGCGTGATGAATCGAGGTGTAGAAATCCGTGTAATCGCCAATCTGTGCAGGCAGGCCGTATTCCACTTCCGATTGCGGGACCAGACAGGCCTCGATCGCCGCGCGATCGTCCGAAGGGGCTCGCTCGTGAAGCGCCGCGAATAGCGCGTGCCGTACAGCGCGCCACGCGGACGGACCCAGTGAGAAGAACTCGTTGAGCACGGGCTGCGCGCACGCCCGCGCGGCCTCGCGCGCGATTCCATTCAGACCGGCATGAGCCGCCCAGGCGGCCATATCGACGACCTGATCGCCGATTGCGACCGCACCCCGGAACGCCTCACCGGAATGCTTTCTGCGGAAAACCGAAAACGGCAGATTCTGGATTGGAAAGTCACACGCCGGTGCATTGGCGGATTCGACCCAACTGCGCGCAGCGGGGTCATGCGTCTGATTCAGAGTGTGTTGCATGTTCGTCCCGATTCATTCGGTTATGGCGCGAGCGGCTCGCGTAATAGCAGCGACGTTCAGTCGAACGGGCGCGTGGGGCTGTGCCTGCTGAGAAGAATTCCGCGCTCCTGCAAATCCCGGATGAATGCTGCGCTAAGGTTGCGTTCCGAGAGCACCTCGGCGTTATGCTCGCCCTGGAAAGCAGGGCTGCCCGGCTGCGGCAACTCGGACTGGCTGAAATGCCAGGGCGCGCCTGGCATGCGTGTCGTGCCGCCGGATCTGTCGTCGACATCGACTAGCGCACCCCATTCCTGCACCCACTCGGAATCGGCGAACTCGTTGACGCTGCGGACCACGCCAATGGCCAATCCCGCTTCGCTGACCTGCGTCTGGAGCTGATCCAGGTCATTGAACGTGAGAAGCCATGCGCGTACTTCGGCCAGCAAATCAGCAATGTTTTGCCGGCGCAATAGCGCCGTGCCGAAGCGGGGATCGCTCAGTAGATCGTTGCGGCGCATCATCGCGCAGTAACGCGAAAACATTGGCGTGTAGATCGGGCTGCCTGCGATAGTGAGTCGACGTCCATCGGGTAAATCGAAGATGTGCGAATCGGGCGCGGAGAGAATAATCGGTTCGCCCTCCGTATCGATTTCCGACAGTTGGGCACCCACGCGTTCGTTCACCGATAGCATGGTCGCCGCCATCGAGACGTCCACGTGTTGTCCCTCGCCGGTTCGCGCGCGATGCTGAAGCGCGGCCAGAATACCGATTACGCCGTGAAGACCGGTGTACATGTCGGCGTGGCTGCATGCGTCGTTACGAACTTCGGTGAGCGCAGCGCCGAAATGGTGCTGGACGATGTCGGTCAGTCCCGACTCGGCTTGCACGGTCGGCGCGAAGGCGGGGCGGTTGCGCCATGAGGTCGATTGTCCATAGCCGCTCAAAGAAGCGTAGATCACGGACGGATTGAAAGCGCGCACCTGCTCATAGCCGAGCCCGAACCGGTCCAACGTACCGGGGCGAAAATTCTCGACGATGATGTCCGCGTCCCGGCACATGTCGACCATGATCGAGCGTGCCTCCGGGAAGTTGAGGTCGAGGCTCACGTTGCGCTTGCCGGCGTTCTGTTGCACGTAATACAGCGACATGTCGCCGATATGCGGCATGCTCACGCGGCCGATGTCGCCGGAGGGCGGTTCGATCTTGGTCACGGTGGCGCCGAGATCGAGGAGCGTTTTGGTGCAATGCGGTCCGGCCAGCACGCGTGTGAAATCGATCACACGAATACCTTCGAGCGGTGCTGACATGATCAATCTCCCTTGAATTCGGCGGTGGCGGGCCCGGTCGAAAAGAACGAAGCGAAACCTCGTTCGCGATCCCCCGTCTGCCAGATCATGTTGTTGAGACGGATCTGTTCGAGGTCGGCGCTGCGCACGCCGCCGTTGGCGGCAAGATTGGCCTGCTGTTTTATGCCGTAGAGAACTTTGGTCGGACCTGCCGCCAGTTGCCGCGCGAACGACATGGCGGCGCTCTGAAGTTCGGCTTCGGGCACGACGTGATTGATGATGCCCCAGCGCTCGAATGCTTCCGCTGCGTGCCGCCGTCCGATTAGTGCGATTTCCTTGGCGCGCACGACGCCCGCTCGCTGTACGAGTCGTTGCGTGCCGCCGAGCAGGGGAATCAGACCGACGATGTTCTCGACCTGGCCGAAGTAGGCCGTGTCCGCGGCGACGATCATGTCGCATGTCAACGCCAGTTCGAGGCCGCCGCCGAGCGCGGCGCCGTGAACAGCGGCGAGTGTGGGGACCGGCGCGTTCTCCAGCACGTCGAGGAACTCGAGGAATTGATCGGCGTTGTGCTGGATCACTGTCTTGCCGTCGGTAAATGAACTCATTTCCGCACCGGCGGAAAAGTGCCGCATGTCGCTTTTGAGCACGATCGCGCGGGCGCCTTCAGCGACTACGCTGCGATACGCGGCGAGCAGATCCGCAATCATCGCGTCGTCGATCAGGTTGTGCGGTGGCTTGGCTAACGAAACGATTCCGACGGCGCCATCCATTTCGATCTTTACTGTGGTCATGGTTCTCTCTGCAAGTTGTTCGCAATATGGCCTGTGTGTGGGAGTGCCGGCTGACGGGTCTGTTATCGGTGTATTAAACCGATGCGGCAGTGGTGCTTATCAGCGGAGCGTGTTGCGTCGCCGCATTGACGGGACCGATTGCGCCAACCACGGTCTCAGGATGCGCACCGATCAGGGTTGTCACTAGTGTCCGCGCGGGGTCAACTGAGGACTTCATAGCTTGTCTCCATCTGTTTTTCGGCATGCGCCGTTGATGGTTACTATCTCAGCCAGCTCGTTGAGCGGCAACGTCCAACCCTGCCAATTGCCGTGTCAAACTGTGCCAAACGCGCCCAACGAAGATCGAGAAAATGTGCGAGCATGTCCGCAACTGGAATGAGGCATATCGTGCGACCACCCAAAATCATCACGCCATTGCATCCGGATCTCGACGCGCCCACGCAGAGTCTTCTGGGCTTGGCCGCGCTCGCCGCGGAACTGGCGGCGGAGGGCGTTTCCGTCAACAAACTGTTCGCGAACACGGGTGTCCATGCGAACCAGTTGGAGGATTCGCAGGCGAGAATTTCGCATCGTCAGCGCCTCGCCATTTATCGAAACGCTCAACGGCTTGCGACACGAGCCGATGTTGGATTGCTCGCCGGCGCTCGTCAGAGGATCAGTGACTTCGGCATATATGGCTACGCCATGGTCAGCAGTACAACCTTTGGAGACGCGCTGAAATTCAGCGTCGAAAATGTCAGGATGGCCGGCGCGGTTCTGCAGATCAGCTATTCCACCAAAGGGGACACCGGCATTCTGAGCAGCCACGGACTCGCATCGCTTGGCGACATGTTGCCGTTTGTCGCCGAATTCTGGCGCAGCTCTATGACCGTGTTATTCAGCCGCGTGCTGGAAGCGCCTTTTCCGTCGAAGCGCATGGTTATGGCGTATCCGGCGCCGCCGCATTGGCGGAATTACGAAAGGATGTTCGACTGTCCCGTGGAATTCGGCGCGGATACGATGGAGTGGCATTTCGACGTGCATGTACTGGACCGTCCGTGTCCGAATGCAAATCCGATTACCGCGCAAATCTGCCAGCAACTGTGTGATCGCATTCTCGAAGAACGCGATGGCATTCCCGAACTTCCTCGGCAAATCCGCATGGCGTGCCTGAACGCACCGGGCGTGTTCCCATCCGCGGAGAAGATGGCCGCCCAACTCGGCATGTCACTGCGAACCTTGCATAGACGGCTCGCCGACGATAACTACTCGTATCAAACCTTGTTGAACGATGTGCGCCGGTCGCTTGCCATCGAATTTCTCGAGAACACGCGACTTCCTATCGATCAGGTTGCCGAGCGTATTGGATTTTCGGACGCGGCGAGCTTTCGCCGGTCGTTCAGGAAGTGGACTGGAAACTCACCCAGTCTTTATCGGAAGGGAACGGGCCAGGATGGGTGACAGGCGCGGCGCGCCTGCATAGGTCCGCGACAGTGCCATGGCGAGCGCAGATGATCATTCAGTTGCAGACCTTCAACGTGTCGGTCAGAATTGATGACCGCGTTCCCAAGGTCCGATTGCAAGTCGCACTCCGCCGTTGGAACCGCCACTGAATCCAAAAGAAAACATGAGACGACTATTCCTCGCTTCACTCACGGCCATCTCTTTCGCGACCTCCGTTCATGCGCAGAGCAACGCGCCCGGCCCGCTTGCCACGCCTTCGGGCGCACTGGAATTCGCTCGCGCGGAGCGCGATTTCGTGGGGATGCTCGACAAGGAAGTTTTCGATCGTTTCAGCGCCGACACACTCACGCATTTCGATGAGGTCGGTAATGCAAGCGACACCGTCACGCGCACGCTGGTGCAGACCGATTCCGGTCCGGTGCTGTACGACTTTCGCCGTCGTCCGCCGCTTGTGCAGCGCTCGGGTAAGCGCATGACGGTCAGGCGCGTGTTCTGGCAAGGCGATGAAGTCGTGATGCAAAGCTCGCAAGGCTGGTTCAGATTCAAAGGCGGTGTACTGACGAAGCTGCAATCGTCGACGACGACGTACCATTGATTTCGCGGCGCATCCCGAAGCGAGGAGGGCGAGCGTCTTGCGCCGACGATAGATATCGCGGGGCAGCACGCTCCGTTATTCCTTAATCCCGTCCCGGCTCCCATGCAGCCAGTTGATGCTCGCGAAGAGCAGCACGGCGAACACGATCAGCATCGTGGCCACGGCGAGGATCGACGGATCGATCGAGTCGCGAATCCCACTCCACATCTGCCGCGGTACGGTTTTTTGATCCGGGCCGCCAATGAACAGAATAACGATGACTTCGTCGAACGAGGTCGCGAAAGCGAAGACGCTGCCGGTCGCGACCGCCGGCGTGATGAGCGGTAAGGTCACGCGCCTGAACGTGATCCAGGGCGTCGCCCCGAGTCCGGACGCGGCGCGCAACAGACTCTGATCGAATGAAAGCAGCGACGCCGTCACGGTGATCACCACGAACGGCGTGCCGAGCGCCGCATGCGCCAGCACCACGCCGGGATACGAGTTGACGAGGCCGAGCGGCGCGAAGATCAGATAGAAGCCCGCGGCCACAACGACAATCGGCACGATCATCGGCGAGATGAGGATCGGCATGATCAGCGAGCGCAGCGGAAACTGCGTGCGTGAAATGCCCAGCGCGGCCAGCGTGCCGAGACACGTGGCGATCAGCGTGGACGCCGCGCCTATGCCGATGCTGTTCAGAAGCGATCGCTGCCAGTCCGCGCTCGTGAGCGCCTGCTCATTCCAGCGCAGCGAAAAGCCCTGCAACGGGTAGGAGAAGTACGAACCCGAATTGAACGAGAGCGGAATGATCGCGAGAATCGGCGCAATCAGGAAGAACAGCACAAGCGCTGTATGCAGCCGCACCCAGCGCGCGGCGACGCGTTCCGTCAGCACCTTGTTGCGTTGTTCTTGCATGTCGATCTCTCGTCGTGTCAGCGTGTTTAACCGAAGCGCAAGCGGTCGATGCCGACGATCCGGTTGAACAGGAAATAGAAAATCGCCGTGAAAATCACGAGATACGCCGAGAGCGCACCGGCGAGGCCCCAGTTGAGTTGCGTGTTGGTCTGTATGGCAATGAGCTGGCTGATCATCTCGTCGCCGGCGCCGCCGAGCAGCGCGGGCGTGATGTAGTAGCCGAGCGCGAGCACGAACACGAGGAAGCAGCCCGCTCCCACGCCGGGCAGCGTCTGCGGAATGTAAATCCGCACGAACGCGGTGAACGGGTGCGCGCCGAGCGATTGTGCGGCGCGTACGTACACGGGCGATACGCTCTTCATCACCGAGTAGATCGCGAGAATCATGTACGGCAGGAGCACATGTGTCATGCCGATGAGCACGCCCGCGCGGTTGAAGATGAGCGGCAGTGGATGGGTGGTGAGACCGAGACCCATCAGCAGGCTGTTGATGACGCCGCCCGGCTGCAGCAAAACGTACCACGCGGTCGTGCGCACGAGCAGCGAGGTCCAGAACGGTACGATTACGAAGAGCATGAGGCGATTGCTGCTTTTCGCGGGCAGATTCGCGAGCAGCCATGCGACCGGATAGCCGAGCAGGAGGCACAGCAGCGTGACCGTGGCGCTGATCGAGATCGTGCGCACGAATGCCTGCCGATAGACTGAAGCGTTATCCGGCACGAAGGCGACCGCGCCTTGTGGTGTCACATGCGCATCGACGGCCGCGAGCAGATAGTCGGGCGTCGGCGAAGTGGCGGCGCGCTTCAGCAAGCGCCAGATCTCCGGCGAATTCCAGCGTGGGTCGAGTTCGATGAGGGCCGGTTTCCATGAGGGCGGCGCGTCGGCGGGCAACTGGCGCGCAGTACGCATTAACAGGCTGCGGAACTCGGCCTGATCGAAGTTCAGCCGCCGCGCGACCGTGCCGAGCTGCCCGCTTTGCTGCGCCTCCCTGAGCCCCGCGGCGAGCAGGGTGAACATGCGCTCGTCCGGCACGCCGCGCCCGTCCCATGCATCCAGCGCACGGGTGAGCGTGGGCATGCTGTCGGGCACTTCGTGGTTCTGTACGCTGCGCGCAAGGAGCAGCGCGATCGGCGCAATGAACGTCGACAGCAGAAACACGATCAGCGGCAGCGCGAGCAACAGCGCCTGCACCGAGGCACGGCGGCGCGCCTTTTGAAACGACGCGCGGCCGTCGGCTCTCGTCGGAGAGCCCGGGGCCGTGGCGCGGGCCGAAGCGGGCATGTGAGCAGTCAAGTCGGGCTCTCGTCGGACGGTTGTGTTACTGCGTCAGCCATACCTGGAAGCGCTTGTTGATCTGGTCCGCGTTGTCGGCCCAGAAGTTCGCGTTGATCTGCAAGGCGCGCTTGAAGTTCTCGGGCGCGGTCGGCAGATCGGCGAGACGTTGCTTGTCGATCAGCGCGATTGCGTCCTTGCGCGGCGGCGCGTAGGCGATGTACTTCGACAAGTCCGCGTACGCCTTCGGCTGCGAAGCGGAGGCGATGAACTTCGCGGCGGCGTCGGCGTGCTTCGCGCCCGTCGGCACGGCCCACCAGTCGAAGTCGTAGACCTGCGCGTCCCACACGGTCTTGAACGGCTTGTTGTCCTTCTTCGCGGCGTCGGATATGCGGCCGTTGTAGGCCTGCGTCATCACGACGGCGCCGTCGGCGAGCAACTGCGGCGCCTGAGCGCCCGACTCCCACCACACGATGTTCGGCTTGATCGTGTCGAGCTTCTTGAACGCGCGATCCACCCCGGCAGCTGTCCCGAGTACTTTGTAGACGTCCTTCGGATCGACGCCGTCCGCAATCAACGCCCATTCCATCGTGACCTTCGGCGATTTGCGCAGGCCGCGCTTGCCCGGGAATTTCTGCAGATCGAAGAAGTCGTTGACGGTGGTCGGCGCGGTCTTGAGCTTGCTCGCGTCGTACGCGTAGACCGTGGACCAGACCATGCTCGCGACCGCGCAATCGCTGATCGTGCCGGGAATGAAGTCGCTCGTCTTGCCGATCGTCTTCTTGTCGAACTTCTGCAGGAGGCCTTCGTCGCAGGCGGTGATCGCGTCGTTCGTTTCGAGGTCGATCAGATCCCACGTGGTGTTCTTCGCCTGCTCCATCGCGGAGAGCTTCGCGAGGCCGCCGTCATACGATTCGGTCGAGAAGCCGATGCCGGTGGCCTGGGTGAACGGTTCGAAATAGGCCTTCTTTGCCGCCGCTTCGTATGCACCGCCGAAGGTCACGACGGAAAGCGTCTCCGCGGCCTGGGTGGTCATGGTGGTCAAAGCGGCTGCGGCGAGTACTGCGAGTGCGACGTTTTGTGTTTTGATGAGAGTGCGCATTTTAGTTGGCTCCTGCAGGTGCGGTCGTGATGATGGAGGGTGAGAGCGGGGTGGATGCGGGGATCACGGGCGCGCTGCGCGGCACGCTCATCGCGAGAATCTTGCAGTCGTCGTGGCGCCATGCGATTTCGATCTCGCTGCCGGGCGAAGGCAGCGCATGGCGCTGCGTATTAGGTACTTTCACGACAAAGGAATCGCGCGAACCGAGCGCGAGGTGCACGCGGTGATGATCGCCGCAATACACCAGTTCCTGGACCTGTGCGCGCACCACGTTGCTGTGTTCGTCGACCTGCACGCCTTCGGCGCTGGGAATATGTGCGCGTTCAGGGCGCAGCGCGAGCATCGCTTCGTCGCCCGCGCGCAGGCCTGGTTCGCTGCGGCCGCGAATGACGCTGCCGTCCGAGAGCGCGAGCGTCGCCCAGTCCTCGCCCACACTGACGACGCGCCCAGTCAGACCATTGTTCTCGCCGACGAAGTTCGCGACGAAGGCGTTCTGCGCGTTCTCGTACAGTTCGCTCGGCGTGGCGGCCTGCTGAATGCGGCCATCGGAGAACACGGCAACGCGGTCCGACATGGTCAGCGCTTCGGCCTGATCGTGCGTCACGTAGACGATCGTGAGCGACAACTCGCGATGCAGGCGCATGATTTCGTATTGCATGGTTTCGCGCAGGCGTTTGTCGAGCGCGCCGAGCGGCTCGTCCATCAGCACGACGCTCGGCTCGAACACGAGCGCGCGCGCGAGCGCCACGCGCTGCTGCTGTCCCCCGGAGAGTTGCGCGGGACGCCGGTTCGCCAGATGCGGCAGCTCGACCATCTCGAGCGCGCGCTGCACACGCGTTTTCTGCTCGGCGCGGCTCACGCGCCGCACGGAGAGCGGAAACGCAACGTTCTCCGCAATCGTCAGATGGGGAAAGAGCGCGTAGTTCTGAAACACCATGCCGATGTCGCGCTGATGCGGCGGCTTGTCGTCGAGCCGGCGGCCGTCGAGGCGAATCTCGCCGTGCGTGGGCGATTCGAATCCCGCGAGCATCATGAGCGTGGTCGTCTTGCCCGAGCCGGACGGGCCGAGCAGCGACAGGAATTCTCCCTTGCGCACGTCGAGGTTCAAGTCGTCGACGACGTATTGGGCGCCGTCGTACGATTTGCTCACGCCCGAGAACGAAATGAAGGAAGGGTTTGACATCGTGATCGCGTCCTGTCGATGGTGCGTCGTAATCAATGCGCGCCGGCCTGCGCCGCGCTTGTTTTGCCGGCGATATAGCGCGCGAAGTCATAGTTGGGACGCTCAAGAGGGCTCAGGTGACCGGGCCTGGCGAGCGGCGCATGCACGCCGCGAAACACGGCTTCCACGCCGCGTTTGTCTTCCGCGTTCACTTCGTCGAGCAGCTTCTTCAGCGTCGTCATATGCGCATTGGCCTCGGGATCGGCGATGAACTCCGGTGCAAGCCCGCCGCCGAAGCGGATATGCACGTGCTCCGCGCCTTGCGGTTGCAGCACGAGATACCAGAAGTAACCCGGCGTGAGCGTGACGAGATGCGTCGGGTAGATCGCGAGCAGCGCCGTGGTCTTGCGCCAATGTCCCGTGAGGCGCGTGTTGTCCGGATGCGCGTTGCCGATGGGCAAGGACGCTTCCTTCGTGATCCAGTGATAGTTGAAGGCGGGATAGCCCGGCGGGCATTCCATTTCCTCGAGCCGCGAATGCGGTCCTACCGTCGCGCGATGCAGCATGGGCAGGTGATAGCTTTCCATGAAGTTTTCCGCGAGAATCTTCCAGTTCGTGTTCCACACGTGCTCTTCATGGAAGGTCTCGACGTAGTCCGACATGCCGTATGCGCCGATGAGTTCGCTCAGTTCGTCGAGTTGGGCATGAACAGGCGGCGCGTGTGCGTCGAGCGTCACGTAGATCCAGCCTTGCCATTCTTCGCAACGCACGGTGGGCAGCCGGTAGCTTTCCTTGCAGAAGCTTTCCTGCCGATCCATGAGCGGCGCGCCTTGCAGCGCGCCGTCCAGTGAATAGTTCCACGCGTGATACGGGCAGACGATGCGACGCACGTTGCCGCGTCCTTCGAGCAGCACAGACATGCGATGCAGGCACACGTTCGACATCGACTTGAGTTGCCTCTGTTCGTCGCGCAATACGACGACAGGTTGCGCGCCGATCCGCGCCGTCATGTAATCGCCAGGCACCTTGAGCGCACTGGCGCGGCCGATGCATTGCCATTCCCGCTCGAATATAGCGCGCTCTTCCAGTGCGAGGAATTCGGGCGACGTATAGACGCCGGGCGGCATCGCATGCGCGTCGCCGAATGGCCGTTCGCAACCCGCGCGCAGTTCGTCGACAAGTGCTTGCACTGCGATCGTCCTTGCCGGGTTGGCCATGGTGTCCCCCTTGATTCGTCACGGTGAGAGCGCGTCAACGCGAGGCTTTACGGCGCAGCGCTCAACATGGACACCAATCTAACAAGCCAAATTGCAAGCCAAAATATTGTTTTCAGATACAAAGCAAAGCTTTTGTCTATGCAACGCGCGTGCGATTGAAACAGAGAACCGCGCATTTCTCATCATGCGTCGAAATGCAGCCTCTGGATATAGGTCTCGCAGAACGAGGCAAAGCGATGCACCACCTGGCGCGGCTTCATGGTGCGCGATTGCGCGATGCCGAGCATCGTTGCATTGACATTGTCTTTGAAACGCTTAATGACGAACTCTTCGCCGTCCACGGTGCGGTTCGATTTGAGCGGAAAGTTCAGAAGGCTATAGCCGAGACCATTGGCCACCATGCCGCGCACGACCTCCGGCTGCGACGAACGGAATGCGGGTACGGGACGGCTGCCCACCGCATCGAAGAGTGCGGCGAAATACTCGCGGCTGTGCGGCAGGTCGAGCATCACATAAGGCTCGGGAAGGAGGTCGGCGAGCGATACTTTGCGCGCGCGTGCCAGACGATGCGTCCGCGGCAGGATCGCATAAGGCGGCAGCGAGAGCAGCGGCGTGAAGGCGATGTCTTCAGCCAGGTCGAGACTGTAAGTGAGGGCAATGTCGAGCGAGCCGTCGTGCAGGCCGCGCAAGAGACCGTCCTGATGCGCCTCCACCGTGCGAAACGAGATGCCCGCGTGCTCGTCGATGAATCGGCTGATCAGTCGCGGCATCAGCGGCGGCGCGAGCGAGACCATGCAGCCGAGCGTGATGGCGCCGGTCATGCCGCCATCCATTTCCTTCGCGGTGGTCTGCAACTCCTCCGCAAACTTCAGGAGATTGCGCGCTTGCCCGAGCAGATCGCGCCCGGCTTGCGTGAGCGAGAGACCGCTCGCGTGATGCCGGATGAACAGTTGCACGCCGAACGACACTTCGAGATCCGCGAGCGCTGTCGAGATCGACGGCTGGGAGATGTGCAGGCGTTTCGCTGCGGCGGTGAAAGACAGTACTTCCGCGGTGACCACGAAATAGCGCAACTGGCGCAACGAGTAACGCAACGGTTGACTCTCCATCGACGACGCTCCATGTTTTAGACCTGTCATGCGCGGCATTGTGAGGCGGTCAAAAAGCCTTGCATAGGCAAATCCGATGCGATGCATTTTTTAAATATATTTTTCAAATTCTGAAGGGACGCGTAGATTTTGACGAGAGACAAACGGACCGGGTGGCAACGCGTAGCTGGAAAACACCGCCGGGTCCGCAACGATCGCGAGCGCTTAAAGGCCGTGACGCCGCGATCGAATCGAAATATTCCGCTTTTTTAGAAGGACTCAGCCATGACAGTGGAAACAACGTCAATCGACACGCTCGTAGTCGGCGCCGGTCAGGCCGGCGTCGCCATCAGCGAACATCTGGGCAAGCTTGGCGTGCCGCATCTCGTGCTGGAACGCGCCCGTATCGCCGAGCGCTGGCGTACGGGACGCTGGGATTCGCTGGTTGCCAATGGCCCCGCGTGGCACGATCGTTTTCCCAATCTCGAGTTCGCGGACTTCGACCCCAACGCATTCGCTTCGAAGGAGCAGGTCGCGGATTATTTCGTCGCCTATGCGAAGAAATTCGACGCACCGATCCGCACGGGTGTGGAAGTGAAGAAGGTTGTGCGCAATGCGGGGCGCCAGGGCTTCACCGTCGAAACCTCGGAAGGCACGATCGAGGCCAATCGTGTAGTGGTCGCAACCGGACCCTTTCAGCGCCCCGTCATTCCGCCAATCGCGCCGCAAGATTCGGGTCTTACGCAGATTCATTCCGCCGACTATCGCAATCCCGCTCAATTGCCGGAAGGCGGCGTGCTGGTGGTGGGCGCGGGTTCGTCGGGCGTGCAGATCGCGGATGAGTTGCAACGTGCGGGCAAGCGCGTCTATCTGTCGGTCGGCGCGCACGATCGTCCGCCGCGCGCCTATCGCGGCCGCGATTTCTGCTGGTGGCTCGGCGTGCTCGGCGAATGGGATGCCGAGGTCATGAAGCCGGGCAGGGAGCACGTCACGATTGCGGTGAGCGGTGCGCGTGGCGGCCATACGGTGGACTTCCGCCGTCTCGCGAATCAGGGCATCACGCTCGTGGGTCTGACGAAATCCTTCGATGACGGCGTGGTCACCTTTGAAGCGGATCTCGCGGAGAACATCGCGCGCGGCGACGAGAACTATCTGTCGCTGCTCGACGCCGCCGACGCGTATGCCGAGCGCAACGGTCTCGATCTTCCCGAAGAACCCGAAGCGCGCGTCATTCCCGCGGATCCGGAATGCGTGACGCACCCGCTGCACGATCTCGATCTGGCGAAAGCCGGCGTGACGTCGATTATCTGGGCGACTGGTTATGCGGTCGATTTCAGCTGGCTGAACGTCGACGCGTTCGATGAAAAGGGCAAGCCGAAACATCAGCGCGGTGTATCGAAGGAGGCCGGCATCTATTTCCTCGGTCTGCCGTGGCTGTCGCGCCGCGGTTCCGCATTCATCTGGGGCGTCTGGCACGACGCGAAGCATATCGCCGATCACATCGTGACGCAGCGCAAATACGCGGCCTATTACGGCGACGCGCAACAGCAGGCACAGAGCCACGGCGAGGAAAGCGTTGAAAACCTATCCGCCGGTCCACGCGTTCACAAAGTCAGCGAGATGGGCGTGAATTGATGCGTACGCCTCTCTAATCCGCGATTCATTTCTTCCTAACATTGAGGTGCATTGATGAACCAGCCTACGCATACCCGTATCCGCATGTTCAACACGAAGGACACGTATCCGAACCAGACGCTCGACAACGATCTTTGCCAGGCCGTGCGCGCCGGCAACACGGTCTATGTGCGCGGTCAGGTAGGCACGGATTTCGACGGGCGCCTTGTCGGGATCGGCGATCCGCGCGCCCAGGCCGAGCAGGCGATGAAGAACGTCAAGCAGTTGCTGGAAGAAGCCGGCAGCGACCTGTCTCACATCGTCAAGACGACGACGTTCCTGACCGACGTCCGCTACCGCGAGCCGGTCTACCAGGAAGTCGGAAAGTGGTTGAAGGGTGTATTTCCGATTTCGACAGGCCTGGTGGTGGTCGCGTTGGGTCAGCCACAGTGGTTGATGGAGATCGACGTTGTCGCGGTGATTCCGGACGGATGGACGCCGCCGCAAGCCTAAGGAGCGGGACATGACATTCTCAATCGTCGGACGTTGCCCGCAATCCGGGCAGCTTGGCATCGCGATCAGTTCGTCCAGCATCGCGGTGGGCGCGCGCTGCCCATGGGTCCGCGCAGGTGTAGGCGCAGTGGCGACGCAAAACGTCACGCTGCCCGCGCTTGGGCCGCAGATTCTCGATCTTCTGCAGCACGAGCGACTCGATCCCACCGCGGCATTGGACCGAATGCTCGGCGCGAGCGAGTGGAGCGAGTACCGCCAGGTGACCGTGATCGATGCGCAGGGCCGCACGGCGTTCTTTAGCGGCAAGGAAGCGCTGGGCACGTATCACGCCGTCGCCGGCAAGCAGTGTGTGGCGGCAGGCAACATGCTCGCTGGCATCGATGTGATCGAGGCGATGCATTCGGCGTTCGAGCAGGCAACTGGCACGCTTGCCGATCGGCTGCTCGCGGGCATGCATGCCGCGATAGCCGCCGGCGGCGAAGCAGGACCCGTGCATTCGGCGGCGCTCAAGATCGTGGGCGACGTGAGCTGGCCGATCGTCGATTTGCGGGTCGATTGGGCGGATGACGATCCCATCGGCCAGCTCGCCGGTCTGTGGCAAGCGTACCAGCCGCAGATGCAGGACTACCTGACCCGGGCGTTGAATCCGACCGCCGCGCCGAGCTACGGAGTGCCCGGCAATGAATGAGCGCTCCAGCCGCGCGCTGCTCGAACGGCTGATCGGCTTCGCCACGGTCAGTCGCGACTCCAATCTCGACATGATCGAATTCATCCGAAGTTACCTCGATGAACTCGGTGTGGAGAGCGAACTGTTTTACAACGCCGAGCGCACCAAGGCGAATCTGTTTGCGACCATCGGCCCGCGTGAGCGCGGCGGCATCGTGCTGTCCGGCCATACCGACGTGGTGCCCGTCGATGGCCAGGCATGGACCGTCGATCCATTCCGTCTCACCGAGCGCGACGGACGGTTATATGGCCGCGGCACGGCCGACATGAAGGGATATATCGCTTCGGTGCTGGCAGCGGTGCCCGGCTTGCTCGAGCGCGAGTTGAAGTTGCCGGTGCACCTCGCTTTTTCGTACGACGAAGAAGTCGGATGCCTCGGCGTGCGGCCGATGCTGGCGGAATTGGCGCAGCGCGCGCACAAGCCGGCGCTGTGCCTGATCGGCGAACCGACGGAACTCAAACCGGTGCTGGGCCACAAGGGCAAGCTGGCGATGCGCTGTCAGGTGAAAGGTGCGCCTTGCCATTCGGCTTATGCGCCGTATGGCGTCAACGCCATTCAATACGCGGCGCGCATGATCGGCCGCCTGGAAGAGATCGGCGAGCAACTGGCGCGGCCCGAACATCACGACGAGCGCTTCGATCCGCCGTTCTCGACTGTGCAAACCGGGGTGATCAAGGGCGGCCGTGCGCTCAACATCGTGCCGGCCGAATGCGAGTTCGACTTCGAAGTGCGCGCGCTGCCTGGCTTCGACGCCAACCGGGTGGCCGACGAGTTGCAGACCTACGCCGAGGCCGAGTTGCTACCGAAGATGCGCGCGGTGAAAGCGGACACCGAGATCCGCTTTGAACCGCTGTCTGCCTATCCGGGATTGGCCACATCTCCCGACAGCGAAGCGGCGCGTCTTCTGGCGCTGCTCAGCGGTTCCGTTGAGTTCGGCACCGTCGCATTCGGCACCGAGGGCGGGCTATTCAATCAGGCGGGCATTCCGGCCGTGGTGTGCGGACCCGGCAGCATGGACCAAGGGCATAAGCCGGACGAATTCGTCACCGTCGAGCAATTGCGTGAATGCGACGCGATGCTGGCTCGCCTGGCGGAATACGTTTCGGCCGCGTCCTGAGACGACACAACAGAAGGAGACGAACTTGAATACTTCCGAACACAATGCCCCGGCATTGATCGAAAAACACACCATTGGCTATGTGCCGCCCGAGGATCGCCATGGCAAGGTGCGCGATCTGTTCACGCTATGGTTCGGCGGCAACATCGCGCCATTGCCCATTGTCACCGGCGCGCTCGGCGTGCAGATTTTCCACTTGAACTTGCTGTGGGGCATCGTGGCGATCGTCGTCGGTCAGGCGGTCGGCGGCGTGTTGATGGCGCTGCATTCGGCGCAGGGTCCGCAAATGGGCATCCCGCAGATGATCCAAAGCCGCGCGCAGTTCGGTTCATGGGGCGCGCTGCTGGTCACCGTGATCGCAGGCGTGATGTACGTGGGTTTCTTCGCGTCCAATATCGTGCTCGCCGGGAAGTCTCTTCACGGCATCGAGAAGGGTATTCCGGTTCCTGTCGGCATTGTGATCGGCGCGCTGGGTTCCGGGCTGATCGGCATCATCGGTTACCGGATCATCCATATCCTGAACCGCGTCGGAACCTGGGTGCTCGGGATCGGCATCGTGATCGGATTCGGCTATATCCTCACGCATATCGCCACGGACGACTTTCTCACGCGCGGCGGATTCAACATCGCCGGCTGGCTCGCGACGGTTTCGCTGTCGGCGCTCTGGCAAATCGCTTTCGCTCCGTACGTGTCCGACTATTCGCGCTATCTGCCGGCGAATGTGCATGTTGCATCGACGTTCTGGGCGACCTACCTCGGCTGCACGATCGGCTCGACGCTCGCGTTCGTCTTCGGCGCGGTAGCCGTGCTCGCGGTGGCGCCCGGCGCCGACGCGATGGATGCCGTCAAGCAGGCCACCGGACCGCTCGGGCTGCCGATGCTCGTCCTCTTCCTGCTGAGCGTGATCAGCCACAACGCGCTGAACCTGTACGGCGCGGTGCTCGCGGCCATCACGTCGCTGCAGACCTTCGCCTATCGCTGGATTCCCACGGCGAAAGCGCGAGCCGTGCTGTCGATTGCGATACTCCTGGCATGCTGCTACGGCGCGATCGGCGCGTCGGCGAATTTCGTCGGCAATCTGGTCGATCTCGTGCTCGCGCTGCTGGTCGTGCTGGTGCCGTGGACCGCGATCAATCTGATCGACTTCTATGTGATCCACAAGGGCAAGTACGACATCCAGTCGATCTTCCAGGTGGACGGCGGCATCTACGGCCGCTTCAACCCACAGGCGCTGATTGCCTATGGGATCGGCATCGTCGTGCAGATTCCGTTTATGAACACGCCGATGTATGCAGGTCCGGTGCCGAAGTATCTCGACGGCGCGGATCTCTCCTGGGTTATCGGACTGCTTCTGACGTCGCCGCTGTATTACTGGCTCGCCTCGCGCGACTCCAGCTATCGGCGCAGACAAACGGCTGCCGGTGTTACAGTTTGCGCGGCGAGACAGTCGTGACTGTTGGTGGGCTTCCGTGCGAGAGTATGGAAATCTTTCGCCAGCTTGACGATCGATCGTCCGGATCGGCTCCGTCGAAGAAGGCGATCCATCATCAGATCGAGCTGGCTGGAACGGTCAGTAAGATCAGGACGCCCGGATAGATCGGCATCCTGATCGATTCTTATCGGCCTTGAATCAGAAACGGGCGCAGTTGCTCCTGCACGGCGGCGGTCTTGGCCTCGACGCCATCGCGGCCGAGGTTGATTACGTCGCCGGAGCGACGTTTCGAACGCTTTTTCGCCAGCGCCTCGGACGAGGAGTCCGCGGTCTTCGAGCCGACCTGCGCTGACTGCGCTTGCATCGTTAGACGAGGCGGATATGGCCGCGATTTCAGGCAGCCGCGCCTCGTCTCTGGTCAGGGTCCGCTGTCGGCGTGGTATCGGTGCCCAGGCCGCCGACGTCGCGCGCTCTGGCACTACGCCGACGATGAGGTGAATGACGCCATTTTTCGAGCCTGATATTGCAAGCGGAATTATTCGCAAATCCTATCGCCGCGTGGTTACAACTGCGATGTACACTTTCCTGCAGGGACATTCCACGGTTCAAGGACCGGGCAGAACATGCAGGATCGGCGATGAAAAGAATCTACGGGTACAAAGGCTTTGAGGTCACCGTGGAGCTAGAACCCGTTTGGGAGACCGCGGGCAGCGTAACGCTGCTGCCGCCGCGAGGCTTTGTCGCCGTCGTGCACGTCAGAACGATGGGCGCGGTGGGCGCCACGCGCCCCGTGATTGCGCCGATCCGCCTCGGGGCGGCCATCCAGCAACCGTTCCCGACACAAGCCGAGGCGCTCATGGCGGGGTATAGCGCAGGGCAGCGGGTAGTGGACGACACGTTCGCGCGTTGACCCTATTCTCCGGACGAAAAAAGCCGCAGCGATCACCGCGGCCCGAACACAGCCGCAACGCATGAGACGCTGGCGCCAATATCCGGTTATCTGGCCGGGACCTTCGCCGGTCTTTCGTTCTGCCGGGCCAACGAACCAGGGTCCGTCATCGTGGAATGATCGTCACGCGCATCGATCCACTCGATTGCCCATTGCCGCGCGAGCTCGATGGCCTCGTCTTCGGTTTCGAACCAGGCAAGATTGCGCTCGATGTGCATTTCGGTATCCACATCGTCGTCAGGGGAAGTTCGGATGATCCGCGCATGCGCGAAGAACTGACCCAGCGAAAAATCCGCGGTTGCGTCGATAACCCAGCCGCCGTACTCGTACTTCATGTTGCCTCCGATACCTGCTAATCGAAATTCGAACAGACAAAGCATGGATCCATCAGGCTGCCTTCGCTGAGCCTCCACCGTTGAATGGCGGACTTGGGGGCGGCCGGACAGCACGCAGCCCGTCCACTCCGCAGCGCCTTATTGTTATAGATCATTCGTGGTTGAACGGTTGTGCGGAGCGGGGGCACGCAGTGTCAGCAAACACGCAGGCGGCTCAATTGTCGTCCGATCTGCTCGGCAGATGCTCGTGCGGCACCGGTTCTGCTTCCGCGGCGTCGGGAACATCGGGCTTGGTGCGTGGTGCAGATTTGGCGGTCGCCGACCGGGTGCCCGGCGTAACGCCGCGGACTGGATGGTCCGGAATTCCTGGCCGGTGAATGCGGCGTGTGGGCGGTGTTGAAGGCATGATTTCCTCCTACGCGGACGTGACTTGCAACATCCATCATACCTCTGTCGAAGAGGCAGAACATACCGGCGGAGGCCAGTATCTGGCGAGCTTTCGCCGAATCAGACATGACCGATATGGTCCGCCGCTTTTTCACCCGGCGCCGCGCGACAAATACGACCGCCGTAATAAATATTTCGCAATTTTGCGATAGTCGTAGAGGGCGGGACTTAACGTATAAATATACGATTCAAATATAAACGGCCTATTGGATTCGCGGCCGATCAGTTGTGGTAAGTAAGTGAGCTATTAAAACGGCAATATGTAATACGGATAGATGAAAGCCACGCTGGTAATGCGTTTCAGAGATTTCTCAGACGAATGGAAAAACCTTCGAGTTGCGTTCTACATAAAAAGAAAACGCATCGACGCAAAAAAAGCATTTCACATATTGCGTTCAAAAATTGAGCGGTTATGATGGCGTCTCCGTGATTCGATTTCTCGCACGATTGCTTCACGGAGGGAGTGGCAGGAAATTTGCCGGCAGTTTTGCAGGAGACGTAATCCATACGCTTGGCGTAGAGAGACTAAATCGAGGAGACGCTATGTTGAGTCCCCATGAGTTCGCTACCTTGATGCTCATCAAGAGCGCACCGGACCAGATCGAACTGGGCCGCGCCGAACTCGACACGCTGCTGGAGCGGCAGCTCATCTCGCTGGAAAATTTTGCGTCAGGAAGCCCGCGTGCTCATCTTACGAGCGACGGCGATTCTATTCTCAGGGCGGTCGCCCGGATGCGCTAAATATTCGCGGCGCTCGCCTCCCGGCGAGCACGGCGAAGACACAGTCATGAATGCATTGTTCTGGCTGCGGGTTGGTTTGTAGTGCCTGTTGATGTAACGACCGTCGAAGTTCTGGCGACGCATTCTGCCTGACAGGCGTCCTTGCGCTTCGATTTATCCACCATCACGATCCGTCGCAACACTCCCGTCCGATCGGGGGTTTCGTGCACCGGATCGAATTTTGAGGAATTCAACCATGGCTCTATCGAGTCCCGACCAGGCCGTTGCCGTGAAGGCCAGCCTCGACGCATTTTTCGGGTTGACAGGGAAGGTCTTTGAAGGCGCGGAGAAACTGGTTGCGCTGAATCTGCAGGCCGTCAGGTCCACGCTGGCTGAGGCGCAGGAGAATATAACGAAGTCGCCGGGCACGACGGACCCGCTGCAATGGTTCGCGCTGCAATCAGGCCTCACCGGGCCTTTCGCTGAGAAATCGCTGTCATACGGCCGGCAAGTGTTCGACATCGCATCGGCCACGCAGGCTGAACTCACGCAGTTGGCACAGGCGCAGTACGAGCGGCACAACGCGCGCGTGCAGGCGTTCGTCGAGGAAACGGCGAAGAATGCGCCGGCAGGTTCCGAAGCGGCGATCGCCGCGTGGAAGTCCGCGATCAGCGCCACGACCACACTGTACGAAACCCTGCAGAAAACCGGGCAACAGGCCGTGCAGGCCGCCGGGAGTAATTTCGACGCTGTCACAGCCATAGCCTCGAAGGCCGCTCGACGCGCCGAACAGGTTCCGGTAGCCGTCGGCGCGAAGGGATAAGACCAACGCGGGCAGCGATGCCCGCGTTGCCGTTCCTGTTTTATCTGAAGGAATACTGAAGGAGCGACGCAGGCCGGTTACCAGTACATCAAGTTCTTGACTGAATGCAGCGTGGCTCCAGGTATTTACGAGGCCGATTTTTTGCGAGGACGATTCGATGGCAAAGCAGATCGCGGTGGTGACGGGTGGAATGGGCGGACTTGGTGAAGCAATCAGCATCAAGCTGCATGACGCCGGGTATGCGGTCGTGGTTACCTGTTCGCCGGCCAATACCGGCGCGAACGAGTGGCTCGCGCGGATGGAAGCGCAGGGACGACAGTTCCGCGCATACGCGGTCGATGTCGCCGACTACGACTCGTGCAGCCGATGCGCGGCGCAGATCGGAGCTGAAGTCGGCCCGGTCGATATCCTGATCAATAACGCCGGCATCACGCGCGACGCGAGCTTCAAGAAGCTGGACAAGGTCAATTGGGACGCGGTAATCCGAACCAACCTCGATTCGGTATTCAACATGACGAAGCCGGTGTGCGACAGCATGGTCGAGCGAGGCTGGGGCCGCATCATCAACGTGTCGTCGATCATCGGCTCGAAGGGCGGCTTCGGTCAGACCAACTATGCGGCGGCCAAGGCGGGCATGCACGGCTTCACGAAATCGCTGGCGCTCGAGGTGGCGAAGCGAGGCGTGACCGTCAACACGATCTCGCCAGGTTATATCGCAACGAAGATGGTGATGGCGGTGCCCGAGGAAATCCGCGAGACGAAGATCATTCCGCAGATTCCGGTCGGCCGCCTCGGACAGCCCGACGAAGTCGCCGCACTGGTGCTATACCTGTGCTCGCGCGAAGCCGGTTTCGTGACCGGAGCCAACATTGCGATCAATGGCGGGCAGCACCTGCAATGAAGCGGATAGTCAGCAGCGGAGGTTCCGATGAATGAAGCAGTGGCAATCGTCGTAGGTTCGTTCGTGATGGCGACCGCAGCCGTGTTCGTCGCCGCTCACTATCACCAGGAGCAAATGCGTCGAAAGCGGCTTAGGCAGATGGGGCACCATCACTACTGGCCGCATTGGCGCAGCGCACGGCATTGAGCCGGGTTACCGCGCTCTAGGGCGCGGTGAATTATTGATGGGAAGAGGACGTGTTGCCGCGCTCGACGTCCCGCCATTCTTCGTGATCAGCGCGATCACGATTGTCATGACGCTTTAAGCGGGCCACGAATGTTGCGCGGGCGCACGGCGCGTGACATTGCGCCTTTATATCAAGCGTCTTTTCGCACTCTTCGCCCAATGTCGACGGGCGCTTTCATCGGCGTAGCCGGGCGTGATGAGCCGCCTGCGTACCCGATCCCGAGGCACGTCAGTTGCTGAAAAAGATAGGCGGCTCCGCGTACATAACGGCCTTCGTTCTCAGGCTATGTCTTCCGGCATTTTTCGCGCTATGGTGAAGTATGTTCAGGCAGCCCCGGGACAGTGTGCCGCTGCACAATAAGGGGAGAAGCACGGTGCATGAAGATCTTGCAACGTCGCGCGAAAGGATGGTCGAGCGGCAACTGATCGCGCGCGGCATCGCGGATTCGCGCATTCTGAACGCAATGCGTCGCGTGCCGCGCGAGGTGTTTCTAAGCCCTGATTTGCGCGCGTGGGCTTATGCGGACGCAGCCCTGCCGATCGATGCCGGCCAGACCATCACACAACCGTTCATGGTCGCGCGGATGCTCCAGGCGGCGCGCCTCGAGCCGCAAGACCGTGTGCTCGAGATCGGCACGGGTTCCGGCTACGCGGCGGCCGTGCTTGCGGAAATGGTTGCGCGCGTCGACACGATCGAGCGTCACAGGCAGTTGGCTGAGAGCGCCACGGATCGGCTCCGCGCGCTAGGCTATCGCAACGTGAATGTCTACACCGCGGACGGCACGCTCGGGTTGCCGGCGCGTGCCCCGTTCGATGCCATCGTCGCCACCGCATCCGGTCCGGGCGTGCCACCCGCGTGGAGCGCGCAACTCGAGATCGGCGGCCGCATTGTGATGCCTGTGGGCCCGGATCCGGACCATCAGCGGCTGATCCGCCTCACTCGGGACAGCAGCACAACCTACCACGAAGAAATACTCGAACTCGTGCGTTTTGTGCCGTTGATCGGTGCCCAGGGCTGGGGCGACATGGACGGGTGGTAAGTCGATGCGGGCGCGTGAGGCATTCGTCGGCCAGCGGACGCGGGAAGGAAGCTGTTACCCCGACGACAACGCGCAGGGGCAAAAATACGCGTCTAGCGCCCATGGCAGCGCGACCAGGCGGCCCACCATCGCCGCGAGCGTGTCGGGCGACACCGCCGTGAATGTAACGGTCATTTCTTCGTAGCAGTGACGCCGATCCACGCGGATGCGCACGTGGTCCGCCTGCGGTGCCTCGCAACCGAGAACCTGCCACGCGGCAACGACTCTCAGATGCCCCGCCTTTGCGCGCACGGTGAGCCGGTAACGATCGTGCCGATCCGCTGTGCTGTTTTCAACCGCCATCTCTTTCGCGGCGGGATCATCCGGTGGCACTGCGACTTGCTCGTCAGTCGATTGCATTCTGAACTCCGAATGGCCAGTCACGCGGGGCAGGAGCGGGAGCCGATCGGCCGCTCGCAGGAGGTTCACTGTATGAGTACCGTTATAGTCTGCCCGTTCACCGAACATGAGGACTGTGCACCGTAATCGGCGACGTTTGCGTGCGGAAACCCGCTGAATTACTCGTCGATACTGTGGTGTGGCGTGTCGTTGCGATGGGGCGACTGGTCGGTCACGAAGAGCGGCGAATTGCGATCCATTAGCGGTTTATAGAAGAAGCACGCATAGACGCGAATTTTTTGCACTGCATTGCAAGTCGAGCGAAGCAATGTAAGCCGTGAGGCAACCGGCCAGTTTCCAGAACCGTGCGGGTATAGCCTTTGCTCAAGCTCATACGGCCATTCTCACTTCCTGTGTAACGTGAGATCCGCACTTGGGGACGACACTGTCCGGCTTCTGTTATCCGGCGCGCTCTGCATCATCATGGTTCGTCCGTGCGCGTGCCGATCAGCGAACGACAGTAGGGCGCCGGACTCGCCGCGACACCGGCTCGCATCGCCGCATTCACTTTTTTAGGAGAAACGCAGCATGGACAACGATCTCGAAGCCCGCATTCGTACCCGGGCATATCATCTCTGGGAAAACGATCCGTCACCGGACAACAACGCGGAAAAGCACTGGGAGGAAGCGCGCCGGCAGATCGAAGCCGAGGGTGACGATGCGCAGGACAGTCTTGAACCCAGCGCCGATCAGTCAGCTGAACGGGAGCGGGGCGGCCGCATCGCGCCAGAAGAGCAGTTACAGGACATGTCTGGCGACGGTGCGGATGCAGGAACTCGAGAAAACCGGTAGCGTCGGCGCTGCCGTGGCGTTCGGAGCGCACGGCTCGCAGATACTGCTCGCTAACTGATCGGACCAGCCGAACTGCGTTGCGGGCGTCGGCAGGATCGCCTCACACTGCCGCGCCTCGCATGCGTGGATTGAGGCCGCATACTCGCCGCCTCGGATGTCCAGGTTTGAAACGCCCGCTTTTTTAGGGCGCTTCAATGCGTCGCGTTCAAACGAGCCTTGACGTCCGCGGCGTTGTCGTCTTTCGGCGTTTGAGACAACGAAGCAGTGACCTCCGCGCCGAAAAGAAAAACGATGCCGCAAAAATATAGCCACATCATCAACACAGCGAGCGAACCTGCTGCACCGAATGCGCCTGCGGTTCCAGCATGCGCGAGATATAAACCGAACAGGTGCCGGCCCACGGTAAACAGCAGCGCCGCGACGGCCCCGCCGATCAGCGCGGAACGGAAATTGACCCGCTTGTCGGGGAGCCACTTGATCAGCGCGCCGAGCCCGAACGTCAGTATCACGAGGCCGAAAGTGGACTGCGCGACGTCGGCAATGACGCTAAGCGTCGAGCTACCGAAAACGGCGCTGCCGGCCGTCTGTATCGCGGCGTCGAGTACCAGCGAGACCACCAGCAGAAAGCTGAGTCCCATGAGCAGGCCGAGCGAGACGAGTCGCGCCCGTATGACCCACGCGAGGCCCACAAGGCCTTTAGGCGATTTTGCCGCGAACACGACATCGAGTGCTGTATTCAGGCAGGAGAACGTCGCCGAGGCCCCGACGAGAAGCAGCACGACAGAGAACGCCGCCGCCATGCCGCTACCATTCGAACGATGCGCGTGCTCGACGACAGCCTGCATCGCACTGGCGGCGTCATTGCCGAGCAACTGCCTGATCTGACCAAAGAATTGCCCCTGCGCGATGTCGCGGCCGACGAACCAGCCTGTAATCGCGAGGACGATCACTAAAGTCGGGGCCAGAGAAAACGCGGAGTAGAAACCGATGCTCGCGCCCATCATCGCGCAACGGTCCGACGAAAATCGCTCGACGGCGTCCCTCATGACGGCCACTGCGCCGCCTGCCCGGCTGGATCGGGAGCCTGCATCGCGTCGCTGATATTCCATGCTGTTCTCCGGCCGGCTGGTTGTCTTCAGTGTCCTCGATCCGAGCAATTTCCGAGCCGCCGCGGCGTCAGGGCTTGTTTTTCATCGACGCCTAGCGCAGTTCGAGCCACATCGGCTGATGATCCGAGGCCTCGCTATCCTGATCGACCTCGCAAGCTGCGATGCGCGATGTCAGATCCTCGGTTACGAAAATGAAGTCGCAGGCGAATGGCCCCTCCGGCCACTGGTCGTGGTCATATAAACCCACTGTCGGGGCACGCGGAGCGTGAGGGTGCGAACTGGCCCACGCGTCGATAAAACGGGGAGCGTCGGCAATCGGTTCGAGCATCTGGCGATACGCGCTGCTTTCGAACGCACTGTTAAAGTCGCCACAGACAATCGCGTCCATGGGTCGCGCGGTGTTGTAAAACGGGCTGTCGATTTTCTCCGCCTTGGCGGGCGCTCGCGCGTGAGCGCACGCTTCCCTGTGCAGTTCCCGCAAACTGGCGACCTGCGCGAGCCGCTGCGTCTCCGAATAGAACTCAAGGTGCGTGGAGACCACCCGTATCGCGCCAATATCGGTTTCGATCACGGCTTCGAGCGCGACTCTCATCATCGACGGTTTGGCCGGGTCCGCCGGCCAGGGCAGCGAATGACGCAGTACTTGCCTGACGGGCAGGCGCGTGACGATCGCGTTGCCGAACTGACGCCGGTGCCGGCTCGCGCCGAGCGCCGGAAGATCGGATCCCACTGCGTCGAGCACCGTGAACTGCGGAAGCAGCGCGGCCAACTCGACGAATTGATCGGCGGATGGGCCGCCGGCCAAACCGCCCGACGCCGGGCCTTCATGAAAACCGCGCGTGACTTCCTGCACGCAGAGAATGTCGAAATCGCACAGCGCGCGCGCTTCGCGTACGATTCGGGCGAGGTCGACCCGGCCGTCCGCGCCGCGTCCCCATTGAACATTCCAATCGACGAGTTTCATGGCGGTTTAACCTCCATTCGGCTTGCGCCGCCAGGTTGTCCGGGGCAGAGCTAGCCCACTGTGTCCGGACCGAGGTAGCCGGGCAGTCCCAGCGCCGCCTTGGTCTTTGCCAGGCTGATCGCTTCGTCCACCAGCGCGGCGAATTTCTCGTCGCTGTCCGGTCGTGGCAGATTCGAGCGAAAGAAGTCGGCCCAGCGGAATTCTTCCAGTGGGACATTGGTTTTCTCATAGCCGCCGGCATCGCGCACTGCCGCTGCGAGGCTGCGGTACTCGTCATCGGGCAGCGCCCAGATGTGTTCCGGCAAATCGGAAAACGGCCGGCGTTTGCCTTCAGCGTCGAACGGATACGCCCACCGTTCGTTTTCCATGCTCAGCCAGAAAGACGCCTGCGAATAAGAGGAAAGATCCCTGACCAGAACGACCGGCACGGACTTGACGCCCACGTGCCAGAGCGCGGCGGCCACGTGATGATGGTCGATCGCAAACGGCGTGTCGCCCGGACCGTAGACGACGGGTATCGGTTTCTCAGCGATCGCCATTTCCAGATCGTGCCCGCTCAGCGCTTTATATTGGCTGATTTTATTGCGGACCTCCCGCGCGCCGTGTGTCAGTTGAGTGGGACGCAGGCGTTCGATTTTTAGTGTGATCATGCCGTCTCCCTTGCAAAAAGCGGTCGACCAGAGTCCGCCTGTTGAGTCCTCGCGCAAGATGCATGCCGCTGTGAATAGAAGCAGCACGCGTGTCTGGCAGTCGTCATGACGAACCCTCGTTCTCGCGCCGGGCGTGTGCCTTGCTCCGAGTCAAACCGGCGCGGCAACGCGTCTATAACCGCGATTGTCGCTGCCCTTCAACTCGCGGACAAGCTGAGCAGTAAGCGCAAACAATCGATCTAATGCTTGTGGTCCGCGCTGAAATCCTGCCTTCCGCTTACGCCACCGAATGCACGGCTTCTAAGCCGAGCCGTTCGATCAACCGCTGCGCGTCGAAGGGCGCATGTGTTTTGGCATCGTTGTCGAAATAGCAGTACACGTCGCGGCGCGCCCGACGCGGTGGATGAGGATTCGGCGCGATCAGCCGCGCGTTTGCGGGCTGCGAACCGCGGCGCCATGCGTCGATGCGGGCGGCCCAGTCGTCTAGCGCTTCGTCCGCGTAGGCGCCGGAATACCGCGACTCGGTGCCGTGCAGTCGGATGTACACGAAGTCAGCGGTAACGTCTTCCGCCAGCGGCCACGGTTCGGTCGAATCGGAGACAACCAGCGCGGTGTCGTATTGCCTGAGCAGGTCGATGAAAGCGGCGTCCATAAAACTGGCGTGACGCACCTCGACGGCGTGGCGCAGTTTGCGCTTGCGGTCTATCGCGACATAGGGCGTCTTGACCCGCGCATCGTGTTGCTCCGCCAAAGAGAGCGCGGCCGCAGTGTCGCGAGGCAGGAAACGTAAAAAGCGTTCCATGGCCGCCGGCTCGAAGCGGAACGAAGGCGGGAACTGCCACAGAATGGGGCCCAGCTTTTCATTCAGGGCGAGCAGGCCCTGCGCGAAAAAATTGGCGCTGCCCACTTGCGCGGTGTCGTCGCGGAAACGCAGCAGATGCGTCAGATACCGCGCGCCTTTCACACTGAAGACGAAATCGGCGGGCGTCTCGGCATACCAACGCCGCCAACTGTCGAGCGACTGAAGGCTGTAATGCGTACCATTGATTTCAATGCTCTGGAAAAGCGACGACGCAAACTGCAGTTCGGCGGCCTGTTTCAGCCCACGGGGGTAGAAGGCATCTCTCCACCCCTTGTAGCGCCAACCGGAAATGCCGATACGTACGTCGCCGATCTGTTTCATGGGTCTATCGCGCGAATGCATGTGTGAACCGAATGCAGACGACGCGAGCAACCGGTGTTCCCGCAGTGTCGCGGCGCCCGGGGTTCAGTTCACAGGGTACGGATCGCCTGACTGCAAGGCGCTCAATAACGGACTATCAAGGAGTAAGAAGTCGTGCCGAAAGCTTCTCCATCAACCGCGTTTGGAATTTTCGAGCGCGTGGTCGTTAGCCTCTACGACGGCGGCGTGCTGTCGCCGGCGGTGCTGGAGCGCGTCATTGGCGCGTTCGCCCAAGCGGATGCCGACTGGCATGGCACCCCACGAGTCCGTTCCGTCGATGGCCGCTCGCTGCATGAAATCGTCGTACACACGATGCTTCCGGGCGATGACCAGCAGTCGGCGTCGACCTCGTTTATGACGGTGGTCGAACACATCGCGGAAACCGCGCTTTCGGCTGGCGCTGCGAGTGAAACTGCCAGGGAAGCCGAACCGCGGCGCGCCAAAACCAGAAAACCAGCCGACGCGAACGAAGAATCCGCTGCGGATGAACTGCTGGCGCAATTGTCCGGCAGTGCACCCTCGGCCAAGCGGCGTCGCTCGAACAAAGCCGATACGCCGGCCGGGTCGAGCACCTTCAATCCGTTTCTGAATGCGGCGCTACCGCGTACGAAGAAGTCCTGACAGCCGTCCGCTTCACTGCGAATTGGCCCACGCAATAGCGTCCTCACCGGCGGCGATGCGCAGCGGGGCCGATGGGTCGTTCGCCGCGCGCCACACGGCTTGCGCTACGTCGAGCGAGCGTGTGATCGCCGACTCCTGCTGCCATTGGGCGAAGACGCGTTGCGCCAGATCCGAATACGCTTCGGGAACGCCGCCCTGCATGCGGGACTGCGCGTTTTCGCCGAAGCGGGTTTCCGGCGCGCGTCCCGGCAGGACGAGGCGCACGCGTACATCGAACGGCTCCAGTTCCAGCGCCACGGATTCGCTGAACGCGTTGATCGCCGCCTTGCTGGCGGTGTACACGGACAACAGATGGAGCGGCCTCAAGGTCACACTCGAAGTGACGTTGACGACGACGCCTTCCCTGCGTTCCCGAAACTGAGGCAGGACCGCCTGGGTCATCGCTATCGTGCCGAGCGTGTTCGTTTCGAAGACTTCGCGAGCGATGTCCATCGAGGTGCCTTCTAGGGCGTTCAGCACGCCAATCCCCGCGTTATTGACGAGTACGTCGAGCGGCCCGGCAGCCTCCACGGCATCACGGATGCTCTGCGGATCCGTCACATTGAGGCCAAGTACGCGCAGACGTTCGGAGCGCGGCAGAACATCCTCGCGCGGCGTGCGCATGGTGGCGATGACGCGCCAGTCACGTTCGAGGAAATAGCGGGCGGTGTCGAGGCCGAATCCGGACGAGCATCCGGTGATCAGGACGGTTTTCATGGCGAGTCCAATAGAGGGTGGCGGGATCCACACAATAAGTCGCCACCGCCGGACTTGCTACAATCGAGCGTCCGGTTTTCATTCGAAGGAGTCCGGTTATGGTGGACCCTCTTGCCGAGATCGTCACGCTGCTGCAGCCGCTCGCCACGTTCTCGAAGGTGGTCAGCGGCGCGGGTCGCTGGCGCGTTCGCCGCTCAGAAGCCGGGCAGCCGTTCTACTGCGTGATCCTCGCCGGTTCGTGCCGCCTCGCGGCGAATGGGCACGAGCCGATTATTCTTCAGGCAGATGACTTCGTTCTGATCCCTGAGGTATGCGGCTTCACGATGTCGAGTCTCGAGCCACCCGAACAGGAGGACGCCGACACTTCGCCCGTCGCGCTGCTCGACGGCGGATTCAGGCTCGGCGTCGAGAGCGGCCCGGCTGACGTGCAACTGCTTGTCGGCCACTGCGTGTTCGGTTCGCCGGACGCGGCCTTGCTGGTCTCACTTCTTCCTGATCTCGTGCATGTTCGCGGCGAGCCCAGGCTGGCCACCCTGGTGAAACTCGTGAGAGACGAATCTCGTGAGCAGCGTCCCGCGCGGGAGGTCGTGCTCGCGCGGCTGCTCGAGGTTCTTTTCATCGAAGCGCTCCGGTCGACGGGAACGGCAGCGTCGCCCGGCCTTGTGCGCGGACTCGCCGACGGACGTCTTGCGCTGGCCATACGTCAGATGCACGAAAGTCCCGGCAAGTCCTGGACGGTTGCGCAACTGGCGGCAGCCGCCGCGCTGTCCCGCTCGGCATTTTTCGAACGCTTCAGCCGCGCAGTCGGCGTCGCGCCGATGGAATACCTGTTGTCCTGGCGCATGGCCTTGGCGAAGAACCTGTTGCGGCGGAATGACAGCGGCGTCGCGAAAGTAGCGGAGCGCGTCGGCTACAGTTCGGCGAGTGCGTTCAGCGTCGCGTTCACTCGCCATGTCGGACTGCCGCCGACCCAGTACGCGCACGAGCAGAGCGATACGTAACGCCTGTGATGTGCGCCGGAATGCGGCGAGTTGCCTGCACAATTTCAGGTAGTATTTGTTCGCGGTGAACTGCAACGTCGATTAGAACAAGTCATGCATTCGGCGCGAGACGCTCTTGCCAATCAGAGTTGTGCCAGTCGGCTTTGAGTGTCTCCCGCATTGCTGCATAGCGAGGCCGCTCCAGGAGGATCTGCCATGAATACGAAGCAGGGTAAAAAAGTGCATCTCGATGCTGCCGCATCGCATCACGAGCAGGCGGCGCGCTTTCATCGCGAGGCATCGCAATACTACGAGGCGGCCAGGAATTACGATCACGCCGCTCATCAGGCCGTACTGGCGCAAGGCCATGCACTGTATGCCATCGAGGAATCCAATCTCGCCGCCAGGCATTCAGGCACTCCGTTGCCGGCAGGGTCCGTCGATAGCGGCCTGACTGCCGCGCAACATCATGCAGCGGCGTCGGAACTTCATGGGCAGGCGGCGCAACATCTTCGGCGCGCGGCAAAAGTCTTCGATGAAGACCGCAGCGCAGTCGCCCATGAAACTCAGGTGGGATTTTCTTTGGCGTCACGGGCGCTCGCGCATGGCAACGAAGCCGCCAAACAATATGTCGCATCGCTGCGGGAAAAATAGGAAACCGGTGCATGGACGACAACGCACGTGCCTTTAATGGGCTGCGCCCGCGATTGCAGAAGATTGCGTATCGAATGCTGGGGTCGGTTGCCGAGGCCGAAGATATCGTGCAGGACGTCTGGCTGCGTTGGCATGCAACAGCCCGTGATGCCATCGACAACGCGGAGGCATGGCTGGTCGCGGTCACGACACGGATGTCCATCGACCGTCTGCGCGCGGCGAAGATTCAACGCGAACACTACACGGGCATCTGGTTGCCCGAACCGCTGATGAGCGATTTGCCGGCGACGCCGGAGGAGGCCACGGAGCGCGCCGACGACGTCTCCGTGGCTTTTCTGGTGCTGCTCGAGCGGCTGACACCTGAAGCCCGCGCGGCGTTCCTGCTGCGCGAGATATTCGACGCCGACTATGACGAGGTCGCCCAGGCCATAGGCAAGACGGAGGCGGCGTGCCGCCAGCTGGTAAGCCGTGCAAAAGCGCAACTACGCGACGAACGTCCGCGCTACGAAGTACCGCGCGAAACGCATCTGCGCTTGCTGCGAACATTCGTGCAGGCGCTGCAGCGCGGCGACTTTCACGCGATCAACGCATTGCTGGCCGAAGACGCAAAGCTGATCGGCGACGGCGGCGGCAAAGTCCAGAGCTTCCCGAAACCGATGGTTGGCGGCCAGCGCATTGCGCAGCTGTTCTACGCGTCGTCCCGGCGTTATGGCGACGAACTCAGCGTCAAGCTGGTGGTGCTCAACGGCCAATGGGCGCTGCTGCGCTTTATCGAAGGCAAACTCGAATCGGCACAGTCGTTCGAAACCGACGGCGAACGCATCGTTCGTATTCATGTGCAGCGCAACCCTGACAAGCTTGCGCGCATCGCGGCAGCACACGCCAACGGCTGAACGCCGGTTTCTCCGCAGCGCGGGCGCGCGTCGCCGACTCGATTGGTGCCGCGCGGACAACACGGTGAGCGCGTCCCCAGGCCTACCGTGACACGCCGCGCCCACCTACGATGACTTTGTGCGGCTCGTTGCCGCTAACGCCACCTGCAAGGCAGGGTGGCCACTCATTGTCGCCAGGAGAAATCATGACGCAGCGTATCAACTATGTGCAGCAATCGCCGGAACTGTTCAAGAAGTTTTTCGAACTCAGCAATCTGCTGAAAGACAGCACGATCGAAGAATCGATCCGTGACCTGGTGTCGATCCGGGCGTCGCAACTCAATGGCTGTGGATTCTGTCTGGACATGCACGTGAAGGAAGCGCGCATGCACGGCGAGCGCGAGTTGCGCGTCCATCACCTCGCGACGTGGCGCGAGTCGACGCTTTTCGCGCCGCGCGAACGCGCCGCGCTGGCGTGGACGGAAGTGTTGACCCGGCTTCCCGAGCACGGCGTGCCCGACGAGCTCTACGAGCGCGTGCGTGGCCAATTTTCCGAAAAGGAACTGTCGGACCTGACGTTCGAAGTGATGGCGATCAACGGATGGAACCGCGCGAACGTCGCGTTCAAGACGGTGCCGGGTTCGTCCGACAAGGCATTCGGTCTGGACAAGGCGAACCTCGTCTGAGCAGACGGGTTTCGCTTTTGTCCAGTTCAGGCCCGCGCGGGCGGGCCGCGTTATTCATGGACACACTTATCATGCCTCGTTTGAGAAATACGGCACTGGCCGCGCTCGTCGTCGTGAGCGCGTCGTTGAGCGTGGCGCGCGCCGAGGCGCCCGCCGCAGTCGTCACGCCGTTGATGACGCAGCCTCTTGACGACTATCCGGGCAAGGAAGCCTTGATGATCGCCGTCGAGTATCCGCCGGGTGCGGCGGACCCAGTCCATCGGCATCATGCGCACGGTTTTATCTATGTGCTGGAAGGATCGATCGTGATGCAGGTCAAGGGCGGCAAGGAAGTCACGCTGACGCCCGGGCAGACCTTCTATGAAGGTCCAGGCGATGTTCACACGGTCGGACGCAACGCCAGCCAGACGAAGCCGGCCAGGTTCCTCGTGCTACTGCTGAAGGATAAGGGCGCACCGGTTCTCGTTCCGGAGAAATAGCCGCCTGCGCGCCGCATCCGGTTTCAAAAAAGGGCGGACCGTGTCACAAATGGCAGCGCTGATACGTCTAGTCGCTATGGACTTTACGAACCGCGCTTCCATGTCAGACGACCCTTCACGCCGCCGCATCGCCGGCGCCGCCGACCCGTTCGCCAGCAGTTTCGCGACCAGCTACGCCGGCGTCGTTTCTTTTCTCGCCGTTGCCAACGAAGGCAGCTTTGCCCGCGCGGGCGATCGCCTCGGCATCGGGCGTTCCTCCGTTAGCCGCAACGTGCAGAAACTCGAGGCCCAGCTCGACGCGCGCCTCTTTCTGCGCACCACGCGCAGCACGTCGTTGACGCGCGAGGGCGAACTGTTCTACGAGAACTGTCAGCCTGGCATCGAGCGCATCGCCCAGGCGCTGGAAGACATGCGGGAACTGCGCAACGGGCCGCCGCGCGGCCATCTGCGCATCGTCTCTCCACCGGGTTTCGGCCGCAAGATCGTCGCGCCGTTGCTGCGGGGCTTTCATGCGCGCTATCCCGAGATCGCCCTCGAACTGCTGCTGAACGATCGACCCGCCGATTTCACGGCCGACCGTGTCGACGTGTCGTTTCACGACGGGCGTCTGGCAGACAGCGGAATCGTGGCGCGCCGGCTGATTCCGATGCAGATGCTCGTCTGCGCGTCGCCCGCTTATGCGCGAAGATACGGGCTGCCACGGCATGTCGATGAACTGGCGGAGCATCGTTGCATCAACTTCCTCGCCGCGTCCGGCCGCATCAGTGAATGGGAGTTCAAGGTGGACGGTCTCCCGCAGCGCCACCAGCCCGCTGCGCAGCACACATTCAACGACCCCGATCTGATCGTGCAGTCGGTGCTGGACGGCTTGGGAATTGCGCAGTTGCCCGCCTATCAGGTGTGCGACCTGCTGGCCGGCGGGCAGTTGCTCAGTTGTCTCGCGCAGCACGCGCCGGAAGATGGCGGCCATTACCTCTGCTATCTCAGCCGCAAGCAGCTTCCCGCGCGGGTCCGCGTGTTCGTCGACTACATGACCGAGCACACGCGCGCGCTCGACCTTCAGTGCCTGACGTCGATGGCGACGCGGTCCTCGTTATCGACGGTCGAGTGACGGCGTCTGAGCGACCTTGCGTTGATTGAGGCTTTTCATGCAACACGGTGCGTTCCGCTGCGGCTCTACTGCATGACGCGGTGCGTCGCTGCCATGTTTTCTGTACGCATGGCACGTGCGGGGTGTCGTAGCGTTGCGTGAGTTTTGTTGTGAACGGACTGTCTAACAGCAGGGAAGAGGGCTTCGCTGCGTCATTTGTTATTCATTGCTGCTCTTTCGTTGCGGTCGGCGTGGCGGAGTCGGCCAGCTCGCGTGCCCGGATGAGCGCGCTGCTGATCTCGGCCAATATTTTGTCGCGGTCCGCGTCGGTCTGCTGCCGTAACGCGAACGACGGATGATAGGTGGCGATGCCCCAGCCGCCGTCCACGTTGAATGGCGCGTCGAGATAATCTTTCAGGCTGACCTTCCCGCGCAGCAAGGCAGTCAGCGCCGTAGCGCCAAGCGCGACAATCACCGCCGGGCGCACCGCGTGCAACTCGCTCTCGAGCCAGTAAGAACACGCTTCGATCTCACGCTGTCCCGGTGTTTTGTGCAGCCTGCGCTTGCCGCGCGGTTCCCACTTGAAATGCTTCACCGCGTTGGTCAGATAGACCTGCTCGCGCGACAAGCCGGCGCGCGTGATCGCAGTCTCCAGCAATTGCCCCGCCGGCCCGACGAACGGCTGGCCACTCAGATCTTCCTGGTCGCCAGGCTGCTCGCCGATCAGCATGATGCGCGCGTCGCCTGGCCCCGAACTTCCGACAGCTTGCGTCGCATTGCGCCACAGGTCGCAACGCCGGCAGGTATCGAGCGACGAGGGCTGGACGCGAATCGGTTGCGCCATGTCCGCTTCGATCGGGATCATTTTGCCGCCCAGCGCGCCGACGCCGCTCGCCTGCGCCACACGGCGCGCGCCGCTTTTCGCTTCGCTGATCATGGCGGGGATCAGATGACCTTCCGGCAAGCCTTTCCAGAAGCGTACCGGCATGTGCTGTTCGAGCGCCGCCTCGTTCAGCCGCGCCGGATTGAACGTGCTGCGGTAGTAGGCGAGCCATAGCGCCTCGGCTTCGTCGGCGGTATCGCAACGATGGTCACGGGGCAGGGCGCGGCGCTGCTTCAGATGCAGTTGCTGACCGTCCCAGAAAGCCGCGCCGCGCGGCGTGGTGATCATCCAGGTCGCGCGCCCCATGCGTTGCGCAAAATGTTCCGCGGCCCACGCCAACACATCATGCTCGGGTTCGTACCACGCGATGTATTCGGGCGTCTGCACCGCCGACATTAACGCTGACGCCTGCTTGCGAAACCGCACGTAGGCAATCATGTCGTGCTTGGCACGCCGCACGCTTTTGGCCATGCGATAAAGGCGTGCGCCATCCGCGTCCGCCGGCGAGGCCGCCGCGCGGTCGCCGCGATGCCAGCGCCACAGGACCTTGTACAGAAACGCCCAACGCTGTGATTCGCGGCACAGGGCGGCGTCTTGCAAGAGCGCCGCCAGCTCCTTCGAAACATGCACGGCGGTGGATCGAGCCTCTGCGTCCTCTGACGTCGTGCCATAGTCGAACAGCGCCTGCTCCTGCGGTAACTCAGGTTCCTGCTTGATGCGCCATTCGATCGTCTCCGGCGCGAGGCCTTCAGCTAAAGCGCCGAGCGATGCGGCGCGCCAGGCGGCGAAATGGTCTTCGATAACGATGGAACGCATTGCGACGCTTCACAACAACGCCAGTTGCACCGGCGGCGCCAACACCCGGCGCAAGCGGGCCGACGACGTGTCATGCAGCGCCGCGCGATAGTCTTGCGTCACGACGAACGGCTTGATCTTTTCCAGCGGACAACGCAGCCGCACGAGGTCCTCGTAGCGCACCCGGCGCGAACGCCGTAACTCCACCAACCGTTTTGCGTTGCGCATGCCGATGCCCGGCACGCGTGCGATCATGCGCAGCGGCGCGCGGTTCAGGTCGACCGGAAACTGATCACGATGCGCTAACGCCCACGCGAGCTTCGGATCGATGTCGAGCGACAGGTTGCCGGGCTGTTCGAACAGTTCGTCCGCACTGAAGCCGTAGCCGCGCATCAGGAAATCCGCCTGATACAGCCGGTGTTCGCGTAACAACGGCGGTGCCTGAGCCGGCAATGCGGAAGGACTGTCGGGAATCGGGCTGAAGGCGGAGTAGTAGACGCGCTTGAGCTTGTATGACCCGTAGAGCGTCGCGGCGGTCTGCAAGATCGTGCTGTCGTTCGTCTGATCCGCGCCGACGATCATCTGCGTGCTTTGGCCCGCGGGCGTGAACTTTGGTGCTCCGGCGTCGCTATGCGCTTCTTCCTGCGCAAGGCGGATCGAGCCCATGGCGAGCTTGATGGTGCGCACGTTCTTTTCCGGCGCGAGCAGCGCGAGGCTGCTGTCCGTAGGCAGTTCGATGTTCACGCTCAAACGGTCGGCATAACGCCCGGCTTGAGCAATCAACTGCGGATCGGCGTCGGGAATGGTCTTCAGATGAAGATAGCCGCGAAACTGATGATCCTCACGCAACGACTGGGCGACGCGCACGAGTTGTTCCATCGTGTAGTTCGACGACTGAATGATTCCGGAACTCAGAAACAATCCGTCGATGTAATTGCGCCGATAAAAATCCAGCGTCAGGTCGACAACTTCCTCGGGGGTGAAGCGCGCGCGTGGCACGTTGCTCGAGCGCCGGTTGACGCAGTACTGACAGTCATACAAACAGAAATTGGTGAGCAGGATTTTCAGCAGCGAGACGCAGCGCCCGTCTGGCGTGAAACTGTGGCAGATGCCCGCGCCGGTGCTGGCGCCGAGGCCTGCAATGCCGCGCGAGCCGCGTTTGGGCGCGCCGCTGCTTGCGCATGACGCGTCGTACTTCGCGGCGTCGGCCAATACTTCCAGCTTTTTGAGCAGTTCCACGTTGCCACCAATACTGTATGGATGTACAGTATTGTACGTGGGGACGCGGTGACTGCAAGCGGTTTTTTATGGGAAACGGGCGTTGGCTTCGGCGCGTATCCGGCGAACAAGCGGGGCGAAAGGGCTGCAAGGGCAATGGATGTGTGCGGAATGTGCTGCCTTTGCCTGCAACGGGGAGCTATCTCAAGAGTAACGACCGGATTTGATAAACGCGGTCGCGGAACCTTGCACAGTCGAGCGGTCTGAATAGAGCAGCTATCGCGGGTGAGCCCGCACAATGAACGGAGATTCATCGACATGCCGGCTTTATCCGGTCAGGAACGTCATGCCTGAACAACTTTGGCTGCCTGGGCTCGAGGCGCCGCCAACGCCGACAGACGGCCTGTTCTTCGCCGTCTTTCCCGATACCGCCACCGCGGCCGGCATCTCGAAGCTCGCGCAACAGCTTTGCGGGGAGACGCGCGCGCGGAGCAAGCCGCTTGCGGCGGGTCGTCTGCATGTCACCTTGCATCACCTGGGAAATTTCGCCGGTGGTTTGCCCCAGAAGCGAGTCGATGCGGCGATGCAGGCGGCTGCGTCGATCAGAATGGAGCCGTTTAGCGTCGAATTCGACACGGCGGTCAGCTTTGCCTTGAAGCCAAGACCCGGCCCGCTGGTGTTGGGCGGAGGCGAAGGCGTCGCCGGCTTGCACGTACTGCACGACGCCTTGGGTCGCGCGTTGCAGAGCGCCGGTTTGGGTGAGCACGCGGTCTCGTCCGCGGCGCAGTACACACCGCACGTCACGCTGGCGTATGGGATGCCATGGGCCGCGGCACGCCCCGTCGAGCCGGTCTGCTGGAACGTGCGCGAGTTTGCGTTGATGCACAGTTTGCTCGGGCGTACGCGGCATGTCGCGTTGGCGCGCTGGACTTTGACTGGCGCCGAATCTTAGCGCGCGTCGCCCTGGGTGACGGCGGTGTATCGAAGGACGCCCTGCTAGAACCGCATTCCAGTTGCGCAACCGCCAGCGAAACCGGCGCCGCTTCCGCCCGCGCCACCGCAGAACACGCCGCAACCGGAGAGCGCGAACGCCATGGTGACGCCGGCTAGCGTCGCGCGCAGCCACGGCTTTCGAACGCGCTTGCCTGGATTGACGAGATCCGCGGCCGGCTGTGGACTGATGCGGGCATGGAGAACGATGGAGGTGTGACTGCGGCTTGAAGTGATCATTCGGGGTTTCATAGCGTGGATGACTGTGGGAGCGGGAGGGACGGCGAGCAGGGCGCCGTCTGCTGAAAGTGTTTTGTCAGATTTGGCTGTGGAAAACGGAGCGGCAAGTGCCGCGGTAATGAATCGCCGAGGCTAGCGCACGACCGTGTGCCCTCAAATACGCGGAATCTGAAAACGTAGGAGGTTTCGTCGGTTCGAGAAGCGGAACGATCGTGCGCGCCCTGATAGAATGCTTGGGCCGCAACGTAGTGGATTGCAGATGAAATTGCTTGATGCGTTAGTCGAACAGCGTATTGCCGCCGCCGCCGCGCGAGGCGAATTCGACGAGTTACCGGGCGCCGGCGCGCCGCTGTCGCTGGACGACGATACTTTGGTCCCCGAGGAAGTGCGCGTCGCCAACCGGATTTTGAAGAATGCGGGCTTTGTGCCGCCCGCTATCGAGCAGTTGCGCGCGTTGCGCGACCTGCAAGCGGAGTTGAATGCCGTGAGCGACCGGGCTACCCGTTGCCGTCTCCAGGCGCGCATGCTCGCGCTCGATATGGCACTTGAATCGTTGCGTGGCGGCCCGCTGGTTCTGCCGCGCGAATACTGCCGGCGTATCGCCGAGCGGCTATCCGAGCGCGCGGGCAACCTCGATACGGCAGACGCGGGTTCGCAGTGAGCGAGCCGCTTGCCCAGTCCGCCGCGCCGGATTCAGACTCTGTCGAGTCTCACGGAGCGCTGAATGTGCCGGGTTCCGAACGCTCGGCGAGCGATGTCGCTGAATCGGCAGCGGCCGATTCGGGCGCTGCCGTCGCCTCGGCGGGTTCAGAGGCAGCCCTAGGCGAACCGCCCACATGTTCCACCGTCCCCGAAGTCACGGAGCGCGATCGCCGTTTCATGGCGCTGGCGCAAGCCGCCGCCGAAAAAGCGCGCGCCGCCGGTGAAGTCCCCGTCGGCGCAGTCTTAGTGCGTGGCGATGAAGTCATTGGCACAGGTTTCAATCATCCGATCGGTGGGCACGACCCGTCCGCGCATGCGGAAATGGCCGCTTTGCGCGCCGCGGCGCAAGCCGTCGAGAACTATCGTTTGCCGGGCTGCGAACTCTACGTCACGCTGGAGCCGTGCCTGATGTGCGCGGGGGCGATCATGCATGCGCGCATCGCGCGAGTCGTATTCGGGGCGCGCGATCCGAAAACGGGGGCGTGCGGCAGCGTCGTCAATGCGTTCGCGAATCCTCAGTTGAATCATCACACCACGGTGATCGGCGGCGTGCTCGAAAATGAATGCGGGGCCGCGCTTAAGTCGTTCTTTGCCGAGCGGCGGCGCGCGAGCCGCGAAGCGCGTGCAACGGCACGGGCCGACGCGGCTGGCGCAGCCAGCGCACCGGGCATCGCACCGGGGCCGGCCCGGTCGCTCTAAAACAACAACGTCCAGCAAGGTCCTGCCAATGACCGTCCATCGCACCATCGAACTGATCGCGCCGTCCGGGTATCCGCACGACCCCGAGGTGCTGCATCGCGCGTTGGCGCGCTTCCATGCGCAGGGGCATCACGTCGAGGGCGTGGAAGCGACGAAGCGTCGCTTCCAGCGCTTTGCCGGCACGGATGGCGAACGCGCGGCCGAGCTGAACCGCCTCGCCGATCCGTCGCGTAAGTTGCCGGACATCGTGCTGGCCGTGCGCGGCGGCTACGGCGCGGTGCGCATCCTGCACGGCCTCGACTACGAAGGCTTGCAACGGCGGCTCACCGATCAGCCGATCGCGCTGGTCGGACACAGCGATTTCACCGCGATCCAGCTTGCGCTGCTGGCGCGCGCCGGCGTGAAGAGCTTCGGCGGCCCGATGGTGATGAGCGACTTCGGCGCGGAGGAATTGAGCGAGTTCACCATGCAGCGCTTCTGGTCGGCGGTGACGAAGCCGACCATGACGATCTCGAACAACACGCCGCAAGCGCAGCCGGTCGACGTCTCTGGCATGTTGTGGGGCGGCAATCTGGCGGTTCTGGCGTCGCTGATCGGCACGCCGTACATGCCGCCGGTGCAGGGCGGCATCCTCTTTATCGAGGACGTCAACGAGCAGCCGTTCCGGGTCGAGCGGATGATCTACCAGTTGCACCTGTCCGGCATTCTTGCGCAGCAACAGGCGCTCGTGCTGGGCGATTTCTCCGGCGCCAGGCCCTACGAATACGACAACGGCTACGATCTGCACGCAATGATCGAGCAGGTGAGGTCGGTGATCGGCATTCCGGTTGTCACCGGCCTGCAATTCGGGCATGTCCGCAACATGGTGACGCTACCTGTGGGCGCGGACGCGCATCTCGTCGCGAATGCGCACGGCTTTAAACTTAGTGTGTCGGGCTATCCGTACCTCGCATGAGTTAGCTGGAGGGGGAAGCGGGCGATTGTCCGCTTTCTTTTTTAATTCGAGTAACGCAACTAACGGTCGATTTTTATGGCCTGCCACCGGCAGAGCAGCCCCCGGAAGGTCCGCCAGTTTTGTTGACAAAACAGGCCACCAATGAACGATCCCAGCCAAGCCTAATTAAGCTCGTACTGCGATACCGCCGGATACGCATGCCGGACCGAGCGTCCGTCAGCCCAACCTCGCCGCCAAGATTGTCGAAATTCAAGGCAAAAATTGTTGACAATTTTTATGTCCATCCTATGATGACCAACATACCGAGACGAACATCATGTCCGACACAGACTCCGCTGCCGCGAATAGTTTGAAACCCGAAGCGATCACCGAGCGCATCCGCGCCGCCATCCTCGAGCATCGGCTCGCGCCTGGCGCCAAGTTGACAGAAGCACAGTTATGCGAAGTATTCGGCGTGAAGCGCGGTCCGATCCGGCAGGCGCTGGCGCAGTTGGCAACCGACCACCTCGTCGATCTCGAACCGAATCGCGGGGCGTTCGTGGCAAGTCCGTCGCTGCAGGAAGTCCACGAAGTGTTCGAGATGCGCCGCATCATCGAGCTGGCGGTGGTCGAAAAGATCTGCAGCGGCCACGGCATGCGGCGTTTGAAGAGCATCGGCAGCATGATCGGCCGGGAACGCAAAGCATTTGAAACACGTGATTTTCCAGCGTGGATTCGCCTGTCGGGCGAGTTTCACACCGAGTTGGCCGGACTCACCGGCAACGCTGTGTTGTGCGACTGCCTGAACGGTCTGGTGGCGCGCTCCACACTGATTTCCGCGCTGTACGAGTCGCTCGGACGCAGCCCATGCTCGTTCGAGGACCACGAAGCCATTCTCGCCGCGCTCGACGCCGGCGATGCAAAAGAGGCGGCGGCCCTCATGTCGCGCCATCTGCAAAGCGTCGAGTTGAAGATGCTGGACCGCCCCGCACGTGGCGCGGCCGATCTGCATGAAGTGTTCGGCGCCCTCAACGGCGCAGCCAGAGATTCATCGAAGACCAAGTCCGCGCCAGGCTGAGGCAGGCGGCCGGCGTGCGCCCGTTCCCGGTGCGCGCCGCACTGAATTGAACTGAACGAATCAAGCGTTGCAAGGCGGCTCGGCGTGAGCGCTGCCGGCTTGTGCACGCGTGTCCGCCGCCGGGCGACGGACTTCGGGTAGTAACGCATCGCCGGACTTCGCGGTTGCCGGCGGTGCGACAACCACAAGTACTTCAAGTACGGAGACATCCGCGGCACGGCCGGGACAGACGCGTCAGGCCCCCTCCATTCATGCGGACGAGGAGGGCGCGACTGGCATGGCCGATGCAATGTCCTTCGATTCGCTATCGACGGTCCCTATTCCAAGGAGGAATCATGGCTCAGTTCAGTGCAGCGCCCGGCAATCCCGCAATTTCCCCTTACGCAGACGACGGCGCGTCCAGCGAACCGTCGATGCCCGCAGGCTACAGCGACCGCCTCTATAACGAGGATCTCGCACCGTTACGGCATCAAACCTGGGGCGCCTACAACATCTTCGCGTTCTGGATGTCGGACGTGCACAGCGTCGGCGGCTACGTGTTCGCGGGCAGTCTGTTCGCGCTCGGCCTGACGAGCTGGCAGGTGCTGATCGCGCTGCTGGTCGGCATTACGATCGTCAACCTGTTGTGCAACCTGATCGCCAAGCCGAGCCAGGCGAACGGCGTGCCGTATCCGGTGGCGTGCCGCGCGACCTTCGGCGTGCTCGGCGCGAATATTCCCGCGGTGATTCGCGGTCTGATCGCGGTCGCGTGGTACGGCATCCAGACCTATCTGGCGTCGAGCGCGCTCGTGATCGTCGTGTTGAAATTTGTTCCGCAATTGCTGCCTTATGCGGATGTTCATCACCACGGCTTCCTGGGGCTTTCGATGCTTGGCTGGACCGGCTTCATGGTGCTCTGGGTGTTGCAGGCGCTGGTGTTCTGGCACGGCATGGAGACCATCAAGAAGTTCATCGACTTCGCCGGCCCCGCGGTCTACGTGGTGATGTTCATTCTCGCGGGTTACATGGTGTATCGCGCGGGGTGGCGCAACATCGGCATCAACCTGGGCGGCGTCAAATATCACGGCATGCAGGTTGTGCCGGTGATGATCACGGCCATCTCGCTGGTGGTGTCGTATTTCTCCGGTCCGATGCTGAATTTCGGCGACTTCTCGCGCTATGGCAAGAGCTTTCGCAGCGTGCAACGCGGCAACTTCTGGGGCCTGCCGGTCAACTTCCTGGCCTTCTCGCTGGTGACTGTCATCACGACCGCGGCCACGCTCCCGGTGTTCGGCGAACTGATCACGGACCCGGTCGAAACCGTAGGCCGTATCGACTATCCGACCGCGGTGATTCTCGGCGCGCTGACCTTCACGATCGCGACCATCGGCATCAACATCGTCGCCAACTTCGTCTCGCCGGCTTTCGACTTCTCCAACGTCGCGCCGCGCCTCATTAGCTGGCGCATGGGCGGCATGCTCGCGGCGGTGGCGTCGATTTTCATTACGCCGTGGAATCTGTTCAACAACCCGGCTGTGATCCATTACACGCTCGACGTGCTCGGCAGTTTCATCGGACCGTTGTACGGTGTCCTGATCGTCGACTACTTTCTGGTGAAGCGCCAGAAGATCGTTCTCGACGATCTGTACACGGTCTCGCCGACAGGTTCGTACTGGTATCGCAACGGCGTCAATTACCGGGCGGTCGCCGCGTTGCTGCCGGCTGCCGTGATCGCCGTGGCCTGCGTGATGGTGCCCGCGCTCGACGGCATGGCGAATTTCTCGTGGTTTATCGGCGCAGGCCTCGCTGCGTTGTTCTATCGTGTTCTTGCACGCTGAATTTTGCGGAAGCAACAGGAGTCGATATGCGTATCAAACTGATCAACCCGAACACGACCCAACGCATGACGGAAGCCATGGGCCGCTGCGCGCGCGACGTCGCCGCGCCGGGCACCGAAGTCATCGCGGTAAATCCGACCATGGGGCCGCCGTCGATCGAAGGGTATTACGACGAAGCGCTCGCCACGCCGGGCTTGCTGGCCGAAGTCGCCGCCGGCGAACGTGAAGGCTGCGACGGCTACGTGATCGCCTGCTTTGGCGACCCCGGTCTGTACGCCGCGCGCGAGCTGGCGCGCGGCCCGGTGATCGGCATTGCCGAGGCGGCGATGCACGCGGCCAGCGTGCTGGCGCCGGGCTTCTCGGTGGTGACCACACTGGCGCGCACGTGCGGCATGGCGTGGCACCTTGCCGAGCGTTACGGCATGAAGCGGTTTTGCCGCAACGTGCGCGCCACCGACGTCGCTGTGCTCGACCTCGACAAGCCGGGCTCGGCGGCGCGCCGCATCATCCTCGACGAATGCCGGCGTGCGCTCGCGGAAGACGGTTCGGACGCGATCGTGCTCGGCTGCGCGGGTATGGCCGAACTGTGCGCGGAAATCGAAGACGCGCTCGGCGCACCGGTGATCGAGGGCGTGACGGCAGCGGTGAAGTGGACCGAGGCGCTGGTCGCGCTGCGTCTATCGACCGCCAAACGTGGCGATTACGCGCGGCCGCTGGCCAAGCGCTACGACGGCGCGCTGGCGTCCTTCAGCCCCACCGACGCCGACCCGAATCCGCTCGCCACGCGCGGCTCTACCGTCATTTCCGCCGCAAAGTCGCCGGAAAACGAAGGAACGGTCGATTTATTGCGGGTAAACACTACAGAACCGGGACCGTACATACATTCAGTCTGACACGCACTATCTGCCCGGGTGTATGGGCGCACCCGGGTGTTTTCGCTACACTGGTCCAACTCGGTGCGGGCTGCCTGAAAGGCTCTTTTTCTGCTGCTTTCGGTACTGCTTCTGATGTTTTTCCACCGCGCCGGCGTGAGTCGTTTGCACTCAGCGCGCGAGTCCGCGCAACCTCATGTGCATGCCACGTGAGTTCCACGCGAATTTTACGTACCGTCACCACGCATTCGTCAAACCATGCCACTCGACCCGAACTACCCACGCGATCTGATCGGCTACGGCCGCCACCCGGTGCAGGCAAACTGGCCGGGTCGAGCGCGTGTCGCAGTGCAATTCGTCCTGAATTACGAAGAGGGCGGTGAAAACTGCGTGCTGCACGGCGATCCGGGCTCGGAGCAGTTTCTGTCGGAAATCGTCGGCGCCGCCTCTTTTCCGGCACGTCATATGAGCATGGAGTCGATCTACGAATACGGATCGCGCGCGGGTGTCTGGCGGATCCTGCGCGAATTCGAAAGGCGCAAGCTGCCGCTCACGGTGTTCGGCGTCGGCATGGCGGTCGAACGGCATCCGGAATTGGCGCGGGCTTTCGTCGAACTCGGGCATGAGATCGCCTGCCACGGTTATCGCTGGATTCACTATCAGGACATGGCGCCGGAGAAAGAAGCGGAACACATGCGCCTCGGCATGGAAGCGATCGAGCGCGTGACGGGCGAGCGTCCGCTCGGCTGGTACACCGGGCGCGATAGTCCCAATACGCGGCGCCTCGTCGCTGAATACGGCGGTTTCCTGTACGACTCGGATTACTACGGCGACGATCTGCCGTTCTGGATGGACGTCGATGTGACCGGCGGCGCGAAGGTGCCGCAGTTGATCGTGCCGTACACGCTCGACACCAACGACATGCGCTTTGCGAGCCCGCAAGGCTTCAATACCGCGGATCACTTCTTCACGTACCTGCGCGACGCCTTCGACGTGCTCTACGAAGAAGGCGACGAAGCGCCGAAGATGCTGTCCATCGGCATGCACTGCCGTCTGCTCGGACGCCCCGGGCGTTTCCGCGCGCTGCAACGTTTTCTCGACCATATCGAACAGCACGATCGCGTGTGGGTCACGCGGCGCGTCGATATCGCGCGCCACTGGCGCGAACATCATCCTTATCAACAAAACGACCGCGGGGCTGCGGCATGAAGGCGATGCAATACACTCTGGACCAACTCAACAGCATCTCGACCGACGCGTTCGTGGCAGCGCTGTCGGGCATTTTCGAGCACTCGCCGTGGGTCGCGGAAATCGCCGCGCAGCAACGGCCTTTCGCCAGCATCGACGAGGTGCATCGCAAGATGTCGAATATCGTCGAGACGGCGGGCGAAGAGAAGCAACTGGCGTTGATCAACGCCCACCCGGAACTCGCCGGCAAGGCCGCGGTGCGCGGTGAACTGACCGCCGAATCCACGCGTGAGCAAAGCGGCGCCGGCCTCGCGCAATGCACGCAGGAAGAATTCGACAGACTGCTCGCACTTAATGCCGCGTATCGCGAGAAATTCGGTTTTCCGTTCATCCTTGCCGTGCGCGGGTATGACCGTCACGGCATCATCGCGAACTTCGAGGCGCGCGTGAACAACAGCCGCGCCGACGAACTGCGCGCGAGCCTCGATCAGATCTATCGCATCGCACGTTTCCGGCTCGACGACCTGATCGACGCGTAAGGGTTTACCGCGCGTCGCTGGACTCGAACTGAAACGTTTTTTGAGCACTGACCAACACTAAGGAAGACAAAGATGGCACTCCCGATTCTCGACCCCAACGCACCGGAATTCACGCGCCGCTATGTGAATCTGGCGGACCCGCGCCTGGGCGCGCAGGCGCTCGAGGCCAGCGACGATTTCTTCGCACCGAAGGAACGCATGCTAAATCCGGAGCCGGCCGTCTTCATTCCGGGCAAGTACGACGACAATGGCAAGTGGATGGACGGCTGGGAAACGCGCCGCAAGCGCGCCAACGGCTACGACTGGTGCGTGGTGAAATTGGCGCGGCCGGGCGTGATCAAGGGCCTCGATCTCGACACCAGCCACTTCACCGGCAACTTCCCGCCGGCGGCGTCGGTAGAAGCCGCGCGCGTGGTGGATGGCGCGCCTAACCAGTCGACGCAATGGACCGAAATCGTGCCGTCGACCACCTTGCAAGGCAATAGTCACCACTACCACGAAGTCAGCGACGCGAATGCGTACACGCATCTGCGCGTGAACATCTATCCGGACGGCGGCATCGCGCGTCTGCGTGTGTATGGTCAACCGCAAGTCGATTGGGCCGGCGCGAGCCGCACGGAGCAGTTCGATCTGGCGGCGATGGAAAACGGCGCATATCTCGTCGCGGCGAACAACCAGCATTTCGGCGCAGCCTCGACAATTTTGATGCCGGGCCGTGGCGTGAACATGGGCGACGGCTGGGAAACGCGCCGCCGTCGCGAACCGGGCAACGACTGGGCGATCGTCGCACTGGCGCAGCCGGGCGTGATCAAAAAGATCGAAGTCGATACGGCGCACTTCAAGGGCAACTTTCCGGACCGCTGCTCGATTCAGGCCGCGTATGTCACGGGCGGCACGGACAGCTCGCTGATCACGCAGGCCATGTTTTGGCCGGTGCTGCTCGGCGAACAGAAACTGAAGATGGACAACCAGCACTATTTCGAAAGCGAAATCGCGGCGCTGGGTCCGGTGACGCACGTGCGCTTTAACATCATTCCGGACGGCGGCGTGTCGCGTCTGCGTTTGTGGGGCACGCTCGCATCATGAAAACGCTCGCGATCGAACCGTTGACGAAGGAAGCGTTCGCCGCGTTCGGCGACGTGATCGAACTCGAAGGCGCGAAGCAGATTCCGATCAACCTCGGCACGACGATCCGCTTTCACGATCTCGCGAAAGTGGACGTCGCCGACGAAAACGGTCGTACGCTCGTCAACCTGTTTCGCGGACAGCCGCGCACGCTGCCGTTCGAAGTGAAGATGCTCGAACGGCATCCGCTCGGCAGCCAGGCGTTCGTGCCGCTGAACGACAAGCCGTATCTGGTGGTCGTGGCGCCGGCGGGCGAGTTGGACGCGTCGAAGATTCGCGCGTTCGTGACGAGCGGCTGGCAGGGCGTGAACTATGCGAAGGGCGTGTGGCACCATCCGCTGATCGCGTTGGGCGACGTGAGCGACTTTATCGTTGTCGATCGTGGCGGGGACGGACTCAACCTCAATGAGCAGGATCTCGCCGAGTCGCTGTGGCTCACGGAAGATGCGTTGAGCGCGGTGGCTGTTTGAGTTTGATCGCTTTCATGTAGCACGCAGGTCGACTTAAAAGAACCCACAGCATCACCGATGCCGTGGGTTCTTTGTTTTGGCTGCGAATCATAAAGGCGCAGCGCGACGCCCTCGTTGCGCGTCTAACCACGCTTGCCGAGAAGCGGCGAGCGTCCAATCACCTCGCGCGCGCGTTCCGCCGGCTCCGGCATGGAAAAACCTGCGGCTTCGATCGCCGGTTTGAGTCCTTTGAATTGCAGACTCTTCTTCGGTGAGCGCAAGGACGCCATGCCGTCGTCCCAGGCGTGAAGCATGTGCTTCGCGACGGTGTGCCATTGCGGCTCGTTGCGCGCCGCTTCGATCAACTCCTGACCGACGGCGACGGCCGAATCGCACAAGGCCTCGACCATCTGCGCGTATTGCCGCGGCGCGATGCCCATACGCGTGTTGAAGAAGCGCTCCAGCGTTTTGCCGGCTGCCCAGGTTTTGCGGCCGTCGATCGGCAAGCCCGGAGGATTCGCCGCGAAACGCGGGTACGCCTGCGTCGTGACGATGTCGTAGACGGGCGTGAACGCGACATCGTCGACCGATGTATAGAACAACGCCACGTTCTTCGTATGGCAATCCGCGTTGCGTACGACGTAGTTCGTCAACATATGCCAGCCGAGATGCTCCAGCTGCTCGCGCATGGTGTCGCGATCGAGCAGATAGGCTCGTGCGGCATTGAGCATTTTCTCGCTGGTCGAGTTGTATTTTTCGTGCGGCGGCAAACCAAGAAGACCGCACAGGTCCTCGACGCCATAGGCCGGCTTTCCCTGTGCGTCGACGTCGAAGCGCTCGACGATCAGCGCCCGGCCATCGTCCGACATCTTCGTGCGCGCGACCGGCGCGACGCTGAGCCGTTCGAGCACGCGCATGGAATAGAACTCGTTGAAGCCGAGAAACGGCGTGCTGTCGTCCGAGCCTTTGATGATGTGGCGGCTTGTCCGGATGGTGGGTTTGCCGAGCGGCATCGACGTGAATGGCTGCGAGGCATCGTCCTGTGGCGCGATGAACTTGGGCACGGCGCCCGAGATGGCCGCGCGCGCATACTCGCGCACGAGTTGCGCGAAATGTTCGGCCGTGTTGTCGCCGTGCAAAATGTCCTGCACGTCGAGCGCTCGCAGTTCCGTTCCAGGTGCGACGCCTTCCGGCGTCACGGTGACACGGCCGATCCCCATCGCGCCGACCACCGCGAGCAGCGACAGGTCGGTGCCGTCGAGCAACGGTCCGAACTGCTCGCGAATCAGATTCAGCAAATAACCCTCCGGCAGGTTTTGCCGGAAAAACGGATGCAGATCGCGCGGCCAGCGCCAAGGTTCTTCACGCACCGGCATGGTCAGGCTGATGAAATCCGCCGTGCTCGCGTCGCGGTTGTATTTGAGGACGTAGTCGTCGCGCTCGCGAAATAGCGTGGCGACGTTTTTGCCCAGTACCTGGACGTCGAGCCTCATTAGTTGGCGTCCGGATTGCGTTGTTCAGCGAGGATGTCTTCGAGCGTGCGCCCGTGGCCATGCGCGACGAACTTGAGGTCGTAGCCTGCCGCTTCGAGCAGGCGCACGAGCACGGACACGCTCATATCGTTTTTGGCGAGCGTTTCCATACGCGCGACGGTGGTGCGCGCGACGCCCGCCCGACGCGCCAACTCCTCTTGCGACAGATGGCTTTCGTGGCGAACAGCCTTCAGCATGTCAGATACATCGGCGAGATTGGTCATTTGTAGCCCCGAGGCGTCAATTTCGACGAATTCATGCCGTATTGTAGCCCATCGAGCACAACGAGGTCTCGGGAACTTGTGCCTCATGGGCTACATTTCAACGGAATTTGTGAGAAATTGTAGCCCATAGGCTACAATTCGGCCACGCCCGCCTTGGAGAAGCCAACACCAGTGCGGCCAAAGAAAAGCGGGCTTCCCGCTAGCGCGAAAAGCCCGCTTCATATTGCTTCATCCATCGCCACGCCGGGCAGGATGCCCGGCTCGACTATCACTTCGCTGCGCCACCCTGGAACCACGCGGCGATCTTCATCCGCTCGTCGTCGGTCATGTGCGTCACGTTGCCGAGCGGCATGGCTTTCAGCGTCACGGCTTGCTGGTAAATCCGCTGCGCGTTCTGCGAGATTTCATCCGGCGTGTCCAGCAGCACGCCGGCGGGGGCGCTGCCCATCATCGTGGGATGCGCGGAGTGGCAGGCCACGCAGCGCTGTTGCAGCACCGGTGCGATGTCAGCCACTTTGATCGTCGGCGCGTTGGCCGCTTGCGCTTGCGGCACCATCGGCTTCGGCATGGTCCAGAAGAGGGCGCCGAACATCAGGGCAATGCCCGCCAGCGGCAAATACCACAACACCTGGCCACGGTGACGCATCACGAAGAACTGACGGATCAGCGCGCCGGCCAGCATGATGACAAGCAGCACGGCCCAGTTGTACGGATGCGTGTAGGTCATCGCGTAGTGGTTCGACAGCATCGCGAACACCACCGGCAGCGTGAAATACGTGTTGTGCACCGAGCGTTGCTTGCCGCGCTTGCCATAAATCGGGTTCGGTGTCTCGCCTTTGAGCATGGCGTCGACCATCTTGCGCTGGCCCGGAATGATCACGAAGAACACGTTGGCCGACATGATCGTGGCCAGCATCGCGCCCATGATCAGGTAAGCCGCGCGGCCCGCAAAGATATGACACGCGAGCCACGCCGCGATCAGCACGTACACGCCGACGCAGATGCCGAGCACCTTATCCTTGTTGCCGAGAATGCGGCACAGCGAGTCGTACACGATCCAGCCGGCGGCGAGGAAGCCGAGCGCCGAGGCGACGGCGACCACCGGTCCCATATCCAGCACGTTCTTGTCGATCAGGTAAGTGCTCGGCGAGAACAGATACAGCACGGTGAAGAGACCGAAGCCCGACAACCACGTGGTGTACGACGGCCACTTCGACCAGTGCAGATCGTCCGGCATTTCCGGCGGCGCGACCGTGTACTTCTGCATGTTGTAGAAGCCGCCGCCGTGCACGTGCCACAGTTCGCCGAACACGCCGCGCCTGCGCTGGTTCGGGTCTGCCGGCGGTTTCAGGCTGTTGTCGAGCGCGACGAAATAAAATGATTCGCCGATCCATGCAATCGCGGCGATGACGTGAAACCAGCGAATCGCCAGATTCAACCAGTCTGTGATAAAGCCTTCCATGAAACTCCTCCACTTCTGATTCGTTGTACTCGCAGCGACGTCATGTGCCTTTTGAAACCCGGCTCACGGGTCGTTGGCAGGGCAGCACGTCGCTGCGCAGACTGCGGGGTGAAGACGCGATGCGCTCAGTTCGCACAGCGCCGTTTTTTTATTGGCTCGTTGGGCTGGCCGGAGTCGGTTCGAAGTGGGTCGACTCGCATGCGTTCGATTGCGTTTCGCGGGTGCTCGCCCGTGTGTCCCTGTATGTGCCTGAGCATCTGCGCAATGCAATCGAGCGCGAGGGTCATGCTGCGCGAACTCGACCTCGCTTCGTCCAACCTCTTTCCAACACTTCGCGGCAGATGTCTCCTTAGCTGCCGCGATAGGTGCTATACGACCACGGCGACACGAGCAGCGGCACGTGATAGTGCGCGCCGGCATCGGCCACGCCGAAGCGCAACACGACGCGATCGACGAAGCGTGGCTCCGGCACCTTCGTGCCGATCGACGCAAAGTAGTCGCCTGCGCCGAATACGAGTTCGTATTCGCCCGCGACTAGCGCATCGCCTTCGAGCAGCGGCTGGTCGCAACGGCCGTCGTCATTGGTGGTGGTAGTTTTGAGCGCGCGGCGCGTGTCGCCCGAGAGCGCGAAGAGTTCGACCTTGATGCCCGCGCCGGGACGGCCGTTGGCGGTGTCGAGCACATGGGTAGTGAGCTTTCCCATTCGCAATTTTCCTTATGTGAATGCGAGGTTTCGGCGGCAGCCCGATCCAGATACGTTTGCGGCGGATCGAGGCTCCACGTCAGTGGCTACATACCCGTCGGCGAATTGAAGCGAGCGCCGTGACAGCCATTGTAAAAAGGTTGTTCCGTCCAGCGCGCGCGAGATAGGAAAGATAATAGCTGGCGCATGACGGACAGCCTGTTGAAAGCCGCAACGACTCGATTCCTTCGACTATTACAGCGCATTTGCCTTACCGGCGGATCGTACCGGCGCCAAAAAAGGCCCACTATATCGGCAGCGTGAAGTTGGGTATCGCATTGGCGTGAGTTGTCAGCATTATTTTGGCCGTCGAAGGTTACGTCCGTGCATTGCGGCAAACACGAATCGAGGACGATTCAGCCGCGACGCACCCCGAAGACGGCGGAAACACGCTGGGTAACCGGGCCAACGGCGTTCGACGGGACGCGGCGGCACGGTGGCGTGCCGTCACATCGCGTTCGAACGGCTTTGCACGGAAGCAATGAAGCGGAGAAACGAATGACGATGGAACAAGCGGCTAACAAGCCCAAGAAGACGATGTTGGTGAAGCACGCGGACGTGCTGGTCACGATGGACGGCGCCCGGCGCGAACTGCGCGACGGCGGCATGTTTATCGAGGACAACCGCATCGTCGCGGTCGGACCGACGGCGGAATTGCCGCAAACGGCCGACGAAGTGCTGGATATGCGCGGGCATCTGGTGATTCCGGGCCTCGTCAACACGCACCACCACATGTATCAGAGCCTGACGCGGGCGGTTCCCGCCGCGCAGAACGCCGAACTGTTCGGCTGGCTGACCAGCCTATACAAGGTGTGGGCGAACCTCACGCCGGAGATGATCGAAGTCTCCACGCTGACGGCGATGGCCGAGCTCTTGCTGTCCGGCTGCACGACGTCGAGCGACCATTTGTATATCTATCCGAACGGCAGCCGGCTCGACGACAGCATCGGCGCGGCGCGCCGGATCGGTATGCGTTTTCACGCGGCGCGCGGCAGCATGAGCGTCGGGCAGAAAGACGGCGGCTTGCCGCCGGATTCAGTGGTCGAGCGTGAAGCGGACATCCTGAAGGACACCCAGCGGCTGATCGAGACGTATCACGACGAAGGACGTTACGCGATGCTGCGTGTGGTGGTCGCGCCATGCTCGCCGTTCTCGGTGAGCCGCGATCTGATGCGTGAATCCGCGGTGATGGCGCGGCAGTATGGCGTGTCGATGCACACGCACCTGGCGGAAAACGTCAACGACATCGCGTACAGCTGCGAGAAGTTCGGCATGACGCCGGCGGAGTATGCGGAAGACCTCGGCTGGGTTGGCCACGATGTGTGGCATGCGCACTGCGTGCAACTCGACGACGCCGGCATCGACCTGTTCGCGCGCACCGGCACCGGCGTCGCGCATTGCCCGTGTTCGAACATGCGGCTCGCGTCGGGTATCGCGCCGGTGAAGCGCATGCGTCTGGCGGGCGTGCCAGTGGGCTTGGGCGTCGACGGATCGGCGTCGAACGACGGCGCGCAGATGATTGCCGAAGTGCGTCAGGCTTTGTTGCTGCAACGAGTCGGTTTCGGACCTGATGCGATGACCGCACGCGAGGCGCTGGAAATTGCGACGCTCGGCGGCGCGAAGGTGCTCAATCGCGACGATATCGGTGCGCTGGCGCCAGGCATGGCGGCGGATTTCGTGTCGTTCGATCTGCGCCAGCCGCTTTTCGCGGGCGCGTTGCACGACCCCGTCGCGGCGCTCGTGTTCTGCGCGCCGTCGCAAGTTAGCTACAGCGTGATCGGCGGCAAGGTCGTCGTGAAAGAAGGGCAGTTGACGACGCTGGAGCTCGGGCCGGTCATCGAGCAGCACAACCGGTTGGCGAAGACGCTTTACGAAGCTGCGGCGTAAAAGAAGGAACGGGTTATCGGCGCCGCCGATAACCCGTAAAGCAAAGCAAAAACTCAAGGCTTGTCGATCAACGTCTTGGTCGCCTCGGCGACCAGACTGCGCAACCAGCGCACTTCATCGGAGTAATGCACGCGTTCGTGCCACAGTTGGTAGTACTGCATCGGCGGGAAATCGAGTGGTGCGGGCACGACCGTGAGCGGCAGGAACTTGGCGTAATAATCGGCAAAGAGGCGCGTCGTCGTGAAGATCAGATCGGACTTGATCAGCACGTATGGCGCCAGATTGAAGTACGGCAGCGTCACGACCACATGGCGCTTGAGCCGCTCGCGCGCGAGATGCACGTCGATCGCGCCGCGCTGGCCCACCGAATAAGGAGTAGGCGCGAGATGCGGCGCATTCAGGTACTGGTCGAGCGTGAGACCGCCGCGTTTGGCAAACGGATGCGTGTTGCTCATCAGGCAGACGATCTGATCGACGAAGAGGTTCGACAGGTGCAACTGTTCCGGCGGCTCCGGCCAGTTTCCGACCACGATGTCGAGCTTGCCGTCTTCAAGCGCGAGTTCGTAGTCGAAAGCCGGCCCGAGCGAGTGAAACTCGAGCGTCGCGTTCGGCGCGGCCTGACGAAAGCGTTCGACCACCGTCGGCACGAACAAGACGTTCAGGTAGTCCGGGCAGCCGATCCGGTAGCAACGGATCGAAGTGGCCGGATCGAAGTTGTGTTGCTGGAACTTGATGCGTTCGATCTCGCGCAGCGCGTTCTGCACCGGTTCGAGCAGGCGCAGGCCGTATTCCGTGGGCACCATGCCGGATTTGCCGCGCACCAGCAGCGGGTCGCCGGTGATGTCGCGCAAACGGCGCAGCGCCGCGCTGATGGCGGGTTGCGATTGATTCAGTTTGACGGCCGCGCGCGTGACGCTGCGTTCCATCAACAGGGTATGCAAGACGCGTAACAGGTACGTATCGATCGCCTCGCGTTGCTGACTCATGACTTCTCCGAAATATATGTTCTGGCTGATCGAGCGGGCGTGGGTGTATATGACTTTTAATATGAACGTAAAGCCGCGTCAAGAGTGGGATACCCGCAGAGCTCGCTGCGACGCGGGTTTGCGGGGAATTTTGGCGGCTCGACTGACTGGGTCGAATTAGGTATTGTCATCCGGTTGTGGTGACGGATCGCCTGCCGGCAAGGTGGACGGACGCGCTGTAACCGGCAGTCACTGACGTACTACGGAATCACATGAGCGACTCTTCTTATAGCGACGGCGCCGCCGCGCAGCCGGCAGACAGGCCGGAACAGGCGGCGCCCCGGTTGGTGCTTCAGGGCATCACCAAACAATATCCGGCCGTGCGAGCCAACGACGACGTCACGCTGATCGTCGCGCCGGGAGAAATCCATGCCGTGCTCGGCGAGAATGGCGCCGGCAAAAGCACGCTGATGAAAATCATCTACGGCGCGGTGCGGCCCGACGCCGGCGAGATTCGCTGGGAAGGCCAGACGGTCGAGATCGCCAACCCAGCGGCGGCGCGCAAGTTGGGCATCGGTATGGTGTTCCAGCACTTTTCGCTGTTCGAGACGCTCACGGTCGGCGAAAACATCACGCTTGCGCTCGACGAACCGTTCGATCTGAAGACGCTTTCGAGGCGCATCCGCGAAGTCTCCGCCGACTACGGGCTCGATATCGATCCGCAGCGCCACGTGCATAGTCTGACGGTGGGCGAGCGGCAACGCGTGGAGATCGTTCGTTGTCTGCTGCAGAATCCGCGCTTGCTGATCATGGACGAGCCGACTTCGGTGCTGACGCCGCAAGCGGTCCGCAAGCTGTTCGAGACGCTGCGGCGGCTCGCTGCCGAAGGCTGCAGCATCCTCTATATCAGCCACAAGCTCGACGAAATCCAGGAGTTGTGCGACACCGCGACGGTGATGCGCGGCGGCCGCGTGACCGGCCATGTGAAGCCGAAGGGCGAAACGCATGCGTCGCTCGCGCAATTGATGGTCGGCCATTCGCTGCCGGATTACACGCGGCGCGAACACAATCCGGGCGCGGTGCTGCTCGACGTGAAGCACCTCTCGGTGGAAAGCGACGACCCGTTCGGCACCTCGTTGCGCGACGTGTCATTCGGCGTGCATGCGGGCGAAATCTTCGGCGTCGCGGGCGTCTCGGGCAACGGCCAGGCGGAACTGCTGTCGGCGCTGTCGGGCGAAAAACGCGGCGTGCGCGCCGACGCGGTCACCATTTGCGGCAAGGCGGCCGGGCGCCTCGGCGCGGGCGGCCGGCGTGCGCTCGGCTTTGGCTTCGTGCCGGAAGAGCGCCTCGGGCGCGGTGCGGTGCCGGCCATGACGCTGTCGGAAAACGCGCTGCTCACCGCGCATCGTCAGCAGATGGTGAACTCGGGCTGGATCAAGGCCGGCGCGATGCGCGCATTCGCGAAGCGTTGCATCGAGGCCTTCGACGTGCGCTGCGGCGGCTCCGAAGCGCTCGCGCAAAGTCTGTCGGGCGGCAATCTGCAGAAATACATCATGGGCCGCGAGATTCTGCAGGCGCCCAAGGTGCTGGTGGTCGCGCAACCCACGTGGGGCGTGGATGTCGGCGCGGCGTCCTTTATTCGCCAGCAGTTGCTCGATCTGTCGGCGCGCGGCGTGGCGATTCTGGTGATCTCGGAGGAGTTGGAAGAGTTGTTCGACATCTGCGATCGCATCGCGGTGCTCGCAGGCGGCAGACTCTCGCCGGTGCGCGCCACCGGGGCGACCAACGCCGAGGAAATCGGCCGCTGGATGGCGGGCCTGTTCGGCGACCGCGAGGGCGCGGCGCCTTCGGCGGAACAGCCGGCGCACGCCTGAGCCGGCGTCCGTCTCGCGAATACGCGTGACGTCGCCCGGCATCAGAACGAGAACCATATCAATCACACGTTACCCATGATTCTTCCCTATCGACTCGAAGCACGCACGACGCCCTCGCGCACCATGCAGCTCGCCGTGCCGCTGATCGCCGCGTTGCTCACGCTCGCGATCGGCTTTCTGATCTTCAGCCTCGTCGGCCGCGATCCGTTGCAAGCCATGCACGCGTTTTTCATCGAGCCGCTGTCCAGCGTGAACGGCTGGTCCGAACTGCTGCTGAAGGCGTCGCCGTTGTGCCTGATCGGCCTCGGTCTTGCTATCGGCTATCGCGCCAACGTGTGGAACATCGGCGCCGAAGGGCAGATGCTCCTCGGCGGCATCGCCGCGAGCGGCGTCGCGATCTATTTCGATCAGGCCACCGGCTGGTGGATTCTGCCGACCATGATGATCGCCGGCGTGCTCGGCGGCATGGCGTGGGCGGCGATTCCGGCGCTGCTCAAAAGCCGCTTCAACACCAACGAGATTCTCGTCAGCCTGATGCTGACGTACGTGGCCACGCAACTGCTGATCTACCTGGTGAGCGGCCCGTGGCGCGACCCGCAGGGTATGAACTTCCCGCTCTCGGAGATGTTCAGCGGCGACGCGCTCTATCCGACATTCTCCGGCGACTGGCACATCAAATGGCTGCGCGGCACGCGTCTGAACGCTTCGGTGTTCGTCACGCTGATCGCGATTCCGCTCGTGTGGGTTTTCATGCGCAAGAGTTTCGCGGGCTATCGCATGAACGTTGGCGGTCTCGCGCCGCTTGCCGCGCGCTACGCCGGTTTTTCCGACAAGAAAACCATCTGGACGTCGCTTCTGATCAGCGGCGGCCTCGCGGGCCTCGCCGGCATGGGCGAGATCTCCGGCCCGATCGGCCAGTTGCAGGCCACGTGGTCGCCGGGTTATGGCTTCACGGCCATCATCGTCGTGTTCGTGGGACGGCTGCATCCGCTCGGCATCGTGCTCGCGAGCCTGCTGATGGCGCTGCTGTATCTCGGCGGCGAAGCCGTGCAAACCTCGATGCAACTGCCGCAGGCGCTTTCCGGCGTGTTCCAGGGGCTGTTGCTGTTCTGCCTGCTGGGCGCAGACCTGTTCGTGAACTACCGCGTGCGCCGCCGTACGCTGACCGCCCAGGCTCACTGACTCGCCCACTGCTCACCGTTCACTGATTTTTGCGCCGGATCCAAATGGACATTCAACAAGCCAGCTCGCTCACGTCGAGCGCCGTCACCGCCGCGATTCCGCTGATGTTCGCGGGCGCGGGCGAACTCGTCACCGAAAAATCGGGCGTTCTCAACCTTGGCGTCGAAGGCATGATGCTGATGGGCGCGGTGACCGGCTACGCGGTCACCGCGATCACCGGCAGCCCGTGGCTCGGCGTGCTCGCCGCGATCGGCGCCGGTCTTGCCATGTCGCTGCTGTTCGCGTTTCTCACGCTCACCATGCTTGCCAATCAGGTCGCCACCGGCCTCTCGCTGACGATCTTCGGCATCGGCCTGTCGGCTTATGTTGGCAAGCCGTACACGTCGGCGGCGGTGCGCGCGACCATCGACACGTGGACCATTCCCGGTCTGTCCAAGATCCCGGTGCTCGGCCCCGCGTTTTTCAGCCTCACGCCGCTCGATTACCTCGCGTTCCTGATGTTCGCGGTGATCGGCTGGTTCCTGTACCGCACGCGCGCGGGACTCGTGTTGCGCTCGGTCGGCGAATCGCCGCAGGTGGCGCACTCCGTCGGCTTTCCGGTGATCGGCGTGCGCTACGGCGCGGTGGCGTTCGGCGGCGGCATGGCCGGGCTTGCGGGCGGTTACTACTCGATCGTCAATCTGCATTTGTGGCAGGAGCAGCTCACCTCGGGCCGCGGCTGGATCGCGCTCGCGCTGGTCGTGTTCGCGACCTGGCGCCCGGGACGCCTGCTGATCGGCGCGCTGCTGTTCGGCGCCGTGACCGGTCTGCAGTTTTACGCGCAGGCGATCGGCGTGCCGGTGCCGACGCAATTCCTCGCGATGCTGCCGTATGTCGCGACAGTCGTCGTGCTGGTGCTGATCTCGCGCAATCCGAACACGATCCGTCTGAATGCGCCGGCATCGCTGGGCAAACCGTTTTTCTCGGCGGGCTGACCGACCATCGACTCCGCTTTTCACATCATTCGATAAACATGACAGGAGAAAACATGAAGAGAAGAAATCTGCTGACCGCTTTCGCTTGGGGCGCGGCCTCGCTGGCGCTTGGTGCCGCGGTGACCGCGCCGCTCGCACAAAGCGCGCAGGCCGCGGATGCGCCGGGCGTGGCGTTCGTCTACCTGGGCAATCCGGGCGATGCCGGCTGGACCTTCGCGCACGATCAGGGCTCGAAGGAAGCGGAAGCGAAGTTCGGCAACAAGATCAAGATCACGCGCATCGAAAACGTGCCGGAATCGGCCGACTCCGAGCGCGTGTTCCGCGATCTGGCGAACAAGGGCAACAAGATCATCTTCGGTTCGAGCTTCGGCTATCAGGACTTCGAACTGAAGGTTGCGAAGGACTTCCCGGACACCGTGTTCTTGCACGCAACCGGCTACAAGAAGGCGCCGAACTTCGGCACCTATGACGTGCGCATGTACCAGGGCGCGTATCTCGCCGGCGTCGCCGCGGGCTACGTGACGAAGACCAACACGCTCGGCTTCGTGGCGTCGGTGCCGATTCCTGAAGTGATCCGCAACATCAACGCATATACGCTCGGCGCGCGCTCGGTGAATCCGAAGGTGCACACCAAGGTTATCTGGATCAACAGCTGGTTCGATCCGGGCAAGGAAAAGCAGGCGGCTGAAACGCTGATCGGCCAGGGCGCCGACGTGCTGCTGCAAAACACCGATTCGAGCGCCACGCTCGCCACGGCGTCGGCCAAGCATGTGCATGCGTTCGGCTGGGATTCGGACATGAAGAAGTTCGGTCCCGACGCGCACCTCGGTTCGGTGGTCGCGCACTGGGGCGTGTATTACAACGCGGCGATCCAGCAGGTGCTGGACGGCAAGTGGAAGAACGATCCGGTTTGGTGGGGCATTCCGCAGAAGGCCGTCAACCTGGAAGATCTGAACACTTCTGCAATTTCGGCTGACGCGCAGAAGCAAGTCGCGGCCAAGCGCGACGAACTGGCGGGCGGCAAGTGGGACGTCTTCACGGGTCCGATCAAGGATCAATCCGGGGCGGTGAAAGTGCCGGCCGGCAAGACGCTGACCGATCCGGAACTGCAACGCCTGAACTGGTATGTGGAAGGCGTGGACGGTTCGCTGCCGAAGTAACGCCGACGCCAAATCGACCAGGCGGAGGTTTCAGCAACCGCTGTTTTAAGAGGCTGCGTCCGGTGCGGACGCAGCTTTTTTCGTCGGAGTTTTAGCGCGCTGACGGCCACGCCGCCGGCGCGTCAGTCGATGCGCAGGCCGACCTTGATGGTGACCTGCCAGTAAGCCACCTTGTCGTTTTCGATCTGGCCTCGCGTTTCCGTCACTTCGAACCAGTGCAGATTGCGCAGCGTCTTCGACGCTTTCGCGATTGCCGTGCTGATGGCGTCATCGATCGATTTCGTCGACGAGCCGGTCAGTTCGATCTGTTTGTAGACGTGTTCGGACATGGACTTCCTCCTTTGATCTTCGTTGGTGTTCAAAAAGTATAGGCAACGCAAGCGCCGCGAACGGCCTCGTGTGAGCGAGTCATGTCGCACATGCCGTGCCCGGTATGCCGTGGCTGGACGCCGCCGTTATCATGTCCGCGCAACTCAATCTGATAGCCGACGAGGTTCGAAGTGGAAATTGGTTTTTGCGGTCCTGGTTTGATGGGCGCTCCGATGATCCGGCATTTGCTGCGCGCGGGGCATACGGTGCATGTCTGGAATCGCACGCGGGCCAAGGCGGAAGTGTTGATCGCGGACGGCGCTCGGGTGGCCGACACGCCGCGAGAACTTGCGACACGATGTGAAGCCGTGCTGCTGTGCGTCGCGGATGCGGCGGCGGTGGAAGAGACCGTGTTCGGCGCTTCGGGCCTTCTTGGCGCCGATGCGCCCGTATCGGGCCGATTGCGCTGGATCGTCGATCACTCCAGCATCCCGCCGGCCGCGACGCGCGCATTCGCGCAGCGCGCGGCGGCGCTGACGGCGGTTCGCACGGTCGGCGCGGGCCTGGGAGCCGCCGAGCGCGAGGGCGCGAGCGCTGGCGCGGACGTGGACGTGGACGCAGGCGCGCGCGTGGACAAGGGCGCGGACAAGCCGACCGGCAGCATCGGCTGGATCGACGCGCCGGTTTCAGGCGGCGTGGCCGGCGCCACCGCCGGCACGCTGGCAGTCATGGCGGGCGGCTCCGCGGCGGACGTCGAAGCCGTCAAGCCGTTGCTCAGCGCCTACGCGTCGCGTGTCACGCACATGGGCGAGGTCGGCGCGGGCCAGACCGCCAAGCTGTGCAATCAAACCATCGTCACGGCGACGCTCGCGGCGATTGCCGAAGCGGTGAGCCTCGCGCAGCGCAGCGGCCTCGACGCTTCCCGGCTGACCGAAGGTCTGGCCGGCGGCTGGGCCGATTCGGTGCTGCTGCAAACATTCGTGCCGCGCATGACGCAAACCGGCCTCGCGCCGATCGGCGCGTTCCGGACCCTTCAGAAGGACATCGACACGGTGGCGGCGACCGCCTACGAGACCGGCACGCCCATGCCGGTTTCGTCGACGGTTCAGCAATTGCTGCGGCTCGGCGCGGCAATGGGGCTGGGCGAGGCCGACCTGTCGGCGTTCATCGACGTTTTGCAGACGCCGCGAGGCATCCAAAGCCGGTAGCGCGACGGGCGCGCGGGTTGAATTCGCGATAACCTGCTAAAATATTGGGTTTTTCGCCGATATCACATTCAAAGGGACGCGCCGTGCTGTCTACCGCCAATATCACCATGCAATTCGGGCCAAAGCCCCTCTTCGAGAATATCTCGGTCAAATTCGGGGGAGGGAACCGCTATGGCCTGATTGGTGCGAACGGCTGCGGCAAGTCCACTTTCATGAAGATTCTGGGCAGCGACCTGGAGCCGAGTTCGGGCAACGTCATGCTCGAACCGAACATCCGCCTCGGTAAATTGCGCCAGGATCAGTTCGCCTACGAAGACGTGCGCGTGCTCGACGTCGTGATGATGGGCCACGCCGAAATGTGGGCCGCCATGACCGAGCGCGACGCGATCTACGCGAACCCCGACGCAACGGACGACGACTACATGCACGCCGCCGAACTCGAAGCGAAGTTCGCCGAGTACGACGGCTACACCGCCGAAGCGCGCGCGGGCGAGCTGCTGCTCGGTATCGGCATCGCGATCGAGGACCACAACGGCCCGATGAGTAACGTGGCGCCGGGCTGGAAGCTGCGCGTGCTGCTCGCGCAGGCGCTGTTCTCGAAGCCGGACGTGCTGTTGCTGGACGAGCCGACCAACAACCTGGACATCAACTCGATCCGTTGGCTGGAAGACGTGCTCAACCAGTACAACTCGACGATGATCATCATCTCGCACGATCGACACTTCCTGAACCAGGTCTGCACGCACATGGCCGACATGGACTACGGCACGCTGAAGGTCTATCCGGGCAACTACGACGACTACATGCTGGCGAGCACGCAGGCGCGCGAGCGTCAGCAGAACGCCAACGCGAAGGCGAAGGAACGTGTGGCCGACCTGCAGGACTTCGTGCGCCGCTTCTCGGCGAACAAGTCGAAGGCGCGCCAGGCTACCAGCCGTCTGAAGATGATCGACAAGATCAAGATCGAGGAATTCAAGCCGTCGTCGCGGCAGAATCCGTTCATCCGCTTCGAGTACGAGAAGAAGCTGCACAACATCGCGGTGGTGGCCGAGAAGATTTCGAAGAAGTACGAGCGTCAGATTTTCAACGACTTCAGCATTAGCGTGCAGCCGGGCGAGCGGATCGCGATCATCGGTGAGAACGGCGCGGGCAAGACCACGCTGTTGCGCTCGCTGCTTGGCAAGCTCACGCTCGATCACGGCACGGTGAAGTGGGCGGAGAACGCGAACGTCGGTTACATGCCGCAGGACACGTACGAAGAGTTTCCGGACGACGTCACGCTGATGGACTGGATCGACGGCTATCGCCAGGAAGGTGACGACGAGCAGATGGTGCGCGGCACGCTCGGCCGGCTGCTGTTCAATGCCGACGACATCCGCAAGTCGGTCAAGGTGCTCTCCGGCGGCGAGAAAGGCCGCATGATCTGGGGCAAGCTGATGCTGGGCCGTCACAACGTGCTGCTGATGGACGAGCCGACCAACCACATGGACATGGAATCGATCGAATCGCTGCAGATCGCGCTCGACAAGTTCGAAGGCACGCTGATTTTCGTGTCGCACGACCGCGAGTTCGTGAGCGGCCTGGCGAATCGGATCATCGAAGTGAAGACGAATGGCACGTTGAACGACTTCGGTGGCAACTACGAAGACTTCCTGTTGAGCCAGGGCGTGCAGTAACTGTCCCAACGCGCCCATTCATGTGACACCATTGTTCCACGGATTTGTCCCGGTGGGACAATGGCTGCGACGCGCGTCGGCCCAACTTAGCAGACCTGTCATCGCCGCTTCAAGGCGGCTGCAATCGGTGGGGCCATTGTACAGCAAGGCTTTGCTGGCGATGATACGTCGCGATCTAGTCTCGCATTGGCACAGAATTGGTACGGAAGCCTGCGATCTCCGGGCCGAGCAGATTAATAGCGTTCGCGGCTATTGAGCGACCGTTCTATCGCTTGGTCGTCACGGAAATCACGTTTGAATACGCCGTTGCAGATGTAGCAGCGAAGGTACGAGTCGTCATGCTCCGTTTGTAGCACACGCAATTGCTTCGATCCAAAGCACGTCGGGCAGTATTGCAGTCCGTTACCGCCAGCGTGACGGGTCACTACTTGCGCGCCCGTTTCGAGTTGCACGTATGCGTAACTGGACAGTTCGGCTTCTGCTGCCAGTTTTGCATTTGCTTGTCGCAGTTCTTCTTGAAGTGCGGCAATCCTTTCGGACGCAGCAAGCAGCCCGGTCTTCGCTTCAAGGACGGCGTCTAACATCTTGTTAATTTCGAGCTTGATCGCCACGTCCTGCTGCACGCCTATCGCCACCTTCGCTATCTGAATCGCTGTATTGACACCTGATAGGGCGGTTGTAATTTCGGCAATCATTTGCGTCTCCTTGCGTGGGTGCTATTCCAGAAGCAGCTTCGTAGACAGTTGTTCTCGGAGGCGCTTGGACCCGAGATCAGTGAGACGATAGTTGCCGTTCTTTAGGACTACGAGTTGACGGCAATCGGACGCAATCAGTCGCTGCAACGCGCTAGTGATGGTTGAAGCAGCCCAACGCGCCGCCTTTCCGATGTCAGTCCTCGACATCCCCTCTTCGCCAGCGTAGTGCATAAGCACTAGGATCTCTTCGTCGGGTTTTAGGTCGGTGCGCTGAACTAACGGCACCCCGTCGTACACGCCGACGCTCGGCACATCGAACTGCAATAGCTCGCGAATTGCTTTCGCGACTGCCTCTCGATCCCCGTTCCAAAATAGACGAAGCGTTTCGTTCATCGCCCATCGGACGCATTCGATCACAAGCTTGGCGTCCATGTGATTCGGTAGATAGCTTGGCGAGATGTGGACCGCGCCACGCTGGCTTCTGAACTTATAAATGGTTCGAAGCACGCGAATCACATGGATCGCATCCCTGCGGGGCAGCTTATGCCTTACCGGCTCGTTCTCTATGTAACCGCAACATGCGTCAAACTCCTTGTTCTGACTCAACGTTCCAGAATCCATGTGATAGAAGATTCTGGCCAGAATCTCGCAGAATTGTCCGCCGTCTAGCTCCGCAGGCTCCCAGTCGCGCTGAATGAATCGCCGTTCCGCCGAGACAAATTCTTCAACCAGTTGCGCACATAGAAGGTGATCGAGCGGCGGGCTAAGTTCTGCCAGCAGGCGCTTTTTGTCTATCAGAGCCACGCCCGTTCCTTACGTGTCCCGACCCAGTGCCTCGGCCACCAAGTTCTGAGCAGCGCGGATTCCTTCGTCGGTCAGATACCAAACACTCGGTGTGCGTGTTGTGTCCTCCGATACGAGTACCGGCTTTTTCAGGCGGAGTTTCCCAAGGTCACGAGTCACGTTGTTGGCAATGATCTCTTTAGCTTGCCTGAAGTGCTTATTGAACGACAGGGTGATGCGTTTAGCAGACAACTCCTTTTCGCCGACCATTTCCCCGATCACATACAAAGTCCATAGCGCTTTGTTTGCCGTAGTCCACGCTTGGACCGGATTACCGTATAGCTCAGGGGCGTGACGGAAGTCGATCGCCGTTGCTTCAACATCCTCGACACCGTTGCTTTGCACTGGGCGACGAGTCCGGGCACGAGTTCGCTTACGAGCTACCGATTCCGGTTTTACTTCCTCGACCGGCAGTGCCTCGGAGATCGACGGCAGTACAGTGACAGGGGAGGTGACGGGAGGCTCAACGATTCCAGTCGGCGGTTGCAGCATTCCAGCAAGTTGCCGCGTCAGTGCCTGTGTGATGTTGGGGACATCATCACGAGAGCCTTCAATTTCCATCTCGAAGCCCGTGATCTTCATCTTGACTTTGAATTTCGACATTCGCTGGTCTCGCAATAATAGATTGATGCGAACTTCCCGTACCGATGATCGTTAGGGCACAAGATGTTGTGTGAAACGATGGCGAGAATACTATAACAGGTATAGGGTACGCATTAATCGGCTCAAAAGAAGAATTTGCGACAAGGGTATACCCGTAGAAGCAAATTTGCCGCACTCTTTAGCGGGCACTTACGCCACCCACGCGCTTGCGCACGCCCCCCGTACGCCCGCCTGCGCGCATCTTTCCAGCCAGCGGAGGGTGCCACGGTGCCCGGTCGATGGCCTTGCTCGCGTAGTAGACGTGATGCGCAGGATGCACGTGCGGCTGGCGTACAGCGTCCGCAGCGCTCCACACTACCTCGGACAAGCCACGCCATACGCTAGAGCCTCGGCGGCGCTCGCCGCCGTACTGTTCAACAAACGACCGAATGATGCACGCCCACAACACTGCCGTCAGAGTGTGCAAAAAGTCCATTGACAGGTTTGTTGAACACAGCACGCTAAAATGAGCCGCACCTTTCCTTTACGCTCGAGTCTCGGCGGCGCGGTATGGGCAGGCAGCGACGAGCGGGCCGCGGATGTCGCGCGGCGCATCCGCACCGGCCAGGTGGATATCAACGGCGGCACGTGGAACATGGCTGCGCCGTTCAGCGGTCTCAAGCAGTCGGACTTTGGCCGGGAAAACGGAGTCTACGGACTCGAAGAGTAACTCGAACTCGAGTCCATGCAGTTCAAGGCGTGATTCGACTGACCGGCATCAATAGAAGGGCACACATGACCGCACACTTGCCCACCCATTGACCTGAAACAACGCAGGCTGCGCCGGACCGACGATTATCAGCGTTTCGATAATCCGCCATCGGGCCAGTCATGCTCACCTCTCATCCCCTCCCACCGCTCGTCATTCGCGGCCGCTCACTACTGCCGATCGTGCAAGGCGGCATGGGCGTCGGCATTTCGGCGCACCGGCTGGCCGGCAGCGTCGCTCGCGAAGGCGCGCTGGGCACCATCGCCAGTATCGACTTGCGGCATCATCATCGCGACCTGATGGACCGCTGCCGCGAGTCGCCCGAGCGGGCCACGCTGGAAGCGGCCAATCTCACCGCGCTGGCCCGCGAAATTCACTCCGCCAAAGCACTCAGCGAAGGCCGCGGCATGATCGCCGTCAACGTGATGAAAGCGGTCAGCGCGCAAGCCGACTACGTGCGCGTCGCATGCGAAAGCGGCGCCGACGCGATTGTCATGGGCGCCGGCCTGCCGCTCGATTTGCCCGACATGACCCAAGGCCACGACATCGCGCTGATTCCGATTCTGTCGGATAGCCGCGGTGTCGCGCTCGTGCTGAAGAAGTGGATGAAAAAAGGCCGTTTGCCCGACGCGGTGGTGATCGAACATCCGGCGCATGCGGGCGGCCATCTCGGCGTCAGCAACCTGACCGATCAACACGATGGACGCTTCGATTTCTTCCGCATCCTCGAAGAACTCGACACGGTATTCGTCTCGCTCGGCCTGAACCGGCAGGACGTGCCCTTGATCGTCGCGGGCGGCATCAATAGTCACGAGGCCGTCTGTAAGCTGCTGAACGCGGGCGCCAGCGGCGTGCAACTCGGCACGCCGTTCGCCGTTACCGAGGAAGGCGACGCGCATCCGAATTTCAAGCGCGTACTGGCTGAAGCCACGCCGGAGGACATCGTCGAATTCGTCAGCGTGACGGGACTGCCCGCGCGCGCTGTGAAAACGCCGTGGCTGATGCGCTATCTGCGCCATGAAACGAAAATCCGCGAGAAAGTCGGCGCGCTCAAACATATCTGCCCGACCGCGCTGGAATGTCTCAGCGCGTGCGGCTGGCGCGATGGTATCGAGAAGTTCGGCCACTTCTGTATCGACACGCGGCTCGCGGCGGCATTGCGCGGCGACGTGGCGAACGGTCTGTTCTTCCGCGGCCGCGAAGCGTTGCCGTTCGGCACGGCGATCCGCAGCGTGCACGATCTGCTCGAACTGCTGTTGACGGGCGCGACGCGACCGGCTGTCGCAGGGCGCTGGGCATTCTCACTGGGTTGATACGCGTCAACCTGCCGCGCGACGAGAACTTCGACAATCCCCGCATGCAAACAAACCAAGCGGGGAAGCACATGAAGCACTCGTCCAGAAACAGAAACGGAAACAGAATCCGCACCGCCGCCATCGCAGCGAGCCTGCTGTTCGCGGGCGCGCTCGCGCCGCTGGCGCATGCGGCCGGCGACGACGCGATGAGCGGTATTCACGCCGGCGACGTGCTGGTGCGCTTGCGCGCCATCAGCATCATGCCGAACGTGAGCACGACGCAATCGCTGAGCGCGCTCAACGTCGGCGTCAATAACGCGACCGTGCCGGAACTGGATCTGACCTACATGATTCGCGACAACCTCGGCGTCGAGTTGATTCTCGGCACATCGCGGCATCAAGTGACTTCGAACCTTGGCGGCCTCGGCGGCGTAAACGTATTGCCGCCCACGCTGCTGTTGCAATATCACTTCAATCACGCGGGCCGCGTTCGTCCGTATGTCGGCGCGGGTCTCAACTACACGTTGTTCTATAACAGCGGCCTGAGCGCGGGCGGCCAGCCGATCTCGATCAACAATCACAGCTGGGGACCAGCGTTGCAGGCCGGCGTCGACGTGCAGGTCACCAAGTCCCTGTTCGTCAACGCGGATATCAAGAAGATCTGGATGCACACGGATGCTTCGCTCGGCGGGCAGCCGCTTGGCCGCTTGAGCATCGATCCGGTGGTGGTCGGTCTGGGTGTCGGCATGCGGTTCTGATTCTCGCGCATCGCATGCGCGCTTGATCAACATGCGTTGCCATGTGAAAACGCCGGGTGCAATTTCGCCCCGGCGTTCTCTTTGACATTGATTCTGAGCGGCCAGCGCCGCAAGCATCGGGCGACCGGAGCCGCGAGGCCAATCTACAGTTTGTCGTTCGCAAACCGCATCGCGGTGCCTTCCTGCTCGATGCGAACCCATACGGCGCGCTTTTCCTCGTCGCTCAGGAAAACCCAGTTGGACACTTCGACGGCGGTGCGACCGCAGCCTTTGCAGACATCGTCGAACAACGTGGAACAGACGCCGATGCACGGGCTGTCGGGAAGATCGTGGAGATTCGAAGCCATCGGAAACCTTGGGGCGGAGAAGCGAAGTTCCGCTATGTTAACCGATGCGCGCCGTGCGCCTCGCCGCGTGCCGCCGGCATGGCCGCGGTTCGCGCATTGTTGGCAGCATCTGCCGCATATTTCGACGCCTTCGACGCGCGATATCGCCCGCTCGCATCAACGCGCGATGCTGTAGCCGATCCGCGCGATCCAGTGCTGGCGGTTGTTGTAGTCGAGCAGGTCTTCGCCGTAGCCATTGAAATAGCCCACCCACACATAGCCGCCCCACGCGCTGCCCAATAGCTTGGCGAGCGGATAGGTGAATTGCGAATCCACGCTGCCGTACCAGTGCTTGGTGCCCTTGCGCAGCGTGGTCGCCAGTTGCCAGCCGTCCGGGCTGCCGTATTTGACGAGCAAGTCGACGTAACCGCGATAGTCGGCGATATCGGGGTTGCTGCTCGTGCCGAGGTAGTAATAGATCTTCGGCGACACGGTCAGGTGGTTGGCCGTCAGATCGCCGAATTCCCAGGTCGGCCGGATAAACGGCATGTTGATGCTGCGCGAGTCCGCGCCGGCTTTGCCGTTCGACTCATGCGCAACGCCCGCCGCGAAACCCATGCGCGTGTATAACGGGCTCTGCCAGCCGGTGTCCGGCACGTAGTAGAACAACTGCGGCGAATAGGTCGTGTCGCGGAACGGCCGCGAATCGGCGGACAGATCCCAGATCGAGGTCTGCGTATATGCGAAGTACAGGTTGTCGAGGAAGGCTTTGGAGCGCAAATCGTCCGGGATCAGGATGCGGTATTTGAAGCTCAGTTGCAGCCGCGCGTTCGTGTCGCCGTTGTGGCCGAACGCGATGTACATCGGATCGTAATAGGAGAGGTGCGAGAGCACGCCGCGTCCGGTGGTCGCGAGCGAATCGCCGGGCGGCGCAATGGCGTCGCCGGTCGGGCCGCCGACCACGGCCGCCGTTGCCGCAACTTGAGCGGGCGTGGTCGCCTGGCTTTCCGCGCGTTCGGCCTGGGCAATCGCGTCCTGCTGCGGCCCGCGATTGATCGCGACGAGCGCCGGCGACGCGTCGAAGCCCACCGGGTCGATGCGCACCTCGCCACGCGCCGACTGCGGCCAGGGCGCCGAGAAACGCACCTTGCGGAACTGGCCCGGCCGCAGATGCAGCGTGTCGGGCACGCCCGCTTCGCGTTTCAAATCGAGCGGCTGCGGCGACTGTTCGCCTGCGCTCATCGTTACGCGGATGGTCGGCGGGACGGTGACGGTCAGGGGCTTGGTGTCGTCGGCGGAGTACAGCAGTGTGATCTGCAACGGCTCGTTGGCGGCGGCCACGCGAGCGGGTTGCAGCATCGCGACCGTCGCGCGCGCCTCGCCGCTGAGGAGGGCGCAGGCGGCGCAGACGGCGAGCGTGGCGAGCAGCGTGACGCGGGAGAAGCGCGCCGTGAGTTGACGGGACTGAGGGGAGGCATTGCGGGCAAGGCAGTCGATTGAGGCGTCAAAACGCATGAGGCTGTCGTCCTGGAGCAAGGGCGGCGAGCGAAACGGACACGGCAGGCATCGAAAGACGACACCCGCAACGCTCACCGGATCGGTCGCGCGGAAGCGCTGAAGGGCGCAAAAAATGGGCACAAAAATGGCTGCCGCAAACAACCCGGCAGCCGGGATGAAACAGACCGCACAGCCGGCGCGCCGCGCAAGCAGACAGCGTCGCTGGTGATGGCGAGATACTCAGAGAATACTTACAAAGTCATTTGATTGACAGGCCGGTCGAAAAAAACGGCCTCTCAGACACCGAACGCGAGTTGCCACAACAACGCGCCGTTGAGCATGATGATGAACGCCGCGGACAGCCACGCGAGCACGAGCGGCACGCCGCGCACGCGCCAGCCGCGCATCAGCGCGGCGTCTGACGTGAAGCGGATCAACGGCACGACCGCGAGCGGCAATTGCAGGCTCAGCACCACCTGGCTTGCCACCAGCAACTGATTGGAACCGTGCTGGCCGAACAGCGCGACCGCGAAGAGCGCCGGCCCGATCGCCAGCGCGCGGGTCAGCAGGGCGCGCTTCCAGCGCGGCAGACGGATGCGCAGAAAGCCTTCCATGACCGCCTGGCCCGCCAGCGTGCCGGTCACGGTCGCGCTCAGTCCGCAGGCGAGCAGCGCCGCCGCGAACAGAATGCCGGCCCAATGCGTGCCGACGAGCGGTGCGATCAGACGGTGGGCATCCGCGAGATCGGTCACGTCACGATGGCCGCTCACATAGAACACGGCGGCGGCCACGATCAACAACGCCGCATTGATCACGAAAGCAAACGACAGCGAACCGAAAGTGTCCAGATTGACGACGTGCAGCGCGACCCTGATCTGCGCGTCGCTGCCGTCGGGCGCGTGATGCTTGACGAGCGCCGAGTGCAGATAGAGGTTGTGCGGCATCACCGTCGCGCCGACGATGCCCGCCGCGAGCCACACCATGCCCGCGTTGCGCAGCAGCTCGACGCTCGGCACGGTGCCGGCGAGCGCCGCATGCCAGTCCGGCCGCGCCAGCGCGAGCTGGACCACGAAGCACAGGCCGACGAAGCCGATCAGCGCCGCGATCACCGCTTCCAGTTTGCGGCCGCCTTTCCGCTGGAGCGCGAGCAGCGCAAAGGTGCAGACCGCCGACATGAGTACCCCGACCGTGAGCGACACGCCAAGTAGCAATTGCAACGCGACGGCGCTGCCGACTACCTCGGCGACGTCGCACGCGATGATCGCGACCTCGCTCGTCAGCCACAGGAAGAGGGTGCCGCGGCGGCCCGTGCGTTCGCGGCAGACTTGCGCGAGGTCGCGCCCGGTCACGACGCCCAGGCGCGACGACAGCCACTGCAGCAGCATCGCCATCAGGCTCGACAGCAGCACGATGCCGAGCAGGCGGTAGCCGTAGCCAGCGCCGGCGCCGAGAGCGGTCGCCCAGTTGCCCGGATCGATATAGCCCACCGCGATCAACGCCCCCGCGCCGACGAACGAGAGCCAATGCGGCGGACGTGCCGCCCCATCGCCCGGCAGAGGCCGGCGGCGGTTGGGACGCAATGCGAACGGATTCGTGTTCATCGATGCCTGAGGTTTAAGACTGAATCCTCTTGCAAGCCACGTGCCCGCCGCGCGTACGGCTGGCGGCGCGTCGAGACCGGGACGCGGCAACGCGATTGGCGGCGTGCCGTCGCTCGGCCTGTGAGAGCTATTGTGCACCGTCGAACGCTTCGCGGCTTGAGTGCACTCCGACCTTGGCCGTTCGGCATCGAAGTCACGGAAAACGGCCGCGGGCCACCACCGTTTGCTCGAACGAAGCGCGCCCTGCACAGCGTCAACTTGACAACCGGATAACGGCGCGCCGGTACGGGTGTTTTTTTCGGGTGGACACGCGCGCATAACCCGCTAAAATTGCGGCCAATTTTCCAGCGGTGCGGCGGACGCTGTACCGTTTGCGCGACAGCCTGGCAATTTTTTTGGTCCGCGCAATAATTGATGGTACTTTTCGGGTTTTTCAGGGGAGCCGTGGGCGCAGTGCCGCGGCGCGGGTGAGGACGGCCGGCAACGGGCCGGTCAGGATCGGAGAACGGAATGAAAAGACGGGTAGTGGGGCAAGTGGCGGCGCTGGTCTTGTGCGCGGCGCCGTGGTTGACGGCCGCTGCGAAAGACACGCAGCTCAACGTGTATAACTGGTCCGATTACATCGCCAAGGACACCATTCCGAACTTCACCAAACAGACCGGCGTCCAGGTCAAATACGACAACTACGACAGCGACGACACGCTGCAAGCCAAGCTCCTCACCGGCAATTCCGGCTACGACATCGTCGTGCCGACCAGCAATTACGCCGGCAAGCAGATCGCCGCCGGCATTTTCGCGCCGCTCGACAAATCGAAGCTGCCGAACCTGAAGTACCTCGATCCCTCGCTGATGGCGCTCGTCGCCGGCGCCGACCCGGGCAACAAGTTCACGGTGCCCTGGGCCTACGGCACGACCGGACTCGGCTACAACGTCACCAAAGCGCAGCAGATTCTCGGCAAGAACGTGCCGCTCGATAGCTGGGACGTCCTCTTCAAGCCGGAAAACATTTCGAAGCTGAAGGCGTGCGGCGTGTCCGTGCTCGACGCGCCGGACCAGATGTTCGCCGCCGCGCTGCATTACATCGGCAAGGATCCGATGAGCACGAACCCGGCCGATTACCGCGCCGCGCTCGAAATGATGAAGAAGATCCGCCCGTACATCACGCAGTTCAATTCGTCGGGCTATATCAACGACCTGGTTGGCGGCGACGTGTGCTTTGCGTACGGCTGGTCGGGTGATGTCGTGATCGCCAAGCATCGCGCGGTCGAAGCGAAGAAGCCCTACAAGGTCGAGTATTACATTCCGAAGGGCGGTGCGCCGGTGTGGTTCGACGTGATGGCGATCCCGAAGGACGCGAAGAACAAGGAAGCCGCGCTCGAATGGATCAACTACATCGAAACGCCGCAGGTTCACGCCGCGATCACCAACGCCGTCTACTACCCGAGCGCCAATCTCGAAGCGCGCAAGTACGTGGACAAGGACGTGGCGAACGACCCGGCCGTGTATCCGCCGCCTGAAGTCATCAAGACCCTGTTCCTGCTGAAGCCGTTGCCGCCGGAAATCCAGCGGCTGCAAACGCGGCTGTGGACTGAATTCAAGTCCGGCCGCTGACCCGCGGCCAGAATGAACGGGTAAGCATCATCAAGAAGCCCTCGGTGTTCACCGGGGGCTTTGTTCGTCAAACGCCGGAGTCAAGCATTGTGATGAGTAGTGACCAGTCGGGCGCGCTGGCAGGGGCCGTCGCGCCGTCCCCGGGCCAGAACGCCGTTGCAGGCGACGCCACGGACAACTTCGTCCAGGTCGTCGATGTCGTGAAGAAGTTCGGCGAGACCGTGGCGGTCAAAGGCGTCAACCTCTCGGTGAAGAAGGGCGAGCTGTTCGCGCTGCTCGGCAGTTCCGGCTGCGGCAAGTCGACCTTGCTGCGCATGATGGCCGGACTCGAAAGCGTGAGCTCGGGCAAGATCCTGATCGACGGTGAAGACCTCGCGCAATTGCCGCCGTACCGGCGGCCGGTCAACATGATGTTCCAGTCGTACGCGCTGTTTCCGCACATGACCGTGGAGGGCAATGTTGCCTTCGGGCTGAAGCAGGAAGGCGTGCCGAAAGCCGAACTGAAGGACCGCGTGCAGACCGCACTCGAACTCGTGCAGATGTGCCGCTTCGCGAAGCGCAAGCCGAATCAGCTGTCCGGCGGTCAACAGCAGCGCGTGGCGCTCGCGCGTTCGCTGGTCAAGCGGCCCAAGCTGCTGCTGCTCGACGAGCCGATGTCCGCGCTCGACAAGCAGATCCGCCAGCGCACGCAAATCGAACTGGTCAACATTCTCGACAAGGTCGGCGTGACCTGCATGATGGTGACGCACGATCAGGAAGAGGCGATGACCATGGCGGGCCGCCTTGCCGTGATGAGCGAAGGCGAAATCGTGCAACTCGGCACGCCGCACGAAGTGTACGAATATCCGAATAGCCGTTTTTCGGCCGAATTCATCGGCTCGACGAATCTGTTCGAAGGTCATACGGTTGAAGACGAGCCCGATCACGTGTTCATCGAAACGCCGGATCTGTCTTGCCGTTTGTATGTGAGCCACGGCATTACCGGTCCGCTCGGCATGCCGGTGACGATTTCGGTGCGTCCCGAGCGGATCGCATTGACGCGCAAACCGCCTGAGAGCGCATACAACTGGGGCAAGGGCGTCGTCACGAATATCGCCTACATGGGCGGCTATTCGCTTTACCACGTGAAGCTCGACGCCGGCAAAACCGTGATCGCGAACGTGACGAGCCTCGCGCTGACCGAGATCGATCCGCCTACCTGGGGCGACGAAGTGTACGTGCGCTGGAGCGCATCGGCCGGCGTGGTGCTGACGTCATGAAGCGCTCGTTCAATTCCTTCGCCACGTGGCCGGTGCGGCGCTTCAACCTGACCGGCCGCACCGCGGTGGTGGCCGGTCCGTTCATCTGGTTGCTGCTGTTTTTTCTGGTGCCGTTCCTGCTGGTCGTCAAGATCAGTTTCGCCGATCTGCAGCTCGGCATTCCGCCTTACACGGAGTTGACCCAATTTGTGGACGGCGCAATTCACGTCACTCTGGATCTGTCGCATTACGCGTTTCTGCTGACCGACAGCCTCTATTTCGCGACCTACGTGAATTCCGTGGTGGTCGCGGCGATCTCGACGCTATTGTGTCTGCTGATCGGCTATCCGATGGCGTATTACATCGCGCGTTCGAATCCGGGCAGCCGCAATCTGCTGATGATGGCCGTGATGCTGCCGTTCTGGACGTCGTTTCTGATTCGCGTGTATGCGTGGATCGGGATTCTGAAGAACAACGGCTTGCTGAATAACTTTTTGATGTCGATCGGGTTGATTCACTCGCCGATCGAGTTGTATCACACGAATACCGCCGTTTATATCGGCATGGTCTATTCGTATCTGCCGTTCCTTGTGATGCCGCTGTATGCGCATCTCGTGAAGATGGACATGACGCTGCTGGAAGCCGCCTACGACCTCGGCGCGAAACCTTGGAAGGCGTTCTGGCAGATCACGTTGCCGCTCTCGAAGAACGGCATCATCGCCGGTTGTTTGCTGGTGTTCATTCCGGCGGTGGGCGAGTACGTGATTCCCGAATTGCTGGGCGGCGCGAACACGCTAATGATCGGCCGCGTGATGTGGAATGAGTTCTTCGACAATGCCGATTGGCCGATGGCGTCTGCCGTGACGTGCGCAATGGTGTTGTTGTTATTGGTGCCGATGGCGTTTTTCCAGTACGCGCAGGCGAAGGCGATGGAGGAAAGGCGCTGATGAAACCGAACCGGATTTTGCAGTTGATCGCCTTGGGGATCGGGTTTCTGTTTCTGTACATTCCGATCGTGAGTCTGATTGTGTATTCGTTCAACGAATCGCAACTGGTCACCGTGTGGACGCGTTTTTCGACTCGCTGGTATGCGGCGTTGCTGCAGGATGACGAGTTGATCGCGGCGGCGTGGTTGTCGTTGCGGGTGGCTTTGTTGACGGCGTTTGCTTCTGTTGTCATTGGCACGTGGGCCGGTTTCGTGCTCGCGCGGATGGGGCGGTTTCGCGGCTTTACGCTGTATACCGGGATGATCAATGCGCCGTTGGTGATCCCCGAGGTGATTCAGGGGATTTCGCTGCTGCTGCTGTTCATCGAAATGGCCAAGTGGTTGGGTTGGCCTGCCGGGCGCGGCATTTTCACGATCTGGATCGGACATGTGATGCTGTGTATTTCTTATGTGGCGATCATCGTGCAGTCGCGGGTGAAGGAGTTGCATCCCTCGCTCGAAGAGGCGGCGCTGGATCTTGGGGCTACGCCGTTGCGGGTGTTTTTCTTCATTACGTTGCCGCTGATTTCTCAAGCGCTGGTTTCCGGGTGGCTGTTGTCGTTCACTTTGTCGATTGATGATCTGGTGCTGTCGGCGTTTTTGTCTGGGCCTGGGTCGACTACTTTGCCGCTCGTTGTTTTCTCGCGTGTTCGGTTGGGGTTGAATCCGGAGATGAATGCGTTGGCTACTCTGTTTATTGCTGTGGTTACTGTTGGGGTGGTGGCGGCTAATTATTTTATGCAGCGGGCGGAGAGGAGGAGGGTTGGGATGGCGGTTTGAGGTTTTTGAGTTCTGTTGCGGTGGTCTTTGCGTTTTTGGCCTTTTCTTGTGTTCTTGGTGGTCTATTAGTGTTGCCCCTGTGCGGGGCGGCACTTACTTCTCTTTGCCGGCCGCAAAGAGAAGTAAGCAAGAGAAAGCGGCTCACACCGCTAATTCTTAAGCGGGTCCCCCGCACAGTTGCGGTAGTGGTGCATCTGGAATCTGGGTTCTCGCGCATTCGGCGCTTGTGACAAGGCGCTCATTCTTCCCGCCTCGCGCTCCGCGCTCGCCGGAACGGTACGCTCAAAGGTAGTGGGTTTGTTTGTGCGCGATGGGGTCATCAGCGTTGCCCCGTGATGGGACCTATCCGTAATTTCGTGGGCGGGGCATATCATGAGGGATCAAGGTCATGGATGATGCCGCGCACATCGTCGTCAGCCGCTTTCTGAACGACCGCGACGGCGCGCGCAGCGCCGCCGGAAAAATGACTCCTTTGTCACTCACGCGGAATGTGCGAGAGCACGGATTCCAGATGCACCACTACCGCAACTGTGCGAGGGACCCGCTTAAGAATTAGGAACCTGTCCGCATTTTTGTGTGCGAGGCGGTTAGCGGAGTTACCCGCGTGCGTTGGTAAAACGCTCGCCAAACAGAATGGCGAACTGGTTCATGGCGGAGGACCAGTCGAATGCCGCCCGTACAGACTTCGCCAGCACGTTGCGCAATGCCAGCCACAGTAGCTTGATGGCGGCCTCGTCGTTGGGGAAGTGACCGCGGGTCTTGATGATCTTGCGTAGTTGCATGTTCAGGCTCTCAATGGCATTCGTGGTGTAGACGACACGGCGTATGTCGGGCGGAAACACGAAGAACGGTGTGACGTTCTCCCACGCCCGTCGCCACGACTGCACGATGGTCGGATACTTCGCGCCCCATGGCCCTTCGGCAAAGGCCTCCAGGGCCTGCTGCGCGG
>NZ_PVZB01000033.1 GCF_003002025.1 Paraburkholderia sp. BL25I1N1
ACGTCGAGGTTCTTCTTCTCGTTCCAGCCGCCGATGTTGTACGTCTCACCCGGCGTGCCGCGCGCGAGTACTTCGCGGATCGCGCTGCAATGGTCGCCGACGTATAGCCAGTCGCGCACGTTCTGACCGTCGCCATAGACCGGCAGCGGTTTGCCGCCGAGCGCGTTGGCGATCATCAGCGGAATCAGTTTCTCGGGGAACTGGTACGGACCGTAGTTGTTCGAGCAGTTCGTGGTGAGCACCGGCAGGCCATACGTATGATGGTAGGCGCGCACCAGATGATCGGAACCTGCCTTGGTGGCCGAGTAAGGACTGTTCGGCGCGTACGGCGTGGTCTCGGAAAATTGCGGATCGGTTGCGGAGAGCGAGCCGAATACTTCGTCGGTGGAAACGTGCAGAAAGCGGAACGCGGCCTTGTCGGCTTCGCCGAGCGCGCTCCAGTACTGTCGAGTCGCTTCGAGCAGCGTGAAGGTGCCCACCACGTTCGTTTGCACGAAATCAGCCGGGCCATGAATCGAACGGTCCACGTGACTCTCGGCGGCGAAATGCAGTACGGCACGCGGCTTGTGCTCAGCGAAGAGCGCGTCGAGCGCAGCGCGATCGCAGATGTCCGCGCGCACGAAAATGTGCTTCGGATTGTTTTGTTGCGACTTGAGCGTACCCAGATTGCCGGCGTACGTCAGCTTGTCCACGTTCAGTACCGCTTCGTCCGACGCATTGAGCCAGTCGAGCACGAAATTGGCGCCGATAAAACCGGCGCCGCCCGTTACCAGAATCATGAACTATCCTTCGAAAGTGTGCGGCTGCGTGCGCTCAACATTCTGAAATGTCTTTGCATAAAATTTTCGACCACTTACAACCCCTCGATGAGTTTGGTAACGCTATCTTTGATCTGATGCGTAGCGTCACGACAAGGCGCATACGGAGCGACCCCACTGCCAATGCTATTTGCAGACTGAGCCCGACGTATCCATCGCTGTTGGCCAGCGTTGGTTGAACGATCGGTGCGGCATATTGATAGGAAGCTGGAGTCACATAGGTTTGAGACATGAAAGCTAACTACTCGTAGCCGAGCTTGTGACTCAAAATGGGCGCGAAAAAGAGCGCCATCGCCGAGCCCGCAGCCTTGCCCTCGAGCTCCGCGGCCGCAACTGCGGCCTGCATTCCATACGAGTATGTGAAGAGGTCAAATAGCTGAGGCAGGCAGTAGAGTACGGCGATCACGATGCAATAGCCTTGTATGATCGCCAAACGCCAGCCCTTCTCGAAACCGACAGCAGCGGCGACGATGCGTAGAATGCTGAACAACACCATCGCGCCAACAGCCGCCTGTTCGCGGACCAGATACTCTGGAATAAATTCGCCCATAACTCCCTGCACATTGATAGGTTAATCAGCCTGAAGTTGAAAGCCGCCGATTCGAACGTTGCCATCGGACGGCGGACCGTGTAGGACGATCCTTCTTTGGGTCGACGAACGAGTTGACTGGTTTTGATGTTACCGAAATCGTATCCGTGCAATGACGACTCGGCTGAATGAACCACGATAATGGCCGATATAATCAATATCTACCGTCCGTAGACGGCATGCGCCCTTTGTGCAAGCTTCTCGGACGTGTTGACCGTGTCCGATTTTGGTTACCAACGCGAATGTGAAGAGGCTCTATTTAGTCTCGGCAGACTGTCGCCGGCAGTAATCGAGCAGAGGATCTGTGGCGCCCATTTATGTTAGGGGGCTGCCGCAGTGCTTACCGGCTTCGTTGAAAAATAGCGTCAAACAACACCGATACGCACTAGCTGCTTGGCGAAGTACTTCGACAACGGCGTACCGTGTACGTAAAGGGCGGTGTTCTCGGTCGACGCGGAGAGACGAGTAGCGCGCTGATTTCGGCACGCTGCTCGATGATATCGTCACCCATCGTGTAAGCGCCATGTCATAAGCAAGTTCGTCGATCAACAAATCGGTCTGCAGGCTCAAGGTCGGCGATAGCTGTGGGGTGCCTGCTCAGTAAGCAAACCTGTTTGGAATTTCAGTGCGCCGTGCAGTGCGATGTCAAAGTAAGGTACGGCAGTGGTGCTCCTTGGATTGGGCTCGTGTCGTTGATCCGATGCGTATGCTTGAGGCTGCTACAGGGCCACGTGGTTACGAATCCGATAGTCCGTCGGAGTCGTCGCCAGATATTTTCTGAACAGCTTCGACAACTGCGCGCCGCTGCCGATGCCGCAGCGGCGCGCAATCTTGTCGACTGGCAGACGCGACTCAACGAGCATCCGGCAACTCATATTCAGACGTGCGCGAAGCAGATAGTCGGAAGGCGTCATACCGATCTCGCTCTTGAAGCGGCGCAGGAAGTTGCGTTCGCTCATCGCCGCAACTTGTGCTGCATCGTCGATTAAAATGGGGCGATCGACGTTCGCTTCCAGCCAGCGCGCCGATGCCAGGATTTTCTGGCTGATCTGCGGCGTCACGCCAAGCTTGATTGACGAGCTAACCGGCGCCTTGGCCTGAGGGGCGACCGACTCGGTCACCTGCTGTGCCAAATCGGCGCCGAGATCCTCTTCGACGATCCGTAGCGCCGTCGATACGGCGTCCGGCGCTTGTGTCAGCGACCGCGCCGGATGCCGCCCGTGTGCTTCGTTGCCGTCGTAAAGTAGCGGGCAGTAGCGCCCGGGCAGCCCGGCTGTCTGGAGCAGCAGTTGACCTTCCGCGATTGGATGTACGATCTCGCTGAACGGATGCCTGCGGCGCAGCCAGTTGCTCAACCGCTCGTCGCGGGATGCCTGCTCTACCCCGACGCCGCCGGCGATGTACAACAGGTGCGTGTCGTTCGTGCCTCGGTGCGACTGGACATCGTCGGTCCAGACAAATACCGATGACGAACTTGCGATGCGGCCGCCTGCGGCGGACAGCAGCGAGACGTCGTAACGTGCGCGGCCCGATCGCGCCGCGGCGAGGGAGTTCGCCTTCTGGAAAATTTCGATAATTGCCGCGACTGTAGGCAATGCGAATCCGTTAAACAGCGCGATGTCGACGCGAGTCAGAGAGCTCGTTCGCGCCGGCGCGGCACTTTGCCGCGAGCTGTGCGGCAGAGTATGTACCAAGTCCATTTTACTTTTCCCCGGAAATGTGTGGTCTGCAAAGTCTTCTCCCAAGACCCTGTATTTTTCTTATTGCCGCATGCTATACGGTTGATTCTCGCCGCAATATTTCATGGCCGAATTGGCCAACACATTGGCTGTTGACGACACAGGGCGGCCAGATATCGCATAGCCTGCAGGCCGTTTGATTCGGCCTTTGTGAACAGGTAAATTTCCAATGCACTGGCGCACGTCTCGACAAAACCGAGACGGAATGTATAGCGCATATATTTTTCACTTAGAAGTGAGTTAAAAAAGGCAGCTCAGCGCGGCTGAAGATGTCCCAGCAAATCAGCGCGCAGGCTAGCTTGAGGAATACGTCATGAATGTCAACGCGACGTTTGAAGCGAATGCGAAGACGACGGAAACCATGAAGCCGCGAGTGAGTTCATTCGACGACCCAACGGCATTTTCCGAAGCCGCTTCCGTGTTCGGTGCGGCGCCTTGCGATTATCGGCCTGATGCCGCAATCGCGAAGGCGGCGCGATGCGCAACGGAATCGAAGCGTCGGTTGGCGTAGATGACTTAGGGATTGCGACGCGGCCGCCGCGTGTGCCGAGAACTGGCGGGATGGGATCGATCAGCGGCGGCAATTGCGTAACATCTTTGTGGTTCGCGCCGGTCGGGATCGCTCGGACGATGAGCCGACGAGCGCGCATAAGAGATCGAGCTGGCCAGATTCGCGCAACTTGTCCCACGCCCCAGCCTGCGGCCAGTCGTGCAGCCGACGCCAGTAGGTCACTTCCGAGCGGATTCCAACTGGGTCGGTAGATGGTTCCAGTGCATCCCTGTCTTCTGCACAAACAGGATGCCATTGAGCGCTGTGCGGTCCGAGGCTGGGAGGCGCCCCGGATATCGCCTTCGTCGCAGTTTGGCCGGCGAATGTAGCGCTTCGATCAGTGCACGCAGTTCGTCATCAATGATCGGTGCTGGGATTCCTTGGTCCGTTGTTCAGGCGCCCAAGATTAGCCGATTTACGGAAAAGCAAACAACCCTCAGGGTTATTTTTGAACGGGCCTCCTCGTATTACAGCCGTGTGCGACACGTGTCGCACACGGCTGTAATACGAAGCCATTTGGAGCACGCGACAAGTCAACGACTTGGTCTTCTCCGACAAAAGCTTCCCGATAACCGCCGTAAAGCGACCCGGCACACTGGAAGAGTTAGAATGATGTCCGGTCCTTCAGGAGATGCGCTTGCAGAAGCGTGCACGCGTACATCTTCGCCTGCCCACCTTAGTCTGGTGCCTTGTCTGTATTGCAAAGACTCTGCAGCTAGATGCGTCCCGGGATACGGTCGCCGGCGCATTGATTCAATGTGACAACTTGCGAGCCGACTTGACTCTCCCCGTTGGCGCGGAACCTGGCGATTACGGGTAGGAGGACAGAGCGTCGTTATGGGCTCACGCTTTCAACCTGTCGATCGCCTTCCGGACTAACCGACGATAGGGAGCCACGCGAACCAACGCATTGTGCCCTTTTGGGCGCGTGCCTTCTGCGATCGTTCATTCGGTGTTCGTGCGCGATTTGCCCGGGTTTGCGAGTAAGAAGTTTCCTGCCTTTTTGCGCACGCGGCGCGCTTGTATGATGTAAAGCGCCTCGTTCAGCTTGTTGTTCGCCCACAGGGGTTGTCTCAAGCAGGGTTGAGGTAGAAAAAATCTTAGCAAACGAATGTGCTTGAGGCTAACAAAGCTTTGCGCACGAACGTTAACAAGTTCATGTACAAACAAGACATTCAGACAATTGTTTCCGCCGCTCGCGAAACGGCCGATTCTATCGTCGGAGCGCGCGAGTGGAAAACGGCCGAAGATGCCAGCGCGATGCACGCTGTGATCTTTTGGGACATGCTTGCCAAGCGATTGCCTGACACGAGCATTGCAGATCTTCTTTCAATGCTCGACTAGCGGGCGCCGTACGTTCAGATGCAGTCGGAGCCTGATTGGATGGGCAAAAACGATGCATCATCATGCGACGCTCAGGTGCTTTGACAGTTAGCGGCACAACCGGCCGCTCGTTCTGCCCGACTTCCGCTAACTTGCGTCTGGGGCTTCACCACGACTAATGGTCGAAAAGACCGACCAGCGAGAAGATCTTGACGACTGATCCTTGCTTCGATTGACGCTCACCTTGTTGCTGAATGAAGACTTGCATTGCGCGCGTCATCTCTTCAGCTGAAAGTTTGCGATAGGCGCAGATGTTGTATGTGACGCCGTTTCGCTGGTTTTTGATGAAATTGTCTACCTTTGGTAACGGCATGATTTCCTCGCAAACGTCAAGTGATTGTCCGTCGGTAGCGGAATTTTATTTCGTCCACGGCGGTGGACCGCGGCTACCATCGTGGATGGACCGGAGCATGCGCGGGGCTGTCATTTAGCTTCTGGAGCGACGGTATCTGCGGCGTTTCCCGATCCTCACACGAGTAGTCCCTGACGTGATCCATAACGCGCGATATTGAAGGTGTCCACGAGGAAGAATCTGCCGCCCGAGGGATCAGTAGGCTGAAAGATTGAGGGTGGGCTTGGCTTGAGATAGGCGAGCCTCCAACGACCGAAGCTAAGCTTAGTCGTTCGGAGCTGGCGGCGGACGCATGCGGCGGCTGCGGTCATGCTCTTGACCGAAGGGGACACGAAAAAGGGCGTAGCCAGACTAGACCGGTCTAAACATACCAGGTCTCTGAAGCTGATTGGAGTCGCCCCTGTAATACCGCGCACCACCTCAGACCAAGGTCGATGAATCGGTCCTGCGCCGGAACTCGCATGGCGAGCGGTATCGCAGCGCGCTATGCGGATGCCTTTCGTTGTAATGCTCGAAAGCGACGGCCAGATTGCGAGCGGCCATTGCTGCATCAGGCTTCGGCATCAGGTCTATGTAATTGTCTTTTCAGCCCGCCAGCTCGCGTCGGTGGGCTTTTTCTTGTGCGGTTCCGTCAAGTGGTGGAACTATTCGGCCGGGTGGAGGAAAACTGGGATTCGGCTGGTTACACTCTCCGACGCCATTCGAGGGACCGCATCTCTCAGGGCGAACTCCATCCCTCGAATTTTCGGCCCGCCGACCTCGTAAGGCGGGCCTCTTTTTTGACGGAAAAGTCTTTCTTCTTTGTTTCAAGCCCTTCTCCGGTCAGCTACGCTAACACCACCGCCCCAGGAGTTATTTTTTGTGAAAACCCCGCCATTTCTATTTCCTGCCTCGAATGCAACGACGAGGACGGATTGCCGCACGAGAGTCAGCCACCCAGTACGTGGGAGTTTACCGACGGTGGGCGGTACGTTTCCGAGTGCCCGCAAGGCGATCAGGCGTTAGTAGATCCTCGACAGCAGAAGTATGAGGCGCTATTCCAGATCGGCGCGTATGCCACCGAGGACGGATACTATCGGGAGCCGGTTTCGTCCTTTGCTGCGAGCCTTGAGCGCTTCTATGAGGTTTGTGCACGCTGCCACCGATGACGACGGCGTCGGGCCGACCCGATCAACACGCGGTCGACCGGCTTCTTCGTTATTGAACAACCCCTAAGACTAGCGATACGTGCGGAAGACATCCTTCGCACCATTGCAGTCCGGTGGACGAACAGGTCAAGGGCGGCATCGCAGACTTCTACAACTACCGGCGCATTCATTCGGCGGCAAACAATCTGCCGCCATTGCGGTACGAAACTTCGATTTATTGAAAAACCCCTTTGTTGGTGTCCAAAGAGGCTTGACCACTACAGTTTTCCATCAGGCCCGCAGCGGGCTACACGGCAGGGCGCCTGCGCGGCACATGTTCGCCGCCTGTTCTGCTACATTCCGGGAAAAGGGACAGCAGGTTGCAAGGTCGCAGCTGGATTTGGGAGCTAATCATGGACCTTATTGAGTTGATGCCAGCCGTGACGGCGGACCGACGCGAAATCTCATTTCGCCTGGCAGGTCAGCGCAGCGAGGTTGCCTGTGCGATCACGCGGGAAGCGCTCGAAGCGCAATTCTGGTTACCCGCCGGTGCTGACCAGGTCCGCATGCTCAAGGCTTTTGCTGACGGACGGCGTCGCATTGTCGCGGTCGCCGAAAGAAAAGTCCGTCTGCATCCGGGCGAAGTGGTCAGACTCACGGCCGACGATTTCCTGATCAAACGTTGAGTTGTCGCCGGCCGGGGGAGCGGGATAGTGGCGCCGGAATCGCCCTCTGGCCGAGGGCGTGTGAAAACGCAATGATCGCCTAAACTGAATCAACGCACTGAGATCAGGTGACTCATGAAGCGATTCGTTGAAGGCGATGACCGCAAGCAGGTCGCACTACTTCCCGAATCCGTCGATGACTACATCGGACAGGACAATCCGGTCAGGGTCATCGATGCCTTCGTCGACGAACTGGACCCTGCGGAACTTGGTTTCAGCGGCACCACGCCGGCGCTCACGGGCCGCCCGCCCTATCATCCTGGCGTGATGCTCAAGATCTATATATCTACGGGTATCTGAACCGTGTACCTTCGAGCCGGCGTCTTGAGCGCGAATGCCAGCGTAATGTCGAACTGATGTGGCTGACAGGACGTCTGGCACCAGACTTCAAGACGATCGCCGACTCTCGTCGCGACAACGGCCCAGCCATTCGCGACGTGTGCCGCCGTTTCGTCGAACTGTGTCGCGGGTTGAAGCTGCTATCCAGTGACATGGTGGCCATCGACGGCAGCAAGTTCAAGGCTGTGAACAGCCGTGACAGGAACTACACGGCAGGCAAGATCGACAAGCGTCAGCAGCAGATTGAGGAAAGCGTTCAGCGATATCTCGACATGATTGAAACCGCAGACCGGACCAGTCCGACAGGTTTCGATGTGAAGACCGTGCGCCTGTACGAGAAGATCGCTCTGTTGCGCCAGCGGATGCGTGAGATCGAGCAAATCAAAGCGCAGCTGAAGAAAGAACCGGACGGACAGCTGTCGCTTACCGACCCGGATTCTCGTTCCATGACCAGCGGTGGCAAAAGAACCGGAACGGTCGGCTACAACGTTCAGGCCGCCGTGGACACGAAACATCACCTGATTGTTGAGCACGAGGTGATGAATATCGGAAGCGATCACGGGCAACTCAGCAGGATGGCTTTATCGACGAAGAACACGATGGGTAAGGCGAAGCTGAAAGTCCTGGCTGATCGGGGCTACTACAGCGGCCCGGATATCCGTGCGTGCGAGCTTGCCGGCATCAAAACGTATGTCCCTAAACCGCTCACTTCCGCATCAAGGGAAGAAGGGGCTCTTTACCAAGCGAGACTTCGTCTACGTTGCGAGGAGCGATGAATATCAATGCCCCGCAGGCGAGCGTGCAATTCGTCGATTCACGACTGTTGAGCATGACATGACTCTGCAGGTCTACTGGCCCAGTGCCTGCCCGCGTTGCCATCTCAAGGAGAGATGTTCTCCCAGCGACTATCGTCGAATCCGACGGTGGGAACACGAACACGTGCTGGAAGCCATGCAGCGTCGGCTTGAGCGGAAGCCAGATGCAATGATCATCCGCAGAAGTACCGTTGAGCACGTATTCGGTACGCTCAAGCACTGGATGGGCGCCACGCACTTCCTGACCCGGACGCTCGGAAGGGTGAGCACTGAAATGAGTCTTCAGGTACTGGCCTACAACCTGAAGCGCGTCATGAATATACTTGGGGTTGACGGGGCGATAAAGGCGATGAGGATGGCTGAAAGCTAAGGCCCCGAGGGGCTTTGTTGCGCTCAATACGTTACGTTAGCGTGCGCCCGATCTATCAAACTCGATCGATCAGGCCGGTGGGCTTGTGTTGAGCGATAAGAAAACAGTTTCCGCACGCCCTCGACCGTTATCGTCCGGGTCGCGTCGAGCGTTACCAGTCGATCCGGTGTTTCTCGTCGGTTTCGCGATGCCGGCGATCATCGTCCATGTGCAGATACTGACTGGTTGTCGTCAGTGACCCATGCCCGAGATTATCGCGCACGAGTTGCAGATCGACCTGCTGATCCGCCATATGTGACCCTGCACTATGACGTAGCCAGTGCGCCGATGCCTGCTCGAGGCGGTCTGCGCGCTGCGCATGGTCTTCGCCGCGTGCACGCAATGCTTCGGCTGCACCGCTGAAGACGTCCTTCACAATCCGGTGCAAAGCGGCGCGCGTGAGCGGTTTGCGTGACTGGCCGACCGGCAGCACGAGCGGCGTGTCCTCGCCCGGCGAGGGGAGTGCTGGCAACCCGCGGGTTCGCCGGTACGCGCCAAGCTCCGTCATCATTTCCGTGGTGGCGGGCACCAGCCGTTCCTTGCCACCTTTGCCCATCACTTCGAGCCACCAGCGATCCTTGCCGTTCTTGTCAGGACGACGAAAGAAGCGACCCATCGTATTCGTGCCCACCTCCGTGATCCGCAGGCCACCCAGATAAAGCAGCGTAAAAAGCCAGCGCACGCGTGCGTGATGTTCGCGCTCGCGACGGGTCTCACTGGGCATGCCCTGGATGAACGTTTTGACTTCGAGCCACAGTTCGGGCGACAGATACCGGACGATGTGTGGCCGGGCCCGTCGTGCGCGCTGGCGCGACAGCGACAAGGGATTGCCGGCCAGATACGCCGCCTGCACCAGCCACGCAAACATGACGTTGAGGATCACCATCGCCTGCCGCTGGCTTGATTCCGACAGGGGGCCATAGAACGGCCGCCATCCGCGGTCCACCGCGCGGCAGGTTGCGGATCGGCGAGAAAGTGCTGGTAGACAAGGAGGTCCTCGTGCGTGAGCGAGGAGAGCGGTTTCGCCATCTGCAGGGTGGACCACAGCAGCAGCCGTTCGGCTTCCTTGCGGTAGTTGTCGAACGTCGTCTTCGTATCGATGAAGCGGGCCATGCGCGGATTGCGTCGAGATCCGTATTAGCGGCGACCTGCATCTGGCCATTCGCGCGGTTGGTGCCGTGCCGCCCCATCGAGCTCGGCGGATAGTTCCAGTGCATCGATCGGACGCAGGGCGGTCAGAGCAGTTTTCATGGTCGGGCACGCGGCGGATCTGGCTCAGGGTGTCACGCGACGGTTGTCGCGCAACTCGCGCACTTATCAACATTATAGTAATAATGTCAAAATTACAGGAAGAGGGCGTTAGATCTGTATCGGTTTACGTAGTAATATAGACAGAAACCACCCCGTCAAAATCCTCATGAGTGACCTCCTGTCCCCCGACGCCGCGCTGGCCGCCGAGATCGACCGCCTGAAGGTGGCGTTCCCGAAAACCCGCGAGCTGTACCGCGAGGTCTGCGCGCTGCTGTTCTTCCGCTTCGGCATCACGCCGACCGCGAACCGCCTCTACCAGCTGGTGAAGCGGGGCAGCATGAGCACGCCGACCCAGGTCCTCGGTGAATTCTGGGCCGAGCTGCGCGAAAAAAGCCGCGTACGCATCGACCATCCCGACCTGCCCGCCGATCTCGGGGCGGCCGCCGGCGAACTGGTCGCCACGCTCTGGCAGCGCGCGAGCGTGTCAGCGGAGGCCGCGCTCGGTGCGTTGCGCGAAGAACTCGAAGCACAACGCGTCGAGGCGCAACAGTCGGTCGTCGTCGCCCGCGACGAGCTGGGTCGCACCGAGACCGCGCTCGAACAGCGCACCGCGGCGCTGCTGGCCGCGCAGGTCGAGGTCCGGGAGCTGGAAAAGGCACACGCTGAAGGCCACGCGCAGCGACAGTCATTCGAAGCGGAGCTCGCGCGACTCAGGGACGCGCTGGCTGGGCGCGATCGCGAACTCGTGGAAGTGAGGGAAGGCTTTTCGCGGGATCTGGAAAAGCAGCGCGAAGCAGCCGAACGGGCCGGGGATCGGCTCAGGGCGTCCGAGAAACGCGCCTTGCTGGAGATTGACCGCGAGCGGGGGCATGCGGCGAAGCTGCAGAAAGAGGTCGACGAAGCCGCACGCCGCGCGGACCGCAAGGATGCGGACCACCGCCGGGCCGTTGACACCCTGCAGGCGCAACTGGGCGACGCGCGTCATCAGACAGGCGTGCTGCAGGGGCGGCTTGATGCGGCTCAGGCGGAGAACACGCGGCTGCAGACGGAGCTCATCGCGACACGGGATGCACAAGCGGATGCGAGAGACGCGCACCGGTCCGCTGTTCCTTCCAGGGGCGGGAACGCACGGCGTGCGACCCGCCCGCCGCGCGCGGCGGGCACGGCCAAACAGGCCAAACCGGGGATACGTCGAAAAAAAGCGGTATAAACAGAGATCACTGCATTCCGGAAAGTCGCTGCATGGCTGATATCTATCTGCTCACCGGGCTGACGCTCCCCGCCGGCATCGCGCATGAGTCGTTGCCCGAGACGGTGAAGGCGTTCATCGCTGACTGCTGGCACGGTATGAGCCGCACGCAGATGATTGCGCGCGCGAAGTCGCGGGGTCTGCGACTGTCGTTTTGCGCGACCAGACCGTGTGCGCACGGCGAAACCGGTCTGTTTGCGTTGCGTTTCATGATGGGATAGCGGGCTGCCTGATGCTGGCCCACCTGCAGCGGGTGCGGAATCGTCGTGGCCGCAACCGTCGACCTGGCCGTACTGCCGTTTCCCGCCCGCCACCACGGGACCCCCGTCAGACCACACTGTTCTGAATGACACAGGGCAGTTGCGGTGCCACGCAGCGCCCGCTATGCTCGCTGCCATCAACGAACCAGGAGTCCGGAAGTGCGGCGTGTGGCGGTCAGAAAATCTTCAGTTCATGGGCGGGGCGTGTTCGCGCTGCAGGCTATCACCGCTGGCGCGCGGATCCTTGAATATCGCGGTGAAGTCACCTCCTGGCGGCGGGCCGCTGCCAGGCACAAGCGTTCTGGAACGCCCGGGCACACGTTTCTCTTCGGCCTTGCTGACGGACGCGTAATTGACGGCAGCATGGGTGGCAACAGTGCCCGCTGGCTGAACCATTCGTGCAGGCCGAACTGTGAGGCGATCGAGGATGAGCGGGGGCGCGTTTTTATCGAGACGATCCGGGACGTGCTGCCCGGAGACGAGTTGTTTATCGCCTATGGGCTCACGCTCGATGAAGCGATCACTCCCGAACTGGTCGCCGACTACGCGTGCCACTGTGCGACGAAGCGGTGCAAGGGATCCATGTTGGGTGCGGTGACCGGCTAGCGAGCGCCGCCCGACCGACAGGTCCAGGAACGGCTCCAAAGCTGATGGACGAGACGCATGGTGACGGGAATCTCCGTGGCAACTCATCGAGGGCGCCGGCCGACGATCCGCGACCGGCTGACTTCTACAACTTTCGCTGCCTTCACGCCGGTGCACCCAAGGCCGCCGCCTGGCGCCGCCGTCTTTGGTTGTCAAATTGGGTGTTGGGACTTTTACTTCCCAAACGCTGCTACTTTTGCTTCATCGCACGAGCATGAAATGTTCACCGCCGGCAACATAGGGAGCGGAGTTGTGCTCGAAGGCATCCGCGAGGTCGAGGCGACGTGGCCGTTCGAGCCGGCGGCGGTCATCGCGGCGCTCCTGAGCCTGGCGGCCGACGGTTTCGCACAGCGGCGGGAGGGTTTCGGCGGCGATGTCCAGGAGTACTGGGAATCGACCCGTGCCGGGCAGATCGCCCGCGAGATGCGCTGGCAGCAACGCGGGCGGCGTCATCCGGCGCTTGTGTCGCAAACCGCCTCGGCCGAGGACCTGATCATCGCGGTGATCGGCAGCGGCGGGGACGAGCGCGACCCGCTGGCGAGTGGCGGCCTCGTCGAGGCCGCCCTTGGCATCTACCTGTTTCGCCTCGGTGAAACGGTTTGCGATGCCACGCTTGGTGCGCTGATCGCTCGCGGCCTGGTCCGCCGTAATGACCATGACCTGCTTGGTTGGCCGTTCCGGCTCATGCTGACCGCGGACGGGCGTCGCCAATATGCGCACGATGTGATACCGCGGCTCGGCCTGCGTCCGCCGGCGACCATTCTGGCGCCCGTGGAGCCCGAGTGGCCGCCGTTCGAGGAGCTGGGGCTCGCGCCTGCGGAAGCCGACACCTTGCGGTTTTTCTGGGACGAAGCGGCGCGGTGCCAAGGCGCCCGGGCGTGGCTGGCCGCGACTGCGCTGTACGGCGCAATCATCGAGGCGGTGCTGCACGCATGGCTGGGGCGCAATCAAGTCGCCGCGATGACGGCCAAGGCCGCACCGCGGGATCCGAGAAGGCGCGGCGAGAAACAGCCGGTGGCCGAATGGTCGCTGGTCGATCTCATCAAGGTGGCCGGCGAACTGGATTACATCGACCCGTCCCTGCGCAGACACGCCGACGCGTTGCGCACGTCGCGTAACCTGATTCATCCCAAACTGCAGGTCGAACAGCGCAGCCGGCCGGACGAGAATCTCGCGCTGATCTCACAGCAGGTGGCGCGAGCGGTGCTCCATCTGTTCGACCGCGCGACAGTGACCGGCGAGATGGCGAATGGGGGAAGGGGCCGCACATGAGCGATCTGACGATGACGGCGCGGTCGTCCGCCAGCGTAAGTGCGACATTGCGCGGAGCACTGGCGTGGCTCGCCCGCACCTGGATCAGCGAGCGGCTGCGCGCCGCAATCCAGGCCGCCTATGCGACCAGGATTGAGACACTCGGGGTGCACCTCAGGGCCGATCACCGGCGCTCCATGAAGGGTGATATCAACGAGCCGCGGCCGCAGGCGCACGCGCACTGATGAATTTTGCAAGGAAAGGCAGTATGGCGATCACAACCGTTTATCAATACCGGGTACCGGGCCAGCCCGCAACAAACCGGCGCGGCGCGCAGCCGCACTATGCGACCCGCGCCGCGATCGAGCGCAGCGGCCAAGCGCCGCTGCTCGATACCGCTCTCGAGCTGGACGAAAGTCTCCTCGACGCGAACGGGTTCGCACGGCTCGACTATCTGACCTACAGGATTCATGTCAGACACGGTGCGTACGCGGGGTGGACGGCATCCGACGGCGCGCCTGCTGGTGCGCGCCTGCAATTGATGGCCGGTGACTATGATGCGCGGCTGACCGCGCGTGTGTTCAATCCCGCCGCTGAAGCGGTGCGTTGCCTTCAAATCGTTGGCGCGAACCAGCGCGCAGGCGGGGATCTCTGGGTGAGGCTCGACGAGTGGCCTGAGCTCGCCCGTTTTCCCGCAGTGCCGGTGGACGCGGGGCTGGTAATCAATGGCCGCCGGCTGTCCGAGCCCGGTGAGCTCACCGCACCCGGTCTAGCGGAGTAGAACGTGTCGCGCCCCCGCCTGAACTGGCCCGACCCGCAACTGCGTGAGATCCTGGGCGCGATCGTTGCCCGCGACCGGGATTTTCCGCTGGACAACGCACGCTTCCTGGATAGCCTGGTTGACGACGTGCGTGCGGTGACCGGGCGCCTGTATGGCGCGACAACATACGCGCGCCTGCTGCGGGATCTGTCGGCGGTGACGGGCGTCACGCGACGTCCGAGCACGACGACTATCCAGAAGGCGATCGCACGTGCCCAGGCGCTCGCTCCGATCCATGTCGGGCAGACGGGTGACGCTAACTCCGCGATGCCTGACACGCACATGGTGCGCCGGTCGCTGGAACCGGTCATGCGGGATGCAATCGCGCCGCTGATGGCGCAGATGAGCGCACGGCTGGCCACCCAGATGGAACGGCTGGATACTGTCCGGGAGGACACTGCGTCCCCGCGAACCGAACCGGGCCTGCGCTTACAGCTCGCAGAGGCGTCACTGGCCGATGCGCACGCGCGTGTTGGTCGCCTCGAGCAGGACAACGCGCGCTTGCGCCGCGATCTCGGTCAGGCCGAGATGCGCGCGTCGATCGCGGAAACGCGGATCGCCGGACTGCTGGATGAGTTGCATCAGGCGATTACAAATGCCGGTTCGGGTAGTGCGGCGCTCGCAAAGGTAGCGGACCAGCTACAGGGTACCGAGCGCTTCCTGAAAGCGCAGAACGACGCGGTCCGCTTACAGGCCTCGTCCGAAGCGGAGGCGCTGCGACGTCAGGTGACGCAGTTGCGCGAGCGCATCGATCATCTGCTGCTCGAGAACGACCAGTACCGTCGCATGCTGGCGACTCAACGCGACGCAAGGTCGCAACGATGAATGTCAGGCAAGAGCGCGAGGACGTGCGACAGCAGCGCGGAAGGCACGGACCGTTTTGGAAATCGATCATACCCATCTCGTCCGTTCGTGTCTTTAACGCCCGGTCCTGAACGACGCTAAGCGGCGGATGACGGTGGACAGATCGCAACGATCCGCCTGGCGGTCGACAACTGTCTCTTTGGACGGCGGCAACAGCGAAGTAAATATGCTCGCTCGCTGGGTCAAACGAGTGATAGGATGTCACGCAATTCACCCCGCACCACGGATATGCAAAAAACAAACAACGAACTCGCTCTGGTTAAAAAGGCCCTGGAAATTTACGACCAGAAATACCTCGCCGAATACCTCAACATGGGAGGCGAGGGTTCGTGGTGCCGGGAAACGATCAACCGATGGGTGAACGGCAAGGCGTCGATGCGGCTCAGTCACGCTGAATACTGCGCGTTGCAGGATCTGCTTCCAAAACCGCCGAAGAGCCAGAAAGCCGATTTCGACTTTATTGACCTCTTCGCCGGGATCGGAGGAATCCGGCGCGGGTTCGAGCGTTCGGGAGGCCGGTGCGTTTTCACGAGCGAGTGGAATGAGCCAGCGGTCCGGACCTACAAGGCGAACTACTACTGCGACCCGGCCCATCACAGGTTCAACGATGACATTCGCAAGATCACGCTGAGCGACCGGGAAGATATCTCCGAGCGTCAGGCGTACCAGAACATTGACGCGGAGATTCCTGATCACGACGTGCTGCTTGCGGGCTTTCCGTGCCAACCTTTTTCCATCGCCGGCGTTTCGAAAAAGAATGCGCTCGGCCGCGTTCATGGTTTCGAATGCAAAACGCAGGGCACCCTGTTCTTTGATGTCGCGCGGATCATCGCCGCGAAGCAACCTGCCGCATTCGTGCTCGAAAATGTGAAGAACCTGAAGAGTCACGACAAGGGGCGGACGTTCAAGATCATCGTTGATACGCTACTTGAACTCGGATACTGGATCGCGGATGTCGATGCATCTGGCGCGACTGATCCAAAGATTGTCGACGGTGCGCACTTTGTGCCGCAGCATCGTGAACGTATCGTGCTGGTTGGATTCCGGAAAGATCTCGATGTACACGACGGGTTCACACTTAGCGATATCCGCAAGCAGTTTCCGAAGAAACGGCCGTCGCTTGCCGAACTCCTGGAACCTGCTGTGGAGGACAAGTACGTCCTGACGCCCAAGCTATGGGAGTACCTCTTCAACTATTCGATCAAGCACAAGGCGAAGGGCAACGGATTTGGCTACGGTCTCGTAACTGGCTCCGATGTCACGAGGACCCTGTCTGCGCGTTACTACAAGGATGGATCGGAAATCCTGATCGACAGAGGTTTCTCTCCGCGAAAGGACTTTTTCCACCCGGACAACCTGCGTAACCGTCCCCGACGTCTCACGCCCCGTGAATGTGCAAGGTTGATGGGATACGACGGTCCGGGAGAGGGCAGTTTCAGGATTCCTGTGTCAGATACGCAGGCTTACAAGCAGTTTGGTAACTCCGTGATCGTGCCGGTGTTTGCTGCTGTCGCCAAGCTGATGAGGTCGAGGATCCTTGAAGCGAAACGTCTATCGTCGCGCCCGTCAGCGCCGCGTGAAATCATGGTCGCGGCCTAGACTCCAGGGACCGGACAGTCTGAAAAACATGAGCGTCAAGGGGGCGCGCAGCTTCGCGCTCCCTGTGAATGCACTATACAGAGAAAAACTGAGAGACGGGGCGCGATATGGCGATCGCTGGCAATTGGCCGGAAATCCAGAAGTGGATCAGCCGAAGTTCGGTTTTGTTCATCAAGAAACTCTCGCGAAACGACTGCGGTTGGGCTGATGACCGCACGAAAGGTCATCAGAACGGGCCCTACATTCCCGGAGAGATTCGCGAAGCCGGCTTTTTCCCCAATCTGGCAAACGTCAACACGGGCAAGCCGCATATCTTCGAGGCGGCCGTCCGCACGTTGTGGCCTGACACGGGCGAGATAAAGTCATCCAACCTGAAGCACTATTCGAACAAAGGTCATGAGATGCATCTGACCGGCGTGCCGAAAAGTGAGTTTGCCGGGCTGACACCTGCATCGCTTCTCATGGTCGGCAAGCTGACGGAGGAAGTGAGCGGGTGCCGCTACTGTTTGATGACAATCGACTCGGGCGGTGAAGACGCGGAACTTCTCGAATCCGCATTTGATCTGGGTGCCGACTTTCATTTCGGCCTGTTCGATCCACGTCAGGCGTTGACGCCGCCGAAGGACGAAACCGAAGCACTGATTGAAGAGCTATCGCGGTTCTTCAACGAAGGGCGCCTTCCCGAGTTCATCGCGTCGGTGTCCAGGTTGCCCGCGCCTTCCGTACTGGCTGAGGGGGCTCAGCAGATCTTCATCGCCGAACATGGCCTCCAGAGTCTCGATCCTTATGCCATCGAGAATCCTGGCGATGCGATCATGAAGATCAGTCGCGATATCGAGTACACACTGTACAAACGGGCCGAGTTGCGCCATCGCGCCGCTGAAGTCCTTCGCATCGTCACCTCGGAAGGGCAGGACATTGTAACTGCGGTCGTCCGCGGTTTTCCCCTGCTGGACGCCACGTTCCTGAGTGCAAGCCAGCATCGCAAGTCTCGCGCCGGCCGATCGTTTGAGCAACATATTGCGAGAGTGCTCCGTGACGGGAGTATTCCATTCGACGAGCAGGCAGTGACCGGAGGGCGCCGGCCAGACTTCGTGCTGCCATCGCTCGTAACTCTCCAGTCGCTTGAGCGCAAATTTGACGAGGCAGCCGTGTTGTCGGCGAAAACCACGTTGCGGGAACGCTGGAAACAGGTCACGCTCGAGAAGTTCAACGCTGCGCTGTTTCTCGCGACAGTCGACGATCGTGTATCTTCCGAGGCAATTGATGACATGGGACGACAGGACATCTGCCTGGTTGTGCCTGAATCACTGAAGAATTCCAAAGAGACGTGCTACAAGGGGAAGGACAACGTGATCACCTTCCGAAACTTCTTTCGGGAGGAGATAGCGGTGAAACGGCCCGGACTTAAGGGTAGCAAGTCGGTCGTAGTCGTGGGCGACGCCTCTCGGGCGGCTGACCTTTTCAGTTTTGAATTACCACGAGGGTCGCTGTCGTAACGCACGCTTGGGTTGGCGATAAGCAAACTGACTGACAAAGATCAGGGGGCAGCGAACCAGTCCGTCGTCGGGTGGAAGCGATGCTGCCCTTCCTCTGAATAAGCTGCCTTCAGTCACGACCGCTGCTCTGGAAGTGCGGGATAAGCAAATGGCGGATACAACCGTTGTCCTAATGACCTCGGCATACGTCAAAAATTCAGGAGGTCAGCCAACGCCAGATCGCCCGCAAGCGTCCCCACCGGTTGACCTTTAGTATTTTCGGCAATTCTGTAGAGGGTGCTACGTCGCGGGTGTAAGCAACGCTGTCCGCAGAACGATGTAGCGTGTGAAGATCGCGCTGGTCGCGCGCGAATACAGTTTTAGCCTGCATCTTCGATAACGGCGTGCACCAGACCACACGGTTGTTGCGTATGACGTAGTGCGACATGCAGGTCATCGCTCCGTTTCCGATCGACGGATGCAACGTCGCGTACCCGTGTGAGACTTCAGCTTGCCACTCGGCGGCCGAGAGCGGAGTAACAACTTTTTCCCCACACCCGCAGCAACATAAGTGAACTGCCGCACGATATTTGTTGCTGATATAAAGTCGCCCGGGCTGGAGATCGCGGGGCGCCAGCTCAACTAGCTCAGGCGTGATCTGGTGGAGTCGCATTCTGGTCTTCCGATTTTTCGCTTCGTGCGAGTGCCATTGTGTTCGTAACGAACTCGAGCTGATGCCAATCCCAATTCATTGCGTAGAAGCCGAAATGTTGCTTCCACCGCATGACGGCCAAGATAGCGTTAAGTGCGTTTGCATCGGCGATCTGAATGTTCTGGTCGTAGAGCGCATCGCCGGCGTCTTCCATCGTCGGAGCGCGTTCGAAAAAATGCTTACGCATGGTCGGGCTGGCCATGGTAACGCGGCAAGTTCCGTAGATCTGTTCCTTCTTCGAGAGGGACATATCCATCCCGCAGTCGATAAAGGTCACGCCGCAGTCAATGAGATGGGCGCAAACTAATTTGCGTGCCGGCCCTTTGTCGATGCATACAAAGACGAAGTCGAATTGAGCCAGCAAGCCAACGTTAGCCTCGGTTATGTATGCAGGATGAGCGACGATGCCGGTGTGCATCGCATCGTACATGTCGCGAAAATGCGCGACCTTCATCTTCCCGAAATCAGCTTCACATGCTGCTGAAGGTGCGCGAAACGCATTGTGTACTTCGAACACGTCGCCATCGAACAGGTGAATTTCGTTAACGGGTGTCTTCGCCACCTGGTCAAGTACATAAGATCCAGTTCCGCCCATGCCGACGATGGCAATGCGGAGTTTGGCCAGTTTCTGAGACACCATCTCAAACCTGCCGCGTGTCGAAGAGGCGTCCGGATACCGGAAAGGATCCTTTCGAGCTTCCACCTGCACCGACCCTGCCGCTAACGGCTGGGTGCATTGAGGATCAATCACGCGCGCCTGATCCGTGATGATCCGCCAGTAATGCATCAGCTGGTCAAAGTGTGTCGCATATCCGGTCCAACCTTCATTCTTGTTAGAGAAGAAGTATTTGGCCGGAACCTCGGGCGCGACTAATCCCCCCGCGACCTCCGAATGCCGCAACTGCTCGAGCGGAGCGCCACTTGCGAAGCAAGGAAACGGGCCGTCGAACCACACCTGATGTGTGGCAGGCGGCGTTACCTGACTATCGGTGTAGACGAGCGTCGCGATGAGAGTTCCGAGCCGCAACTGTCGCTGATCGTCAACGACAGGCACGTCATGCAGAAGCAGGTAAGAACCTTGCACCGATACACGCAGCCCCGCCGCGACGAACGGGGCAAGCGCGGACTCAAGAACGGCCGGTTTTGCGGACATTGCACACCATCCCTTGTTTGATAGCCACGGGTTTATCGCCACGCGCAAACGAAATGATTTCGCCTTCCATGTACTCGATCGTGATCGTGTAAATAATGTCCGACGTATCAGCAGGCGGGTCCTGCGGGTAGGCGAGGAAGACGAGTTCGGCGTAGCTGAGCTCGTGGTGGGGGTGCTCAACCTCGTGGAGATTGAGGATGAACTTCGGCTTGTGGTCGTCTGTGTGAGACATGACACACTCCCGGCTGAGTGTAAGTGTTAGATTTCGTGTAAGACATATGCAGTGTGTCAGATTGTGTGTAAGGTGTAAAGTGTCGTGTAAAATGATTTTCGTGGACGACAAAGAAGGAGGCCGCTTGAAAAGCGACACCGCCCGCCGGATAGGGCAATGGGCGTCCGCGCCCTTGGTTTTTGTACTCGCCCAGATTCGTTTTCTGCCGAACGCATCGGCAACCCCAGAGCAATTGCGTGACGCGATCATAAAAAGGGCCGGATCAAAATTTCCGACTATCAACCAGACAAGCGCTCTGAACTTTGAAATCACGTTGGATGCTCCAGCGCCGAGTCCGCAGAGAGCGGTCCCATTGGTGATCTATGACCTCGTGAACAATGACGTGGATGCAATGGTGCGAATCCAGCAGGGCTCGCTCACCTACGCGGTGACGTCTTACGTCGATTCACGTCAGTTCAGGAGTGAATGGCTCGAAATTACAGATGCACTTACTGATGTCGACGTCACGTCAGTGATGCGACTCGGCCTGCGGTACGTTGATTTCATTATTCCGCAGCTAGGCCGTAAACCAGAAGAATACGTAAAGGCCCCATGGAACCTTGCTGGGGTACCGGCATTACCAGGTGCGCTACGCGGCCCGGACCTGAATGTTTCAATGATGGATGTTGCCTACCCACAAGGCCGATTGCGCCTACAGTTCATGAGGGGATTTGGGGTTCCGTCGCTTCCGATGGATTTGCAGGGTATGCTTACCCCACGTCAGGAATCACCTAGCGTTGTACATGCAGAGTGCGGAGTAATTGACAGTGATCGATGGATTGATGGCAATGAACTTTCTGTGGACCGTGCGGCGCTCGACAAGCTATTTACTCAAATGCACACCGATGTGTCTGCCGCGTTCCGCGCGATGATTACTCCTTTAGCTGCAGAGGAATGGAATCCAACAAACGTTGAAGGAAGAACCTCATGATCTACGCTACGGAGCGCGATGCGAAGTTGGCCAGGATGATTGGTCCGGAAGCAATGTGGCGCAAATCTGGTGCTACTTCGGTATGTCATGTAACTGCAATTGCAGTCGACGTTGGAACGGCACTGACCACTGTCACGATCTGCTTTGAGAAACCTGCGCAATACCGAGGTACAGCTATCAATGCTGCAATACCTCTGCCGTTCAAGCTCGGCTCCGACAGTCACCAGTCAGAACCGTCACTGACGACGCCCGCGAGGATGGTGGACGAGCTACGTGAAGCATTTGGTTTGAATGTCACGCAACTCGCGCAAGTTCTGCACATTGAACGTATTACTGTGTACGCCTGGATGCGTACAGAATTGCTAGAGAAGCTCAATCAATCCAACCGGAACCGCTTGTGGAGTCTTCACAAACTCGCACAGCAGTGGCGCGAGTACACTCCATTGAGTGGGAAATATCTCGTTGAACCAATTCCTGGCCAAGACACTACAATCTTCCAGATGCTTTGCCAGGAGGATCTGAGTCCATATGAATTTGCACGAGCGTATGAGCTCCTCGCGAAGGCAACAGCACCGAGCACGCGCGTGCAACAACATCAGGCAGAACGACGTACTGCTCTCAAGAAAGGGATCGAAAACCTTCGAAAGAACTCAAACAAATTTGGGATGAATCTCGATTGAGTGGTGACGAGCTTTTAAACTTCTTCCTGGACGAGCTCCACACCAGCGCAGAAGATAAGCCATTGATGGTCATGATTGCCGGTCCGAATGGGGCAGGTAAGACCACGCTTTGGCGTGAGGTGCTCGAACCAATGCTGGAGGGTGCATGGCAGGCTGAATACATCAACGCTGACGAGATCGAACGCGAATTGAATGAAGCCGCACAGGAAAATCCAGCTGCCCCTCAGACCCCAGAGACAGCTCGTCTTGCTCAAGCAGAGGCAACTAAGCGGCGCGCATTGATGCTGACCGCGTCAGTTGGAATGCAATGGCACTTCGTATACGAGACCGTCTTTTCTGACACGCAAGGGTACAAGCTGGCAGAGCTTTCGCGCGGGGTCGATGCAGGCTATTTCGTGGTGATGCTATTCGTTGGGCTTGATGACATTAATCTTGCGGAACAGCGTGTGCGCACGCGTGTCTCAGCAGGCGGCCATGATGTACCGATCGATGTCCAGCAAGCGCGATTTCCGCGCGTCTTCGAGAACGCCGGTAAGGCCTTGCAAATCGCGCCGCTAGCGATGTTTTTTGATAACACGGGCGAACGTGACGGTGGAGGTCGCACGCATCATCCCGTTGCGGTTGTGAAAAAGGGGGTCGTTCTTGCTCAACGCGACGATATGCCGGCGTGGTGGCACAGGATTACTTTCACCTGAACGTCGTCCAAGGCCGAAGTGCTGTCCCCGAGAAGCCGGCTTGGATGACCGGGCCACTCCGTGACCTGCCGTTGAACCCCTAATAGCGCGCCCGGCGGCAGCAGGGCCGTTTGGCGATGTTCGCTCGTCGCTTACGTACTTGGGGTCGTCTCAAGATTCGGAAATTTGCGCACATTAAGCTTTTTTGGACTATGCGGTGGATGGCGCTGGTCGTTTTAGCGACATTCACTTCCACGACATACACCGTCTGCTTCGACTGTGAAGCTCACAGTGGCAAGGTCGCTCTGAGTGAGGTTTTTCTGTCATCCGGGCAGCCTCCGCTGACCGTCTGGTGTGGGTCGACGATGTAGCCAACCGGCCGGTGCACGACGCCCGTTCGTGCCGACCGGATCCGGGTCGTACATTTTGAAGCGACAGGGCTATCCCCGGTCTCATCGGCTACCGAGTCTACCCCCGACCACAGATCGCCGTTGTCGCGGGCCGCAAATCCGGTCATCCTTTCCATATGAATGTAGACCGCATAGGTTCAAGAGAAGAATATCTGCGATAGGGACGTCGCAGGTAGACCATTTGAGATATGCGCACCACTAGTACCCACGCCATCAAGAACGAGCAGGGAATCTTTGTCTTTCGCGGTTAGTCTGCAAACGGGTTGCCGGTATCTTTCACTTCGGTATTGAGGTTGTATTCCGCGCGCACGCCCTTGAGCACGCCCTCGATGTCGCGCTCGAAGCCGACCGCGTTGCCGAAGTGGGTCATGTTCCAGTTGCAGCCTGTCTTGTCAGCCTCTTGCAACTGCGGCCGCGGCACATGAATCTTCACGCCATCCTCGACGATTTCCTGCAGTCGATGGATTCGCCGGTTGACCTCCTGCTGAAGCTGCGAGGCATTGAGCGTCCTGCGTATCATCCATTCCTCCTTCCGGTTCCTCAAGCCAGTCTAGCGCAAGTGAGGCGTTCCGCGACCTGCGCTGAAATGCAAAGTGCCTGAGAGAGAGCAGGCGCCTCGGTGCGTGGGGGTGCGTCAGTAATTCAGTACGCGACAACTACGACGCCATTGCCGCCAATGCCGCGACCACGGACGCACGCATCGTCCCCCACCACCGACGTTCGCCTGGCCCATGGCTATGCCGCAAGTCGATGCTCGTAATACGGATGTTCCCTGTCGTCAAGTATCGCGTACATCGCCTCGAGGTCCGATGCGTTCGGACTCAGCCATGCATCGATCCTCTCAGGCTTTATCGGAACAATGCAGCGGTCATGACCCGCCGCCGCGACCTCTGGCGGCGGCTCGTCGGTTATGGCCGCAAAAGATAGCAAATCTGGCTCACCCGGTGCGCTCCACCGAGACCACAGACAGGCGACATGCATAAGCTGGCCGTTGTCCGGACGAAATTCCAGGACGATGTTTTCGGCCTGGTCGTGTGTCTCGGACAGAGTGCCCTCAAACTTCGCCTTGCTCACATTTTCATAAAAGACGTCGACCAGCATTACCCCATGCGTGTATCCGAAACAGGGTCGCCAGAATCCTTCCAGATTGTCGCGTCGGGCGTTGTATGTGCCGGGGTATCTGACATCGTAGACCGCCGGTTTGCCAGCAATGCGACATTGATAACGCATTGGCTTCACGATGCGTTGCCCGTCTTCGATGACCATCACGGGCGCGTAATGTCCGGGGAAAATCCGCGAATCCCGCGGCTTCGGCTCGGTTCGCTGCAAGTCGTCAAGCTTGCCTCGTGCCCAGGTAATCTTATCGGTCGCGATGCGCTGACTTTCGGTGGCTGCTTTCGTTGTCTTTGTCTGGAGTGACCGTTCCGCGTCTGCGAGCCGCTTACGCTGCTTGAACAGGTCCTGCTCAAGCTTCGTCGCCTGTGCCGAATTGAAGCGGCTGATGAGCGCGTTGATTTCGCGCTCTGCTTCATTCTGTGGTTCGGCGAAAGCGTCTTCCATGGCCTTCGGTATTTTTGCCTTGCTGATGCCCTCGGCACGCTCGAAAAACAGACGCGCGAACTCGTGGATGTCCATCAGGGCGCCGAAGGTGCGCACAAATTTTCGATAGTCCGCCTGGATCTGAGCCGAGTAGCACATGGTGCCTCCGTTTCATGCTGTCATGATACGCACTTCCCCAATCCCCTTAGCAGAAGTTTCTGCTGGCAGTAATCAGGCCGCCAAGCAGGTGAGACATATCGACAAGGCGCTGCGCAACCAGATGTCGAACCTCACCCTGGCATTGCCACGTTCCATACACGGCGAGTAGCGATGCGCCGAGCGATTCCTTTCTCTGCTTCTCAAGCAGACTGGGCCACACGATGACATTCACGTTGCCGGTCTCGTCCTCGAGCGTCACGAACATCACGCCCTTGGCCGTGCCCGGACGCTGACGCACGGTGACGAGCCCGCAGCCACGCGTGAGTTGCCCATCGCGAGAGGTGCGCAGCGTCGACGCCGGCATCAGCCTGTTGGCGAGCAGTTGCGGGCGGAGCAGTTCAAGGGGGTGTCGGCCCAGCGTCAGGCCGACTGAACGGTAATCAGCAACGATGTCGTTGGCCTCAGTTGGTGCACCGAGCGCTGGCGTCTCGTCCTGAACGGCTGCTGTCGCGAGCATGTCCTTATCTGGTACCGCCGCAACGGACTGCCACAGCGCTTCACGGCGATTACCGGCGAGGAAGGCGAAAGCGTTGGCATCTGCCAGCACATGAAGATCCTTGCGGTCCAGTTGCGCGCGGCGGGCAAGGTCGTTGACGCTTTCAAATGGCCGCACCGCGCGCGCGTTCCCGATGCGTTCCGCAGCGCCGTCTTTCATGCCTCGCAGTAGCGACATGCCGAGCCGGACGGCCGGCCTTCCGGCGCCTGGCAGGTTGACCAGTGCGGAGTCCCAGCTACTGACTGTTACGTCGACGGGCAGGACTTTGACGCCGTGCCGTTGTGCGTCCTGCACGAGCTGCGACGGCGAGTAAAAACCCATCGGCTGTGAATTCAGCATCGCCGCCAGAAACGCCCCCGGCTCGTGGCACTTCAACCAGCTACTCGCGTACACAAGCAACGCAAAACTGGCCGCGTGACTTTCCGGAAAACCGTATTCGCCAAAGCCCTTGATCTGTTCGAAGATGGATTCGGCGAAGGCGAGATCGTAGCCGCGCTCCTGCATGCCATGAACGATCCGGTCGTAGTATTTTTCCAGTCCGCCTTTACGTTTCCAGGCCGCCATCGCCCGACGCAGCTGGTCAGCTTCACCGGCGGTAAAGCCGGCCGCAAGAATCGCGACCTGCATCACCTGCTCCTGAAAGATCGGCACGCCCAGGGTTCGTCCAAGTGCGGTTTTCAGTGCGTCACTGGGATAGGAGACGGGCTCGAATCCCTGGCGCCGCTGCAGGTAGGGATGCACGGCGCCACCCTGAATCGGACCCGGGCGGACGATTGCCACCTCGATCACGAGATCGTAGAACGTCCGGGGCTGCATCCGCGGCAGCATGCTCATCTGGGCACGCGATTCGATCTGGAACACACCGACTGTATCTGCAGCCGAAATCATGTCGTAGGTCGCAGGGTCCTCCGCCGGGATGTCCTGCATTTCGAATCGCTCGCCACGCTGCTCCGACACAATATCAAGCGTTCGGCGGATAGCCGAGAGCATACCGAGTGCGAGGACGTCGATTTTCAGGAGGCCGAGCGCCTCGAGGTCGTCCTTGTCCCACTCGATGACAGACCTGTCCTCCATGGCGGCATTCTCGACAGGCACGAGACGCGTCAGCTTGCCGCGACTGATGACAAAGCCACCCGAGTGCTGGGAGAGGTGTCGCGGGAAGCCAAGCAGTTGCGATGCGAGCTTCGCCCATGCCTGAATAAGCGGTTTTTCCGGGTCGAGGCCGGATTCCCTGAATCGCGCAAGCAGATCCTGACTCGTATCAAACCAGTGGTGCGACTTTGCGACGACGTCAACGATCTGGGGATCAACGCCGAGCGCCTTGCCGGTTTCACGCAGCGCACCGCGCGGTCGGTATGTCGAGACTGCCGCCGCGATTGCTGCGCGGTCGCGGCCATACTTGCGATAGATGTACTGGATGACCTCTTCGCGACGCTGGTGCTCAAAGTCGACATCGATGTCCGGCGGCTCGCCGCGCTCCTTCGAGATGAAACGCTCAAAAAGCATGTTGCCGCGAGCCGGGTCCACCTCGGTTACGCCGAGGCAATAGCAGACGGCAGAGTTGGCCGCGGAGCCTCGCCCCTGGCAGAGGATGTGCTGGCTACGTGCAAAGCGCACGATGTCGTACACCGTGAGAAAGTACGGCTCGTATTGCAGCTCCGCTATCAACTCCAGTTCATGCTCAATCTGTTCCTGCACCTTGTGCGGAATACCGGACGGAAAGCGTCGTTGTGCGCCAATGTACGTTTCCTGCCGCAGATAGGCGGCGGGGGTGAATCCGGTTGGAACGAGTTCGTCGGGATACTCGTAGCGCAGTTCATCCAGTGAAAAAGTACAGCGGCCTGCAATATCTATGGTTGCGGCAAGTGCGTCGTCGGGGTACAGGTTAGCGAGCCGCAGTCTGGAACGCAGGTGCTGCTCGGCATTCTGTGTCAGGTCATAGCCGCACTCATGCACGGGCCTGCGAACGCGGATAGCGGTCATGGTGTCCTGCAGCGGCTTGCGCGAGCGCACATGCATGACGACGTTGCCAAGCGCGACAACCGGGACGTCGTGATTCCGCGAGACAAACTCGACCGAGCCGCGGTGGATGTCATCCATCGCACGCTGGTGCAGCACAAGTCCCACCCAGGCGCGGCCCGTGAATGTCTCATCGAGCCATTCGACCTGCGCCGCCAGCACGTCTTCTTTCGCCGGAAAGTCCGGTACAAGAATGGCCAGGCAGTCGGGCAGGCCGCGCAGGTGTCGGTTTTCCCTGTCGGGTCGCGAGAGGTCCTGCGGCGTCAGGCGGTATTCGCCCTTCGGTGCGCGGGTACGGGCGAGCGTAATCAGTTCAGACAGGTTGCCGTATCCTTCGCGGTTTCTCGCGAGGAGAATCAGCCCGAACGCGGGCGATCCGTCAGCGTTCGCCAGATGGAAGTAGGACCCCACGATAAATGGCAGCCTGGCCTCCTTCGTTGCAACGTGTGCGCGCACGACGCCGGCCAGTGAGCACTCGTCCGTGATGGCCAGTGCTGAATAGCCCAGCTGCTCCGCGCGCTCAGCCAGTTCTTCCGCATGGGAAGCGCCGTGCAGAAAAGTGAAGTTGGAAAAGCAGAACAGCTCGGCATACGCCGGCAGGGTGGAAAAGGTGGAGTCCATGGCGTGTCATCCGAACAGGCCATGCAGGAACCACCGCTGGTCTTCTTCCGCGTCGCGACTGCTGACTCGCTCGCGGTATATCCAGACGCAGCTCTGGTCTTCGCCCTGGGCGACGAAGTAGTCCCGGGTCACCAGTTCGCCATCAAACCACCCAGCCTCGATGCGTTCGCCCGGCGACACCATGCGCAGTGGCGAGCCATAAAACGGCCGGTGTTTACGCATGAAAAGACGCACCGGTTTTGCCAGAAGCCATGTGGGTCGCGGAAGCCCTTCAGGCAGCACTGTGCCTTTCGATGCGCTGGCGACAGGCACCCACCGATTGGCAATCTCAGGCCGGTAATCCGCGGTTGGGGCAGGGCGGAGTACGTTTTCTTCACCGAGCCGTGCAACCAGCAATTCGACCAGACGCGCATGATCCTCAGCTGAGCCGCCAGGTTCCGGAAACAGCGTGTCCGATGCGGGCGCCGCAGGTTGCACATTGGCCGCATCGAGCCGCAGTGCTATGACTGGCGCGGTCAGTTCGATCCGTCCAAGGCGCTCGCTGATGAGCCGGACAAGATGGTCCTCGCGCCAGGTCGGCTCGCCCAGCGCGATTTCGATTGGCGTCGGCTCAATCGCCTGTCTGCCGCGCTCGTGCTCCAGCAGGAGGGTTGCGCCTGTCAGCGCCAGCTGTTTTGCGCACAGCCAGCCACATAGCTGGACGATGAGGCGATGCGCGCCAAAGAGCGCCGCTTCCGCATGTTCGATGCGGTCGGGCATTTCAATCCGGGCAGAGAACGTCGGCGGCAGTTCCAGCCAGTCAAAGAGTTCAGGTGCCGTGCCGAAAGCGCGGTCCAGCGAATCAAGGAGGTGCTCGCCGCAACGGCGTTGCAGTCCGGCACGCGGAAGCCGTCGCACATCGGCAATCGTTTCGCAGCCAAGTCCCGTGAACCAGTCCGCGAACGGCCGTGTTTCCGGCACTGACAGCAATGACAATGCGGATAGTTGCCGCTCAAGCGAGTTGATCTTGAGGACGCGCCGGTTGCGGTGCTTCGCGAGCAACCATGCACCTTGCCCGGTCGGTGCCGCGCTGATGCGTGCGGTCAGCCCGATCGCATCGAGGATCGCTTTGGCTTGGCGGCACACCGCAAGCAGACCGCCGAACAGACGCAGGCTCGCGCCGATGTCGACAACCACGACAGCCTCGTCGAGCAGGGCGACATCTGGCGAAAATTGCATGAGCGCAACAGCGACCTCGCGTTGTGCGGCGTATTCCCGGCTCGGATCGCGCTCGTGCAGCGCAACTTCCGGCGCAAGCGTCAGCACTCCGCCGCGTTTCATGCCGACCCGCACGCCCGCTGACCTCGCCACCCCGTCGGCAACGAGCACCTTGTCGCGATCGAGGACCACGCAGCCGTGCGCAGGCTCAGGCAGCCACCGTGGCCGGAAGACCTCGAGCTGCAACCGGGGCAAGTGGACGGCGAGAAATACGCGCATGGTGCGAAAACAGAACAGGGGTGGGTTGAAGGGGGATCGACAGAGGGTCTGCGCGTGCTGGACCTCGTCGCTTCGCAATATCGACGGTCAGGCCGTCGCGCTCTGGCCTTAGCGCCAGTCGTAAAACGGCGGGGGACGCATCCTGCGCGGCCGCCAGTGGGCGAACCATGAAAAAAAGCGTCTCGGAAGACTGGGCGACCAGATGTAGCCGCCGCAGCGAAGACCTCTGGACGTACTGCGTCCAGAACAGGAGCGCACCGCAGCTTCCGGCACGCAGAATCTGCTCGGCTGACCACAATGCGTCGGCGGTCTTTGCGGCGCGGATCTGCAGCAGCTGTTCCGGCCAAAGACCGATGTACTCGAGACCGGGTCCGTTCGGAACGTGCGGCGGCTGAACCATTGCAACTGGCCGTTTGCCCAGTGTGCTGAGCGCCGGTCGAAGCAACCGCATCTCTCCCACGCCGGCCTGCTGGACCAGCAGGTCAATGAGCGCGCCAATCGGCCATCCGCCGCCGGGCAGCTCGGCTGAAAGGGCCGGGTAGCCGGTATCGACCGTCCTGCCCCGGCCGCGCGCAAGCTGCGATGCCCGCCACAGGGACGGGTGAATTGCTTCCGGGATGGGTGATGGGGCGGTCATTGGATTGCGCAAATGCCTGTATATATGTACAGTATCCTACACGGAAATCCGTAGCGGCGAACAGGCACTTTTTTCGAGGGAGCCCAGATGAACATACGCGCTCGCAAGACTGTCGGCCATCCCATGCCGGAAATTGCGGCGTTTGTTGCCGGATGAAAGCAGCGTTCGGCGAGCCGGAAATCGATGAAGCCATCCGCCGAAGCAGGGCGGGAGAACCGACGTTTTACGCGTGCGAAAATGGCCGCACTATTGGCACCCCTGCGCCAACGCAAGACAACGTCTGGCGTGTTGACGGGGCGGTGCGAGACCGTCACTACTGCGCTGGCTGCGACGGTTCATGTGTCGGCACCGCAAAATCGTGCCGGGCGTGAACGGCACGAGAGCATACGGAGAGGTTATGTTTCGATCTTTGAGTGTGGGGGCAATACTGCTTGCTGTTGCTTCGACCGCAGTCGCAGGAGAACGCTACGTTGAAATCTGGAACCCGCCTGAAGCGCGGATGCAGCCGTCCGGGAAGGGCAAGCCGAGACCGGGCAAGGTTGCGGTGCTCTCACATCACGTATCGAAAGCTACACCGCGCCGGGTCGCCGATCCGGTAACGAAGTCCTTGCCGAACAAACGCGTGGGGAATGGGCCTGGCAAAACTGCGACGCCGCGCGCGACAGACCTTCCCCGAATAATGACGCCCGAAGGAAATGTGCTCCGCGTGCACGACGGGGGAGCGCTGGTCGAGGTAGTCCATTAGAAAAAGTCCGTCCGGGAAGGCCCCCTCTCTGATCGAGAAGAAAAAATCCTTCACGTAGTCGGTCACGAACGGTAGAAGAGGGGCGAGCTCCGTCCGTCATCATCTGTCTCAGCGGGGCCCATGAAGCGTCATGCGCCCGCACCGTTGCTCAGACGTTCGGACGTCGTATGCATCCAGCAAGCGCTCATTCAATTCGCGAGGACGGATGTTGCTTCATCGGCCAAAGCCGACATCGGGGCGGGCTAGGTGCGACGGCAGCAATATGGCTGGCTGCTGACGTTGGCGGCACTGAGCAACCGGACGGCAGCTTGCCTTCGTTGCACGTCACGCGGAATTGTTCGGTATGCATTGCCCTCCAGGAGATTTCGCATTTCGTCTTCATGCTGTTGAGCTGCTATGAAGGATCCGTTTCACCCGTTCGCGCCTTTATCCGCCCAAACGTCTCCAATTCAAGGAACTTTGACTCATAGTGATATTCAGGAATCTTTCGCTTGAGCAGTTCGAAGAAGCTCCTATCGTGCGTTGATAAGATGATCTGTCGGTCAAATTTTTTGGAGATAGTACGCAACAGGTCTATCGTAGCCAATACGTTGATTGAATCCATAGAATGAATTGGATCATCAATGAAGATGCATCCAACTGGCTCTCCATGCGCCTTCACATGCAGAGCGCGTGCCAGAAAAATGCTTAGGCTAAGGATGTTTACCTGAGCTGCACTGAAGTAAAGGTTAGGTGCGATGCAGTCGCCGGCCTCGTCCGAAACTAGGACGTGGAGACGCGGTTTTTCCCCCTCTGGGAACTCGCATGTGAAGCGAACCTCTTTGAAGTCCGGGTGTGGATCGATCTTCCTGTATATCGAATTGATTAAATCAGTAAAAAAGAAGCTACTGATTCTCGAATCCAACCTTTGGATGATGTGCGTGTATTCCGCATCAACTTTAGCGCTGAGAGCCTCATGCTCAGCCTTCTCAGTTAGAAGTTTGTCGAGTTGCTTCCGCGCTCCAATCGATTCGACATAGGGGAGCACGAGCTCCAATTGTTCGCCTAGCAGCGCATATTGCCTAGCCAACCCTGTTGTTGTCTCTTTCTGTTGCGCATACATCGCGTTTGCGGAATTAATCCCTTCCACGATTCTTTCAGGCAGCCACGACGAATCGTACTCTGGCAGATGCGAGCCGATCTTCGATACGAACGTAGAAATTTCCGCCTCCGCTTCAAGCCGTGAGCGTTGGTTCGATTGTTCCTCGCGCTCTAAGGAGGCCATGTCTTCCGTGCGCGGGTTAGGCACCGTGACCTCCTCCTTCTCTAACTGATCTCGCGCGTCCTTCAACTGCTGCAAAGCAGCTGCTGCTTTAGCCTGGCTCTCTTCCAGCATCTGAGCCACGTGCTGTCTTAGTTGTGCGGGATCGAGGGCACTTGACAAACAAACGGCCATCGATTCCTTATATACCTCGCTACCCTTAGCTTGGTCGGCCTTTGCCCTCGCCTCATCAATCGCTTGATTCAGCAGTTTTACCGCGTCTCTGCGGAGTTGGGCCTCATCCTCCGAACGAGAGAGGTCCGACTGCTCCTTCGCACGACGCTCGGAAACCTGACGAAGATCTTCTGCTAACTTTTGGCCAAGTTGCTCTGCGCTGAGATTCAGCACGAGCTGAGCCGAAGTCTGTACGCGAGGGGCCGCAGCTTGAATGTCGCGGTCGAGCGACTTTATTTCTAATGTGAGCGCGTGCAACTCCCGTTCGCTCTGTAAGACGCGAGCCCGAAAGTCAAGTGCTGCCTTATCTTTTCTCCGGTTCCATTCCTCGATTAAGACTGTGACTTGCTGACATGACTCGTCGAAGGCTGCCCGCGCGTCATTCTGCTTCTGGAGCGCGGCTGCTTCCAGTTGATTGAGTAAATGATTGCCCAGAATGTTCTGCAACAGGTCGTCGGGGCTCGCGTGTTCTTTCGTACACAGCGGACATTGATTCGAGGGCGTCTTCGCTAGGATCTCGCAGCCGAGTGACACCAAGGTCGCAAATTGGTCTTTTTGAGCATCGAAGGCTGCGAGGGCCTTTCCCGCCGCCACAAGAAGCTCAGCGCGTCGGGCTTTCTCAAGAACAGCTTGCCGGAGAGGAAGTACAGAAACGCCCTCTTCCGAAATCATGGTCAAGTCAACTGCGTTGATTGATTCTTCGGTGATCTCTAGGCCAATCAGGCTTTCGAGATTGCTCTTCTCCAAATCACGCTTCGCGGTTAGCACATCAAGACGTTGTTGGCGGTTGTCCCTTTGAGCCTGTCTTTCGTTGATAACAGCGCGCCCTTCGTTGAGTTCACGATATATTTCGGGGGCCCGCTCTCGCAGAGCCACTAGCGCATTCGCATTGACGTCCAAATCTTGCAACGATGTCTTGCATGTTGCGATGCGCACTTCCCAGCTTTCAAGCTCCGCTTTCTTGACTTGAAGCTGCGCCTCCGACTCTTGCTCTCGTGCGGTGATTTGAGCCATTTGACTAAGCAGCTCTTCGAACGAAGGCACTTTGCTCGACAAGGTCTGATGCCTTGTCGTGTCCGCGTGTGCTCGTTCAACGGACTCAGTCCAATGCGCGACTTTCTCTTTGAGCTTGGCGTAGCGATTCACAGCATGACGCCGTTTCTCGAGTTCGGACAATGCCTTAATTGCTGCCCCTCTCGTAGCCATGGAACCCGCTACAACAGGCAACTCGACGAGCGCTGCCTGCAAGTCGACCAGAAACCGCTCAAGGTCCGCGCTACTATTGTTCAGTTCGTGCAGCCGTTGCGTAATCAGGTTGCGAAGATCGCGCTCGCTGTCCGCGTCAAAGCTCTCTGATACCGATTCAATGCGTTCACCACGATCGACCAGACTTTGAATAGTCCGATTAACACTCTCGAAGATCCCGGTGTCGGTCTGTTTTGCGAGAACTTCTTCGTATCTTCGCTGCTCCTCGGACATACCCTTGAGCAGGATTGTCAATTCGCGCCTAAGGGCAACGAGATTGGCGCGATAGGTATCATCACTATCTCCGAAGTTTTGCATAAACCGGTCATAGCGCGCGTCAGGTTTCTCCTCTCGAAGGAATCCGTCGATGGCTTCTTGAGACAGAAAGATGCCAGCGACTTCCTCCATTCCGCGCACCGGTGCTTCGCGTCTGAAGAGATAGTCTCGGCTACCAGCGCGCGCCTTCGGCACATCTTTAATGACATCGCCGAATCCGATTCCTGTGACGGTCACTCGTGAAGGCGCAGACTCTGGGATTGCACGATTTCGCAAGATGTGTTGACGACGACTCTCCTGATTCTGAGCTCGAGAGATATTATCGTTTTCAACGCGAGTGTAATCGCGAACGAACCGTTCGATGTTGTTCGTAAGCGCCCACTCTACGGCATCGTAAAAAGATGTTTTACCGAAGCCGTTTGGGGCATAGATGGAAACAAATCGTGCAGGGTCGCCCAACGGAGTTGTGAAGTCAAAGGTTCCATCACTCTTCGTTTCATATGCGCGGAAACCTTCAATGATGACTTTTTTTATCTTCATGAGAGAGATCCTAGACGCTCGAGAAGTTCGTTGATGCGACGGCGCCGAACTTCGGACGAACGCTCTTTTCCATCGAGAGGAAGTTGCGAGGAGGTCGAGAGAAAGTCTCGAAATCGATTCGAGTTCTCAAGCTGGTCATACAGTCCGTCCCCCACATCCGAAAGCTTAAGGTCTTGTCCTAGTATCGAATTCTCCAGCGCCTCTCGCACGACAGCGTCAGACTCCGAGGCGAACGTCGGCCCTGCTAGTACCAGCTTTCTGAGCGCGAACCGATCGTTCTCAATGCGGTACTTCAGGTGCTTGTCCATCGCTGACGGTGTCACCAAGGCGAGGTAGATGTTCCAAGACGAAAATTCGTCTTGCAACGATGATTGATATTCAACGGCGATTTCGTTGTTGATCAATCGCCAATGTTTTGCGCAGGTTTCATTGTCCGAAAAGCGAGCGATAAAGCAACTGATGAAATGCCTCGCGTCATCTGAATGGAAGAATGCAAAATCGACATCCGACGCGATATTTTTCAGAAAACCGAGATTTAGATCATTGAGCAATAGATGCACGATAGGCCTCCGCTAGCAACTGCAAGACGGTATGTTCATCAAGTCCGAGTTTATTGTCGTAAAGTTGTTCTTGCCGAACAATACAATCCATGTGAAGGCCATCAAGATGGAAAAGTTTCACCTTGCCGATGGGTTTACGCGGAATGCCGATGTCTAACGCCCCACTCAGGGGAAGACCGATGTCCGGCACCACTCTGGATAGGTCTCTGATTGACCTGGTTTTGGCAGGCGACCCTTCGATCCGATTGCTAACGAGCACCAGGCCGTCATCAGCGAGATCACCAAGGTCAGATTGGATGATCCGTTCGACGAACGCTGTCCACTCGCCGTCGGAGCCACTGTATAGAAATCGACGTCGTGAACGTAGCGTCTCGATATAGTCCGCATCGACAACTTGTGGCCTGTCGAGCAATACAGACAGGGTCAGGTACTCTAGCCACGAAATCCAAAGCTTCCTGTCAAGCAGGCTGCATTCGGGATCCTCTTGAACTAACAGCCTCTTCCCAAAGGTGCTCAGGATTCCATTGGGGGTCGGAGTGTCAGTAGCGAGGTTCGTTCGAATAACACTAAGAAGGACCGTTCGCAGACGTTGCAGCGTTGCCGGGCATTCGAAGCCTGGTAGCGAAAATGCTGCATCTGCAAGCTGAGAAAACGACAGCAAGAAGGGCGGCAAGATCGGGGGGAATCCATGCTCTCTGATCAAGTCGTCGAACGCAGGTATTCCAATGCAACGCAACCAGTTGTGTCCCTCTTGAAGCCGACCTTCCATCTCGCACTCGACCGCGACGAGAATCCAGCGTTTCGCGGCCTTGATATACACGCCACCGCCTGAGACCCCTCGAACTTCATCAACTGGCGCAAAGCTCTTTGTCGAGACATCGATCGACATCGCACCGAAGCTCTCTATCTGCCCTGTGAAGAGCCGGAGCGGGTCGTTCAAATTGCGTCGAATTTCTGGAAATCCGACCAACCACATCGATTGCTCCATCTCGACCGACGTCGATGTCGCCGTAGGGTCCAGCGTCTGACTGACCACCACGATCACTGCAATATCGAGCACTGGGGAAACGATAAGCTGCCTGACTTCAATCTCGGTGCCAACCCGCAATTTCACGACAGTCTCGTTCGGCTCCATGAGCGACGCGACATTAGTCCGCTCTCTAAGCAGATTATGGCGTGCTGTCAGAACGTACGAATGGTCGGCGCTGAGCGCTGTCACCAGCACGCCAGACCCATCGTTGACCATCACCGCCCGCTGATATATCTCTTCTGGTCCGAGCGCGCTCACAGTGTCAAGTCTCCTGTGAGCGCTTTTATGTTCCCGCAGGCAACACGCTCCTCCAAATTTGGAAAGACGTCGTCTCTGACTGCCTCGTAATTGAACAGTATCTCGCTATTCGGTTGCAATTCATTGATTCTGGCGAGGGTGGTTTTGCTCGGCAAGGCATGACGCATGCCATTGGTCGAAACAACGAATTTCTCGCATCGAATTAACGAAAGCAGTTCCTCGCTTGTGTTCGCTTTGCTGCCATGGTGCGATAGCTTGCACACAGAGACTTCTAGTGGGTTCTCTGACGATACGCCTAAATGGTCTCGAAGCGTCTCGCAGACTGTCGATGGGAGCGCGTCTCCGAGAAGTAAGACTCGATGTCCCTGCGTTTCGATGAGAACCGCTATCGAGCTTGCATTATGTACAGAAGTGTCTTCGATGAACTTGTCGTTGACCCGCAATTCGGAAAGCGATAGGTGGTAGTCTTTTGCCGCGCCAGAAGTGAGCGAATCAGCTTCCTCCGTCTCCCACTTGGAAAGCAACCTGGTTAGCTGCTGCTCCGTCGGGGAAAGGATAAATATCTTGCCGTGCTTGAACGAGATCTCGCGGCCATCTACAAACCTTACTTGCCGACGCGAGGTACAGTGTCCATCCAAGAGGGTGTCGAACTCTACGCCCTGAGCAATGCTCGTAAGTCGGTCTTCAGGATCGTCTATCCAGATGTCCGATCCCTCAGGTACCTGCGTGTTGAAGGCTCGGGCAATTAATTTTCCCGAGTTGAACCAGACGTCATTCGCCATGACTGAACGGTACTTATCGTGCCGGCACGCCTTCAATAGGCCGCCGATATGATCGTCATCGACATGGGTCACTATCGTGAGGTCGAATCGCTCGCCTCTCTGTCGCAGATCCTCCAACACCTCTTGCAACGGGCCCGCTGTTCTCTTCCCACCTTGGCGACGCTCGTAACACTCTGACGGGCCGCCGTCAATCAAGATTCGGAACGTCTCGGTGCCGACGCATGTCTCAATGACAATCGCATCGCCGTGTGCCGCTCTCAGGAAGCTTACTTTTAGAGTCATCAATAGCTCAGGTAACGTTATCTTCAGCGACCGTGTCAGAAGATCGCGTGTACCTTACGATTATATCTTGGTCTACCCGACCTATCTGGCGACAAAGTAATCTCTGACACCGGCGACAAGAGAGGCCATCGACGCATTGGGGTCCATGAAAGCGACCATAACGTACTTCAGCCGCCACGCTGGATCAGTGCGCTGAAGATTCACGCATCGTACAGAGGGCAATGGTCAAACATGCCGCCGTAGAGCCGCTACAGCTTATCAAGGGATCCGCACCGTCGGAAACCGGACGGCCGAGGTGGTCGTAACGGCGAATTTGCTGATTCAATCAGCAGGATCCGACACCATCAACGCTGACAAGGTTCGCTATACGCTAGGCTGCCGACCTTGGGCGCGAGCACCGTCAATGTCAGCAAAGGCCGACGACTCGTCTTTGGACGTGCCTCGGCGAATGGCCGTTGCACCTCGGAACGCGCCGTTGGATACGCGCTGGCTCGAAGGGCGGCTCGGGGTCGTTTGGCGATGATCGCGCGCCGCTTCCGTACTTCGTTTTCTGATGCGCCTCCCTCCGGCACAAGCCCCGGCGACGATGCCGGCCGGCGATGCGCGAGAGCAAGTCTGGCTTCGCGACCTCGGGTTGCTGGTAGCGGCGACGTATTCCAGATCGAAAGATGGATGCGCCCGCTGCGCGGTCACATTCATCTTTCTCATGTCAAAAAGCGACGCACCACCGCCGGCGTACCCGGGCGGTATCGTCCTAATCAAGTCAGTTATCCTTAAAAACTATTTGTTTCACGGGAAATTTCACTACCCGTCGCCAACAATCGCCGGCGCGGTGTGGTGAAATTGTGCGGCCGCACGCGTCGCCTTGCTACTCACGCCCTTAACTTCTGGAGAGCGAGGATGAGCTATCTTATGCACGGTGACTGTCTCGAAGTCTTGCCGGAAATTCCGGACGCGATTGTCGACTTCGTTCTCACCGATCCGCCATATCTCGTCAATTATCACGATCGTAGCGGGCGCTCGATCGCGAACGATGTTCATGCGAAATGGCTTGCACCCCCGTTTGCTGAAACGTATCGCGTACTCAAAAGCGATGCGTTGTGCGCGAGCTTCAATGGATGGACCCGGACCGATCTGTTTTTTGACGCATGGAAGCGCGCCGGCTTCCGGATCGTGGGACACATCGTGTTCGCCAAGCCGTACGCATCCAGAGCGCGGTTCGTCAAATATCAGCACGAATCCGCCTACCTACTTGCAAAAGGTTCGCCCGCGGTGCCGACGTTACCCGTGCCTGACGTCATTCCATGGAAGTACTCCGGCAATCGCCATCACCCGACCGAAAAGCCTCTGGGCTGCCTGAAGCCTCCCATCGAGGCTTTTACCCAACCCGGCGAGGTCGTACTCGACCCGTTCGCGGGTTCCGGCTCGACCTGCGTGGCCGCGCAGCAGCTGGATCGCCGATATATTGGCATCGAGCTGGACGCGACGTGGTATGCCGCTGCGCAAGCCCGCCTGAACAGGTGCGATGTGATTGCTGAATGACGTTCCGCGCCCGCGACGTTGCGTCACGGGCGCCATTCACGGATTTCCCATCATGGACTGGAATCTGTCGTAGATTCCGATGCCACTGCCTGCCAGCGTCTTCCTGCTAGTGGCTATCCGACCTCGATGCAGACGATGTTCTGGTCAACGTGCGTGCCGTCTGGTTCTCCGTGAATACCGTCTTCGCCGGACGGCCCGGCAGTATCTGCCCACAGGCATTCCGTCGTGATGCTGGGCGTAACGGCGACCAGGATCGAATTCAGCACTCCCATATCTGGCCTAACCCGGCCGCAGCGCAGAGCAGCGCCCATGCGGAATAGGGAATGCCTGCGTCCCCGCTTATCCAGCGTCTAAGCTGGCGGCCGCTCTTATCTGCGAGCCCAAGGAAATCGGCGGCCTGTCTGCCAGAGAATCCCGCCAGGCGAATCACTTCCTGTATTTCCGCCCCGGTGGGCTCCATCCAGCTGACGGCCGGTTGCAGGCATTCCGGGCGAATCTTTGTCTGAACCTCAATTGTCATGTTCGCTCCTTTGCGCGCGATCGAACTTTAAATCCACTGCGGCCGCCGCTCGCCTTCTTTCGCGTCGAGCGGGGCAACACGGTGCCCACGAGGTGTCCACGCATGGCGATGCAGATCGAGCAGATCGCGAGCTATGCTCCCGGAGTCAGCGGCCGAAAAGTGTAGCTCGATCGGCAACTCGCGGGCCGGGTCACCGTCGATCGTGACAACCAGCGTGATGTCGCGATAGCCGGGCGCTTCAGAATGCGTCACATAGCGCGCCTGATAGCGTTCGCCGCGAACCGGCGGCGGTTCTAGCGCCGGACGTTTGTCAAGATTCCAGCGTGAGATTATCTGCTGCCAACGCTGCTGTCCGTCGGGGAAATATTGATGTACCTCAACGTCCGGACGATGATCGAGCCGCAGTACGGCCAGGCAGTGCTCGAAAAGATCGTCGTCCAGTGCCCGCAACGCTGTGAGATCGAAACGGTAGTCGGTCCCGTTGTACAGGCCTGCGAGCAATTCTGCGACGGTCTCTGCCTGTACGGTGTCGCCTTCGGCCACGTCGACGAGCTGCAGGAGCGAATCGAGGCCACGGTCACGATCGCCGGCGCGAATCTCCGCGGCACGCTGCGCCGGGGTCTGGCCGCCGTGCGCATTCGCAAAAAACTCAGTGATGGTGTGCTGGAACGCCTCGAGGAGGTGCTCGGGCACGTCGCTGGTAATCCGGTGTGTTTTCGGGCGGGGCGGGATGCTCATGGTGTTACCTTGCTTGTCCGGAGTGGGGGGCTTCGACCTTACATCCGTGTTCGTCGGTGATAGAAGAGGCGACGCCGAACGGCACCGTCGCATAGAGGGCTTCGGCCAGTGCAAGCCCTGAAACCATACCGCGGAAATATACGCCGCTGTAGCCAACGCCAATGCGTTGCTTTCGTTCGCGCCAGGCCGCGACCCTGTGTGCCTTAGGACGTTCCAGTCCCTCGGCGCTGGCGTCAAGCGTTCGGCCTTTCAATATCTGCTCCTGGTGATTCAGTTCCTGTACCGGATCGTACGACAACTCCGGCCGTACCGGTCCTGGGTCCAGCCCCCACGGCTTCGCCGCGGGGGAAACACGCAGCCTGCGGCTGCTTGACGACCCCGGCCACGGTCTGCTTGCGCCGTACCGGATCGTCCCGGCGCTACTGCGCCGCGCCGGCGCTCTCCCCACGCCTGCCGGCGCGGGTCCCCGTGCGCCTCGATCCGGGCGCGCCGGCGCGCGCGTGACGCCTGCGGTTAGCCGGGCACAGGGCTTGGCAGGAAGGGGCTACCTTTCCGGACGGCTGGGACGGGCACGCAATTCATGCCATTTCCCGGCAGATGCGAGGCCGTACGAAATATCGCCGCCGCCCACGGTTGCCACGTCATCGCCTGTTCTGGTCAACGGCCCCAGCATGAACCGGTGCCGACGTGGATTATTCCTGACGCCGCGCGAGTTGCGCCCGCCTGAGTTCGCCAGGTGCGCCGAATTCGAAGTTATCAACAGTGAAGTTGTAGCCGTAGCGCTCGACACCCTGGCCGTCCAGGTAGTCGTTGTTCGACAGCTTCGCTTCAACGATCAACTGATCGCCCTTCAGGACGTTTCTGGCAATGACCTCGCCGCGTGAACCGAACGCAGTAAACTGGATCCGCAGCTGACGCTCTTTCGCTTCGCCGCTGCTTTCGTCGCGACCGGCATACTCGTTGGAAATCAGAGTGAATTTTGCCACCTTTGAATCACCGTGATTCGAGAGGACCGGGGTTGCAGCAACACGGCCGGTAAAGAAAAGCTGGTTCATGATGCGTACTCCTATATGTCTACGCGGGGATGGGGGCATGCGGAACATGCTGTGCTACTGGTGAATGCCGAGCGCCCGCCGGATCGCATAGCGCGCCTTGCGCTCGCCATGCAGTTCACCGTGGCTGGCGCCGCGCTGGTAGGCCTGGACGGCGACATTGATCTATCCGGGCAACCAGTCGGCAGGGGCGCTGAACAGCAGGATGTCGCCATCTTCATCGAACACGTCGAGACGGGCGAGCGCGGCGATACCCCGGCGCAGCGCGAGCGCGCCGTCTACGCCGTGAACCATTGTGTCGGTTGCTTCATGCATGGTGTGATCTCCGGAAGATGTCAGCAGGGCTGGACGGAACAGGCGTGGTAAAGATCCGCGTCGGCGGAGGTCGGCAGCGGGGCGCGCGGTGGCACCCGGTCGAACTCGGACAGGGCGGTCCGGGCGATTGCACGGAGTTCGTCGCGGTGCATCTCGATCGCGTGACCATCGCGGTCAAGCATGTTCGCAATGCGGGTGAGCGCTTCGGCTGACCTTGCGGCCGCGTCGGCCGACAGCGCCATGCGCAGCAGTTCGGCGCGCACTACCGACCGGTCGCCATACTGCCAGACAGCCAGCAGGGGGAAGAGGGCGGTCAGCCACGTTGGCCGGATATGAACGGTATCCATTTGATGTCCCTATCGTATTTGATGTCGTGAGAGCAGGCCCCGACCGGCGGGTCGGGGCGTACCCGTTAGCCGCGCAGGCGGCGCAGTTCGTCAGCAAGGACCCAGAGGGCGCGATTGAGTCGGATGTTCTGGTCAATGCCGGTCACGGCGCGGGTCGTGGTGGTCCGGCCATTCGCATTGCGACCACGCAAGCCGCCATTGATCATGTTTTCCTGCACGCGATTGAACGTCGTCCACAGGTCCGGAGAGCGATCCTCCATGCGATGCGGTGTCAGGAGTTGTCGTTCAGTGATGGGCGCTGGCTTGTCGTCGTCGTACCGCAGCGCAAGCGCGGCCCGCGCGAAAGCGGTCTGTTCGCCGTCGGTCAGCGCCAGACCGGCCATCCCTTCGCGCTGCCGGGTCGCCGACTCGAAGCCGTCGAGCACCCTGAATGCCCCCTCGATCACCTCGCCGATCACATCGCCCTTGTGGGGCACGCGGATATCGCCAACGGTGTCTCCGCAGACCATGCCGTTCTGGCAGACAAACCGGAACATGCCGCCGATCATCTGGTAGCTGCTGGTGCCGTCGTGGCTGTTCAGAAGGATGATTTCGTTGGCTTCACGGCCAGTAATCTGGTCGGCGTGGCGCAGGCGGACCATGTGTTTGGTGTGGGCGCGCTTGTCGTCAGTGCGCACTCGGGTCTGGCAGGCCATGAAGGGCTGAAAACCTTCCTTGCGCAGGCCGTCCAGTACATCGCTGGTTGGAATGTAGGTGTACCGTTCGGAGCGGCTTTCGTGCGCGGATAGCGCGAAGATCGACGGGGCAACCTCTGCAATCTCGTCATTCGTCAGCGGGCGATCCGAACGTGTGCCAACTGCGTTGCGGCTGAAGCGGTTTGCCAGGTAAGTGGTGTCCATGCTGTTCCCCAATGTCGGGATCAGCCCCAGCCCGCAGGCCGGGGCGGGTCAGTTAGTCGATCGCGCGGAGTATGTTGGCGGCTTCCACGTGCTGGGCCGCGTAGGCGCGTAGCGCGTGGTAATGGTCGGCGATCCGGTCATCGCCGCACTTCTCCAGCAGATGGCACAGGGCAAACAGCATGACGACGATGCCGAACGCGTCGGCTCCCATCATGTCGTTGTAGCCGTTCATGTGCCACCGGACGTGCATTTGCCCACACCGTTCAGGGGCCATGTAAAAGCCCCCATTGGACAGCTGGAAGAAGTGCCATGATCCGCCGTTGTAGGCGCGGCAGAGACGGCGTGCCCAGTCGTACACCAGTGCCTCACCCTGCAGGTAGTGCGCCCCCAGGTAGTGGGGGAGGAAATTAAGGCGCAGTTCTTCCGGAACGACGTTCGACGACACCTTGAATTCGTTATCAATCACGGTTTATCTCCGGTTTTGGACCGCAACGGAATGTCGGGCCACGTCTTAATAATAGGTCTTATAGACCGTAATACAAGGAATATTCAGATTGATATTGTTAACTGATATTTATGGGTAATTGATATTATTGATTGAATTATTCTTGATATACAGGTCTTTTAGACCTAATATATATACGTGGCCCGACACTCCGTTGTGGTCCGAAACCGGAGATAAGCCGCGACTGTATCTGTTGAAAACAGAATTGCCGAAAGTGGACTCGAAACGGATTTCGGCAATGAAACGAAAATCGAATATGTGCCTTATGGGCTGCTTTGCAGGTCACCGTCGAACGTGCGCAGGAAAGCCCCGGCCGGAATTGAAGAACTGGCGATCACAATTGAAGCCAGGGGCCTGCTGCAGAACCTGGTCGTGCACGCAATAAAGGGCTCGCGCGCGAAGAAGCCGGAACCTGGCGTATGCGCCGGTCAGCGGCGTCTGGCTGCGCTCGACCTGCTATTCGCGCAGGGCAAGATTGCACCAGACCATCCCGTGCCGGTGAAGGTAGTCAGCGAGGCCGAAGCGGTTGCCGCGTCACTGCTGGAAAACCAGCATGAAACGATGCATCCGGCGGACCAGTGCGAGGCGTTCCGGATGCTGGCCGGGGAAGGCCGGAGCGTCGAAACCGTCGCGCTTTTCAGGAGTTCACAGCTGATGGTATGTCGGCGTCTGAAACTAGCGAACGTCTCACCGAAGCTGCTCGACCTGTTCCGCAACGACAAAATGAATATCGAGCAGGTGACAGCGCTGGCGCTGGCCGACGATCACGATTTGCAGGAGCGCGTGTGGTTGGAGGCGAGCGAGGCATGGCAACGCGAACCGCGGGAATTGCGTGCTGCGATCACCGGCACGGGGATTGACGCGAGCCGCAGCCACCTCGCCCGATTTGTCGGGCTGGACGCTTATGCGGCCGCAGGCGGTTACATAAGACGGGACCTTTTCAGTGATGCGGAGAACGCCGGGTATATTGCCGACCCGGACCTGCTGCACCGGCTGGCCGCCGAACGGCTGGTCGCTGCGTCGCAGGAAATCGCAGCGGAAGGATGGGGTTGGCTCAGAACGCACACGACATGCGAACGAAGCGCGACTATGGCGAAGTCATGGCGTATGGCCGCTTGCCCTCATTTTCGCGCGAGCTGACGGCTGACGAGCAGGCCGAGCTTGATGCGCTCATCGTGAAACGCGACGAGGCCGACGCAACGCTGAACGCCTCCGACGAGGGGAAGTGGTCGAGGATGACGCACGACGCGAGCAACTGGAACAGCAAGCGTATGCGCTGAGCGACCAGGTCGACGCGTTCGGGGAGCGGCTTGAGACCTGGGCGGACGACGACATGAAACTGGGCGGGGTGTTCATCACGATAGACCAGGACGGGGAGCTTAACATCGAGCGCGGACTGGTCAAGCGCGAGGATGTGGCGCGCGTCAGGATCCGAAGGAGGGCGCGAACGATGGCGAGGAAGACATGGCGGTTACCGTACCGCAGGCCAAAGAAAAGCCAGTGCACAGCGAAAAGCTGTGCCGCCGTCTGACGGCACACCGGACCGCTGCGGTGCAGGCTGAACTTTCCCGCCGCCCTGTCGTAGCACTGGCCGCGCTGATGAACCGGGTAATTCCCACCGTGTTCGACGAGCGTTATCACTTCGCTTATGCCGGGAGCGCCGTGAAGATCGACGCGCACGCATCGCGCGATGCGCTGGTGCGCGAGGCCGACGACATGGAATCGAGTGTGGCCTTTGAACAGATCGAAGCCGACCGGGCGAAATGGGTGAAACTGCTGCCGAAAAAAGTGGACGACCTGTTGCCCTGGCTGCTCAATCAGGAAACCGACGTCATGGCGAGCCTGTTCGCATTTTGCGTGGCCGCGACGCTCGACGGTATCAGCGCGACTGATAGTGCCCACCCGATCAGCGCGCTCGCCGACGTGATGCAGATTGATATGGCGTTCTAGTGGAAGCCAACGCAGCAAAGCTACCTGAATCACGTCTCCAAGCACGGATCATCGACGTGGTGACGGAAGCCGTTTCGTCGGAATCAGCGGCAGAACTGCAAGGCATGAAGAAGGGCGATGCCGCTGCGGCTGCCGGGCTCCGGATGGCAGAAAGCGGCTGGTTGCCGGAAGTGCTGAGGAAACGTGCAATGAGCGAAACGAAGCGCGGAAAAACACGCTAACGTCACACAAAGCCCGGGCCAGGTGGTCCGGGCGACACCTGCCGGGCCGCCAGTCGCGCGGCCCGTTTTTCGTAGTGCGGATCTGAAGCTCCGTCGTCCGGCAAGCCCGTTTTCACGCGTCCAATCCGCTCCCGCATGTTGCGCGCGCCGTCGCATTCCGACGAGGAGCGCGAGTCGGCAGGTACCTCGCCGCGCCGCAGATCGTTGACAACGCCGACCCGGAGCAAAGCACAGGGGCGATCCGGTTCGATACAACCCGTTACGCGGGCGCCTTCTCCGCCGTAGCCGCTTCAGCCGCTACCCCGGCGCTGGCTTGTGTCTCCGGTTTCTTGTCATTTTCCCGCTCGGCGATGAATGCGTCGCCCCGCTTCTTCAGCGTGCGCTGCAAGTCACCGTCCGTCCTGAACTGATCGAGCGTCCACAGCAACGCGCCGGTCAGCGTGCCGCGATCCACCGGAAAATCGACCATCGGGACGATGCCGCCGAGTTCGATCAGTTCGCGCGTGTGGGCCCTGCGCTGGTTTTCGCGTCGCTCACTCAACATGCGGGCGGCTTCCGCCTTCATCGAGTCTGCCTTCTGGTTGATCTTTTCAAGCCGGACCAGCTTGTCCAGCTGGCGGGACTCCTGCGCGGTGGGAGCCGGGATCGTCGCGAGTTCGACCAGCAGGGTCTGCGTGGCCGTAGGGGACTTCAAACCCTGGATGTACTGAATGTGTTCCGTGAGCCATTCGTTCTTTGCCATCATCTTTCTCCTGAAGCAGATTGACGTTGCATCGAGCGGCAGCACAGGCCGGGCATCGGCCCTGCCTGTGGCACCATTCCGGATCATGAAAAAATGCAAAAGCGGCCAGCAGGGAAGGGGACGCCGCAGGACCTGGTGAGCAGGGCGGGTCAAAGCGCGCTTCCGCGTTTCCATGCTAGCATGGAAACAGCTTATGGTAAGACGAAAGCACACCGCCCATGCCAACGTACCATCTGAGCGTCAAATCAGGCAGGAAAGCCGCCGCTGGCGAGCACGCGAAGTACATTGCGCGGGAGGATCACTACGCCTACATTTCCCGCGGCGGGAAGTTCGAGGAGCGTGGCGACCTGAAGATGACCGAGAGCGGCAACATGCCGGCATGGGCCGCGCATGACGCGAGCCTCTTCTGGCAGGCCGCGGACACCCATGAACGGGTAAATGGCCGGCCGTACACCGAAATCGAGGTATCGATTCCGCGCGAACTGGACGACGAACAGCGCGTCGCGCTGGTGCGTGAATTCGTTGAACACACGCTCGGCGAGCGGCACGCATACACCTGGGCGATCCACAACCCGGCCGCCAGCGATGGGCTGGAACAGCCGCACGCGCACATCATGTTCACGGAGCGGGTGAACGACGGCATCGCGCGCGATCCGGAGCACTATTTCAGGCGCTGGAACGCGGCGGACCCGGAAAAGGGCGGTGCCGGCAAGGACCGCTATCTGAGCAGCCGGCAGTTTGTTCGCGACGTGCGCGAAGAGTGGGCCGTCACCGCCAATCACTTCATGGCGCGGGCAGGCATCGAGGCCCGCATTGACCACCGCAGTTACCGGACGCTGGGGATCGAGCTGGAACCGTCCGTCAAGGTGGGCGTGGCGCGCTATGCGGGTGAGCGTGGCGTGATGGCCAGCGTGCTGGAAGAGAACCGCCAGCGCGCCTACCGCAACGGTCAGCGACTGCTGATCAATCCGGCGATCGGCGTCGCCGCGCTGACGATCCATCAATCCACCTTCTCACGGCGCGACGTCGAGCAGTTCGTGTTCCGCAACACTGACGGTGCGGAACAGTTCCGGCAGGTGTATGCCCGGCTGATGAATTCGAAGGAGCTGCTCGCGCTCAGCGATTCCGGTCGTCACGGCGAATGGTTCACGTCGGCGGAGCTGCGCGCGATTGAGGTGCGGCTGGTCGAACGCGCACGCGCGATGAGTCGTACCAGCGACGGGATAGCGGGTGATGCCACCGTGCGTGAAATGCTACGCGGAACCCGGCAGTTCAATGCGGGGCAGGACGCGGCTTTTGTGGCGCTCGCCGGGCGTGCCCAGCTCGTGGTGGTAAATGGTGCGGCCGGTACCGGCAAGAGCTATGTGCTTGCCGCAGCGCGCGAAGCGTTTGAGGTGGACGGGCTGCGCGTGTTGGGTGCGGCGCTGCAGGGCAAGACGGCCGATGACATGCAGCGCGACGCCGGCATCACGAGCCGGACGCTGCACAGCCTGCTGTCGGGCATCGAACGCGGCACGGTCACGCTCGACCCGAAGACGGTTCTGGTGATCGACGAAGCCGGCATGGTCGGCTCACGGCAGATGGAAAAACTGCTCAGGCACGCGCAGGCGGGCGGCACACGGGTGCGCCTGGTGGGCGATGCGTGGCAGCTGCATGCGGTTGACGCAGGCGACGCTTTTCGGGCGGTGTCGCGCGAAGCGGCGGCCGCCAGCCAGCTCGAAAGTCTGACCGGGATCATGCGACAGAAGGAGGCCTGGCAGCGCGTGGCAACCTCCGCGCTGGCCCGGCATGACGTGCAATCGGCGGTGTCCGCGTATGCGGAGCACGGTGGCGTGCAGCTGTATCCAACCGTCGCCGACGCGCGCGAGCAGCTGATTGCGCAATGGCAGGACGATCGCCGGAGAGCCCCCGGCCTGTCCCAGCTACTGGTCACACACACCAACGACGAGCGTTGTGCGTTAAATGCACGCGTGCGCGAATTGCGGCGGATCGCCGGCGAGCTCGGTGACGAACGGACCGTGCGGACCGGTGAGCGGCATATTGCGATCGCCGCTGGTGAACGGATCATGTTCCTGCAGAACGAGTACGTGATGCTGGTGAAAAACGGCACACTGGCGACTGTCGAACGGATCGACGCCGCGGCTGGCACGACAGCTGACACAGCAACCGACACGAAAGCGGCCGGCGCCGTCCTGCATGTGCGGCTCGATGATGGCCGGCAACTCGCGGTCGATACGGCGCAGTACGGTCATTTCGACTACGGCTACGCACTCACAGTCCACAAGAGCCAGGGGGTGACGGTCGATCGCGCGTACGTGCTGGCCACGAAGGGCATGCACGCCGAGCTGGCCTACGTCGCGATGACGCGGCACAGGGAAAAGCTGGTTGTGGCGGCCGGGCGGGACGCGTTCGTGGATGGCGACGCGCTGATGCGTAGTCTTGCGCGCGCCGACGATAAATCGTTCAGCGCACAGCATGAGCTGCGACCGGAGCGTGACCGCCAGCCGGAGCTGGGCTACCGGCACACGCTGAATCAGCGACGCGTCGAGTTCTCGAACGCACCGCGGCCACAACGCCCGGACAAGACCCTCAATCGTACGGTCGGGCAGTATGCCGACGCCCTCTCTGCGGCGGCGGCCGCAACCCGGGCGAGCAGGCCGGTACCGGCGAAAGATCGCGCGGCGCTGAAGCGGGCGGGCGCGGAACTGGACAGGGCCGATTCCGCGATGCGTCGCGAGATTCGCCACGTGGTGGAACGGGATGATCGCGCGTGGCGCGCTCTCGTTGAGCTCAGCGGCGCCGCGCGGGCAGCAGCGCTCGTCAACGAGGTGAGAGCTGCGCGGGCACAGCGCTCAGGAATCAATGATGAGGCCGCCGGGCTCTCGCAACCGACGCCCGGAAGCGGAGCATCCCGACGTTTTGCCGGCATGACACCCGAGGAGCGGCAGGACCGGCGCAATGAGTTCAAAGCGCAGCTCCGCGAGGCGGCGGGTCAGATGGTCGAGCCAAGCAGTTCATTGCGTGAAAGGTCAGAATCGCGCGGTCGAGGCGGCCCGGAAATCGGTGAATGACTTCGATTATTGGAATTACAAAGTAAAACTGAAGCGCGGGATGATTTGCGGGAAATCCGGATTAATTGAACTGCTGCGGACCGGTTGGCACATTCAGGAGCACGGCTTTTTTACAACTTTTTGCGGATACACTCCGATTCCAATACCTGGACGCATAAGCCGGTGGCGTGACCACCGAAGTGAACCGCCAAACAGCTTCGCTATAATCAGACAACCTTTTCACACCTCCATTCCCAATAGATGTCCGTCAAACGAAGCCGCTCCCGGGCCAGCCAGCCACGCCGGCCGCTGACAAAGGCGCTGTTACTACCGATGGATCGTGCGTCTGCTAGCGAACAGTCCCTGAGGCTGCATCTGGCGCTGGTCGCATGTCGTGAGTGCCAGGCCAATAGTCACCTGATCAACGAACTGATGCGCGCCGTCTATCTTGCTTATTTTTTGCAACGCGCGGGCTACGGAAAGCATCCAGCCGAGCACTTCAAGGTCGCCGAGTGCGCTGTGGAGGTGACGCTGGCGCATGCACATGAGACGGGCGAATGGCGTCTGACGCCGGACGTCATCGGTGACTTTGAAGAACTGATAGCGTTGTATGACGCGCAACTTGCCCGCGCACCACTGCATGCGGTACGTCACGCCGAAGGGCTGCTCAGGGATTTTCTCGCGGGAACGGAAAGCTCGCCTATCGTCGTCGAGGAGTAACTCTCGCGCCGCTGCACCGGCTTGTGGATGTATGAGTTCAGGCTACGACATCCCTGGGTGTGAATAGTGATCGTTAGCAGCGCGAGGCCACCGCTCACCACGTTCAGATGCGCACAAGGCGGAGCGCTAACGTCGTTGAACACTTGAGCATCGGTGTTATATATTAGGAATGCTTAAAAGGTTGATCATTTGATTTGTGTCAACCTCGCTATTAATGCAAGAAAACTTATCTTAATAGCGACACGCACGCACGTTTTTTTTCGTGAAACTGGTCGTCGCTCACACAAGTAAAGTTGGTTCCAAATTTCAACTAAAGCTGCCAGTTTTTAGCAAAACCGCACACGGACCATGAGCCGGGTACCAGCTATTGTTAGATCACGCGTAGTGGTATCTGGCAGCGTAGCTGAATGACATCTGGTGCATCCGGCAACTGCCGGATTGCCTGTACTAAAGCATGGCTCCGGTCATGATCAGCCGCACATTTTGGTGACCGTTGCTTCCCGCTGGAAAGAATTTTTCATATGGCGTGACCGGGCCGGGGCCACCGCGCGCATTGTGATATCCCCATGCGGAGGTCACCATGTCACAGGAACTCCCGACGCTGGAATCCGCTAGCCGCGTTCGTCGACGTTGGCAGCGAACACATGCATGTTTCAGTGGGCGGCAACAAGCCGGAAGTGTTCGGTACCGTGACGTCCCAGCTGCACGCGTTGCGCGACACTGGCGGATCGCGCAGGGCGTGCGTTCGGTTGCGATGGAAGCGACCGGCGTTTACTGGTTGCCGTTGTACGGCGTACTTGAAAACGCCGGTCTCGAAGTGCGCGTGGTCAATGGCCAGCAGACACGCAACCTGCCGGGCAGGAAAACCGATATGGCCGACAGCCAGTGGGGCGCCACGCTGCACATGTGTGGCCTGCTGCACGCCGGCTTCGTACCGCCGGCTGACCCTCGCCGGTTGCAGGACTACCTGCGTCTGCGAGCCGATCATGTCGCGGTCGCAGCCAGCTGTGTGCAACTGATGCAAAAGGCGCTCGAGCGCATGAATATCAAACTGCATGACGTCATATCCTCACTGGCCGGCGTCAGTGGCATCGCGGTGGTACGTGCGATCATCGCTGGCGAGCGCTCCCCCGAGGGACTGGTAGCACTTTGCGCCGTGCAGATCCGGCGAAAAAAAGTATCGCACTCAGGTCGTCCGCTGCGCTGATCTGCTTTCGACCGTTCGCACGGTTGACGCCGTGGCGACCGTCAAGGTCGCGCGCATCGAGCGGGCGCGGCGCGATCAGGGTCGCCGGCATGGTCTGAACGTGGATCGGTGGGGGCACATGTCATCGTAATGGTCGCATGCGCGGAAGAGCCTTTGACACTACACGTGTGATGTCAAAAAATCGAATGTAACGTCTCGATAGGACGGCTTTTTGTCAATGAGCTCCAAGGAGCAACAGGTGACGAACCTCCGCCGGCGTGTCGTCCTGCTGTATTGGCCACCAGCAATACCAGCACCACGCCGTAAACCACCACAGGCGGAAACGCTTCCTTGATGTTGGCGGCCAGGCCCTTGCCGGTCACGCGGCCCAGGCTGGCGCACATCGCCTGGACGGCCGCCATTAACGGAAACGCGAACGGTATCGTCCACAGCATGCTCAGACCGAATTGCGCACCGGCCTGCGAATATGTGGCGATGCCGCCTGGATCGTCGTCGGCGACGCCCGTGATGAGGCCGGGGCCGATGCGCGCGAGCGGGTGTTCCTTGAGTCGTGCGAGTAGCGCGCCCGGGCGTTTTTGCTGTGTTGCCTCGAGTTCCACGGCGCTCTCCTAAACATGCGCGTACCGCACGGCGTGTGAGGGCGGCCGCACAGGGCGCAAAACCTGCATCACCGGTTAGTGCCTGTGCAACGCCGAAGCCGCGCTATAAACCACGCGCGGATCGTGCTGGCCTTTGTACACTGCCGGAGCGGTTCTGCAGCGTGTACACAGCTGTCTGCGCCGAGCGAACCGAATATTCGACGGTGAACACGACGTCGTTCAGCTCGCAAAACTGTCCGACGAACGCGAGGTTTGCCCAGCCTTCGGGCATCACTTGCGGACGGTCGCCGCGCTTGCGCCGCAGGAACTGGCTGGTGATGAAGGGCATCAGGCACGGAATGCAGATCGCGTCGTCGAGAATATTCGGGGCTTCCGCCTGAATGTTCAGATGACCGAGAAGTTCCGTCATGATTTCGCGGCCCGTGCATCCGGCCATCGGCTTGGCGATGAAATTGCCCGGCCGGTCGATGAAAAGCCCGTAACCCCAGAACACCTCGACACCTTTCGGCTGCCCCAGGAAATGCGGCTGATGCGGCAGCACAATCGAGACGAGCCAGTTCGATTGGGGAAAGGTAATCAGGCCACCTTCGCCGGGCACGTTGCCCGTCAGATCACGGATCAGGCGGAACAGCGTCGGATCATGCAACGTCGCTGTAAAAGACAGCCATTTGGATTCTTCGACATGGTCGGCGAAAACGGATGGATGGCCGAATTCGGCTCGTCCTGCTGCGATGGTTTTCCAGAGCGCCCACGCGCCGCTGCTGTCGTTATGATTGAACACGGCAGGGCGGTTTGTGCCGCCGAGGCTCGACCCTGCCGTCATTGACCCGAGCGTGACGATGACCTTGTCCGCCGCACCGACTGGAATCTCGACGCGACGGCTTTCATGTTCGCAGACGACGCCTGCCACCCGATTCAGTGCGCCGCTTTCGTCATAGCGCAGATCGATGACCCGCGTGTTGGTGCGAAATCTCACCCCGTGGTTATCGAGCCATTTGCGCAGCGGCCGCACCATCGAATCATACTGATTGTAGACCGTGCGCATGATGCCGTGCAACTGGTTGAAGCCCGACGTCATATGTGCGAAACGTAGCAGATAACGCCGGAATTCGGCGGCGCTATGCCAAGGCTGGAAGGCGAACGTCGTGCACCACATATACCAGAAATTGGTTTCGAAAAAGTCCGGCTCGAAGTGGTCGGAAATCCGGCTACCGCCGAGCTGGGCTTCCGGTTCGAGCGAAAGACGGCCGAGTGAGAGCAGGTGCGTTTCGGCGAGCCAGTAAGGGGGCGCGTCTTCGCGCTGGCCGTTGCGTATGAGCCGAGCCTTCGAGGAAGTGCGGCTCGTCTCGTTCCAGTCAAAGATTTCCTTCGTGACGCTGATGCGGCCGTCAAGCGTGGGAATTGAATCGAACAGATCGTAGGTGCACAGATACTTGCTCTCGAGCATGCGGCCGCCGCGCACGACGTAGCCTCCCTGTGGCGTGCCGGCGCCGTCGAGGCTGCCGCCCGGTTTGTCGAGCGCTTCGAGGATCATGATGCGGCAGCCGGGTACGTCGGCGTCGCGAATCAAAAACGCCGCGGCCGCCAGCGAAGCGATACCGCCGCCGACGAGATAGAAATGGCCGGATGCGATCGCTTTATCGCGGCCCTGACCCGCGACAGGATGCATGCCAGAGTATTCGGAATTATTCATATCGTGCTCCCCGTAGGGTGATGGCCTTGGATGTATTGCTTGGACCATACCCGCGCAGCGGGAAGGCTCATTGAGTTGGATCAACAGAGCTCGACCGGGCTCGCCAATGCAGTGCAAGTGATCCACACGCATGCCCGGCAAAAAAGGAGGTATTGCCTTTATACGACCCACCACGCGAGCGCGGCTGTTATCAGCACGCCCCCCCACGACGGCCACTCGCCACCGGCCGAGCAGGACCAGGGCCGCGACGACCAGCGCGAAATCGCGCCCGGTATGCACTGCGCTGGTCCACACGGGTCGTACAGCGCGGCGATCAGAATGTCGACCACAGCGGCGTTGATGCCTGCCATGGCGCCGCGCATTGGTGCGAACGCGCGAAACTCGCCCCATAGGGGGTAGCGCCGCGCTGACCAGCAGGAATGAAGGCAGAAAGATCGCCACGGTAGCGATCAGTGAGCCGGCCGTACCCCGCCGGCTGACCCGTGCTGGCGGCGCCGAGAAACACGGCGACGAAAAAAGCGGAACCGGGACCGTCTGCGCCCGGTTCCGTCGCATTAAGGCAGGCGGGACAAGCAAAGGCGATATGCGAAGGATAGCTTATGAAACTATCGAGTAAAATTGCTGGGCGGCAGACAGCGGACAGTTGCCAGAACATTGCAGCTGTCCTTTCTTGATCATGCGCATTAATTCGATGCCACTCAGAATAACACGCGCACAGTTGAAATCCTTGAATCCGAGCATCGGTCGGGTTCCGCGTTTGATGGCCCGATGGTTCTGCTCCACGATGTTGTTAAAATACTTGATCTAACGAACCTTGACGGGCATGTTGCGCTCGGCATTCACCGCGTTAAGCGCGGCCAGATTGGAGCCGTTTTTGTCGATGGTCACCGTCTCGGGCGAACTGTTCTGACCGATTGCCTTTTCGAAGAAGCGCCGCGCAGCAGCCTTGTCCCGCCTAGCTCTGAACAGAAAGTCAATGGTATTGCCCGCCTTATCCACCGCGCGGTAAAGATATTTCCGCGAGCCCTTGACCCTGATATAGGTGTCACCAACCCGCCAGCTCTTGCCGACCGGACGCTTGTACTTGCGAAAACGTCTTTTCAAACAGCGGCACCAGCTTGATAACCCAGCGATGTACCGTCGAATGGTCGACGTCAATGTCACGCTCAGCCAGCATTTCCTCAGGGTTCCGAAGACTCAGCGAGTAGGCCACGTACCACCGCACGCACAGCAGCATCACTTCAAGGGGATAGTGCAGCCGCTTCAAAACCTTGGCGATGGCCGGAGCAAGCGTAGTTCGTGGTCTCAGTGTCTTCTTCATCGTGCGAACAAAGCGTTTGCATCAGCCTCGAAGTTCACCTCCCCCGCGTTAATGCGACAGAGCCCCGCGCGCGCCGTTCACCGAACTGACATTGACGATCCGCCCGAACTGCCGCTTGAGCATCCCGCCGAGCAGAGGTTTGGTCATGTTGAACATGGAATCGAGATCGGTGCGCAACACCTTGTCCCAATCTTCCTTGTTCATCCTGACAAAAGTCGAGTCGCGGGTGATGCCCGCGTTGTTCACCAGAATGTCCACCGTACCGAATTCGGCGAGCACGCGCTCGGCGCAATGGGCGCACGAATCGAAGCTGGAGACGTCGGCCTCATAGGCGATGAAATGGCGACCGGCATCGCATTCATGGGGGAGGCAACGTGATCGTTGCGCTCGGAGTGCGACATGGCGACCACCATGCCCGCATCGTGAAGACGCCGGCTGACCGCGGCGCCCAAGCCACTCATGCCACCGATAATGAAAGCTACACGCTAGCCGGCATGATGCTCTTCCTGCTTCGGACGGTTGCTGGAGGCCGGCGAATTAGCCGAAGTCACTGGCGAAACCTGACTGGAGACGTCGCCTGGGCCCGCTTGTCCGTTGGCCATGCCCGCCGGCGTGCTTGCCATACGTCGCAGCCATTCCCGCCACGGCAGCATGACCGGATTCATGGGGGCATGCGTCGGCCATTGCTCGCTCCAGGCCGATTGCCAAGTCGCCAACGCTTCGCGCAGGCCTTCGCTGAATCGGCTTTGCAGTCGCACGGCAGAGTCCAGCCCTTGCTGCCAGAGGTTTGTGGTGGTCGCCATGTAATCGCGCACCGTAGAATGGTAAGACGCCGAGAGTTCGCTCCAGTCATGAGCGGTCGACACCGCATTGCGAATGGCATGCGCCGCCGCAAGATCGCGCCGGATGCGCTGCATCTCGAACTCGGAAACCTGCTGCCGGGCTTCGTGGCTGAAACTCACCATTTGCAGCGCAAACGAGAGATTCGCGCGGTACAGATCGAAGGGTGTGACGGATTTGCCTGCCATGATAAATCTCCTGACGTGACGAAGCGGTCCGCATGCATGCAACGAGAGGTTGTGGCAAATGCGTGCGCGGCAGCAGTACGTCCAATGTACACGAGGCAGTCAGAAGTTGGTTGACCCGTGTCAACCGCGAGATAGTTTTCTGCGAGCGCGAGCGCGAGCGCGAACGCTTTGCGCTGTCCGTCGGCCGTTTCGCCGTACGTTCTGACGTGACGGACGACTCCCGCTACGCAGCGAGAGAGTTATGCCAGAGTGGAGAGTGAAGCGCGCCGGGTTTTCCGGAGACTCCAATTCTTGAGAAAACGGAGCTATGGAAAACACCAAAAAGAAGTCCCCAAGGTACTCGCCGGAAGTTCATGAGCGGGCTGTGCGAATGGTGCTGGAACATCAAGGCGACAGTGAATCGCAATGGAAAGTGATCGCCTCGATCGCAGCAAAGTTTGGCTGCTCAGGCGAGACGCTGCGCAGCTGGGTGCACAAGGAAGAGCGGGATCGGGGGTTGCGTCCGGGCACGAGCACGCAGAGCAGGATCGGATCAAGGAACTGGAGCGGGGGTGCGTGAGCTTCGGCAGGCCAATGAAATCCTGCGCAAGGCGTCTGTTGCGTATTTCGCACAGGCGGAGCTCGACCGCCGACCGAAGTGATGATCACGTTCATCGATGATCACCGGCGCGTCTACGGGGTCGAGCTGATCTGTAGGGTGCTACCGATCACGCCGTCGACGTACTACAAGCACGTGGCCCGCCGCGCCGATCCTGGCTTGGTGCCGCCGCGGGCCCGGCGCGACAGGATGCTCAAGGATGAGATCCGGTGCGTATGGAAGGAAAACTTCCAGGTCTACGGCGCAGACAAGGTCTGGAAGCAATTGAGGCGGGAAGGCATCATCGTGGCGCGCGGCATGATCGAACGGCTGATGAAGTTGAATGGGCCTGCGTGGCGTGGCGTGGTGCGGGGCAAGACGGTACGAACAACAGTGAGCGACGTTGTTTTTGTGCCGGCGCCGACATAGTTTCATGACCCACGAATCAGTCATTTCAGGCTAATTGGCTGCCATACGAATAACAGCACGAGCGCCGTGAATCAGAAGCGTTCGTAGTGCTGTATCGCCACGCTTGCTGATGCCCAGCAAACGTGGTTTGCCACACGAGGAGTGCTGACGCGGGACCGGACCCGGCCACGCGGCGAGTTTACGGCCGTCTCGAAAGGCTCGGGGGTTACCGATTGATGCTGCCAGCGCGGAAGCGGTGAGCGGCCCGACTCCGGGAATCGTTTCAAGAAGTTGCCCAGCCGCATCCGTACGATGCATCGCGCGGATGCGCCCCTCCAGTTCAGTTGCCTTGTTGCCCAGTTCGCGTAAGTGCTCCACAAGAAACTGGATCAGGGTCCGGAACTGTTCACAAAGCTCATGCTCGCGATTGGAAAGAGCTTCGATGACCCTTTGTCCGAGCAGCCGGATGCCTTGCGGCAGGACAATAGCGAACTCGCTCAGCAAACCGCGAATCTGATTGGCCAATGCCGTACGGGACTTACTGTAACGAGCCCGGCGCGTGCCCCATGCAGTGAAAGCATCGTCTGTTGCGCCTGCGTCTTGATCGGCACAAAGCGAATGTGCGGTCGATCTACCGCCTCGCAGATTGCCTCAGCATCGGCTGCATCGGTCTTGTTGCTCTTTACGTAAGGTCGAACGAACTGCGGGGCAATGAGGCACGCCGTGTGTCCAAGCTTCGTGAGTTCCCAGCCCCAATAATGCGACGACCCACATGCCTCCATGCCGACCACGCACGGTTCAAGCTTTGCGAAAAACGCCAGTACATCAGCGCGGCGCAGTTGCTTGCGTACGACAACATGCCCCTGAGAATCCACTCCATGAACCTGGAATAGAGTCTCTGCAAGATCCAGTCCGACAGTGGCAATCTTCATGATGAACACTCCTTTGCCGTGGAAGTCACGACTTCTCCACTTTGGCACAGGCCGAACCCCGAAGGGCGGGAGTCGTCCATCACGTCAGAGCCCTTAATCTCTGGAATTCGTTTGGCAGACCCATTTCTTGCATAAATTTATAGTTGCGTCCGTCGCATCGAAAGTCGGACCCCTCCGAACAAAGCCCGCCAGAATCATCTCCAGCGGATAATGCAGGCGCTTCAGTACCTTGGCCAACCCCGGGCTTGGCATCTTCATCGATTCACCCATCAGCGACTTTGTATCAGCCGGATTCTACCGGCCGTCTCCTACTGCGACACGACCAGTAACCCAGATTGCGTTAGGAGTCGCCAGCGGTAGCGAACAGTCCGTGTTCCGGTTGCGCCCGTTCGTTGTCGATACACTGCACACGCCAATGGCCGGACATCAGAGCGAGGTCGCCTTCCGTGTACCACTGCACGCGTCCAGCTTCACCTTGGAAGAGTCCGTAGCAACGGTCTAGATTCAGTCCTTCTAGAACATATACAGGTGCCCTGTCGTTGGGCTTGCACACTAGCGTATTGCCGCGATCCACGTGCAGCGAGCCCCATTTAGGCAGTTCAAGTCGAAAATGACCTTCGCGCGACCATTGCCGCTTTTCCTTGTCGATCCAGAGGATTGCAAATGCCATCGGATGGGCCCGATTGAACATTTCGAGTTGGACAGTAAGACGCATGAAGATTCTCCGAACATATATTCCGCCAAGCTGAGACATACCGAGAAAATCGCGGCGCTTGCCGCGAAATCACTGACCGAGTGCTCATTGCATCAGCGCATGCGAGTCGTACGTCTATGTCGGGCCACCCGACCGGCCCGTAGGGGTATCGCCATCTCTCCCCAATGCATCTTGCGAGGAGGATCAGCGTGTGCGCGCACTGCGCGTCGCGTGTACGACAAAATGTGCAGTGACGCTCGTCACTAAGGCGGCTGGTTAGGGAGCGGCATGCGCCGCAGCGGCGGCACATACGAATAACGCGGTATATGCGAGCTGCGGGGCAGGCATTGATGGTACGCGCTCCTACGCTAGGGTACGAGTCAGTTTACGGCCCGCCACTGACCGTGTCGTTGATCTCGATCAAGCCGAGAATGTGCGTGTATTTGACGTGTTGTGGTAGCGCCTATGCTGATGGCTGGCGCACGGCGGGGTCCGCGCCGAATGAATTTTAAGAAGGTGAGGCACGTCCAACGCACCGAAAGCAACCCAAGGCGAAGCACTGGTGGAGAAGTCGGGTGGATCCGTTCGCCGACGCGTGGCCGGTAATCGAAGGGTGGCTGATTGCAGAGCCCTCTGTGCCGGCCGACGTCTTGATGGATCGGTTGGCCGAGATGTTTCCAGAGGCGTACGCAAGTCAGGCACAACTACGAACGCTGCAGCGCCGGGTCAAGGCATGGCGAGCAGAGCGCGTAAAAGAACTGATTCTGGGCGGCCTACGAAAGTCCGCTGATGCGCCAGCCGAATTGTGAGTTGCGGAAAAGTTGAAACTCGCCGGGGACCGGGCGCTCCGCGCCCGGCAAACCACGAAAGAAGAGAAGAGAAAAGCGAAACGACAACAATCCCTCGGGTAACATTCCTTCGTGAGGCAACACGGACCGGCCAAGATGGTTGTCGGTAAACCGGACTTCCTGCTTGACGCTTTCCACTTACATGGGACCGCGGCACTGAGATGGCGAGTCACAGGAAATTTACGGTTGCCACGGACGTGCAGGTGTATTTCTGCGATCCGCAAAGCCCATGGCAGAGAGGCAGTAACGAGAACACGAATGGCCTTCTACGTCAGTACTTCCCCAAAGGGGTGCCAGTGGACGGCTATTCGCAGGCTGAGTTGAACAAGGTTGCCGCGCGCCTGAATGGTCGGCCTCGACAGACCCTGCAATTCATGAACCCTGCTGAGAAACTGGCAGAAACGTTGGGTGTTGCATTGACCGGTTGAATCCGCCTTGCCAAAGCCCTCGGTGGCGCACGGTTTTTTTTCATAGTGCGATCCAATGGAATTGTCAACGCCAAGTGTCAGGACATCAGAACCCCTCATCGCATGAAGCCCTTGGCATTCGACCTAAGTTGCGCGCGGCCGTTGCAAGGTGCCTTTGTCGGGGCCCTGATGTCAGCCGCGGTGGTCGGATCAATGGGTCGCGGCGGGTTGGTGCGTACCCGTTAGCGTCCTCAAGAACGCGACGATTGCGTCAATGTCCGATTCCGCCAATTGTTTGCCGACCTGATATGTCGCCATGTCACGTACAGCTTCGCGCAGATCGATGCGGCTGCCGTCGTGGAAATAGGGCGCGGTCAGCTCAACGTTGCGCAGCGTCGGCGTCTTGAACGCATGGCGATCGAGCGGATCTTTCGTAAAGTTGGCGCGGCCGTTGTCCGCGTCGGTGCGCGCGTGGCCCCGCGCGGCGAAGTAGTCGGCCGCGAGGCCCATCCGTTCGAACGACTGCCCGCCCAGATTTTTGCCAACGTGGCAGGTCGCGCAATGGTTTGCCTTGAATAACTGGTAGCCGCGCTGTTCCTCGCTATTCAGCACATCCCTGTCGCCGCGCAGGTAAGCATCGAAGCGACTCGGCGTTAGCAGTGTCGTCTCATATTCGGCGATCGCGTCTGTGATGTTCTCGCCTGACCAACCGTCCGGGTACACCCGCAAGAACTGTTGCGTCAGCGATGAGTCCTGTTTCAGCTTATCGATGATCTCACTCCATGACGTGGACGCCATTTCGACCGGATTCAGCGGTGGGCTGCCGGCCTGCTCCTGCAGCGTGGCGGCGCGACCGTCCCAGAACTGCTTGCGGTTGAGTGCCGAGTTGAACACTGTCGGTGCGTTGATTGCACCCAACTGGCCGCCCACGCCGGACGAAACCTTATTTCCATCTACGCCACCGATCGCTAGCGTGTGGCAGCTCGCACACGATATCGTGTTGTCCGCCGATAGTCTGACATCGTTGAAAAGCTGCTTCCCGAGCGCGACCTTGCCCGCGTCAGTCGGCAAGGAATGAGGCAAAGGTTGTACCGGCTCGTTAGCGAACTCTGGTGCAACGCCGGGCGTCGCATATGCGCTGCGTCGCTGGGACGCGATCCAGTCGAGAAGCGCACGTTGATCGTAGGCGCTCAAGCCGGTGGTCCAGTGTACGAAGCGAAACAGATTTGGTGGCATTGTGCGTTCGTTCACAGCGGTTTCCAGCTTTGCAAGATCGGCTTCGGGGGCCGGTACGCCACTCTCGAGCGCCGCGTACAGGCTGTCGATGCGGAAGTAGGCGAGGCCCGTCTGTATGTCGTGCTCGGCTAGCTGACGAATGCCTGGTAGCGCGGCATAGTTGGGCAGGACGGTTTTCGTCGAGTGGCAGTAATAGCACGCGTTTCGATCTAACACTTCACGGATGCCGTACGCTTGTGGGGACGCGGCCAGTCTCACGGCCGCTCTTTCCGCATAGTCCTTGTCGTGGATGTACGCGATACCGCTGATGCATAGATAGCCTATCAGCACGACGGCGATCGATACGATCAGAAGTTTCTTCACTTGCTCTCCTGCTTCGATTTTGGTCGGAATTCCATACCGTTTACATCAGGTAGGTCTTGATGTTGATATCGGCTTCAGAGCGATGACGCGTTGATCGTACAGAACGCACAGCAATCGACTATTGCGGTAAAGCAATTGTCGAACCGAACGCAGAATGTACTGAGGTTCTCACGTTGAGGGTTCCGAGACACGCGCGAAGGGGGTGTCTGTCTATATAACGGACGGATCCTGGGCGAAATCAGTGACGTAGTGCCATGCCGAAAGGCGTTCGTCGAGTTGTTTGCGGTAGGGGCGGCGCAGTGGATGTCTTCGCTCGGCCTACGCTTGTGCATCTCGCACCGACTATCCGTAGTACTTGGCATTCTCTAGCCACGCAGCTTAAAGCGTGTCGATGTCAGAAGGCTCGCATGCGCATCGTCTATCTGAGCCAAGCCGCGCTCGATCAAACGCGGCTGGAGATAACTGAAGCTTAAGCGTACACGGGCTGCACCGCACGGTCCATGGTGCTTTCCTTCGACGAGTTTCACATTGTGCTTCCGGCGCACCTCGCCGACCAATTCGGCGGAATCGATGCCTTCGGCAAGCGAGACCCAGAACGAAAATCCACCACTCGGAATCTCGTAATCCGGTTTGCAGAATCGGCAGGCCTGTAACAGCCTATGCATTGCGTCACGCTTGCTCCGGTAGTGCGTCCTTAGGTGTTCGACGTGAGCGTCCAAAGACGACGACTGCAATAAGGCGAGCGCCATATTGCTGACAATGGGACTCACACCTCCATCGCATTTCAGGTGGGCCAGGCGGTCGACAATTTCCGGCTCGGCCAGCACCCAGCCTACGCGAAGCCCGGGGCCTGAGATTTTGGAGAAGCTATGCACATTGATGATGTTGCCACCCGCCTGCAGAACCTCGGGTGACGCGCCATCATAGGGCAACTCGCTATAAACCAGGTCCTGCACCAGCCGCACGCCGTTGCGGGACAGCAGAGCCTCCACCTCGACCATATGCCGGTGTGCAAAGTATCGTCCAGTCGGATTGTGGAACGCCGGAGTGGTGTAGTACAACTTGGCTCGCCCCTTTGCGTGCAGCAATGCTTGTTCGAGCAGATCGAGGTCGACACCCGAGGAATCCGCACCTACTTGAACCACCGTCGCGCCCGCTATAGAGAAAATGCGCAACGCGCCGAGATAGGACGGGTCTTCGGTCAGCACGACGTCTCCTGGGTCGATAAAAGCATCGGCGAGCAGTTGCAGGGCTTGTGAAGCGCCGTTCGTCAGAATCACATTGCCACGCGCCATCCGGTACCTTTGGCCAAGCTGTCCGCGCAGTTCGGGAAGGCCATAGGCGTCGGTGTACTGTGGTAGGTCGGAGATGCTGACGCCCGTCTCGACGGTAAGCGGGTCCGGCCATTGCAGGCGGGCGAACGTCAAAGGGTCGGGAAGCCCATAGGCGAAGTTGACTGTGTCCTTGCCTGAGGTGTAGTCGAATACCCCATAACTGAGCGAAGTGCGACTGCGCATCGACATGACTGGCTCCATCGTTGGTTACGCGGCATCGACGGCGCGCTGGAAGCGCGATTGATATTGGCGGATGAACGAGTCGGCAATCGGCATTCCGAACGGCGGAAATTCGGCCGTTGCTCTGGGAGGCGTAGCCAACAGCGTGGCGTTTGCGCCGAGTGCCGGTGTCCAATTCTCGCCAAAGAACACGTTTCCATAGCGTTCGGCCAGCACTGGCATCACGGGATGGAGCATGCTCAGAAAGACGGATACGTGCACCGGCCGCCACGTTTCCGGGCTCGTGCCGAAGCCCGTCGCGACGAAGTATTCGTCAATCAGATCGAGGGCGTTCCAGAAGCGTACCTGGTCCATCGCGGTGATATAACGTTGGACTATGTCGTCGTGCGCCGGCGTAAGACCGCTTCCATCGACATGCGCCGAGTGCAGTGAATCGCGGCGGAGGGCGCTTTCCCACGCAAGGATGTGCGAAGCTGACCGGATCAGTTCGCCGATCTGGAAATCGTTATTGTTGGTGCCGAACGGCTTGGCAATCCGAGCGAGCGCATAGCGCAATACACTCGGGTCGACCTGCCGGGATACTTCGTCTGCCCAGAGTGCATGGTCGCGGCTGGTCGAGAATTTCTCGCCCTCCAATTTGTAAAAGTCCTGGATCGAATGATTTGCCGGAAGCGGATAGCCGCGCGCAAGCAGACTGCCAGTCACGCCGATGGTGTAGTAGAAGCGGTTATCTTGGCCCATGAAAAACAGGAGGCGTGTATCGGGGTCGCGCATCACGGTGTCGTAGTTGACCCCGTCGCGCGCGCACTGCAGGCGGATCCCCGTCTCGAAACACCAAAGCCCTTCGAACCACGTCATCAACGTTTGTCCCGCAATCTTCGCGGGTGCTTCAAGTGTCACACCCCGGTCGAAAATGCGCGACATAGGCAGCGGCCGCAATTCGTTACGCAACCATGCACGCGCTTTACGCTGGATCGTTCGATCCCATTCACTCCCCTTGATCGCATCGTCAAGCATGGCTGCCATGCGAGGGATGTCGAAAACCGCCTGTTCGATGGGGCGAAGCGATAGCGGTTTGCCGCACGACGTGTGGACTGGCGCTCGCAACTTCGAGTGCTGTTGCGCCAAACCGCAGTTTTCGCACAAGTTGCTGTCGGTGGACGCATCGCACGCGGGGCAGCGGCCGACGGCAAGCGAATCGGCCACGAACTGGTCACAGTTTTCGCAGTAGAGTTGATGGCCATCACGCACATCAATGTAGCCTGCAGCTTCCAGCTCGCGAAAGATCTTCAGACTGTTCTGCTTGTGCGTAGCGTCCGTTGTTCTGACGAAGACATCGGGCTCGATGTGCATTGCCCGCAAGCAATCCATTATCTCGTCAATATGCAACTGCGCGACTTCGTCAATCGGACGACCGAGCTTGCGCGCCTTCACTACCGTATAGGTGCCATGCTCGTCCGCACCTGTGACGTGGTAGGCGCGGTGACCTCTCATGCGTTGAAAGCGAACGAAAAGATCGGTGAGCAGATAGACCCCGCCAATATGGCCGAGATGCAGCTTGCCGTTCGGGCAGGGCGGTGCGGGGCAAACGAAAAAAGTGCGTGTGGTCACGTTAGTCCCACCATATCGATAGAAATTTCAGGCTCGCTGCCGGATCGGCATTGCGAATCGCGTGCTCCTGGTTCGGCTCGATATAGAGCAGCGTTGAATCTGCGACTGGCTGCGCCTGACCATTCACCTCGAATACTCCGTTGCCTGAAATCAGTACCCACAGTTCATGCTCGGAATGGGAGTGCAGATTGACAGCGCCCGCCGGCACGACCTCAACAATCGACGTGCCGAACGCTTTTGTCAGGCCAGCGGGCAGATGTTCGAGCAGCCGGCAAACAAGAACGCCGTATTCCGGCCGCATCATGGATGGGTCAATCTGCTTTGTGTACACGCACATCCTCCGGTGAATTACATTAGGTGCGATAGAAAATGCCATTTGGCGGCTTCAGATCGTGGATATCCGATTCCTTTCCTTCGGGTGGGTTGTAGGCACGCTTCAGTTTGTTGTATTCCGTACGCGTGGGGCCGCCAGTTGAGGCGCGCTGGAACACCAGATAGAGCACGCGGCGCGAACGTTTACTTTTGTTGGGCTGCGAATAGTGCGGCGCGTAGTCGTCGAAGACGAAGATGTCGCCGGCCTTCCAGGGCATGGGTTCCCACTTGAACGTCTCGGCCACCTCCGGATGAATCACGCCGCCGGCATCCATCGGAAACACACCTTTCTGATGGTTGCCCGGACTGAAGAACAGGCCGCCGTTGTCCGGACCGGAATCGTCGATGGCGATGGCGACCACGGCATGCACCATGCGTTCAGGAATGTTGTGCGGGATGTGATAGATGTCCTGATGCGGACGATAGCCGCCGCTGTCCGGGTACTTGAAGATGAGCAGTTCTTTGAGCATGCGGGTATCTTCATCGAGAAGCGATTCGACAGCCGTCTGGATACGCTTGTCGGCCAGCAACAGGTCGCGCAGCTCGTTGTTGAAGTCCAAAAAGTTCTCTACCTTTGAAACGATCCTGCGGTCGTCCTCGGTCTTCTCGAACCACATCATCCATTTGTTGTCGCTGATTTCCCAGCGCGAGACATCGTTGACCAGAGCAGAAATCTTTTCGCGGGTGACCGGATCGAAAAAGCCCTCTACTTTTAGATATCCATCTTCGTGCCACTTGGATTTTTGCGTTTCATTCAGCATGCGAACCACCTCGTTAAAGAAAAGAGTTTTCAAGGAGAAGTCAGGCGGTGAAATGCGCCTTCATGCGCATGACGCCGAGTAGCACCACATTGGCGAGTACGGCGCCTAGCAGGACGACGAGCATTGCATCGGCGCCGAAAACGTGAATCAGGGCGCCACATAGGAAAGGGCATCCGAACAGACCGATGAAATAGGCAAGCGTAAAGATTTGCGAAGTCATCGGCACCGAAACGCTGTGGTCTCCGGCGAGGTTCACGGCCATGCCGTTCAGGGTCGAGTAGCTCAGTCCGTAGCCCGTGGCGAACAGCGCGGTAGCGACGATATAAAGCGTCGTGCTGCCGTGGTTCAACAGGAACAGTACGAGCGAGGCGCCGGTCAGCAAAAACAATGCGAGCGCCAGTCGCTCGGGCTTGATGCGTCCCATGGTTCTCGCGAGCGACAAGCGCAGTGCCACGCTGGTTATCGTGAACGTCAGGAAGAACAGGTCTGGCCTGAGGTTACGCGAGACGGCATAGGGTGTCTGGTAAGTCGCCAGCCCGGCGAAGACACAGGCTGCCAGTGCGATCATTGCGATCGGCACTGCTGTTCGTGCCCTGAGCAGGGCCAACGTGTCGGTCGCGGTAATGGCCACGCGCGTCATCGGCAAACAGGACCTATCCCTCATCGCCTCACTGGCGATCTTGACGCAGACTGCCGCCACCGCGCATGCCGCAGCGGACAGAAGGTAGGCCAGCGCGATCGAGCCGGTATATTGGGCGATCAGGCGGCTCAAAGGCGCCGCCATGCCTAGGCCGGCCATTTGCGTGCCGGAAACGAAGGTCAGGTACTGGATACGCGCGTTGGGGCACAGATGATGGATGATTTGCAGCGGCGCGAGTATGAAGAACACGGACCACCCAGCGCCCAACAGCAAACCGCCTGCATAGACGGCACGAATGTCCATTGGCGCAGCGGCGAAGCAGAGCATGCTGCCTGCCATGACGAGCGAGGCCAGCGCAATGGTCGGCATGACACCGATACGCTGGGCTATGCGCCCAGCCACGCAGCAGCAGATCATGGTCGAGACCATGCCGCTCGAAATCACGGCGCCGGCGACATCGCTCTTCATGCCCAGGGATTGCAGGTACTCGGGCAGGAGAAAACTCGTCCCGTACGAAGCGGCGATCACCAGTGACGCGATCAGAAACGGAATGAACGCCCGTAATTGGAGGGATGCCGGCAAGTGCTCGGCGTGTGAGATCGCACGCTCGCCAGTCGATAGATAAATGGAGGAGCCAGTCATGCGCTTACCCCACTGCCGGTTGATGCGAGGCCTGAGGCGCGTCGCACAGAATCGATCCTGCTTCAGTCTCCTGATCCTCAAGGCTGTCGAGCAGTTGCCGGTCCGGAACATCCGGATAGAAGGCAAGACCTAGCAGACTGTTGATGATGCGGCTGTTCCTGTACGCGACCAGCGAAAGATTGACGCTTTGCAGGCCGTGCTGCACGCGGCTTTGGTTTTGCAGATACACGGGACCGGGCATTGACGCATCGAAGCGCACGGCGTAATCGGGATCGAGCGTTGGCAGACCGTCTTCACGGCTTGCGCCGTCAAGCAACTTCTGAACGAATGGCAAATGGCGCGGCTGAAAACCGGTTGCCAGGATGATTCTGTCCGCGCTTATCCCGTTGCGCTGCGACGTGACGAGCGAGGTCAACCCGATATGCCAGCGACCGCTGCGGCGTGTGATCTCGTCCATTGTCACCGAAGGCAACAGACGAAAGCAGTCGGCTAGCGTGCCATGGACGCTGCGTTCGTACAACGCTTCATAGAGCCGGTTGCACAGGCTGGCGGAGATGCCGTCGCTGGTGAGCTTTTCGCTTTCGACAATGGCCCAGCGCCGCTGGATTGGCAGCGTGTGAAAGCGTTGGCTATAACTGGGCATGTATGCTTCATTGACAAATGCGTTGTCGTCCATCGCAAACAGATTGGCGCGCGACGTCGCCCAAGTGATCTTGTCGGGACCTGACTCGGTCAGCATGTGCTCGACGACTTCCGCGCCGCTCTGCCCGCCGCCCACCACCAGCACATGTTCGTCTTCGCTGAACGGTTTCCGGTTAAGGTAGTCGTCTACGTGATAGACCGTCTCGCCAACCACCTGCCGCGCACATGCCGGCACCTTGGGTTCGACGCCGACCCCGACCACTACTGCGCGCGCATGATAGGTGCGCGCGGTAGTGGTCACGCAATAGCCCTTATTGCAAGGCCTGATATCGATCACCTCCTCGCCGAATCGAAGCGTGTCCAGGCATTGCGCGACCCATTGGTAATAGTGGGTGAACTCACGTCGCGACGTGCTGTTTCCACCTTTATTCACGAAGCTGTACAGGCGTCGATGTACAGCGAGATAGTTGAGAAAAGAATATGGGCTTGTGGGATTCACCAGGGTCACACAATCCTTGAGCGGCGACACCTGGAGTTGACTTTGGGGCAGCATGAGCCCCGGATGCCAGGAGAATTTTATGCGCTTCTCAAAGAAGAGCGCTCGCAAACCGGTGGGCTGAATGAGCGCGGCGAGGCTTAGATTGAACGGTCCGATACCAATACCGATGACGTCTAGCATGTCCATAGGAACTTGTTCCGCCGTTAGAGGGGAATTGGCCAACCGAGATAGTGCAGCGCAATTCCCGTGGACTAAGATTGAGGCGGCGGTGCCGGCGTACTGCGTAGCCGATGCCCGCTTCAGGAAGACGAAAGCGGTAGATGACGATCGCTTTTTTCCCAATGGCGTCATTCTGACCAGCACTATGCTTGGTTCGACATTACCTCTGGCCGCCTGAGTGAATCATACGAGGAATTGGGAAGCTGAACACTTTGAACCTACGCAAACCTTGCGGTGCGTCAATTGTCCACGCGTGTTGCGGCGGTGGTGGTGCACCAACGTCATGCGCTCGAAGGTTGAGCCGATGAAGGAAGTGGCGCGAATGATTCGCCAGCACTTCGATGGCATCGTCGCCTAGACTCAGACCCGCCAGACCAACGGCTTCATCGAGGTCATCAGGGCTTGTTTCAAGCTGCCAAGCGCAAGGCTCGCGGTGACGCGCGCTTCACGACGATGCGCACCGTCCTCTTTCTCATCGCCGGCAAGCTGGATTTCTCCAGCTTTAACCCGCACGCCCCGTGAGCCACATTACCCACCGCATTTTGAAGAAGATGCCAAGTTTCCGAGGATGGCATCGAGGTTCCGCGATTCGATGAGCAACCTCCGCGCGGGATAAGTGCTTGCGAAAATCGAGCCAAGGGAGGCCGGCTGATCGTCTTCGGACCGTAGCGATAGAGCGAGCTGCCGGGACAATTGACCGCGTCGTATTGACCACTGAGCTGCAACGTCAGCAATCTTCGAACGGCAACGTAGCGAAAAGTGTTTCGTCGACTGACGGCGACAGACCAGTCCTGGTCAGTAACAAACCATCGCACCACACACGTTCGACGCGTCCCCACGCACAGGCTGAAGCAGCGTCCGGGAAGAAACCTCGCCCGTGATAGTTGGCGCTCGTGTTGCAGAGCAACGGAATACCCGTCAGCTTTTCGTATTCGACCAGAAGTTGCGCCACCGGACGCTCGGAAGTTCTAGAAATGGTCTGCAATCGGGCAGATCCGTCGAGATGCACGACAGCAGGGATTCTTTCTTGCCATTCCGCGCGCGTCTGATGATCGAACAACATATAGGGATCAGGGCTCCCCGGGCTAAAAATGGTCGGCGCACGATCCTCAAGGCAAATTGGCGCCACGGGACGGAAGTGCTCTCGAAACTTGATGTCGTTGAGATGATCCTTCATTGTGGGCAAAGTCGCGGCGGCCAGAATGCTTCTGCCCCCCAATGCTCGTGGTCCGAGCTCGGCTCGGCCGGCAAGGAAAATGACGGGCTTGCCACTGGCGAGTATGCTGGCGAGTTCTGCAATGGAGCAAGTAGATGCCGTCCATCCGGGCGGTACTTGGCAACCTTTTAAGGCCGGTCCGCTATACACCGACCATTCCAGCGGCACGAAGCCCTTCTCGGCTGCCAGCGCGCAACAAGCGGCGCCAATCGCAGACCCGCTATCGTTGGGAAACGGTGGCACCCAGATTGCGTCGAACAAACCGCTCGCGCGCAGGGCGCTGTTCCATTTGATATTGAGTCCGCATCCGCCAGCGATGCACAGATTTTTCGGCCCCGCAATCGAATGGCGCTGCAGCGCGATACCCATTTCATGAACGAGAAGACGCTCGAGGAATACATGGAACGAGGCGAGTACGTCTTCGGGCGGCTTGGCTTCCAGTCGCAGCGCGCTTGCTTCGAAGAACTCTCCTACAGCCGCTAGCGACGCGTCCGCGCTGTGGATGTTCTCGCGATAAGCTTGCGCACACTCCGTGTCGCCGGCAAAGCGTGCCTGATAAAGCTCGCGAAATACCTCAACGATATCTTCGTCAACCGAGCCCAGCGCGATGTAAGCCATCAGCTTGCCGGCCACACCCAGATCCCATCGGGCGCCGCCCGGCTTCTTATAAGGACCAAAGTGATGACCCGCCGCAGCGTAGATGTGACCTATCACGGGGAACAGGCAGTCAACATGGCGGGCGCGGTGGCGTTCTACATGATAGAGGCGTGGGACGATGCCACCATCCCACACCAAACAGAATGCAGGTTGCCCGCTTTGGGCAAAGGGACTGGTGCAGTACGCGGAGGCCACATGGCCTGACACGTGAGGATAGCTTTTATAAGGAAAGGACTGGCCGCCGGCAAGCAGTCCGGAGCCGTCGATCGAAGCGAGAAGATCATCGGCTTGGCGTTCGGCATAAGGGGCTCCTTTCAGGCTGACGGGAATCGACCCGCTGAGGACCTGAAATTGCGACTCGACTACTCCGTCCCAGCCGTCGATGACAAACTGGTCGATATCGTGCGCACCGAAACCATGCTCGGCCAATGCGATCGCGATCGCGTCGAGGTCGTCGATCGCCTGATACCGCGGATTGTTGTCTCGCTTTTCCTGCTCCACGCAAAAAACCAGTTTTCCATCCTCGACAAGGGCGATCGCTCCGTCGTGCGTCAGTTTGATCCCACAGATGCGCATAATATCTCCCGGCCTAACGCTGGTAAGTTGGTCCACACGAAGGCGAAGCCGCGTTCCGAAAACAGGCGAGCAGACAGTCTTCATTCAACGACTGACCGACGCACCTCCACCTCAAACGATCGATCTCAACCAGCTCGTCTTTCAGGATGGTTATGACCGTCTCGGCTCCGGCAATGTGACCCCATCGCCGGCAATTGGCGTCACGTGCCGATCCGAAAACCAGCTGTCCACCGGGCGCAAGCATCCGTGCTAAATTGCGAACAGCGGCGCGCACCTCGGCGCTGCCGTCGAGGTAATAGAGAACCTCCGCCACCACGATCAGATCGAACTGTTGCTCAGTCGAAAAATGCTGGACATCGGAGACGATCCAATTGATGTGTGGCGGGGCCATCATCCGTTCGCGTGTCCTAGCAATCGCGTGTGGCACGATATCGATCACGGTGAGCCGTTGGCAGTGCGGTGCCAATTTTTCCGTGAAGGCTCCGCCTGCGCATCCGACTTCGAGCGCATTTGTGACGGATCCCTGCGAAAGTGCCATCCGAAGCATTTGCCTGTGGCGCTCGTGCTCAAAGGGATTGCTGTCGAGCCGCCATGGATCGTCTGCGTCCAATTCCCGACGCAGCAATTCGAAGTTCGTTTGATGTGTCAATTCCGCCTCCCTTTATGGCGCGCCGCTGCAAGTGTCCGGACCTTGGGCCGGGACTGGTGCTCCGTTGAAAGCCGGCGTGTCGGTACAAGAACCGCACGGCGGCCAAACGCTATTGTTTAACGTTCTAGAAAAATAGCTCGCGAGTGCTGTTACCTAGCTTCAGACCTTCAGCAACTCATTGGAGGCGCGTCGTTACCGTGACAACGCCCGTGAGGGATGTAGCCGAACCCGACGCTGTTCCCACAATCCCCGCAGCTCCTTGACGAGGGCTTCACGTCGAGTCTGCTCAGGCGTAGTTGTATCGAGAAGATGTCCGAGCACGGCTTCGCCTTCGATCCGCATCAGCAGATCGAACAACTCATGTGAAATACGCACACGGTCATAGTTGGAGCCGCCGGTGCGAATTTCGCACACCGTCTCCTGACGATCCCGCGCAGTGTGAGCGCGGACTCGATAGAGCGATGCATAGGGCGGCAGTGAAACCGCGAGCGCAGTCCAATGTTCCTGCGTTGCGAGCCGCTTTTTGACGAGGAACGGCCCGACCACAAGTCCATCCAGCTCTGTCGTCAGAAATGTGGCAATCGCGTCTGCAACGGAATCTACGATCGGCTCAGCGTTGTTATTAAAGGAAGTATTGAGCAGAATTGGGATTCCTGTCCGCTTCTTGAACGCATTAATAACCTCCCAGTAGGCGGGATTGGTCTTCCGCGATACTGTTTGCAGCCGCGCTGTACCGTCAATGTGCGTGATGGCGCCGAGCAAGGCACGCTTGGAGTCGCGCACGCGAACTACAAAATTCATAAAAGGAAATTCGCGGGTACCCTCTGGGAGGTCAAAAAATTCGTGCGCATCATCCTCCAGCACTGATGGCGCGAACGGTCGGTAACCCTCGCGCTTCTTGACCATGGCGTTGATCCGGTCTTTGTTTGCGGTCGGCCTGGGATCGGCAAGAATGCTGCGGTTGCCAAGCGCGCGTGGCCCGAATTCCGAACGACCCTGGACCCAGCCAATCACGGCGCCATTGGCCATCCAGTCGGCTGCTCTGCCGGCCACGTCATCACTGCGTTCAACATCGAGGTGCCCGGCCCACGCATTCAATTCTTGCTCCACGGCCAGATCGCTCCCCAGATCGGGCCCCCAATAAACCTCCTGCAATCGCTCACGCGGCGCGGGCCGACCGAAGTCGTTTGACATCATAAGGGCAGCGCCTAATGCGCAACCGGCGTCATGCGCTGCGGGCTGCACGAAGATGTCTTCGAAAAGTCCCGAATACAGCAGCTTACCGTTCATGGTGCAGTTATGAGCTACTCCTCCGGCTATACACAGCCGTTTCATACCGGTGACCTCGCGGTGATGGCGGAGAATGTGAAACACGATCCGCTCCAGCGCTTCCTGCAATGAAGCACCCACATCCCGATGCTGCTGTGTGAATGGCATTCCCTTTCGCCGGACCTGGATGCTGCGGAGCAACGTCGGACCGATGCGGTCCAGGTAGACGCGGTACTCACCGTTGGCGGACAGTTGATAGAATTGCTCGAAGAGCCCGCGATAGGGAGCGGGATCCCCATAAGGTGCAAGCCCCATGACCTTGTATTCGTCGAACAAGCCGTACCCGAGGTACCGGATTGCTTCGAGGTAAAACAGCCCTAGAGAATTATTCTCTGCGAAAGTCGCGAGTTGCGTAATTTCGGTTCCAGATCCGAGCGCCAAGAGCCCCGAGAGGAAATCACCGCCGCCATCGACCGCGAGGATCAGACTTTGCTCGAATCCAGACATCGCAAACGCGCTCACGGCATGCGCCAGATGGTGACTCACGAATGAGACTCGCGAAGGATCGACCTCGGTACCGAATTCCCGCATTAGTAAGTTACGCAGAAACAGCTTGGCATCCACCGGAATGGAGATGTTCGGCTGGGACAGGAACAGGCGTTCGAGCATAACGTTGCAATAGGCCTCGGTAGCGTAAAACGCGATGTGGTCGATATCGCTGAGTTGAATCCCTGCGGATGCGAGGCAGTATTGAATTGAACTGCTCGGGAACTTGTTAGAGTGCTTGATCCGGTTGAGGCGCTCCTCTTCGACGGCCGCTATTACGCGTCCGTCCCGGACAAGCGCCGCAGCGCCGTCGTGCAGAAATGTGTTCGGCAGTTCGAGTGAATTTTCATGAACTTTGTCTAGCCCGCCGCTCACTCCTAAGCACAGCATGTTTCTCTCCTTCATCGTGGTAGGAAGCCCCTATTGGCAAGACTCGAACCCCTGCCACATAGGTAAGGTAGGGTATCGCTCGCCGTTGCGAACACCGGTCAGACGTCACCAGCCCCAAAGAATCTCGCGTAGGGTCCGTCTGCAAAATGGCGCCGCAATTCATGAAAATTCTGTACCGTTTGGTCCGGGGTCGCGTTTCTTGGCGACGAAGGATGGCGCGACCAGAAAGCTGAAGCGCTGGAACCCCGAGGAAGTCCCCAATCGTTGCCAAACATGCGGCGGGTTCAATAGGATGGCTCCCGATGCATGTGATTGATCGACAACTGCTGCAACGTCATTTCCTCGGCTTCGCTCAGTTCTACGACACACTTCATCCACTACCCGGCACCACGAAGGTGCCAGCAGGTTTGCGAAATTCAATCGGATTTACAAGGAACACTATCCTCCATGCCGTACAATTCGTAAAATCGTTTGTCTTGATGGAACACATCCACACTATGGATAAGTTGGGATCATGCGGTTCAAGGGCCTCGATCTAAATCTCCTCGTCGCGCTCGATGCTCTGATGACCGAGCGTAATCTCACCGCGGCGGCACGCAGCATCAACCTGAGCCAGCCGGCCATGAGCGCGGCCGTCGCCCGGCTACGCGCCTATTTCTGCGATGAACTATTTACGATGAGGGGCCGGGAACTTGTCGCAACACCGCGTGCAGAAGGGCTCGCTGCTCCAGTCCGCGAGGCTCTGGTGCACATCCAGCTCGCCGTTATTTCCCAGGACGTGTTCAACCCAGCCAAATCGGATCGCCGCTTCAGGATCATTCTTTCCGATTTCATGGCAGTCGTATTTTTTCGAAAGATCGTGGAGCGTATTGCACGGGAAGCTCCCGCCGTCAGCTTCGAATTGCTGCCACTTGCCGATGACCCCGATGAGGTTCTCCGGCGCGGCGAAGCCGATTTTCTCATCTTGCCGGAATTTTTCATGTCGAGCGCGCACCCTAAAGCGAAGCTGTTCGAGGAGACGCTCGTGTGCGTAGGCTGCCGTACGAACCAGCAGCTATCAGGGCAGCTCACATTCGAGAGATATATGTCGATGGGGCACGTTGTGGTCAAGTTCGGGCGTTTGCGGCAGCCCTCCATCGAGGAATGGTTTTTGCTTCAGCACGGTCTCAAGAGACGGGACGAGGTCACCGTGCCGAGCTTTAGCATGATCCCGCCTATGCTATTAAACACTGTCCGTATAGGGACGATGCCCTTAAGGCTGGTCAAGTATTTCGAAAAAGCGATGCCTCTGCGGATCGTCGAACTTCCGCTGCCACGTCCCGCATTCACCGAGGCCGTCCAATGGTCTGCCCTTCACAACAGTGATCCGGCAAGCAATTGGATGCTGGAGATAATATTGCAGGAGGCGTCACGCATGATTTCTCCGCCTAAGACCACGCGAAGACCAATCCAGCCAAGTTAGGAAATGGGATCTTTCAGCAAGGTTTTTGCGGCATGGATTTGTGGCGTTTCGAGGGTTTTGTGGCGATATAACGTGTATCGCCACATTAGGCCTCATTCGGCGCGGTGACGGCAAACGCCTGATCGAGCAGGTTCGGCGCGACCGGCAAGCCGTGTGTCAACCTGGTTGTTGCCTTGAAGCTGCGGTTCTGGTTGCAACGCCACCCCCTGCTTGCGACGCAGTCTCTTTATAGGATGTACGCCGAATTGTCGGCACCGCTGGGGCTACCGGTCTCCACGGCTCGCTGAAAAGCGTCCACGGCATGGCGTGCGCGCCCGCGCGAAGTGTGCGGTGAGCGTCGGCTTTGACTAGTGAAACGATCGCCATGAACTGCAATGGAGTTTTGCCATAGCCAAGCCGGGGACATATTGTCGATCTGTCAGTTGATCTTCCGGCGGCGATTATCGGGACCCGGACTGTGCGAGCAAGGCTTCGACGACGTCCAAGCCTATGCAATCGATCGGGTCCAGCCTGCGCAGCTTGGCGATCAGCTTCAGTGCAACGGCGCGCTCGCCGCGCCGCACGCTGATGAACGCGAGCGCCTTCAGTGTGAAGAGCCAGAAGCGGCCCGGACCAGGAATGGTGAAGTCGGTGTCGCCCGGCTGTACCGCACACCAGTCGCTGTCGAGCGACGCCCGCCGGGCGGCGACCGCCAAAGCCTTGGTCGCGACCTCCTGGGCCTCGCCAAGTTCACCCCGGTTCGCATGGAACTTATACAGCAGATAGTAGGGTGGCAGGCAGCGCGGGTACGACAGGACCGCAGTCCACAACGCGGCGGCCACATCGTCATTGCTGCCGCCGCGGGTTCTCTCGATCAGCTGTAGCACGGGGGAGGGAACATTGCCGCCGAAGAGAACGGTCGATTCGATACCAGTAATGAGATTCATCAATTTGCTCCGATATGATGAGGCGTCCGGCTGCTTTTGCAGCGCTCGGAAGCCGATGTGACGATGGATGTGTTTGTCTACGCGAACCTGAACTGGATGCGATGCCCGCCGCGCGGACACGCCCATTCGAGATTGTGATGGTCCGTGCACAGAATGCGGCAACTACCGCATTCCAGGCAGCCGCCGGTAATCAGCGTGACCGAGCCGTTGCTCTCCTTCCGATAACAAGGCCGGGTACACGAACGTGCAGTTTTTTTTGGCAAAGTCGTTGGTGCAGACTTCAACGTTTTTGATGTGGACGTGCGGCCGCCCGACGTCCACGCGGTAGCGGTTCTGAAACAGCTTTTCGATATTAACAGTGACCGTTTTCATCGGAAGCCTCTCCAGAAATTGTATGCGTCGCCGACCGTCCGGTCAGCGAGCGATTTTTGCGGAAACTGACCATGACATCGTGCTTTTTGGCCTTGTTGTCGACGCCATCTACCGTAATCACGGTGCCGGCCGCTTGAGCGACGAGATCAGGGTATGTTGTAAAGAACTGTAGATTGCGGTGCGGAATTTCTGGCATGTCGCGGTACTTGTGCAAATCCTTCATCACGAAGCTTTTGTCGAGCGCAACCTTGTACGCCGACAGCACGTTAGTGCGGTAGCCGCGGCAGCCGGCTGCTTTTGCGGCTATCGCCATCTCCGCGGCGAGGCGTCCTGTGGTCATGGGGAGGTTGGAATCTTCGCGATGCGTGGCGTTGACGAAGCCGCCCGAGTCACCGACGATCATCCAGCCATTGCCGTAAACTTACGGAATCGCATTGAAGCCCCCTTCGGGGATCAGGTGAGCGCAGTACTCCTTCATCTCGCCGCCCGCGATGAGTGGAGCGATCGACGGATGATGCTTCATTTTTTTTGAGCAGCACATACGTGCTCATGCGGTTCGGGTTCTTTTTGAAGTCGCCCGGCATGCAACCGACGCCGATGGTCAGCGACTCTTTGTTCGTGTAGAGAAACCCCGTTCCTGTCATGCCTTCGGTGATGCGGCCGACCATCTCTATCACGAAGCCTTCCTGATCGGCGACATTAAAGCGCTGGCGAATTGTCTTCTCCGGCATGAGGAGAATCTCCTCCACAGCTAGCGCGACGTTGCCCGTCCTAATTTCGCCATGAAAGCCCGCCTTGCGCGTCAACGTTGAGTTGACGCCGTCCGCAAGAATCACGATATCCGCATAGACTTCACCGTGTTCGCGGTTGCATTGCAGGCCGACGACCTGGTCCCCGTCCATAATCAGGTGATTTACGGTGGTCTCGCAGATCAGCAATGCACCGGCCTCGCGCACTTTCGATGAGAACCACTTGTCGAACTGCGCGCGGATGATCGTATAGCGGTTATACGGCGGTTTGTTGTAGTCGTCGCTGCGTACGTGTGTGCCCACGAACGAAGTATCGTCGAGCATCCACATGCGCTGTTCGATGATGTGGCGCTCGAGTGGCGCGTGGTCACGAAAGTCCGGAATGATCTGTTCCAGCGCGTCGGCGTAGAGGATTGCGCCTTGAACGTTCTCGCTGCCGGGATATTCGCCGCGCTCGATCTGAAGCGCCTTTAGTCCGCTCCTGGCCGTAACGTAGGCTGCAGCGTTGCCGGACGGTCCGGCGTCCACGGCGATCGCATCGAATTGCGAGGGATCTCTCATCTAACTTTCCTTGTGTGCCGGATTTGCCGCAGCGCCAGATGGTCCTTACAGGCATGCGTTAACGCCGGCAGCAGTTGCAGTGCGTCCCCGACAATGCCGTAGTGCATGTAGTCGAAAATCGGTGCGGTCTGGTCGGTGTTGATTGCGACGATTACGTCCGAGCTTTCCATACCGACGCGGTGCGGGATCGCGCCGGAGATGCCGGCAGCGATGTAGAGTTTCGGTCGCACGGTTTTTCCGGTCTGCCCGACCTGCCGGTCGTCCTCGACCCACCTCGCCTGCACGCACGGGCGGGTTGCGCCAACTTCGCCACCGAGTACCCGCGCCAGATCGAATACGAGCTTGAAGTTCTCCGGATTCTTCAGTCCTTTGCCGCCGCTAACGATCACGTCCGCGTAAGGGAGGTCGATCTGGTTGCTTTTCGCATCGGCGATGAAGTCGAGCAATTTGGCCACAATATCGGCCTCGAAGATCTCAAGCGCGTCCTGCACGATCTCTCCACCGCGGCCTTCCTGCGCCTGCGGCATCGCCATGACCCGTGGGCGCACCGTCGCCATCTGTGGACGGTATGCGAACATCATGATCGTATAGAGCAGCGAGCCGCCGAAAGGCGGCTGTGTGGCCGCCAGTGCGCGCGAGGCCGGGTCAATGTTCAATTCAGTGCAGTCGGCGGTGAGGCCGCTCAAGAGCGTCGTTGCGACAGATCCGGCGAGATCCCGGCCCATCGAGGTTGCTCCGAGCAGCAGAATCTCGGGGCGGTACTTGTTGACCAGGTCGGCCAGCCCCTTCGTGAACGGTTCGTTGCGATAGCCGAGCAACACAGGGTCGTGAATCACGTACGTTTTGTCCGCGCCGAAACTGAACGCCTCACTGGCAAACTGCTCAAGCGGCTCGTCGGTACCGCCGAGCACGGGCACAGCGACACGACTGCCGAGTTTGTCGGCGAGCTTGCGCGCGTGAACGAGCAGCTCCCACGACACGCTATGCACGTGGCCGCGGCCGTGCTCGAGAAAGACCCAGACGCTCTGGTAGGCTTTCAGATGTTCGGGCAGATCGAGGTTACGGCCGGTGGCCCGTTTGACCGGCGCGGCCGGCTTCGTTTCCGAGGCAGCGGGCGAGTTCATGAGGCCGTTTCCATCAACAGGTCCGCCTCCAATGTCGGATGGCGAGCAAATATCTCGTGCAGGAGTTTCAGCGACACGTCGCGCAGGCTGGACGCGTCGAATTCGAGCATCTCGGCCTTTTCGTCGCGTGGTGTCGGCCCAAACACTTTGCTGACCGCGGTAGGTGAACCTTTCAGCCCGATCTTGCTCACGTCCTCAATGCCGGCCTGCTCGCGATTCCATTTGCGCACCGGGAATCCTGCCGCGTGGATCGTCGCGGGCAGTGTCGCGAAGCGCAGCTCGTTCGTATTCTCGAGCCTCGTCACGAGACAGGGCAGTGCGGTTTTCAATACTTGCACACCGCCTTCGACGCGCGCTCGACTACGATCGTGCGCGGGTCGAGGTCAGTCTCGACGATCCGGGAAACATACGTGAGCAACTGGACGCTCAACCGCCTTGCGATGCCGGGGCCGACCTGCGCAGTGTCGCCGTCGATGGTCTGCTTGCCGGCGAAGATGATGTCTACTGCCTGTCCATTTGCAATCTGCCGGATTGCATCGGCGAGTGCAAGCACGGCCGTCGCGTTGTTACTCGGCAGTCCTTTCTGTTGCTCGATGTACTGAAAGAAGCGCTTGAGGATGTGCAGGCGGCGCACGTTCACCACCTTCTCGTCGAATGCGATGTCGAAAAATCGCAGGAAATCCTCGGCCGACGACAGGTGACGCAGTTGTTCGATAACTTCTTGCATCTCGTTACTTCTATTGGACAAGTTTGGCCGCCATAACCACACTCACGACACCGTCACCCGCGTGTTGGTGGCTTGGATCAGGAAGTGGCGCAAATCGGTTGCATTCGGCGCCCGCTTGTACTGCGTGGCGAAAGAGCGGATGCGCGCAAGCAGGAGCGGGATGA
>NZ_PVZB01000034.1 GCF_003002025.1 Paraburkholderia sp. BL25I1N1
CGTAATGGCGGTCATCGGGCCGTCCACGCCGCTGTTGCGCCATGTGTGAGCCAGTCGCAGACGGACTGCCCGCTCACGCCGAGTTGCCCGGCGGTGAGCTTGCGCTTGATCCTGTGTCCGCGCAACGACAGGGCCGCCGCTCGCGTGCGCGTGTCCCGATGCATGTGATTGATCGACAACTGCTGCAACGTCATTTCCTCGGCTTCGCTCAGTTCTACGACACACTTCATCCGCTACCCCGGCACGACGAAGGCGCCAGCAGGTTTGCGAAATCCAGTCGGATCTACCAGGAAACACTATCCTCCATGCCGTACATTTCGTAAAATCGATTGTTTTGATGGAACGCATCCACGCTATGAATAAGTTGGGATCATGCGTTTCAAGGGCCTCGATCTAAATCTGCTCGTCGTGCTCGATGCTCTGATGACCGAGCGTAATCTCACCGCGGCGGCACGCAGCAAGGCCCAACTCAACGTCGTTCGCTACGCCGATGACTTTATTGTGACCGGTATGTCGAAAGAAGTGCTCGAATTCGAGATGCTTCCGGCGGTCAGGCAGTTTATGGCCGCTCAAGGTCTGGAGCGCTCGGAAGAGAAGTCCCGGATCACGAACATTGCAGACGGTTTCGATTTCCTTGGCCAGAACGTGCGCAAGTACGATGGCTACTGGCCCGGCGCCTGCCCGCTTTGCCCGCTCGAGGAACGATGTCACCCCGCGACTACCGACGCATTCGACGATGGGAACATGAGCATATAGTTGAGGCCATGCAGCGTCGGCTAGAGCGCAAGCCTGACGCAATGACCATCCGCAGAAGCACATGTCGAACATGTCTTCGGCACGCTGAAGCACTGGATTGGGGGTCACACACTTCCTGACCCGAACGCTCGGACGGGTCAGCACCGAAATGAGTCTACAGGTGTTGGCCTACAACCTGAAGCGCGTCGTGAAGATACTTGGGGTTGCCAAAACAATAGAGGTAGTGAGGATGGCTGGCACCTAGAGCCCGGAGGGGCTTTTTTTTTGCACTTGAAACGTTACGCTAACGCAGCCATGACTTACCAAACCAGATTAATCGGACCGATAGGCTCGGATGTGACGATCTGAAATCGGTTTCCATACGTCCTCGGCCAGTTCAGGACAGACATTTTGTCGCCCGACACGGAAGCGCTTCTTGTGCCAAATATCCCACTGCGCCGGGCGGGCACGCCCGAAGCGGTCGCAAAGATAGATCTTCGTCCTATGCTCGGATGCGGCGAGTTATCTCACGGGCACCGAGGCAGCAATCAATGATGGACGACACCTGTAATCGGCTGCACCTGGAGTAGACAAATCGCAGTTGATTTGAGCGACATCAATGGAACTCGCGTTCCTAACGGAATCCACGCAGCGAAATCGCAAAAGCAGAAAATAAGTACATCAAGGCACTACAGTTTCACCGTCCTTCCATGAAAGGGCATTATCTTTTGAGGTCAGCCCGTGAAATTGGGCGCTAGATCGAGGATGATATGCAACACAATGCCCGCAAATCCGAACAAGGTGACGGGGAGCACGGTCCCCACAACGAGGACGTCGTCATGCTGCATATCGCTTCCGTACGCGAAAGGCCTAGCTCAAAGTCCGAGACGGACCACGCGGTCCCTATTGTGCAGTGGTACGAGAGCGCGCTTACCGGCATCTTGGAGATATCGAAGGTACTTAGCGCCTCCTGCCGGCTCGAAGTCATGTTGGCCAACGTCGTCGATCTCCTGCAATCGTTTGTGCAGATGCGGCTCGGTATCGTCTCTCTCTTCGACGATGATGGCGTACCGGACATTACCGTTGGCGCCGGCTGGAGCGAAGGCAGCGATGAGCGCTACCGGATGCGCCTGCCGCAGAAGGCAATTGACCAGATCATGTCGACGGACAGGCCGCTCGTCGCCGAGAACGTAGTGGGGCATTCGGGCTTCAGTGCCGCCGACATGGGCGTGCTCGGTGCTTCCGACAACACGCGAGTGTCGTTCATCGGCGTTCCTATTCGCATCGACGCGAAGGTCGTGGGCACGCTGACCATCGACCGCATCCTGGACAATGGGTCTAACTTCCGGCTCGATTGCGACGTGCGGCTGCTTACTATGATCGCCAACCTGGTGGGGCAGACGGTGAAGCTGCATCGCTTATTCAAGAGCGACCGCGAGCGGCTGATGGCGGGGAGGGACGGGCTGCAAAATCAATTGTCCGAGCTCAAGTACCCTGCGCAGGAGCGTAAGAAGTTTCATGTCGAGGGGATCATTGGCGACAGTCCGGCGCTGCGCGGCCTGCTTGAGAAGATCGCGGTGGTAGCCAAATCGAACAGCACAGTTCTGTTGCGCGGCGAATCCGGTACCGGGAAGGAGCTGGTCGCCAAGGCCCTTCACGAGCTGTCGCCGCGAGCCAAGCGGGCCTTCATCAAGCTCAATTGCGCGGCGCTTCCTGAGACGGTGCTGGAATCCGAATTGTTCGGTCATGAGAAGGGTGCCTTTACCAGCGCCTTCAATTCGCGCAAGGGGCGCTTCGAGCTCGCCGACAAGGGGACGCTGTTTCTGGACGAGATCGGCGAGATTTCGGCCTCGTTCCAGGCAAAGCTGCTGCGCGTCCTGCAGGAGCAAGAATTCGAGCGCGTCGGCAGCAACCAGACCATCAAGGTCGATGTTCGCGTGGTTGCCGCCACGAATAAGAACCTAGAAGATGCGGTGGCAAGGAACGAGTTCCGCGCCGACCTTTATTATCGCCTCAGCGTGGTTCCCTTGCTGCTGCCGCCGTTGCGTGAAAGGCGCAGTGATATTCCGCTCCTCGCCGTTGAGTTTCTCAAGAATTTCAACAGCGAGAACAGCCGTACGCTGACCTTCGATGCGAACGCGATTGAAGTGTTGATGAACTGCGGTTTTCCCGGCAATGTCCGCGAGCTCGAGAATTGCGTGCAGCGGAGCGCGACCCTGGCGCCGGGACCAGCGATCGTGAGAAACGACTTTGCCTGCTGCCACGGCCAGTGCCTGTCCGCGATGCTGTGGAAGAGCAGATCGGACGAGATGGTGCTGCAGCCCGGGCCGATCGTACCAGTGCAAGTGAAGCCGGGTACGCCCCCGGCTGAGGCTGCTACGCCGGGCGCAGTTGCGGTCCCGCCTGTCGACAGCGAGCGGGCTCCGATAGTGCCTGGCCGTGCAGCTCTCGGAAGTGGTGCGAAGATGACCAACCGCGAGCGTCTCATCGCCGCCATGGAAAGATCCGGCTGGGTGCAGGCAAAAGCGGCGCGGCTGCTTGGACTGACGCCTCGCCAGATTGGCTACGCGCTGAGGAAATACGGTGTCGAGATCAAGCGTTTCTGAAAGCACTGTCGGACTTGCGGCGTGTCGGGGCCGCGACATCGCGACTGATGTGAATAGCTCAGACAAGTCAAGCCAGGGTTTGGCGCGGACCTTGGCATGATCACGATCGGAAGCGACCCAGTCGGCGCCAATTCGGTAATCGTCGAGAACAGCCCGGCCGACCTCAGGGGCGGTCGGTATCTCGAGTAAGGTGGTGCGAACGCGGCGCTGTCATCGCCGGTGCGTCGGCCATGTCGCGCTCGACCATCAGCCCACACCGGATGCGGTCAGCGACGCAAGCGGTGGTGTTCGATCCCGTTGAATTTCTGGAGGCGCGCCCGGGGTCATATCAGCGAGGCGACTCTGTCGCACGCCAACAAGATCGTGCGCCGTATGGGCGCTGTGGGCAGATGACCGGGAGTTCCGGGCAGAAGACACATCTGCCGCTGCGGTTGCGTAGTCAGCCCGGCTAATAGCAGGACAAAACGCTGACAACACGAGAAGAGTCGACCGATTGCTTAGGTAATCATGACGTGATGGCACGACAGGTTAGAGCGTGGTCGGCAAAGCCCGGGAATGTCCGAGCACCGTCGAGTGTGCGAAAGCGACGGGGAACCGATCAAGCGAAACCCGTCAGGCACAGCGGCACAGCCACATTGAAAGTCCGAATCTATGGTTGCAATCTACCTACCCATCATCGCCGATTGAAAACTTGGCAAACTGAGGGTGTCCATGGTGTGCTACGAATGCAAGCGCAGCGATTGCGTGAGCAATGCTTTATTGAAGATGAGGGCGGGCCCCTCGAAGTCGGCTTGCAGGAGCTGGCTTCAAATCACCTCAAGCTGCGCGGGTAAAGAGTCCGCGTGGTGAGCGTTGAGGAAAAGGCGGAGAGAAATTCTGTCAGATGAGTGCTGGTGAGACGAACGCAGAGCGTAGTGCCGGAAATCGGCCCGCTGCGTTCGACGTGGCGGGAGCTGGAAACGTGACCACGGTTGCCGGATTGCGGGCCATCGCGAAAGCGGTGGAATCACCACCGGCGCCTATCGGTGCGCGCGCCAGTTCTCGACCCTACCTGGGAGGGCCTGTGGGTTCGATTCCCACGGGCTACCCACCTACTGACATTCGTTGAGTCGAAGTTGGGATCGAGCGCGGCTGGCCGCAATGGCCAACATTAAGACATTCAGTAAAAGCGAGTAACAACCCAAGTTCGTTCCTCACGCATCAACACCCGTCTGCCTCGCCCGGCTTGATTCCGCCAAGGTATCGTGTGAGAGTTCGCGCAGAATTCCTCACTATCTCCGCCCAAGCGGAGTCCAGTCTCTCGCGGGGCATGGTCAGCGTAATGACACCGGCGAGTTGCCCGGACGGGCCGAACACCGGCGCGGCGATACCTGCCAATTGCGGATCGCGGTCTCCTGCTAGCGCGATGACCTGCTGGCGGCGGATCTGCTGACCGAGTGCCTTATCGCCCTCGTGGCAGTAGGCTCGCAACACCCGGCCTCCTGTGCCACGATCCAGCGGCAGTAGCTCGCCCGCGCGGATGTGATCTCGCACAGGCTGTGGCGAGTCGACGCGATACAGGCATAGCCGTTGCGCACCTTGACGTACGTGAAACGCGGCGCTTTCACCGGTCGCGGCCACCAGTTCCTGCAGCACGGGTATCACCAGCGACTCGCTGGAGGACGATTGCGCATAGATGGCATGCAGCCTTGCGACGCCGGACCCCAGCACGTAGCAGCCATCGGCGCGGCGCACCACGAGATGCGCATGTTCCAGCGACGCGAGCAGGCGCAGCACGGTGCTCTTGTACAGGCGCGTGCGTTCCGCGAGCGCGCTCAATGACAGCACGTGCGTGCCGTTGCCGAAGGCGGCCAGCAGGGTCAGCGCACGGTCGACTGCTGCCACGCCGCCGGCTGCCAGATTGTCGTCGGCCAACGATGCAATGGCGGGCTGTTTGGACATCGTGCTTCTCCTCAGACGGACCGTTGCAGCAACGCTTCCACTACGCCGAAGCCGAGGTGGCCAGCCGGATCGAGCTGTCGTAGTTGTGTGATCAACTGTGTGGCGGTTTCGCGTTCGCCGCGCCGCAGGCCGATGAAGGCGAGCGCCTTTAGCGTGAACAGCCAGAAGCGGGCGGGATCGGGCGCGTGGAAGTTCGCGTCTCCGGCTTGTACCATCTGCCAATCCTCATTCAACCCGGCGGCATGCGCAGCTGCTTTTAGTCCCAGATGGGCCGCGTGCTCTGCCTCATCGAGTTCGCGGCGTCCGGCATGGAATTTGTTGAGCAGATAGTAGGCGGCAAGGCTTCGCGGAGAGGTCAGCGTGACGCTCCACAGGACTGCGTCGATCTGCTCGGCCGGCGCGCCATGCAGGCCTTCGATGAGGCGCCGCACCGGTTCGCGGCCTTCGAGTTGACGCGTGAAGATTTTCTCCACGTCGGCCATCGTCACGCTGCTGTAGAGCACCACGTCGGGATAGATGAGCACGTTCGTGCGCTGATCGCACGGGCCGAGACAGCCCGAATACGTGATCGCGACGGTATCGGGCGCCTGGCGTTTCTGCTGTTCCGCCCAGAAGGCCTTCAGCAGCGCGGTCGAGCCCTTGCCCCCGGCGCCCCGCGGATGCGGCGGCGGCCGGTTCTCGGTGCAAGCAAACACATGTCGTTCTGGTCTGGCCATGACGATGTTCGTCAACCGAACTTGAACAGGATGCCGTGACCACCACGCGGGTAGTCCCACTCGATATTCTGGTGGTCGCTACAGAGGATGCGGCAACTGCCGCATTCGAGGCAGCCGTCGGTGATCAGCGTCACCGCGCCGTTGCCTTCGGCCTTGTAGCACGAGGCCGGGCAGACAAAGGTGCAACTCTTCTCGCTGCATTCGCTCCGGCAGACGTCGGCATCCTTGATGTGGACGTGCGGCCGTCCTGCATCGACGCGGTAACGGTTCTGGAACAGCTTTTCCTCTACGTTGACGGGTAGGGTGCTCATCGGAAGGCCCTCAGGAGTTTGTAGGCGTCACCCACGATGCCGGAAAGCGAACGGGCTTTGCGGAAGCTCGAAAAAATCTCGCGCTTCTTGCTTTTCTTGTCCTTACCGTCGACCGTGATCATCGTGCGCGCGGCGCGTGCCATGAGGTCGGGGTAGGTCGTGAAGAACTGCGGATTCTGGTGCAGCACGGCCGGCATGTCGCGGTACTTGTGCAGATCTTTCATCACGAAGCTCTGATCGAGCGCGGCCTTGTAGGCCTTGAGCGTGCCGGCGCGGTAGCCGTGGCCCGCGGCTTTCGCGTGGATCACCGTTTCGGCGGCGAGGCGTCCTGTGGTCATGGCAAGATTCGATCCTTCTCGGTGCGCGGCGTTCACGAAACCGCCTGAATCGCCAACGATCATCCAGCCGTGGCCGTAGACCTGCGGGATTGCGTGAAAACCGCCTTCGGGAATCAGATGCGCGCAATACTCCTTCATCTCGCCGCCCGCAATCAGCGGTGCGATCGACGGGTGCCGCTTCATCTTTTCGAGGAGCACATAGGGGCTCGTGCGGTTGGGGTTTTTCTTGAAGTCGCTCAGCATACAGCCCACGCCTATGGTGAGCGATTCCTTGTTGGTATAGAGGAAGCCAGTGCCCATCATGCCGTCGGTGATCCTGCCGACCATCTCGATCACGACGCCGTCGTCCTCGCCGACGTTGAAGCGCTGGCCGATCGTCTCCTCCGGCATGAAGAGAATCTCCTTGACGGCGAGCGCAACGTCGCCGGCCCCGATCTCTCCATGAAAGCCCGCCTTGCGCGCGAGCGTCGAATTCACGCCGTCGGCGAGCACTACCACGTCGGCATAGACATCGCCGTGCTCGCGGTCGCACTGCACGCCGACCACCCGGTCGCCGTCCATGATCAGTTCCTTCACCGTGGTCTCGCAGAGCAGCAGTGCGCCGGCTTCGCGCACTTTCGATGAAAACCACTTGTCGAACTGCGCGCGGATGATCGTGTAGCGGTTATAGGGCGGCTTGTTGTAATCCTCGCTGCGCACATGTGTACCGACAAACGACGTATCGTCGAGCATCCACATCCGCTGCTCGATGATGTGGCGCTCCAGCGGCGCATCGTCGCGGAAGTCCGGGATGATCTCTTCGAGCGCCTTCGCGTACAGGATCGCACCCTGAACGTTTTTGCTGCCCGGATATTCGCCGCGCTCGATCTGCAGCACTTCCAGACCTGCCTTGGCCATCGTGTAAGCGGCAGCGTTGCCGGACGGACCGGCGCCGACCACAATCACATCGAACTGTGAAGGTTTTCTCATCGTGATTCTCCTCAGGCAACCTGCTTGCGGCGCCGGGTCAAATGCTCAACAAAAGCCTGCTTCAGCGCGGGCAGTACTTGCAACGCATTGCCGACAATCCCGTAGTGTGCGAAATCGAAGATGGGTGCGTTCGGGTCGGTGTTGATCGCCACGATCACGTCTGCGCTTTCCATGCCCACGCGGTGCTGGATCGCCCCGGATATGCCCGCGGCGATGTAGAGTTTGGGCCGCACCGTCTTGCCGGTCTGTCCCACCTGGCGCTCCCCCTCGACCCAGCCGGCCTGCACGCATGGCCGGGTCGCACCCACTTCGCCGCCGAGCACGTTCGCCAGTTCGAACGCCAGCTGGAAGTTTTCCGGGCTCTTCAACCCCTTGCCGCCGCTCACGATCACATCGGCATAGGGCAGGTTGATCCGGTTGCTGCTCGCATCCGGGATAAAGTCGAGCAGCCTCGTGACGATGTCCGTCTCGACCATCCCCAGCGTTCCATGGACGATATTGCCGGTGCGTTCGGCGTCGCGCAGCGGCATCGGCATCACGCGCGGGCGCACCGTCGCCATCTGCGGACGGTACGCGAGCGTCATGATCGTGCACAACAGCGAGCCGCCGAAGGTGGGGCGCGTCGCCGCCAGCGCACGCGACGCGGGATCGATGTTGAGTTCGGTGCAATCGGCGGTCAGCCCGGTCAGCAGGGTCGTCGCTACGGAGCCGGCGAGGTCGCGGCCCATCGACGTCGCGCCCAGCAGCAGGATCTCGGGCTGATGCCGGTTGACGAGGTCGGTCAGCCCTTTCGTGAACGGCTCGTTGCGATAGCCTTGCAAGACCGGGTCGTGGACGATGTACGCATCGTCCGCGCCGTAAGTGAAGGCTTCTGCGGCGAACTGTTCGAGCGGTTCATTCGCGCCGCCGAGCACCGCGATGCCCACTCGGCTGCCGAGCGTGTCGGCCAATTTGCGCGCTTCACCGAGCAGTTCCCACGAGACGCTGTGCACGTGTCCACGATCGTGCTCGATAAAGACCCAGACGCCTTTGTAGGCCTTCAGGTGTTTCGGCAGTTCGAGGTTGCGTCCTGCGCGGCCGGCGGGTTTCTTCGCGGGGGCGGCGGGTGCGTTCATGAACCCTCCTTCATCAGCAGGTCAGCTTCCAGGGTAGGATGGCGCGTGAAGATCTTTTGCAGCAGGTTCACCGACACGTCGCAAAGACTCGATTCGTCGAGGTCGAGCATCTCCGCTTTCTCGCTGCGCGGCGTCGGTCCAAAGACTTTGCTGACCACTGTCGGCGAGCCCTTCAGGCCGATCTTGCTGAGATCTTCGATGCAGGCCTGTTCGCAGTTCCATTTGTGCACCGGATAGCCGGCCGCATGAATCATCGCGGGCAGCGTCGCAAAGCGCAGTTCGTTGGTGTTCTCCAGCATTGTGATCAGGCACGGCAGCGCCGTCCTGAGCACGTGCACGCCTCCCTCGGCGCGGCGCTCGACGGTGATCGTGCGCGCATCGAGAGCGGTCTCGACGATGCGCGACACGTAGGTCAGCAGTTGCAGCCCGAGGCGTTTGGCGATACCGGGGCCGACTTGCGCGGTGTCGCCGTCGATCGTCTGCTTGCCAGTGAACACGATGTCCACCGCCTGCTCCTTCGCGATCTGCTGGATACCCGCTGCCAGCGCGTACGACGTAGCGAGCGTATCCGCGCCAGCGAATGCACGGTCGGTGAGCAGCACGGCGTCGTCCGCGCCGAAGCTGATGCACTTGCGCAGCGCTTCCTCGGCCTGCGGCGGGCCCATGCAAAGCAACGTGACCTTGCCGCCGAAGCGGTCCTTCAGTCGCAGCGCCTCTTCGAGTGAAAACAGGTCATACGGGTTGACGATCGCCGGAACACCCTGGCGCATGATCGTGTTGGTGACCGGATGAACGCGGATCTGCGTCGAGTCCGGGACCTGCTTGATGCAGACGACAATGTGCATGGTCTTAACGATGTGCATGGTCTTGCTCCACCTGTCAGGCAAGGGTGCGCGCGGGCAGCGACGCGCGCAGACTGTCGAGTGAAACGTGCTGCCGCCCATTTGTGTTCCGGAACACCTTGAACACTTTTTCCTGCGCCGGCGTGGAGGTGACGAAGTCGCCGTAAGCCTTCAGCAGCAGCGCGTGATACGACGCGAACAGGGCGGGTTCGTCGCCTTCCGGCAGCGCGTCCTGTTGCTGGATGTACTGAAAGAAGCGCTTGAGGATGTGCAGTCGACTCACGTTGACGACCTTCTGGTCGAACGGGATGCCGAAGAACTGCAGGAAGTCCTCGGCTGAGGACAGCGCCTTGAGTTGCTGGACAAAGCTTTCCATCGCGTCTACTCCTTGCAAGCGGATGAGGATAGGTGTGGGCAGAACGTCGGCTCGGCGAAGTACTTGTCGCAGGCGCCGCTGGTGGCGCACGGTGTCGTCGTGCCCGACTGTCCGGGTTTCGCGACGCACTCCGTGAAGCCGACCACAGCGCCGCTCATGACAATTCTCCGACGGTGTAGCGCAACTCGATCAGGAAGCGATACAGGTCGGCGGCGCTGGGCGCTTGCTTGTGCTGGGTGGCATGGTGGCGGATACGGGTCAGCAGCAGCACGAGCAGCTTTTCACTGACGGGCAGGCCGAGCGCGTCATAAGCCTGGCGCACGCTTTGCGAACCCGAATGCTTGCCGAGCACGACCGAGCGTTCGCGACCGAGTTCGGCGGGATCGAAGCTCTCGTAGGTCGATGCATTCTTCGCGAGCCCGTCTGTGTGGATGCCGGACTCGTGCGTGAATACGCTGGCGCCGACAATGCTTTTGTTCAGCGCGACCTGGCGTCCTGAAGCCCGTTCGACAAGCCGAGAGATGCTCAATAGCGCGGTCGTGTCGATGCCGGTGTTGCGACCCATGATATGGCGCACGCCCATCACGATCTCCTCCAGCGCGGCATTTCCGGCGCGTTCGCCGAGACCATTGACGGTGGTGTTGGAGTGGGTTGCGCCGGCGCGCAGTGCGGCAAGGGTGTTCGCGGTCGCGAGCCCGAGGTCGTTGTGCGCGTGGATTTCGATTTCCAGATCGACCGCGTCGTGCAATCGCGCAATCGCTTCATAGGTCGAAAAAGGATCGAGGACGCCGAGCGTGTCCGCAAAGCGGATGCGTTGCGCACCGCACTGTTGCGCGTGCCGCGCCACGTCGTCGAGGAACGAGGGGTCCGCGCGCGAAGCATCCTCCGCGCCCAGCGAAACCTTGCGGCCGCTTTTGACGGCGGCGCTGATTACGCGATTCACCTGCGCGAGCACCCATGAGCGCGGCTGGCGCAACTTGTGTTGAAGGTGGATATCGGAGACGGGAATCGACAGGTGAATGATGTCGGGATTGCAGCACAAGGCCGACGCCAGGTCCGCGTCGGTGAGACGGCCCCAGACCATCAGATCGGCGTCGAGATTCAGCGCGACGATGGTCCGGATGCAATCGATTTCCTCGGCACCCATTGCGGGGATACCGATTTCCAGTTCGGGTACCCCGGCGCTTGACAGCGCCTCGGCAATCGCGCATTTTTCGGCAACCGTGAATGCGACGCCAGCGGTCTGTTCGCCGTCGCGCAGTGTGGTGTCGTTGATGATCGGATTCGACACGGGAAGTTGTCCTTTAGGCATTTGATCATACGGTTTGCAAGTACTGCGCCATGCACGGTTAGTGCGAATAGCCGCTTGCCGCAGGGCTTTCCGGTGTTCGCTGGCGCTGTGATGAAGCGGTTCCAACGAAGACCTGTCGCGAATGTCCTGTTTCGAACAGCCAGGTGTAGCGATGAACACGGCGCTGCAGAAAGCGATGCGCGATGCGATGGGCGTGGTCAGCCAGGACGTGCGGACGCGGTCGGCGCGATTATGCAAACGCTGTAGGGATTGGTTATCCATAGGAACGGCGATGCGGGAAGATAAACACATGCGGCGGCTATCAGCGCGGCTATGACCGCTATGGCGCTTGAAGAGGCCGCACGGCGCAAAGGACGCATGCCCTCAACGCTCACGCGCGAGCTCGCGCGTATGTGGCGGCAGTTCGATCGTCAGGTCGGCGTCGCGCAGCTTCACGCAGCACGCGAGACGCGATTGCACGTCAAGGCCCCACGCATTGTCGAACTGGTTGTTCTCCTCGTCGTCGGGAGGCGCCAGTCAGTGAGATCTTCATGATTGCCTCACACGGAAAACGAACTGCCGCAGCCACAGGTGCTCTGCGCATTGGGGTTGTGAATGACGAAGCGCGAACCTTCCAGGCTGTCCTCGTAGTCGACGCGCGCGCCGGGCAGGTATTGCTGGCTCATCGAATCGACCAGCAGCGTGACGCCGTCCGTGACGGTCTGCATGTCGTCGTCCGCCACCTGGTCGTCGAACGCGAAGCGGTACTGCAAGCCCGAACAGCCGCCGCCGGACACGTACAGCCGCAGCTTCAGGTTGGGATTGCCTTCTTCCTCGATCAGCGAGGCCACTTTCGCAGCGGCCTGAGGCGTGAATTCGAGTAGGCCGGGCATGACGCCGGGTGTGGCGGAAGCCGGTTGGGTGAGCGTCTCCATGGAGGTTCCTCTCAGGCTTGAATGGACTCACTTCGGGTTAGACGAGCAGGTCGGTTGCTCGGCGAGTAACAGGTCGTCGGCTGCTGCGCGTCGAATCGTCTGGCGCGAGCGAAAGTCAGACACTGCCGCCTTGATCGCGTCCTCGGCGCGAGAATCGAGCAGTGGATCTCGACCGGCGGCAATGGCAGTTCCTCGACGATCTGATGCGTGCACAACGTCCCGGAGCGCATGCCACGCGTCGTGGACGCCGCCGTGCATTTGGCACGCGATCCGCATGCGCGGCCCGAGCCCCACGAGGTCCAGACAATCTCGTGCGGGTCCCCGTTGACGAGCGCGCTGACCTGCTCGCGGGCGAGTTCCATCGCTTCTTCGCCGACCCAGCCGTAGGCATGCGAACGGCTGGCGGAATTGCCGTACATCTCGGTCAGGTAAGGCAGCATGCGTCTGATCACGCGCGGATTGACCGGCGTGGTGGCGGCATGATCCAGATGCACCGGGTTGGCGCCGCGCGGATGGAGGCTGGTACTGACGCGTTGGAAATCCGACATTGCAGGCTCCTGAAAGCGGGGGTAGTGCGACCTTCAGGGCAACTTCCATGCCAGTGGATTTTCACGCTCTAGTGGCCTCTTTCAGCTGGGCCGCTGTTGTTTCGCTGTTGTTTTTGTGTCGATGCGCCCGACGAGTGAGGATTGCCGCCGTTCTTTTTGTCGGATTTGTCGTTAACATCGAAAGCGCGCAGCGCACGAAGGGGAAGTCAACGGTGAACATTCAGGCAAGCGTTGGACTGCGTCTACGAGGTGAGCAAGACGCTGGTTTCGTCGCTCGATGTGGCGAAAGCCTTCCGCGAGTCCCCGAATTATCTTGTGCAGACGATGGAGTGGCGGCGCGCCTTTGTGGTGCTGGCCGAACCGGACGGGCAACTGCGCGGCCTGAGCGCTACGGGACTCTCGCGTGACGAGCAGCAGCGGACGACCACACGTTCGCGAAATCGCAAGCCGGGGAAGCCGGAGGGTGAACGCGAACGATTGATCTGGTTTGTGCGGGTCCCTCTCGCTGGTTCAGAACATGCTGTCCGGGTCGTGTGAGATTTGTCGCAACACCGACACGACGCAACGAAATTGTAGGGATACGTCGCGCGCCGGGATCAAACAGAACTGCGAAATATATCCTAACCCATTGATTCCTGGCGTTCTTGTCGAGTGGCATGGATCTGGCTCTATGGCTTGCGCGCGGCCGCCGTTGGTTGCGAGGAGATATCCATGCAAGCGAGTTCAAATGCGAGCGACTTGCCCGCAGCGGCCTATATCAGCATTGGGCAGATTAAACCGCTCGGTGTGAAGATCGAAGACCCGTCCACCGGTGGCGGCTGCGGCACGCACGGTGGCGAGGGTAAGGCCAGCTGCGGCGTGTCGGGTAGTCTCGACGACATGCCGCCGGACATCTGGGAGAAGGTCAAGAATCACCCATGCTACTCGGAAGAAGCCCATCATCACTATGCGCGCATGCATGTGGCGGTGGCGCCGGCTTGCAACGTCCAGTGCAACTACTGCAACCGCAAATACGACTGCTCGAACGAGTCGCGTCCCGGCGTGGTCTCTCAGAAGCTAACGCCGCAACAGGCAGTGAAGAAGGTCGTGGCGGTCGCAAGCGAGATTCCACAGATGACGGTGCTTGGCATTGCCGGTCCTGGTGATTCGCTGGCGAGCCCGAAGAAGACCTTCGAGACGCTCCGGATGCTGCAGGAACAGGCGCCGGACATCAAGCTGTGCCTGTCGACCAATGGCTTGGCGTTGCCCGACCTCGTGGACGAAATCTGCAAGTACAACATCGACCACGTGACAATCACCATCAACATGGTCGACCCGGCGGTGGGCGAGAAAATCTATCCGTGGATTTTCTGGAAGCACAAGCGCGTGACCGGTTACGAAGCAGCCCGAATCCTTCATGACCGGCAAATGAAGGGTCTCGAGATGCTCACCGCACGCGGCGTGCTGACCAAGATCAACTCGGTGCTGATTCCCGGCATCAACGAGGACCACCTGGTCGAGGTCAACCGCGACGTCAAGAAACGCGGCGCGTTCCTGCATAACATCATGCCGCTGATCTCGGAGCCCGAGCACGGCACTCACTTTGGCCTGAGCGGCCAGCGCGGACCGACTGCGCAGGAACTCAAGGCCGTGCAGGACGCCTGCATGGGCGGCGCCAACCTGATGCGTCATTGCCGCCAGTGCCGCGCGGATGCGGTTGGCCTGCTGGGCGAGGACCGCAGCGAGGATTTCACCCTTGACAAGATCGAGCAGATGGAAGTGGTCTACGACCTCGACCGCCGCCGTGAATACCAGCAGCGCGTCGAAGCCGAGCGTCAGGCGCAGCACGACGCGAAGCAGGAAGCGCTGGCTGTCTCTCGCGAGATCGACGTCGCCGACGACATGAAGGTGCTGGTCGCGGTCGCAACGAAGGGCGGCGGCCGGGTCAACGAGCACTTCGGCCACGTCACGGAGTTTCAGATCTTCGAGGTCTCGGCAGCCCAAGCGCTGTTCGTCGGCCATCGCCGGGTGGACCTGTATTGCCGGGGCGGTTACGGCGACGACGAGCAACTACCGTCGGTCGTGCGCGCGCTTCGCGACTGCCACGCGGTGCTGGTCGCGAAGATCGGCGCCTGCCCGAAAGACGAACTGGCGCAAGCGGGCATCGAGCCGGTCGATCAGTACGTCGGCGAATTTATCGAAAAAGCGGTGCTTGCTTGGTTCAACGACTACCGCAGTCGCATCGCCAGCGGCGCCATTGTGCACCTAAACCGCGGCGATGCTTCGATCCGCCAGGGCGCTTACACCTCGTCAGCCTCAGCGGCGTGACACACCCTTCCAGACAGGACAACAGGAGAGCCGCCATGCCTCTGAAGATTATTGCGTCCACCTGTACGGGATGCTCGGCCTGCGAACCGGAATGCCCCAATGTCGCGATCAGCGACAAAGGCGGCGTGTTCGCGATCGACCCCAAGAAATGCACCGAATGCGAAGGCCACTTCGACGACCCGCAGTGCGTCGCCGTGTGTCCCGTGGACGGCTGCATCGTTCAGGTTTGAGTCTGGCTCGTGGCCGGCCCGGCCATTCATCCATCAGGAGACTACGCATCATGCTGTCCAACGTAACTGTTACGAGCGCCGCCGAGAAGTTCATGCGTCGTATCGTGCGCTTTTCGGGCCTGCCGGCTGGGGCCGGCTTTCGTCTGGTGGCGAGCGCCGGCGGCTGTTCCGGCTATACCGCGAAATTCACCGCCGAGCCGGCGCTGCAACCAGGCGAACAGGAACTCGACATCAACGGCCTGCGCGTATTCCTGCCGGCTGAGAGCCGGCTGATGCTCGAAGGCATAACGATCGATTTCGCCGACACGCCAACCCAGTCCGGCCTGATCTTCTTCAATCCGAACCAGGCCGCTTGTGGTTGCAGCAGCAGTGCGGAATCGGCGCCGCCGGGCGTGGCGACCATCGATGTCAGCGCGATTGGCCGCGGGCGGCCGCCGCTGCCGCGTCAGATCTCTTGAAGAGGAGCGATGGCGATGGAGTCCGGCGACCGTGCCCTCGACGACGTAATGACCGCGTTTGCGCAGAGAGCGATTGGCGGCGGCTTGCCGTCGGGCGTCAATGCATTGATCGCCGAGGCGGGTCGGTTGCGCGAGCGCCCCGACGAGGCGCTCGCGCTGTTGCAACGCGCCCGCGCCGCCGCGCCGCGCCATCCGGTGCCGTTGATCGCGCTGTACCGCTTTTACTTCTACGGCCATCAATTGGCGCAGGCGCGTGCGATCGGCGAAGACGCGCTGGCGGTCGCCCGCACCGCGCTGGGCTCAGATCTCGGCGACGAACCGCTTGCGGCCGCGATCGTGACCACGCGTTATGACGCGGCCGCGCGTTTTTATCTGTTCACGCTGAAGGGCCTCGCGTACCTCAACATGCATCTCGGCGACTTTGAAGAAGCGCGCATGCGACTGCGCGAATTGCGCCGGCTCGATCCCGAAGACCGGGTGGGGGGCGCGCTGCTTTCGCAGGTCTTGGATCGTCATGAGACCGGCGTCGGGTCCGACGATGCAATGGATGCGCCGAGCGCTTATCCGACGCGCGGCTGGACGGGGACGCAACCATGAGCGTACAGAACGTGCGCGTACCAGGCGGCGACATTGCACCGCGCCACTGGCAGGGCGGCCCGCTCGACTGCGCCGGCTGCGGGTACGTGCGGTTGCGCGAGTTGCCGGCGGAGCACGGTTGCGGGCCAGCGAGTCACGCCGGTGTGTTTTGTCTGCCCGCATTGCTCGGCGACCCCGACGAGATGGGCCGGCTGCAGCTCGCATTGCGATTGCCGCAGGCGCAACTGGCGCGCCTGATCCACGATCCGCATCGCGAGGTGCGGATTCGCGTGGCGCAGCGCCTGTCGCCTGCTGCATTGATCGGCATGCGGGGCGATGCCGACGCCAGCGAGGTCGAGGTACGCCGCAGCGTTGCCGAGCGTCTGCCCGCCACGCTGCTATCGCGCCTCGCGTTCGATCCCGATTGGCGAGTGCGCTGGCAAGTCGCGCGGCGCGCCGCTGGCGAAATCGTGGCGTCGCTCATGGATGACGCGGACGAAGAGGTGCGCGCGCTCGCGCGGCGGCGCCGGCGGTCGGGCGAGGTCGCGAACCTGATGACCACCGGACAGACGCAACGATCAGCAGGAGTGAAGCATGGCTGACATCAACCGCGATGACGACCTGATCGAGGTCGCGTTTCCCCCGCGCTTCAACTACGGCGAGCGCGTGATCGCACGCGCGGTGATCCGCAACGACGGCACCTACAACGGCAAGGACATCGGCGAAGTGCTGGTGAACAAGGGCGAGATCGGCTACGTCACCAGCATCGACACCTTCCTTCAGCAGTTCTATATCTACGCGGTGTATTTCGTCGAGAGCGGCCACCGTGTCGGCATGCGCGCGAAAGAGCTATGCACGCTCGACAACCTGCCGGACGACGTGGTGCAAGGCTTGGGCGAGCGGGCCGAAGCGCTGCACAAGATCGGCACGCGGGTCCAGCCGGAAACGTCGCAACCGCAGGAGCCGTCAGCATGAGTATCGAACCGGTTCAGCCTGCTTATCAGTGGGGCATGCGCGTGATCGCGCTGGATGACCTGTGCAACGACGGCAGCTTTCCGGAGCGCGGCCAGGACGATTGTCTGGCCGAGGCGGGTACGGTCGGCGAAATCGTCAACGTCGGCCAGGTGATTGAGAGCGGCGAGCCGGTCTATCTGGTGGAGTTCGGCAACTGTGTCGTCGGATGCACGGAGAATGAAATTGCGCCCGCACCCGCCGGCCTGCTACCCGAAGAAGGAGCCATGTCATGACGGTTCAGGCGAGCGCGCCAGAAGCGGCGGCGCCGCGCGAGGGTTTTGCGCGCGGGCCGCCCGTTCGACCTGACCCAGCGCCAGATCGAGCAAGCGTTGCGCGAGCGTACCCGCTACCGCTATGTGGTGCCGCGCGTGCTGCGCGATGGGCCGGGGTTCCGTATCGAGAGCCCGTGCTGCTCCCGCAATGTCGACGCGAATGGCGGGCTGATCGACATAGCCTGGCTCACGCGCGATGAAGACGGTATGTGGCACCCGAGCGCGCGCGATCATGCGTCGCACCGATGGATGCCCCAGCATGAGAGCACCGATCTGGCCGAGCTGCTGGACACGCTGTGCATCGATCGCGAATGCGTGTTCTGGCCGTGAAGCAAACTAACGGAGCCGGGCGACGATCTATCCCGACCACAACGCGACCATGCAGCCAGCCTCTGCCGTGGCAGGCGATGCTGTCCATCCTGACGGATGTGTGGGGCAACGCGTCGTCGCAGCATGCCGTCGGGCAGCAGGCGAAGGGCACGCTCGCTGCGGCCCGTGCGACGCTCGCGCGAGCGCTCGGTTGCAAGCCCGCAGAGTTGATCTTCGCCAGCGGCGCCACCGAAGCCAATCACCTGGCCGTGTGCGGGCTGCACGCGGCGGCGCCGGAGGGCCGGCACCGTGGCGTATTCAGCGCGATCGAACATGCAGCGCACCTGAAGCTGGCGCGTTCGCTGGCTGCACGCTGCTGGAGGAAGCAGCGCATCCCGCTTGAACCTGGTTTGAACCTGTCATCAATCTCCGGAGTCCGCAACCATGAAAGTCATGATCCGCAAGGACAGTAAGGGCGCGCTGAGCGCCTATGTGCCAAAGAAGGACCTGGAGGAGCCCATTGTCGCGATGGCGCAGCCCGGGATGTGGGGCGGTCTCGTCACGCTCGCAAACGGCTGGCAACTCGAATTGCCCGCGATGGCCGACGATACGCCACTGCCCATCACGGTCGAAGCGCGACGCATTGCTGGCGTGGAGGAGTGAGATGAGCCTGAACGCCGAGCAATTGGACTTCGCGGCGGACCTGCTCCGCACGGCACAGACGCTACGCGACGCCGCCACGCAATGGCACGAACGTTATCCCGAGGTGCGCACAATGCATGTCAGCGCAACGGTGATGCGCGACGAGACAGCAGCGCTCCGGTTCGGTGCGCGCAGTGTCTATTTCGCGATGTCGGCCGGGCATTGCAGGTTCATCACGCAGCGGCCTGAAGAGGCCGATGCGTTGATCCTGACCGAGGACGAGGCGCATGGAAATCGATGAGATCGCGCTGAGCGAACCGGCTTGCGCGGCGCGCGAGATCGATCTCGTCAACGCGGTGCTGCAATCCTCGCGTTGGAGCGACGGGCCGATGCTTGATTCGTTCGAGCGCGCGTTTGCGGGCTGGGTTGGCCGGGAGCATGCGGTCGCGGTCGCGAGCGGCACGCTCGCCACCTGGATTGCGTTGCGCGCGACGGGGATCGGCCCGGGAGACGAGGTGGTCTGCGCGTCGCACACCTGGCATCAGGTGGCGCAGGCGATCACGCTGGCGGGAGCCATGCCGGTGTTCGCCGACATCGACTACTGGAGCGGTTGTCTGAGCGCCGAAAAAGCCGCGCAGAAGATCGGCCCTCGCACGCGCGCGATCCTCGCCGGCAATACCAACGGTCACCCGGCCGCGTGGGCGCTGCTGCGCGAACTGGCCGACGCGCAGCGCTTGCGGCTGATCGAAGACAGTACCGAGGCGTTGGGCTCGCGCTACCGGGGCCGCAACGTCGGCAGTTTCGGCGACGTATCAGTGTTCGACTTCTCCAGCCCGTCCGCGCTGTGCACAGGAGCGGGCGGCATGCTCGTCACCGACGATGACGAACTCGTCCATGAACTGCGCTATCTGCGCGAGCGGCGCGTCACGGACCGCGCGTCCGTCTCGGTCGGCTCGCGGGTGCCGCTGCAGGCGGGCATCAGTGATCTGACCGCCGCGCTCGGTCTCGCGCAACTGGCCGAACTCGACACGCGCCTCGCGCAGCGAAAGCAGGTCGAGACCTGGTATCACGAAGAGATGCAAAGCTTCGAAGGGATCAAGCCGGCCTACGTGGCCGAGGACGTCGAAGAAGTGCACTCGATGCTCTATGTTGTGCATTTGGGCAAGCGTTTTACGCAGAGAGCGCGCGCCCAGATGATCGACGACATGAAATCTTGCGGCATTGAGACGGTGGCCTACAGCCATCCGCTGCATCAGCAGTTCCACTACATGAACGCGGGCGATGCGATCGGCCGCAAGAGCGGCCTGTTGCCCGACACTGAGCGCATCGGCGATCGCGCGCTGGCGCTGCCGCTGCACACACTACTCGACACCGACCAGGTCAAGTACATCGTCAAGACGCTGAAAGACACCGCGACCAACGTGGGCGCCGGCGCTGCCATTTATCTGTGAGGCGCACTCCATGACCGTTTCAGTCCAGACGATCGCCGAACGCCTGTGTGCGGGCGGCGTCATTCCGTACCTGGGACCGGCGCTGCTCGCGCTGTGCCCCGATACGGCCACCCCTGCCACGCCGCTCGCGCTCGCCGAAATCATCACGGCCAAGGTCAGCGTGCAGCACAAGATCCGCACCCGGCTGACCCGGGCGGCGCAGTTCATCGAAAACTTCAAGCATCGCAAGTCGCTGGTGAGCGTCATGAATGAGGCCTTCGCCATGACGTCGACGCCGTCAGCACTGCATTGCGCGCTGGCGGCGATCGGCGCCGGGCTGGTTGTCGACAACTGGTACGACGACACCTCGCCTGCGCGCTGGCAGGCGCGGCCGCAGGACGGCTGGGCGCAGTTGCAGGGGCTGTCGCAGGCCGAGCATTTCGGCCATTGGTTCGCGGCCTATAGCGCAGACGGCGCGTTGCTGGATGCCGTGCCGGCCTCGGGCGCGCTGCTCTACAAGCCGATTGGCGGCCGTGCGCCGGCCTCTAACTACCTGGTCTCTGACAGCGACTTCGTCGAAGTCATGACCGAGATCGATATCCAGACGCCTATTCCGCCCGCCGTGCAGGCGTGGCGCAGCGGTCGAAGTTTTTTGTTTCTGGGCTTTGAGCGACGAGATGACCGCGGTCGAATCGCTGGTGGTCGACGTGGCCATCGTCGGCGCGGGGCTACGCGGCCTCGCGCTGGCGCGCGTACTGCATGCGCAGGACGTTTCCGTCGTGGTCATCGAAGCGCGCGAGCGCGAGGGCGGCCGTGCTGACGCAATGTTGCGAAGCCACGCGTCGAGATCCGGGCAGATGCCCTTCGCGCGTTCCAGCAGGCTGTCGGCGGTGGCCTGATCCAGCGTGCCGGCCATGAAGACGGTGAGACTGAGTGCCATCCCGTAGGCGCCCTCGAGGTTCATCTACATCTATATCGACAGCGCGATTCCCCATTGGGCTCAGCGCAGCAGCTTGCGGCGCTCGGCCGGCGAATAGTTGCTGAGGTGCCCTTCGCGCGCCGCCTGACGCCGCGCGCGGGAGATGATCGCGCGGCTCTTGCCGGGCGAGGCCGGCGCGCTGACCTGCTTGTCCAGCGCGGTGCCGCCGCATTGCGGGCAGGCGGGCGTGTTGCCGGCGCGCACCAGCGTTTCGAATGCGTGGCCGCAGGCCGCGCAGCGGTAGTCGTACAGAGGCATAGTGACCAGATCTCCGTTTCAGGTGGATGGGGCGCAGCGGATCGCCCGTTGGTGCGAGCTGTGGTCTGTCATTGCGCGCTCGCTAGAACTTCATCCCGACGCCTATTCCCAGTACCAGTGGGTCGATGTCCAGCCGGCCCAACGAACTATCGCCGACCGAGGCGTCCGTGTGCATTCAGATCTTCTTGATATCCGCGTTGAGAAAGACGGTCTTCGTGATCTGCACGTCGACGCCAGCCTGCACCGCCGGACCGAAGCTGCTGCGTGACACCTGGATGCCTTCGGAGCCCGCGCTCAGGCCGTCGTTGTAGAAGTACGTGTAGTTGACTCCCGCGCCGACATACGGTCGGATCATGCCAGCATGGTTGAAGTGATATTGCAGTCGCAGCGTCGGTGGCAGCACGTTCACGCCACCAGATCGCCGAGGCGAGACGTCACGTGGTGCCGCGAGGTGGCGAGAATCAGCTCGATGCCGATCGCGTCGCGGATCATATAGGTCAGGTCCAACTCCGGCACGAGTGCGTTATTGACACCCACGCCGAGCGACGACAAGGTGCCGCTGGTGTGTACTTCGCGCTCGATCGAGATGGCACGCAGACGCACGAGCACGTCACCGGCGTGGATCCTATCCGCCGTCACCTGGCCTGCCATCGTGCTTCCGTTCGCGCTGACGTCATCCGCGTATGCCAGCACTTCGAATAAACCGGTAGAGCACAGGCTTGCCACGATCATGACGGCCTTGATCATGTGCTTCATCGCTTTCCCCTTGTTGATGTATGCGGGGAATTGTCGACGCGCAAATCAGGGCTGCCCTTGCGCAGGGTCAACCGGTCCCGATCCCGAAGTCAGGATGCGACACCGGGTCACGCGTAGGAATGTCGATAGCGGGAGCCTTGAGGCCGGACTATTGGCCTTCAACCGCATTGACTGGTACCCAAGATGTTTCTCGCACCCGGAGACACCGATTTCGCAGCCATTGCCGGACTGGCTGCAGCCGCCGAACGGCACGCAGATCATTCTGCTACTTCTGCGCATGCAACAAGGTCATTACGCACGACCATGGCTGCAGCGCCAGATATCTGAGCTACCTCGTTCGTGAGATGGATCTGGCCGCGTCACATCTAGGATCTGACCGGCGAACCGTGCAGCTGCATCTGGGAGGTGGAACGCCGACCTTCTTCCCTGTTGCCGAACTCGAAGAGCTTTCCAGCAACTGCAGAACCGCTTCGCGTTCTCGATCGACGCAGAACTTGCCATCGAAATTGATCCACGAACCGTCAGCGCCAGAACGCTTTCACCACTCGCGCGCCTCGGCTTCAACCGAGCGAGCTTCGACGTACAGGACTTTGCTACCGACGTTCAGCAAGCTGTCAATCGCATCCAGCCGCTCGATGTGGTGGAACGCGCACTCAGCGGCGCACGCGATGCGGGATTTCTCTCAATCAACGTCGACCTGATCTACGGTTTGCCGCAGCAGACTGTCGCCTGATTTAGCCCGCGCACTGCGTCAGTGCACCGCACCCCGCCGTTTTGCTCATCCTTGATCGACATCAATCACAAAGCTGGCCGGTTGTCGGACCATGACGCTGCGAGTGTGATGCCGCATGCGTCAAGCCAGCTTCAGGTCAAAAGTGCCACAATCCGGACTTAACCACTATGACAGACAGAAAAGCCTTAAGGAAACGGCCGATAGCCATCGTCACGACATTGAGCGCCTGTCTATCGGGATGTGATCTGACTGTGCTTGATCCAAAAGGGAGCGTCGGCGCGGCCGAGAAGTCGCTGATCGCCACTGCCACGTGGGCGATGCTGATCGTCGTGATCCCGGTGATCCTGCTGACGCTGTTCTTCGCGTGGCGCTACCGTGCGTCGAACCGTCACGCGGTCTATGCACCCAAATGGGCGCACTCGACGGCGATCGAGATCGTCGTCTGGACGATCCCCGCCCTGATCATCCTGTACCTCGGTATCCTGACCTGGCGGACCACATATGAGCTCGACCCGTACCGGCCGCTGCAGTCGAGCGTGAAGCCGATCGACGTCGAGGTGGTCGCGCTCGACTGGAAGTGGCTCTTCATCTACCCGGACCTCGGCATTGCGTCGGTGAACCAGCTCGCCGTGCCAGTCGATACGCCGGTGAATTTCCGGATCACGTCCGATTCGGTGATGAACTCATTCTTCATCCCGCAACTCGGCACCCAGGTGTATGCAATGGTCGGCATGCAGACCCGTCTGCACCTGGTCGCGGATGCACCGGGAAATTTCGAAGGCATGTCCGCCAACTTCAGCGGCAAGGGATTCGCCGACATGAAGTTCCGCACGCTCGCGACGAGCGCCACCGACTTCGACGCATGGGTGCGGAAGGTCAAGGCTTCGCCGGACCGCCTGAGCATGGACGAATACGCCGAAGTCGCGAAGCCGAGCGAGAAGCAGTCGGTACGCTACTTCTCATCGATCGACCAGTACCTGTTCCGCAACATCGTTGCCCGATACAACAACGGCAACGTCACGGCCTTCCGCGACGCCTCCTGTCGCACGCAGACCACGGAGTAAGCCATGTTTGGAAAACTCACGCCCGGCGCGATTCCATTCGATCAGCCGGTCATCATGGGCGCGGCCGCGTTCATGGCGCTCATCGTGCTGGCGGTCATCGTCACGCTCACGAAGCTCGGCCGCTGGAAGTGGCTCTGGACCGAGTGGCTGACAAGCGTCGATCACAAGAAGATCGGCATCATGTACATCATCGTCGCGGTGCTGATGCTCGTGCGCGGTTTTGTCGACGCCATAATGATGCGGCTTCAGCTCGCGATCGCGTTTCATGGCCCCGGTTACCTGCCGCCGCACCACTACGACCAGATATTCACCGCGCACGGTGTCATCATGATCTTCTTCATGGCGATGGCGCTGATGGTCGGCCTCTTCAATCTTGTCGTGCCGCTGCAGATCGGCGCGCGCGACGTCGCCTTCCCGTTCCTGAATTCGCTGAGCTTCTGGATGACAACGATCAGCGCGATCCTGATCAATCTGTCGCTTGTGATCGGCGAGTTCGCGCAGGTCGGCTGGCTCGCGTATCCACCGCTCTCGGAGCTGCAGTTCAGTCCCGGCGTCGGAGTCGACTACTACATCTGGAGTCTGCAGCTCTCCGGCGTCGGTACGCTGATTACCGCGATCAACTTCTTCGTGACGATCGTCAAGCTGCGCGCGCCCGGCATGACGCTGATGAAGATGCCGGTGTTCACGTGGACCGCGCTGTGCTCGAACGTGCTGATCATGGCAACGTTCCCGATCCTAACCGTGACGCTCGCACTGCTCGGCCTCGACCGCTACGCAGGCATGCACTTTTTCACAAACGAGCTCGGCGGCAACGCGATGGTGTACCTGAACCTGATCTGGGCGTGGGGCCACCCGGAGGTGTACATCCTCGTGCTGCCCGCGTTCGGCATCTACTCGGAAGTGATCGCGACCTTCGCGAAGAAACCGTTGTTTGGCTACAGAACGATGGTCTACGCGTCGTGCGCGATCACGGTGCTCGCATTCCTCGTGTGGGCGCACCACTTCTTCACGATGGGTTCCGGCGCGGACGTCAACGCGTTCTTCGGCATTATGACGATGGTCATCGCGATCCCCACGGGCGTGAAAATCTTCAACTGGCTGTTCACGATGTACCGCGGTCGCATCGAGTTCACCGCACCCGTGCTGTGGACGATCGGCTTCATGGTCACGTTCACGATCGGCGGCATGACGGGCGTGATGATGGCGATCCCGGGTGTGGACTTCGTGTTGCACAACAGCCTGTTCCTGATCGCGCACTTTCACAACGCGATCATAGGCGGCGTCGTGTTCGGCTATCTCGCAGGCTTCCATTACTGGTTCCCGAAGGCGTTCGGCTTCAAGCTTAACGAGAAGCTCGGCAAGCGGGCGTTCTGGTGCTGGTTCGTCGGCTTCTACGTGTCGTTCGTGCCGCTCTACGTGCTCGGCTTCATGGGCATGACCCGGCGCCTGAATCACTACGACAACCCGACCTGGCATCCCTGGCTGTTCGTCGCCGCATGCGGCGTGGTGCTGATCGCACTCGGTGTCGTGCACCAGATCGCCCAAGTCGTCGTGAGCGTGATCCATCGCAACGAGCCGGGATACGGCGACCTGACGGGCGACCCATGGAACGGCCGCACGCTCGAATGGGCCACCTCGTCACCGCCCGCTGTCTACAACTTCGCGCGCATACCGGTCGTCGACCAGCTCGACGCGTTCGCGCACATGAAGGAAAGCGGCGCAGCAAATGCCGCACTGGCGCATTACGAGGACATCCACCTACCGTCGAATACCGCGGACGGCTTCCTGATCGGCGCATTCAGCCTCGTGCTCGGCTTCGCCGGCGTCTGGCACATCACGTGGCTCGCCGTGCTGGCCTTCCTCGCGATCGTCGCCGCGCTGATCGCGCGTAGCTTCCGCGACGACCATGGCTACGTGATTCCGGCCTCGCGCGTGCGCGAAATCGAAGCACGACGCGGCAGCGCACCCACCCCGGCCGCCCTTGAACTACCCGAATCCGCGGAGACCTGATCCATGTCGCAATCTGCATCACTCGTCCATCACGGCAGGTCGAGCGCTGAGCACGGCCCAACGCCCACCGTGTTCGGCTTCTGGCTGTACCTGATGACCGACTGCATGCTGTTCGCGTCGCTGTTCGCCGTGTTCGCCGCAATGGCGCACGAGTTCGCGGGTGGCGCGTCAGGACGGGACCTGTTCGACATCCCGGGTGTCGCACTTCAAACCGGCGTGCTGCTGCTGAGCAGCACCACCTACGGCTTCGCGATGCTCGGCGCGCAGCGCCAGGGGCGTGGTGCCGTGATCGGCTGGCTCCTCGTGACGTTCGTGCTTGGCGCGCTGTTCCTCGCGTTAGAGCTGCGCGAGTTCTCGCACCTGGTCGCCGACGGTGCCGGGCCCAGTCGTAGCGCCTTCCTGTCGTCGTTCTTCACGCTGGTTGGCACCCACGGCCTGCACGTAACAGCCGGCCTCGTCTGGATGGCCGTGCTCGCCGTGCATGTCGTCCGCTCGCCTGAACTGTCCGGTCGCGACCTCACGAGTCTGACATGCCTGAGCCTCTTCTGGCACTTCCTCGACATCGTGTGGATCTGCGTGTTTTCGTTTGTCTATCTCGGGAGCATGCTCTAAATGGTCCATTCACACTCGACGTCCACGACCGCCTCGCGTGGTGACGTCGCCGGTTATATCACCGGTTTCGTGCTTGCCGTGGCGCTGACGGCTGGCTCATTCTCGATCGTCACGCAACGGTTGCTGCCGTCCGGCTCCGCGATTATGGCGCTCGCGTTGCTGGCGTTCGTGCAGATCATCGTGCATCTGGTGACGTTCCTGCATCTCGACCTGTCGCGCGGCCAGCGCTGGAACGGGCTGGCGTTATGCTACACCGCGCTCGCCGCGCTGTTCCTGATCTTCGGCACGATCTGGGTAATGCACAATGTCAGCATGAACATGATGTCGCGCTGACTCGCCACCATCGCGAAACGGTCTGGTCACATCATCGCGGACACGGCATGTAGCCGTTGGCCGCGTGCGTGGTGTTGTGCTGCACCGCTCTACCGGTCTTCTTCATGAACAGTCCGAATCACCCCGTTCCCGCCAATGACCATTGCCCCATCGCAAGGTCATCCGCTCGTGGCTGACACCGTTCGCCGAACGCCGCACCGCCTACGCGCTTCTGCTGCTCGTATTCGACTACGTTTTGCTATTGTGTGCGCTCGCCGCGAGCGTGTTCGCGCACGGGTTCGTGCTGAAGACCGTATTCGGATGCATGGCGGGCTTCGTCATCGGACGGCTCTTCGTCATCGGTCACGACGCATGTCATGAGAGCCTGACCCGGCACCGCACGCTCAACCGCTGGCTGGGCCGGATCGCCTTCCTGCCGTCGCTCACGCCGTACAGCCTGTGGCAAGTGGGTCACAACGTGGTGCATCACGGCTACACGAACCTGAAAGGCGTCGATTTTGTGTGGGCACCGCTGACGATCCAGGAATATCGCGCCTTGAGTGGGCCACGGCGCGCACTGGAACGTATCTATCGCAGCGGCTGGACGCCCGGTCTCCACTACATGATCGAAATTTGGTGGACGAAGATGTTTTTCCCGTCGCGGGCCGCAATGCCGACGCGGCGCCCCGTGTTTTTCCGTGACTGCACGCTGGTATCGGTGTTCGCACTGCTGTGGATCGGCGCGCTCGCGTGGATCGCTCGCGCGACGCAGCGGGGGGTGTTCCCGTCAATCGCATGCGGGTTCGGGGTGCCGTTCCTGTTCTGGTTCGCGATGGTGGGTTTCGTCGTGTACGCGCACCACACGCATCCGCAAATCCGCTGGTACGACGATCGCGTGAAATGGGGGCGTTCGGATCCGTTCGTATCCACGACGGTGCACTTGACCTTTCGCTGGCGTTTTGGCGCGCTGTTTCATCACATCATGGAGCACACCGCGCATCACGTCGACATGAGTCTGCCTCTATACGGGCTCGTCGGTGCTCAGCGAACCCTCGAAGCGATGCTTCCGGAACGGATCGTCGTGCAGCGATTTTCGTGGCATTGGTACTTCGACACCGCACGAGGCTGCAAACTATACGATTTTTCGACTGATCAGTGGACCGACTTCGCTGGTCGCGCGACGCACGTCCCTCTTAGTAATTGAATCGGTCGTAAGAAAAATGTCACACCGTACGGCAAAATTCGCCCTATTAGCCTTCTGGCTTTGCAGGGAATCAGTGCAAGCCGTAACGCATAAAAAAAAGCCTGCAGGCCAGCACTACCATAAGCCGGGAAGACGATTAATACGAACACTGCGGTTCGCTCGGGGGCCTTCATCTAATCCCGCAACTCGGGGTTCCGTGCTTTCGCTCGGCGTTCGTTACGTGCGGCCACTTCAGGTCGCGTTCAATGCAATTTGAATTCAATCACGAGGGTAAAAATGCCGGATATCAGCGGAAATGCGACAGCAATTGGCGAGGCAAACACTCAGCAAATGTGTGCTGCCCTGACCGTTCAAACCTATGTAAATAGCGTTCTCGAACAGCCCCAGGTGGATTTTTCTGGCATCGACGGTCTGTCGCAATACGAGACACAAATCAACGACGGGCTCACCACCGCGAAAGACCATGCGATCTATTATCTGGACACGCTGCAGCCCAGCCTGATCGAAAACATGGCAAACATCGACAACTACTACCAGCTCAACAAAGCACTACCGGCGACCCTGCCGGCAGGCTCGACTGTTGCTGAGTGGACAGTCGCCCTCACGGCGGTGCAGCAGGAGTCGGTGAAATACCAAGGCGCCGCGAACCAGATTGTCACCAACCTCCAGACGCTTGGCGCGAATCTAACGACGGACTCAGCGGACTTCACAACCACCGTTACCAATATGAATAGTGCGGTTGGCGGAGCAGACGGGATTCTCGCCATCATCATAGGGGAACTCAGCAAAGCTCAGGCAGAAATCGACGGCGCAATCGCCGGAATCGTTCTGAGCGGGCTGACTGTCGTAGGCGGCGTATTTGTCATCTGCGTAGGGGCGAGCGCTGAGTTTGTCACCGCTGGCGCGTCTACCGGTGCAGGCGTCGGCGGCGTTGGCATTGTCTTGGCGGGAGTCCTCGGTGAAGCCGGCGCGGCAGCCGGGCTCGTCGCAGCGAATAAGGCGAAGGCGTCGCTGCTCACCGAACAAGCGGACCTGAAGGAAGAGGTAAAGCTCGCTACGGCGATTAGTGGCGGCTACACATCACTTTCCACGCAGGTCAATGGTGCCATTACTGCAGCATCGGCGATGGCAAACGCGTGGGAAAGCATCACATCTGATCTGGGCGACATCATCGCCGATTTGAACAAGGGGATTTCGAGTGCGGACGAGATCCGCACCCTGTTCATAAACGCGGCAAACGGCGAAATCGGGACGCTCCTGGCGGACATCCAGACGGTCAAGGGCCAAATGGCTGGCGTAACCGTGCAATCGGCCGCCGCGCATCAGACCGTAAGCGATCTCATCGCGAAGGTCGCCAATCTGCCCGCCTCAGCAGGAGTGGCGTAACGCGATCCGCTAGCCCGTGCGGCCTCCGTCGGGATTGATTCCAACGGAGGCGGCCCCGTCATACCACAACGAAGGAAAGAGACAACATGGGTCCTTTTTCACAGACTTTGGCCGCCCTGAACAGTAGTGTCTCCAAATTGCGGTCCATCCAAGGATTGCCCGGCGACGGGGTGCCAATTCAGAACTCCGTCTGCAATTCTCTTATCGGCATTCTGAAGGACGCCGCTCCTTTTCAGACGGCCCTGCTCGGCTATACCGGTTCGGCAATCACCGCGCTGAATGGTGCGCTCGCTGACCTTAAAAAAGGTGCAAGTCCGGGCTCGATAGCCAAAACTGTCTCGGGCGTCGCTGCCACCATCAGTACGTACCAACGAAGCGCGACATCACTACTGACCCAATCGAACGCTGCCGCGGCTCTCATGTCGTCGTCGTTTACGCAGCTAGCCCACGTCGAAGGCTCTATCCAGAGTCAGATGACGACTTTGCAGGCACAGGAAGGCGCGGCACGGGGCCAATTGGCTGCCGCACAAAAGCGTTACTACTATCTCCTTGCACTGGGGCCATTCGGTCTACCGGGCCTTACGGCTGCGCTTGGTCTTTATCTCAAATGGAAAAGCGATGCTGCGGCGATTCAGAATCGCATCAACTCGCTATCGAGTCAGATCGGCGTGCTGCAGGGTTTGGTCACGGCGTGCAAGACATTGGCCACCGCCGAGGCCTCCAGCCTTAGCGACCTGACAAATCTGAAGACCGCGATCGATGACACTGCCGCAGACTTCACCGTGATTATTAACGATCTCAATCAGGACCCGTCTCCCTCCGTCGTTGAGCTTCGTTTAACCACTTGTATCGCTATGCTCGGCGTTCTACAGGCCGACGCTTCCTGATAGTTCGAAGCTTTCGCGCTGCTCAATCGGTGGCGGAAGCCACCGATGAGTGGTAACCAGCGTGCCATACTGAACGCATCTCAAGACGTGCCACCGGGGCTTGGGGTGAACATACCGTGTTTACGCCGACCGAAAATTCGGCCACGTGTAGGGATCGCGCCGACTGAAAATTGAGCCGGGCAATCAACCTATCCTGCTAGTTTTTCTGGCAGGGTGTTTGGGGATGATCCCGATGACGATGATTGGCAAGGTGCGGCGGATGTTCCGCCGCCAGAACAAGTCGGTACGCGAGATAGCACGTCTCACAAGCCTGTCGCGCAACACGATTAGTAAATATCTGAACATGGATGTTCAGGAGGAGCCGAAGTATCAGCGGCGCTCCCAGCCGACCCGGTTGACGCCGTTTCATGAGGCGCTGGTGCAGGCGCTCAGTGTCGACGCGCGGCGGTCGAAGAAGGAGCGGCGCACCGCCTGGATGCTGTTTCAGGAGATCAAGGCGGGCGGCTACGACGGCTGTTACTCGCGGGTGACCGATTTCATCCGGGGCTGGCAGCAAGGCGAAGGCAAGGCGGTTTCGAAGTCGGCGTTTGTGCCGTTGCGATTCGAGCTGGGCGAGGCATTCCAGTTTGACTGGTCCGAGGAAGGACTGGTTGTCGGCGGCATTTACCGCAAGCTGCCGGTGTCGCACATGAAGCTATGTGCGTCGCGGGCGTTCTGGCTGGTTGCCTATCCGAGCCAGGGGCACGAGATCGAGATGCTGTTCGATGCCCATACGCGCTCGTTCGCGGCCTTCGGCGGGGTGGACCGCTGGGGCATCTACGACACTATGGAAACGGCCGTAGACAAGGTTCACAAAGGCAAGGGTCGCACAGCAAATCCGCGTTTCGCAGTGATGTGCTCGCACTACCTGTTCGATCCGGACTTCTGCAACGTCGCCAGTGGCTGGGAGAAAGGCGTCGTCGAGAAGAACGTGCAGGACAGCCGTCTGCGCATCTGGATTGAGGCGCGTGCGCAACGCTTCGGCAGTTTCGCTGATCTGAATGCATGGCTGGCGAACCGGTGCCGGTCGTTGTGGGATCAGGTGCAGCATCCGGACTATCGTACCTGAGCGTCGCCGACGTGTTCGAGCAGGAGCGCGTCCATCTGATGCCGATGCCGACACTGTTTGACGGTTACTGTAAGACTCGCTAACAAAGCCTGTCATCCGAAAGCAAGCAGCAGTTGCAGCCCGAGGTCGGCTGCCATGTCGAGTGCGCTGCGGCCATCCGGTGCGCACAGTTCTGCGTTCGCCCCATGCGCAAGCAGCATCTGCAGGACGTCGAGGCGAGCGCTCGCGGCTGCCTGCATCAGGCATGTGATGTCGTCGTCGTTCACATGGTCGATTGGCGCGCCGGCGTCGATCAGTTGCAGGATGGTCGCGGGGCCGCCGTGCAGGCACGCGAACCAGAGCGCATGGTTGCCGTCGTCATCGAGCGCGTCGACGCGTGTGCCGAGTGCGAGCAACGCTTCGACCACCGCGTCCTCGCCATGCTGCGCGGCGCGCATCAACGGCGTTTCGCCGTTCACGCAGCGCGAATGCGGAGCAGGGAAGCCGTGGTACGTCAGCCAGGTGGAAAGTGCGGCGGGCACGATCGTTTCGAGTTGTGCATCGGCGTTCTGGACAACGCGCGAGGCTAGGCGTTCGCGGACGACGAAAGCAGTGTCGGTATGCATGATTATGGTCGCCTTCGGGTGCAAGGGAACATCGGTTGGCGCAGCCGCACGGGCGGCAGCCGTTGGGATCCGCGCTTCAGACGGGCCGGTTCTCGTTGGGGTTGCGCACCGGCCCCATCAATTCAAGTCCTTCGCTGTAGGTGATCGTGTCGAAGGTCACCTCGAATTTGATGGCCGCGTCCGCTACCGCATCCACTTTGCCGCCTGAGTCCTTCTTCTTCAATTCATTCTTTTCGAGGTACAGCAGTTCGAGCATCTCGTTGTAGACGGTGGACTCGAGAATCGGCAGCACATAGAACATCGCGCCCTTGTATGGCACCTGATATCGCTTGCTCAGGTCGATGTTGTCGCAAAAAAGAAAGTACTTGCCACTCGCCGAGAGCGTGTCGCTGAGCACCTCGGCCACGTCCTTCAGATGCTCGAAGCTCAGCAGATACCCGGCGAAGAAAGGCAAGTGCTTATGGCCGATCGTCGCGCATGCCATCACCTGATCGCAGGTCAGCTCCGGCGGCCGCGCTTCGTCGGCGAGCTTCGGGGCAAAGCGCAGCGCGAGTTCGCCGCGGAAGCCGACCCGGCCGAACTTGTTCGTCAGCCCCTTGAGTACCGGGTTGAGCAGACGGCCTTCATGTTCGAGACGGGCGAACGCGGTGTCGTCGATCTCCTTGTGGGCGAGCGTTTCGGTCATCACAGATCCTTGGGTTGAACAGTTGAAGAGGGATTCACGTCTGCGTGTTGCGCATCCGGTCGGCGATTTTGAAAAAAGCCTGCATCAGTTCGTCGCGCAGCGCCGGATCGACACCTGTCTCGTCGAACGCGGCGCGCATGCAAGCTAGCCACGCATCCCGTTCGGCGGTGCCGATCGCGAATGCGGCATGACGCGTGCGCAGCCGTGGTTGGCCATGCTGTGCCGAGTATCGCTTGTCGGCACCGAGCCATTCGCACAGATACAGCACCAGCACGGCCTTCGTCGAAGACAGGTCCGGGTGATGCATCGCGCGAATGCGCTGCGCGTCGGCCCGCGTATCCATGTGCCGATAGAACGCGTCGACCAGGCGGTTGACGTCGGTCTCGCCGCCTAGACGGTCGAAGTGCGTCTCGCGCGGCACGGGTCGCGAAGGTTGGGTGGCTGGTGTGTCCATGGTGCCATCAACGCAATAACCGAACCAGGCGGCAACCCGGCGATTGTCCGGCTGCACGCAGGCCAATGCGACAGAAATCGCACGACAAACGCGCCGAATGGTTTCATTGGCGACGAAGTTCGCGTGGTTTGTCGCGAAATCGACAAGACACAGGAGGAGTCCGCAAAAGTCCCGAACCAACCGCCGCAGCGCGGCGGGGCGGACGCGACGCAGTACCGCTGGTGACGTGGCACAGAAGCTGCATTTGGAGTCCAGCGCGGACACAGGTCCGGCCGATGCGTGACTCGATATAAGAAGACCCATACAGGCACGACAGGCTGACATGGTCGCGGTTACGCAACCCTGGTTTCAACCCTTCTTCCTGAATGGAGAAATGCAATGTCTAAACTTCGGCAAATCGCGTTCTATGGCAAAGGCGGCATCGGCAAGTCGACCACCTCGCAGAACACCCTGGCAGCCCTGACTGAACTCGGGCAGAAGATCCTGATCGTCGGCTGCGATCCCAAGGCGGACTCTACCCGCCTGATCCTGCATGCAAAGGCGCAGGACACCATCCTGTCGCTAGCGGCCGAAGCCGGCTCGGTGGAGGACCTCGAACTCGAGGACGTGATGAAGATCGGTTACCGCAACATCCGTTGCGTGGAGTCCGGCGGCCCGGAACCGGGCGTCGGCTGCGCGGGCCGTGGCGTCATCACGTCGATCAACTTCCTCGAAGAAAACGGCGCCTATGACGGCGTGGACTACGTGTCGTACGACGTGCTCGGCGACGTGGTGTGCGGCGGTTTCGCAATGCCGATTCGTGAGAACAAGGCGCAGGAAATCTACATTGTGATGTCCGGCGAAATGATGGCCATGTATGCGGCCAACAACATTTCAAAGGGCATTCTGAAGTACGCGAACAGCGGCGGTGTGCGGATCGGCGGGCTCGTGTGTAACGAGCGTCAGACCGACAAGGAACTCGAACTCGCCGAAGCGCTGGCGAAGATGCTCGGCTCGAAGCTGATCCACTTCGTGCCGCGCGATAACATCGTGCAGCACGCCGAGCTGCGCCGCATGACGGTGATCGAGTTCGCGCCCGAATCCAAACAGGCGGAAGAGTATCGGCAGCTCGCCACCAAGGTGCACAACAACGCGGGCAACGGCACGATCCCGACGCCGATCACGATGGATCAACTGGAAGACCTGTTAATGGAGCACGGAATCATGACGTCCATCGATGAATCGCAAGTAGGCAAGCCTGCAGCGGAACTGACCGCCTAAGCGAGCGCCGCTGCGCGCGGCACGGTGTTCTTCTTCACGCGATGAACCGGGCCGTGCCGGCTACCCGCTGCCAGGCTTGATACCCACCCTATGGAGCATTCCCATGAGCGTCACAGTTGAAGAGCGCAAGGCCGCGAACAAGGCCTTGATCGATGAAGTGCTGACGGCCTATCCGGAGAAAATGGCCAAACGGCGCGCCAAGCATCTGGGCACCTTCGAGGACGGCAAGCCCGACTGTGGCGTGAAATCAAACATCAAGTCATTGCCGGGCGTGATGACGATTCGCGGTTGCGCGTACGCCGGCTCGAAGGGCGTGGTCTGGGGGCCCATCAAGGACATGATCCACATCAGTCATGGTCCGGTCGGTTGCGGCCAGTACTCGTGGGGCGCGCGTCGCAACTACTACATCGGCACTACCGGTATCGACACCTTCGTGACGATGCAGTTCACGTCGGACTTCCAGGAAAAGGACATCGTCTTCGGCGGCGACAAGAAGCTCGACAAGGTCATAGACGAGATTCAGGAACTGTTTCCGCTGAACAAGGGCATCTCGATCCAGAGTGAATGCCCGATCGGCCTGATCGGCGACGACATCGAGGCCGTCTCGAAGAAGAAGAGTGCCCAGTATGAAGGGCACACCATTTTGCCGGTGCGCTGCGAAGGCTTTCGCGGCGTCAGCCAGTCGTTGGGCCACCATCTGGCTAACGATGCGATTCGAGACTGGATATTCGACAAGGCCGATCCGGACAAGCGGCCCGAATTTGTTTCGACGCCTTATGATGTTGCGATCATCGGCGATTACAACATCGGCGGCGATGCCTGGTCGAGCCGGATTCTGCTCGAAGAGATCGGCCTGCGCGTGATCGCGCAATGGTCGGGCGACGGCTCGATCGCCGAGCTCGAGAATACGCCCAAGGCCAAGCTCAATTTGCTGCATTGCTACCGCTCGATGAACTATATCAGCCGGCACATGGAAGAGAAGTACTTCATTCCGTGGACGGAATACAACTTCTTCGGCCCGTCGATGATCGAGAAGAGCCTGCGCGAGATCGCCAGCCACTTCGACGACACCATCAAAGCCAACGCGGAGACGGTGATCGCCAAGTATCGTCCACTGGTCGATGCGGTGAACGCGAAGTTCAGAGCGCGCCTGCAGGATAAGACCGTGATGCTGTTCGTTGGCGGCCTGCGTCCGCGCCACGTGATCGGCGCCTACGAAGACCTCGGCATGAACGTGGTCGGCACCGGCTACGAATTCGGCCACAACGACGACTATCAGCGCACCACGCACTACGTGAAGGACGGCACACTGATTTACGACGACGTGACCGGCTACGAGTTTGAGAGGTTCGTCGAACAGGTCCAGCCCGATCTGGTCGGTTCCGGCATCAAGGAAAAGTACGTGTTCCAGAAGATGGGCGTGCCGTTTCGCCAGATGCACAGCTGGGACTATTCCGGTCCATATCACGGCTACGACGGCTACGCCATTTTCGCGCGCGACATGGACATGGCCATTTCCAGCCCGGTGTGGGGGCTCGCCAAGGCGCCCTGGAAGAAAAACCCCTAAGCGCCGGCCACCGTACCGGTCACCGGACTGATCACCGGCCAGCAGGCCATTGAATTGAATGTCAGGAGCATCCCGTGCCCCAATCCGCAGACCACATTCTCGATCAGGAACTCCTGTTCCGTGAGCCCGAATACCAGAAAATCTTCCGCGCGAAAAAGGAAAACTTCGAGTTCAACCATTCAGACGGGCAGGTCAAGCAGATCGTCGAGTGGACCAAGAGCGAAGACTACCGGCAAAAGAACTTTGCACGCGACTCGCTCACCATCAACCCGGCCAAGGCCTGCCAGCCGCTCGGCGCTGTGTACGTGGCCATCGGCTTTCACAGGACGCTCAGTTTTGTGCATGGCTCGCAGGGCTGTGTAGCGTTTTACCGCTCGCACTTCTCGCGTCACTTCAAGGAGCCGACCTCGTGTGTCAGCTCGTCGATGACCGAGGACGCGGCGGTGTTCGGCGGCATGAACAACATGATCGACGGCCTTGCAAATGCGTACAACCTGTACAAGCCCGACATGATCGCGGTCTCCACGACCTGCATGGCGGAAGTGATCGGCGACGACCTCGACGCGCTCATCAAGAACAGCAAGCAGAAGGGCAGCGTGCCGGAAGACTACGACGTGCCGTTCGCGCACACGCCGGCCTTCGTCGGCAGCCACGTGACCGGCTACGACAACGCGCTCCTCGGCATCCTCAGGCACTTCTGGGACGGGAAGGCCGGCACAGCGACGCCGCTTGAGCGTGTGCCCGACGACAGCGTCAACTTCATCGGCGGCTTCGACGGCTATGTGGTCGGCAACATGAAGGAAATTCGCCGCATCTTCGATCTGTTCGGCGTGACGGTGAACATCATCTGCGACCCATCCGAAACGTGGAATACGCCGACCGACGGCGAGTTCCGGATGTACGAAGGCGGCACGACCAAGGAGGTAGTCGAGCGCGCGTTGAACGCGAAGGCGACCTTCGTGTTCCAGGAATACTGCTGCGAAAAGACCAGCAAGTTCATTGGCGAGCATGGCCAGGAAGTGGTGGTGCTGAACTCGCCGGTTGGCGTCGCGGGCACCGATCAGTTCCTGATGGAAATCTCGCGCGTGACCGGCAAGCCGATTCCGGCGCAACTGGAGAAGGAGCGAGGCCAGCTCGTCGATGCGATGGCCGACAGCCAGGCTCACCTGCACGGCAAGCGCTTTGCACTCTACGGCGACCCGGACCAGATGCTGGGCTACACGCAGTTCCTGCTGGAACTCGGCGCCGAGCCGGCTCACGTGCTGGCGACCAACGGCAACGAAACCTGGGCTGCGAAGGTGCAGGCGCTGTTCGACGCGTCGCCCTACGGCGCCGGCTGCAAGATGTATCCGAAACGCGATCTGTGGCACATGCGTTCACTGCTGTTTACCGAGCCGGTGGATTTCCTGATCGGCAACACCTACGGCAAATATCTCGAGCGGGATACCAAAACGCCGCTGATACGCATGGTGTTCCCGATCTTCGATCGCCACCATTACCATCGCTTCCCGACCTGGGGCTATGAAGGTGCGTTGCGGGTGCTGGTCACGCTGCTGGACGAGTTCTTCGAAGCGCTCGACGCCAACACGATCGACGTGGCGAAGACCGACTACAGCTACGACATCATTCGCTGACGAGGAGAGCGCGGCCATGGCAGACACAGCAGATGCATCGGGCGCGGCAGATGCAGTTCTGGTCAAGATGACGCAGGGCGGCCGTAACGTCGAGGTCATCAACGGCTAGGTTTGCCTGGCCGGTGTGGGCGAGGCCGACCACCTCGTCCCGCTGCTCGAACACCCGAACCGGCAGGTGATCGCCCAGGTGCTGCCGGGAGGCTGCGCATGTGGGCGCCGGTTGCCGTTGACGCACGAGGAGATTGCGATTGCACAGGGTGCGATGTCGGCGGCTCGACGCGAGCCCGGCGGGCATCGCGCCGCGGTTACCTCGTGCGGTGTGGGCGAAGATTGCGGCGGAGGGTGTCGAGTAGCGGGGCACCGCTGAAAACGAAATTGCTGCGCTGTGTGTAGCTAGCTGTAGCGACTCGTTGTTGCGCGTTCGCACCGGTACTTGGCGCCGCCATCTAATCAAAGAGTCCGTTCATGAACCAGTTCACCGATATTGATCACAAGAACCTTGACCCGGTAAGGCAGCAATTTGCATGGGAAGCGCTAGCTGCGCATTTTGATGATCGGTCCCCGGAAGATCTCACCTCCTCGCAGCGGCAGTTTCCCCATCACACGCGCCCCGAGCTTCAACAGACGCTGTCCCGCCTGCTGACGCCGTTCGCTCCGCGCCTTCTCGGCCTCAATCAGGTTCATGAGCGGTTTCCGTTGACAATTTCCTCGCTGTTTGTGCAGAGTACCGGCCCGATGTCTACCACGGTGTCCCTTGCTCCTGTGAAATACCGGAATGTCGATGTCGGAGAAGAAACACCGGTCGCGGTACTTGACAACGGCTTGTGGCTGATCACCGATGGCGAGCTGAGAGCCGCTGTGCTGTTCGAGCAGCACATGGAAGGAATGAACACGTCTATCGCGAGCGTGGAGATTGTCAGTCTGCCCAACGCGCGCGGGCTGGCCTTCGGCAGCGAGGTGTATGCGGGGCTGGAGCAGGCAATTCGCGAGTCCCGTCTGTACCGAGGCAAGGTTCTTTCCCTCGAGGTAACCGAGGATTATTCAGGCCAGCCCCGCAGCATCGTCGTGCACCGTCTGCCTGCCGTGGAGCGTCAGGACGTCATCCTGTCACCGCAAACGATGGAGCTGCTGGATCGCAATATTTTTGAATTCGCACGCACCAGAGAGGGATTAAAGATATTACGCCAGTCGTTGCAAAAGGGTGTCCTGCTGTACGGGCCGCCCGGAACGGGCAAAACCCATACGATCAAGTACCTCGCCAGCAATCTGCCAGCGCATACCACCCTTCTGATCAGCGCCAATCAAGTGGGGCAACTCGACAACTATATGCTGCTGGCCCGGTTGCTACAGCCAAGCATGGTGGTCATCGAGGACGTCGATCTCATCGGGAGACATCGCACCGAGATGCGCAGCCCCAAGGAAGAGAGTCTGCTCAACCGCTTGCTCAACGAAATGGACGGACTTCACCAGGACGCCGAGATCCTGTTCGCGCTTACCACCAACCGGCCGGAGGAAATCGAGGAGGCGCTCGCGGCCCGTCCAGGCCGGGTTGATCAGGCCATTGAAATACCGGCACCTGATGCGGATTGCCGGGCGCGCCTGCTCCGGCTCTACGGTTCGAGGATGAGCATCCCGACAGGCGTCGCAGCGCTTGCAGTGGAGCGGACTGAAGGCGTCGGCGCTGCATTCATCAAGGAACTGGTGCGCCGGTTGGCCCAGCAAAGTATTGCGCGTAAGGCCCAGGGCGAAGTGAGCATGGAGGATGCTGAAAACGCGTTGCAGGACATGCTGGTGCGCAGCGGATACCTGAGTCAGGCGCTCCTTGGCGGCGCACCCGCACGGGAAAAACCGCAAGTACGAATCGTGGGTGACCAGTGCTTCTGAGCGTTGCAGGGAGCGAGGGGTCCGGTCCGGAAGAATGATCGGAAGGGGCCGGCGGCCCATATGCCGCCTCTGACTCACCATTTCATCTGCTGGCTACCTGAGTGCCCGTCGAGCATTCTCACTGATTGTGGATCCTGGCCGATGTTATCGAGCCGTTCTCAATTAACGTGACCCCGTTCTCACTTAATGTGGACCTGGACGCGCCGATATTCTCAGCCAATGTAATCCCGAAAAGGCGCTGTTATCGGGCCTTGGAGATTTATGTTATCGAGCCGCTACAGCTCGCCTGCGTGACGAACCTCAGCGAGGGAGCGGGGCATGATTTATGTAGTCGAGCAGTCTGACTCAGTGCCGCTGCGTGCGTGGTTCGCCTACGACGACTTTGAGCGCGAGGTGGCGGCGTCCGACCCGTTGAGCCTCGCGGAGATCAATGACGAGGTAACGCCGCGCGAACTGCTCGCGCTGGTCGACGACGACTGAGCCGCCCAGCGGGGCAGGCGGCGCGAATGGCGCATACACACTGGAAGATCGTTCGGGATATGGGCGCAGGCGCGCTCGGTGCATTGCTCGAACGCGTACCGGCCGAGATCAGGCCTGAGCGCTTCGAGCGCTTGCTGGAAGTCTGTCTCTGCGACTTTGCGGCGTATCCCGGTCATGGTAGACGGACTACGCGAAAGCTCCACGGATGCGCCGCGCGCTGACTGCTTACCTGGCGGTTCGCGAACCCTTGAGGCCGGATGCGTTGCTGGAGGCGCGCGCGAATGCGATCGCACGGGTCCTGCTCAATAGGGAACGGCAAGGCAGGCAGTGAACGTGTGTTGTCATTTTCTGTGTCGCGAACCGTCTGTCGCAAACCGTTCAAACTCGCCATGACGATGCGCGCGAGCGACTGCTTCAGCGCCAATTGGCACGTTTTCAAGGCGTTTCCCGGTGGTATGGAACTTGCCACTAGAGAAACGTCCATCCATCAGGAGCACGTCATGTCTGCTTCGCTCAATGCCCAAATCGCCGAAGTTTTCGACGAGCCGGGTTGCGACAAGAACCAAGGTAAGAGCGAGAAGGAACGCAAAAGGGGCTGCACGAAGCAGCTTTCGCCGGGTTCGGCCGCAGGCGGGTGCGCGTTCGACGGCGCGAAGATCGCTTTGCAGCCGGTGGTGGACGTCGCACACCTCGTGCACGGGCCGATTGCCTGCGAAGGTAACTCCTGGGACAACCGGCACGCCGCTTCGTCCGGTTCGCAACTCTATCGCACCGGCTTCACCACCGATATCAACGAACTCGACGTGGTGTACGGCGGCGAGAAGCGCCTGTTCAGGAGCGTGCGCGAAATCATCGAGAAATACGATCCGCCCGCAGTGTTCGTCTACCAGACCTGCGTCACTGCGCTGATCGGCGACGACATCGAGGCAGTCTGCAAGCGCGCCACCGAACAATTTGGCAAGCCGGTGATTCCGGTCATTTCCCCCGGTTTCGCCGGGCCGAAGAATCTGGGCAACAAGCTTGGCGGCGAGGCGATCCTCAACCATGTGATCGGCACGCGCGAGCCCGAGTACACGACGCCGTACGACATCAACGTGATTGGCGAATACAACCTGTCGGGCGAACTCTGGCAGACCAAGCCGCTGCTCGACGCGCTAGGCATCCGTATCCTCTCGTGCATCTCCGGCGACGGGCGCTACAACGAGATAGCAAGTTCGCATCGCGCCAAGGTCAACATGATGGTCTGCTCGAAGTCGATGATCAACATCGCGACAAAGATGCAGCGGCGCTACGGCATCCCTTACTTCGAGGGCTCGTTCTATGGGATCGGCGATATGAGCGACACGCTGCGCCATATCGCCAGCCTGCTCGTGCAGCAGGGCGCGCCGGACGATCTGCTCGAGCGGACCGAGCGCCTGATCGCCGCCGAGGAAGCGCGCGCGTGGGAGCGCATCGCGCACTACAAGGCGCGCCTTACCGGCAAGCGGGTGTTGCTCATCACCGGTGGCGTGAAGTCTTGGTCGGTGGTTTCCGCGCTGCAGGAAGCAGGGCTTGAAATCGTCGGGACCAGCGTCAAGAAGAGCACTAAGGAAGACAAGGACAAGATCAGGGAGATCATGCGCGACGACGCCCACATGATCGACGGCATGACTCCGCGGGAGATGTACGCGATGCTCAGGGACGCGCGGGCCGACATCATGCTGTCGGGTGGCCGCTCACAGTTCGTCGCACTGAAGGCCCGCATACCGTGGCTCGACATCAATCAGGAACGCCACCACCCTTATGGCGGCTACGAGGGGATCGTCGAGCTGGTGCATGAGATCGACCGCGCGATCTACAACCCGGTGTGGCAACAGGTGCGGATCCCTGCTCCGTGGGGCGACGACGGGGGAGCGCTCGGTGTGATCCAGGCGCAAGCCGCACGCCCGCTGTCGAGCGCCGCGGGGTGGGGGCGATGAGCCTCGAACCCGGTGTACCGAACTGACGCCCCCGAACTCGAGAACATGCCATGGCCGATGTCGTCGAATCTATGAAAGCCTGTGCGGTCAATCCGCTCAAGATGAGCCAGCCGCTGGGCGCGAGCCTCGCGTTCCTTGGGCTCGATGCCTGCATGCCCGTGATGCACGGCTCGCAGGGCTGCACGTCGTTCGGCCTCGTGCTGCTGGTGCGCCATTTCAGGGAGGCGATCCCGCTGCAGACGACAGCCATGGACGAAGTCACCGCGGTGCTCGGCGGCTACGAGAACATCGAGGCCGCGCTGCTCAACATCCGCAAGCGCGCTGCGCCGAAGGTCATCGCGATCTGTTCAACAGGTCTCACCGAGACCGAGGGCGACGACGTGGACGGCTATCTCGTTACCGTGCGCAAGCGCAAGCCCGAACTCAACGACACTGAGATCGTCTATGTGTCGACCCCCGACTATGTCGGCGCATTCGAAGACGGCTACCGGCATGCGATTACCGGCATCGTCAACGCGCTGGTCAAGGCGTTGCCAACGGTGGCCAATCAGGTGACGTTGCTGCCCGGCAGCCATCTGTCGCCTGGCGATATCGACGAACTGCGCGAGGTCATCGAAGCGTTCGGCTTCGATGTCATCGTGCTGCCCGACATTTCCGGCTCGCTCGACGGCCATATCGCGCCGGACTGGCGCGGCACCACACTGGGCGGTACCACGCTCGCGGAGATCCGGGCCGCGGGTGCATCGGCATTTACGATCGGCGTGGGCGAGCAGACGCGCGACGGCGCCGAGGCATTGCATGCTATCGCCGGCACATCGTTCGAAGTGTTCGGGCGGCTCACCGGACTGGAACCCAACGATCGTCTGCTGCAATTGCTCGCGCAGCGCTCCGGACGACCCGTTCCCGCGAAATACCGGCGTCAGCGCAGCCAATTGCTCGATGCAATGCTAGACGGCCATTTCTACACCGGAGGCATCAAGGTCGCGATCGGCGCAGAGCCCGATCTGCTGTTCGCGGTCGGCAGCATGCTGCACGAGATGGGCGCGCAGTTGCGCTGCTGCATCAGCACGACGCGATCGCCCGCGCACGCGTTGCTGCCCGCTGATCAGGTCGTGATCGGCGATCTCGAAGACATGGAGCGCGCTGCGGCGGACTGCGACCTGCTGATCACCCATTCGCACGGCAGGCAGATGGCCGAGCACCTGCAAAAGCCGCTCTTCCGGATCGGTTTTCCGGTCTTCGACCGGGTTGGAAACGCACATCGACGCTACGTCGGCTACCGCGGCACGATGAACCTGATCTTTGAGATCGCCAACCTGATGATCGAGCAGATTCCGCATCACGATCCGGGCGACTGGCCGCTGCCGCAGGCCGCTATCGATCTGGCCGCGCGCGATCCGGCGCGCGAAGCGAACATTCCTGTCGTCGCGGCCGGTGCTTGACCCACCTAAAGGAGCACACAGCATGAAGATCGCGTTCGCCACCCAGGACAGGCAGTTCGTCGATGCGCATTTTGGCTGGGCGAGGAGCATCGTCACCTACAACGTCACACCGGACGGCTACCAGTTTGTCGAGGCGTTCGACTTTGGTGACAAGCTCGAAGAGGACGGCGACGAGGACAAGCTCGCGCCGAAGCTCGAAGCCGTCAAGGATTGCGCGATCCTGTACGTCGCCGCAATCGGCGGCTCGGCCGCGGCTCGAGTGGTTGCGCTGAAGATTCACCCGATCAAGGTGCCGCGGCCCGAGTCCATCGGGGAGATTCTCGGCAAGTTGCAACAGGTGCTGAAGGGCACGCCGCCGCCGTGGCTGCGCAAGGCGCTGGCGAAGGATGGCGAACGTGTATACGACTTTGAAGACGATGAGGTATCCCATGGCTGAATCATCCGCAATTCCGTCCAAGGCCAGCGACGAAATGCTGCTGGTCGCACCGTTCGTGCAGCAGCTCGTTAGGCAGTTGCGCGCGCAGGACACCCACGGCGTGTGGGACGGAAAGACCGACCTGCAACTGCTCAAGCCGTACATCCACACGCCGGAGGAACGCCGCGCGATTCCGATCATGGGCGACCCCGACCCCGAAACGCTGTGGCGGCTCGATCTTTTCTATAGCGCGATTGCGGTGGCGATCGAGCGTGAGACCGGCCACATGGTTTCGCCGATGATGAAGATGAGCCACGAGGGCTTCGGCCGCATGGTTTTGCTCGCGGGGCGGCTCGTTGTCGTCAACAAGCAGTTGCGCGACGTACACCGGTTCGGCTTCGCTTCGCTGGAGAAGCTCGCCGAGGCGGGCGCAAAGCTTCTCGACGAAGCGGTCGAGGTGATCCGGACGTACCCCGCCGTCGCACAGTACGGCGCCTGAAGGAATCGTGAGGGACCGAGACGATGAGCACCGATGCCGATGAACTCAAGGCGCACCTGAAGAAACTCAACGCGCAAGCGACCCAGGCGAAGTTGGACCTGCACGACCTCTCAGAGGAACTCCCGACCAACTGGGAGAACATTCTCGCTGTCGCCCAGCGCTGCCATGACGCCCACGCCGCGCTGATGACAGCCCGCACGGCTGCCGCTGCGGCAGCGGCCTGAACCAGCGAAGCCACGGAGCCACGTCATGAGCGATACCTTCAGCGTTACGCTGCCGAGCGGCGCCACCTGGACGCCGACCTTCGTCAACAGGCTCGACGAAGAAAAATGCATCGGTTGCGGACGCTGTTTCCGTGTCTGTCCGCGTGGCGTGCTGCAACTGGTCGGGCTTGACGAGGACGGCGCGCACATCGCGCTGGACGGCGACGGCGACGGCGACGGTGAAGACGACGAGTACGAGAAGAAGGTGATGACTATCGTGCATCGGGAACTGTGCGTCGGCTGCACCGCGTGCGCGAAGATCTGCCCGAAAAAGTGCTACACGCACGCGGCGGCCGTTCTCTGAGCGATGCCACGATGAACGCCTATGCAACCCTGATGGCGTGCGCGGTGGATGCGGGTGATCCCACCGTGCTGGCGCTGGCCGGCGTGCTGTCGAGCGGGTTCGAGCACCACGGCGTTGATGTGCTGCCGATGCCCGGACTGGACGCCGACCAGACGCGCCGGATGCTCGCGCGCTGGTTCCCGGGTGCCGGGCCGGCGCTCGGTCTTACGTACGTCTTGTCGCCCGCCACGATGCCGCGTGACGACGAACTCGAAGATCTGGTGGCGTTGCTCAATCACCATGCCGATCCGCGCGCCGGCCCGGCAGACGAGGCGAACTGCGTGGCCCATGCCTTGGCCTGCGCGAGCCTCGGGCAAAACCACCTTTGGCAAGACCTGCTTCTGCCGTCGCGGCGCGAGCTGTCCGCGTTGATTAGCCGTTGGTTTCCGCGGCTGGCCGCGAAGAATACGCATGACATGAAGTGGAAGAAGTTCTTCTACAAGCAACTGTGCGAGCGCGAGGGCCTGTTCATCTGCAAGGCGCCGAGTTGTGGCGTCTGTTCGGATCATGCGCTTTGCTTTGGAGCGGAGTAGGCAAAAATGCCCGGCTCGCGCCCCCCGTTGAGCAGGTGCGTCGCCGGTCCGCTTTGCCAGGCTTCTTCGGTAGATTCACAGTGAGAGGGCGCAGGACTTGCTTAAGCATGCTCATCGTTATCTATTCAGGCATTCAACCGAGAAATCGAACCACAAACCTTACACATCTATGGATTCGTTCCGACCTGCTGCGTCCCCGGGGCCCCGCCCTCGCTGTACGCCCTGCACCCGGGTCTGCTGCCTGACGCTGCAATGGCCCGTTGCGCAGTCGCAGCAGCAAGGGCAGCGCGCCCGAGCCTTGCCGCCCGCCTGCGTGCCCGCGCTGCCGCAATCGCTGCACCGGTTACTCGCGATCTGCGACGAAGCGGGGTTGCGCGATCTGGCGCTGTACCACTTGCAGCGGCTCAGGCTTATGCCGCTGTTTGCACGCCTCGATCACCGCTTCGATTGTGTCGCGTCGCGGGTGGCCGACTTCGTGGGCTGGGCGGAGCCGCTGTCCGAGCATCGGCTGGCGCCGCACGCTCGTCATGCCGGCCGGACGCGCTACACGTACGACACGGTGCGTAGCTGGTTTCTCACCCCGGCAGCGGGCGAACGGCTTGCGGGCCATGCCACGAGGCGCTCGCCATGAGACCCATGCCGCCTGCCGTTGCCGTAACGGTGCAATCCGAAGCGCAGCCCGTCATGAATCAGAACCGCGGCGCATGCCTTCCCGAAAGCAGTGCGAGCCTGTCGCTGGAGCGCGCGCGGGCACATGTCGCGACCCTGCAGCGCGAGTTGTTCGCGGTTGAGCAGGCGCTGCTCGACGGCCGCGCATTGACGCGCGCATTGAGCGGGCGTCGATGGGTTTATGTAGGCGGGCGGCCAAGCATCAACGCCGTGCTGCGTGCGCTGGTGGAAGCGGCCGGAGGCGAGTTCGTTCATCACACCGGGACCATCGACGACGATGGCCGTGCCGAAGGCTTCGCGGCTTTGCTGTCAGGCGCCTACCGGGTGCTGTGCCCATTGGATCTGATCGACCCGGACTCGCTGGTCGCGCTGCGGCGGTTGTGCGCGCGTCACCGCGCGCCGTGGTCCGCTTTGCGTTCGTCGAGCGTGACGAGCTTCATTGCGGGCGTGTTGCGGGCTCGGCCTGCCCAGCCGCACGGCGTGGTCGCAGCGTCGCGCTTCTGCCTGAGGCATGGCTGACGTCGTCATGACTTTACATAGCGCGAGATGTGGGCGCAAAACTGCCTTTGACGTGGTCTTTCCACGAGAGGGCCGGCCATGTCGGACTCCGCACAACGCTACGGCCTTTTCCTCAACGTCGAGAACCCCGACGGCGACGCGCGATGCGCCTGACGCAAACCGTTCGTAATGCGCCTGCCGCCCAGACGTTCGGCTACCACGAGGTGTGGCTCGCCGAGCATAACTACAGGTCGTACGCGAACAGCAGCGCGCTGGCGCTGCTGTTCGGCCACATCGCGACTCGCTTCCGTTGCATATCGGGCTGCGGGGATATTGTCGGCGCATAAGGCGCGTGCGCGGATGCACGAAGCGTTCGCGTTGATATGACATGGTGATTTCCCACTCATTCGTACTGGCCATCGCAGCATTAAGACATGAGGCGTCGACGTAACAGCGCGACTGACAGGAAGAACGGCAACACCGTGCAAATGCAGAGAGCGCCAATATGCAGGGCAGCATAGCTCACCGGGCGTCCGAGCATCGGGGGACGGATAAGGTCGACGGAATGTGCCAGCGGTAAGAAGCGCGCTACGTCGCAAAAAACGGCAGGTAGCTTACTGATCGGGAAGATCACGCCGCTCAGGAGCACCATGGGCGTGAGGACGAGCGTTTGATAGAACACGAAGTAATCGTGACTGGGTGCAAGCGCCGCGAGGATCATCGCCAGACTCGCGAAGGCGAGGCCGGTCAGGGCGATGGCAGGCGATGCGTAGAGAATGGATGACCACGCGGCATAACCCAGCACGGTGGCTACCACCATGACGGCAATGCCGGCAAAAAAGGCCCTGGTGGCGGCCCATGCCAGTTCACCGAGAACGATATCGCCGAGCGTGAGCTGTGTACAGAGGATCGCTTCCCACATGCGCTGAACATGCATGCGAGAGAAAGCTGCGTAAATCGTTTCGAAGGTCGCGGAGGTCATTGAGCTCGTCGCGACCATACCCGCCGCGAGAAACGCGATATAAGATGCGCCATCGACGCGACCTACCATTATCCCGAAACCAAAGCCGAGGCCGAACAGATAAATCATAGGATCGGCAAGGTTACCGAGAATCGAGGCAAACGCGACTTTTTTCCATGCCAGATAGTTGTGACGCCACACTGCAACCCAGTTCCACACGTTCGCGGGCAGGGTTGCTGCATAAAAGTCTCTCATCGTTCACTCCTTTATCCCGCGCTTGGTTAACTGCAAAAAGGCATCCTCGAGGTTTGCTGGACGCTGTAAAAGGCGCAGCGCCGTGCGCCCGCGCAACTGTATGCACACCCGTTCCGGATCGGACACATAGCAGAAAAGGGCCTCCCCACTAACCTCGATACGCTGCGCGTGCGGCGCGATCAACGTGCGCAGCTCATGCGGATTGCCGCCGTGGATCTCGACCACGTGGCTCCCGATCTGTTCTGCGATCAGCGCGCGAGGCCCGCCTTCGGCGATCTTTCGCCCCTCCTCCAGCACACACAGTCGGTCGCACAGCCGCTCGGCCTCTTCCATGAGATGGGTGGTCAAGAGGATCGTCTTGCCGCGCGCCAACAGTGAACGCAGGCTTTCCCAGATCAGGTGGCGCGCATGAGGGTCGAGACCTGTTGTAGGCTCGTCCATGACCAACAACTGTGGATCGTTGATCAGCGCGCGTGCCAGCATTAGCCGCCGCTTCATGCCGCCGGATAGTTCGGTGACGCGCGCATCGACCTTGCTTTCGAGGCGGGCGAATTCGAGCAGCGACGGCACGATCGCTTCAATTTCACGTGTGCTCATGCCGAAGTAGCGGCCAAACACCAGAAGGTTCTCGCGCACGGTGAACCCGGGCTCGAGGTTGTCGAATTGTGGCACCACGCCAATGCGCATACGTGCCGAGCGAGCGCGCGCCGGCACTGGCTCCCCGAGCACGATGATCTTGCCTGCGTCGGGCGGCACCATGCCGAGCACCATACGCACCGTCGTGCTCTTGCCCGCGCCATTTGGCCCTAGCAGACCGAAACACTCTCCAGGCGCGACGCTGAACGACAATCCGTCGACTACGATCTTGTCGCCATATGACTTCCTTACGCTGGCGAAGCTGATTGCTGCTTTGGACATGGGGATAAGAAGGAAAATTACGCGCTCGTCTTAGAGAAAAAGAAGCCGTTCTGCTGCCGCGGCCCGATTGAAAACGCCCTGGCCGATAGAAGATCGTCGCTTGCCATGCGGAAGAGTTACTGACAATGGAGTACTAGGATTCCGGTGAATGCACTCGCGTTGGGAAGACGGCAATTGAGCCATTGCGTGAGACGATCGCACTCAAGCGGACGACTGCCGACGGTGAGCGATTCTGGGGTGGCGCAATATTCGAGATCCTATATGTCCGGTTAACTAATTGCCATCGGATGCTTCGTCAAAAGTTGCTAATGTTGAAGACTCACACGCGTGATCCGGTCGACGGTGCGGAGTCGCAGCGCTTGACGCTGAAGTCACGTTCGGCTTTGTAACCGGATCCGGAGTCTCGAGCTGTTTTTCTCGAACGTTCGATACGTTGCCTGCAGAGCCACGGGACAGCCAATCGCTATTGCTCAATGTGCACAGCGCATAGGCTTTCAGCGGGAGCAAGAGAAAGAGGTTAATAGGTGTGTGAAGAGAAAAGCCAAGAAATCGAATCTGGCGAGCGCGAACCGATGCCACGCTACAGCGGATCATGGTCAATGATGCGATTATCAGGGCAGTCCACCACGGCACTGTCGCTGTCAATGCGAGCTGCGCGAGCCCCGCTAGGACCGAAAAGGCGAGAAATAGCGAGCCCAGATTCAGTCCGATCACGTCCAGCGTAAGGTAGCGATCGAGACAGGGCAGCAGGCGCAGCGAAAGCAACGTGTCCCGATAAGTACTGCGCGCCCAGCGCAGTTGTTGGCGCAGATACGCCCCCAGTCTGTCCGGAACGACTGTCGCCGCAATGGCGTCCGGAACGTACTCGGTCCGATAACCTGCGGTCAGCATGAGAATTGTGAGATGGCGGTCCTCGCCGAAGTCGCTCCGCTTCCCGCGAAAAAATTGTGTCTCGTACTGGTCTAATAGCAAAAGAAGCACGGACCGTCGGTATATGGTACATGGACCGCAGCAACACATAACGGCGCCGAAGCGAGCCTGGGCCGCGCGTTCTTCGTTGCAAGCCAACCAGTACTCCATATCGATCAGGCGGGTCAGCCAGGTGTCGCTCCGGTTGCTGGCCGTCAACTGCCCCATGGCGGCGCCTATCGTCCTATCTCGCATTGTCAATACAAGCTTCTTGACGACATCGGGTGCCAGCGTCGTGTCCGAGTCGACGTTGAGTACCAGTTCCCCGGATGAAGAGCGTATCGCGGCGATCTGTGCCTTGCGCTTTCCCATATTTTGGGGAAGCGCAATGAAGTTGAATCTCGGGTCGCGCGTGTACGCATCGTATACCGGCCTCACGGCGTCGAGATTGCCAGAGCCGTCGTCGACCACATAGACCCGCAGTTTTCCGGCGTAGTCCTGGTTTGCAATGGACTCCAGGCACGCCGAGAGCGTGCTCGGTCGCTCGTTAAAGCACGGCACGATGACGTCCACGTCCGGCAGAAAGTTGGAGTCGGCGGCATTGGGCGACTTCGCCGGACCACTCGTCGGTAGGCCATGGAGGGCCTGTGCGCTTTTGTAAACAGTCGAGAGTAGTGTATACAACAAAACTGCGGCAGTGTTGATTGTGGCAATGGCATTCATAGATGTCGGTTTGGCCAGTGTGGTTGGGGTAGCGAGCTGATTACAAATCCGCAGTCATGCAGTTCTGGAATCAGGCGGGAAAGCGCCATGAGGGTCTGGTCGCGCAGCCCAGCATGACAGCACCGTCCTGACTCGCCGGGAGGACATCCGTCGTGCAAGAGCACAATTGCGCCAGGCCGGACAGAGGCCAGCACTGCGCTGACAATCGCATCGACGCCGGGGCGAGACCAGTCACGCGGGTCGACCGACCAGTCAAGAGCCGCCAGCCCCGCCTTTGCCGTTTCAACGACCACTTCGTCCGTCCATATTCCGTAAGGGGCACGCATATGCCGAACTGTGGCCTGGGGACACGCCATCCGGATGATCCTGTTCGCGTCCAATATTTCGCGTCGTACTTCATCAGGTTCGCATCCAGACAAATCCGGATGAGTCATCGTGTGATTGGCAATCTCGTGTCCGTCCGCGATCATTCGCTGGATCAGCTTCGGGTGGTCCTCTACGTACGCACCGATGACGCAGAACGTTGCTGGCACCCGGTGTTCTGCCAGCACATCGAGGACGTCCGGTGTGCAAAGTGGATTAGGGCCGTCGTCAAACGTCAAGTAGACGTCGCGACGTCCGGCGCGATCGTGGCACTCGTCGCGCGCCTCGGATACGCAATCGAGGACCTTCACAGATCTGGCCCGTTTCGTTCAATTATCGAGCCAGTAGGCGGCTCCACGGTCGATCGTCCCATCCGGAAGGCCGCGACGGGCACGGTTTCGGTAAGCTTAGGTGGCGTGTCGAGAGATACATCCGAAAGTGTGGGCATCATGGAGACATACCTAAATCTGTCGTACTACTTAGGTTTATAAATATGAAGTATTCGATCAATCAACTTCGATTTCCATTTCCGCGACGACGGGTTTCACTGTGCAACACACCAATTGATTTGTAAAATCGATTGTGTTTATACCTTTCATCTATAACGTGGATACGTTGAGAAATGCGTTTTACAGTAAGTGGATGAAATGGATGTTAGATCTTGCCCAACCCAAATGATCGTTGGGCGTGTGTGCAGTTCGCGATGACCGTCCCGACGGTGTCGGACAGAATCGCGCAGATGGTAGCCAAACGATATCTGAAACCCGTCGAGAAGCCGGTGTTTCAGTAGGATGGCTAAGGATATCGTCCTGGCCGGTCGGCGCATTAAGCACTTTCGGCTGCACGGCAGCGATGCTGGCGTTACGCTTGGGTGCTCGATCTCGACATCGAGGGGTTCTTGACCATGTTGATCACGAACTCATGATGGAAGCGGTGCGGCAGCATGCTCGTTGCACATGGGTGGAGCTGTACGTGGAACGCTGGTTTAAGGCGCCAGTGATGAGGGGGCAGGAAATGGTGTCGCGGACGCAGGGCACGCCGCAAGGTGGTGTCGTCACGCCATGGACGCAAAAGATAACTTTGAGTTTGAGCGGCAGATTCCGCTGTGCCGGTCCGATTCAGTCCTTGATTTGCGTCACAAGAAGTAATATAAAAATGTCATATGTCGCGCTCAACTCTCTCCGAAAGGGCTCAGCGTTTGAATGCCGCCTTTCATCTGCTTGCCGATGGTCGCAGCCTCAACGAGGCCGCCGAAGCCATGGCCGAGCAGCATATGATTTCGCGGCGCCAGGCCTACCGTTACCTGCAGGAGGCGCAGCACCTGTCGTCTCCAGTGGCCGTGGCCGTGGCCGAGCCCACCATTCCCATCACGCTCAAGGTTCCTGCGGCCGTTGCTGTCACATTGCGGGCATATGCGCAGGCCAATGATTTAACGATGGGCGAAACGCTCACGCGTGCTGTCTGTGCTTTGCTAACGACGGCAGGCGGGCGTGGCTGATCGACGTCCACGCAGTCGGCACGTTGACCTGGAATATACGTTTGACCGCCTGCTGGCAAGGAAGCTCGAGCAGGCCTATGACATCCTGGTGCCGGATCGTGTGCGCCGCACTGGCGAGCAAACTGGACTGAGTGGAGAAACTGATGAAGGTTGCCGCGATCTACGCCCGGGTGTCGTCCGATCAACAGAAGGAGGAGAAGACCATCGCCAGTCAGACGGCGGCGCTGGTGGAGTTTGCCCGAAGCGAAGGCTACAGCGTTCCGGATGAGTGGGTCTTCCAGGACGAAGGCTACAGCGGTGCAAGCCTGGTGAGGCCCGGACTGGAGCGGGTACGCGACCTGGCGGCGGCGGGCGAGATTCAGGCGGTACTGGCGCTCGCCCCGATCGCCTGAGCCGCAAATATGCCTACCAGGTGTTGCTCATTGAGGAATTGGCCCGTCACGGGGTGGCAGTGATATTCATCAAGGCGCCGCACTCGGGTACGCCGGAAGATCAGTTGCTGTTGCAGTTCCAGGGCATGATCGCCGAGTACGAACGGGCCCAGATCCTCGAACGCTCGCGGCGAGGCAAGCGACACCGTGCGAAGCAAGGTGAGGTCAGCGTGTTGAGTGGCGCGCCCTACGGTTACCGCTACGAACGCAAGAGCGACGAGCAGGCCGCGGACTATACGGTGATCGCCGCCGAAGCGCAGGTGGTCCGCCAGATCTACGAGCTATATACCGTGGCGGGGCTGAGCATCGGTGCTGTCACACGCCGGTTGAACGAACTGGGGGTACCTACCAGAAAGGGCGCAGCACGCTGGGAGCGCTCCACTGTTTGGGCCATCCTTCGCAATCCTGCCTATCGTGGAATGGCCTGCTTCGGCAAGACCCAACAGGCCGCGCGAGAACGCACCAACAATCGGACGTTGCGCCAGCGCGGCGGCCTGCCGGCTCGCAACAGTGCCAATCACGAACTGCCGCGTGATCAATGGATCGAAATTCCGGTTCCTGCCTTGATCGACCCGGATACGTTCGCCTTGGCGCAGGAGCGCCTGGAAAGCAACAGGAAGCACGCTTCGCGTCGAACGCTCGAACCCAGCATTCTCCAGGGCCTTGTGCACTGCCGCCAGTGCGGCTACGCCTTGTACCGGACCTCGACACGCAGTAGCGCGCGCAAGATCTCCTACTACCGCTGCCTGGGCGCTGACGCCTGGCGCTATGACGGCCACGCCAGGTGTGAGCAGCGCCCCATCCGGCTGGATCTGCTGGAGCACATCGTGTGGTCCGAAATTGTGCGCCTGCTGGAGGATCCCGCGCTCATCCAGACCGAATTGAATCGGCGCCTTGAGACGGCGCGCAATTCAAGTCCGGCCAAGCGGCAGCAGGACCGCGTCACGCAGGATCTGGCGCAAGCGCAGAAACGTATGGACCGGTTGCTCACCGCGTACCAGGAGGACCTGCTTTCGCTGAACGAGTTGCGGCGGCGCATGCCTGCGCTGCGGCAACGCGAGCAGAGTCTTCAGGAGGAACTACGCGGGCTCAGTGCCCAGTTGGTCGACCAGGCGGCTTACCTACGCCTGGCGGAAACGCTAACGGCGTTCCTGGGGCGTTTGCGTAGCAGTGCCGCCACCCTTGATGTTCAGGACCGTCAGCGCATCACAAGACTGCTCGTCAAGGAGGTGGTGGTTGCCGATGACAGCATCACCATTCGCCATTCGATTCCCACCGCCACGCGACCCGCCGGCGGAAATGGAGGCGCCTCTCGCCTGCCTGGATCTCCGCACGCCGCTCACGCCGACCAAAGTTACCTTTTGCGTCCATGGCGTGGTCAGCCCGGTACTGTTTAATCTCTATATGCATTATGCCTTTGATACCTCGATGGCGAGGCACTTTCCGGATACGTCCTTCGTGCGGTAGGCCGACGATGGATTGGTCCACTGTAAAAGCGAAGCCGAAGCCAGACGGTTGCATGCGGCAATCGGTGCGCGTCTAAAGGCCTGTGGCCCGGAATTGCGTCCTGAGAAGTCGAGGATCGTGTACTGCCGGAATGGGTATCGCAAGAAGGACTATCCCAACACGAGCCTTGACTTTCTCGGATACACCTTCCGCGGTCGGCTGGCCAAAAGCAAGCGCGGCATTTACTTCGACAGCTTCAGTCCTGCGCTCAGTAGCAAGGCCGCGAAACGCATCCGCGAGCAAATGCGGGTGTGGAGTATCGGCCGCTGGACGGATGCTGCGTTCGAAGATATTGCACAGTGGGTCAATTCCACCTTGCGAGGATGGTGGAATTACTACGCGGCGTTCTATATGAGCGTGTTCAAGCGTGTGATAGGCCACCTCAACGACATTCTGGCGAAATGGGCGGTGCGGAAGTACCGCCGTTTCAAGCGAAGTCGCGCTAGGGCCCGGATATGGCTCAGGCGATTGGTGGAACGTGCCCCGGGCGTCCTGTACCACTGGAAGCTGGGGGTATTGCCATCGGCTGGATGACAAGAGCCGCATGAACCGAGAGGTTCACGTACGTGATCTGTGAGGGCTCGGCGGGGAAGTTCCGCCGGGCTACTCGACACTTCGCCAAGGAGTCGATGTGAAGTACGCGTTCATCGAGCGCTATCGACGCCACTGGCCGGTCTCGGTGCTATGCGAAGTGCTGGGAGTCAGTCCAAGCGGATATCAGCAGCGCCGGCAACGCACTGCACAGAGGCCAAGCCGCCCCGGGGCCGCGTGAGTAACGACGCACTGCTCGCAAACCTCAAGGCGATTCACACGCAGACCAAGGGAGAGTACGGCTGGCCTCGCATGTGGAAGGAACTGCTCACGCAAGGCGTGCGCGTGGGCAAAGAGCTGGTTCGCAAGCTGACGGCGCAGCATGGCATTCGAGCCCGCCACAAGCGCAAGTAAATTGCGACGACGAACTCGAACCATCAATGGCGTGGTTCCGGCGCCGTGCTGACGCCGGCGTAATTATGCATAGAGACCGGGGCAGCTATTACGTGATCATCGCCGCAGCAGGACATGATACGGTTTCGTCGTCCATATCGGTCGCGATGTGGGCGTTGAACCGCTTCCCTGAGCTATTGCCGCGACTACAGGCGGATCGTTCGCTGATTCCGCAGTTTATCGATGAAACCCTTCGCTACGCATCGCCGGTGCGTCATTTCATGCGCACAGCGACTGCCGACACCAACGTCCGGGGTCGGACAATCCGCAAGGGCGATTGGCTGATGCTCCGCTATGGCTCGGCAAATCGTGACGAGCAAGTCTCCCCTGAGCCGTTCGCATTCAATTTCGACCGCAAACCGAACCGGCATCTCGCTTTCAGCGTCGGCGCCCACGTGTGCCTGGGTCAGCATCTCCGGTACCGGCAAGCGGATGCGGCGCATCGGTATCGTCGCGCTCGCACGCCGTCTGGCGATCGCCCTGTGGCGTTATCTCGAGTACGGCGAGATCCCCGTTGGCGCGATACTCAAGCCGCGCGACGTCAACACCGTGAGGGCCTGAATGATTGAATGACGTCGGATGCAGCAACAGCATCTAAAGGTCAACGCGCCCGAAACACGCTCGGGCTACCCACTGCGGGAGGCCGTTTCCCTAGATGGGGCGCCGTCGGTAACAGGGTAGCTCCAGCGCTTCGCGCACGCGGCATGAGGTGACCGGCCTGTCAGGTCGGCACGGATAGAAGGTCGACCCGGCACTGACCGGCCAACAGATACCCTGACCTGAATGACATTGACATGCCAGGCTGCAACAAGGCTTACGCGATGAGCGTCGGTACCGTCCTTCACGCACCGGTCTTTAGCGCCAGCCTGCGTCTGGTCATGGTAAGTGATCGCGCAGGCTGGCGGTAGAGACCGAACAAGGAGGCTTACATCGCATAACAGAATGTTTATCGTGAACCGGGCTTGACTTTCAGTTCCCCATAGAAGAGCGTGTTAGGAACTTTGAGCGCGACCTGGTATCCTAGAGGAATGAAAAAGGCAGACCGCAAAGGGTATCCAACTGATGTGTCGGACGAAGAATGGAGTTTCGCGGCACCGTATCTGACGTTGATGGACGTCGAGGCGCCCCAGCGCAAATACGAGCTGCGCGACATGTTTGACGCATTGCGCTGGATGGCTCGTGCCGGCGCGCCGTGGAGGATGCTGCCCAATGATTTTCCACCGTGGGAACTGGTGTATCAGCAAACTCAACGTTGGTTGCAGGCCGGCTGCTTCGAGAGCATGGTGAGCGACCTGCGCTCGCTGATACGCCTGGCCCTAGCCGTCGGGGACAGCCCAGTGCGGTCATTCTCGATGGGCGCACGATACAGTCGACCTGCGAGAGCGGCCCGCGTGCGGGCTATGACGGTTATAAGCGCAAACGCCGCAGCAAGGTACACATTGCGGTGGACATAATGCGACAGTTGCTGGCGGTACACGTGACACCAGCCAATGAACAGGAAGGCGCGGAGGTAGCAGAGCTTGCGCGCCAGGTCCAGCAGGTAACGAGGCGCACGGTTAAGGTGGTCTTGGCCGACAAGGGATACACGGGTAAAGAGCCAGCGCAGGCAGCACTGGACGAAGACATTGAACTGCAGGTGATCAAACGGGGGTGTCCGGAATTTTGTGTAAACGGGTTGAGGTTTAACCCGGCACCAGCCGCTCTTCGAACTGGATCGTGAAGCGGTTCAGTGCGGCCTTCCAGTCGCGGATCGGCATCGTCCACTTCTTGCTGATGTTGTTCAGGGCCAGGTAAAACAGCTTGGTGACGGCCTCATCGGTCGGGAACGAGCTGCGGGTCTTGATCACCTTGCGCAGGCTCATGTTGATCGATTCTATGGCATTCGTGGTGTAAATCACCTTCCTGATCTCCGGTGGGTAATCGAAGAACGGAATCACACGTGCCCAGTTGCGTCGCCAGCTCTGTCCGATGGACGGATAGTCCTTGTCCCACCTGGCCTCGAAGGCGCCCAGCATCTGTTCGGCCAGTTCGAGGGTCGATGAAGTGTAAATCGTCTTCAGGTCGGCGGCGACTTCCTGCTGCATTTTCCACGGCACGAAGTTCAGACTGTTGCGCACCATATGCACGATGCACAGTTGCACGGCCGCTTTTGGGTAGACCGCTTCGATGGCTTCAGGAAAGCCTTTAAGCCCGTCGACGCAGGCGATAAAGATGTCCTGCACGCCGCGCGTCTTCAGTGACCACCTGCAGCCAGAACTTGGCCCCCTCGGTCTGGGCGATCCACAGGCCCAGGACTTCCTTGTGGCCGGCCATGTTCACGCCGATGGCCAGGTACACCGCCTTGGTCCGCACCGCGCCGCTGTCGCGCGCTTTGACGTGAATGCAGTCGAGATAGACAATCGGATAAAGCACGTCGAGCGCACGGGCCTGCCAGACCTTCACCTCATCACTGACGGCGTCGGTGACCGCCGAGACCAGCGTCGGCGAGACCTCCGTGCCGTACATTTCTTCCAGGTGCCCCTGGATCTCGCGCACGCTCAGGCCACGCGCATACAGCGAAATGATCTTGTCATCGAAGCCCGTCCAGCGCGTCTGATGGCGCTCCACCAGCTTCGGCTCGAACGCCCCCTGACGGTCGCGCGGGATATTGAGCGGCAACTCGCCAAACTCCCCCTGCAGCGTCTTGGCGCTATGGCCATTACGGGTGTTGCCCGTGGCATTGGTCACCGTTTCGCTTTTGCCATGGCCCAGGTGTTCGGACATCTCCGTCTCTAACGCACGCTCCACCAGCATCTTGGTAAGCTGCTTGAGCAGGCCGTTCTCGCCTATCAGGTCTTCCGGCTTCTGGTAATTCGCCAGCAGGCTGTCTGCCAGCTTGACGAGTTCAGCATCGGGTTTCTCTCTTTTATTGCGTTTCGCTACGGTCATCTATGCTCCTGTTGCTGGCAGTCTCCTGCCAAATGACCGTTTACACAAAACTTTTTACACCCTCGATCAAACTCGAGGAGACGAAAAAAGTCTTTGTACTGCTGCCCCGGCGATGGGTGGTCGAGTGCAGCTTTGGCTGGCTCAACCGCTTCCGCCGTCTCGCACGTGACTATGAGCGGCTACCCGAAACTCTCGCCGGGCTTCATTTCGTCGTCTTCCCAATGCTCATGCTCGTCCATGCCGTGCCAGTACTTCAAAGTTCCTAACACGCTCTAACGTGAAACAACCCGCGAAGTGTGATTTCGACAGGATGAACTTGAGTCAACTCGCGGACATCAGGCATGAAGTCGCCCCTTGCAGAACTACTGATCGCCCTGTCAATTGCCCTCACATCATATAAGGCCATGCCGAATTGATGGTGCAACTCCACACGTGTCGCTGAGGTCAATAGCGCGCCGAACCTGAGGGCAGTTGTCTCTGTAATGGTCGACCTGACGAAGCTGCGCACGCATGGAGTGGGAGCACACCGGACGCGTGATGCGATTTGCTCCAGCGTATCAACCAGCTCTTTCTACTTTACTCCCCGTACACCATTTCCGACTTTAGCTCTGCGCCAGCGGTGTTGATCAAACGGAAAAATGAAGTAGTCGCGCACGTTTGAGCGGTTCGGGCTGGTCGCGGAGGCCAACTTCCGGCACTCATCCTTTTTCGGCCAGTAACTCGTGCGAAAAATAGTGTCCCAGATGGTCGTAAAGAACCCATAGTTTCGGTGCCGAAGATGCAGTTCCAATCGCCTTCGTCGTTGGCAACGTTACGTTCTCGCCGCCGCAACCCGTCTGCGCCTGCGGCATCACCATCACTCGTGGGCGCACCGCCGCCACCTGCGGGCGGTATGCGAGCGTCATGATCGCATAGAGCAGCGAGCCGCCGAAAGGCGGCCGTGTGGCCGCCAGTGCGCGCGAGGCCGGGTCAATGTTCAACTCAGTGCAGTCGGCGGTGAGGCCCCTCAAGAGCGTCGTTGCGACAGATCGGGCGAGATCCCGGCCCATTGAGGTTGCACCGAGCAGCAGAATCTCGGGGCGGTACTTGTTGACCAGGTCGGTCAGCCCCTTCGTGAACGGTTTGTTGCGATAGCCGAGCGACACAGGGTCGTGAATCACATACGCTTTGTCCGCGCCGAAACTGAACGCCTCACTGGCAAACTGCTCAAGCGGCTCGTCGGTACCGCCGAGCACGGCCACAGCGACACGACTGCCGACTTTGTCGGCGGGCTTGCGCGCCTCACCGAGCAGCTCCCACGACACGCTATGCACGTGGCCGTGGTCGTGCTCGAGAAAGACCCAGACACCCTGGTAGGCTTTCAGATGTTCGGGCAGATCGAGGTTACGGCCGGCGGCCCGTTTGACCGGCGCGGACGGCTTCTTTTCAGAGGCAGCGGGCGAGTTCATGAGGCCCTCTTCATCAACAGGTCCGCCTCCAATGTCGGATGGCGAGCAAATATCTTGTGCACGAGTTTCAGCGACACGTCGCGCAGACTGGACGCGTCCAATTCGAGCATCTCGGCCTTTTCGTCGCGCGGCGTCGGCGCGAACACTTTGCTGACCACGGTAGGTGAACCTTTCAGCCCGACCTTGCTCACGTCCTCAATGCCGGCCTGCTCGCGATTCCATTTGCGCACCGGGAATCCAGCCGCGTGGATCATCGCGGGCAGTGTCGCGAAGCGCAGCTCGTTCGTATTCTCGAGCATCGTCACGAGACAGGGCAGTGCGGTTTTCAATACTTGCACACCGCCTTCGGCGCGGCGCTCGACTACGATCGTGCGCGCGTCGAGGTCAGTCTCGACGATCCGGGATACATACGTGAGCAACTGGACGCCCAATCGCATCGCGATAGCGGGGCCGACCTGGGCAGTGTCGCCATCGATGGTCTGCTTGCCGGCGAAGATGATGTCCACTGCCTGTGCATTTGCAATCCCCCATGTCTGAATCAGCGTACCGACCACCGAGAAATGCTCTCTCGACAGGAGACCCCGTTTGTCGGACAGGCCCATGACTTCAGTAAAGAGCGCTTCCACGACTTCATGCTCCAGCAACCGGTCGCGGTTCTTCGAGAACACCGAGTGGTCCCACGCGTCGTCCTCGATCGCCAGTCCGACGAACCAGCGGAACAGCAGGTTGTAGCGCATCTGTTCCATCACCATGCGTTCGCTACGCACGAGTAGAACACCTGCAGCAGCAACGCCCTCAGCAGCTTCTCGGGTGCAATCGAAGCCCGGCCGGTGTCGGCATAGATGACGTTAAACAGCCCGTTGAGCCGTCTCAACGCGTCATTCACCAGCAGCCGGACCGGTCGCAGCGAGTGATCCGCCGGGACGAAATCCTCCAGCTTGACCGTCGTAAACAGGGGTTCCTGCATCTCATCCATTCCGCGCATTGCATCCACTGCCAAAGTTAATGAACGCGATATCCATAACGGCTGTCCCTCAAACCCCGCTTACACGGGACGTTGTGCCAAGCGAGCATCTACAGTCGGAGCACAATTTGCGGGATGTTGACCGGCACAATGTCGGGTTATGGCGGTGCATCGTCCGATTGTTCGTGTCGCGAATGTCCCGTTCCGGACAATGCGGCCGCGCTGGAGGCGGCTCGATCGGTTCCATCCGCTGGCGGACAGAATGTCGCACATGTTCGCTTGACGCACACTCGCGATAATCAGTTAAACAAAAAAATTTGGACATGAAACGTGGAGCGCGTGACTTTTGTTGTAACAGCGACGCATAGGGCGTGGTTGTCGGGCTTGGGGGCCGACGCACGACAACAGAACTTATCGGATATCGCGGGACTCGCGCATTAGCGGAGCTCGAGTGAGTGGCATGGATCTCGCTATTGCGTATTGCGCCGCCACTTTTGGTTGCAGGGAGATATCATGCAAGACTGCGCGAACGCCAGCACGCCGCCCTCGACTGCCTATATCGGCGTTCGGCAGGCACTGCCCTTGGTGTCGACCGTAGACGCATCTGTCCGGGGCGGCGGCTGTGATTCATACGGCGGCACAGGCAAATCGAGCTGCGGTCCGTCCGACGCGCCCGAGAGCATGTCGGCAGAAGTATGGGAAAAGATCAGTAATCACCCAGGTTATTCGGAAGAAGCGCATCGCGATTATGCGCGCATGCACGTAGCGGTGGCACCCGCCTGCAAAATCCAATGCAACTACTGGAGCCGCAAGTATGACTGTTCGAACGAGTCGCGGCCAGGCGTCGTGTCGGAGAAACGGGCGCCGGAGCAGCCGTGAAAAAGGTGACGACCGTCGCGGCCCGGATTCCGCAGTTGACCGTGCTCGGCATTGCGGGTCCCGGGGACTCGCTAGCCAATCCGAAGAAAACGTTCGACACGTTCCGTATGCTTCGCGAGCGCGCTCCGGACGTTAAGCTATGCCTGTCAACGAATGGTATCGCGTTGCCGGACTTTGTCGACGAGATCTGCAAAAACAGCATTGTTTGCGTGACAATCACCATCAACATGGTCGATCCCGTCGTCGGCGAAAAGATCTATCCGTGGATTTTCTGGGACCACCGACGAATCACGGGCAAGGAGGCCGCGCGCTTCCTTCACGCGCGGCACATGGAGGGGCTGGAGATACTGACTGCGCGTGGTGTACTGACGAAGATCAACTCGGTGTTGATCCCGGGCATCAACGACGAACTCCTGATCGAGGTAAATCGCGAGGTAAAGAGGCGAGGCGCGTTCCTGCACAACATCATGCCGATGATCTCAGACCCAGAGCATGGCACGTATTTCGGCCTGCACGGCCAGCGCGGCCCCACTGCGCGCGAGCTGAAGGCCGGGCATGACGCCTGCAAGGGCGGCGCGAACTTGACGCGCCATTGCCGGCAGTGCCGTGCGGATGATCGCCCGCTCCCGATCAGCAACGACGGTACGTACACCGGTAAGGCCATGGGTGAGCTGCTCTTGAGCAAAGGCGACGTGGGCTACGTCACCGGAATCGACACGTTCCTGCAGCGGTTCTACATCTATGCGGTTCACTTTGTCGAACGCGATCATTGCGTCGGCATGCGCGCGAAGGAACTATGTACGCTCGACCACCGTTCGCAAGACGTGCTCGCGCGGTTGGGTGAGCGCGCTCCATGGAGAATGCGCGTGGTGCCACTGCACGACGTTTGCAACGACGGTGGCTATCCCGGACGGGGCGAATGCGAGCGTCTTGTGAGGGCCGGCGCGCTCGGCGGGATCGCCAATGTGGGGCGTGTGATCGAGACCGGGCGAACCGGTGTACCTCGTCGAGTTTGATGGGCAGGCGTCGGCTGCACTGAGGACGAAATTGATGCTGCCGCGCTGCGACCATTGCTCGAGAAAGACGAGTTCTGCCTATGAAAGTCCATGTGTTCGTCGCTGGACGTTCGTCGCCCGGCGGGCCGGCGCCTTTTGCTCGCGCCGCTAGTTCGAAGCGATGCACGTACCTGCGGCGCAAATTTTTGCAACCAACCCAGGAGGTCTCAACGTGAAACTCATAATTCGAAAGGACAGAAAAGGCATTCTCGGCGCCTACGTGACGAAGAAGGATCTGGATGAGCCGATCGTCTGCATCGCTCAGGCGCAGACGTGGAGCGGGCTCATTATGCTCTCAATCGGCTGGCGGTTCCAGGTGCCAGAGATGGCTGCCGACACTACGCTTCCGGTCACTGTAGAAGCGTGGCGCGTGGCGGGCGGGCACGACTGACATGGCGCTCACAGCAAATCAGATTTGTGTGATAGCCCAGTTGATTCTCAACGAACCGACGCTGCTGGAAGCCGCGGCAAGTTGGCGAAAGCGCTATCCCGACGTGCGTGTCATGCGGATCGGCGCGGTCGAACTGCGCAATGAAAAGCCGGTTCTCGAGTTTCGTGGCCGCCGCGTCTATCTCGCGACGTCGACAGGGTTTTGCGTGTCTGTGACGGCACAGGCAAGTGAGGCCGATATGCTCATCGTGGCCGAGGAGGAAGCCTGCGATGGCGACTGACCAAATCACACTTAGCGAGCCAGCCTGCGGGGCGCGAGAGAGCGAACTCGTCCATGCAGTACTGCAATGTTCGCCTTGGAGCGATGGACCAATGCTCGATTCGTTTGAGGCTGCCTTGCCGGCTGGAGCGACCGCGCCCACGCGGTGGCCGTGGCGACGGCACGTTCGGCACCTGGATTGTGCTGCGTGCGCTCGGCATCGGCCCGGGCGACGAAGTTATCTGCGCGTCGCACACGTGGCATCAGGTCGCGCACGCGATCACCCTAACAGACACGGCACCGGTGTTTGCCGATATTGATTACTGGAGCGGCTGCCTCGACGTGGCAAAGGTACAGCGGAAGATCGGTAAGCGCACGCGCGCAATTCTCGCTGGCAATGCCAACGGGCATTCGGCGGCCTGGGGACCGTTGCGCGAGCTTGCCGCCGCCCTCGTTGATTGCGAACATTGAGAAATAATTCGTTGCAGGCGGCTTCGAATTTCCTTCCCACATCAACAGCCCTACCGGAAGGATTACGTCAGTGTTAGGCCAGCATGGTTTCATCGGTCTGCTAAAGGGGTTCTCGATTCAAGGGATGGAACGTCAAAAGTTGCGGCGGCATTCGAGTGTAATGACAAATCGGGCGGGACCCGGGATTCACGAAACCTGCTTTTATGTCTGAGTTTCACAAGCTCGCGATTTGAATGAGGCGTGAGTCAGCGGATTTCATAGGGGCCGGCAGCGAAGCGGAAGCTGCAAAGAGGCGGATGTACAGCTGCAGCCCATCCTATTCGTCAAGACCTCGAACATCTGGCGCAAACGGGGGCGTTCATGTAGACATAAAAGAGAATCGAAGATTAATTGATTCGACATGACATGACATCGACACCGCGCTAGTCCGCGAGCGCCTCTCGCACTTCGTCGAGGGCTGCCGGATGCGCTTCAAGCAGCCTTTCGAGCGGCGCGACTGCACGCTTGACGCGACTGCGCGCACTGGCCGGGAGCGCTTCGCACGCATCTTCAATACTGCCGGGATGATGCTCACCGAGAAAGCCGATGACAACGGCAGCCTGCTGCAGATCCTTGAGAGACTTCGTGTTGTCGTTCGTGCGCAACTGGGAGACGAGCAGCTTGTGTACGGCAAACCGGTTGGCGTCTGGCACGCGTACCGGCACTGCACCGTGGCGCGAGAGCAGCACGCCGTTCTGCGAGGTTCCAAGGACGTAGGCAAGGTAGGGGAGGCCGGCGGCGTGCGCCTTAAGTTCGGGTACTGGCCGGATTGTAAAATTCTCGTCGGCCGACGGCACAAGCAGGTCAACATGAAAACGCGACGCTCCCGCCTCCTTGAAGGACGTTGCTGGCGCCGATCGGTCGAGCCCTGGCACCTCGACAAACCGGATGCCCGTCTGCTTGAGGATTTCGAGAAGTCCGCCGGCCGGAATATCGGAGAGCGCGAGCTGCTCGCGTCGCGCGATGTCGATGTCCTCGGTGTGATAGCTTGCCGCGCGGATGCCGAGCCGGTTCAGGATCACGCCGTACGCGTGGGAGCCGACCAGCGTGCCGCCCGCGGCAAACACGCCGTGGTTGAACAGTGCGCCAACGGTCGCATAGGTCTTCGCATCGGCTACGCCGAAGTTGAGCTTGGCGAGTTCGCGCACGGTCTTGATCACAGCCTTGACCTCGTCGATACGGTTCTGCACCGATTGTTTGAGCGTGTCCGCCTCTGGCGAGCCGACAGGCCCCGCGAGATACGCCTGCCGCTGCCGGCCGTCGCCATCGAGATACTGACGCGCGTAGTACTCAGCCTCGCCTTTGCGGTGCTGGACGATGGTCCCGGGTGCACCGATGAAAACCTTATCCTGTATCTGCGCGACGCGTTCGAGGTCGGCGTACATCGCATGTAGCGCAGTCTCGTGAAGGGTGTAGAGGGATCCAGTTGCAGAGATGACCATGGTTATCTCAGTAGTTTTTTATAAATTACTGAGAATAATACTCTATACCAGGCAAGCCGGTATCAGTAGTTTTTCGGAAACTACTGATACCGGCTCAGCCCGTCCGACACGACTCCTTTCAAACCGGAGCAATCTTCGGATACGGTATTTGACATAATTAGGTATGTCCCTGTTTTTGGTTCCCTGCTTGGGTTTGGACAAGGGCGTGCACTGGCAAACTTGAGAGAGTATGATGTAGCACAGATGTGACACATGAGAGGCCTCTATGTCTACCACCACGCTCCGCCTTCCGCCGGAACTCCGCGATCGGATCTCCAGACTAGCTGAAGAATCGGGGACTACAGCCCACAGCTTCATGCTGGAGGCGATTGCGGAGAGGGTCACCAGCGAAGAACTGCGTCGCGAATTTCTCACTGAGGGTAACGACCGCCTCGCAAACATGCTGGAGAACGGCCTCGGAATTGAGTGGGCCGACATGCGTGATTACATAGGCCAGCGGGCCGCAGGGCACGATCCGGGAACACCGAAGGTCAAGCGATGGCGCGAATAGTTCTGGCGCCTGAAGTTCGCGATGATTTTGAGCGGATCTTTGACTTCCTGTTTGAACACAACGCGGCGAGCGCCGCAAAACACATTGACGATATCGTTCGCGCGCTAGACATCCTTCAGACGAGTCCTCAGATTGGACGGCCTGTTAGTGGCCCCGATGCGATGCGCGAGCTGGTCATTTCGAATGGCGCGCATGGCTATCTTGCGCTGTATCGTTTTGTGGCTGAGCTGGACGTTGTGCTGGTGGTCGCTATTCGCAGCCAGAAGGAGTTGCGATATCGGCGTCACGCCAACTGAACGGCAGTGACAGCTTTGGCGCCGGCTAGATACGTTAGATGTGACTGCCCGGGTCAGCCGGTAAGGGACCGCGTCAATTTGACATAAGATAAATGATCAACATTTGAACGGTCGTGCTTTTTTGTGTGTCGTGGAGATGCCGCATCCGGCGTGCGGGAGCCTTCGTCACTTAACTTCCGGCTACCGGGTGACGAAGTCGTTGACGGCCAGCCACAGCGACGTGTGGGGCCGCGCAAGCAGCTTTCTTTGTGCGAGCGCCGCAATGCGGTTGCGACCGTTTTCAAAGGTCCTGAGTGTGCGCGCCGCGTCGGCGCCACGCGGTAGCCAGAAGTGCTGCTCGAGTGCGTCACGCGCAACAGCGCCTTCGACCTCACGGCCGCGAACCGACAGCGTGAAAACCACGGCGCGTCCATCTGGCGAGACGGCGGCTGCGTGATCAGGAACTTCCATAACGTGCCTCGACAGAATCGTTCGCGGTCTTCTCTATTTGTACCTGCGCCGCGCAACAATCAATCTACCAGAAGTCAGCTGGTGCTAACCGTCGACGGACGAACGATCCAGCTGTACCCGGCGCCCGTGAACGACGATCGCCAGCGGGAATTGAGTGCCAGACCAGACCTCATCGGGACCAGCCCTGCAGGCGGTTTCGGGTTTGACGTTTGCGCAGCTGGAACAGACAGTTAGTTGCGTATTAGAAGATAAAGGCTCCTCGGTACGGTGAGCTTTTTCAGGAACATCAACGACCATTTGCACCGCCGGGTTACCTCGGCTTGTTGCACTGAAACCCGAAATCTCTAGCGCCCCGGATTTGCGGAAAAATCACGTGTCCTTGTTTGCTTTTACTGCAGTGAGGGGCCCCGTAGCGTGCTGATGACGAGCTTCCGCGCAGGGTCAGGCAACCACACCCGAACGACTTACCTTTGCATCAACTCAGGCGGCAACCGGCCGCCGCGCGCAATAATGATGTATTCCAGAGCCGCGATCGACTCCGCAAGCATCCGACCGATCTGGATGTCCTCGCCGGGCAGCGCGGCGTGGCGCATGTCAGCTAGCCAGTCGGTGAGCGTGCGCTCCGGACGTGGACCGTACCACCTCGCGGTAGATGCCGCGCATGAAGCACAAACGTAGCCGGGTGGATCCCGGAGAGCATCGCCAAGCCTCACCGGCTCGGCGCCTGCGGGTCACGCATGCGACTCGAACACGACTTCGACGCGTCCGGCTTTCGTGGAGCGGCGTGCTGGCCCGACGACGATTCGCACGTTGCGTCCGAGCTTCGCAAGGCACTCAAGCATCTTTGCCTCGCTGATTCCGCGAAACTGACCACGCAGCATGTTCGATAGTTTCGGCTGCGTCATTCCGAGTACTTCGGCGGCCCAAATCTGCGTCCATTTCCGGGCCTTGATGATTTCCTCAATCTTCGTTGCGAGTTGCGCCTTTACCAGCATTTCGTCAGCATCAGGCACGCCTAAATCGGCATACACATTACCGCTGCTTTCTTCGATCCCGACCATTTTGCGACTCCTTTCGCATGATCCTCGGCCGCCTTCAATCGGCTCCGAATGACGTCCATGTCCGGCTTCGGCGTTGCGATGCCGTGCGCGGACTTCTTCTGGAAACAATGCAGCACATAGACGCTTCCCGCCAACTTCACCGTGTACACCGCGCGGTATGTGCCGCCTTCGGCCGATTCCACAACCTCGATAACGCCCGCCGATCCAAAGCCCGATAGCGGCTTCGCGGCCGCGTGTTTTGATCCTGCCTGCGCCAGATGCAGCGCATATCCAAATGTGTCCTTGACGGCCTCGGGCATCGCCATCAAATCCTTCCTGGCGGATCCGACCCAGTGCAGCTTTTTTGGCTTTTTCTCTATGCACGAAATTATATCTATATGGGTATAATTTCGCGAGCGCGCTGCCCCGACCTGCTCGCCGAACGGCAGTACCCGGCAAACCGGGGGTGCCGTCAAGAGTCGGCCGTTTGCGTACGCTGACGGCCAAAACCATCAGATTTAGGCATTGGGCGTTGATGCAAAGGTGCCAACTAACGGCGAAATCGACTTTATTGTGACTCCCTTTGCGCAGGTCCCTGACGTCCGGCTGAAGTACGCTCCAACTGGACGGCTCACTGAATTGTGAGGCAGCGTACGGCCGCGGTAAAACACGACATCTGTATCTTGCTAGAACACGACATTCTCATATTGCCGCTACATCACTGTCAAAGCCAGATTCAAATGTCCGCTTTCCGGCTAAGTTGAAATGTCCGGGTTTAAGGGGTTTGTTTCTAACGCCTTTTGTCTCACACATTGTTGAAGGACGACGCCTGAACTGGCAGGGCGCTTACGTCTGCGTCGATCACCTTTGCAGACCGAGGGCCAGGTTTGCGTGGTTGTTGCATTTGCCGCTGCTGCGACTGTGCCAGAATCACACCATTGATATCGGCCTGCGTGAACTCGCGCTGTTTCTTCTTGCCTGGCGAGCGGCTTTGGACCCGGGTCGGCACGCCCAGGTGGGTTCGCGAAGGCGCTTTTCCGATCCGGCTGTTATCGCGTTGAGCCTGGATCACCTGCGAGACCTGAAGCACGTGACCCAGCCGCTTGTGCTCAACGACCGCGCCCTGGTCAACTTCGGTCAGCCGGTCGTACTGTCTGCATGACAGTACATGACCATCGGCGCGGAGTTCGATACGCCCGTCCGGGTACTCCCAGACCTCGATATGCCGGCCGATCAGTTTGCGGTGCTCGGGCGTGTCGTTCAGCAGATACGTGACGCGGTCATACCGCACCGTCAACGACTTGCTCACCTTGCGCGGCTCGCGCCACGTGAACACCAGATCAAGATTCTCGTCAGCCCTGAGTGGGCGGTGAGCATCGAATCCGCTCTTTGGTGGCTTCGCGAAGCGCGCGTTGTAATTTGCCATGAAGGCAGGCGCATACGCATTGGCTCCGGCAGCCGTGCTGATGCCACGCAACCGCAATTCTTTTACGAGCCGGTCCTGCAACGTCAGGTGTGCCCGTTCGACGCGCCCCTTTGCGGGGCTACTGTTCGCGCAGAACGTGTCGATGTTCAGCTCGTACATCGCCCGGCCGAAATGGGTCACACTGTTGCCATCCTTGTTCGCACCCGTCTTGCGAAACACGCTGTACTTGTCGCTGTAGAACGCGACGGGCTTGCCGTGGCGCCCGATGTACGCGCGCGTCGCCTCGAAGTAGCTGAAGGTCGACTCGGTCGCCGTGAAATGCAGCATCATCAGCTGGCTGGTCGCATCGTCGACGTACACCAGCAGCGAGCAGGCCGGCGCCCGTTCCTCGAACCACCGGTGATCGCTGCCATCGATCTGGATCAGCTCGCCCAGACACGCGCGCCGCGCACGCGGCTGGTAAATCTTCGGTGGCCGCTGCCGCCGGGGCACCCACAGACCTGCGTCCGTCATCAGGCGCCTGACCGTCTCCTTGGCAAGGCGGATGCCGTGCGATTCGTACAGCTTCTCGCACGCCAGCGTCGGTCCGAAATCGGCATAGCGGTCACGGATGATCGACAGGCCTGATCCGCCTTCACTGGATCCAGCCGGTTGTTGCTGGGCTTCGCGCGCCGGCGCGATACGAGACCTTCCGGCCCATGCTCGCACAACCGGTCAACGAGGCGGCGAACCTGCCGCGTCGTCAGCCTGAGCCGTTCTGCCGCGCGCCACGGCTTGAGCTTGCCGTCGGCGACGTCCTGAATGACCTTGAACCTGTCCAGTTCGCGCATCGTCATTGTTATCCGTTCGGTCGCAGCCATTAACGCCTCCCGCGCCGGAACGCCGGCGGCGGGTCAGCTTACGCTGCGAAAAAAGCGGACATTTGAACTTGGCTAAAAGCGGACATTACAACTTAGCTTCTACAATCACGAAAAGTGATCACTTTAATTATGTCAAATTAGAGCGCGGGCAGAACGCAGGCGGTCTAATCAGCCGGTGAAGCGATTCGGCTCGCTTGAATCGACGCATCAACGTCGCGGCCACGAGCTCAAACTACAAACCGCGCGACGCCCGACGACGAATCAGACGGCGGTCAACTGGGTGACCGGAACGGATTGACCACCGTCAGCCGGTCGAAGATGACCTGGCCGTGTTGCATATCTTCGCTGTAAAGTACTTCGCACTCTTCAAGCAACGCGAAGGCGATGATGCACGAATCGTAGAATCTGAATCCGTAGTGTTCGGCGATACGGCGTGCTTCCTTGTTGACTTCAAGCGTCAGTGGCACGATCTCGCAGAACTCCTCCACATCGCCTAGGAGAACGTAGATCTCCGGCCACGAGAGCCCCATTTTCCGGCTCATGACGAGCGTAACTTCGTTCATTACCTGCGTGCTGATGACGGGCATCCGCGCCCCCTGCACCACCAGCGCCTCGGCCCGGTCGGCCTTCGCGGCGTCGCCGGAGAACAGGTAGGCAATCACATTGCTATCGACGGCAAATCGCGCCGGTGCCTCAACCGTCATTCAGCGTTTCCCCTTTCGCTGAGCGATTCCCGATCGAACTTGAAGTCGGCGGGCAGTCGTCCGCGGTACTTGCGCAGGCGCTCGATCCGCTCAGCGTCCGTCGGCTTTTTGCTGACCGAGAACGCACCGGACTGTTCGGCATAGATCTCAATGTCGTCGCCCTCCTTCAGACCGAGTGCATCGACGACGCTCGCGGGCAGCCGGACGGCAAGGCTGTTGCCCCATTTAGCGACTTGCATCATTAACTCCAATAGATACACATAAATCGTATTGTATATCCAAACGAATGCTTTTCAAGTCCGAGGGCGGTTTCGATGATTGCCTCGCGGGCGACTAACTATGCACGTCGGGCATTGTCAAGTTGGCGCCGGGGTCGACGAATATAGTGGGGCATGAAGAAAGGTTCCGTCTCCGTTTTGCCGTCGGCCGAGGCGCCGATTTCGTCCAAGGGCTACCGATTTCCGCCGCGCATCATCAGCTACGCCGTGTGGCTGTACTATCGGTTCCCGCTCCACCTGCGCATGGTTGAGGAGATGCTGGCGTATACCCTTCCGCTGCGTTTTGGCAATTATGTATGTGTGACCCGCACCATTGCCACCATTTTCATAGCCTTGCTGGAGCCAGCGGCTGGAGGTCTTCGGCACGGTCGTTGCGGCTCCTCCGTAAACGTCCTGACTCGCATCTCGCCATGTCAACAGTCCTACTTGTCGACGATGAGCCGGATAACCTGTGGGTATTCCATAGGGCTGTTAACTTCCGTTCGACCGTGTTAGCTTCGTGAGCTTCGAAGCAAGCAGTGGAAACGAGAATGATATTCGGGGGTGTATTTTCTGAACTGCACGATGTACGGCGCGAGCAAGGCAAGCGCTATGCGCTGGAGCCGCTGCTGTGTGCGATCGTGACGTCGATGTTGGCAGGCGCCAACTCGCTCAGGACGATTGAGGTGTTCATTGCCGAGCGCCTGGCGCGGCTGAATGGGCTGTTCGGGACGAACGGGGGCAAGGCCCCGAGCTGGGTAGGAATCCGCAAATTCCTGCTCCAGGTCGACGAGCATGAGCTGGAGTGCGCGGTGCGTCATTTCGCCCAGCGACAGGCGTCAGCGCCGCCCGGACGACAGTTCATTGCGCTGGACGGCAAAGCGCTGCGTGGCAGCGCCTCACGTCTGGATGACCTGGCTGCCTGGCACATTGAGGAGCGGCCGGGATTGACGGCTTCGTAAGCCGTGCGACCGGCGGTCTAAGTGTTTCGGCACGCTGCCGGTGCACCCTTTAACTTCAACCAGCACGCCATTTGATGTATGATGCATCACAATTGGCGGGCCAGCTTGCATGTTTTCTCTAGTCTCAACGCTACCCTTGGGACTCACTGCCAGATCGCATTACAAAACACATTCGGTCTTGTTGAAGCCGATGCTCGCTTCAACAAGCCTCTGATCCGTAGCAATCGCCCGACTTCCGATTGATGGTCCGATGTAGCTTCCGCTCGCCCATACACACTCGATCCAAACCCGTTTCAAGCTGGAGCACAGGAGTTAGACATGGCAGTTTCTGAATACGTGGACACCCCGCTCTTTATCGATGGCGAATGGGGTCCCGCCGCAAGCGGCAAGACCCTCAATGTCGTCAATCCCGCCACGGGCGCAACAATCGGCAGCGTGGCGCATGCCGGCATCGAGGATCTAGACCGTGCGGTAAAAGCTGCTCAGCGTGGTTTCGCGGTTTGGCGCAGAGTGCCCGCCTTCGAACGTGCCGCATTGATGCGCAAGGCTGCCGGACTCGTCCGCGAGCGCGCCGATTCAATCGCGCGCCTGATGACGCTCGAACAAGGCAAGCCGCTGGCCGAAGCCCACATCGAAGTCTTGTCCGCGGCCGGCATCATCGAATGGTTTGCCGATGAAGGATTGCGTGTCTACGGTCGGATCGTGCCGGCCCGCAACCTCACCTCTCAGCAGACTGTGATCAAGGAACCGATCGGCCCTGTCGCCGCATTTACGCCATGGAATTTCCCGATCAATCAGGTGGTCCGCAAACTGAGTGCCGCGCTCGCGACCGGCTGCTCGTTCCTAGTCAAAGTTCCCGAAGAGACCCCGGCATCGCCGGCCGCACTGCTGCAAGCGTTTGTGGACGCAGGGATCCCGAAGGGCGTGATTGGCCTGGTCGCCGGTAACCCCGGCGAAATCTCGAACCATCTGATCGCACATCCGGCGATTCGCAAAATCACGTTCACCGGCTCGACCGCTGTCGGCAAGCAACTCGCCGCCCTTGCCGGCCAGCATATGAAGCGTGTGACCATGGAGCTCGGCGGACACGCACCGGTGATTATCGCCGAAGACGCGAATCTTGAACTCGCTGTCAAGACCTCGGGCGGCGCGAAATTCCGCAACGCCGGTCAGGTATGCATTTCGCCGACCCGCTTTCTCGTGCACAACAGCATCCGCCGCGAATTCGAACAAGCGCTGGTCCGGCATGCCGAGAGCCTGAAAGTCGGCGACGGCTTGGCCGAGGGTACGACGCTCGGGCCGCTCGCCAATGTCCGCCGGGTCGGCGCCATCAGGAAAGTCATCGAAAACGCGCGCGCGGTCGGCGCAACCGTCGCGACCGGCGGTGAAGCGATTGGCGGCGACGGCAATTTCTTCGCGCCGACCGTGTTGACTGACGTTCCGCTCGAAGCCGACGTTTTCAACAACGAACCGTTCGGCCCGGTCGCCGCGGTTCGCGGTTTCGACTCGCTCGACGAGGCCATCAGCGAAGCCAACCGGCTGCCGTACGGCCTCGCCGGTTACGCATTCACGCGCTCGTTCAATCATATCCATCAGCTGAGCCAACGGCTGGAAGTCGGCATGTTGTGGATCAATCAGGCGGCCACGCCGTGGCCGGAAATGCCGTTCGGCGGTGTGAAAGACTCCGGCTATGGTTCCGAAGGCGGCCCGGAAGCGCTCGAACCGTACCTCGCGACGAAGTCTGTCACGGTATCGGAAGCTTAAGAAACGGTGGAGAAATGGAATTGACGCGTTGTCAGCGACAAACGCGTCAATTCGCGCCATGTTGGCGGGAAAAAACGGACCCAATCCCATGAATCAGCACACGCTCGGTGGCAAATACCATCTGATCGCCGAGGCGCGAGGCACCCGGCTCACGGTTATACTGACCTGGGCTGCAGTTCCGAGCCGCCTCAACAGCGGTTGCGAGCACGGGACATGACGTTGGTGCTCACAAAAATCGGCTCGCACTATGTCATGTCGTTTCGGGCATCATAGCGGAATGCGTTAGTGCAGTAGACTTCGGGGGGCGCACACGAATTGTTCACTTGCGAATGAATATCACGGTCAACGCGCACCCTTGCGCCACACGCGCGCCACAATTGCCAATGCCTCGGCTAATCGCTCACGCTCGCGGACGCCGCCCATCGAAATTCGGACGCATTCTGGCGTTGCTTCTGCATCAACGGAAAAGGCGCTTGCAGGCAACACAGCGACGCCTTCCGCGAGCAACTCCGCGGCAAAATCCTTTGCAGTGCAGTTTGGAGCCATCGGCAACCACAGATGGTAACTAGGAAACCGCAAAGGCGGGTATCCGCGTTGAAGTGCATCGGCCGCGATCTGTTGTCGTGCAACCGCCTCCTGACGGTGCCAATTGAGCAACCGTCCCCCTGTCCGGGACTCAATCAGGGTCGATGTAATTTCTCCGAGCAGTGCGGAAGACGTCCACGACAATACTGGAATCGTATCATCCAATCGTGAGCGCACCGGGCCGCGCATAGCTGCATAGCCAATTCGTAAACCAACAGCGAGACTTCGATTGGTGCCGCAAATATAAATGCATCGATCCGGCGCGAGCGCACTGAGAGTGGGAGTATCATCCCCGGCGAGATGCCCCGCAGTATCATCCTCCACAATCAAACAATCCAGTTCGCGCGCAACATCAATGATCTCATGCCTCCTTTCGAGCGGCATAGTGATGTTCGTCGGATCATGCCCCGTAGGCGAGCAGAAAATCGCTGCAACTGCCTCGCCGCGAGCTGCTTCCCGTAGAGCCTGCGGGGACAGTCCGTTCACGTCCATAGCAACGCCGCGCACGCGGATCCCGAATAACGCGGCCAGCCGGCGGAAGTCCGCGAACCGCAGAGACTCGGTCAGGATTAGATGCCGACCTGAGCTCAAGGCCGCCAGAATCGCCAGTAAAGCATCTCGCATGTTGTCGCACACCACGACCTCGTCTAGTGTGTACGCGAGGCCCCTCAACGAAAGCCAGTGTGCGCCTGCCGCGCGGTGCGCCTCCATGCCCTGCCCGGGGTGAAATTCGAAGAGGCCATGTAAAGATTTACGGCGAGCGATTGCGCCAAGCAAGCGATTGAGGCTCTCATTAAATGGCGAAACCATCGTCGTGTTCATCCGCAGGTCGACGAGCTGTCTCGGCTCAGAGTCAACCGCCTGTGCGGTTTCGGGGAATGCACCAACGAAGGTTCCGCGACCGACCATGCCCACGATCAAGCCTTTCGATTCGGCAAGTTGATAGGCTTGAGTGACTACATCGAGCGTTACGCCGAGGCTCGACGCCAGCCCGCGCTGCGGGGGCAAACGCTCGCCTACACGAACCGCTCCGATGGCGATCGCCTGCTCCAGGGATTCAACCAAACCGACGTATAGGGGTTTGCGAAGTTCGCTCTTCTTGGGTGACCACATAAAACCACCGCCATGTTGAATTTTAAATCGCTCGCGGATGTGGGTGCGACCCAATTGGTCTCGTATTTCCCAGTGATCAGGAAGCTAAAACGCCTACTCGTCCACATCATCAATCTAATTGATGCTTGCTCACAGAATACACATAAACAATCATCTGCGGCAACTCCTCCAGCCCCTCGCGGAGGTTTGGCCGGCGCCACTTGGCAAAACGGCTCATTGAGTGTCTGTGAAACTCGGGCCGACCCAGTGCAACGGCGTCCTTGAGTACAAAACGACTGGCCGCCAAGCACACGGCTCTGACCCGTCCGAACCTATACAGCAAAGGACAGACTTGTATTATGAAGCTGCGCGGTAAGCCCGAGAATAAACAATCGAGGCTGCTACTCATTAAAAAGGAGCATGGGATGACTAACCGGTTGCCGCAGCCAAAAAACATTGTGACTCTGGAAGAGAATACGAGCGCCGCGCAAATTAAAGAGGTTACCGACTTCGATGGTGCAGTCATCGTGCCCAATCTAATATGCACGGATCTGCTTGCCCGGTTCAACAGTGAAGTCGATAGGTTTTTCGTAGAGCAACGACGCAACGAGATTATGTCCATAGACCCCGAAGCGGATAAGTTCACGCGACGCCTCGCTGGCCTTGCGGCACGCACTCACTGCTTCGCGGACATCATTTTGACGGACCGCATTCTCGACTGGGCTGAAGCGTGTCTCGACGGCGCTAATTATGACATCCAACTCGGCAGTGCACAGGTGCTGGAGGTATGGCCCGGTGCACCGACTCAAGTCATCCATCAGGACGGCGGCTATGCTCCCTTCCATCTGCGCGGTGCCGACAAACCAGAGGTGATTGCAAGTTGCATGATTGCGCTAACCGATTTCACTGCAGACAACGGCGCTACTCGCGTAATTCCCGGAACCCACAAACTCGATATTGACTGGAATGAAGTCTCTCATCGCCCTGAAACTGTGCCGGCGGTAATGAGGGCTGGCAGCGGAATGTTCTTCACCGGCAAAGTTGCGCACGGCGCGGGAGCAAATATGTCAAATGCTCCGCGGCGAGGTATGACACTGTGCTTTTATGCAGGCTACCTGAAACCCGAAGAAGCTCATACGCTCGTAATATCGCGCGAGCGAGCCAGGCAGTTGCCCCCGCGCCTGCGGCAACTGCTTGGCTTTACTTCGTATTACGGCCGCGGTAGGTCCAAAGACGAGAAGATGCCGATGGCTTGGCAATATGAAATCGGTGACGCCTCGCAATATCTGGAGCGGGGGCCGATTGCGTGAACGATTTGCCAAAAAACATTCGCTGGACGTTGAAGAGCCACCCCGAAGGCAAGGCCACGCTTGCGAATTTCCAGCGCGAAGAAGTCTCCGTGCGTCCATTGGGTGGCTACGAGGTTCTGGTTCGGACGCTATATCTTTCCCTCGATCCCTACCATCGTCAACTGATGGACAAGCCGGTTGATCGATTCGGGGTGACGGGAGCCGAACAAGCCGCTGTTCTGGCGCCAATCCCCCTGGGAGATACGCTGCGGGGCGCCGGAGTGGGCCAGGTCGTCAGGTCGACTGACCCCCGTTTCGCACGAGGAGACATTGTCGAAGGCTACCTGGGCTATCAGACACATTCGATTTGCAAGGGGAAAGGCGACGGCACACCCACCATGATTCCCTTGTCGACGGAAGCGGCCGCGGGCGGCGATGGTTTAACAGTCGTGCAGAAGTTTGACGCCGGCGACGCGCCGCTTTATATGCGCCTGTCCGCACTGGGTGAGCAAGGTTTGACAGGGCATATCGGATTGATCGAAGCCGGAAAGCCGCGCCCAGGAGAAACCGTGTTCGTCAGCAATGCCGCCGGCTCAGTCGGCCAAGTCGTTTCGCAAGTAGCGAAGATCATGGGCTGTCGCGTGATAGGCAGTGCCGGCCCCGAACACAAACTGAACTATCTTCGCGAAGAACTCGCCCTCGATGGTGCCGTCAGCTATCGTGACCCCGAAGCCGGCGCAAAGATTGACGCACTATGTCCAAATGGGATTGATGTTTATGTCGATCTCGCCGGAGGCGCTTTCTCGGACTTAGTCTTCAGTCGCCTGAAATTCCGTGGCCGTATGGCTGTCGTGGGAACTACGGCCGACTGGTGGATCGATCCGGACGATCCGGTCAATCGTTCTCCGCGGCCCTGGTGGTCAATCAATCTGAAGCAAATCAGAGTAGAAGGATTTGTATTGTGGGACTACGTTCATTTATACGATACCTACATTCGACAGCTACGTAACTGGTGGAGCGAAGGAAAACTGAAATCGCGTGAGCATATGTATGAAGGAATCGACGCGGCACCTCAAGGACTTCTGGAGCTTGTTGAAGGCAGGAATTTCGGCAAGGCCATCGTACGCGTCAGTGAACCGGAATGATCGGCATACACTCCGAATCAATGGATCCTGAATCAAGCCCACGGCCGAAATCTCAAGTCAGCTTGTTAATGGCAGATTGTTTTAATGCCACTATCAGAGCGGGAAATATTCACGAGATTCCTAGTGCGGAAAAATAGTGTGGCCATATTTCACCAATGTTTAAGGAAAATGCGGGTTGGAAGTTGACCGCCTTAGCCTTTTATTTTGCCGGGCAAATTAAACCATCGCGTGATTGCAGTTCCTCCAACAGACCTGGACGGTCTCAGGTTTATACCGCCCGCATCGCACCCGGACATTATTTACGTTGACTCTCGCATTATCGGACTCGAAGATGAATTCTTCGGTACGTTTTGACAAAGATGCTCAAACAAGGAAAGGGCTTAATCATGATCGAGCAGCAGGAGCCTGAGGAATTGAGAACGACCGTGTGCGGTTGTGACACGTACGTGCAGCGAAGCGGTAAAGGCCCGACCGTGTTGTACCTCCACGGCGATCGAGGCGGTAGCGAGTGGACCACGATCCTTCAACGGCTCGCAGCAAACTTCG
>NZ_PVZB01000035.1 GCF_003002025.1 Paraburkholderia sp. BL25I1N1
GATCGCGCGCGGATCCATCACCGCGCCCGACAGGATATGCGCCCCGATCTCCGAGCCTTTTTCCAGTACGCACACGCCAAGCTCGACGCCTTTTTGCGCTGCCAGCTGCTTGAGCCGGATCGCCGCCGACAGGCCGGCCGGGCCGCCGCCGACGATCACGACGTCGTATTCCATCGATTCGCGCGGGCCGTATTGCGCGGCCAAGTCCTGTGTGGTCAAAATCCTGTCTCCTCCTGCGCCTCGACCGTGACGGTTAGAACTGGTCTTCCGACAACGCGAGCACGCTGTTGTTACCCTTCGCGCTGACGATCGACGCTTCGAGCCCGCCTGCCTGCACGAGGACGTGTTCCGCATAGCATTGTGCGATCGCGATCTTCGCATCGAAGAATGCCGTGTCGCTCGCGCGGTTCGCGTGCGCTGCCAGCAGTGCGCGCCCCATCTGCCATCCGCACAGCACGATCCCCGCCAGCTTCAGGTACGGCACGCTGCCCGCGAACACCGCGTTCGGGTCCTGCTTCGCGTTCGCGAGCACGTAGTCGATCACCGTCGACAACGAGTGCGCGCCCTTCTCCAGCTGCGCCTTCATCGACGCGGCCGCCGCGCAGTCGACCTTGCCGAGCGCCGCGACCGTGTCGCCGATCTCGGCGATCAGCGCCTTCGCGACCGTGCCGCCGTCGCGCAGCGTCTTGCGGCCGACCAGATCATTGGCCTGAATCGCCGTCGTGCCTTCGTAGATCGCCAGGATCCGCGCGTCGCGGTAATACTGCGCCGCCCCGGTTTCCTCGATGAAGCCCATCCCGCCGTGCACCTGCACGCCGAGGCTTGCCACGTCGTTCACCATCTCGGTGCTCCAGCCCTTTACGACCGGCACCAGATATTCGTAGATTGCCTGATGACGTGCCCGCGTCGCCTCGTCCGAATGGTGGTGGGCAATGTCGCTGTGCGCGGCCGCGACATACGCGAGCGAGCGAGCGCCTTCGGTTAGCGCGCGCATCGTGCCGAGCATCCGGCGCACGTCCGGGTGATGGATGATGGTGACTGACTGCCTGGCCGCTCCGTCGACCGGACGGCTCTGCACGCGCTCCTTCGCGAAGGCGGCGGCCTTCTGGTATGCACGGTCGGCGACGCCGATCCCCTGCATCCCGACGCCGAAGCGCGCGGCGTTCATCATGATGAACATGTATTCGAGGCCGCGATTCTCTTCGCCGATCAGGTAGCCAATCGCGCCGCCATGGTCGCCGTATTGCAGCACCGCGGTCGGGCTCGCCTTGATCCCGAGCTTGTGCTCGATCGACACGCAGTGCACGTCGTTGCGTGCGCCGAGCGAGCCATCTTCGTTGACCAGAAACTTCGGCACGATGAACAGCGAAATGCCCTTCACGCCATCCGGCGCGTTCGGTGTGCGCGCAAGCACCAGGTGGACGATGTTGTCCGCCATGTCGTGTTCGCCCCACGTGATGAAGATTTTCGTGCCGAACACCTTGTACGTGCCGTCGCCCTGCGGCTCGGCGCGCGTGCGCACCAGCGCGAGATCTGAGCCGGCCTGCGGCTCGGTCAGGTTCATCGTGCCCGTCCATTCGCCCGAGATTAGCTTCGGCACGTAGCGCTGCTTCTGTTCGTCACTGCCGGCCGTCAGCAGCGCCTCGATCGCGCCGTCGGTGAGGAGCGGACACAGCGCGAACGACAGGTTCGATGCGTTCAGCATTTCGATGCACGGCGCCGCGATCAGCTTCGGCAACCCCTGACCGTCGTACTCCGCCGGATGCTGCAACCCCTGCCAGCCGCCCTCCACGAACTTATGGAACGCTTCCTTGAAACCCGGCGTAGCGGTCACGACGCCGTCCTTCCAGCTGCTCGGATTGCGGTCGCCTTCGACGTTCAGCGGCGCCAGCACCTCGCCGCAAAATTTCGCCGACTCATCGAGCACGGCATGCGCGGTGTCGTAACCGGCATCCTCGAAGCCAGGAAGCTGCGCAACGGTGTCGATGCCCGCGAGCTCCCTGAGCACGAACAGCATGTCCTTGATGGGGGCGGTATAGCTCATGGTCGATGTTCCAATCAGGCGGTGAGTGAGGTGCGTCTCAAGGCCCGATACGACAAAACCGGCCAGATCCAGGAGACGTAGTGACGCATCCTACCGCCGCCGTGACGATTTCCCATTGTCATATCCGGCCCTCATGGTGACAAAACCGGCCACGCGATGCACGGGCGATGCTGAAGGCAGCCGGCCGCGTCGGGTTTCCCCGAATCCGGTCCCTGCGAAAAGACATGCGCATCGTCGCGCCGATCGGCGGGGCGGAAGCGGTGGTGAGAATTCGCGGAGGGGCCGGCAACGGGAGCCGGCTGTGGGTCGCATAGGGGAGCCGGCCATTGGAGCGGGCGCAGTGAGTCGGCCAGGTGATTCAGCGTCGGGAAAACGGCTGTGCCCGCTCCGTGCGCTATGCATGCCGCCGGTAAGTCCCCGGCGTACTTCCTGTCCATTGTCGGAACGCGCGATGGAACGCGCTTGGATCGTCAAAGCCAACGTCGGCGCCGATCGCCGCGATCGTGTCGGGCGTGTCGGTGAGCCGCTGGATTGCGATATCTCGCCGCAGTTCATCCTTGAGCACCTGGAACGTCGTGCCTTCGGCGGCCAGGTGGCGGCTCAAGGTGCGTACGGAGCAATGCAGATGCTCGGCCACCAGATCGATCACTGGCAGGTCGGGCAGCGCCGCCGACAGGTATTGCCGCACGCGATGGCACACGAGCTGTTCGCTGAATGATTCAAAGATCCAGTCGCCTGGCGCGCGCGCGAGGAACTTTTGCAGGTTGCGCTTGCTCTGCCGGATTGGCGCCTCAAGGTAGTCCACGCTGAAGCGCAGAAGCGTGCGCTCGCAGTCGAACTTCACGGACCCGGAGAAGAAGTACAGGTGATCGACCGCATGGCGCGGTCGCGGGCACGCAAGCTCGATCTGCAGCAGCGGGATCTTCTGCCCGATCAGCCATGAACACACGCCGTGAACGAGCTTGAGCATCAGCTCCTGGCCGAGCGGGCTGATTGGGCCCACGGCCGCCTCCGGCCGCAGCATTACCTGCACAATGAGACCGTCGTTCCTCGATTCGACGAAGAAGTCATCGAGCAGGATATGGAAGAACTGGCCGAAACGATGGAGCGCCGTTCTAAGGTTACGCGCATCGAGCAGGCTCAGGCACAGGTACTTCAGCGTGCCGCCGCGCAGCGGGCGCGAGAAGATGCCGGGCATCTCGTCGTCGAGGTCAATCGCGAGCGTGCGGTACAGCGTCGAGAATTGCTCTTCCGTCACGCGCGAATGCGGCTCGCCGAGCAACTCGATTGCAATGCCGGCTTCATACAGATAGCCTTCGATCACATCGCGCCCCACGCCCGCGCTCGCCAGGAAACCGTTGACGAGCGAGATCGGCACCGTGGCGCCCGGCGACGGCAGTGCGCGCCCGCGCTGGGCGGAACGGGAATGTAAGCCGGTCATCGCGTGCCCGTAGACTAAACCGATCGGATTGTACTTGAGCGGCCCGGAACGCCCTCGACTTGCAAGCTTCCGGCCCGACCTCCAGAAAGCGTTGGTGCAATAGGAGTGATCAGTGGAGGTCGGACGGGTTGCGCGAACGCACTTCATCTGTCCTTTGACGATCATTTGCATAACTTCGATGCCTCCCGGCAAGATCAGGACGCATCGAATAGACTTGAATCCCAGCATGGCCCGGATGCGCCGCTCGACCGTCCGATGATCCTGCTCGAACGGGACCGCGACTACAAACCGAGTTCCGCTTTCATCATGCTCAAGTGATCGGCTACACGTCGCGCGTAGCCCTTGGCGCCTCCACTGTACCGATATAACGCGTCGTCGAGGTTTCCACCTGACGCTCTTATGTAGTCTTGCAAAATTGCGCACCCGATACGGATGTTTGTGCGCGCGTCTGTCAAATCAGACGTGCGAAGGACACGGTCTGCGTGTTGAGACGGAAGCACCTGCATGAGTCCCATGGCGCCAACCACACTTACCGCGAAACGGTCGAAACTGGATTCGACGGCAATCACTGCAAGCAATAACAGCGGTGAGATTGTGGAACGCTTCGCTGCATTCAGCACCGCGTGACCGATTTGCAACGCATCGTGCAATCCGATGTGAAAGCGGGTACTCACAACAGTTGCGATTTCCTCCGCAGTAGGCATTCCCCCTTGCGGCACGTCGACAGCTTGAGTCGATGTTGGCCAAACTGGAAAATCAGCGCCATAGCACAGTCCCGTTAGCGACCCGAACATCACAACTGCCGCAAAGACATTACCGTGGAGTCGATAAGCAATTGTCCGTGGCTTATCGATACGCTCTTGTTTCGCGTTCGTTACCATGACTAATCTCCTTAAATTCACGTAGTCACGAACGGTTCAGGCGGAGTCTTCCCTGGAACGGTCTGACGAAGTTAGATCACAACGACAAAGGTGAAAAAATAGAGTAGAAACAGGATATTCCGTCCTGACCACTCACTCGAAAAAAAGCAGAGGCGTACTGTCCAGCAACAACAACAGCATTAACACCGTGGATCAAATTAAAGATTCCGGCACCCGATTAATGCGGGCACCGCACGTTTCGCTCGCGACCGACTCGCGGACGCTGTTGGCAAAGCGCTGAAGAGCTTGCAAGGATCCGTACACGCTCTTGTACTCTTCGCGGCCGATCCGCCCATCCAGCACGACCAGCATGCCCGAATCGCTTGCAATCTTTTCGATGTCCATCGCAATTCCCCTTCAATCCCGACGAATACGCCGGCCTTCTTCATTCGGCCTTCAGCCAGGCTCGCATCGCCGGCCGCTCCGAAGAAGGAGGAAATACACACCACGATCCGTCGTCGTGCTGGAAAAAGATGAGCGCCAGGGAGCCTGACGCCAGAAGAGATTCTGCGCGGACACATCGCGTGGGTCTGGGTGCCGCATAACGGAACCGGGTCAAGCGGACCGGCGAGGCCGGTGTCGGGGCCAACCATTTGTCGATCAGACTCCGCAAAGAAACTACATTGCTGCTCATCTCGCACTCCTTCATCCTCAGCCCCGTAACCATCCTCTCATCAAGCCAATCTTTCCATTTGATCGACCTAGATTTATTTTATTCATGACCTAATAATAGCTGTGCACTGGCCTAAAATCAAGCTTGGTAAACGCAGGGGAAACACCGACTGGTGTGAACAATTCTCCAGTTACCTGCTGTTTCCCGGCCTCTTTCAAATCCGCCCCTAATTATTCAGACAGGGCGATTGTCACAAATGCGAGCAGGTGTCCGAAACTTGATTCACCGATATCACATCGACGATGCTTTTACATACCATCGAGCCGACCTATAATCTAAAGTAGTTCTATTGAGGAGAGCCGACGTGCAAGAGAGATCGCCGGAGCGAGGAACCTTGGGGGAAGCAAGGCCCGACGGCGGGCCCGTTGCAGGGCGAAACCGGGAACTGCGCATCACGCAGATCATCGTTGCCGCTCGGCAGACATTTCAGGAAGATGGGTACGCTGGATTCGCGACGCGTCGCGTAGCGCGTCGGGTCGGAATCGCACAAGGAAACCTCCAATACTACTTCCGCACGAAAGATGAATTGCTGCGTACGGCGCTGCGGGCGTATATGCGCCAGACGCTCAACGACTACGCGGAAATCGCAACCCGGCCCGGCGCCAGCGCCGAGCGGCGTTGCTCTGCGCTCGTAGAGCGCATATTTCGCGATATCAACGAAACCGATCTACCGAAGTTCCTGTTTGAAGTTTGGGCTTTCGCTCAGCATGAACCCTATGCTGCGGAACTCGTCGACGATATGTACGCGGAATATCGGGGCATGTTTGTGAAGCTGCTCTCGGAAATCCACCCGGCTTTAACAAACGAAGAGTGCTTCGTGCGTGCATCCGTTCTTATCGCGCAGACCTCCGGAATGATGATTCTCTCCCATCAAAGCGGGGGCTCGGATAAGGACCATACAGAATTTATTCGCGTAACAAAGCGAGCTATAAAATTGATTGTCAGCTTGTCAGGGCAGGTGCTCGAATACGGTGGCCCCCTTCACAGCTCGCGCAAACCCCACGCACAGGGTAGCAGCAAGATTCACGTCGGCGTCTTTGGGTCCGAAGGGCATATCCAGCACGGATTGCTTGAGTTGAGCACGCGCCAAACAGGAAAGGACGTCCTCGACTACCGGCCAACGCTCCAAGGGAAGCGTCGAGAGATAAAGACCAACGAGATAATCTCTTCTGCCGCTAACCTCCTGGCGTCGGAAGGATATGCGAACTTCACACAGGCGCGAGTTGCGAGGGAACTCGGTATCCTGCCGGCCGCGCTCCAGCACTATTTTCCCACGCACGATGACCTGCTTCACTCAACCATTGGCGCACTGCTGAAGGCCTATTTGGATCGATATGTAGAAATGGGTAGGCCAAGCGGCAAACCTGCGCTCGAGCGCCTGCGTGAAATCGTCGAGGACGTTTTCGAGGAAGCCTGCGATCCGAGGGTATGTCGATTCGCGGTCGAAATGTTCGCGCTAGCTCAGCACTCAGATGTCACCCGTGAGCTCGTAAGACGAATCTACGCTGCTTATCGGGCGATTTACGCCGACCTGGTGCGCGAGATAGATTCGTCTGCTACAGCGCGTGAATGCCTCGCTCGCGCGACACTCATCGCGGCACAGATGGAGGGCGTAGCGACCCTGATGTTCGGTCTGCCGAAGCAATGGGGGGACATTGACCGCGTTTTCGACCTGATGATGGCCATGGCGATTCGCATAGCGCACGGAAGAATTGACGCCAAGGATGCAGCGTAGGTCCCGCGCTTGAATTCGTTGATGATCAGCAGACTTGCGGCGCAGACATCGGCCTGGCGCAATCGTCCCGTCAAACCTGCTTTAGACGGTTTCTCGCTCGGTAGAAAGGCGTCGTCAGGAATTGCTCCCTGTGCGCCATCAGGGCGTGCGCGTTCCGAGAAAACGTCACGAATCGTGCCGCAAGTCGGGGCGCAGTTCCGCCCCGATCTCGCGGCAAGTAAAATGGACGATCAGACCGCCAGCGCGCCAAAGATTTCATTGAGCATCGACTTCGCATCCCCGAACAACATGCGGTTGTTGTCCTTGTAGAACAGCGGATTGTCGACGCCCGCATAGCCGGAGGCCATGCTGCGCTTCATCACGATCGACGTCTTCGCCTTCCACACTTCCAGCACCGGCATCCCCGCGATCGGGCTCGTCGGATCGTCCTGCGCGGCCGGGTTCACGATGTCGTTCGCGCCGATCACCATTGACACGTCGGCCTCCGGGAAGTCGCCGTTGATCTCGTCCATTTCCAGCACGATGTCGTACGGTACTCTCGCTTCGGCCAGCAGCACGTTCATGTGGCCCGGCATGCGGCCCGCGACCGGGTGAATGGCGAAACGCACGTCGACACCCTTTTCACGCAGCAGCTTCGTGAGTTCGAATACCGTGTGCTGGGCCTGCGCCACGGCCATCCCGTAGCCCGGCACGATGATCACGCGCTTCGCCTCGCGCAGCAGCTCGGCCGTCTCCGCCGCGCTCACCGCCACCGCTTCGCCGGCCGGCTGTGCCGCGCCGCTGCCGACTGCCGCCGGTGCGCCCGCGCCGCTGCCGAAACCGCCCGCGATCACGCTGATGAAGTTGCGGTTCATCGCGCGGCACATGATGTACGACAGGATCGCGCCGGACGAGCCGACCAGCGCGCCGATCACGATCAGCAGGTCGTTGCCGAGCATGAAGCCGGTCGCCGCCGCCGCCCACCCGGAGTAGCTGTTGAGCATCGACACCACGACCGGCATGTCCGCGCCGCCGATCGCCATCACCATGTGCACGCCGAACAGCAGCGAGATCACCGTCATCACGACGAGCGGCAGCATGCCGTCCTGGATGCTTTCCGCATGCAGGAACGCGCGGCCGTAGTAGATCACGATCAGCAGCGCGGCCAGGTTCATCCAGTGGCGGGCGGGCAGCAGCAGCGGCTTGCCGCCGATCTTACCCGACAGCTTGCCGAACGCGATGATCGAGCCCGCGAAGGTCACGGCACCGATCAGGATACCGACGTAAATCTCGACCTCATGGATCGCCTTCTCGGCGCCGGTGAACTGCACCGACGTGTCGATATAGCTCGCGAAGCCCACCAGGCAGGCCGCGAGACCGACCAGGCTGTGCATCAGCGCGACCAGTTCCGGCATCTGCGTCATCTGCACTTTCTTCGCGGCATATAGGCCGATCGCGCCGCCGACGACGAGCGCGGCGCTCACGTACGGAATGCCCGCGGCCGACACGCGCGGACCGGCGACGGTCGCCAGCACGGCGATCAGCATGCCGATCATGCCGAGCAGGTTGCCGCGGCGCGCGGTCTCGGGATTGGCGAGGCCGCCGAGGCTGAGGATGAACAGGATCGCGGCGCCGATATAGGAGACGGTAGTCAGGTTTGAAGTCATCTTTTTCGTCCCCTTATTTGCGGAACATCGCCAGCATGCGTCGTGTCACCGCGAAGCCGCCGAACATGTTGACGGCCGTGAGCGTGAGTGCGCCCACCGCGAGGCCGAGGATCAGCCCGGACGGACGGACGCCGGCGTTGGCCAACTCGCCCAGCGGCGGCGCGACCTGCACGAGCGCGCCGATCGCGATGATCGACGAGATCGCGTTGGTCACGCTCATCAGCGGCGTGTGCAGCGACGGCGTGACGTTCCAGATCACCATGTAGCCGACGAAGCACGCGAGCACGAACACCGTGAAATGCGACAGGAAGCTGGCCGGTGCGAACTGGCCGACGCACAGGAACGCCAGCGCGCCGATCGCGAATACGATCGCGAGCGACTTGGCCGACATCGGCTCGCCGCTGTGACCGTGGCCTTTCGATTTCGCCGGTGCGGCGGCTGCGGCTGCGGGTGCCGCTGCCGCGGGCTTGGGCGCGACGACCGCCTGCTTGATCGGCGGCGGCGGCCACGTGACGTTGCCTTCCTTGATGACGGTGAGGCCGCGGATCGCATCATCGTCGAAGTCGACGTTGATCGTGCCGTCCTTGCCCTTGCACAGCTCCTCGACCACACGCAGCAGGTTGGTCCCATACAGCGTGGAAGATTGCCGCGACAGGCGCGATGCGAGATCGGTATAGCCGACGATCGTCACGCCGTGGCGCACGACGGCTTCGCCGGGCACCGTGAGTTCGCAGTTGCCGCCCTGTTCGGCGGCCATGTCCACGATCACGCTGCCGGGCTTCATCGACTCCACCATCTCGGCGGTGATGAGCTTCGGCGCCGGCTTGCCGGGGATCAGCGCGGTGGTGATGATGATGTCGGCATCCTTCGCCTGCTGCGCGTACATCGCGCGCTGCGCCTGCTGGAAGCCTTCGCTCATCACCTTCGCGTAACCGCCGCCGCCCGAGCCTTCTTCTTCGTAGTCGACCTTGACGAACTCGCCGCCGAGCGACCTGACCTGGTCGGCCACTTCCGCCCGCGTGTCGTTCGCGCGCACGATCGCGCCGAGGCTGGCCGCCGTACCGATCGCGGCCAGACCGGCCACACCGGCGCCGGCGATGAACACCTTGGCCGGCGGGACCTTGCCGGCCGCGGTAACCTGCCCGTTCAGGAAGCGGCCGAACGCATGCGCGGCCTCGATCACTGCACGGTAGCCGCTGATGCCGGCCATTGACGTGAGCGCGTCCATCTTCTGTGCGCGCGACAGCGTGCGCGGCAGCGAATCGATCGCGAGCACGGTGGCACGCTTCGCGGCCAGCTGCTGCATCAGTTCGGGATTCTGCGCGGGCCACACGAAGCCGATCAGCGTGCCGCCTTCGCGCATCAGCGCGACTTCTTCCGTGCTCGGCGGGCGGACCTTGAAAACGATATCGCTGCCCGACCACAGCTCGGCCGCCGTAGCGGCGATGCTCGCACCGGCCGCACGATACGCGTCGTCGTCAAAATTCGCGCCGGCACCGGCGCCGCTTTGGACGGCGACCGAAAAGCCCAGCTTGATCAGCTTCTCGACCACTTCGGGCACGGTCGCAACGCGCCGTTCGCCGGCGGCAGCTTCTAGAGGAATTCCAATCAATAGTGTCATCGGACAATTCTATTTTTCACATGGCGTCGTTCATCGCAGGGATTGCAGGCCCGACAGTAGTGACGAAGTCGGGCCAGCCGAGCGATCTGTCAATCGTCCGCGCAGAAAATCGTCGGAGTGATAGTGGTGAAGTTTTTCACGTCACCCATTACCTCGGCGGTTTTGGCGGAAGAAAGGACCCTATTGATCGCGGCCTGATCGTTGAAACGCAGTATCGCAACGCATGCGAAGGGTTGTGCTTTCGTTGATGGAAACAGGACTTCGGCCGATTGCAGACCGAACTCGCTCCACGCCGAGCCGACAAGGGGAGCATGCTTCGAAAGGTAATACTCACGGTCAAAGGTCGCACCTTCCGTGCTTGGGTAGTTCACGATCAGGGTAGTCATATTCAATCCTGTGTTGAGATACGTTTGAGAGTTGCCTTAGGTGGTCGCTCTAACACCTTGCAAGCGTGCCGGCTGCTTTCGTGCGCGGCCCAGCAACTGCCCACCGAACAACAACATCCACAGAGGCAGAACCAGCACGATGACCACCTCGCTGGCGTTCGAGAGCGCGTTGAGAAGACAAGTCAGCTGCGGTACGGTGTGGGCGATTTCAGCACGGCCCCGCCGCTTTTCGTTCCCTCGATAGCACAATAGCCGTGATAGATCGCCGCCATGAGGTAGGCCCACGAGCACAAAGCAAGGGTGTAGAAATTGAAAAACACGTTCGTTTCGTCGCCCGGGATCTTGTAAAAATCATAAATGACCGCAATGCCGAGTGAAGTCACCAGGCCTAACGCCAAGGCCAGCGCACGGAGCGTCTCACCTATTTCCAGGAGCCTTTTAATGAAGTACGCGAGATAGATCGACAGCAGGATCCACATCGTCAGATAGAAGTAGGGCAAAACCGGAGCGATGAAGTCCGATCCCACGAGGACGAATGTGAGTGCAGCCGGGACGACAAATGCCGCGACGTCCTGGCGAACTGTCGGCTTGTACCCGTGCGTAATCGCCATCAGACCCGCAACGGCGATGATAGGCATGCCGAATCCACGGGAGAACGCGTCAAAGAAATGCGCTACCTCATAGGAAACGGCGTTCCCGGTGGCAAAGTATCCGATAGCGTTCGTCGCGGAGATACCCACAATCCACATCTCCAGCCCGAGAAGAAAGTTGCGTCTTTTGACGAACTTCCAGCCGTGGAAAAATGAACTCCACGCCAGCAACGCACTAGAGAGAACGAGAACGACAGATCTGAGGTCCATGACTAACTCCAAACTCCGGTTGTATCTGACAGGTTAATTTTTCTTCGGGTCAAGGCTTGCCAGATAGATGGCAATGGCCTTGCGGTCTTCTGGCGAAAAACCAGTCGCTAGATTTTTCATGACGCCTGTGGGTTCACTGCGGATGCCGGAAGCGAACTCGTCGAACTGCGCAAGCAGATAGTCGTATCCCTGACCGGCCAACCGCGGAAACTGGTCGTGGCCCATCAGTTGGGCACCATGACATGCGACACAGTTGCCCGCGGCCACCAGGCGCTGTCCCTTCTCGCGCAGCCGTGCATCCGGTTGGAAGTAGTGATTCGCGACCGGAGTCACACTTGCGAAATACGCAGCCAGCGATTTGATCTGCGGATCGCTCATCGTCTTAGCGAGAGGTCCCATGTTCGGATTGCGCCGCGCCTCACTCGCGAAATTGTGGAGCTGTGTTTCCAGGTAAGGCGCGGGCTGCCCCGCCAGGCTCGGATATCCCTGATGGAGCGAGTTTCCTTTGACTCCGTGGCAGACGGTGCAGGTGTCCACCACGTGCGGCCACGGCCCGCCATCGGCAACGTAAGCGGCCGCCGACGTCGTGACATAGCTCTGAAGTCGATAAAGGCCCAGCAGATCGGAACCAAAAATGGCGAGCAGCAGGACGGCAACCAGAGGAATGCCAACTAATAGAATTTTTTTCATTGATACCGTCCTACGCTCGACGCAGGGAATTCAGCGCCTGAAGTGCGTCATGATGGCCGGAACGCACTGCGCCATCCATGTAACCGGCCCAGATATCTGCCGTCTCCGTTCCCGACCAGATCAGCTTGCCGCACGACGGGCGCAGCGCCTCGCCGTGCGCGCTCCAGAAGCCCGGCGGAATTGCGGAAACGCAGGTAATCGTCCAGGGATCGGCCTTGCTCCAGTCCTGATCGTGATAGGCGATGGGAGAAAGCGCTTCGTCGCCCCATGCCTGCGAGTAGAACTGCTTATGCATGGCCATTGCAGCGTCCCGCTCGGACGGGACCATCGCATTCCCGACGAACGCGTTGATGACCCCGATCTCCCCACCGGGCGGGGAGTTGTCGAAGGCCCAAAGAATGGGGCCATTGACCTGGAAGATGCTGCCGTTCATGCCCTTGTCGCGCCAGAACGGGCGGCGGTAAACCATGGCCGTCTTCCGCGCGGGGGAATGCGCGGGCCAGGCGCCCTGCAGGGCCGCACGCTTTTCGGGCAAGGGCGGATCGAACTGCATCTGATGACACAAGGCCGGATGGATGGCCATGATGACGGTACGCGCCCGTACTTCTCCATGGTCCGTATGCAGGGTGACGACGTCGCTGTCCCATCCGGAAATCTGGCGAACCGGTGAAGACAAGCGGACCTTGTCGCCGAGTTGCTGGGCCATCTTGATACTGAGGATTTGCGAGCCGCCGACGAAGCGGGTTTCCTGGGCGCTGTGCTTGATGGCGTCGAGTTGAGAATAATCGCAATCCGCCGAATTGATCATCGAAAGGAAATGCAGCAACCCCATCTTTGCCGGCGCCGCGCCACCCGAGAGAATGATGCTGGCATTCCAGCTCACCTGGTCTTCCGGCTTGATATCCTGCTTCGCCAGCCAATCCCCGACCGAAAGCCTGTCCAGTTCGCCGACCTTCGAAGACTTCCACGGCGCGCCACCGGGGACGTCGCGCGAGAGCTTGCTGAGCTTGGCCGCGACCGCCTCGTCGGTACCGAAGGTGCCCTTCAGATCGACTGTCACGCGCCCTTCACCGCCCAGAACGACTGTCTTCCCGTCGTAATAGGTTGGAAAAGTTCCGACGCCCAGTTCGCGCGCGAGATCGGCGACGGCAGTCTGGCCCGGACCGATCCATTGTCCGCCGACTTCCGAAACGTACCCACCGGGAATGTTGTAGTTGAGCGTTCGCCCTCCCACGCGGTCCCGGGCTTCGAGCACCAGAAAGGACTCGCAGCCCGCCTTACGCAGGTCTCGCGCGGCAGTCAGGCCGGCCAGTCCAGCACCGATAATGGCGACATCGAGAATGCCGTCAGTGCTTCGCGCGCCCGTAGTGACGGCGGCATACGACTGTTGGGCGCTCACGGCGAGCGTGCCCGCGGCAGCCGAGGCCCCGGCATATTTGAGCCATTGCCTGCGCTGCAGGTTTGCCGTACTGGTTGGAAAAGATTTTTTTGCCATACAGCCTCTATCTACATGATGACGGTGCCCGCCCTGTGCGGGTCACCGCTTCGGCTTGCCCGCTCAAATTGACGACGTCAGCTCCGGCACGAGCGTGAACAGATCGCCGACGAGGCCATAGTCGGCCACGCTGAAGATCGGCGCTTCGGGATCCTTGTTGATCGCGACGATCACCTTCGAATCCTTCATGCCGGCCAGATGCTGGATCGCACCCGAGATGCCGACCGCGATGTACAGCTGCGGTGCGACGATCTTGCCGGTCTGGCCGACCTGGTAGTCGTTCGGCACGTAGCCGGCGTCGACTGCCGCGCGCGACGCGCCGAGTGCGGCCGACAGCTTGTCCGCCAGCGGCTCCAGCACCTTCGTGTAGTTCTCGCCGCTGCCCAGACCGCGGCCGCCCGACACGATGATGTTGGCCGACGTCAATTCCGGACGGTCCAGCTTCGTCACTTCACGGCCCACGAACTGCGACTTGCCTACATCTGCCGCAGCTTCGATCTTGTCGACCGACGCGCTGCCGCCTTCCGCTGCAACCGGATCGAAACTCGTTGCACGCACCGTGATGACCTTGATCGGATCACTCGACTGCACCGTCGCGATCGCGTTGCCGGCGTAGATCGGGCGCTCGAACGTGTCGGCCGAATCGACCGCCGTGATGTCCGAGACCTGCGCGACGTCCAGCTTCGCGGCGATACGCGGCGCGATGTTCTTGCCATACGCGGTGGCCGGCGCGAGGATGTGCGAATAATCCTTCGCGATGTTCAGCGCGGTCACCTCGACGTTTTCCGCCAGGCCCGCGGCCAGTTGCGGCGCATCGGCCAGCAGCACCTTCGACACGCCTGCGATCTTCGCTGCCGCGTCGGCCGCCGCTTGCGCGTTGTGGCCCGCGACCAGCACGTGGATGTCACCGCCAATCTTCGCTGCCGCCGCCACCGTGTTCAGCGTCGCGGCCTTGATCGACGCGTTGTCGTGTTCTGCAATCACCAGAATCGTCATTTCTTTCCGCTCCCTCTTACAGCACCTTGGCTTCGGTCTTCAGCTTCTCGACCAGCGTCTTCACGTCCGGCACCTTCACGCCGGCAGCGCGCTTCGGCGGCTCGACCACCTTCAGCGTCTTCAGACGTGGCGCGACATCGACGCTGAGGTCTTCCGGCTTCACCGTTTCCAGCGGCTTCTTCTTCGCCTTCATGATGTTCGGTAGCGTCACGTAGCGCGGCTCGTTCAGGCGCAGGTCGGTCGTGACCACGGCCGGCAGCGTCAGGGACAGCGTTTCCGCGCCGCCGTCCACTTCACGCGCAACCGTGGCCTTGCCATCGGCGATCGTCACCTTCGATGCGAACGTCGCTTGCGGGAGACCCGCCAGCGCGGCCAGCATCTGGCCCGTCTGGTTCGAATCATCGTCGATCGCCTGCTTGCCGAGGATCACCAGCTGCGGCTGTTCCTTGTCGACCAGCGCTTTCAGAATTTTCGCGACGGCCAGCGGCTCGACGCTGTCGTTCGACTCGACGAGGATCGCGCGATCCGCGCCGATCGCCAGCGCCCCCCGCAATGTCTCTTGGCATATGCTCGCGCCACACGATACGACAATCACCTCAGTCGCAACGCCGGACTCCCTCAGCCGCACCGCCTCCTCGACCGCGATTTCGTCGAATGGATTGATGCTCATCTTCACGTTCGCCAAATCGACTCCCGATCCGTCAGCCTTGACGCGAACTTTCACATTCGCATCAACGACACGCTTCACCGCTACCAGCACTTTCATTTCGTCTCCTGATTCAATCCTCGATGTCGCCTACTGGCTCGCGCCAGGAAGCACTCCATCGTCTTTCCAAGCTTGCTCGAGCCGCAGATACCGCGCGCGATTCCGTGAAATCGTGTCCGCGTTCGGCGGGTAGTCGAAGCCGCGCGATGGAAGCATCCCCGCCTCTCCTGCCTGCAGGATTTCCGCCTGCACTTGGGCCCGGGTTTTTCCCGAAACCGGACTGGCGCTTGCCGCCTGAGCCATGTTCACGTTTGCTTTCGCCGTCGCAGCGTCCGATTCGGCCGGATTCTCACTCGACAAAGCCAGCGAATGCGGAATCGATCGGTCAGGACGAGATACTCCGCCTCCACGGGCGTGGGCAACAACAGCCACGGAAATCAACAGGACCGCCATCGAACTTTGCTTCGACATACTAATCATATTCACCATGACCTCCTTAATGGAAACGTCACGTTGTGCCATGCTCCATAACCGGGCTCGCCGGGCAAGGCGCTCCACGATTCAAATACAGCGTCGTATTGCACCGGCCTCTCAAACAAATGCGGTCCGAAACGCTCGGCCGCTGCCCGTCGCGGAATCTGGAGATGCGCCGCCCGCTCCAACCCGGGAGCGACGGCGCGTCCCGCTTATTCCTTCGTCCAGCCGTTCTGATAGAGCCGGCTTGCGAGCACGCCAAGGCGCATTGTGAGGTGGTAGTTTTCGCCGTCTTCGATCAACGCGGACCGGACGTCGCGGAAGAGCTTCTCGATCGGATACTCGCGCGTGGTCCCGTTGCCGCCGAAGAGCTGGAATGCCTCGTGCGTGATCTTCATGGCTTCCTCTGTCACGCTGACCTTGGCCTGCGCAGTCGCGTAGGGATGGGTTTGCGGCGACATCCGCGCGAACGCGAGACTGCGACGGGCAATGGCACGTGCCATCTCCAGCCGGCGCAGCATGTCGCCCAGGCGCAGTTGCGTCATTTGGTGCTCGATGAGGAAGCCGCCGCCCTGCTTGCGTTCGTGGCAATAGGCCAGCGCCATTTCAAACGCGGCGCGAGCCACGCCGGTAAAGACCTGGCACATATGCGTTCCACCGAATGACCACGTCGAGGTCAGATTGCCGAGGTATTCCTCCTTCATCGCAATGGCGAAACGCTTCGGAACCCTGACGTTGTCGAAGAATATCTCGCCCTGCGGCAGCGCGCGCTGGCCGATCTTGTCCAGCGGCTTGCCTCGCGAGATGCCTGGCAGATCGAGCGGAATGATCATGCCAATACCGTTCGTCTGGGCAGCGTTCTCACCGGTGCCGTAGAAACCATCCCCATAGTCCGCTGCCATGTAGGCGAGCGCGACCTGTGCCACCGATCCGTTCGACACCCACGACGAGTACTGCCCGTTGATGATGATCTCGTCTGCACCGACCTTGGCGTAGACGTTCCCGACCGGCTGCTTGCCATGCGCGCTGATCTCTTCGCGGTAGAGAATCGCCCCGTCAGAACCGCGATCGGGCTGCGTATTCGCCCAGCAGCCGATCTTGCCGGTACACATGTCGATCAGTTCCTGATTGCCGACCGATTGAGCCATCATCAACGGCATGCCCGCAACACCGAGCGAAACCGCCAGACCGGAATCGCCCCAGCCGAGCTCTTCGCCGATAATCGACTCGATCCGAACACCCATCTCTGGCGGGAATTGCGCAATCAATTGCGGGTCGAGCCCGAGCTTTGCGCTCTCGATCATGGCCGTCCAGTATGGCGACCCGGGGGCAATCACATCTTCCGGCTTCATGCGGTCGAGCTCCCGGCCAATCGGACGAAGCACGTCGCGCGCAAAGCGGTGGACGCTGCTCTGGATCGCACTTTCCTCTTCACTCAGCGGCGTCTCGAAACCGGTCAGCCCGGCCGCTGGCAACTCCACGTTTTTCTTCAGGCGAATCATGTTGCGCTCCTCCTTTCCTTTTGCAGTTAAAAAGCGCTTGCCTTTATGCCTTGGCGCCTCTCACCTTACTGTTTACCCAGTCGTCCATAATCGCCGCGCCAGCCAGCGCCCCTTTCATGGCACACCATCGAAATGGTTCGGGAAGCGTCGAGGGCGACTCGTGGCGCACCGCCGCGAGCAGCGGCGGCTCGGTACCGAGAATCCGTTGGGCAATCATGTGGCCGACCATGGATTGGGCCGCCACGCCATGCCCCGAACACCCGGCGGAGTAGTAAATGTTCTGGTTCGCTCCGGTCGTGCCAACCACCGGAAGCGCATCGTTGGCGAAGCTGATATAGCCGCTCCAACACGCCCGCATCGCAACGTCTTTCAAGGTCGGGAAACGGTCGCGCATGGCGATCCTCAGCTCACGGTACTGATCGTAGTCAGGTACATTCGGCGTCTTCGATCCGTACGGATAGTTGAGTCGCTTGGTGGTCACCAGCAGCGTGTTTTGCGCTGTCACCCGATGGCTTTCCATGACCCAATGTGCAGTCATGATGCCTTCGCGTCGCGCCCAGCCCAACGATTTCAGTTGTGCCGCGGAAAGCGGTTCGGTCTCCATGGCTGATACCCGCAAGGGCACCACTTTGTCCGCAAGCAGGCCGAGCTGCGGGGTATAAGCGTTCGTGGCGAGCATCAGCACTGGAGCACTTGCGCTACCGTGCGGCGTTTTCACCTGAATCAGGGGCCCTTCCGTATAGGACAGCAGCGGCGTGTTCTCGTAGAGCTTCACACCCGCCCGAAGTGCTGCGCGCCGCAAACCCATCACGTACTTGCCCGGGTGGAGCGTGCCGCCGCGCGGTGTGTACTCACCAAACAGGAACGCCGGGGGAATGCCCCGTGCCCGCATCTGAGCCTCGTCCAGAAACGCTGACTGGACACCAAACTCCGCGCTCGCCTGTACGCCCTCGCGTACTTTTTTTTCTTGTGACGAATCAATGCCCGCGCGAATCAACCCGGACGGGTTGTAGTCGCAGTCGATGCCGTCCTCCTTGAGCTTGCCCTCAACGAAGGGGACGGCGTCTTCGTAGTAGCGGACAATCTCCTGCGCGCGTTGTTTGCCGACATCCTTGAGGAACAGATCGTATTCAAGCGCAATAGCACCGCCCAGGTACCCGGCATTGCGCCCGCTTGCGCCAAAGCCTGCAAACTCACGCTCGAGGACAATCACTTTCGCACCCTGCCTGGCAAGTTCCAGTGCAGCGGAAAGGCCTGCGAAGCCAGCACCCACGACGATCACATCCGCGCTGACATCGCCCTCAAGCGCGGATTGCATGTCATCGGGCTTCTCGACCCATCCGCCCAGCGCCCGATATTTTTCAAGGTCGGCCACTTCTTTGGCGTCGTCCCGCGGCGCCGTGAGCGCACTCTGCATGGCTGCGGCGGCCGGCACGACAACGGCAGTCGCTACTGCACCTTTTACGAAAGTACGCCTCGTCAGTCCGGATTGACCGGCCTGCCCGGCCTGCCTGGTATCGAGCCCCTTGGTCATCTCAAACTCCGTCAATCTTTACTCAAAATATGAACGGCAAGCGCTGCTTCTTCGATTCCCTGGAAGCCTCCCCCGTTTTCCTGAATCGCATGCCGCGCGCCGAGCACCTGGCGTGCACCGGCCTCCCCACGCAATTGCGTGACCAGTTCATAGAGTTGACCGATGCCGGTCGCGCCGATCGGATGGCCCTTCGATTCGAGACCACCGGACGTATTGATGGGCATACGTCCGCCGATCGTGAAATCGCCTCGTTCGGCAGCGGGGCCCCCTTGACCGAGCGCGACCAACCCGAGGTTTTCGGCCTGGATGATTTCGCCCATGGCCGAGGCATCGTGGACCTCGGCTACGTCCATGTCCTCGGGGCCCAGTCCGGCCTGCTCGTATGCCTGTAGCGCCGCCAAGCGACCGATGTGTTTTTCCGGCTCTTCGATGCGCCGATGCGTGAAGCTGCGGATCACACTTGCCGCGATCCGGATGCAACGCTTGCGATCGGCACCGATGCGGCGCAGGCCCTCTTCCGTGCAGAGGATGGCCGCGGCAGCCCCGTCCGTCACCGGCGCGCACATCGGCAGTGTGATCGGATAGGTGATCGGCGGCGCCGCGAGTACCTCGTCGATCGTGAACGGCTTGCGGAATTGCGAAAGCGGGTTGTGCACCGAGTGTCCGTGGTTCTTTGCCGAGACCGCAGCGATCTGACGCTGCGTCGTGCCGTAGGTCTTCATGTGATAGCGGCACATCGCCGCGTAGACCGACATGAAGCGGCTGTAGGGCCGGTCGGATTCCGAGCCGGGTGGCGGCTCAACGCCCTCGCCCATCCTCATCAGGTGAGCAAAGTTTTCCTCGACACGCGACACGTCCCACCCGCCCTCGAACAGCGCGAAGGATTTCGCCTTGTCCGGCACGTTCATCTTTTCCGCGCCGATGGCCAATGCCACATCGCATACGCCCGCTTTCAGGCTTTGCGCAGCCAGGTGCACGGCGGTACTGCCGGACGCACACGCGTTCTCGACGTTGAAAACCGGAATGCCTTCGAGACCGATCTTGCTGAACACAACCTGTCCTGGAATCGACAGTTGACCTTGCAACGGCCCATTGGTAATGCCGCCATAGTAGGCCGCACCGATCGCATCGGCGTTGCAGCCTGCGTCCTGCAGCGCACCGCGCAGCGCGTCGCCAGCGAGGTCGTCGATTGTGCGTTCGAGGTGACGGCCAAACACCGTCATGGCGATGCCGGCAATGTAGATGTTGCTCATTCGTCTATCGCTCATCTCAGATTTTGCGTTGCTGACCTTGCCAGTACTGCTCGCGCAAGTCTTTCTTCAACACCTTGCCGATCGTGCTGCGCGGCAGTGCGCCGACAAAGTCCACGCTCTTCGGCGCCTTGACCGAACCGAGCTTCTCCTTGCACAAGGCAACGAGTTCCTCGGCGCTTACTGTCTGGCCCACGTTGAGCTCCACGACCGCCTTCACCGCCTCGCCCCACTTGTCGTCAGGCACACCGATCACTGCGCAATCCTGCACCGCCGGATGCGCCCAGATCACCTGCTCGATCTCGCTCGGGTACACGTTGAAGCCGCCGCTGATGATCATGTCCTTCTTGCGGTCGGTGATATGCAGGTAGCCTTCGGCGTCGAGGTGGCCAATGTCGCCAGTGTGCAGCCAGCCGCCGACGATGGTCTCGGCGGTCTTGTCCGGTGCCTTGTAATAGCCCTTCATGATGAGGTCACCGCGCACGCAGATTTCGCCGGTCTCGCCTTGCGGCAGCGCCTCGCCCTGGTCGTTCATGATCTCGACGCGGATCAGCGGGTTCGGTCGGCCCACCGACGAGAGCCGTTCATCAGACGCGATCTTGCCGTCGACGAAATGCTCGGCGGGCGCCATGTTGGAGATCGATGCCGCGGCCTCGGTCTGCCCGTAGCCGCCGGCCATCACCGGGCCGAATACTTCGATCGCGCGCTTGAGCTTCTCCACCGACATCGGTGCGGCGCCGTACAGGAAATACTTGAGCGACGAGAAGTCCTGCTGCTCGATGCCGGGGATGTCGAGCAGGCGATAGATAACCGTGGGAGGCAAAAAGAACTCGGTGACGCGATGCCTGGCAATGGCGGCGAGCAGCAGCGCGGGATCCGGCTTCGGGAGCACGATCACCGTGCCTCCGCGTGCGGTACACGGCAGCGACATCATCCCCGCGGTATGCGTCATGGGCGCAGCGGCAAGATTCACCGGGCGCTGCGTTCCATATGGGAACGCGATCATGAATTGCGCGAAGTACGTCTGGAACGCGCGGTGCGTGTTCATGACGCCCTTCGGGGCACCCGTGGTACCGCCCGTTGCCGACAACGTGACGATATCGTCCATGTCGTACTCGACGCGCGGCATGGTGGTCAGGTGACCGTCGCTCCAGGTGGCGAGCGACGGTGCCCACGGAAGTTCAGCGTCTACGCACACCCACAGCTTGACCTTCGGCAGGCTGGACCGCAGTTCTTCCAGAATCGGTGCACATGCCTGGGTGAAGAACAGCGCTTCACAGTCGAAAGCGTCCAGCACGTATTGGTTCTCGGCCGCCGCGTTGCGCCCGTTGACGGGGATGTACACCATGCCGGCGCGCCACATGCCGAGCGCGCAGCCCCACCCCATTACGTCGTTGTCCGCCCACACCGCTGCCTTGGCTTCCTTTTCGAACCCGGCAGCCAGCAGCCCGTTGGCGATGCGACACGAAAGCTCGCCGATTTCTTGGAACGAAAAGCTGCGTTCGCCCTGGATATAAGCGATGCCGTGGGGGTTGATGCGCCACCCGCGGTCGAAAAAATCAATGATTGCCATTTTCGTATTCCTCTGGCGCCATACCGGGTCGATGACGGAACGACTCCTGCCTGCCGCATACGGGTCGAAATTGATGTTCAGTGCCGCCCCGAGACAGCATCCGGGGCGTGCTTCGTGTGTCCTGCTACGGCCTGACGCTCAAGTCAGAGCCGCATGACGACCTGATTACAGCTGCGAGATCGTGGCGCGCGCCAAGCCGCGCTGCTCAAGGAAGCCGAGCAGGTAGCGATGCCCGAACGCCTGCGAGCCGGACGCGAACCCGACCTTGGCGGTATCGCCGTCGATCAGCTTGATCGCGCCGGCGGCCTGGATAGCACCCGTGGAGATATACGGCGTGATCCCGTGCACGGTCGCGCGTACCGCAGCGAGCTGACCCCGGCCAATTGCAAAGTCAACGGTACGGTGAGACGACGTGCGCTCGCGCGGCGGCATGATCGGCGTAGTCGAATCGACGAGCTTAGCCAGCACCGCGTCCTGCTGCTCGCGCGGCAGGTGCGCGTACTCGGCATCCCACTTTTGGCCGAGCTCATGGACCATTCGCATCGCGTTGTTGTCGTAGAAGCCAACGCTCGAGATGCAACTGCGCACGCGCGAATCGTGCTGGAAGTACACCGGCAGCGAAGTGCCTCCCCACGGCAGAGCGAATACCGGTTGCAGAAAATCGGGGGAGGCGACGGAGAACGAAGCGTGCTTCTCGTGCGGCACCAGCTCCTTTTCCCACAGATAGCAGGATTCCTGGCGATAGCTTTCGAAGATGGTGGCGGCGGAGCCCACGCTCACGCCGGCACCAGCGCCACGCAGTCCGCGCGCCAGGGTCGCTGTCTCCAGCGCATCGACACCCGGCGTCTCGAGCGCCAGCTCGGCCGCAATCTCAGCGAACGTGTACATGTACGCGTTCGACGGCGACGCCAGCAAACCGGCCTGACGGAACTGTTCGCCAAACTGATCGCGCACCTGGCGGATGAAGTGCTGCTCGCCGGTGGTATCGAGGTAATGACACCCTGCCTTGAGTGCCGCCTCCACCGCAACCAGCCCAAAATTGAAGAACGGACCAACGGTGTTGCACACAACCTTTGCGCCGCTGAATGCCTTCGCGAGCGAATCCACGTTGTGTTCCACCTCGAGGATTTCGTATTTGGCCGACTCGAGGCGCACGACACGCTGCGCCATCATCTCCTTCGCCCGGCCTGCGTTGCGCGCGACCGCGGTGAACGGGATGTTCTGATCGATCAGCCAGTCCATGATCAACATGCCGGTGTAACCGCTTGCGCCATAGACGACGACGGGGTGCTTTGCCATGGTTGTCTCCTGATATCTCTGTTGTTGAACATCGGGTTAATCAAATCGATGCGGGAAGCTGCTTGCGCGTCAGTCGGTCGAAGCCGGTGCGGCATGTCTGCTCGATCTCGAGATCGAGCGATGCGTCCCATTCTGCCTTCGCCACCACATGTCGACGTTTTGATGGCCTACAAACTGCATTTAATTGGCCCAATATTAACGTTGATACGGCCTACAAGCAAGGTGATCGCAATAGGGAAAACACCGACCAAACCCGGCACAAACGATGTCGCATCGCGGCAATTTCGCATGGTGCGGGAGACGGGTGGCGCGGCTGCCGAAGCGTCCAGTACGTGGTTGGTGTGGGCGGAGGGGCGTGCAGGAAGTCCGGCTGTGTTCGACGGCTGTACTCAGGTAGCCACTATGGACACGCCTAGGCATGGAAAATCGGCGCGGCGTTCCCCCCTTCCATCGTATCGGCCTATAATTTGGACTGTCTTTTAACGTGATGGGAGAGCCAAAGTGCAAAATGGCGCGGTCAAGCAAAACAACCCTGACCATTCCGAAGAAACCAGGCAGCCGTCAACGCGACGAAATCGGGAACTGCGTATCCGGGAGATCCTTGGTACTGCGCGCCAGGTATTTCAGGAGGATGGCTATGCTGGATTCGCGACACGCCGCGTGGCGGATCGCATGGGCATCACACACGGAAATCTCCAGTACTACTTTCGAACGAAAGATGAATTGCTGAGCACGGCGCTGCGGGCATACATGAGCCAGGTCATGGCGGACTACACCGCGATCGCGAGTCGTCCGGGCACCGGTGCAGCGCAACGTTGCTCTGCGCTGATCAACCATATTTTCCAGACCATCAACGAGACCGATCTGCCGAAGTTCATGGTGGAACTCATGGCGTTCGCCTCACGTGAAGCCTATGCCACTGAACTGCTGCACGAGGTTCAGGTGCGGTTTCGAGGGATCCTTGCGAAGTTATTGTCAGAACTCCATCCGACGCTGACCGGCGAAGAGTGCCTGGTGCGTGCGGCTGTGATCGTCGCGCAGATCGACGGCATGACTATATTCGCCTCCCACGGCGATTACCTCGGAAAGGACTATATCGAGTTCGTTCGTGTGACGAAGCGCACCATCAAAATGGTGGTGAGCGCGCCTACAGAGATGCTGGAAAGCGAAGCGCTCGTTCGTGCCGCGCACGGCAGTGGCGAGACCCAGGGCAGCATCTTTGGGGAAGGTGGGCGGTTCCCTCCAGAGTTGCTGGACCTGCGGGCGCAGCACTCGGCTCAGGACGCCTTCCACTACCGACCGACGGCGCAGGGAAAGCGTAGAGAAACCAAGATCAACGAGATCATCTCTACCGCCGGCAACCTGCTAGCGGCAGAAGGCTATGCGAGCTTCTCGTTGGCGCGGGTGGCGAGAGAGCTTGGCATCCTGCCGTCCGCGCTCCAAAACTATTTCCCGACCCACGATGACCTGCTCCGCTCAACCATTGGCGCGCTGACGCAGGCTTATCTGGACCACTACGCGGATGTCGGCAAGCCGAGTGGCAAACCGGCTCTAGAACGTCTGTGCGATATCGCCGCGTCCGTCGCTGCGGAAGCTGCAGATCCTGCGGTGTTTCGACTCTGGGCAGAGATGTTTGCACTAGCCCAGCATTCGGACATCACGCGTGAAATCGTGGGAGGCGTCTATGCCGCCTACCGGGTAAGCTACGCTGATCTCATCCGTGAGATTGATTCGTCGGCGACCGCGCGCGAATGCCTCGCCCGCGCGACACTTATCGCAGCACTGATGGATGGTGCATCGCTTCTGAGGTTTGGCTCGCAAGCGCAAGGTGTGAACATGAACCGCGTAGTGGATCTGATGATAGCGATCACGCCTCGCATCGCACGCGGACACCTTGCCACAAGCGACACGGCATCCGATTGATTGGCAGAACGCCCCATCCAGGTGGCATGCCTGCGGCGCCCTCGCAGGGCACCAGGCGTGAACATCTCAGGCCCTCCCGGCAAATCAGCGAGCAGCGATGCCCTCCCGGACCGGCGACACTCCGGCCAGGTAGTGGGCAACTGCGGAAATGTCTTCGCTCGACAGTGTTGCAGCGATGCCGTTCATGGCGGCGGTCGGGTCCTTGCGTGCGCCCGCCTTGAACTCCGCTAGCTGCTTCGCGAGATAGTCTCGCCCCTGTCCTGCCAAACGTGCCGCCGAGTCCTTGCCCATCAGGTTCGCGCCGTGGCACGCCTGGCAACTTCGGGCTTGGACCAACGCCAGCCCGCGCTTTTCGAGCTTTGCATCGGCCGCGACATCTTCGTTTCGGGCTGGCGTCTGCTGCGCGAAATAGGTTGCGAATGCGTCGATCTGCGCATCGGTGAGGCCCTTCGCGAGCGGCCCCATGTACGGGTTGGGCCGCTGGTCATTGGCAAACGCGTGCAATTGGGCTGCGATATAGACCTTGGGCTGGCCCGACAGCGCCGGGTACCAGGCGTTGAGCGACTGGCCCCGTGGGCCGTGACAGACGAAGCAAGTCTCCTGCGGCTGCGGCCACGGGCCGGCGTTGGCCTTGCTGGCCTCGCCGATCTGGGACATGGCCTTTTCATAGCGCATGCCATCCGTCAAATCGCGTCCGTAGAGCACGCCCGCGCCGACCGCTGCCGCAACTGCCACGATGGCGACCATGAATAAGGTCCGCTGCATTTACGCCACCTCGCCTTGATGGGCCAGAGCCGCCAGTGCTTGCAACGCGGCCCGGTGGCCGGAGCGCACCGCACCGTCCATCGCGCCGGCCCAGATGTCGGCCGTCTCGGTACCCGACCATATCAGCTTGCCGATCGACGGATGAAGGAACTTCCCCCACGTCGTCAGGAAGCGGGGCGGCAAAGGATGAATGCATTGCAGCGTCCACGGATCGACTTTGCCCCAGTCCTGGTCGTGGAACTGCTTCGGGTGCAGCGCCTTGCCTCCGAATGCCTTGGCGTAAATCGCCGACAGCATCTGCTCGGCCGCCTTGGCATCACTTGGCAGCGAAGCCGGCGACACGAATGCGCTGATGATGCCAACCGACAGGTCGGGAGGCGAGTTGTCATAGGCCATGGAAACGGGGCCACCGACCTGGAAGATCTGGCCGTTCAGGCCGTCGTCCCGCCAGAACGGCCTCTCATAGACGTGCACCGTCTTGCGCATCGGCGCGTTCGCCGGCCAGCGCCGCTGCAATTGCGTGCGCCCGTCGGGCAACGGGGGATCGTAGACGACCTGGTTGCACAGCGCCGGATTCATCGCAACGATGACACGGCGCGCGCGCACCACACCCTGGTCGGTGTGGACCTCGACAACGTCACGATTCCAGCCGGCAATCTTGCGTACCGGGCTGGCCAGTCGGACCTTGTCGCCCAGACCCTTCGCCATCTTGATGCTGAGGATCTGTGAGCCGCCGACGAAGCGCGTTTCCTGCGCGCCGCCCTTGGTCGATTCGAGCTGGTCCAGGCTGTTGCTCGCGCTGTTGATCATCGACAGATAGAACAGCAGCCCGAGCTGTGCGGGGGCACCGCCCGTCGTCAGCTTCGCGGCCAGGCCCATGAAATATCCATCCTCATACTTCAAGCCTTGTTTCAACAGCCAGTCACCGTATGTCAGCTTGTCGAGCTCGGCCGCATCCTTCGCTTCCCACGGTGCATCGGAAGGCACGCCGCGCGCGAGTTCTCCGAGCTTCGCGCCGATCGCATCGTCGGTGCCGATGCCGCCGTGAAAATCCTGCGCCACCCTGACATCACCAGCCAGCACCGTGGTCTTGCCCGCGTAGAAGGTCGGGAAGGTATCGACTTCAAGCTCGCGTGCCAGATCGGCAATGGCCGTCTGGCCGGGACCGATCCACTGACCGCCGGCTTCCGACACCACACCGTTTCCAAGGTCATGGTTGTACGTGCGTCCGCCAACGCGGTTGCGCGCCTCCAACACGACGAACGATTCGCACCCGGCGCGCTTCAAGTCACGCGCGGCCGTCAGCCCCGCCAGCCCGGCACCGATGATGGCGACGTCCAGGATGCTTTGATCCGCCGGTGCCGCGACAACACCTTCAGCCATCGATACCTTGCCAGCCACCAGCGATGCGGCGCCCACAGCCGCCATACGCAGGAGTTGACGCCGGGTCGGTACATCCGGTTGGTTTTCCGGCATTGCACTCGATGCTATGTCGTCCTTCATTTTCTTTTTCACTCTTCAGGTATGGCCAGGGTGCCCGATGCGTCTGGACCAGAATCAAAAGTCTGCTCAAAGCCCAGTCAGTACACCATCCTGCGAAAACAACATCGGTTTCCCGCGCGCGTCGATCAGCGCGGCGGTGAGCGTCGCGCGATCCGCGCGCTGCGCGACATCGACCGGGCCGCCCGCGACGCGCTGCGTGAACGTCAGCCCGTCGAGCCCGACGCCGACCAGCCCGCCGCCGGTCGCGACCAGATCGGTGATCGAGCTGTGCGCGCCGGTATTCAGCGCGGCCCACGTCGTGCCGCCGTCGCGACTCTCGAACAGGCTGCCGAGCAGGCCGCCGACCACGATCCGGCCATCCGGCATCGCAACGCCCGACCACAACGTGCCCTTGCCGCCGGTCGGCAGATAGGCCCAGTTCGCGCCGGCATCGGCCGACTTGAGCACCATGCCTTGCTCGGACACGATGTAGAGCGCGTGTGCGGAGCCCTCAAACACATGATAGAGATTGCGGTCGGCCTTGCCGCCGCCGGGCGGCTTCGGCAACGTCGTGCGTGCCCACGTCTTGCCGCCGTCGTGCGTCTGCAGCATCAGCGACCACAGGCCGACGGCAATGCCGTCCCGCGCGCTGGTGAACAGCACCGAGAACAGCGGCTGGTCGACCGACGTGTCGAGCCGCTGCGCGACCCACGTGTTGCCGCCGTCGTCGGTCGCGAGAATCGCCCCCCACTGGCCGACGGCCCAGCCGTGCTTCGCATCCGCGAACGACACGGCCGACAGCGTCGCCGACACCGGCACGCGTCGCGCCTGCCGCCAGGTCTTGCCGTCGTCGTCGGACAGCAGCACGATGCCGTGCTCGCCGACCGCGACGATCCGCGACCCGACGCGTGTCGCGTCCATCAGCATCATGTGGGTCGGCGCCGCCCACACGTGCGCCGGCTTCGCCGACCAGGCTGCGATCGTTCCGTCGGGTTCGGCCAAAGCCGACGGGGCTGCGTATACCGTCGCCGCGGCAAGCACGATTCCGGCTACGAGAGTCTTGATCATGGCTATGTCTCTGAAATGGGGGCACCGACGTCAGTGGATCAGCACGCTGGGCGCATGCGCCGGCTTGCTGCGCGGAAACCAGCGCTCGAGGACCGACGCCAGCGCCGGCAGCACCGTCATCGCCATCACCAGATTCACGAGGAACATGAACGCGAGCAGCTTGCCCATGTCGGCCTGAAACTTCAGCGCGGAAAAGCTCCACGTCGCGACGCCGACCGCCAGCGTGATCGCCGTGAAGATCGTCGCCACGCACTCGAACTCCAGCGCGCGTTCCATCGCCGTCAGCATCGGATCGCCATCGGCCAGGTGCATCTGCAACCGGTTATAGATGTAAAGCGCGTAGTCCACGCCGATCCCCACCGCCAGCACCATCACCGGCAGCGTGGCCACCGTCAGACCGATCCTGAGCTCCTTCATGAACCAGTAGCCGATGAAGGTCGCCACCGACAGCGGCACACAGCAGGCCACCATCGCGCGCCAGTCGCGGTACGCCACGAACACGAGAATGACGATCGCGGCGTACACGTACAGCATCATCGGCAGTTCGCTCTTCTCTACCTCGTCGTTGGTGGCGGCGAGCACGCCCGCGTTGCCAGCCGCGAGGCGGAGGTGGACGCCGGGGAACGGGTGCGACGCGGCGTATTGCTTCACGTCGGCGAGGATCCGGTTGATCGTCGTCGCCTTGTGATCGGTCAGGAACAGGTGGACGGCGGTCATGTTGCAGTCCGCTTTCATGAAGCCCTTGATGCGCTGGACATCGACCGACACCGCGCCGTAGTTCTCGGCGTCGATTGGCACGACGTTCATCTTCGGGAAGTCTTCGTTGTAGCCCGCGTTGTAGGTGCGCAGCAGTCCCGAGTACGACTGCACCGACACCACGCCCGGCTCGGTGCGCATCGCCGCCGAGAATTCGTCTTCATACTGACCGACCGCCGCGTTGTCGCACGCCTTGCCGTTCGACTCGACCGCCACCGTCAGCCAGTCCAGACCCATGTCGTAGTTGCGGGCGATCGACGTCGCGTCGCGGTTGAAGCGCGCATCTTCGCGCAGCTCCGGTGCGCCCGGCTGCAGCGTGCCGATCACGCGGTCGCGGCTCTGCCACACCGCTAGCGCGAACACCACCAGCGTCACGGCCAGCATCGCCTCCGCCACCTTCGGCTGGGCCACCCGCGCGAGCGGGCGCAGCAGCGCCGAGCGCCGCGCCTGACGCTTCTGGGCCTTTTCGGCATACGCCTGGGTGACGTTGAAATAGGACGCCGCGACCGGCAGCAGGATAAGGTTCGTGACGATCTTGTAGCCGACGCCCAGCGACGCGGTGATCGCCAGTTCGCGCACCATCGGAATCGGGATCAGCAGCAGCGTGATGAACGACACGAACGCGGTGACAAGCGCCAGCACACCCGGGATCAGCAGGCCGATGAAACTATGGCGCGCCGCATCGAACGAGCTATGTCCGCGTGCGATCTGCCGCACGATGAAGTTGACCTGCTGCACGCCGTGCGAGACCCCGATGGAGAACACCAGGAACGGCACCAGCACCGCGAGCGGGTCGAGCCCGAAGCCCAGCAGCTTCAGCGTGCCGAACTGCCAGACCAGCGACGACAGCGAGCAGACGATCAGCAGCACCGTCAGGCGCGCCGAGCGGCAATACGTGTAGACCGCAAGCGCGGTCAGCAACAGCGCGATCGCGCAGAAGCCCAGCACGCCGGTCGCCCCGTCGGCGATGTCACCGATCTGCTTCGCGAAGCCGATGATCTGCACTTCGTAGCTGGCATCCTCGAACGCGCGGATCTTCGCTTCGAGCGTATGGTTGAACGCCACGTAGTCGAGCACCTTGCCGGTCGCGTCGCGCTCGTTCAGTTCGGCGGTGATCATCGCGCTGTCTTCGTTGTGCGACACGAGTGTGCCGATATAGCCGCCCGCCGTCGTCGCGTGACGGATCTTCGCGACGATCTCCGGCGTCAGTTGATCCGGCGTGACGTTGCCCGAGATGACCGGTTCCGCACGGAAACCTTCGTCGGTGATTTCGTTGACGAACGCGTTCGGTGTCCATAGTGAGCGCACCCCGACGCGATCGACGTTCGGCAGATAGATGACGGCCTGGGTGACCTTGTACAGGCGCGTCAACCCTTGCGGCGTCCAGATCGAGCCATGCCGCGCGCGCACGACGACCGTGATCCGGTTCGCGCCAAGCAGATCGTTCCGGTATTTCTGGAACGTGCGGATGTATTCATGGCCGATCGGCATCTGCTTTTCGAAGCCGGCATCCATCCGCAGTTGCACGGCAAACACCGCCATCACAGCAGTAAACAGGCCGATCACACCGATCACGAGCGCGCGATGGCCGAAGAAGGCCTTTTCCAGGCGGCTGACTAGACGTTTCAACACGACATTACCCCTTAAATCTCCCGACGACGCACGCGGTGCGCCGTCGGTCGCCAATCGATCCGTCAGAAGTTCCGGGTGACGAACAACCCGACGAAGTTTCGGTCCGAATACGGATTCCCCACGGTGTTATGGCCGCCCCAGAACATCGTGTAGTTGATGCCGGCTTGCCAGGTGGTCGGGTTCTGGTTGAACAGCACGTAGAGGTTCAACGACTTCGCGCCCTGCATGTAGTTCGCGCTGAGCGTTGGCGTGTACCCGTAAAGGCTATCGGCAAAGGTCACGCCCGGCGTAACCTGCCAGCCGTGAATCAACGTACCGTCGTAAGTCCAGTTGAAGTCGACTGTCGCGCCCACGGAACTCGAGGTGCCCTGCGCCATGCCGATCGGATAGCCGAAACCCGAGTTGTTGTTCAGCCACGGCAGGTAGCCCGCCTGCGGCACCTGCGTCACCCCCTGTCCGTTGATCGTGCGCGTGATGCCGCTCGACCTCAGGCCCGGGTAGTAGATCCACGTCAGTTCCGCGCTCAGCGTCGCTGAATCCGCGCCGATCAGCTTCAGGAACGGATACTCGCTGCGCGTAAGGGCGAGGATGCCATTGATGTCGTACTGAAACTTCTTCATGTCGGTCCACTGCTGGCAGTTAACACCTGGCACACCATCGGTGTTCAGATCAAGCGGGCCACCAGCGCCGTAGCAGCTCGACAGCGCCACGGCGTCATGAGGCCGGTACGACAGCTCCGTACCGATCGCCCAGTCGCCCAGCCCGAAATTCGCGCTGACGCCGAACAGTTGCCGGTTCTGCAGATACGACCACTGCTCGGTCCCGTTGGCCAGTGACGAAAGCACAGGGGACTTGTCCGTGTAGTTGATGTAGTAGAACGCGAAGTTCGCTCCGAAGGAGCGCGGCGCATAGTTGAACTTGAAGCCGAACTGCGGCTTGTACTTCGACGGCGCCTGCCAGTTGACGGGAAGACCGATATCAAAGAAGGGCGGCCCGGCGAATGTGCCATTGACGAGACCGTTGTTGATTCCGTCGAGCACATTCTGGTTGCCGCTATTCGACCCGGCAATCGTCCCCGCACTGGGACCCGCCACGTTGAGGTTAGCCGTGCTGATCGTGAGCGGCTGCGTGCCGCGGCCCAAGCTGTTCGTCGTCGACCAGTAAGACCCGACGGGCGGATAGCGGTTTCCGTTCCAATTGAACTGGTAGTAATCCTCAGTACTGAATCCATGCGAAAGATCGGCCGCGAAGCTGACCATCGGTGCGGGAAGCAGCGCCTGCTTGAGTTGCGAACCCGGTACCAGCAGCTTCTGGATGTCGAGCGAGTTCGTGGTATTGATGCCGCCCTGTGCGAACAAGCTCTCGCCCCAGTTGATCACCTGGTTGCCCAGCCGAACGTGAGCGGACCGCCCGCCGATCGTGAAATCTTTCTGGCCCCACAGGTCGAGCAATTGGGCATCGTAGACGACCTGCGCCGATGCGGTGCTCGACAGTGGCGTTCTCGCTGTGTCTTTCGCGAGGAAGTCGTACATCCCTGTGCCGCGGATCATGAACTTGAGACCGGCGCTCGGCATCTTCATCAGCAGCTCGCTGGTCGCGCTCACGTAGGTACTGAAGGCCTGTCCTTTACGGTAATTCAGGTCACCGTTGTCGCCGAATCCCCATTGATTGGTGTTGGCCGCCGCGCCGCACCCCCCGGAATTGGGATCGCCTGTCAGCGAGCAGCTCGGGCTCTTGGTCCGGATCGCCGCGCCTGCCGTCAGGTTGGTCACCCACGAGCCCGTGAGATCGTTGACCCCTGTCGTGAACTCGTAACCGTACGCGCTCGACGCTGCCGCTCCGAACATGGCCAGCGATACCGCAACATATCTGCCGATAATCTTCGTTTTCATGGTTCTGCCCTGCCGTCCTCCTCCAAGCCGGCACACGCGATTCGCGTGCGCCGGACCCTGACCTCCCAGCGAGCGTCAGCGCTCGCTTACCGACCGCAGCGACTCCGCCGAATAGAAGTCAACCTTGAAGCGCGGATCGTTGATCTGCTGGTACCAGTGGATGTCTTTGCCCTGACCGAAGGTGGATGAATCGACCAGGTAACGTCCGTTGGTCAGGTCGTACTGTGCCCAGACCTCGTTGTCGCAGGCGCCACCCAGCTCCCACACCGGGATCGGATAGCTCTCGCGCACCTTCCAGAGCTTGCCCTGCGCGTCATAGTCCTCGCCTACAAGCGCGAGCCAGCTATCCTCGTCCAGGTAGAAGACCTTCTTCGACGCGGCGTGACGCGCCGTCGGCTTGAGCGTCGCCTCGACCACCCAGACGCGGTGCACCTCGTAGCGACGGTGCCCGGATGCGAGGCCATTGGGCGTGGCGGCGTCATGCAGCTTGTCCTTGAAGTTGTACATGCCGAAATCGTCATACGGGACAATCATTTCCTTCTTGCCCGCCAGCTTCCAGTTGAAGCGGTCGATGGAGCCGTTGAACATGTTGAATTCATCGACCAGGTACTGGTTCTCGAAGCCGATCAGCGGCGCGTCGTGCGTGTAGGCCGGCATGCGTCTTACCCGTCGCTGTCCGGGAAAGTAGTAGTAGGTTTCCGAGTCCTTGTCGAAATACTGACGCTGCACGAAGGCCTGTCCGGCCAGCGCCGCGGGCGAATTCATCTGGAAGTAGATGGCGTTACTGAGCTGGTCGACGTCCTGCGGGGTGGTCTTGCCAACCTTGCCCGACGGGAAGTAGTACACCTGCGGCCCGACAACATCGATCGCTTCGCCGCCACCCGGGCGAGACGAAACGGTAGTTTGATCCGTTGGCCATTCAATGCCTTCGCCCCGGTATCGCGTTTCATAGTTCAGGATCGCTTCAGCTCCGTTCTTCGGCTGCGGGAATGCGACGCCCGGAAGCGCCGCGGTCTGCAGTTGCTCGCCCGTTGAATCGAGTTTTGCCGCCGTGAGATTCTCCCTGGAGTTCTGCGCAACGAAGTCTGGCACCTGGCATTCGCGATGCGATGGATAGACATCCATCCGGTAGCCCTTCTGCTGCTTGAGCAGTGCAATCTGGCCCGGCGTCAACTGGTCAGCGTATTTATCGACGTTCGATGCGTCAATCGAGTACAACGGCTTCTCGTTCTTGTGCTTCCAGAAATCACCGCGAACCTTGCCCCACTCCCAGCCAGGCTCCGCAGACTGCTTGCCCGTATAGGCCGGCACCGCGCCATCCTTGCTCGCCGCCCGATCGCCGCCTTCGGGCGTAAGGTCGTCCGCAACAGCCGCTCCGGCCATCAGCAGAAAGGCGGCCGCAATGGCGGACAAGGCTCCGATGGTGTGCTTTTTCATCATGACTCTCCTTCCGATCTCACTCTTATATGTGAGACGTGGTATCTGATTCATTCCTGACGCGTCGGGGCCGAACCCCTCAGCCTTCGCCGGACCCCGCCACCGCCACCGCGCGAATCTCGACGCACAGACCGGGAAGGGCCAACTGCGTCACACCCACGGCGGTCCATGACGGATAGCGGCTCGGGAAGTACTGATCCTTGATCGTCGTGAACGCTTCCAATTCGCCGCGCAAATCAGTGTGGAAGGTCGTCAGTTCAACGACGTCAGCCAGGCTTGCACCGGCTTCTTCGAGCACGAGCTTCACGCACTCGAACGCGATCTGTGCCTGCGCCTGCATGCCTTCAGCGGGCTTTACGTCAGCGTCGACCCCGACCTGACCGGAGACCCAGATCGTGTCGCCCACGCGTGTCGCCGGCGAGAAGTGGTACGCGTCGTAGAACGCCTGAAACGGCGGCGGAACAATCGATTGACGCTTGGTGGTCACTGCCATGATGTGAACCTCTCTACCTAGATGAATTGACGAAAACAGGGGGTGCGAAACCGGCTGCTCCACCCTTCAAATTGAAATCTCGTTGAGAAACAGAGCGGCCGTCACCTTTCCAGCCATCGCCTTTCGCAAGCCCGCCTCAAACCACGTCTTGTCGGCCTAAAAACAACGTATACGCGGCCCAATATTAGCGGCGACTCGGCCCATAAGCAAGGTCGTCACGCTAGGGAGAAACACCGACTGAACGACGCGAGAACGATTTGATTCGGTTACCGAAGCAGTCGCGAGCACGCGAGCTCCTGGTTATCAAGGCTGACAACTCATTGCCGGGTGTGCGAGTCAAGCAAGTTCTTAAGCGATCGGAGAAAGCACGAGGCTTGCCCACATCCATGAAGGTGGACAACGATCCGGAGGTCGCCAGCAAGACGCATCGATGCATGGGTCTACGAAACTGGTGTGACGCTATCGTTCATCCGCTGGCCGACAAGCATTCCATTCGGGTTGCTAACGAGTGGCAAGAGGAATTGATGCTTCGCGACCTCGAGGTACACAACGAGCCCGTCTGCAAACTCCTGACGGAAGGCGCGCACCAGGAAAAACTCTGCTGTTCAACCTGAAACTGCGTGGCGCGGGTCCGGTTCAGCGATTCGTTGAGCGATCGCCAGGTTCGGTCAACTGCGCATGGGCCCAGCAGCATGGCGCATCGCCAGCGAACGGACGGCATCGGCCAGGGCTGTCGCGACTACGGTTCTGGAAGTACGTATCGCGACAGTTCATGAACGTTTCCGACCGTGCCCTGGCAGAATAAAGTTAAGTGCCGTGCGAACACGGCATCGAAAATTATGATCGTCGCGCCCGGTTCGATGTCCTGCGGGTCATCGCAGCTGCGTGCAAGAAGACGACCGGTACGGTTCGCCCGGTTCCAGCGACGGATCGTTGAGCTCACTGATGTCGTAAGGGAAGTTGCACCCGCGGGTCGGCAGAGGCCGGTAATACACCTTGTCGCCGTAGAACCGGTAGACCAGCGTGTGGCGATCGGGGCAATCCGGGGTCACTGGAGCGCCGCCGTGCAGCATGCCGGAATGAAACACCAGCGCATCGCTAGGCTCCAGATCCCAGGTAAAGACATCCCACGCCGCCGGGTCCTTGGCGCGGTCGGCCTCGATATCGGGGAGCCGGGGCCACTCGCAATCGATCCACAGCGGCGCGGTGTGGTCATTCGCATCGTTGTAGGAAGTGCCGTTGTACTGAACGCCGGCGTGGGAACCGCGGACGAATTCGAGTGCGTTATGCCGGGGAATCTTTTCGAAGCTGGTCCAGATGTTGAGCATCTGCGGCCCGCTCACCGGCACGTACGAGTTGTCCTGGTGCCAAGGCGACCGGCCGGCATTGCCGCCCTTCTTGATGAACAGTTCTTCTCCGACAAACCACAAGTTCTCAGTGTCCCAGAGAGACGCCACGAATTCATCGAGTCCCAATTCCTTGACCGTCGCGACGTGCACATCGCGGTTCTCGACGTTGCCGTAGTCGTTAAAGGTCTCATAGGGCGTCCCCTCATAGGCCAGGCCGTGCAACGGGCTCGGGTGAGCGATCCCATAGTCGAAAGCCTCCCGCATCCGCTTGAGCCGCTCCGGCGAGAACAGACCTCGGACGACGATGGCACCGTCACGCGCCAAGTCTCGCTGCATTTGCTCTGTCACTTGCATGGAAATCTCCTCCTTCCTCTTTGACAACAACGTTTGCAATACATCGGGTGACGATGTCCGATCTGTTCAACCACGCACATGCTCAACGCCCGATAAGTGCACCGGGTCGCAGCGCAGGCCGCCGCATGATTGCCATCCGGCTCGCGGCCAGCGGCCGCTGCCCTTTCAAATCACCCTTGTCAATATTACGTATTGTCGGCCTATAAATAACGTCTCAACGGCCAAATATTAGCGGCGCAGAGGCCTACAATCAAGGTGGATGAGCTAGGGGGAAACACCAACTGAATTGCGCCCAACCGATTGGGTGCGGTCACCGAAGCGCCGGTGCTAGCGCGCGCGAGTTCCCGAGGCGCTGTGCGCGGAATACGCCGAGCGAGACGCAACGCCGCGCGCGGAAGTCGACCGGGCGAGACTTCCTACGCATCGCCGAGCACAGCGCCGATGTATTTCCCGTGTGCTGTCCCTGGGATCGATCGGCTCATGCGATCGTCCATCACCACCGTGAATGACCACGCATTCAAAAAATAAAGTTCATCAATACCGGCGACGCCCCTAAGCTGCTTCCACCGACTTGAATCGCGGAAGAAGCAATGGCAGAACTCTTTCTGGTGCGGCACGGACAGGCGTCACTGGGCAGCCAGGACTACGATCGTCTCTCGGATACCGGCAAACAGCAGAGCATCTGGCTCGGTGAGCACTTCGCGCGCAATGGCATCCGATTCGATCGGGTGATGACCGGCTCGCTGCTGCGTCACGCCGAGACGCTCGACGCGATCCGCCTCGCCACATCGGGTGCCGACGTCGAATGCGAGATTCATCCCGGACTCGACGAATACGACTTTCACGCCCTCTTTCGCGCCCTGTGCGATGAAGATCTCCGTCTCGTCGAATCCGCGAAACGCAGCCCGCGTGAATTCTTCAAGGCATTGCGGGCGGTCCTGCATCTCTGGTGTGAATGCGCCCTCGACGATCGCGTGCCCGAAACATGGCGCGCGTTTCAGAAGCGCGTGGCCGCTGCGCGCGCGGCCATTCAGCAATGCGGCGCACGACGCGTCCTGGTGGTCACTTCCGGCGGCGTGATAGGCGCTTTCATGCAGCAGATCTTGCAAGCCCCTGCTGCGATGGCCATCGAACTCAACATGCAGGTCCGCAACAGCAGCGTTACGCATTGCTTCTTCAACCGCGAAGCGATTCAGCTATCGAGCTTCAACGGCATCGCGCATCTCGACGATCCACAGCGTCACGCGTTTCAAACCTACGGTTAGTCCAACTGTCATGCACGGAAGCATATGAACAGCGAACGATCCAGCTCGTCTCTCGACATCGACCGGCTCACGCCTTATCTCGAGCAACATCTCCCTGGTTTTCGTGGGCCGGTGCATGCGACGAAGTTCGCGGGCGGCCAGTCCAACCCTACGTGGCTACTCGACGCACAAGGCCGCCGCTATGTCCTGCGCCGCCAGCCGCCTGGGACTTTGCTCCAGTCCGCTCACGCAGTCGATCGCGAGTTTCGCGTGCTGAGCGCACTCGCGCAAACGCCGGTTCCCGTGGCGCGCGTCTGGCATCTCTGTGAAGACCGCGACATCATCGGCAGCCTGTTCTATGTGATGAGCTACGAGCCCGGCCGCATCTTCTGGAACCCTGCCCTGCCCGAAGTCGATCACGACGCGCGGCGCGACTACTACGCATCGATCGTTTCGACACTCGCGGCACTCCATGACGTCGATCCGGAAAGCGTCGGTCTCGGTGACTATGGCCGGCCCGGCAACTACTTTCAGCGACAGGTCGAACTCTGGACGAAGCAGTATCGCGCTTCCGAAACGGAGCGGATCCCGCCGATGGAAGCGCTCATCGACTGGCTGCCGAGCCATTGCCAGACCGATTCGCCACGCCCGGCGCTCGTGCACGGCGATTTCCGCATCGACAACCTCATCTTTGCCGACGTCGCGCCGCGCGTGCGCGCCGTGCTCGACTGGGAACTCTCGACCCTCGGCAATCCGCTCGCGGACCTCGCGTACTTCTGCATGTGCCTGCGCCTGCCGTCGAAGGGGCATATCACCGGGCTTCGCGGTCACGATCGCACTGCGCTGGGCATCCCCGAGGAGGAGGAGATCCTCGCACAGTACTGCGCATTGCGCGGTCTCAGCGACATCGGCAACTGGAACTTCTGTCTCGCATTCAGCTTCTTCCGCCTCGCCTCGATCGCTCAGGGCGTGAAGGCGCGCGCGTTGCAGGGCAATGCATCGAGCGCGGATGCGCACGAGGTCGGCCGCATGGTCGAACCGCTCGCCCGGCTCGCCGAGGACCTGCTCGCGTAGCGGACGATCTTTCTCAACCCGTCAAAAGGAACGACATTGACTACGAAACTCTTCGACCTCACGGGACGCATCGCCCTCGTGACGGGCGCGAGCCGCGGCATCGGCGAGGCCATCGCGGCGCTGCTGGCCGAACAAGGTGCACATGTCATCGTATCGAGCCGCAAAGTGGAAGATTGCGAATCGGTCGCCGCGCGCATCCGCGTATCGGGCGCCAGCGCTGAAGCGTTCGCATGCCACGTCGGCCGCATGGAAGATATCGCGCTCATGTTCAGCCATATCCGCGAGAAGCACGGCCGGCTCGACATACTCGTCAACAACGCCGCGGCCAATCCGTACTTCGGCCATATCCTCGATACGGACCTCGCAGCCTACAACAAGACCGTCGATGTGAACCTGCGCGGATACTTCTTCATGTCCGTCGAAGCCGGCAAGATGATGAAGATGCAGGGCCGCGGCAGCATCGTCAACACGGCTTCCGTCAACGCGCTCCAGCCGGGCGACATGCAGGGCATTTACTCGATCACCAAAGCGGCCGTCGTCAACATGACGAAGGCGTTCGCGAAAGAGTGCGGCCCGTTCGGCATCCGCGTGAATGCGATTCTGCCGGGCCTCACCAAAACGAAGTTCGCCAGCGCGCTGTTCGATGACAAGGCGGTCTACGAGCGCTGGATCAACGCGATCCCGCTGCGCCGCCACGGCGAACCCGACGAAATGGCCGGCACCGTGCTCTATCTCGTATCCGATGCGGCGAGCTATACGAACGGCGAATGCATCGTCGTCGATGGCGGCCTGACGATCTAGCCAACCGCGCGAAAGGAACCCATCATGTTTTTCGCACATTACCCGAAAGTTGAAGACCTGATGCGCCGCGTGCGCAGTTTCATGGACGAGCATATCGTGCCGCGGCAGCGTCAGTGGCACGACGAAGTGCACGCTGGGCGCTTCCCCGTCTCGTTCATGGAAGATCTCAAAGCCATGGCCAAGGCAGAGGGCCTGTGGAATCTCTTCCTGCCGCACCTGAAGGACGGCGAGCCCGGCACGCGTCTCACGAACCTCGAATACGCGCCGCTCGCGGAGATCATGGGCCGCGTTTCGTGGGCGTCCGAAGTCTTCAACTGCAATGCGCCCGATACCGGCAACATGGAACTGCTGCACATGTTCGCGACGCCCGCGCAGCGCGAAACATGGCTCGTGCCGCTGCTCGATGGCCGAATCCGCTCCGCGTTCGCGATGACCGAGCCGGATGTGCCCTCCTCCGACGCGACCAACATCACGACCTCCATTCGCCGCGATGGCGACGACTACGTGATCAATGGCCGCAAATGGTTTATCACGAACGCTGCGCATCCGAACTGCAAGCTGTTCATCGTGATGGGCAAGACCGATCCGGATGCCGAAAGCCATCGTCAGCAGAGCATGATCCTCGTGCCGGCAGGCACGTCCGGCGTGACGGTCGTACGCAATATCCCGGTCATGAGTCACATCTCGCCGGAAGGACATTGCGAGATCACGTTCACGAATGTTCGCGTGCCCGCGTCGAATCTGCTCGGCGAAGAAGGCAGCGGATTTGCGCTCGCGCAAGCGCGGCTCGGGCCGGGGCGCATTCACCACTGCATGCGCTCGATCGGCGCGGCCGAGCTCGCGCTCGAACTGATGATCGAGCGCGCTCAGGAGCGCAAGACGTTCGGCAAATATCTGCATCAGCACGGCACGATCGGCGAGTGGATCGCGAAATCGCGCATCGAGATCGATCAGGCGCGCTTGCTCGTGCTCAAGACAGCGTGGCTGCTCGACGAGGTCGGCGCGAAAGAGGCGCGCAAGGAAATCTCGATGATCAAGGCGCTGATTCCGCAGGTGCATACGGCGGTGTGCGATCGTGCGATGCAGGTATTCGGCGCGATGGGCGTGAGCCCGGACACGCCGCTCGCCGATCACTGGACCTGGGGACGGGCGTTGCGTTACGCCGACGGTCCCGACGAGGTCCATCTCCAGGCCATCGCGAAAATGGAACTGGCGCAAGGCAAGGAGCGACCCGGTGCAATGGCGGCCTATCTGAACGTGCCGCCGCGTGACTGTGCCTGACGAAATCGAGGCAAACGTACGCATCCTCACAGCGCCTCCCGTTTATGATGATGGGCAAACGGAGACTGTGAGATGCGTTCACCGAAGCTGGATCTGAACCTGTTCGTGGTGCTGGAGTCGATCTACGAGAAGCGCAACCTGACCCGCGCGGCCGAGGCGCTCTTCATCACGCAGCCCGCGGTCAGCAATGCGCTCGCACGCATGCGCAAGGCGTTCGATGATCCGCTGTTCGTCAGCACGTCGTCCGGAATGGTGCCTACGCCGTTCACGGAGAACATCATCGGGCGCGTGCGTGAAGGGCTGCAATTGCTCGAGGCGAGCGCGACCGAAGGCGACGTCTTCGCCCCGGCCGCGTCCGAGCGCACCTTTCGCCTCAGCATGCCCGATTTGACCGAAGCAATCCTGCTGCCGACGCTCGGCGAACTGTTGCAACAGCAGGCGCCCGGCATGCGCATCGAGTCTTATTTCACCCCGCGAAGCGAGGTCAGCACCGCGCTCGCCACCGGCAAGATCGACTTTGCCATCGACGCGCCGCTTATCGATGATCCGCAGCTGCATCAGGCGCGCCTCGGCCGCGACCGGTACGCCTGCATGCTGCGCCACGATCATCCGTTCACCGGCGAGACACTCACGATGGACGACTACCTCGCGCTTGGCCATATTCAGGTGTCGAGCCGGCGTCAGGGGAGCGGGATCGTCGACGCCGAGCTTAAGCGGCTAGGCAAGCAGAGGCGCATACAAATGCGCGTGCAGCATTACATGGTCGCGCCGCTCGTCGCCTTGCGAACCGACCTTGCGCTGACCGCGCCGACACAGCTGCTGAAGCGTCACGACGCGCGCATGGTCGATCTGCCGTTTCCGCTCTCCGAACTGGAATGGCATTTGTACTGGCATCGCAGCAGCGAGCAGGACCAGGCGAGCTTGTGGCTTCGGGGAAAGATGATCGAGCTGATGTGCGACAAGCTCATGTGATGTGTCGCGCATCGGTGTTTTCGCACAAGGCCGCACAACCCGGCACAATTACCACTCGTTCCGCATTTCCGAGCACGAACGCGGCGTCGGCGGCGGAATGGGATTTAACCGGACGCTGCGGATTCCGTCAAATATGGATCCGGCTTCTCAATCAGCCGGATCGCACGTTCTGCTTACACCGATACCGGAAGCGATGAAGGAGCCACGGGCAGTGGCCACTTCATGGCGCTCGACGCCCTTCAGTTTTCGCCTCACCGCATGGTGAGCCCGTAGCGAATAGTGATGACAGAAACGCCCGTTTATATCGAGGCAATCAGGGCGCGCGCAGCAACTCAAATTCCTTCAGATGACCCGATGGCAACTTGTCCCGTCCCGGGTCCGCGGGCAGCTCGATACCATACTGACGCATGACTACGTCAGAGATGAGTTCGTAGCAGCTACCAATCCGAACCACTTCAACTTCAGGAAACCGGAGGATGGTTGCCGACCGTTGATAGTGGTGATACTTGCGCAAGCCGTAATTGAGGATGATGTCGGCGGCCGCTTTGATCTCCGTCTCGATATCATCCACACGAAACTTGGGGCCGCTTCCACTGAGGTTCGCCGACGAGCCAAAAAGAGGTTGCACCGCCTCGCGGCTCAGGCGACAGAGTTCGTTGTAAATGGGACCCGCGTTCAGCAACATGGCGATGGTGCCATTTGCTGTACTTGCCTCGAGCAACTCGTCGTCGATCCTCTGAAGAAGCGGGTGGTCGAGACGGCACGGTGCGATTGCACCAAGCGGCAAGTTGTAGTCGAGGGTGATCGACTCGATGATGTCCTGCGAACGTTTGTCCAGCGCATGAATCTCTCGTTGCGTGATTGCGTCGCCGAGGATGGCATTGCGCTTGTGGCTGCCTCGCTTCTTCGTGTCGAAGATTTTCTGCATGGCGGCCTTACTACTGCCGACCATGCCATATCCAACATCGTTTGGCCAGATTGCAATGCCTCCTCCGGCAACGACTTCAAAGACCCGGCTTACATCGCTTGCAATATCGATCCGCGGCATGCTCGTCTCCAATGTGGATTTGGCGTAGTTTCTCGTTCGTTTTCGATGTCGTTAAAGACGGCGGAGTAGCTATATGGCCCAACGACGTCGGCTACGGGATGATCGGGGGGACCACTCAGGCGCTGAAGAAGATTTTCGACACGAAGAAGCGCGGAAGTCACAAGAGAAACGCCCTCATCGGCAACGCCATCACTCAACGCGAAGTGCACAGGCTCGATCAGCGGTCGCAAGACATCATCGAAACGATCACTATCGACTACAACCTTCCGTTGGGCGTAATCGCGCCGTGCAACATCGATCACCCGCTGCTGCGCAAGGTTGATCCCGAGCTGCTGGAAGCAAGCACGGCGAACGGCACGATCGCGATGCTGCTTAACGCGGGGCCGGTATATGCCGAACTCACGCGCCTTAGCCGCGAGGAAGTGCAGCCGCTGTTTGGCTCGTCCGCCAACCTGAGCGGTACGGGCCAAAGGTTCCGGGCCGATGATCTTCAGCCTGAAATCCGTAGTGCCGCAGATATTGGCCTGGACTACGGACTGCGTAAGTATCACCACTATGGACGTTCAGTGACCATCATGCGATTCCCGGAGGTCGAGGTGGTGCGCATCGGGACGTGCTACGAGTTGATCGTTGACGCAGTTCGACGCGAGTATGGTATTGAACTTCCGGCAGACCCAGGGCGCGATGTTCTGCCGTCCGGTCACCTGAAAGAGTTTGAGCTCGCGAAGAACGCTGATAGTTCGATTAGCGGTCACTGAACTTCCCGGTGTAAATAAGCCACACCGCACGTGCTGCCCGTGCGGTGCAACGCAAGTCTAGAAGAAGCCACGTCCCTCCCATTGCGTGACGGACGCGTAGACTCGCCGACTTTAACCCGGGATTCTTCAAGTGGCCCCCGCTCGCATAGGAGACCTTGGCCGCTCCACTTACCTAACTTGTTCGAAATTTCCCGCGCCGCCTCTCACCGCAAAGGAAGCTCGGCCGGTGCTTGTGGCACCTAATGAGGCGCAAGAGATCGTCAGCGACTAAAGCTCGACGGGCCTCGTGTGTCGTCGGCAGAAGACTGTGGGTACGCCTTGACCAATAGCTCGCCACTGCCTCCCCAAAGCGCGGGTGTCCTGCTAAGGTCGATCCAGCAGCTTGATGGTTGTTCTTCGTTGGGAACCCGGTAGGGAAGCTAAAAAGGTTCGGTGGCACGAAACCTGAATGGATACCTGTCGGTTGGCCTCGCCGTTCGCCTTTAATCTCTCAGCGCGCGCGTCCCGCACCAATCAAGCTCAGCGGGACACTTCGCTATCCAAATCAATGCGTTAATCAGGCTTTGCGCGTGTGTCGGCGTGGCGAACCAGTTCCTCCCATCCAGCCATCGTCATCTCAGCGACGGCTTGAAGCTCGGCTCTTTCGGCGCCGTCCCGCGCTCGGATCGCCATACCGCTTTGGACTGTTTGCAGAAACCTCGCGAGTTTCGCTATATCAAGGGATTCCGGCAACTCACCCTCAGCAACGGCCCTTTCCAGGCGCGACACGAGCACATCAAACGCTCCACCTCGCGTGGCCCGCATCAAGTCATCAAGTTCGGCATGGCCATCGCTTCCGACGGTGCCCAGCGTGACCATGCAGCCGTGTGGCAAACCGCAATCTGCCCCAGTCATCGCCATGGCTGAGTCCCACAGATACGCAAACGCCGCTTCGCGTGCTGTGACAGCCTTGCGAAACCTCCCTAGGACCAGATGCTCGTAGGTCACCGAGTAAAGCCGCATCGCTTCGGCATACAGCTCGTCTTTCGATCCGAAAGCGGCATAGAGGCTGGTCGAGCCGACGCCGAGCGCATTGGTCAGGTCTGCAATTGAGGTCGCCTCATAACCCTTGATCCAGAAAAGCCTCATGGCTTGCGCCAGTGCAGCCTCGCGATCGAAAGCGCGTGGCCTGCCGCGGCCACGAGATGGGCGTGCAATGGTCCTCGAAGTGTTCTCTGATTTTTTCTGCATCGATCACTACATAAATATCTTGACTGTGCGTGCCACCGATCCTACCATTTGTGCATCGATCACTACATAAAAGGCGGACAATGAACAACAATCTAGTCGGAAAACGGGCATTGGTCACCGGCGGCTCCCGTGGCATCGGCGCCGCAATTGCGCTTGCGCTTGCAGAAGACGGCGCGGACGTTGCGGTAACGTTTCAGAACTCATCCGAGCGGGCGCAGGCCGTTGTGGCCTCGATCGAGAAGCTGGGCCGTCGCGGTGTCGCGATCAAAGCCGACAGTGCTGATCCATCCGCCATCAGGCGATCGGTCGATGAGGCCGCCGGCGCGCTGGGTGGGCTCGACATTCTCGTCAACAACGCTGCCATCGCTCGCTACAACACGATCGCCGACTTCGACCTGGCGGACATCGACGCTCTCCTTGCGGTCAACGTCCGCGGTCCCATTCTCGCGACGCAGGCAGCCATCCCTCACCTGAAAGCGGGCGGTCGCATAATCACGATCGGCTCCGCCGGAGCTGATCGCATCGTGGGCGCAGCAGGAACGGTCTACTACATGACCAAGTCCGCGCTGCAGTCGTTCACACGGGGGCTGGCTCAGGAACTGGGCCCGAAGGACATCACTGCCAATCTGGTTCAACCGGGCTCGACTGATACCGAAATGAACCCGGCTAGCGGCGAAAGCGCGGAATTCCAGCGCAGCCTTACGCCGTTGGGACGCTTCGCTGCACCGGCTGACATCTCTGCGGCCGTCACTTTTCTTGCAAGCCCGGCGGCAAGGCACGTCACTGGAACAATTCTCACGGTCGACGGGGGCTTGCTGACTTAGGTCAGTAATGCGGTTTGGCCATGACACGAGGAACATTGTGGAAGTGACCCATACCGCGTGAGGTCGATTCCAAACGGCAGCAAAAATTCTCGATCCTTAGCCATATCTTCAATATCGAGTCAGTCGTAGTACGACAGAGCGATTAAAGCGGCTCCGTGCTCGCGCGTGCGACGCCAGTTCACGAAAGCGCACGCGTCTTGCAAAGCCCCGAACTGTTCTGGGCAGCGTCTCCTGCAACCGCTGACAGCACCAAGCTGTATCGCCAACGTGTCCCCCTGTCTAACGCGCACGCCCGTCATCTCAGCCTCGGGCTCATCGAGGTAACTCAAACAGTCATATGTCGTAGCATTCATTTGGGGCCTCCATTCCTCAAGTGGTTGTGTCGCAACTCCACTTTGGCACATTGATGCCGTTCGGTTCTGGGGGCCCTCAATGAGGCTCAGATCCCCTGAAGGGAGGGCGGTGTCCATTCCATCTGGACCCACAACCGCCTCTCGCGGCGGCGGGAACCGACGCCTCAACCTGACCGCAGAGCGGAGTCTCGCAACGATTTGTCGGCGTCGGTAAGTCGGGATGCCTTGCACAGCCTGAAATCAAATGCCCTGATAGCCACGGCACGATGCTGTTACTCGAATGTGCCGCGGCCTCGAGGTCGCGCGGCTTACTTCAAACGCGCTTGCAACTCGTTGGCCAGCTGCCTGGTTGCGGCTTTGGTCGGCGCGTCGCCTGCGAGTGCATTAAGCAGGCCAAAGTCGTGAATCGTACCGTTGTAGCGGACCGTGGTGACTTCATTGCCCGCGACGTCGAGTTTGCGACCGTAGGCTTCGCCCTCATCGCGCAGTACGTCAAACTGCGCCACCTGGATGAGCGCTGGCGGGAGTCCCTTCAACTGATCAATTGAAGCACGCAGCGGTGAAGCGTAAATCTCGCTACGCTGCTTCGGATCCTTTGTATAAGCATCCCAGAACCACTTCATCATCGGTCGGGTCAGGAAATGGCCTTCCGGATAGGCATTGTACGAGCCGTCGCTGAAATTAACGTCCGTCACCGGCCACATCAGGCCTTGAAAGCGGATTGCGGGGCCCTGCCTGTTCTTCGCCATCAGGGAGACGACCGCGGCCATGTTGCCGCCGACGCTGTTGCCCACTACCGCGAGTCGGCTGCCGTCCACACCAATTTCGTTGCCATGTGCAGCGACCCACTCGGTGGCCGCATACGCCTGGTTGATCGCCACCGGGTAGTGGGCTTCGGGCGACGGCGTGTAATTGACGAACACCGCCGCTGCCCCGGATTGCACGACGAGGTCGCGCACCAGTCGCTCATGGGTCTGGAAGTCGCCAAGGATCCAGCCGCCGCCGTGGAAGAACATGAAGACCGGCAGCGCGCCCGTTGCGCCTTGCGGACGCACAACCGTGATCGGAACCGCGATGCCGTCCTGCTCGATGGTCTTGTTCGACACGTCAATGCCGGACAGATCGACTTTCTCGCTGTTCTGCGCGTCAATCAGCACCTGGCGCGCTTGCGCCGGCGGCAACGTATTGATTGCCGGTCCTGTGCCGCTGTTCAGCGCATGCAGGAACCTGCTGGTCACCAGATCGGGCGTGTCCGGTGCTGCCGGACTCGCGGAAAGGGCGATGGGGGAGGTGGCTGCAAGTACGGCGGCCAGCAGTAAGGGCTTGAAAGTCTTCATGGTTTGTTCCAGTGCAAGTCGGTTGGACGCGTGGTTAAACGATCGTGAGGGTGACGTCGATGTTGCCGCGGGTGGCGTTCGAGTACGGGCAGACAATGTGCGCCTTGTCGACCAGCGCCTGGGCCTCTTCGCGTGGCATGCCGGGCAGGGAAATCTTCAGTTCGACTTCGATACCGAAGCCGTTCGGGATCGCGCCGATGCCGACGCTGCCGTCAATCGAGACATCCACGGGGATGGCGACCTTGTCGCGCATTGCAACGAACTTCATCGCGCCGAGGAAGCAGGCGCTGTAGCCGGCGGCAAAAAGCTGCTCGGGATTGGCGCCTTCGCCGCCCGCACCGCCCAATTCCTTGGGCGTGGTCAGCTTGAAGTCGAGGTTGCCCGCGGGGATGACAGCGCGTCCGTCGCGTCCGCCTGTGGCGTGAGCATGGGCGCGGTAGAGAACTTTTTCGAGTGACATGGTGAGACTCCTTTAAAAGAAGACGGCAATCAGGCTTTACTATCTACTACTAGATAGATTCACCAATAAAAAAAACAGACAATTTCGACATCATATGATCCACTGTCTATCTACTCAAAGATAGACAGTGGGTGCAGACAAAGAGGTGGCTCGCCACCTGACATCGACTGCGTTATTGCGCAATCCTCACCGAGGCCGCGACATCTTCAAGTCGAGCCTTGGTGTGAAACAGCCGGCTCGCCAGCACACTGCCCTGAAAAGCCGCATAGAGGGCGCGCGCCGCGTTTTCCGGTCTGCTGTTCACCGCCAGCGTATGTTCCCGCAGACCTTGCGCGAGAACTTTGGCCAGCCAGCTTTCGTTAGCCTTAAAAAAGGCTTGCACCGCTTGCCGGATGTTATCGGGCAGCGACCCGATATCGGCAGCGAGCATGCCGCACAGGCAGATCTGATCGCCATCACCCAGGGTCCTACCGAATAGCTTCCCGTATTTGTTGAGCTTGGCGTCGGCCGGTAACGAAGCATCGATTGCGTGGATGGCGTTGAGTACTTCCTTGCTGTACTCGTTGACCGCTTCCAGAACCAGATCGTCTTTCGACGGGAAGTAGTAGTGGATGCTCGAGGTCTTTACGCCAACCAGACTGGACAGATCACGATAGCTAAACCCGTTGTAACCACGCAGCATGATAAGCGTGATTGCATGGTCAAGGATCTGTTCCCGCACGGTCGTTGTCGTTTCCATTGGTCGAAATATATCTACTCGCAGATAGATTGTCAAGTAAGTCGATCTTCTCGTTTCGCGGGAGCTGTCGACCGATTGCGATGTCACTGCGCTCGACCCGCAAACTGCCTCATGACCGACCGGTGTACCGCGCGCAGCGGTCGCTGACGAGACAACGGCGAACGTCTCAAAGTGGCCCGGCAAGCGCCCGCTCGCCGGTCATGGTCTGTCAAACCTCCGTTTGCTCGGCCATCTCGAGCGCATCGCCCACCTCAATCCCGAGGTAACGCATCGTACTTTCAAGTTTGGTATGGCCTAAGAGGAGCTGAACTGCGCGCAGGTTCTTCGCGCGCCGATAGATCAACGATGCCTTCGTGCGGCGCATCGTGTGTGTCGGGTGCCACCAATAATGAAAAATGCGTCGTTGAAGTTAAGGCGATTTTTCAGCAAGAGTGGCGTCGAGCAACCAGCACGTGCCAAGGAAAATGAAATATCCGTCCCGCACTGCCGCAGTAAGTGAAAAAACTGTTGTGTTCCCATCGGCGCGCTTGGAGTCGATTGACTACGTCGCCACTTTGTTCATCAGACGACGAAACGCCCGGATCCGCCGCTCATGTCAGTTGTCGTGGTCATTTCTCAATGAATTTTTTGTCCAATAACCCGTCAGACGCGCCGCGGCAGGAGCACCAAGCCGGCCGCTTCCTCGGCATCTTTGAGGAGCATCTTGCGCGGCACTCCTAGCTGCGCACGCATGGTTAGCCCACGCGCTAAATCCGTGACTTGGGTTGCGCGCGCGGCGACGGGAAAGTCAGATGGGATTTCTCCCGCGCTGATTGCGTCCCGGAAACGACCTTCCACCAGCGCGGTGCCACCAGCGGCCGCGTTTTGCAGGAACTGCCGGACCTCAGGGTCGTCCACAAGCGGCGCGACGCAAATCAGAAGGCAGCCCCGGGCGGACCCTTTCTCGGTCGCACTTTCGACGGCGTACCTCAGAAAGCCCGTGATCGAGTCGAGAAGACTGTGTGGTGAGAGGAGTGCCTTCGCGGCTGACGCGCCTTTCCGTTCTGCGTACGCCTTGAGGACCCGCAAGAATATGGCCCGCTTGTCCCCAAAGACGGCATACAGGCTCGGCCGTCCCACACCCATCCCGGCGACGAGATCGTCAATCGTCACTCCGTCGTAGCCTTTCGACCAGAACACCTGAGTCCCCTTTTCCAGCGCCCCTGTCTCGTCGAAGCTGCGCGGTCGGCCCCTCGGTCTAGCAGCATTTTGAATCATTTGGTTCAAAACTCCTTGACACTCGTCATCGCATCAATATATAACTGAATAGTTCTAAATTAGCAAGTCGTCCGTGGTCTCACGACTCGACCTTCCCCTTTCCCCTTTCCCACTGAGACGCCCATGGAACATTCGATCGTGCTCGTCACCGGTGCCACCTCCGGGCTCGGTTATGCGGCTGCCCGCACACTTGCCGGAGAGGGCTGGCGCGAGATCATCGTCACTGGCCGTAGCCTGGCTCGGGTCCAGGAAACGGCCGCTCAACTCGCAGCGGAAACTAAAAGACAGGTCTTCACGCCGCTTGAGCTGGAGTTGGACACGCCGGCCAGCGTCCAGTCCGCGCTCGCCGAACTCGTCAAGCGAGGTCGGCCGATCGATTTCCTACTGCTCAATGCAGGGATGGTTCCTGGCAAGGCGCGCGTGATCACGGCGGAGGGCGTCGAGGCTTCTCAGGCCCCGCTCATCGGTCATCATCAATTGACTGTCGGGTTGCTCCGCGCCAACCTGCTGAGCCCCAACGCGCGGATTGTCATCACCAGCGCGGAGCCTGCCCGAGGGGGCGTACCCATGTTCAAGTACACCGACGTGGACGCACTCGCTGCCAAATACCACCAGGGCGACCTGACCGCTGCTATGGAAGCCCTGATTCGCAACGGGCCGAACGTGAAGTACGTGCCCAACAATGCGTATGCCGACGCGAAGCTCTTCGTCGCCTGGTGGGTCGCAGCGCTGGCGCGGCGGCTACCCTCTGGCATGGCCGCGTACGCTGTCTCGCCCGGTGCGGCGACTGCGACCAACGTTTCGCGACAAGCTAGCCTGGCCGTGAAGTATCTGTTTATCCCGATCGCGAACTTCATTCCCGGCATGAATCAGACGCCGGAGACGGCAGCGGGCCGGTATATCCAGGCCTCGAAGTTCGGAACCGAGGTCTCAGGGCAATTCTTCGCCTCCGCTCAAGGGAAGTTCTCAGGCCCAATTGAGGCGCAGCTACACCCACACCTCCTCGATGGCGCTAACCAAGAAGCCGCGTGGCAGGCCGTCGTCAACGTCTCTGGCGTCAACTGGTCGTACGCGGAATCCTTACGCGCGGTGTCCTGAAGGCGCGCCGGTCGCGGCGAAATGGTCGCAGTTGCCAGAATCAGCGGGCGATTGCGTAGTTACATGATCGCCTACGGGCCATACGGTATTTTAAATGAATAGTAGTGCAAAGTAGCCAAGTATCGGCCACGTAACCCTAACCCTCTCAAGGAGAACACATATGAACCGGTACCAGGATAAAAAGGTGGTGATTATCGGCGGCACGAGCGGCATGGGGCTCGCGACAGCGAAGATGCTCCTCGACGGGGGCGCGCGCGTTCTGGTGACCGGCCGCTCGCAGGAGGGCTTGGAGTCGGCGCAGCAAGAGCTTGGGGACGGCGCGATCGTGGTTTCGAGCGACGCGCGGTCGCTAACCGACATCGACGCCCTCGCCGCTCAGGTGAAGACCGAGTTCGACACCATCGACCTGCTTTTCGTCAACGCCGGGTTCAGCATTCCAACGCCTCTCGCGAGCGTGACCGAAGCCATCTATGACGAGATGTTCAACCTGAACGCCAAGGGCCCCTTTTTCGCGGTCCAGAAGTTCGCGTCGCTGATCAATCGGGGAGGCTCCGTCGTCCTCACGACCTCTGTCGCCAACGTCAAGGGACTGCCGGGCCAAGCCACCTACGGAGCCGCCAAGGCTGCGCTGCGATCACTCGCTCGAACGCTCGCCGTCGAACTGCTTCCTCGCGAAATTCGCGTCAACGCGGTGACGCCCGGCCCCATCGACACGCCGATCCTCAACAAAGTGTTTCCCGATAAAGCCGTGATCGCCCAGGTTAGGGAGAAGACGATCGGCATGATTCCGATGAAGCGCTTCGGCACGTCGGAGGAAATTGCGAAGGCGGTCCTCTACCTCGGGTTCGATGCAACCTTCACGACAGGCATGGAACTTCCAGTCGATGGCGGTTGGTCGCAACTCTGAAGGCGGTACGCGGGTACGGCCCTGATCTTTCGGATCGCGCGCTCGGGCCATTCCCTGGTCCGAGCGGCAAGCGATGATCGAGCCAAGTGGGAAGCTGCCTGTGAAGCGGCAGTGCGAGCTATTTGGACTGAACCGGACCGGCATGTACTACCAGCGTCCGGTGTCGCGGCACATCCCTTACAGGAGAGAAAGATGTCATCAGAACCACAGAAAGCCGCTGCGGCATCGGTAACCTGTGCAGCGCAGAAGAGTTCTTATAAACCACGCGGCGGAAAGCAGCCGGAGTCGAACCGACCTGAGAGCGTCTGACGCCCTCAACTGGGTTTGAAGCCCAGCCGCGCCACCGGACGCGAATGCCTTCCTGCGGTGATCGAACTACACGTTGCCGATGCTCAGAGCAGATCGAGCCAGCGAGTATCCGTGCGCAGTAGATGCAGCCCACGGTGGAAGCGAGTATACCCAACCCGGTCGAAGAACTCCAAAAGCTGGATCGCGCGTTTGCGGCCCAGTCCGGTGGCGTCGCGAAACGGTGCGGCCGCAACCGTGCCGGCATTCTTTTGCCCCTCGGCTGCCGCAATTGAAGCCAGTTCCCGAATCATCTCGGGGTGATAAAAGAGGTCGCGCACGACCTGAAACAGCTCGCCCCGCCGCGCGAGTTTACGCATCAATTGCCGCACGCGCTCCTCCGGCACGCCGTTCGCATCGGCCAGATCGCGCACCCAGGGCGGGTCGAAACGCCCTGCTCTCACCGCCGGCAGCAGCATCGCCGCGAGTGCGCGATCCGCTTCGTCGAGCGTTACCGTATGGCCCGGCAGATGCAGCCAGGGCCCGCGTTTGACGATCTCGCCACGCGTCGCCGCATCGTCGACGAGCGCGCGCCACAGCGCGTCGTCCACCAGCGGCGCCGCGATGCGCCGCAAGCGCGAGATGTCCGGGCCCAGGTCGTCCGGCGAGCGTTCGTGGTACTGCGCGAGCGTAGTCGTCAAGCGCGTATTGAGCGCTTGCCAAAGCGCATCGGCAATTAGCAATGCGTCCTCGCCTGGCAGTGCCACGACACGCGTATCGGCCGGCAATGCGAGCGTGGCCGCCGGCATGCCCGTCAAACGTTCCAGCTGCGAGCGCGGCAAGCCATGCGGTGCTCTCGCGATGACGGCGTCGAGCGTGCCGGTGTCGAGCATGATCTGAAGCGCGTCGAGCCACGCCAGCCGCTCGGCCGAACGACGCTTGCGCGACGGCGCGAACGGATCGAGCACATGGCCGCCGCCAATCGTGCGATTGGCCTGCGCGTTACGTACCACGAAGCGATCGCCCGGCAGCGCGCAAACCGGGCGCTCGAACACGAGTTGAACGCGGGCACGCTGACCGGCGCCGAGTGTTTCGCCATCGAGCAACGCGACGTGCGCAACCTGATGCTGCGTGCCCAGATGCACATGCAGCGGCGCCCAATGCTCCAACGCCTGCGGTGCGTCGGCGAGCAGCGTCAGCATGACGTCAATTCGCTCCGACGCCTGCGAGAGCCGCGGATCAACGATCCAGTCGCCACGATCGATCGCGCTCTTCTCGATGCCCGCCAGGTTCAATGCACATCGCTCGCCAGCGCGTCCGCTCTGCGCCGGACGATTCTGCGCATGAATGCTGCGGACACGCACAGGTTGATTCTTCGGCGCGAGCAGCAGCGTATCGCCCACCGTCACGCGGCCCGACACCGCAGTGCCGGTCACGATCGTGCCTTGGCCCGTGAGCGTGAAGACTCGATCGACCGCAAGACGGAACAGGCCGTCGTCGCGCTTCATTCGCCATGCCGCGGCCGCCGCGTGCAGATGCGCCTTCAACGCGGCGACGCCGGGATCGTCGGACTGCACTGCGCAAGTATCGAACACGGGCGCGTCCTGCAGCACGCTGCCGCTCAGAAACGCCCGCACTTCGTCATGCACTTCGTGCAGACGTTGCGCGTCGACGCGATCCACCTTGGTCAGCGCGACGGCGCCTTGCCGGATCCCGAGCAGTTCGACAATCGCCAGATGCTCGCGCGTTTGCGGCATCACACCGTCGTCGGCGGCGACCACCAGCAGCGCGAAGTCGATGCCGCTCGCGCCCGCTGTCATCGTATGCACGAGCTTTTCGTGACCGGGCACATCGATCAAACCGAGTACGTCACCGTTCTCCAGCGGTACGTACGCGTAGCCCAGTTCGATCGAAATGCCGCGCGCCTTTTCTTCTTTAAGACGATCCGTATCGATACCCGACAGCGCTTTCACCAGGCTCGTCTTACCGTGGTCGATATGCCCCGCCGTACCGACGATCATGCGCGCACGCCTTTCAATTGCTCGATCAGTTCCGCTTCATCGGCGGCTTCGAGACAGCGCAGATCGAGGCGCAACGCGTCGTCTGCGATACGGCCGATCACGGGCCGCGCCATCTCGCGCAGCCTCTTTTCGAGCGCGAGCAATTGACGGCCACCGCGCTTACCGTCCACCGTTTTGACGACCAGTCCGTAACTCGGCAGTACGTCGACCGGCAGCGCGCCGCTGCCAATCTGGCTGAACATCGGCTCCGCCGTCACCGCATAGCGTTCGCCGAGAGCATGCTGCAATGCGGGCTGCACGCGCTCCGCGGCGAGCCGGATGTCACCGGCGGCACGGGTCAATAAGCGCAACGTGGTGAGCCGCTGCGTGAGCCGCTCCGGCGCACGATAAAGCTGCAGAACAGGCTCCAACGCCGCGAGCGTCAGTTTGCCGACGCGCAACGCGCGTTTAAGCGGATGCTTCTTGATCTTCGCGATCAGATCGCGTCGCCCGACAATCAAACCGGCTTGCGGACCGCCGAGCAACTTGTCACCGCTGAAGGTGACGATATCCGCACCGGCTTCGACGGTTTCGCGCACTGTCGTCTCGCGCGGCAAGCCCCATTGGCTCAGATCGACCAGCGTACCGCTGCCGAGATCCACGGCAACCGCGAGGCCGCGCGTGTGGGCGAGCGGCGCGATTTCATCCAGAGCGACCTCTTTGGTGAAGCCGCTGATTGCATAGTTGCTCGCGTGGACTTTCATCAGCAGCGCGGTTTGCGGGCCGATGGCTTCCTCGTAGTCCTTCAGATGCGTGCGGTTCGTCGTGCCGACTTCGCGTAATTTCGCGCCCGCGCGGCTCATGATGTCGGGAATGCGAAAGGCGCCGCCAATTTCAACCAGCTCGCCGCGCGACACAATCACTTCCTTCTTCGACGCCAACGCCGACAGCGTGAGCAGCACCGCGGCCGCGTTGTTGTTGACCACGGTGGCCGCTTCGGCACCGGTCAATTCGCAGATGAGGTCGTCGATCAAATCGTCGCGATCGCCGCGCTTGCCGGTGCCAAGATCGAACTCGAGGTTGGCGGGTTGCGTGAGCGCTTTCATGACGGCCTGAACCGCCTCGTCGGGCAGCAATGCACGGCCGAGATTGGTATGCAATACCGTGCCGGTCAGATTGAAAACGCTGCGCAAGCGCGACTCGTTGCGCATGCGCAGTGCAGCTTCGACTGAACTCTTCAGTTGCGCGACGTCGAGCGCGCTCAAGGACGCATCGCCCGACTGCGCACCCGCGCGCCAGCGATCGAGCGCCTCGCGCACCGCGCCCAACACCTGCGTGCGGCCGTATTCGACAATCAACGCCGCGAATTCGGCCGACGCCATTACCTTTTCCACCGACGGCACGCGCGCCATCAGCGCCCGCAATTCAGAGCCGCTTACATCGCTCACGAGCCAATCCCTTTTCTAGTCGCATTCATTCGCTGCTAGTCGGACTCGCCGGAAGACTCATCCGCGTTGACGCCCTGTTCGGGCCACAGCCACGGATGCGGCGACGCCCGCCGGTAACCTTCCGCCCCCATCAGCAAATCCAGCGTGAGACTGGCGAGATCGTCCGCGAACGGTTCGAAATCGTAGTCCTTCGACTGAATGCCGATCTTCCGGTAAGTATGGCATTCGTCGCACGACTCCGCTTTCAACGCGGCGTTCTTCGATTCGGCTTCGCGCGCGGCTTCACCCGCGTCCGGTGAGCCGACCGTGTGATAAGCGATGCCTTTGGTCGAATCGCAGTTCGAGCACTTCGTGCGAACCATGTGCCACTCGGTCGAGCACAGGCCGCATTGGAGGTAGCGGTAATTGTCATACGCGCCGCCCACGCGCACGATGCTCGCCACCGGATGCGATCCGCACACGGGACACAGGCCGAGCGTCTCGATGTACGGCACCTCGCGCTTGTCGATATCGGCGGCGAGGTCGGTCCACACCACTTGCAGCGCGGCCACGATGAACGGCGCGCTCGCCGGATCGATTTCTTCGAAGCGCTGCGCGAAGATCGCATCGGCCTGGAATTCGAGCGCGGCGGTGTCGAGCGTGCGCAGCCGGTCGATCAGCGCTTCGAGCGGCGGCGTGAGCGGGCCCGCGGCTGCCACCTTGTCGAGCAACCGGTGCAGCACGTCGCGCCACGCCGGATCACGCACGCCGGAAAACGCGGGAATCAGCGGCATGGAATGCTGCTGCGCACTCGCGATCAACTCGGCGCTCGGCGGCGCTGCCTTGAAACTGGCTATCACGGCTTGCTGCGCGTCGGCGAGCACGGCCATCAGGCGCAAATAGCCGGCGATCGGATTGTCGAGCGCCGCAAGCTGGCGCAGCCGCGCGGCGCGCGCGGCAAACACCGCGAGCCGGTCCGGCATGCGAAGGCGCGGAATCGCCGAATGATCGAGCGATTCGATATCGCCGGCTTCGAGAATACGTTGAACCACGGTATCGACCTCTAAAAACTGAAGAGCCGCCGCCGTTCATTGAACGGGAGCGGCGGCTCGGGTGCAGCGCGCCGGCAGCCGCGCTGCCTCTACTGACTATGCATGGCCCACTATTTACGGATGACTTCCTTGAACCAGTTCGGATGATGCTTTCGCGCCCAGCCGTAGGTCACTGTGCCGCGCGTCATGGCGCCTATCGACCCCTTGATCCACAGCGCCGCATAAATATGCACGACAATGCCGACGATCAGCACGAACGCCGCCGCGGCATGCACGAGCGCCGCAAGGCGGATGATCTCGATTGGAAAGTAGATCGAGAAATAGCGCCGCCAGATCACGATACCGCTCGCCAGCAACAGCAGCAGGCAGATCACCATGGTGAAAAATACCAGCTTTTGACCGGCGTTGTACTTCCCGATCGCGGGGAGTTTTTCCTCGCGATTGTTGAGCACGTCGTCGATCTGCCTCATCCATTGAAGGTCGGCTTTGTCGAGATAATTGTGATGCCAGAAGCGCAACGCAAGAATCAGAAACGACAGGAACATCACGCAGCCGACGAACGGATGCAGAATCCGTGTCCATTGCCCGCCGCCGAAGATCGCGTAGAGCCATGACATGGCGGGATGAAACATGGCAAGACCGGACAGCGCCAAAAGAACGAACGTGATCGCAGTGATCCAGTGATTCGTGCGCTCATTCGGCGTGTAGCGCACGATCAGGCTGTTGCCTCTCACGTCCTTCAGATCGGTATGCTCAGGGTGCTTCATTGGGCGCCTCCCGCGAACGGCGTACTTCATCGGCTTCGTGCTGGGCTTCGGCTTCGTCGGCTTCCGACACTTCGTTCGGACCCACGCGCGTGTAGTGGAAGAACCCGGCTATGGCCGCGAACGCAATACCTGCGAGCGCCAGCGGCTTGGCGAGCCCTTTCCACAGCGCCACCATCACGCTGATCTTCGGATTCTGCGGCAACCCGTGATACAGCGTGGGCTTGTCGGCATGATGCAGCACGTACATCACATGCGTGCCGCCCACGCCGGCCGGATCGTACAAACCGGCATTCTGGAAGCCACGCTCCTTCAGATCTTCAATCCGGTCCGAGGCCTGCTGCTTCATGTCCTCCTTGGTGCCGAACATGATCGCGCCGGTCGGGCACGTCTTCACGCAAGCCGGTTCCTGGCCGACCGCCACGCGGTCCGAACACAGCGTGCACTTGTACGCGCGGTGGTCCTGCTTCGAAATGCGCGGTATGTTGAACGGGCAACCGGTAATGCAATAGCCGCAGCCAATGCAGTTTTCCTCATGGAAATCCACAATGCCGTTGGTGTACTGCACGATCGCGCCCGGCGACGGACAAGCCTTCAGGCAACCCGGATCCTCGCAATGCATGCAGCCGTCCTTGCGGATCAGCCACTCGAGATCGCCCTCGGTGTTCTCGTACTCCGAGAACCGCATGACGGTCCACGAATGCTCGCTCAGATCGCGTGGGTTGTCGTAAATGCCGGTTGTCGTGCCGATTTCATCGCGCAGATCGTTCCATTCCATGCAGGCGGTCTGACACGCCTTGCAGCCAATGCACTTCGACACGTCGATGAGCTTGGCGACCGTGCCCGTAACCGGCTCACGCACTTGTGGTTCAGGCAAGGTCGTGGCCGAGAGGCGTCTGATGTCCAGTGATTGCAGTGCCATCTCTTCTCCCTATGCCTTTTCGACCTTGACGAGGAACGATTTGAATTCCGGTGTTTGCGAATTCCCATCGCCCACGGAAGGCGTCAGCGTGTTGACGAGATAGCCCGGCTTCGCGAGCCCCTTGAAGCCCCAATGCAACGGCAATCCGACTGTCTGGACTTTCTTCCCTTCGATCATCAGCGGTTTGATCCGTTTGGTGACGAGCGCCACGGCGATGATATGCCCGCGATTGGACGATACCTTGATGCGATCGCCGGCCACCACGCCCACTTCTTTCGCCAGATCCTCGCCGATCTCCACGAACTGCTGCGGCTGCACGATCGCGTTCAGATGCGCGTGCTTGGTCCAGTAGTGGAAATGCTCCGTCAAACGATACGTGGTCGCCGTATGCGGGAAGTTCTCGTGCGTGCCGAACGCGGCGTGGTCAGCGGGGAACACGCGTGCCGCCGGACTGTTGACGGCCGCCTTGTTGTTCGGATGCAGGGGGTTGTAGCCAAGCGGCGTTTCAAACGGTTCGTAGTGCTCCGGGAACGGCCCTTCCACCAGACCATCGCGCGAGAAGAAACGCGCGACGCCTTCCGCGTTCATGATGAACGGATTGATGCCGTTTTCGGGCGGTTCGTCGGCCTTGAAGTCGGCAATGTCCGCTCCTGTCCACGCCTTGCCGTTCCAAGCAATCAGCTTGCGGGTCGGATCGAACGGCTTACCGCTGACGTCGCACGAAGCACGGTTGTACAGAATCCGCCGGTTCGCCGGCCAGGCCCACGCCCAGTTCAGCGTATTTCCGATACCGGTCGGGTCGGAGTTGTCGCGGCGGCCCATCTGGTTGCCCGCCTGGGTCCATGCGCCGCAGAAGATCCAGCAGCCGCTCGCGGTGCTGCCGTCGTCGCGCAACTGCGCGAAGCTCGACAACTGCTCGCCCTGTTTGGCGAGCACCTTGGTTTTGTCGGTCGTGTCGGTGACGTCGGTGAGCGCCTTGCCGTTGAACTCCATGGCGATCTCTTCGGGCGTCGGGCTTTCCGGGTCGGCATACGGCCAGCTCATCTTGAGAATCGGATCGGGACACTTGCCGCCGTCCTTCCGGTACGCCTCGCGAATGCGCAGCCATAGCCCCGACATGATCTCGAGGTCGCTCTTCGCTTCTCCGGGGCCGACCGCGCCCTGCCAGTGCCACTGCAGCACACGGCTGGAACTGACCAGCGAGCCGCGTTCTTCCGCGAAACAGGTGGTCGGCAAACGGAACACTTCGGTCTGGATCGCAGTCGGATCCACGTCGTTGAATTCGCCGAAATTTTTCCAGAACTCCGACGTTTCCGTAGCGAGCGGATCCATGACGACGAGCCACTTCAGTTTGGCCAGACCCGCCCCGATCTTCGCCTTATTCGGCGCCGCGGCAAGCGGGTTGAAGCCCTGCGCGATGTAGCCGTTCATCTTGCCTTGATTCATCAGCTCGAAGACCTGCAGCATGTCGTACGACTTATCGAGCTTGGGCAGATAGTCGAAACCGAAGTTGTTCTCGGCTGTCGCGTTGTCGCCCCACCATGACTTCATGAAACTGACATGGAACGCGCGATAGTTGCGCCAGTAGCTCAACTGATTCGGCCGCAGCGGCTGGCTCGCGCGTTTCGCGATGAAGGCGTCGAAGTCCTGCTCGGCTTCCAGCGGCAGCGTCATGTAACCCGGCAACAGGTTCGACATCAGACCGAGGTCGGTCAACCCCTGAATGTTCGAGTGACCGCGCAGCGCATTCATGCCGCCGCCCGCAATGCCGATATTGCCCAGCAGCAACTGCACCATCGCGCCGGTGCGGATGATCTGCGCGCCGATCGAGTGATGCGTCCAGCCGAGCGCGTACAGGATCGTGCCGGCGCGCCCCGGAACAGCCGTCGATGCGAGCATCTCGCACACCTTAAGGAATTTTTCCTTAGGCGTGCCGCACGTGCTCTCGACCTGTTCGGGCGTGTAGCGCGAGTAGTGCTTCTTCATCAACTGGTAGACGCAGCGCGGGTGCTGCAAGGTCGGATCGACTTTGGCAAAACCGTCGTCGCCGCGTTCGTAGTCCCACGAACTCTGGTCGTACTTGCGCTTGTCGGCGTCGTAGCCGGAATAGAGACCGTCGGTAAACGAGAAATCCTCACGGACGATGAACGGCATGTCCGTGTAGTTCTTCACATACTCGTGCTGGATTTTGTCGTTGGTGAGCAGATAGTTGATCACCCCGCCCAGGAACACGATGTCCGAGCCGGTTCGAATCTGCGCGTAATAGTCCGCAACCGACGCCGTGCGCGTAAAGCGCGGATCGACCACGATCAACCTCGCCTTGCGATGCGCCTTGGCTTCAGTGACCCATTTGAAACCGCACGGGTGCGCCTCGGCCGCATTGCCGCCCATCACCAGAATCACGTCCGCGTTCTTGATGTCGACCCAATGGTTCGTCATCGCTCCACGGCCAAACGTCGGGGCAAGACCTGCCACCGTCGGGCCATGTCAGACACGCGCCTGATTGTCGAATGCGAGCATGCCAAGACTGCGGACAGTCTTGTGCGTCAAATAACCTACTTCATTGCTGCCGGCCGATGCGGCGAGCACGCCGGTGGTCAGCCAGCGGTTGACCTTCTTGCCGTCCGCCGTTGTCTCGACAAAGTTGGCATCGCGATCTTCCTTCATCAATTTCGCAATGCGGTCGAGCGCGTCTTCCCATGAAATGCGTTTCCATTCATTCGAGCCGGGCGCGCGATACTCCGGATACTTCAGACGGCTTTCGCTATGAATGAAGTCGATCAGGCTCGCCCCTTTCGGGCACAGCGTGCCGCGATTGACCGGATGATCGGGATCGCCCTCGATATGGATGATGCTGGACTTTGCGTTCTTGGCATTGTCGCCGAGTCCGTACATCAGGATGCCGCAGCCTACCGAACAGTACGGGCAGGTATTGCGGGTTTCGGTTGTGCGCGACAACTTGTACTGACGAACCTCCGCTAACGCGGGCGCGGGTGAGAAGCCCATAAGGGCAAGGCTCGATCCGGCTAGCGTGGTGGCGGAGACCTTCAGAAATTGTCGCCGGGACATATGGGTCATCGAATGGCCTCGGCTCTTTATGGGGACACCAATATTGATTATAGAGAGCGGTATGAAATCCTGCAGCGAGGAGTTACGCCATCTACAGTGCAACTGAATATGAATTACCACAGCCGGTTTCATCAGTCGAGGCACTGTTATTGCTGACAGGAGGCAGACGCCTCCACGCTTACTCCTGACCTTTGGCACATATATGACCGCTCCGCTTTTGACATCTTCTGCCGCACGCACTATTTACGGCGCGGTGAAATGGCGCGCGTCGGTCGGCCTTGTGTCGCTTGCGCTGGGTGGTGCGATGCTCGTACTGAGTTCGCACGGCGTTGCCCAGATCACGCAAGGCAGCGGCTCGTCGCAGCAGGAGAGCCGCACTTCTTCGATGGGGTCGGCGCCGGATTCGTCCGCCTCGGCAGTTCATGAATCGCATAAGCCACAGACGAAAGATGGCGGCTCGGCGAACACGCGCGGCAAGACGGCCGGGCAGGGTCATAAGCCCCAAGGCGCGGGCGGCTTCGATAACGGGCTTTACGGCACCGGCGCAGGCAGCAACAAATAACGTGTGAGATGGCCGCATTTTTGCCGCCCGCTCTCCTGCGGCGGGCGCATGACGAGACCGCCGCGCATTTAGAGGTACCTTCAGAAGAATCGACGACGTGTTTCGCGCTCCGGCCGGATCGCTTCGACGACCGCCGTCCCTGCGCGTTGCCCGAACAACCATCATAATGTCGGTCATTCGTCGTCTGAAATGCCTGCCACAATGAACCATACTCCCAGCCACGCAAGCGCGTCGCCCCGTCTCACCAGTCTGTCGCACGGCGGCGGCTGCGGTTGCAAGATCGCGCCAGGCCTGCTTGCCGACCTGCTCAAGCGCAGCGCGCCGCTGCCGTTCTTTCCCGACCTGCTGGTCGGCAACGACACAGCCGACGACGCCGCCGTCTACAAACTCAACGACGAACAGGCGATCGTCGCGACCACCGATTTCTTCATGCCGATCGTCGACGATCCGTTCGACTTCGGCCGCATCGCCGCGACCAATGCGCTGTCCGACGTCTACGCCATGGGCGGCAAGCCGATCATGGCGCTGGCCATCGTCGGCATGCCGATCAACGTGTTGCCACACGACGTGATCGCCGCCGTGCTGAAGGGCGGCGAATCGGTATGCGCAGAAGCCGGCATCCCGCTCGCCGGCGGCCATTCGATCGATTCGGTCGAGCCGATCTACGGCCTCGTCGCCATCGGCGTGGTCGACCCGAAGCGCGTCAAACGCAACGCGGGCGCGCAAGCCGGTGATGTGCTGATCCTCGGCAAGCCGCTGGGCGTGGGTATTCTCTCGGCAGCCCTGAAGAAGGACCGCCTCGACGCCGCCGGCTACGCCGCCATGATCGGCGCGACGACCAAGCTCAACCGGCCGGGCGCGGACCTGTCCAAACTCGATGGCGTGCATGCGCTCACGGATATCACCGGTTTCGGGCTGCTCGGCCATACATTGGAACTGGCGCGCGGCTCAAACCTCACCGCTCGTGTGCGCTACGCGGACCTGCCGTGGTTGCCTGACGTGGTGAGCCTTGCGGAGGCCGGTATTTTTACGGGCGCTTCGGGGCGCAACTGGGACGCGTACGGTAAAAACATCGATTTGCGATCCTCATTTTCCGCGACCGCGCGCACGCTGCTCACCGATCCGCAAACCTCGGGCGGCCTGCTGGTCTCGTGCGCACCGCAAGCCGTCGACGAAGTGCTCGCCCTGTTCAGCGCCGATGGGTTCGGCGAAGCATGCGTGATCGGCGAAATGGTCAACGGAGAAGGACGCGTCGAGGTTATCTGAGCCGCGAGTGCCAGGCGGAACGACGCGGCCGTATGGACGACGCGTGCGATAATTGCACCCCGCCGCAGCCGACCCTTTGTGCCCCAACGCCTTGAAAAACCTACTCGTCAGCCTCGAACAAGCCGGTGATTTCGACGAAATCATCGATGTGCGCACGCCTCTCGAGTTTGCGGAAGACCATATTCCAGGCGCGCTCAACGCGCCCGTGCTGAGCAACGAGGAGCGCGTGCTGGTCGGCACGACTTACAAACAGGTATCACCGTTCGAAGCCACGCGGATCGGCGCGGCGCTGGTCGCGCGCAATATCGCGCACCATCTGGAGACCACGTTCGCCGACCGGCCGCGCAACTGGCGGCCGCTGGTCTATTGCTGGCGCGGCGGCAAGCGCTCGGGCTCGGTGACCACGCTGTTCAATATGATCGGCTGGCAGGCACGCCAACTCGAAGGCGGCTACAAAGCCTATCGGCGCGCCACGCTCGACACGCTCGTCACGTTGCCGAAAAAATTTTCCTACGTCGCGCTGGTTGGCCCGACGGGCAGCGGCAAGACGCGCCTGCTTGCGGCCCTGAACACCGCGGGCGCGCAGACGCTGGATCTTGAAGCGCTGGCGGCGCATCGCGGCTCGTTGCTCGGCGCCTGGGCCGGCGTGCCGCAGCCGTCGCAGAAGCGTTTCGATACGCTGCTCGTGAGCGCGCTGCGCACGTTCGACCCGGCACGGCCGGTGTTCGTGGAAGCGGAAAGCCGGCGCATCGGTTCTATCGCGCTGCCGCTCGCCCTGCTCGACGCGGTTCATCAGAGCCGCTGCGTGGACGTAATCTCGAGCCCCGAAGATCGCGCGGCCTTCCTGCTGCACGACTATGCTCATCTGTTCGACGATCCCGAATCACTCAAGGGACAGTTGCAACGAATGATCGGTTTACATAGCCGGGAACGTGTCACGGGTTGGCAGCAACTCGTCGACGACAACCGGCGCGCCGAACTCGCACGCGAGTTGATCGGGCGTCACTACGATCCGGCGTACGCGCGCAGCAGCCATCAGCATTTCGTCCAGTTGGCGCGTGCATTGCAATGGAATTTCCGGCCTAACGACGCCGATGTCATCGATCAGGCGAAAGCCCTGCTTGCAAAGCTCGACAGCAGCGCACTCGCTGTCACCTGATTAAAACCAACGTTCAAGACCCCTATGCAATCAACCCTTCGACAACCACGCGTCGCGCTAGGCTGGATCGTCTTTCTGCTGATCGCCGTGGTCGGCCTCTTTTACGTGAAGTGGTTTCCGTACTACAACCGCGCGTTCGTGGCGGCGAGCCAGCACTCGATCGGCAAGTCGATTCTGATGGGCACGTCGGCGAGCGCGCCGGCGGCGTCGTGGCAATCTGCCATTGACTACGCCCTCGCCTACGGCAAAGCGATCTGGCAGGCCATGGTGCTCGGGCTGCTGCTCGGTTCGGCGGTACAGGCGCTGATTCCGCCGCAATGGGTGGCGCGCGCGCTCGGCCGGACCGATTTCGGCAGCGTCGTGAAGGGTGGCCTGATGTCGTTGCCGGGCATGATGTGTACATGCTGCGCCGCGCCGGTAGTGGCGGGCTTGCGTGCGCGTCAGGCGGCGCCGGGCGCGGCGATCGCCTTCTGGCTCGGCAATACCGCCTTGAATCCGGCTACGCTGATCTTCATGGGCTTTGTGCTCGGCTGGCAGTGGATGGGCCTGCGCCTCGCCCTGGGCATCGTGATGGTGTTCGGCCTCGGATACCTGGTGAACCGTATGGTCACGCCAAAGGAAGCCGAAGCGTCGCGCGAAGCGATGGCGCAGCTGGTCGCCGTCGATGTGCCCGGCACCGCCTTCGCACGCTGGGTGAAAATCCTCGGCACGATGACGCTGCGGCTGGTTCCCGAATACGTCGTGCTGGTGCTGATTCTCGGCGCGGCGCGCACGTGGCTGTTTCCGCATGTCGGACCGGAGATCGACAACAGCCTGCTCTGGATCATTGCGCTGGCCATCGCCGGCACGCTGTTCGTGATTCCGACCGCGGGCGAATTGCCGATCATCCAGGCCATGCTCTCGTTCGGCATGGCGGCCGGGCCGGCTGGCGCCTTGCTGATGACGTTGCCGCTGATCAGCGTGCCGTCCATGGCGATGCTCGGACGTTCGTTTCCGCGGCGCGTGTTAACGTTCGTGGCGTTGGCCGTCGTGGTGTGCGGCGTGATCAGCGGATTGTTGGCGGTAGCTTTGGGGTTCTAAACCATGAAACGTATTGCGGCATTTGCCTTGACGTGCTGGTCGGCGGCCGGCCTGCTCTACTTCGGACAGCATTCGGTGGCGCTGATCGTGGTGAGCGGCGTTGTGACGCTGGCAGGGTACGATCTGCTGCGTCCGTGACCGCGCGCTGCGACTCGCCTACGCCGCCGGCGCCTCGCGAATCGCAGCCGGCCACAACGCGACCGCATGCGTGCCAGGATCCACGTGACCTGGCGCGCGCACGAGCGGTGCTACGTCTAACTCAAGGTAATTCGGAGAGGAGAAACCGGCGGGACAGAGCGGCACGCTGAGCAGTGCGCCGAGGTGATGCGAGAACCTGACAGTAGACGAAAGCGAAGCCGCTTTCGTCTACGTCACGGATGCGTTGGTAGGCTCGATTGGATTCGAACCAACGACCCCCACCATGTCAAGGTGGTGCTCTAACCAACTGAGCTACGAGCCTTTAGAGGCGCGAATTATAGAGAAGCCGCACGCTCAGCACAAGCCCCTGACGGCACTTCTGTCAGTTCAACTCGTCGATGGCCACTCGGTTTGCGTATCCAGCGGATAGAGCGGCCGCTTTAGCTGCTTGAAAGCGAACAGACCGTAATCCGAACTCGTCACGCCACGGCTATCGCATTCGACCAGCGCCGCCGCAATCGGCACGAACACCGGGCGGCAGTACATGCGCGACTTCAGCAACAGGAAACGCGCGCGACGCGGATCGATGCCGACACTCTCGAACACGCCGAGGTCCCACGGTTCGTGCGTGCGCTCGGTCATCACGAGCTTGACGGTGCCCGTGTCGAGGACCGCGGCGCGTCCCATGAAAGCGCGCTGCCCGGTGTAGGTCGGGCCGCTGATCACGTACTCGCCGTCGGTCAGCGCGCGCACCACGCCGGTCACGGCAAGCGGCGGACGCGGCTTGAGCGCGTCACTCGCGACCTTGTTGCCGATGGTCACGGTCACCGTACTGCCGACGCCCGCCGACATCAACGCGGCGACCGCCTGCGGATCGCACAATGGTCCACTCACGATGCCGTCGAGCTTCTGCTTCAAGGCTTCCTCGAGCAGATCCATCGTGTCGCAGGTGCCGCCCGACATGCAGTTGTCGCCGTGATCGAGCAGCAGCACGGGCTTGTCGGCGTCCGCTGCGAGCGCTGCGGCTTGCGCGACGGATTCAGCGAGCGGTGCGCTGCGATACACGAAGTCTTCGCGCTCGTTCCAGATCTGCCGCGCGATGCGCTCCGCGACCGCTTCGGCGTGAGCGCGCTCGCCGTTGCCCACCACCACGACGCTGATGCAGGGCGCCTCGATATCGGCAAGCGAGAAGCCAGACAGCACCGACACCGCGAGCATGCCGTCGGCCTCGGCCTCGGCCGCGCGCGCGGCGTCGACGGCGCGCTTCATCGCGCCTTCGGCCGTCGCGCTGCGCAGCGTATGCGTGAGCAGCGGCGGCTGGCGCCACGCGATCACAGGCTTCGCCTTGCCGTGAATCAGGTCGAACATCAGACGCGCCGCGTGCGCGCCGGTCTCGTACATATCGACGTGCGGATAGGTCTTGAAGCTGACGATCACGTCGGCGTTGTCGATCATCTTTTGCGTGACGTTGCCGTGCAAGTCGAGCGCGACGGCGATCGGCGCATCCGGCAGCAACACGCGCACGCGTTCGAGCAAGTCGCCTTCGCCATCGTTCGAATTCTCGGCGACCATCGCGCCGTGCAGATCGAGCATGACGGCGTCGCAACCCACGGCGGCCGACACGATCGCCTCGCAGATCGCGTCGTAAGCGGCGGCCTCGACCGGCCCGCTCGGATTCGCCGACGCCGACACGGGCGTCACGATGTCGGCATGCTCACGCTCGGCGGCGTCGATGAACGCGGCCATCGCCGTTTGCATGCCTTTGTTGTCGTTGAACGCGTCTTCGCCGTAGCTCGGTCCGTTACGGCCGAATGCCGCCAACGGCGTGGCCACCGGAGAAAACGTGTTGGTCTCGTGATTCATCCGCGCGATGAGGATCTTCATGCGTCCGCGCTCCCCGCGTTCTGCGCGGCGTTCAGCATGGCCTGCAACAGCACGTTGCAACCGGCTTCGAGATGATCCGCGCGCGCGTCTTCGATTTCGTTGTGGCTGATGCCGTCTTTGCAGGGCACGAAGATCATGGCTGCGGGCGCAACGCGCGCTAGATAGACGGCGTCGTGGCCGGCGCCGCTGATCACGTCCATCGACGAAAATCCGAGCGTGTCCGCGCCCTGCTTCACGGCGTCGACTAATTCGGCGGCGAACGGTTGCGGCGGAAAATACACGACTTGTTCGACGTCCACCGTGATACCGGTTTTCTCGCGCGCTACCGAGCATGCGGCGCGCAATGCGCTGTCCATTGCCGTGAGCGTGGCGTCGTCGGCGGCGCGCAAATCGACGGTGAGTGTTACGCGGCCTGGAATCACATTGCGTGAGTTGGGATGCACGTCGAGCCAGCCGACTGTGCCGCGACCGTGAGGCGCGTGGTCGAGCGCGATGCGGTTGACGGCATGAATCAGATCGGCCGCGACGAGCAGCGCGTCGCGACGCAATTCCATCGGCGTCGGGCCGGCATGCGCCTCCATGCCGTGCACCGTCACGTCATACCAACGTTGACCGAGCGCGCCCTGCACTATGCCGATTGTTTTGTCGTGTGCTTCCAGCACCGGACCTTGTTCGATATGCGCTTCAAAATAGGCGCCTACCGCATGTGGTTTAGTGATTTCGCCGGCATAGCCGATCTGAGACAGCGCGTCGCTTACCGTGATGCCTTCTCGATCGTGTTGTTCGAGCGCGTGCTCCAGAGTAAATGCACCGGCGAACACGCCGGAGCCCATCATCACCGGTACGAAGCGCGAACCTTCTTCATTGGTCCATACCGCGACTTCGAGCGGTGCCAGTGTCCGCACATTGGCATCATTCAGCGTGCGCAGCACTTCCAGTCCCGCGAGCACGCCGTAATTGCCGTCGAACTTGCCGCCTGTAGGTTGCGTGTCGATGTGGCTGCCGGTCATCACCGGTGGCAGGTCGTCACGCAAACCCGCGCGGCGCGCGAAGATGTTGCCGATTGCGTCCACCCTCACGCTGCAGCCGATCTCCTTCGTCCACGCGATAAAGAGGTCGCGTGCCTCGCGGTCCAACTCCGTGAGTGCGAGCCGGCACACACCGCCTTTCTCGGTGGCGCCGATCCGCGCGAGTTGCATGAGACTGTCCCAGAGCCGCGCGCCGTCGACTCGCAGATCTGCGAACGTCGCGACGGTTGTTGATTCACGAACTTGCATCGATGCTTCCTCGTAGTGAAGACTGAATGCGCGTCAGACCACGCCGACGCCGAGATAACGGTCCTTGATCGAGTCGTCCGCGGCAAACGACGCGTTGTCGCCCGCATAGACGATTACGCCCTGCTCGATGATGTAGTGGCGATCCGCGAGTTGCGTGCACACTTCGAGATTCTGCTCGACCAGCAGAATCGCCACGCCCGCCTCGCGGATCAGCTTGAGTTGCGCGACGATTTCTTCGACGATCACCGGCGCGAGGCCTTCGACGGGTTCATCGAGCATCAGCAAGCGCGGGTGATTCATGAGCGCGCGGCCGATCGCAAGCATCTGCTGTTCGCCGCCGGAGAGCTGCGCGCCTCCGTTCGTGCGCCGCTCTTTCAGGCGCGGAAAAATGCGGTAGATGTCGTCGAGTTGCCACGGCGAATCTTTGCGCGCGCCGAGCCGCAAGTTTTCTTCGACGGTAAGCAGACGAAAGATGCCGCGATGCTCGGGCACGAAGCAGACGCCACGTGACGCGATCCTGTGCGGCGGCATGCCGCTGACCTTGGCGCCGTTGAATGTGACCGTGCCGCGCTGCGGCGCGACGACGCCCGCAATCGCTTTCAGCGTGGTCGATTTGCCGGCGCCGTTGCGACCCAATAGCGTGACCGTTTCACCATCGTTGATCTGCAAGGATACGCCTTGCAGAATGTGGCTTTTGCCGTAGAAGCCGTGAATCTGCTGCACGTCGAGAATCATGCGCGGCCTCCGGTGATCATGTTGCCGAGATAGGCGCTGCGTACGCGCTCGTCGCCGCGGATGTCGTCGGGGCGGCCTTCCACCAGCACACGCCCTTGCTGCATGACGGTGATCGTGTCGGAAATGTCCATCACGATGCCCATGTTGTGTTCGATCAGCACAACCGTGTAATCGTCGCGCAGGCCGCGAATCAACTGCTTCATGTCGTCGAGGTCGTCGATACCCATGCCCGAGGTCGGCTCGTCGAGAAAGATCGCCTTGGGCCGCGCGGCGAGCGCCATGCCGACTTCGAGCCGCCGCTGCTGACCATGCGAAAGCGCGCCCGCCGGTACGTCGCTGAAACGCTGCAACGCGAGCCGCTCGAGCACGCTGTCGACGATGTCCGCATGCGTGAGCGCACCGTGCGGCGGCGTCCACGCATTCAACGCGCGCACTGCGTCGACACCTTGCGCGGCAAGCCGTAGATTTTCTCGAACGCTCAGATTGGCGAACAGGCTCGTTACCTGAAACGAGCGGGCGACGCCGCGCCGTACGCGTTTATGATCCGGCTCGCGCGTGACATCGTGACCGTCGAAAACGATCTTGCCTTCGGTAATAGGCAGCGTGCCGGTCAACACGTGAAAGAGCGTGGTTTTGCCAGCGCCGTTCGGTCCGATTACGGAATGCACCGTGCGCGGCATAATGTTCAAGGTGACGTCGGAGAGCGCTGTGAATTTGCCGTAGCGCTTCACCACGCCGCTCGCTTGCAGAATGGCTTCACTCATACGGACTCCTTGTCTGCGTCGTTGCCTGCATCAGCGGATGATCTACGGCGCAACGATTGCCAGATGCGTTCGCCCAATCCCCACAGACCGCGCTGCATGTACAGGCTGACTGCCATCAGCACGATGCCGAGCAGCAAGAGCCAGCGCGGCCACAACGTCGAGAGCCAGTCAGCGAACAGCACGTAGAACGCAGCGCCCAATACAGAAGCGAACAGATTGCCTGTGCCGCCTATCACCGTCATCACGAGGATCATTTCGCTCGTGTGATAGTCGATGTTGGAGAGCGGCGCGATGCCGGTCATCAGCGCGTGCAGCGCGCCCGCGAGACCCGTGACCGCGCCGGAGATCACGAACGCCATCAGCTTGAAGCGCTTGACGTCGTAACCGACCGCAGCCGCGCGTGCTTCGTTGTCGCGAATCGCGAGCAACGTACGGCCGAACACTGAGTGCGATACACGCATCAACAGCCAGAACACCACGAGGAACAATACCGCGACGAAGCCGTAGTATTGCCACGGCGAGGTCAACGGGACGATCGCTTTACCGAACAATCCCAACGCCGGGCGTGGGATGTCGAGCAAGCCGTTGTCGCCGCCGGTCAGGTCGGGCGTGGTGTAGGCGAGGAAGTAGAACAGTTGGCCGAATGCGAGCGTCAACATGACGAAGTACGTGCCGCGCTGGCGAATCGAAAACCAGCCGACCAGCGCTGCGGCCGCCGCGCCGATCACCGCCGACGCAAGCAAGGCCATGGGAACCGGCAGCCCTGTTTTGGTAAGGACCAATCCCGCGCAATAGCTGCCGAGCCCGAAGAAAATGCCTTGTCCGAACGAGAGCAACCCTGTGTGGCCGAGTAGTAGATTGCAGCCGAGGGCGGCGAGTGCGAATACCAGCACTTCGGTAGCGAGCGATCCGGAGCGTAACGTGAGCGGCAAAATGCACACGACCAGCAGCGCCAGCAACAGGAAGCGATAACGGTGCAATGAGTGCTTCAGGCCCGCTGGCGTCTTCGACGAAATAGTGCTCTGCACGATGGGTTTCGAGGTATCGATCATGCCGCCCTCCCGAGCAGACCGTTCGGTCGCAGCAATAGCACAGCGGCCATCGCGACGTAAATCATCAATCGCGCGCCTTCCGGCCATAAGGTGCTCATCACGCTTTGGACGATTCCCACCAGCAATCCACCCACCAGCGCACCCAGAAAATTACCCATTCCGCCAACCACCACCACGACGAATGCGACGCTGAGCGCTTCGATACCCATGAAAGGATCGACGCCGCGAATCGGCGCGGCAAGCACGCCCGCCAGCGCGGCCGTTGCGGCGCCGAGCGCGAACACGAGGCTGAAGACACGCAATACGTTGATGCCGAGCAGCGAGACCATCTCCGTCGATTCGCTGCCCGCACGCACCGCGCTGCCGAGCCGCGTACCTTCCAGTACCCACCACAAGAGCGCGGCCAGTATCGCCGTGAAGCCGATCACGAAGAGACGGTACTTGGGATACACGAAGCTGCCCCAGATCACCACGCCGTTCAGCACGTCGGGCACGGCCACGTTATCGCCGAGCGGTCCCCAGATCAGGATCGCGCATTCTTGCACGACGAGCGCGAGACCGACGGTCACGAGAATATGAAACTCATGCTGCTGCGCGTACACGTGCCGCAGAATCAGCTTCTCGACGACCCACGCAAGCGCGCCCACGACGACCGGTACGACTATAAGCGCGGTCCAGAAACTCATGGACCATTGCATCGCCTGATAGCAGAAGTACGCGCCGAGCAGATAGAACGCGCCGTGCGCGAAATTCACGAAGCGCAGCAAACCGAACACGATCGACAAACCGACCGCGAGCAGGAAATACAACATTCCCACTCCGATGCCGTTGACGATCTGCAGGAGATAAACGTTCATGGCGTCCGTCTAAAGGGTGGTGCAAAGAGAAGTCGCGATGCGGTATTGCGATATGCGCGCCGCGCCGCGCTTGCATGCGGCACTTGGGCGTCAGGCCATCTTGCAGCCGGTTTTGTCGAGCGGCAGGAACGATTGGCCGGAGCTCACGATATCCGCGTAGTCGTCGGCGTTCTTCATCTTGTTCTTCGCCTTGCCCTTCAACAGATAATAGTTCTTCAGCACCTGATGGTCGCCTTTGCGGACTTCTTCCGGGCCGGTCAAACCGTCGTACTTCATGCCTTCGAGTGCGGCGACCACTTTCTTCGGGTCGACGTTACCTGCTTTCACGATGCCGTCGAGCAGGATCTTCGTGCAGATATACGAGCCTGCGAGGCTGTAGTTGGGATTGGCCTTGAACGCGGCATTCGCGCGTTTGACGAGATCGCGATTCAACGGCGAATCAATGTCGTGCCAATACTGCGCGCCGAAATAGACGCCTTCGCACAGGTCCGCGCCGAGCGATTCGAATTGCTCGAGTCCGGACGCCCAGGCCATCAGAATCGTGCAATTGTTCTTCATGCCGAAGCTCACGGCCTGGCGCAATGTATCGGACGACTGCGAGCCGAAGTTCAGAATCAGCAGCACATCAGGCTTTGCCGCCACTGCGTTCGTCAGATAGCCGCTGAATTCCTTCTCATTGAGCGAGTGATAGCTGTTGCCCACGTGTTCGATGCCCTTCTCTTTGAAGACCGTCTTCGCGGCCGAGAGCAAACCGTCGCCGAACACGTATTGCGGCGTGATCGTGTACCAGCGTTTGGCTTTGGGCATCATCTGGATCAGCGGACGCACCGTCTGCTCGATCGCGCCGTAGGTCGGCACCGACCAGCGGAATGTGGCGTCGTTGCAGTCCTTGCCGGTGATCTCGTCCGCGCCCGCCGTCGTGATGAAAATGCCGCCCGCCTTCTGCACTTCCTTGCCCATTGCCAATGCTTCGGAGGACAGAATACCGCCGGCAAAGAAGCGCGCATTCTTCTGTTGCGCGATTTCCTGAACCCGACGCACGGCGGTTGCGGGCTTGCCTTCCGTGTCGAGCACCGTGTATGCGAGCGGTTGACCCAGCACTTTGCCGTACTGCTCGATAGCGAGCTTCATGCCGAGGTCGGCGTATTTGCCGTTCGCCGCGAATGGACCCGACATCGGCACCGGACAGGCGAACTGCAACGTTCCGGCCTGCGCGAACGCGCTTCGCGCGACCAGCGAGCCCAACGTGCCCGGAACGGCCGACAACGCGGCCAGCTTCAACATATTTCGGCGATTCAAAATGACGCTCCTTAGGAAAGAGACACGCACTGACCGACTACGAAACTGCACACGCTGCGCGAACGACTACTCGAGCTTGCTGGCCGCCGTGAAGTTTTCCACTGCATCGGCTTTGTTCTATTTATCATGATAAATAGGTTGGACTTGATCGTAGGTACAATAAATTCGGGTGTCAATAAGGCAAAATTCCTGGCGGCGTCGGAGCAGTCTTTCAGGTAGCGACGGCGCCGGGGAATCGATCGAAGATCGTGCAGGACAAACTGGGAGCATCGAATATGGCCATGGACCGCGCCAAGGCTGGCGCCGCGATTGAGATCAAGCAGCAGAAACGCGGCGATCTGGTCGCCGAGGAAATCAAGCGGCTCATCACCGAGAAAGACCTGAAGCCAGGCGACCGGCTGCCGCGCGAGGTGGAATTGCAGCAGCTCTTTTCGGTGAGCAAGAGCACGATCCGCGAGGCGTTGAAATCGCTCGAGGTGCAAGGTCTCATCAAAGTGACCACCGGCCCGAGCGGCGGCGGTATGGTGGTGGAGGTGCCGCTCGATCGCACGCTGCAACTGCTGCAAAACTACCTGTTCTTCAAGGACGTTTCGATCGACGACATCTACACCGTGCGCAAACTGCTTGAGCCCGAACTCGCGGCGGGGGCCGTGCCTCATCTGACGGAGCAGGACTTCGAAGCGCTCGACGCGAGCATTGCGTGTTGTGATCAACCGGCTTCGTCACACGGCGGGAAGGATATCGTGCGGCAACGTCAGGAAGATGTGAATTTCCACGACATCCTCGCGGCGGCGAATCCGAATCCGTTCCTGCGTTTCAGTTGCGAGTTGATCAATGAAATGATCCGGCAGCTCATCGAGTTTCGTAACGATACGCCGCAAGCTGAGCATGAGCGTTTCGGTCAGGCCAACGTCAAGATTCACAAGGCGATTACGAAGGCGGCGCGTGAGCGTGATGTGGAGAAAGTGCGAGAGTTGATGGTGATCCACATGACCGAGGCCCCGCGCTATGTGAAGCGGATGAAGGGGAAGTTGCGTGGACGTTTGATCCTGGATTCGGAGATTCGTCGGCGAGTGCGGGCGCGAAGTGTGGCGCCGGTTTCGGAGGAGGGTGACGGCGAGTGAGGCGGAGGCTTTGATGCGGCCGGGGTGGGTTGCGGTCTCGTTGCGACGCCGGGTGGGAATGCGGCCTCGCGGATAGAGGTCATTTTCTCTCATGAAGGGACGCAAATGGTCCGTTGCGTCTGGCATATAGCCGAGGTTTCGACGCGGTCGCCGATCGGCATCGCGCGGAGCGAAGTTCGAGGTCCGAGGTTCTGGTGGGAGAAATGCCTCTCGCAGGAAGGAAGATTGAAAGGCATCGCGCCCTTAGGCCTGAAAGACGTATGCGCCGGACTCCACGCAGGAGTGGTGACGAAGGCCGCCAGACAGCCTTCCAAGCGTTCCGGCGATGGCGTGCACGACTGCACAACGAGGGCTCAATCTTTTACGATCCGCGCCGTTATTGCATCTGCACAGGCATAAACATTGGACCTTCATGGCACAACCTATTCCGTTATCTCGCCACACTGGCGCTGCGCGTGCGCGGCATGCCAAGGCCATGCTATTGCCGATTCCCCGGCAAACCGCCGACGACCTCGCGCTGCGGGTCCATCTGGCCCTCGACGCTTTGCGTCGTGGCGCCGGCAGCATGAGCGACGCACAAACGCTCACGCAAATCATGCTGTTGACGGGTTTTCTGGCGGAATCGGGTTTCGGTTCGGTGACCGGTGAGCAGCTAGGAGCGGCGGAACGTGCGGTGTCGGCAGTGTTCGACACTGGTCGTGAGGCCGGCAAGTGGGAATTGGACGATACGGGCTTCGCGCTTTTTGCGACGATCGCTACGAATTACGACCGACAGTTGCGTAGCGCACCCCTCTGGGCGATCACCGATGCGAGTGAACGACTTGATCGATTCACCGCCGGTGTACCGCATCAGATCCCAGTGCGTAAGCGGGCTTAGCCGGATCGCACGATGTGGGGCGGCGAGGGAAACCTCGTCGACGGTTTCTCGCAATTGACGGATCGTGCGGCGTGAAGGTGTGGATGCCGGACGGGCGTATCTGGAACTGACGGGCTACGCGGATGCGCGGCGGATGGGGCGGGAGTGAAGGCGGTTATACGGCGGGGTTATACGGTGGGTTTTTTCCGTGTACGGCAGCATGGTAAACGCAGAAACCCCACCTTTGCGGGGTGGGGTTTCTGTTTGCTGCTGGGGAGCCTGACGATTACCTACTTTCACACGGGTAATCCGCACTAT
>NZ_PVZB01000036.1 GCF_003002025.1 Paraburkholderia sp. BL25I1N1
ATAGTGGATCGCTTGATCCGCGTGACAAATACGGGCTGCAAGCGGGCGGCAGCAGCCTCGTCACGGATCAACCTGCCGCAGTCGGTATCAGCGGGTATCTGGTCCTGCAGCAGTTTCAGATCGGGCGTGTCCCTATCGACCGGCATCTCGAACTCGTCCCTGTCGAACAGGCCCGCCTGCACCGGTCCTTCCAGTTTCAACGTCTGATGTCGCTCGTTGCCGACGGCACGCACGCGCAGCGAAGCCTTGCACCAGTGGAAGGCAAGCTCGGGCGTATCGAAATACGTGCTTGTCAATAGCTGGGAGGCATGGGCCGCGCTTTTCGATTGCGCAAGCAAGGGCGCTCGACGCAATTTGTCGAAATCTTCGATCGGGACTCGCAGCTTTAACTCTCGTTCCATACCGCCTCCGATTTCCCTACCTGACTATCAGGCTACACCGAAACCGCTGGATTGCACGTCGGGGGCCGGCTCGCTGGCGAGCGCGATGCGTGACTCTCGATGCCAGACGTCGCGCATCGTCTTCAACGAGAACCGAACGCTGCGCTTACCTGGACCGCGGTCCGGGGTAAAGCCGCCGTTCGAACGTCTGTGCGGATGGTTGGGCCAAAGGCCGAAACTGGCCGATAGCACCGGTTCAATGAACATTCCGAAGAACTGCCATTGAAAACTTCAACGGCAGCTTAGGGGTGGTCTGTGAGCGAATACAGTCGGCCAGAGGTGGGTATTTGCCAAGACTACAGCGCCGACTATCGAATCTTTCATCAGATCAAACAAGCAGCCGCTCAACCGGCGTGATGGATGAAATTTTCCTGTGCGTTGCGGCACTTGCTTTCGAGCATGCGCGAACCAGTCGACATAGCAGCGCCACGGCCAGCACGCAGCCAACCACGAGCCTCCAACCCCGGTAGTTGGCACATCCAGTCGACAGTTGCGGCACGCACGGAGGAGCGGCCGCATTTTGGCGACCCTACGCTTCAACTCATGCCGCAACTTCCATACGGCGTAGACGGACTCACGGCGCACAACGCTGAATCTGCGAACCGGAGTCCAAGTCCGAACCCCACGACAGGACTTCCCATGAGTCAATCCGATTTCGTCGAAGCGCGTTCGTTCGAACATATCCCCGAGCGCGAGCGCCACGGTAATGTGACCGCACAGTTTCAGCTGTGGTTCATGATCAATGCCACGTTAATTACCCTCTTCACCGGCGCGGTTGGCACGCTCTACAAGCTGGACCTTGGCTGGACCCTGGTTGCGATCGTGGCCGGCAGCATATTCGGCACGCTGTTTCAGGCGTTCCACGGTGCGCAGGGCCCCCGCATGGGGCTTCCGCAGATGATTCAGTCGCGCGTGCAGTTCGGCTCGCGTGGCGCAGTGCTTCCGCTCGCCGCAGCGATGCTGTGCCAGTTTGGTTTCGCCGTATTTTTCATCCAGACAGGTGCGCAGTCAATTGCAGATGTGACAAGACTGGCCTATCCCCACGCGCTGCAAATTGCATTCGGCATCACGGCGATGGCGGTGGCGATCATCGGCTATCGGCTGGTACTGCAAGTCGAACGATTTGCTTCGTGCGCAACGCTAATCAATCTGGTGCTATTGACCGTGGCGGCGTTCACACTGCTTCCGCTGCGCTCGATGCTGTCGCAGCACCATTTCACCATGGTGCCTTTTCTTGCGCAATTCGGTGCGTCGGCGACCTATCAGATTGCGATCGCGCCGATCGTTTCCGATTACACGCGCTATTTGCCGAGCCGCACCAAAGGCAGCGCCGTCTCGTGCGCTGTGTTCTTTGGGACGATGGTGTCCGCCGTCTGGCTGGAATCTTTGGGTGCCGCGCTATCCATCGCGTTTCCGTCCACGGATCTAATCGCATCGATTCGCGACTTGGGCGACCGCTTCGGTTATGGCCTCGGCTCGGGCACGATGATCGTCTCAGCGTTTTCCTGCCTGATTGCCTGCGCCGTTACGATTTATAGCGGCACAGTCGCAGTGCTCAGCGCGGCCGAAGCGTTTCGTCCGATCCGCTCAACCGTTTCGCTACGAGCGGCAACGATTGCGTGCGGCGGCGTGCTCGCGATCATCGCCGTCATCTCCATGCCACAGAATATCCTCGATTCGTTCTCGGCCTTTCTGAGTCTGCTTGGCTACTTCCTCATTCCGTGGACGGCGATCAATCTGACCGACTACTACTTCGTACGGCGCGGTGCCTTTTCGATCACGGACATCATGGATCCCAATGGGGGCATCTACCGAAAATGGAATTCGGCGGGCATCATTAGCTACGCGTGCGGATTTACTGCAATGATCCCGTTCTTCAGTACCTCGCTGTACACGGGCCCGATCGCCATGCTGCTCGATCGCGCAGATATTGCGTTTTCCGTCGGGTTATTTGCGGCGACTGCGGTCTATCTATTTCTGATGCGGCGCTTCGACCGTGCCGGGGAACTCGACATCGTCGCACGCGCGCCGCTCAATACGCTCGACGCGCATGTGCGTACCGCGGGCGGCGCGCGGGCAGCGGCGTATGTATCCGCCGCCGACATTTGATCGCGCGAATTCTGCCGGCCGCCCGGGCGGCGCTTCATTCCACTTCATCCGCCTGTTACCCCTGTTGCTTCGCGCTTACGGTCTCCCAGACGGACAGGCCGCGATGGTGCGCGCCACCCGTCTAACGTCTACCAACCCACGCTAACCGTGACGAATTCAAAAGCTCTTCTCACCTTCCTGCTCGCCAGCGTTTCGTTGGACACCTTCGCACAAAGCAGCGTCACGCTGTTTGGGACCATCGACGCCGGTCTCAACTACACGAGCAATGCAGGTGGACACAGCGCCGTGCAAATGGCCAGCATCGATCAGACCATCAGTCGCTGGGGCCTGAAGGGCACCGAGGATCTCGGCGGTGGCCTGAACGCCATCTTCGATCTGGAAAGTGGCTTTAATCTGGAAAGCGGCACATCTGCGTATGGCAGCCGGCTTTTCGGTTACCAATCATATGTCGGTCTTCAATCGGATCGGTTCGGTACGTTGACGTTCGGGCGGCAGACCGACGTCATCACGGATACCGTCGGCCTGCTCACCGCCAACGGCAATTGGGCCGGCTGGTTGTTTTCTCATCCTTTGGACAACGACAACACCGACACGACCTATCACGTCAACAACGCAGTCAAGTGGACCAGCCCGGCATTCAATGGCGTCACATCGACGATGCTGATCGGACTCGGCAATCAGGCGGGTTCGTTCGCGCAGAACCGCGTGCTGTCAGCGGGTGTCAACTACAGCTATGAATCGTTGTCGCTTGCAGCGGCCGTCTCCCGTCTCACCAATCCTGGCAGCACGTCCAATGGAGCCATTGCTTCGGATGACTATTTATTTCAGAGCGCCGCGCAGACAATCTATGGAATCGGCGCAAACTACGGCATTGGTCATACAACGTTCGGTCTCGTGTATACACACGCCAATGTCGATCAGGCCAAGGCTTCGCTCTATGCCGGCGATCTGGGAACGCCCGCGCCGGACATCCGGTTCGACAACGTCGAAGTGAATCTGAAGTACGACGTTACGCCGACATTATTCGTCGGCGGCATGGCGACCTACAGCCGGGCACATGTGAATCGCGGCGGCTTGCCGTCGACGATTCACTGGAACCAGATTGGCTTGATGTCGCAATACAGTTTATCGAAGCGCACGACCTGCTATCTGCAGGCGGTCTATCAACGGGTATCCGGCAATGACAGTTCGACTCTGTCCGCAGCAGCCATCCCCGGCAGCGCCGGCATCTCATCGAACAACCACCAGATCGTCATGCGCATCGCAATGACGCACTCGTTCTGAGCGAACGACGCACGTAACGTACGCTACTGCAAACGCGACCGCAGCAGTGATTGCGGCAACACGCCGAACGTCTGCTTGAAAGATCGGGCGAAGTGCGAAAAATTGGTGAAGCCGAATTGCATCGCCACGTCGCTCACGCGGTTACAACGGCCTTCCGATAGCGCCTTGTAACTCGCGCACAGCCGCTGTTGCCACAGCCAGCGCGTCACCGTCGTGCCCTCCGCGGCAAAGAGTCGGTGAAGCGAGCGCACGGATACGTTGTTCGCTGTCGCAATCGCTTCCACGTCGAGCGACGGATCGGCGAGGCACTCGAGAATAAACGACTTGATGCGCGCGAGTGCGCCCGCCTTCGGCTGCGCGCCATTGGCCGAAGCGCCCCTACATTCCACATCGAACGCGGTTGCGACCAGATCGACAATCGCAAGGCCCACGCGCGCAGCCACGGCTGGACCGGCTCCCTCGCCCGTCAGTCCCACGTCGCGCAACATCGTGCCGGCGAGACGTCCGAAAGTAGATGTTCCGTTTAACATGGTGCCGACCAATTCGCCAGCATTCGGTAAATACTGAAGCAGCAGCGGTTTCGGCACGCCAACGACAATCTGGTCGTCGCCTTCCGGCAAGGCATAGTCGAAGGGCCGCGCTGCGTCGAAAATCACGAGATCACCCGGGCGCTGCACGATTTCCCGACCGTTCTGAACGATGATTGTCGTACCGGAAAGCGTCAGCGAAACTTCGAAGATATCAGCAGGATAGCGATCGATTTCGCTCGCGCTCCGAACGTAGCGCACGGGTGTCGATTGATAATGCCGCAGCAATACGGCGCCAAAACGTTGCTCAGCCAGCCTGCCATTGAACACGCCAGAACCCATCGGCCGGGTCTGCACCTGAATGTGCGCGTGACATACCGCCTCTTCCCAGCGCGCGACGCAATCGAGTTCGTCAACCACCACTGAATTCTGAGCCTTGTTCATCGCATCCTCCCCATAAAAACGGGTTCATGCCCATCGGAAACATTTCAGAATAGCGCAAGCGGCTGCACCGCCGCTGTTCCATTTGCGCCATCGCTTGTTGTGAGCGTGCCATTACGTGTCGGCAAATCACGACTGCCACTGTTGCGTGCCGTGACATCCGGAAGCCAGCGTTTCGCCTCGACAGCCAGGCGATGGGGATTTGGGCGACTTAATGTTGTCGGATGCTCGCGTCCTGCAATGCTCCGACGCGGGTGACCCCCGACAATACGCATGCCACACAGGATGACTGATGCATACCATTGCCTTTCTATTCACGCGCCGTCCCGGCATGACTCGCAACGAATTCGAGCACCACTACAAAGTGATTCACGCGCCGACTGCGGCAAAGCTGCCGGGATTGCTGGAATATCGCCACTATCCGGTCCGCGAAGCGAATCGCGGAGACGTGCATGCCGATATCCGCCCGGTTTCGACGCGCTGTCGGTGCACACCTTCGAAACCGAAGCGGCCGCCCAAGCCGCGTGGAATTCACCTGAAAACGATCCGGTGCAAACGGACACGCTGCTGTATATCGACGTGGAAACGATGATCACATTGCCGCTGGAGATGAAACGCGTCGTTTGATTTGAGCGTCGAAGCAGGCCGGAGGTGCGATTCAAACACTTCCGCCCGCGACGGCAGCAGTATTGAAAAGGCCTAGTGAAGTTTCAGTAGCGTTTGCGGCACGACTCCGTACGCCTTCTTGAACGCGCGCGTGAAATGCGAGAAATCGCTAAAACCAAAAGCAATCGCGGCTTCCGATACCTGCTTTGCACGCCCCTCGGCAAGCGCCCTGTAGCTGGCATCCAGGCGTTGCTGCCAGAGCCAGCGAATCGCAGTTGTGCCTTCCGACGCGAACAGCCGATGAATCGTGCGCGGCGCGATATGGCAATCCGAAGCGATCCGGTTGATATCGAGTTCGGATTCGCCAAGGCGTTCCAGCATGAAGCGCTTAACGCGTTCAATCTGCACTGAACGGCGCGAATCGGCCGGCCTGGGTCCGAGAAACTCATGCTCGAACGCGAGCGCCAACAGATCGACGACGGAAGCTGCCAGACGGTTTGCCAGATCGAGCTCGGTCGTCGGCCAGACCTCCACCGCCTCATTGACCACGGAATTGACGAGCGAACCCAGACGGGAATTCGCCGCGAAAGTTCGCGCCGTCATCCTGTCGAGACCGGACACGCGCGCCGCGAGCACCGGCCGTGGGAACTTCAATGTAATCGCGTGATAAGGCGCACCGAAATCCAGCCGGAACGGCCGGGCGGCATCGTAAAGGCTCAGGTCGCCGGGCCGCAGCACGGCTTCACGTCCGTCCTGTCCGACCGTCGCCCCGCCGCTGCGAATCAGACAGAGTTGCAACTCGTCGCTGGGCGACTGGCGAATATTGTCGCTCGTTCGCACATAAGACATCGCGGACGAAGAAATGTCGCTCAGCTGACCTGCGCCAAAGGGCTGCACGGAAACGCTGGCGACCGGATCGACCAGAAGACTCGAACACGACACGGTCACGTAGGTGCGGCAGACCACGTCCTGCCAGAAATCGAACCGCTCGCGATCCGCGACCTGTTGAGTCGAAAAGAAATCAGTCATCGCATGCCACCATGAATTTTCACTCGAATAAGCAACAACCAGGCCATACGACACCACGCCGGTTCAGCCCGCACTTTTCACAGCGCATTGATATCGAAAGGTGCATGCGCGATTCACGCGCACCAATCTGGCTCATCTCATCTGTGCGTGCACTGCGCAGCACAGCCTCCCGGCGCGTACTATGCGCCGGCTTTTGCCTCCCTACAACGCGAGCTTTCCCGCAGTCGCAAGGCCCGGCGATCTAGCGGGGACGATTGGCGAATGCAAACCAGCAACTAGCACTTCTGAACGAGCACGGGGAACTTCGCCTTCATACATTGGCACCGTTGCACTGCTGTCTTCCAAAGAAGTTGTCCACTACTTAGGGGAATTGAATGTCATTCGAGAGAAAGCGGTCGCAGTACCGCTTCCAGTCGGAGGCGTCCTCCGATCATCCGCGCTCGTCCAGGTCGTCGCCTGCAATTGCAGCCGTAGTTTCCGGTGACGCAGCAGTTGACCAATCTCACGCAGCGTCGCACCGCTGCGAAGTAGATTATTGGCAAGGGAATGGCGCAACAGGTGGGCTCCTTTGAACTGAGGGTCCAGACCGGCCCGGCGAAGGGCGCGCCGAACAATACTGCAAATTGCGATCGGGCCGGCAAGTTCTTCGCGCGGAGTCTTCATTCGGACGAACACGCGACGCGTCGGGCACGCTGGACAAACGTCGCAAAGACAGCTAGCCAATGCCGCGCCAGCCTGAGCGAGCAGTGGCAAGCGTCCCAAACGCTGACCCTTGCCTCGGACAACCACCTCGCCTCGCTCCAAGTCGAGATCGTCTAGCGTCATGGCCAGGACTTCGCCACCCCGCAACCCGAGTCGGACCAGAAGCAGCAGGATCGCATAGTCGCGCTTCCGGCAGGTGTGCTGCGATCGCAGGAGGCGAGCGATCGTTCGACCTGATCGGCAGGCAACGACTTGGACAGATGCGACAGCCTCCAGCATGCCACCCAGGCAGAGTACGAGCCAGGTCTGTCTGAATGGCACCACGCTGCAGTAGAAATCGCAGGAATGAGCGCAGCGCGGTGACGGCCATCCTCGGCTCGCTGGCCGTGGAACGCCGCTCCGCGACAGTTGTGCCGGGGTGCCTGGGCACTTGAAATTTCAAGAGGCGGTTTCGTAGGAGCGAGCCGAATTGAAGACGGTGAGGCTTGCGCGACTCCTACTTCGCGGACCTGTAAACCTACTGGCAATAGCGTAGCCAAACTACACCATTGACTCGGTGAGTCACATTATTCAGATACGAAAATTGGCACCCACAGACCAGACAACGGCACGCGCGGTCACGTAGCCACTTAATGGCGTAATTAAACTACATCCCAAGTCTCGTGAAACGCTTTGCAAAGCGATGCCCCAAAAGTCAAGAACATCGGGGACGTTAACTATCAGTAACCCAACACGAAATGAACTCAAAGTGCGGTGGAAGTTAAGTCACAGATCCGTCTCGCAACGGAACGATCGCGACGTTACGGCTGGCACGTTTCGATTGGGACTGTTGGGATAGCCGCGAGCAAACTGATTTCCGTTCATTCAGCCAATTCCAAAAATCACCAAAGACACATCCATACGTACTACTACCTAATAAATATTCACCATCTTCGTTTGGAGCAAAGTATGTCAACGAGGTATCTAGCTACGACGCTGGCAGCGGTCGTGGCTTGCAGCGCCTGTCTACCCACTTTTGCTCAATCTGGCGTGACAATGTGGGGCGTGATGGACTTAGGGTTGGCCAGAAATCTCGGCAATTCTGGAATCGCCATGCAGAGCGGCGCTGCGGACCGTTTTGGATTTCGCGGCACCGAAGACCTCGGTGGGGGAACGAGCTCCTTCTTCAAACTGGAAAGCGCGTTCAACGGCCAGAATGGAGAGCTCAAAAATCAGTTCTGGGTGCGCGAATCGATCGTCGGGCTCGAAGGTACGTGGGGCAAGCTGACACTTGGCCGCGAATACACGCCGACGCTGGTCACTATGGTGAACGCCGATCCGTGGTGGTACGACACGGTCGCCGGCAGTGGACAGCAAATCTCTCTTAACTACAGTGACCAGTGGTGGATCAATGGCTCCGCGACTTACAGCAAGGATCTTGGCCCGTTCAACGTCGCGGTTCAGGTCGCTGCAAAGCAGGGCAACCTGAATCCGTACGTGCCCGAAGCGGGCGATGCGCAGCGGCCGCCAAAAGGCGCCCGTGTTACCTACGCCGACGGTTCGGCCTACGTGTCGGTCGCATGGTGGGATTCAGGCATCGGCAGATCACGAATCACCGCGGCCACGTTCAAGTACGACTTCCGCGTCGCCAAGCCCTATTTGGGATTTTCCTACGGCCGAGATCTTTCAACCTCCGACGTACTTCGCAACGTCATCGTGGGTCTAGTCGTGCCATTCCAAACGTCCGACGTAAGAGTGACGTTCGATCGCTTCGACAACCTGACTGCACACGCCACGGCATCGCAAAAGCTGGCCGTCGGCTACTTCTACTACCTGTCGAAAAGCACATCGCTTTACACCGATGTTGCTTACGACAGCAAGGCGTCGGGTGGGAAAACCGGATTCGACGTCGGTCTTAAGACCATGTTCTGAACCTGACGAGTCCCATCTCCGCCTCTCCCTGCACAACGGAATGTATCCATGCAAAATTTGAGACTCTCCGAGAAGATCGGCTACGGACTAGGCGATTTCGCAAGCAACCTGATTTTCAATAGCGTCAATACGTACCTGATGTTCTTCTATACGGAAAAATTCGGGCTGGCTGCCGCCGCGGCCAGCACGCTGCTGTTTGTCGCTCGATTCTGGGACGCCCTTGTCGACCCGGTCGTCGGTACGATTTGCGATCGCACACAAACGCGTTGGGGAAAATTCCGGCCCTACCTGTTGTTCGTGCCCGTGCCGATCGCTGTCGTCGCGTTACTGGCTTACTCGACGCCAGACCTCGCGTCCGGCGGGAAACTGGTCTGGGCCTACGTGACGTACATCTCGCTGATGACACTTTACAGCGCCATCAACATTCCCTACGGCGCGATGCCCGCGGCAATCACCAGCGACCCGCTGGCGCGCGCACAGTTGACGACCTACCGGATGATTTTCGCATTCGGCGGCGGCATCATCGTCAACCTCGTCACCCTACCGATCGTCCACTGGTTTGGGGGGGATAGCGCGCGCGGATACCAGTTGGCGATTACCTTCCTCGCCCTGCTTGCGATCATCGGCTATTGGGCCTGCTTCGGGCTGACGAAGGAGCGCGTCACGCACCAGCCCGAACACAAGCCGGAGATCCGACGCGATCTGAGCACCGTGTTCGCGTCGCGCCCCTGGTGGATCCTGCTGATCATGGGTGGCGCGATGTTCTCGTTTTCGCTCTTTCCGTTCTATTGCGGCATGTACTACATCAAGTACGTGTTTCTCGACGAATCCGCCGCGTCGACATTCTTCACCGTGGCCACCTGCGGGATGCTCTTTGGCGCAGTGCTCAACATGACACTGGTCCAGTTGTTCGACCGTCGGCGATTAGCCATCGCCGCGGGCATCTGGGGCGCCGTCTTTTCGATGACGCTGAGTTTCGTCGCGCCCGGCCATGCGCTGGCGCTGAATGTGAACATATTTTTGGAACTGATTGCGATCGGCGTCGGCGCGCCCGTTCTTTGGGCCATGGTCGGCGACTGCGCCGACTACGTTGAGTTGAGCAGCGGCCGCCGGGTGGTCGCCCTCACGGCGAGTTCTGTGTCGTTCGCCATGAAGCTCGGATCGGGCATTGGCGGCGGGCTGGTCGGCTATGCCCTTACCCACTATGGCTATGTGCCGAACGCCGTCCAATCCGAAGTCGCCAAGGCGGGTATCGAGTCGATGATGACGCTGTTCCCCGCGCTCGGCTATCTGTGCTTCTCGCTCGCGGCCGCCTGCTTTCCGATCACGCGTGAAGTCAGTAACCGACTGGAAGCGCAACTGCAAGCCATGCGAAACGACCGCAAGTTTGCCGCCAAATAAACGCAGTCTGACTCAGGTGGGTGCCCCGTTGGCCGGTTGCCCTACCTCCTTTTTCCAACCGATCGCCGTAAAGAGGAATTGGCAGTGAGCTATGATTTTTTGAGGAAGGTCCCATTCAATCTGGATGATGCCGGTATCGCGTGGGTCGGCAGTACGTTTGAAAGTCTTAGCCTGCGCGAGCGCATCAGTCAGGTTTTCATCCTGCTGCTGCTGGGCGACAGGCAGGAAGACTTCGATCTCGTCAGACGCCTCAAGCCCGGCGGCATCACACGGTTCTTCAGCGACGACATGGCCTACGAGCGCACACAACTGACCAGCATCATCGACGATTGTCCTGTGCCGCCCCTGATCACCGCAGATCTGGAGGGCAGCCGGCAAAGCTTCGCGTTTGGCACGCCGGTTCTGAACCAGTTGGGACTCGCTGCCGTCGACGATGTCGACGCCACCCGGCAGTGTGCCCGGATACTCGCCGAGGAAGGCCGCGCATTGGGTGTGCGCTGGTCGTTCACGCCGGTCATCGACATCAACGCGGCTTTCCGCAGCGCGATTGTGGGTACTCGGTCGTTCGGGAGCGATGTCGCCCGGATAGAGCGGCATGCCCTCGCACACATTGGCGGCATGCAGGAAAACGGCGTGGCCGCCACCGTCAAACACTGGCCAGGCGAAGGATTCGATGACCGCGACCAGCATCTGGTCACCACAGTCAACCCGCTCAGTGTGGACGAGTGGGAACATCATTTCGGTCGACTTTATCGAACCATGATCGACGCCGGCGTCATGGCGGTGATGTCGGGTCACATTGCATTTCCCGCATACGTCCGCCAGCATGTGCCCGACGCGGGAATCGAGGCGTTCCGCCCCGCGTCGATCAGTCCGTTACTCAACCAGAAATTGCTGCGCGAGGAGCTGGGCTTCAACGGCCTGATCGTTTCCGACGCAACCGAAATGGCCGGACTAGGGTCCTGGTGCGATCGTACCGAGGCAATCCCCCAGATCATCGCGAGCGGCTGCGATGTGATCCTGTTTTCGATTGAACCGGAGAAAGACATGGCGACCATCGCGGCCGCCCTGTGCGACGGGACGCTCGACGGATCTAGATTCAACGAAGCTGTCGTCAGAATGCTGGGGATGAAAGCCTCACTCGGGCTGCACAAGCGTGACCGACCTTTGCTCGCGCCGGCGGACGATATCTGCCGGTACGTCGCGAGGCCGGCGAACCTCGAACTGTCGCGATCGGTCATGATGCGGGCGCCGACGCTCGTCAAGGACACGCAGGCGGTGCTGCCGCTTGATTCCGTGACGCACCGGCGCGTGCTGTTCATCACCAACGGCATCAAGCATCCACTGCTTAGCCGCCCTGCCGAATTCACACTGCCCGACCTGCTGCGGAAAGAGGACTTCGTCGTCACCGTCTACGAACCATCGCTTGCTATCTCCCCGAACGAGTTCGACCTGGTCGTCTATGCATTCGGTGACGAGTCGCTGCTGACTCGAAGCCGCATTTTCATTGACTGGGCAAACCTCGCTGGCGGTCTCGGACGGGCGCTCGAGCGCCACTGGCACCACATTCCCACAGTCATGATTTCGTTCGGCCACCCGTACTTTCTCTATGACGCGCCGCGCGTGCCGACCTACGTGAATGCGTATAGCACACTCGACGGTATGCAAGCGGCCGTTGTCGAATGCCTGATGGGACGCAGGCCATGGAATACCGACAGTCCAGTCGACGCGTACTGCGGCCTCGACGACGCGCGCTATTGACTTGAGCGCGAAAACACCATCGATTCCTTCCGGATCGACGCCTGCTGGCATCGGGCGACCGGCACTCGCAACTGGCATCGGGAGACTATCGATGTGTCATCTACAGTCGGGCAGACCTGATCTCGCAAAAGTAATCTGACGTCGTACTCTGGCCGGCGAAGTAATACTGCCTGCACTCCCGACCGGCTAGTCCTCCGACCGTCAAATCACCCTCCAGGACACGTCATGCATACCATCGCCTTCCTCTTCAAGCGCAAACCCGGCCTGACACGCGCCGAGTTTGAGCATCATTACAAAGAGGTGCACGCGCCCATTGCAGGCAAACTGCCTGGCCTCGTCGAGTATCGTCACTATCCGGTGCGCGAAGCCAACCAGGGAGACGTGCATGCGCACATCCCTCCCGGATTTGACGCGCTCTCCGTCTATACCTTCGAAAGTGTGGAAGCGGCGGAGGCCGCATGGAACTCGCCGGAAAACGGACCCGTGCAAATCGACACGCTCGAATTCATCGACGTCGAGACGATGATCACGCTGCCGCTCGTCCTGCGGAGAGTCGTTTGATATTCAGGTCAGTGCGAATGCGCCAGGGTTCATCTGCGCCCTATCAAGCGTCGCAATGGTCGCGCTCAGCTTTCGCGACCAGCACGCCTTCGCTGTCAGTGGAGTCCCTGCAACAAACTATGAGGCACAACACCAAATGCTTTCTTGAAGGCGCGTGTGAAATGGGAAAAATCGCTAAAGCCGAAATTAATGGCGGCTTCGGAGACCTGTTTTGCGCGGCCTTCGCCAACGCGCGATAACTTGCCGCTAGCCGTTGTTGCCACAGCCACCGAATCGCGGTGGTGCCTTCAGAGGCAGACAGCCGATGAATCGTGCGTGGAGCAATGTGACACTCACTGGCAATTCCCGCGATGTCAAGATCTGCATCACCGAGGCGATCAAGCATGTATCGCTTGATGCGCTCGGTTTGCACCGCCTGTCGCGAATGATCGCGCGGTTGCCCGAGGAGTTCGTGCTCCAGCGCGGCCGCGACGATATCTACAGCCCAGCCGCTCAGCCGCGCGGCGGGTTGCTCGTCGGTCAAGTGCCAGATGTTCAATGTCCCCCTATCACGGCGTTGATGAGCGCGCCAAGACGGGAATCGCCGGCGAATTTCAATGCCATCAACTTGTCGACATCTGGAATGCGGGCCGCCAGCACCGGGCGCGGAAACTAAAGAATCAGCGATTGGTATGGTTCGCCGAAATTCAACAAAAACGGTCGCGCGGCATCGTACAGGCCTATGTTCCCGGGACCCAGCGCCGCCTTGCGGCCGTCGTGGGCTATCGCGACACTGCCGCTCCGTATAAGGCAAAGCTGCAGATCGTCACTTGGCGACTGACGAATATTGTCCGCGGTTCTCGCATACGTCATTGCCGAAGAACAGATGTCGATAAGCTGCCCGGTGCCAAATGCATGAACCGAGACACTGGCATCGGGGTCGCGTTTGACCGCTGAGCACGATACCGAGACATACGTGCGACAAACGACGTCCCGCCAGAATTCGAGCCGATCGTGTGTCGCCACTTCGGAAGTAGAAAAATGTGTCGTGATAGCGATGAAACCAGAGAACAGCCAAATACTTACGCAATAAATGCGCCACCGATTTCGTGCGAGTCCGGCAGAGTTTGCGCTTTCGCTGTTTCGCCCTCGGCATCCCGCGCGGGTTCATTCGCGCCACTTGTGTGCCATCTGCACCGATCCGGACCTCTGGATGTTGATCCACGACTCGGCGAAGCCGCCCGAGTGAAGACTGTGACGGCACTTTGCGCCTGCTTCCCGCCTGCGGCAACGGGCGTTTTCCCTCCCGGTTGTAGTCCGACGAAATCCTTCCGCAGGCGATTGGCGACTTCAGTCCAGCTTCTGGCATTTCTGAACGAGTCTGCCGATTTTCGCCTTCATACATTCCTGACCATACCAGTCGTTTACACCAAGCCATATCAATCGGGGATCTGAATGCCAGCGAAAATACCGAGGAGTACCCAAGACCACGCATTTTTTTCAGCGATGGCCAAGTCCGCAGACTGCAAGCGAAAGTACTTTCTCACTGCCACTGCGCTCACGCTTGTCGGCGCGGGAAACGCCCACGCGCAATCCGGCGTTACGTTGTATGGGCAGGTCGACGCAGCAGTGCGCTACGTGTCGGAGTTCGACGGCCACAACAGCAATGTCTATCTGTCCTCAAGTGGGATGAGCCCGGTCTTCTTCGGCCTGAAGGGCGTCGAGGATCTCGGCGGTGGCACGCGTGCGGTGTTCGCGCTTGAAAATCAATTCTCCGCGGCGAACGGCGCGGCATCACCGATCAGTAGCAGCCCGCAGCTATTCGGCCGGCAGGCGTTTGTCGGTATCGATACCGACAACTACGGCACATTGACCTTCGGTCATCAGTACAACGCGCTGAACGTGTTCTTCAACTACGCGCCGATCTGGGTCGATGGCGCCTCGCCGTTCTACGTGGGGGGCGACAATTTAGTGCTCGGCTACCGCATCAATAGCAGCGTCGTCTACAAGAAGTCCACGGGTCCCGTCTCGTTCCAGCTGGATTACGGATTCGGCGGACAACCCGGCAGCCTGGCGAAGGGAACGACCGCCGGCGCGAACGTCGCTTATCACTTTGCCGATGCAATGCTCGGCGCAGCCTACGAGCAATTCAAAAGCGCCGACGGCGCAAGCATGGCGCAGAACTGGACCGCTGGGGGGCGCTACGCGCTCGGCAAGGCAACGCTGTTCGCCGGCTACATGCACAGTTCGGTCAACGGTACGGAAAGCCAGCGCCGCAACTTGTACTTCGGCGGCGCGCAGTACGCGATCGCCCCTGACATCCTCCTGTCCGGCGGCTATTTCTACTACCAGCAGTCATCGTGCAACGGCACCTGCACGGCCGGCCAGACGGTCGCGGCAGGCAGCGCTGGCAGCACGCAGTACGGAATCAGCGGCGGCGGCGGTATCGGACACGCCAACATCCTCGCGATCTCGGCGAAATACCTTATGTCCAGACGCACGACGCTGTACGCCGAGGTCGATACCTATCGGCTCAAGGGCGGTGCCGCAAGCGATCAGATCTATTACTGGACCGGGACGAACAATCCAAATCTGAAAACGGTGAATCAGAATGCCGTGATGATCGGCATGACCCATTCCTTCTGACGGAGTACTTATCATGCGAACCAAGAAATCCTTCACCCATCGCTTGCTGCAGGCGGCCGGTATCCTCGCACTGCTGAGCACATCAGCCGCCCCCGTCCACGCGGCCGCGACTAACGGGAAGGTCATTCTGCTCGCCGCTGACGACGTCTGCGGTTACTGCGCCGCATACAACACAGCGGCTCAACAGTATGCCAGGCAGAAAGGGATCGATCTGAGACTGGTCACCAACAAATTCGATCCGGCTCAGCAAGCGGCTCAGGTCGATCAGGCCATTGCGCAGAAACCCGCGGCGATCCTGCTCTGGGCCATAGACGGCACCGCGCTGCTGCCGTCCATGCACAAGATCCAGCAGGCTGGCATTCCGCTGCTGTTGACCGACGTTCTGCCGGATCAGAAGTACGACAAACTCTGGGAGCAATACAGCGGCGGAAACTACGAAGCCGAAGGTCGTGCCGCAGCGCATCTGATGGTGGATGGCTTCAAGGCGAAAGGCTACGGTTCCACTGGCGACATCATCGAAATCACCGGCTACGTCGGTCAGGCTCAGACCATCTCGCGACAAAAGGGCTTTCAGGATGAGCTCTCCAGAATCGCGCCGGGCATCAAGGTCGTCGGTACCCAGCCGGGAAACTGGGACCAGGGGACTTCAACGACCGCCGCCTCGGGGCTCTTTACCAAGTTCGGCAACAGCATCAAGGGCGTCTATGCGCACGAAGATGCCATGGCGGCAGGCGCGATCGTCGCGGCCGAACGCGCGGGTCTCGCGCCGTCGAAGCTCGCGGTGGTCGGCGTCGGTTGCGAGCCTGTCGGTGTCGACCTGCTGAAATCCGGCAAGCTGTATGGCACCGTCCTGCAGTCCCCGACGGATGAAGCGCACTACGCGATCGACAGCGTCGTCGATCTGCTCAACGGCAAGAAGCTGGACAAGCTGCGCTACGTGCCAATGCCGTCCGTCACCTCAAAAGACGACATCGACCGCATCTGCAAACCGTGGACGACCGCCACCCGCTGAGTCCACCGCGCTTCCATCCTGTCAGGGGCGCCTTTGACCGCGCCCGTGGCCATCCGACCGAACGGCAACACCATGACCGATTCCATACTCATCGCGCAACATCTCAGCAAACGCTACGGCGGCGTGGAAGCCCTGCGTGACGTGAGCTTCGAGCTGCGGCGCGGCGAAATTCACGGACTCTGCGGCGAAAACGGTGCGGGCAAGAGCACCGTCGTCAAGATCCTCGGGGGCGTCGTCAAACCGGACACCGGCACGATCGTCGTCGATAACGAACCTCTCGCGCTCGGCGAACGGGTCGATCCACGTCTCATTTCGATCGTTCATCAGGAACTGTCGATTGTCCCGCACCTATCTGTACTCGACAACGTCATGCTCGGCGCACCAGAGGTCGGTGCCGTCTACATTCGGCGTCGCTTCGAGCGCATCGTGCGCGAACACCTCGATGCGGTCGGTCTGCAACACATTCATCCGGCGCAGCTCGCCTCGACGCTCAGCCTTGCGGAGAAACAACTCGTCGAGATCGCGCGCGGCGTTGCGCGCGGCGCTCGCGTTCTCCTGCTCGATGAACCCACGGCAACGCTTTCCGAGGCGGAAATCACCCAGGTCTTCCACGTGCTGTACAAGCTTCGCGACGCCGGCGCATCGCTCGTCATCATCAGCCACCGGCTCGACGAGATTTTTGCGCTAACCGACCGTGTCACGGTGTTTCGCAGCGGACAGCACATCTGGACGCGAGAAACCGCCGGACTAACCAGTGACGAGCTAGTCCACGCGATGATTGGCCGCGATCTCGTGCGGAGCGATCATGCGGCGTCCACGCACTCCGTGTCGGGCAAGCCTACGCGGTTGCGGACCCGCTCCCTCGCGGCGCCAGGCCGATTCTCGGCCGTCGATCTCGCGGTCGCGCCAGGGGATATCGTGGCGATCGCCGGTCAACTGGGCTCGGGCGCCGACGCATTCGTCGAGGCCCTCGCGGGCCTTCATCCGGAGTATGGGGGCTATATCGAACTGGATGGCAGCGCGGTTGCACTGCGCAGTATCGACATGGCGCACGCCGCAGGCATCGCTTACGTTCCCGACGACCGCGCCGGCAAGGGCGTCTTTCTCGACGCGCCGATCGGCGTCAACCTGACCTCGCATGTGCTGTCGACGATCAGCCCGCGTGGATGGCTTTCGGCAATGGCCGAGCGTCAACTCGCCGTTAGTCTCGCCACGCAATTCCAGATCGACCCCAGTCGCATGCCCCATGACGTATCGACGCTCAGCGGCGGTAACCAGCAGAAGGTGGCCATCGCCAAGGCGGCGGCCACCCGCCCCCGCCTGTTGCTACTCAATGAGCCAACCCGAGGCGTCGATATCGGCGCCCGGGCCGAAATTTACGCCCGCCTGCGCACGATGACGCAGACGGGTATGACAGTGATCTTCTATTCGACTGACCTGGAGGAAATCATGGAAGTCGCCCAACGCATCGTCACCGTGTATCGCGGCAACGTCGTTCGCGTGCGTGAACGCAGCAACACGACCGGCGACGACATTCTGCAGGACATCCTGCACGGATCGCACGTTCCGGAGGCCGCATGACAACACTACGCTCGTCCACCCTCAACGCGACCGGCCCGTCCGGGTCGAAGCTCCCTATGTGGTTACGCCATCAGTTCAGCGCCACTCGCGTCCAGGCAACATCGATACGCATTCTGTGCGTCGTCATGCTGGGCGTCGCGAGTATCGCGGTGCCGCATTTCGCGTCGCCGGCCAATCTTGCCGCGATCCTCTATTCGACAGCCTCCATTGGCACCGCGGCGATCGGCCTCGCGGCCGTGACCCTGTGTGGCCAGCTGTTCCTGCTATCGACCGGGGCGACCGCCGCGTTTGCAGCGATCGTGTTCGTGTCGTCGCTCGGCTTCGGCATGATCCCTGCCGCGGTTGCCGCGATTGCAACCGGCGTCGTCCTTGGCGCTACGCAAGGGATCGCGATCGGCGTGCTGCGCTGCAATCCGATCATCGCATCGATCGCCGCCGCCTCCGTGATCACCGGCACCGCCTCGCTTCTTACCGGCGGGCGCACTATCATCGGCGACGGCGATGCGTCCTGGCTGGGGCTCGGCGTGCTGTTCCCCGGCGTTCCTCACCAGGGGCTGCTGTTCGCGGCAACGACGCTCGCGCTCGAAGTGATCGTGCAACGTTCGCGTTTCGGCCGCGAACTGCGACTCGTCGGCATCAACAGCGCCGCCGCGCGTATTGCCGGGCTCAGGACGCGGGCGACGGTGCTAACCAGCTGCCTGTTCGCCGGGGGCACCGCCGCTGCCGCCGGCGTGCTCGTCGCGTCACAATCCGGCACGGCGAATCTGCTCGTCGGCAGCGATCTGAATTTCAGCGCAATCGCCGCGGTGCTGGTGGGCGGAATCGGTATCGCCGGCGGCCGCGGCCGCATCGCAGACGCGGCATGCGGCGCCCTGTTTCTCGCCATCGTCGGCAACCTGCTGATCGTCGACAATTTGCCGTACGAAGCCCAGCTTGCCGTCAAGGGCGCGGCGGTTCTGCTGTCGGTCATGCTCAGCGCCCTGCTCGGCGACAAGCGCCGTTAAACGACAACTACTCCCTCTCCTATCATGAGCCTGCTCCCCCCTCGCACTTACTGGCGACTCGCATTCCCGGCCGCCCTGCTATTGATCTTCACTGCGGTCGACCCCGGCTTCATCTCCGCTGGCAACATTTATGCCTTGCTGCAGGCATTCGCGCTGCTTGGTCTGGTCACGCTAGGCATCTCGCTGACGATGATCGCCGGCGAATTCGATCTGAGCGTCGGTGCGGTCTCCGCCGTGGCGGGGCTCGTGCTCGTCAAGACCGGAGGTTCGCACCCAGTTTCCGGCATCGTGCTCGCCTTGCTTGCCGGCGCAGTCATCGGAGTCGCGAACGGCGCCCTTACACGCAGCTTGCGCGTCTCCTCACTCGTCACAACGCTCGGCTCGATGATCCTGTTAAACGGCCTCGCAGTCTGGCTCGAAGGCGGCCAGGTGCTCGCCTATGACAATTTCGACGAGGCGGATCTGCTGGACCGGTCGGTCGGCGCCCTCTTTTCGGCACGGAGTCTCATCACCCTCGGCACCTTCGTGCTGGTCGGGCTGATGCTTTCCCGCACACGTATCGGCCGGGACATTCGCGCGGCGGGCAGCCATCGCAAGGCGGCCGAGATGGCCGGTTCAAACGTCTCGCTTGCGCTATACGGCGCATTCATGCTGTCGGGACTCCTCGCCGGACTGTGCGGCGCATTGACGTCGATCAGTTTGTCGACCGCCTCGTCGCGGTTTGGCGGAGATCTCGTGCTTCAGGCCGCCACCGCTGCGATTGTCGGCGGCGTGACGCTGAGTGGAGGCGTCGGCAGTCCGATCGGAATTGCTGGCGGCGTCATGACACTGACCATCCTGAACAACGGTCTGAGCCTGATCGGGGTCCCGTCGGCTACCATCATGCTAGTCAACGGCGCGCTACTGTTCGTCGTGCTGATCTCAGACGGCCGCATGCGGCTACCGCGCTGGTTGTCCGGTTCGCTGGGCCGTCATCGCACCTGACGCTCCGCCGTACCCGGCGGCGCCGAGACTGCACGTCGGACCCACCTCTTGACATCCGTGGCCAAGCCGCACCGCAGCATTTCTGTGAACCCTGTCCTTCTTTTCACGGAGAAAATCACATGTCCCCGACCGCGCCCACGGCTACCACGCTTCGCCTGCTCATGCTGCAATGGCAGGGCGGCAACAATCCGCCTTATCACTTCGGCGCCCAATTGCTTGCATGGCTCGCGCCTCCTTCAAGCGGCCTCTCGAAACGGTCGAGGTCGACGCGCCGACGTCGGACCCGCTGCCGAGCGAGGCCGGTATCGTCGGGCGCCGCGCCCTGCTTGCCCAACTCGACTCGGCAAAGCAATGCATCGACCGTCATCGCCCCGAGCGCATTGTCGTACGCGGTGGAGACCGCCTAGTCGACCTTGCGCCGTTCGCCTATCTGAACGAACGATATGACGGGAAATTGGCCGTGCTCTGGATCGACGCGCACCCCGATATCATGACGCCGAGCGATTTCCACACGCGCACGCGATGGTGTTAAGAAATCTGCTTGGTGAAGGCGATCCGGATTTCGCGAAAGCGGTCAACCGTCCGCTGATCCGGCGCGCGTGATGTATGCCGGACTGAAGGAAATCTTGCCTGTCGAGTGCGAACTCATCGCCCGCAAGGGTCTGCGCCACGCCGGCCCGCTGGAGCTGGCAATCGGCAGTCGGCCGGTGCTCGATTGGCTTGACGAGATCGGCGCGCAGCACATCGCGATTCATTTCGATCTCGATGTGCTTGACTCGACCCAATTCCGGTCGCTGCTATTTTCGAATCCTGCGGCACCAGAAGGCGCTTTCGACGGCATCGCTGAAGGCTCGATGACGATCGCTCAGGTGGTCAGGCTGATCAACGACGTATCAAAAGTGGTGGACGTAGTGGGCCTGGGCATCACGGAGCATTTGCCTTGGGACGCATTGGCAATGCGCGCGATGTTGCAGCGACTGCCACTGCTCGCGGACACACAGACGACTACGGCCTGACGAAACGTCGTGCCGCGAACCCGCGGCAGGACGTGCGGCCGAGCTCAGCGATCGCGCGGATAGTCAGTATATCCGGCAGCTCCCCCGCTGCACGGCCCCCTCACGCAGTTCGTTCAACGGCGCCCCGGATTTCGATCGGCTCACGAGATCCGGATTTACGATGACATGCCGGCCGAACGCGATCAGTTCCACGCGACGATTGTCGATCAACGACTTTGCCTTATCGACCGTCAACCCACCATTCGCAATCAATACGCCGGTATAACGTGGCCGTACGATGTCCAGGATCCGTTCAAGGTCCGGTTCGCCGTACCAGCCATTCAGTGATCCTGCTCGCCGCCGATGATGGCTGCGGATACTGCGCAGCGTACAACACGACGGCCGTGCAATACGCGAAGCAGAAAGGCATCGATCTCACGCTTGTCACGAACAAATTCGATACCGCCCAGCAGGCCTCGCAGGTGGACCAGGCCATCGCTCAAAAGCCCGCCGCGATCCTATTGTGGGCCATTGACGGTACCGCCGTTCTGCCATCCTTGCACAAGATCCAGCGCGCCGGCATTCCGCTATTGCTGACCGACGTGCTGCCCGACCAGAAATACGACAAGCTCTGGGTCTAGTACAGCGGCGGCAATTACGAGGCAGAAGGACGCGCGGCCGCGCATCCCATGGTCGACGGCTTCAAGGCGAAAAGGCTATGGCGCGAGCGGAGACATCATCGAAATCACGGGCTATGTCGGCCGGCCACGACTGGAGACTCAGAGTGGCACGGTCGGCAAACTGGTTGACACGCCGAAGCAAGACACAGCCCCATGCTTCTGTAAAGCTTTATCATTTCCACGGAGAATCGATATGTCCCTCGACAAGCGAGCAGACACACTGCGACTGATCATGCCCCAGTGGCAAGGCGGAAATAATCCTCCTTACTATTTCGGCGCGGAGCTTCTGGCATGGCTGGCGCCGGCCACGGATGGTCCAGTAGAAACCGTGCCGGTCAAACTTCCCTCGGATCGCCCGCTGCCGAAAGAAGACGGCATCGTTGCGCGCACGGATCTACTCGAGCAGCTTGACGCCGCGTTCGCCTGCATCCGCAAGTACAATCCCGACCGTATCGCTGTGCTCGGCGGTGACTGTCTGGTCGACCTCGCGCCGTTCGCTTACCTGAACGAACGCTACGATGGCGAGCTCGCCGTCCTCTGGATCGACGCGCACCCCGACATCCTCACGCCGAAGGAATTCGAGCACGCCCATGCGATGGTGCTGGGCAACCTGCTCGGCAATGGCGATGCGGACTTCGTCAAAACCGTCCGGCGGCCAATTAAACCCCAGAACGTAATGTACGCGGGGCTTAAGGAAACTTTGCCCGTCGAAGGCGATTTCATCGAGAAGAACCAGTTGCGCTTTGCCGGTCCCGCAGCTTTGGCGGAAACGAGCCAGCCCGTTATCGACTGGCTGAAAGAAACCGGTGCGCGACACATCGCTATTCACTTCGACCTCGACGTGCTGGACGCATCCCAATTCCGCTCCCTGCTCTTCGCCAACCCCGCCGACCAGCCCGGGGCTTGGGACGGCATCGCGCAAGGCTCGATGACGATCCCTCAGATCGTTCGATTGATTAACGACGTGGCGGCGCACTCGGACGTCGTCGGCCTGGGCATTACGGAACACCTACCCTGGGACGCGCTGGCCATGCGCAACATGCTGCGCCAGCTTCCTCTTCTAGGCCGCTGATATAGGGCAAAAAAGGTCGGCGCCCGATATTCCGGCACGTGCCAAACGCGTCATTTAGCTTACGCCGCGCTTTTATGCGGCATTTCGATGCTTGAGCGTGTCGCGGTCCCGGCGAATGAATCCGGCCATCCGCAGATTCCGTACACCGCGAACCCTGAGGCTTAAATCCACGACTGCGTCAGGTCCGGTGCCCATTGCGCACGTACCCGCTGCATGCAAACCTGTCGAACTCTTCGCGCGAACATATTCCTCGATTGCACGGTCATCGTTGCCAACCTCAATGCCGGGTTTATGTTCGCGGCGAAGATATCGGACCAAGGACGGCGCCTCCGGAATGCGTCTGGCCAGACGCGCGCCCGCAATTTGACGTTTCGCATCGCGCTCGTCCACGAGGAACTTGCCGAGTACGCGCGGAGGCGAAGCCGCATCGCGATCAAGCAAGCGCACTGAGCCTTTCGAGTGGCAGGTCAGCAGCGATGGCGCAAGCAAGAAAAAGTGCTCGTCGCGCGGCAAGGGGTCCCCCCAAGCCCGCGGACGGCACGGCCAGCTCGTTGAGGTTGATCTCCGGCCTGCCATCGCCGTCCATATCGAGAAATCCGCCGCTCTCGACGACCGTAGACGCCAGCACGCCTGGTACGGAACATCAACCATTGCGCGCCTTTTCGCAACGCATTTCAGTCCCGGTCCTGTCCTATGAAACTGATCGGATCGGCCAGCACCGCGTCCACCGGTGAAATAAGATGGTCCCGGTAATTTTCTCCAACGCCCGGCAAATCGCATTTCACGTCGATACCCATATCGCGAAGATGTTCAGCCGGGGCAACGCCGGACAGCATCAGGATTTTCGGGCTCGTGAACGCACCGGCGCATAGCATCACTTCCCGATGCGTCAGGATCCGCCGATGCGCGTGCCCGCTTCTCACAACCACGCCCGTTGCACGATTGCTTTCGATGGAGATTTCCGTGACCATTGAATCCGTACGAACGGAGAGATTCGATCGCTTCCTTGCTTCTTTCAGATACGCGCTGGCGCTACTGATACGCTCCCCGCGATGACTGAATGTCTGATCGTACCCAATACCATCCTGAACATCGCCGTTGAAATCAGAGTTGAAATGAATCGGTCTTCCGTCGAGGTGACCTGATTCCTGAGCAACACGAATAAACGCACCCGACAATTCATGGCGATGCTCTCCATCGGATATTTTCAGCGGTCCTTCGGTGCCGTGTAAAGGCATGGATACCGACTATTGCTTTCGGCCTTGCGAAACCAGGGCCACATGTCCTCATAACCCCAACCTGCGCAACCGGTATCGCGCCAGTCGTCGTTGTCTCGGCGCTGCCCCTCCCTGATCTACAGCATCCCGTTGATCGACGAGCCGCCGCCCAGCACGCGCCCCTGCAGAAACGGATATTGATGGTTCGCGCCGGCCGGCTCGGGTTCACGTGAGTCTTGAAGAATCCTCCCGGCGCACTGATAAAGATGAACCTGTAGTGCGGTCCCTCCTCCAGCAATAAATCCGTCGTATCGGGGTCCTCACTCGATCTCGACGCGACAACGCAGCCCGCCGCGCCTCCACCAACAACGATATAGTCGAATGCTTCCATTCTGAATGCGACCTTGCCTAGATCTTTATATTCGAAAATTAATGGACGGCGCGAATCGCTAATCGGTAACGACCGAAGCGGCATACCGTACGGCATCGTTTTTTCGCTGATAGTCGCGCCACCACAGCACACCGTAGAACAGCACGGTCAACATGGGCATAACACTGCCGTGGCGGAAAATGTCCGTAGCCGCCGAAAGCGTGACCTTGTCGTAAAGCGGCGAATCGACCACCAGCGCCTTGAAAGCCGTAGCCCCACCCGCCGCCTGAATTTTTGCCGCGTCGAACAACTTGCCGAAGATCGGCATCATCATGTAGGTAGACAGCATGCCCGCTGCCGCCACGGTTCCGATTGCAAACGACCCGCCTGCGGGGAAGCGCTCCGAAGTGAGCGCCAGCGTCGTCGCCCACATCGACGCCGTGCCCACGCCAAACACCAGCGCTGCAATCATTCCGCTCAGCGGGTTATGGGCGGCACTCAGCAGCCAGAGTCCGACCGCCGCCAGCGCCGACCCAGTGGTCATCATCCCCGAAGACCCCAGCCGGCGATTGATAACTCCGGCGAACATCTTGACGAACGCGTGCACCGTGTAAATAAATGCCACCAGCCAGAAACCACTGATGCCAACCACTTTCGTCAGCGTCAGATTGATCCAATTCGCAGTCACGAGCTCGGTAGCCGCGGTCAGGAACATGGCGATCATGCAGAAATAAAACAATGGGACTTTCAGCGTGTACCGGAACATCTGCCCAAACGAGACCCCGTGAATCACCCGCTCGCTGGCCGGATAGCGCAGGCGCGATGCCAGAATCAACGCCGCCAAGGCAGGCATGAAAACCACGCAGACCTCGATCTTCCAGCCAAAGCCTGCATTTTCACAGAGCAAGGCGATCGGCGCGGCGCTCAGCATCCCGAAGGCATAGGCAGCATGAAAAATATTCAACCTGCCGACTTTCCGGGTGGGATAAATGCTGACGACGAGTGGATTCAGCACACTCTCCAGCGCGCCCCACGCGAGCCCCTGCAGTAACGAGCCCCACCACAGAAGCGCATAGGCGCTGTCGGTCTTCGGCACCGCGAGGCAGAGCGTTGCCGTACCGGCGAGGAAGGTGAGAATGCCCGCGAGGTGCACGCGCTTGAGGCCAATCGCATCAACGAAAGGCGCGGCAATAAAATTGGCGATCGCGAAACCGAGAAACAGGACGCCCAGAATTTCGCCGATGTGCGCGCCGGAAGTCAGTGGATCGACTGCGTCGAAAAACTGTTCCTTGATGTTGCTTGAAGCGCTGATGCGAAACATCACTTCAATGCCCATGCAAAACTGGGTGATGAATGCCGCGATGAATATCGCGGCAACGGGAACCCCGCGCAAACTTTCAAGGGTCTTTTCCTGGCTAAAGGCGTTCAATCTGGCGTCTCCTTTGTAGTCGTCGTGCGGCCTTTAGTGCCAGAGTGACCGGCATGGCGCCCGATGCGGGCAGCAACTCGACGTTGAGGAAATGATGCCGCTGACATGGGCGGATTGACTCGACCCGACGCGCCAGCGGATGGCCCTGTTACGCCAGTAGGTGTAATTCCCGAGCTGGAGAAACCCGTGGAAAAATTCACGCGGGCCGCCCCGCTTCCTTCGGGGCGGCAAATCAGGCGTTTACGCCAGACGCGGATAATCGGTGTATCCCGCTTCCCCGCGCGCGTAGAGATTCTGTTCCTGCAAGGCGTTGAGCGCCGCGCCGGATTTCAGGCGGCTGACGAGGTCCGGGTTCGCAATGAAATGCCGCCCGAATGACACGAGTTCCACTTGCCGGTCGCCGACGAGCGCGTTCGCGGTATCGAAAGTGAGGCCGCCGTTTGCGATCAGCACGCCACTAAAGCGAGGTCGCACGATTTCCAGAATCTTCGCCATGTCGGGAGCACCGTACCAACCGTTGACATCGGCGATATGAACGTAGGCCACCTTGCGGCTATCGAAAAAGGAGGAGACATGGGCGTACATCGGCTCAACTTGGTCGTCGAGTGCGTTGTTGTAGCTCGTGTAGGGCGAGATCCGCACGCCGACGCGCGATAGCGGAAAGACCTCGGAAACAGCATCGACGATTTCTGCGAGGAATCGCGCCCGGTTGGCGACCGAGCCGCCATATTCGTCCGTGCGTCGATTCACCCGCGCCGAAAGAAACTGATGCGGCAGGTAGCCGTTAGCCGCGTGAATTTCAACACCGTCGAATCCTGCCGTGCGTGCATTCAGGGCCGCCTGACGATATTCCTGAACCGTGGCGCGCACCTCCTCGGTACTCAAGGCGCGCGACGGCGTGGCGTTCACACGCACATAGTTACCGTTGTCGAGCAGGCCCCACACATGCAGGCTGTCGACATCGTCATTGAAACCCGAAGGCGAAACCGGTTGCCGCCAGTCCAATAGTCCCATCGCGCCAACACGGCCGCCGTGCCATAGTTGCGCGAAGATGCGGCCACCCGCGTCGTGCACGCGCGCGGTGACCTGCTCCCAGCCCTCCACCTGTGCCTGCGTATACAGTCCCGGCGCGCGATCGAACGGCCGCGACATGGCGCTTACGTTGGTGGCCTCGGAGATCAGGAGACCGGCTTCCGCACGCTGGGCGTAATACTGCGCCATGAGTTCGTTCGGGACGTCGCCCGCGCCAGCGCGGGCGCGCGTCAACGGTGCCATCACAAATCGATTCGGCAGCGAAAGGTCACCCAGCGCGAATTCATCAAACATTCCTGCCATTACTCACTCCATTTTCGCTTGATCGCAAACGGGCAAACGAATATTTGATGCCCCTGAAAAATCGAAAAGCACAGGCAGCAGCGCGACATTAAGTCGAGATGCCGCTCACACCGCATCGAATGCTCTCAGTCGACAGGCTCGCCATTCCAGACCAGTTCGATTTGATCGACCGCCCATCCGGAACCGGCATTCGAGAATTCCACCTTGTATTTCCCGGTGGCCGCGAGAACGGGCGTTTGCCCAGCGTCCGCGCGAAAGAGCGACACATAGCTACGCACGGTCGCACGCGATGACGCCACCGCACTGAACAAAGGCGTCGTAAGGTGTTGCCCTTTCCATCGCGGCATCGCCCTGCGCATGTCCAGCAGACCAGCCACCACACGCTCACGGCCGGCCCATGCATGAATCGGTTCCGGCTGTCCTTCGATCGACACGCGTGCAATCACGTTCTGCGCGAAGAGGCGTGAAAGCGGTTCCTCCTGCTGCGTGTCCAGTGCCCATGCATAGGCATTCAAAGCGTCGATCATATCCAGCATGACCGGCTCAGACTTGTCTTCGATCGTCACTTTCGTATCCTATCCTGAACGGCAACGAGGCCGCGTTCTAGAAGCCGCCGTCGAGTTTGGCGACAAGCTCCACCAGCTTCCATGCGCCGTCGATTCGCGACAGAGTCGCCCGATAGCACCCTGTCGTTACAAGCCGCGGTGCAGCGCCTGGCGGCCAGCCAAGCACGGAAAGGTAAAGGTTGACCACCGCACGGTCTTGCGTCAGCGAAAGAAAGACCGGCGTGCTCATCTGGTGGAAGCGGCGATCGTCCTGCTGCTCCCGGATCTCCAGCAAGCCATTGACGATCGCGTCGCGACCTTTCCACGGTCCCCAGCCGACGCCGGATTCCGCTATGGTCCCGGCAGTCACGGCATCGTCGGCGAACGCGGAGGACAACAGCTCCGCGTCGTTCTCGTCGTAACCCCACGCATAACTGTGGATTACGTTCAGCACGGCCTGTGCTGCGGGCGCGGCCAGCCGTTCTGTATTCATGGCGTTCACACTCATCGTCTGTTCCCGTTTATTTCGACATCGACCGAATCGCTTTCCCATTCCTTGCCGTAGCAGCGGCTTTAAAACGGCGAAGCCAAAACTTCGTTGAGTGAATCTATGAGCCACCCCCCATCATGAACGGACGCTTTCATCACGTATTCGCCCGTCGTCACGAGATGGGGCGGCTTCCCATTCGCATAGGAAAACAAGGACAAATAGACGCGCAGCCGCGCGCGCTCGCGATCAACGAACTCGAATACAGGCGACGTGATCACATGACGGCGGCGATCGGGCTGCGAGCAGCGAATCGCGGCAAGCTCATCGACGATCTGTCGCCTGCCGCGCCATTGTCCCCAGCCAATCGACGTGCCGGCGACCACACCGCCGGTGCTGCCCGAGTTGCTGAAAACGCTTCCCAGCAGGGCCATATCGTTCGTGTCGTAAGCCCACGAGTATTGGTAGAGCAACGCCAGAACGGCCTGTTTCGAATCCGTAAAAGCAACGTTCGAGATACTTTCCATGACGGCCTATCCTTTCTTCGTGTACGCCAACTCAGGCAACGCAATCCAACGCGCCGCCACGCGAAAGTTCCTGGTGAATGAACTCAGCCGCGCGCTCCGCGATCATCACGACCGGCGCCGTGGTGTTGCCGCGTACGAGCGTCGGCATGACCGACGCGTCGGCGACACGCAGCCCTCGAATGCCGTGCACGCGCAGACGCGTATCCACCACCGCGTTCGGTCCAGTCCCCATTGCGCAGGTTCCGGCAGGATGAAACGCCATCTGGACATGCTCGCGAACGTAGCGCTCGAGCGAGGCGTCGTCATCGCCAATATCCGCGCCGGGTAAGAGCTCGCACTTGATAAATCGGGCGAGCGTGGGCGCGCGCAGGATCGACCTTGCGAACCGCACGCCGCGCATGAGATTTGCCACATCGCGCTCATCCTTGAGGTAGTTCGACAGGATGATCGGCGCGATCTTAGGATCAGCACTCCGAAGCTTGATCGAGCCACGCGAATGGCTAGTGAGGCAGCATGGCGCCACGGAGTAGCCATGTACCGGTTTGGCATCCTCCAGCTTGCCCCAACTCGTCGACGCCATGGCGAGAGTATGAATCTGGATCTCGGGGCGGCCATCGCCATCCAGATCGAGAAAACCGCCGGCCTCGACCAGGTTGGAACTGAGCACGCCTTTGCGTCGCAAAGCCCAATGCAAGGCATTGCGGATCGCATTGAGCCCGCGGTCCTGTCCAAGCAGACTGATCGGCGCGTTCAATTCGCCATCGACGGGCGCCACAAGGTGGTCCTGAAAATTTTCGCCAACACCTGGCAGATGGGCATGGACAACGATGCCGAGTTCTTTCAAGGCATCGGCGTGACCGATCCCCGACAGCATCAGCAGCTTGGGCGATCCGACCGCGCCCGCCGCGACAATGACTTCGTCGCGCGCGAGCAGGCGGCGTTCGCTGCCGTCGGCGGCGCGCACCAGCACGCCCGTTGCGCGGCCATTCTCGATGAGAACGCGCAGCACCTGCATGTCGGTAACGACATCAAGATTGCCGCGCGCTTTCGCGGGCGGCAGATACGCACGCGCACTGCTTACGCGTGCTCCGCGATAACTGGATATCTGGTAGTAGCCGACTCCGGCCTGGCACATACCGTTGAAGTCTGCGTTTTCCTGCACCGGGATGCCTGCATCATTCCCTGCATGAAGCGCGGCAGCGATAAACGCGTCACCCAGCACGTGCCGGTAGGGACTATCGGAAACGATGATCGGGCCATCGGTGCCATGCAAATTCCCGGCCAGGCGTTTGTTGTTCTCCGCTTTCCTGAACCAGGGCAGCACATCGTCAAAGCCCCACCCTTCGCAACCGCCATCGCGCCAACCGTCGTAATCTTCGCGCTGGCCGCGGACGTAAATCATCGCATTGATCGAATGTCCACCGCCCAGCGTATTGGCCTGCATCACCTGAATCGGCCGGTTTGCCGTGTAAGGCTGCGGTTCCGCAAAATACTGCACCGTGCGGCGCGTTCCCATGGTGCGGAAATATGCGCCATTCACCGTGATCGACATGCTGCGGTCGTCGGGGCCCTGCTCAAGCAACAAGACTGTTTTTGCCGGGTCTTCGCCGAGCCGCGCTGCGACCACGCAACCGGCCGCGCCGCCCCCCACCACGATGTAATCGTAAGCTTCGTGTCCCATCTGTCTCCTGATCACCTCAAGGGGTGATCTCCTTTGTGCTTCGATCGAGAAAATATAAGGCGGCAGAGGCGTGGGCCTATAGCGCATGCGCGACAACCGTTGGACTGCACGCGCCATTGACTGGATTGAGGCCGACACGGTCCGTGGAGGAAGGGAAAGGCAACACAACGAGCGGGGCGCGATGCCCCGCCGTGAGCATATGCAGGCACGTGACGCGTCAGTGGCCGCGCACGTAAGGCCCTGTCGCGCGCGCGTACGTCGGGATTGCGAGCGGCGCTTCGACGCCCATGGTCCTGGCGACGTCGAGCAACCAGAACGGATTGCGAAGCAGTTCACGCCCTATATAGACAATATCGGCGGATTCCCGGCGCAGGATCGCCTCGACCAGTTCGCTCGACGTAATGGAGCCATTGCAACCCACTGGAATTGCCGCCTCACGCTTGACCTGCTCAGCGTAATCCACCTGATAGCCGGGATAGATTGCGCCGTCGAACACCGGCGAAAGTCCGCCCGCCGAGACGCTCACCATATCGACGCCCGCAGCCTTCAGGCGAGCCACAAGCTCGACGGTTTCCGCGACCGTACTTCCGCCGGGGCCTGCCTTATCTTCAGCAGAAAGGCGGATGATGAACGGCTTGTCCTGCGGCCAGACGCTGCGTACTTCGGCAACGATTTCCAGGAGCAGACGCCAGCGGCTTTCGCGCTCGCCTCCGTAGTCGTCCATGCGCCTGTTACTCAGCGGCGACAGGAATTCGTGAATCAAATAGCCGTGCGCCGCGTGAATTTCGAGGCATTCGAACCCCGTTTCGACAGCGCGCGCGGCACTCGCGCCGTAAGCTTTAACAAGCCCTTTAATTTCGCCGTACGTTAGTTCCTGCGGCACGCGTGACTGGTCGCCATGCGCCAATGCGGAAGGCGCGTAGATGTCGCCGCTAACCTGCGATTTGCGCCCGGCGTGGGCGAGTTGCAGGCAGCCGACGGCGCCGCAGTTGCGGATCATTGCCGAAAGACGACGCAGCCCTTCGATCTGCCCGTTATCCCAAAGGCCCAGATCTTTCTCGCTGATCCGGCCCGATGGGGCTACCGCGACCACCTCGGTCGTAATCAGCCCCACGCCGCCCAACGCTCTCGCACCGTAATGAGCAAGATGGAGATCCGTGACTTTTCCGTCGTCGTTGCCTGTGTACATCAGCATTGGGGCCATGGCGATGCGATTCTTGATCGCCACGCCGCGCAAGGTCAGAGGCTCAAAAATAGAACTCATAGGTAGTCGATAGCCAAGGGAAAGTGAACGGGACGATCCGCTGAGCGCGGCGTGTGGATCGGATTGGCATCGACCGTCCCTCTTGTTGACATGCGCCAATCTTCACTAAGAAGATAACAAGTCTGCGTACTTCAAGGATACGGATCAATCCTTTTGCATGCTCGCTCAGGAGTGCCACGTTGTCTTCTTTGGCGGCCATGATGGCGATCTGTGAGTCGCATTCAGGCTTTATGCGGGTGTTGCCTGAACAACGTTAACCCGGGAGTATGTGGACGCAATGAATGCGCGAACATCCGGGTACGGCATCGTGGCACTAAGGAAGATTGTCCAGTTGCGATCGTTTCCGGCGTCTCCTTGTGGGCCTGTGGGAGGATTTGCGTTCGCTGGACGACCGCATTCACGAGCTAGACCGTGAAATTGCCGAGGGCCTGCATTGAGCGCGGCCTCCGCCTGTCGGGGACGATCGATCAGAATCCGTCCACTCCCGTGAGCCGGACTACCCCTGCGTTACAAGCGGCCGGTTCAGCCAGCGCGGAACACGTACATACGACGGCCAGTACAAGAGTCACTACCCGACGCATGTCACTCCTCCGGGCCAGCCAGAATGAGAGGCGAAGGGTATCAGAACGTTCTTACACGTTCGATGACCGAGGGGCGTCGTTTGTCGATCGCTGATCTTTTTCCGATCTGGCCGTTCCCAACCGGTCTTTCATTCGGATGCGAGCTTCGCTGATGACGACACAGATCTTTTCCGCAACGCCAAATCGTGACGACGGCTGCCTTTGCGGTGGATGTGCTTAATGGCCTCGATCTCGTTGCGGTATTCCCGGCCATGGATCACGGACATTATCTTGATGGCATCGAAGCTGAAGATGCACTGACGTTGTTAGCCTGCAATAGCTGTCGCAGGTACCTACATACGATTTCAAGATGACACCGCGCCGGCATCCGGCGATCGGATGACCGCTCGTTCGGCGGCGTTACCGTCTGAACGTCCTCGCGACGCGTCGGGCGAAGGTCGCCCTTCTGGCCGACAGCTCTCTCTGCGTTCCCCGCTATTCAGCGAAGAGCTTTTTGTGTTGGTGTCTTTTCTCTGGAAGTAGCGCGAACGAAAACACTGTCCTATGCTCGACAGTGCAGCGCGCGCACCACTGGAAAGCCCGGCCGGCATCGACCGTGCCGCCAACTTCTGCCTCCCTCTGGACCCATGTTTGCGCTGCCTCCACTTCTTCGATCGACGCGTGCTCCTGTCCGGTCTCTCCCACGCACCCTCGCATGCGTGGCGTTGATCGCCACCGGCGCACTCGTGGCACTCGCAACATGGTACCCGGGGCACTGGCAGGTGCTCCTGCTGCTCCTGCCGGCCGTATGGTCGCGTGTACGTGGACGTACCTCGGCACTCGCGATCTGGATCGGCTATTACCTTGCCGGCGCACGGGATATTCCCCTTGTGAGCATGCGCTTCTTTTCCGGCTATGGAGATCTGACGCGCCCCGATGCGCTGATGCTCGGCTTCTCGTTCTGGATCGCACAGGCGTGCGTGCTCGCAACACCGTGGGCCGTGCTCAAACCTGAGTCGGACGCGAGCGCCGCACGCCACGCCTTGTGTGCCGCCGTCGCGACGGTGCTCGTGACCGTACCACCGCTCGGGATCATTGGGTGGTTATCGCCGGCATATGTCGCCAGCACCCTGTTTCCCGGCTGGAAGGCGCCAGGGCTGGTGCTCGGCATAACCGCCACCGCGTGCGCGGCCTCCGTCTCACGCGGTCGGTTCGCCCGACAGGTTGCAACACTGCTGGTGATCCTATCCCTTCTCGCGCGCAGCGTGGCGAGCGCGCCAGTCGTACCGTCCCGGTGGACAGCACTTGACACACGCCTCGGTCGGCTCGATCAGTCCAGCTATACGTCGCTCTATGCACGGACGCAACAAGTCCAGACCATCGCACAGACCGCGTTCAGCGAAGGCGCCACCGTTGTGGTCCTTCCCGAGGAAATCGTGGGGCTGTGGCGCCCGGCGATGGGCTACTGGTGGCGTGACGATATCCACGCATTCGCCGCGGCCATGCGAACATTGATCGTCGGCATGGACCTGACTGCGTCCCGCACGCCGTTCCGGTACACCGACAGCGCGGTCGTCGTCGGCGCGGACCACGGCCGCCTGGACAGTCGCCAGCCGGTGCCGGCGGCGCTGTGGCGCCCGGGTGCGGCCGTCAGCGCGATCCGCGGGAGTTTCACCCAGCCATACGTCCTTGTCGCAGGCAAGAGCGTGGCCTTCTCGATCTGCTACGAAGACCTATTGTGGTGGCCGCACTGGCGCATCCTGCTGCATTCGCCTGATGTGCTCGTCAGCCTGTCCAACAGCTGGTTCGATTCCGACCTCGCGCTCGCACAGATCCAGCGCCAGGGTATCGCCGCCATCGCCCGACTGTCCGGTGTGCCTTTGCTGCGTGCGGTGAACCGGTAGCCGCCGGTGACGCGGGCAGGCGTGGGATAATCCGCCACGTCCCCGCTCCCGCTGTCCTGATGCCGCAATGCCGGATGCCGACCGAAGACGAAAACGCTCCGTTTACCCGTCGATCGGTGCGCTGATGCGCTAGCGAAACAGGATGGTGGGGGTGGTTGCCGAGGCGAGCGGCCAGCGCGCCGTTATCGAGTCCATCCTTGAAGACGGACGCCCGTTGAGGAGCGTAGTGAAGTGGCATAACCTTGTGAATCCCGGCGACCCGCTCTTCTGAGTCCGATCCATGCAACTCGATATTTTTGACGACAGCCGTGATGTGATGCTGCGCAACGATGTCCTGTCGGCATTGCAACACCACGATGCCTCCGGCGCCCGCCATGCGCTGCAGACCCTCGGGCATGAATATCCGGACTATGCGGCACTCGTGGCGCTTGACACGCTCGTGACCGCCGTCGAAGCGCGTTGCAGCCTACCCTTCGCGAATCATGACGCCGCGCTTGGCGCGCGAGAGACGCTACTGGCCCACATCCGGCCCTCTGCGAACCAGCTGATGGGCGAACGGGCCGCCATCGCCTGGCTTGCGCCGTTCTGGAACGAACTCGCGCAGCGCGCCGCGGGTCTGGCGTTCCGTGCGGCCCGGCCCAATGCGCACGGCGCCGCGCTCTACCTGCATACGGGCGACTGGAAAGCCGCTGAAGCCGCCGTCATGCGCATCGAATCCTGGCGACGCATTCCCGCACCGCTGATGTGGATGGCAGAATGTCGATACCGGCTTGATGGTCTCGAGGCCGCCTGGCCGCTTCTGGCCGAACTCGCATGGCTTGCTCCCACCCGTTTCGATGGCCTGCTCCGGCATCTCGAGGACAGCTCGCTGGACACACTGCGCAGGACATTCGATGCGTCCTTTGAGGGAGGCGGCGATGTCGCCGACCTCGCGTGGTTTCCGGCCTGGGCGCTGATTCAGAAAACCGGGCTCGCACCGCTGCTGAAACTGGCGCAACCCTTCCGTGACACCGAGCCCGAACGGGCAGCAAGACTCGTGCTTCGGCTACTCGCGCTCGAGCGCGAAGGCCGTCACCACGACCTGATGGAGAGCCGCCGCGATCTGCGTGATCTGCACGATGCGCTCTACCGGCACTACATGAAAACGCGCTGAATGCTGAAAACCGGGAAGTCACACACGAGCTCACATTGATGGACCTTCGTCGCCCGTTTCCGGCGTAACGCCTTCGGCTGGAAATCAGCGCTGCCGATCCAGCTGCTGAAGGAAGCGGTCGTCGAGATCCGGCAGGTGGCGCGCTCCGATGCCGTCCTTGCCGCCGAAGGCGCAGTACTCCTGCTCGAAAAACTGTCTCCGGCACTGGAACAGGTCGACAGTTCGTCCGGCGCGATGGGCACCGCAGTCAATCGTGCCATCGACGCACTGGCTCCCCTGATTGCCGCCGCCACAGTTGATTCCATAATCAGACAGGCGTGGTTGGAACGTCTTTTTGAGGCGTTGCAGGAAGACCAGATGCCGTATATCGGACATCTCGCCGATGTGTGGGGAGAGCTTTCTGTGACGCCGGATATGGCATCCGCATGGGCGGACAGGCTGCTGCCCATCACGGCCCATGTGATCGGCCCCGACGGCCAGGGTGGATTTTTTGTCGGGACTACCGCGTGCATGAGCGCGCTTTACGTCGCGTACCGGTTCGACGAATTGCTCGCACTGGTCGACTCGGCGCGCATGACATGGTGGGGGTACCGGCAATGGGGTGTAAAGGCGCTCGTGGCACTCGGCCGACCCGAAGAGGCGCTGCGTTACGCCGAGCAGTCGCGTGACGCCCATGCGCCGGAAAGCGCCATCGCCCTCGCCTGCGAGATGATCCTGCTCACCCGCGGCATGACGGACGAGGCCTACCGGCGGTATGCGATCGCGGCTAACCGCTCAGGGACGTACCTCGCGACCTTCCGTGCGATCGCGAGGAAGTATCCCGGGCGATCGCACGCAGCAATCCTGCAGGACCTGATCGATAGCGAGCCGGGCTCGGAAGGCAAATGGTTTGCTGCCGCGAAGGACGCAGGACTCTTCGATCTCGCGACGTCGCTCATCCAGACCAGCCCGACCGATCCGCGTATCCTGATCCGGGCAGCACGGGAGTTCGTGCAGCGGCAGCCGGCGTTCGCGATAACCTGCGGCATGGCCGCTCTGCGCTGGATCGACGCCGGCGCCGGATACGAGATCACGCCGGCAGATGTGCTCGATGCCTATGCGGCGCTCACCGACGCGGCCTGCGTGTGCGGCGCTTCCCGCGATGTTCTCAACGCGCGACTTCGGGAACAGTTCGGGCCGGGTGCAACCTCTGCATTCGTCAGCAAGGTGCTCGCGCCGCACATCCGGTAGCAGGACCCGGCGAAGCAACCGCGCCCAGGTAGCCCGCTTAGGATAACGCTCCTACCGCTCGCCGCCGTTGACTGCGTCCTTGAACCCCTTGCCTGCGGTGAACTTCACCGTTTTCGCGGCAGCGATGCTGATCTCCTCACCGGTCGCCGGATTGCGGCCCGTGCGCGCTGCACGCTTGCCCTGACTGAACGAGCCAAATCCGATTAGTTGCACGCTATCACCCTTGACCACCGCCTCCTTGATCGCGCCGATAAAAGCATCGATGGCCTCGCCCGCGACGGCCTTGCTCGAGCCCGTTGCTGACGCGACGGCATCAATCAGTTCCTGCTTGTTCATGAATTTTCCTTCTGTCAACGCAAAAATAAGACGGCACGATATGGCGTGATCGGCTACGCGGACGGCCGCGACAGCAAACCAATCCGCGTACCGTACCGCAAAGACAGTTGACCGCACAAGCCCTCTCTCGTCCCTATCTCCCCGACTCAACGGACTCGACATGGCAAGCCAATAGCCGCAGCGTCGCATATGGGCGGTCAAGGCCGTCCGCCACAACGCGGCAATCTTCGGAGTAAAAGACATCGATCCAGCGATGGCGCAAGCACCCTCATCGTCCTGTCTCGCGGTCGGCGCGGTCGTCAACTACCAGACAGGTGCGCTCGAGTAATTCGCCATGGCGGTGGCGGATCTCGACAGTGACCGGCGCAAGGCAACCCGCGCGGCAGCGGCCCTCGCGCGAAACCTGGACGATCCATCTGTGAAACCGCGCAACGTACCGCCCGTGGCGCGCGAGCGCTACGCCCTCATACACCAGCGCCCGCAACATCCGCAGTTCCTCAACGTCCGGCATGGCCGGCGAGCTGACGTCCATCATTTCCGTGTCCTCCGCCATACTCCAGCGTAGAAGTCATGCACGGCGAACGGTGCGCGCGCATGAGATCGACGAAGATGCAAGCTATTCGGCCGTGGCTCGCGCCGCCCGACGCGAACGCCGGCCTGCAGGCTGGGCAGAGGTAGCCGCATCGGAGTCCGCGTGATCCGGCGGCGTTCCTGGTTCCTCTCCCGACGTGGATTCCTCCGCTTCGCCATCGGCCGGACCGGCTGGCTCACCGGCGCCTTCGTCCTGTGCTGGGACATCGGACTCGCGCGTCTGGCGCGGGCGGTACACCACCTGGTCGATGCGCACGAGGTTCAGGGCAATGGATTCGGCGTCAATATGGGCGCCCGCGTCGGCCTCGTTCTCGCGGTTGATCCATGGACTCACGTAGAGGTCGCCGCGCACGACGACGCTCGCGCCCGTGCGGATGTGCTGCATCACGCGCTCGGTCAGGCGCTCGTTCCACACCGTCACGTCGACAGGAAAGGTCCGACCTTCGCGCTGCTCCAGCGTGCCGTCCTCAAGCCGCCGGTAACTGGCGGACATAACCCGCAGCTCGACAATGCGGCGCGCGCCGCTGGGGGTATTGACCTGTTTCATCGTCGGCGACGCCAGCACGTTGCCAACCAGTTCTGCGTAGATGCCCATTGCGGACTCCGTTTCATCAAGGATTGCCCTGTGATATGAACGCGCTGTTCACCGCCTGCTTTTTTGGATGGCTGCTCTGCGTTAGCCTGATGACTCTGCCGGTCGCAACGCAATGGGACCGCGCACCTGTCTCAGGTGCCGTCGATCCTTCGAACCTTGACTGTGCCGTGTTCCATATACATCGTGAGCTGGCTCGCGGCATACCGGAAAACCGACTCCAGTGCGTTGAGCTCTTTCGCGCGCACATCGCACTGTTGCAGGTACGCGCGCAGCGGCGCCGGAATGCGATTGAAATATTGCTTCACGCGCGGCCAGGCGATTGCATGCGGCTCACCGCGGACGAACCAGTCGAGACGATGGCGCGTCGCGCCGCTCGCCAGTGCAATGCGCACGCAGCGGAGCGACACGTCGAGCCCGGTGGTCGCGCTCTCCAGCGCCAGCGTCTGCATTTCGGTGACAGTGTCCTCGACCCAGTGCTCGTACGAGCGCAGCAGCACGCGTATCCCCGCGTCGCCCGCGATCCGTGATACAGGTAGCGCAATGGCTGGCTCAGAGCTGCCGGCTCCCTTACCCTTAAAGGCCTTTGAACGTCGATCCAGATCCGAATGTCGGTCAGTCATTGCCGCAGTCCTCGCATCATTGCACCAAGGCGTCTGTTGCAGCTTGCGCTAGCGCGTCGTCCCCAGACAGCGGCACACTGTCAAGCAGACGCAGTTCCGCATCCGACAGGCGGCTCACGCGCCGCCGGCTGTGACGTGGCTCACGCGCGCCGGTAAAGACGTCCCGCGGCAAGACGCCGAGCAGCGCGCGCGCCGCTTCAGCGCGTTGGCGTGCGGCAGCATCCGCATTCGGCAGGAAGTCGATGCGCGAAAGCGGCAGCAGTTCGGCGCGCGTGAGCACGCGCTGGCAGTGCACCGCGAAATGGAACACCGACAGGCACCGGTGCCTGGCCGAGCCGATGCGCCGGAAGCCCTCAGTCGACGACATCAGGTCGCGCAACACCGCGGAACGCACGAGGCGCACCAGCCAGTCCAGCTCGACGAGCAGCATCACGATCATGTAGCCGTACGGTGAGCCAAAACCGAGCGACACCTGAGCGGGCTCGCGCGATTGCAGCACCGAATACTCGAGGCCTTTTTCACGCGCGGCATCCAGCAACTGACGGGCATGCTGCTGCTCGAGCTCGTTCGCGCGCCGGATGCCGGAGATGCGATCCGCGATCTCGATGAGCTTCCAGTCCGCATAAGGGTTGTCGTTGCCCGACAGAGACCACAACGCACGCAGCGACGCAGCCACGCGGCGCCCGCCCGCCATCGCATGTCCCGACTCCCCAGGAGCTACGGCCCGGCCAAGAAACAGCCGCATCGCGTCGCGCGTGTGCAGCCGCATGCGGTCCGCACCGTCGCTACCGAGCTGACCAATGCGGCTGATCTCCTGAGCCTCGTGCGGGCGCACCAGTGGATCGCTGCCCTGTCGCAGCGCGTGAGTCTCGCGCATGCGATTCAGCGCTTCCTCGCGTTCGAGAAGCAACTGATAGCGGCCGAACAGCGGATCGGCAGGATCGGGATCATCGTCGGCAATCAGGTGTGCCAAAACGGCGCGTTCAGTATCAACGTCGTAACCGTCGGCAAATGGGGACGACGTGGAGTGCGCGAAGGCGTCGACAGACGGATCAATGGTGTGAGGCAAAGGGGCGGACGGTGTGTCCATAAGAGGCTCCATGAAACGGTATTCGTTCGACAGTGAGGGAAACGCCAGCGCTGTTACCCCGGGTAACAGCAGGCAGCCCCGCACCGTTGCGGGCTAACCGGGTGACAGCGCGTGCGGTGGGAAAACACGGGCTGGTACGCGCATGTGCTGCGCAAACGCGATGGATCCGGTCACGCATGCGCTCCCGCCTGACTCGCCGCCCCGCATGCCGGATGACGCGCAGGGCGATGTGCGATCCGTTCGCGCAGTGCATCGCGAATGGCCGCGAGATTCCGGCGAGCCGTCTCAGGCGTCGACGCGCCCGGCTCCATCGCATCACCTGGAAGCAATGAGCCAGCGTTCGTGCCCTCCCCCCCGGCCGCCCGCCTGCGTGCCGCGCGCTCGAGGTGCGCCCTGGTGGGGACGAACTCGCCGCCGATGTAGCGTCGCACGAGCCCTGCGATGTACGCGACGGGCAACTGCACGGGCTGGCGCCGGTGGCCCGCCGCCATCTCGTCGAGCAACATCTGGCGGTCGGTCGCAGGAACCCGTGCGAGGTGCGAGGCGATGAGTGCGCGATCGTTGACCGGCAGCATGGTGGGCCAGATGAGCACGCTGGTGTCGTCTGCCGCAGGCAATGGCAAGATCGGTGAAGCAGAATCGGCGCCAGGATCGACTCCCACCACAACCGCGTTTGCCCCCTTGCCGGTCGAGATCGCTGGGCCGGCGGTCGTTGTAGTCCTGTATGTAATCCTTCCGTATACGCGCGCGTCTGGAACGCCCGTTTCCCGCCATCGGTAATGGATCAAACCCACCAACTGCAGCGGCACCGCAGGCGGATCCACATACACCCGGAGACTTCCGGTTGGCGACTTCGGGCGCTCCACCGCCCAGGCACGCACGTGTGGCGCATGACCTTCAATGGCGGAAGGCCGGGTGTTACCCGGGGTAACAGCCGGTAGCGTCGCTGCGGCTCCACGCGCGTCTTCTTCGTGCAGACTCTGCGCGAGCAGGCGCTTGCGCGTCGCGAGCCGCTCGCGCATATCGCCGCGCGACACCAGGCGTTCGAGCTGGCGCTTCAGCTCGCCCGCATTGACCTGTGTGAAAACACGCCGGCCGGTGCATTGGCGCATGAACTCGCGAATCAGCCCCTGGCGCACGAGCCGCGCTCTCGCGTTATCGAGCTGACGCCGGTTAAGTCCCAGCGTGCGTTGCCACTCTCCGGCTGTGTGCGTGAACCACGTACATTGCCGGTCGGCCTCGCGGCGCTGCAACTGCACCATGCGCGAGAGCAGCAGCGCGGCATTCAAGTTGCCGACGAGATCAACAAAAACGCGTCGGTACGCGACAGTCGGCCCCAGCAGCGCGTCACCCGCGAACGGGTCGGCCCTCATCGCTTCGATCGATGCTGGGAGCTGCACGGCCATTGGACAGGTCGCGCGAACGGCGGCCGAAATGGCTTCCACCTCCAGCCGGTAATGCATGCGCGCGGGTTGACCACCACGCCATTCGGCCAGCAGGTTCAGGTCCCGCATGCGCCGCCGCGCATTTTCCTGCTCTTCACGCGACAGGCCTGTCTCGATCAGCCAGTGTTCGCGGGTCTTGTGGACCCAGCCGCCGTTGACCTCCACATCGCGTCCGCGTCGCGTCCAGTACACGAGCTGCGAGAGCAGCAGCGCCTGCTTCGGATGTCCGGTGATGCGGGCCATGCGCGTTCCGAAAGCGATGGGACGGTACGGCCTGAGCAGGGCCCACATCGTTTCGAACTCGGTGATATACGGATGGCAACCGGGCATCATGAGTGGACCTCTTCTGGCTGGTTCAGCTGTTGCGGCTGATCGGGACGTACCGGGGGCCAGACAATATGGGCGGTGCGCTCATCCGCCTTGCGCTGAAGCAGCGCGAGCACAGCCGGCCAGAGGATACGGAACTCATCCGCCGGCAGCGTCTTGCAGCGACGATGCGCGATCAGGCCTTTCGACCTGAGCAGTCGCCGCGCGGCGCGCTGCTGCGACTCAGTAAGCGCCAGTCTGCGCGCGAACTCGTCGGGCGCGACCTGAAGCCAGTCATGGTGACGTCCCGTCTCGCTCTCAACCGTCGACAGCTCCGTGAGCATGGCGGCCGCGGCGAGGTCACCACAGACCTCGACGAAACAGCGGTCTATCGCGATCGGCACGTCGAGCATCGAAAGCACCATTTCGGCTTCGGCAGGTGGCAGTCCGGGTGAATCGTCCCAGGTCTTGCCGGGCAGCAGGTTGCCCTGCGGATCAAGTCGCATGTCATACATGGTCAGACTCCTGGTGGGAAGAAGGTGTGGCAAGGTCTCCGGTGTCCGCATCGAGTGCCGCGAAAAGCGTCGCGAGCGACCATTGCCCATCGCATTGCTCATGCAGCGCCAGATAGCGTTCGCGCAGGTCGCCGATGTCTTTCAGACTGGCCCACGCATCAAACAGCAGATCCATTCCGGAGCGCGACAGCGCACGCGGTTTCGTCGGCGCGGCGACATTGAGTTCGGCGCGCAGCCGTGCAATCGTTGCGCGCGTGGCGGTGCGGAAAAACGTTCGGATCATCGGAATGCTCGCCTGCCGCTCCACAAAGGCGCGCAACAGGTCCTGATCGCGCCACTGCCGCTCAATCAGTTCGCAGCGGCGCTGCAATGCGCCGGCGTCCACAAAGAGACGCAATGCACCCGCGGTCAGCAGATCGCGCACGAGCCCTGGCGAACGGGCATCACCGAGCACACGCCTGATTGCGCCCGGTAGCCGATCTGTCAACGATGTCCGGTGCGGCGACGCTGTTCCACATGAAACTTCGTTATCCTGATGTCCTGTGAGGACGTACCGATCTGTCATGCAAGCAAACGCAATCAGCTCGAGTAGCACGAAATGCTCGAGCGCTTCGCTCTCCAGCCGCAGGAAGGCGTTGTCCATCACGCCCCTCCCCGCTGAAGCCGCTCGTCTGCACCCGGTTCGGGCCAGCGCGCCGGTGCAAAGCGCTCGGGGTACGCCGCCCGGAATGCGCGCGCCGCGCGCATGACCTCGTCCCACCATTGACCGATCAGGTGATCCGGATTGAGCATTACGTCGAACATCACGTCCATGCGGTCGGCGAGCAACGGCTCGCCGACGCTCGCGTCACAGGTGCGGTTCCACGTCTCGTCATCGCGGGCCATCTGTGCGAAGAGACTCCCGGAGGGAACGCGTGCGATGCCCGTTGCGGTGTTTTGCCGTGACAGGCTCACGAGCCACCACCAGCCGAGATACCGGTTGAGCATCTCTTCGTCACGCTGCGCGTCGATGCTGGGCGACAACCCGGGTGCGACACCGGGCGAGAAGCGCGGTCTGTCCGGCGGGGGTGGCTCGACCATGAATCCGTAGGGCAATGCGGGCGCATCGCGTACGCAGCCATCGAGACCGCAGGTTCGCGCGAAAGCCAGCACCGCTTCCCGGAAAAGCTCACCCTGGTTTGAAGAAGACGCAGCGTGCGGCGCGCTGTCCCGGTGAACCTCGTCAGCCACCACCGTGGATGGGTCATCCGGCGCGCGTTGCGGACCATCCGCCGACACGACTGGCTCGTCACGCCGTTGCCCGACACTGGTCGGGTGTGGCACAGTTCCGTCCGCAGCCGGCGTGGCACGAGGCTGTTCGTCGAACCGGGTCAACCTCACGGGTCCCGACGAGGCCGAAGGATCCGGTGTGGCCGCTGCACGATTCGCGTCGACATCAGATGCGATCGATGAAGGTCCACGTCGCTCATCGGGCATGCCACCGACTTCACGTAAGTCATCACCGGCAGCGTTCGGTGTGCGCTCCAGCAAATGACACATCCGGTCCATGGCGTCGCGCGGCACGCCGAGCTCGCCTGCCAGCCGTTGTTTCAATCCATCGACCAGTTGCGCAGCATCAAATGGCGCAGGCTGCGCCAGCGTGCCGGCCGCATCCGGGTTGTCCGGATTGCAGCGGGCGGCGATGCCGGTCAGTTGCGGATCGATCACCCGCACCTGCAACCACTGATCGTCGAAGCCGAGACGCCTCGTGAGGCGCAGCAGCATGCCAATACCCGGCTGGATCACATCGACTAGCGCGCGCCGGCTCAGATACCCGGTGGCGGGTCCGAGGGCGGAGAGACGGTCGACCGCGAACTGGAAGAGCGAGAGCAGCACATGGCTCACCGGTGCCCCTTCCTGTTCAAGCAGCCGGGAGAACTCACGTAACGACAGCGTCTCGCCACGTTCGGCTTCGAGATCGGCCTTAAGCGCGAGATAGCCATTCGCCTTGTCCCAGAAGCAGAGGTCGGCGCGCTGGTCATTCTCGCGCAGGTGCGCCGCCAGCAGCTTTGCCTCACCGGGATACGGCACGCAGACAAAGTCGTAGTAAAGGAAGCGTTCGTCGCGGGTTTCGTCGTGAAGGGCCGTCGCTGCCGTCACGCGCGAATTGCCGCCCTTCGCCACCACGTAGCGCGTCTCGCCTGGACGGCGGGTCACCGTCACGATCTGCTCGATGCCGTTCGCCCGGATCGACTCCTTGAGTTCGACGAGGCGCTCGTGCGACGCGCGCCGCGGATTGCGCTCATAGACCATCACATCGGTGATCTTCAGCCGGATTACCGACGTGAGCTGCGGTTCGGGCGTCTGAGCGCCCGGCGTGGGTACGCCCAGGCGCTGGGCAGCGAGCGCTTCACGCACCTCACTGAGCGGCTTGTCCGACACGTTCATGCGACCGCCCCCTGCCGGATGCCGCCGGTCCCGGTGTCGCCCGTCGAACATGGCGGCGCACCGGCATAAACGTTCGCGAGGGACGGAAACAGTTCCCATGCAAGACGGTGCATAACGTTCCATGCCGAGTTCTCGAACCGCTGGCGACGATCAAAGTCATGCACGGGAACGCGTGCCGTTGCCGCCGCCGCGTACGCCGCGGCTGACGGGATAATGGTGTCGAGCACATGGACTTTCGAATGCTCAGAGAAGCGCTGACGCAGCACGGCTGCAAGTGCCCGCGCGTTGGTGGTGCGCTCATGCGCATTGATCAGCGCGAGCAGGTCGCCCGAACGGAAGGATTCGCCGAAGTCGGCCAGCCGGTCCAGCTCGTCGAGCATCGCGATCGTGCCCGTGGCGAACTCGCCGGCGCTCAGCGCATCCGGCCTGACGGGCGACACCATCACGTCTGCCGCCATCGCCGCTGACTTCTGCAGTTCGCCGACCGCGCCTTGCGTGTCGATCAGCACTACGTCATAGGGGTCGACGAGCGGACTGCGCATCGCCCGGCGCAGGATCATCAGGCGATCCTCACGGCGATTAAGCCACGCCTGCAGTGCTGCATCCGGCGTATCGGAATAGACCAGATCGAGATTGGAGAAAATCGTGCGACTGATGCAGTCGGCCGACGGATTGCCGCCCGAAGTCACGACTGCAGTCAGACCTTGCGATGAACGGTAATGGACGGGAAAGAACTTGCTTAGACTCGGCTGGACATCTGCATCGATCGCGAGAACCTTCAGGCCGAAGGCTGCGAGCAGGCCGCCAAGATTGGCGGCGACGGTCGTCTTACCGACGCCGCCTTTGGTGGAGACGAAGGAGATAACTACCGGCACGGTGGGAGATCCAGTACAGCGTCATCGCTTGAGTGAAAATTCAGTTAATGAAAAAGAATATGGTCGCTACGTCGGATCGTGAGACTGCCCGTATGAATCGCGATTGCCGTCCTCGGTGGCGTCTCCGGCGGCCTCGTTTCCACCGGAGTGCGTCAGTTGCGAGGCGATCCACTTTTCATACTCGTGCGCGGGGAACAGACGACGACGCCCCACGCGGATTGACGGAGGCATGGGCAGCCCGAGCGTCAGCCGGTTACGTGCGGTGGCCGGCGCGATATGCAGTTCGCGCGCAATCTCTTCCAGCGTGTAGAACCGACTGCTCGCCACTTTTCCTCCACCACTCCTCGAAGCCATCACCTGCCCAAGGACAGATGTTTTGGTCCAGGCACGTCCAAGCTTGTCCATTACTCGATCGTACCTATAATCAAGGTACGAAATCACTCTAGGAAGGTGAGACAGACATGTCAAGCACCGCTGCTCACGGGGACGATCATCAACGCGTTGCGCAGGTGCGTGAGCACCTCCAACTGTCCCAGGAGAAAATGGCCCGGCAGTTGGGGCTGTCGCTGCGCGCCTATGCAAATTATGAGCGCGGCGAGCGTGCGGTGCCTGTCGAACTGGTGCGCGCGCTGTACGAGCAATTTTCAATCGATCCTGCGTGGCTGCTGACGGGCGACGGCAAAATGATCCTCGATCGTGATGTGCGGCACCGGCTCGACCAGAAAACGCTCGACAATGTGATAGTTGCCGTCGCACAGATCGAGCAACGTCTGCCCATGCCCCTCGATGCGACGAAGAAGGCACGGCTCATCGGCCTGCTTTACGAGCAGTGCCAGCTGCTGGGCGAAAGCGCCGACGAAATTCTCAAGGATTCCCGGATCGGTCGCCTGACACGGACGTTTCGCTGAGAACGACAACCGGCAAAAATATCGAACATTCCGCAACAACCGGCGGGCAGGCGCTAATCTCCTGGTTTTCCCGTGTTTGCGCGGCGTACTCGCCGGCAAAGACCCTGCATCCATCGAGGAGATCCGTGATGGCGCGTCTGGACGACCTGGGCGAAGAACTGGAACGACTGGGAAAGGAGATAGAAGACGAGATGCTAAGCGATCGTACGGGGCGTCCAAGCAGCACCGGGTCCTCCTGCGACGCGCCTGTTCGTATTCAGCTCGACATCCCGAGGGACGCACGGCGCCGGTGGCATATCAGTGTCTCGATGCAACTGCACGATGAGGGCGAACAAGCGTGATCATACGGCGGTTCCTCCGCACGCCTGATACGCGTTATGGATAAGGCCACGCGGACAACTGCGCGCCGCGGCGGTCCTCGCACTATCCGGCTCCAAACTGAGTCTGCATCGTCTCGATATCGGTGGGCGCCAGGCCGCCCCGTATGGCGAAATGAATCCATGCAGTGCGCGCAAAAACATACACGCTGAAGCAGTGTCGGTTACATTTCCTTCGTTATCGCATCGTTTCTGTATGTCGGTCCCGTAGCCGCTTCAGGTAAATGCGGCCTTTCTCCCGTCGCGCCACCTTTACGGCGGCGCGCGGCGCACTCGCCGCTCTATTGCCAACGCACGTTGTGTCGACATTCCCGAGATGCTTAAAGCGCGTCGCCGCGTGACCGCCCTTCTGGGTCCGCGCATGCGAAAACCCGTTACGCATCCCACTGCGCCGCGGAATGCAACGCTGTGCAAATTTGCAGAACACCGTATGGCGCGATCGATCGTTCCGTAAGATCAAGTCTCTTTTTGCCCTCGCTGTCGCCTTGCAATAATGTGCGCGTGCACCGCGCCAGCGGCATGATCATTCACCCATCGGAGGTCATCGATGAGCCACCGCGCCGTGACAAACGACCAGGATCTCATCCGCTCGGCGTTTCCGGATTGGAGCGCAATTCACCAAACCATGACATCGCCCAAGGTCGTCAACGTCCTTTTTGACATTATGTTCGACTGGATAAGCGTCGCGCTTGCAATGTTGGCGCTGCATCGCTTTGGATGGTGGTCGGCGCCGGCGGTCGTTGCCTGGATCGGAAACCGGCAGCGCGCGCTTGGCAACCTGCTGCACGATGCTGCACACCGCAACCTCGCCCGTTCGAGTTTCATCAACGACACACTTGCAGGTCTTTACATCGCGCCGGCGCTGCTCAACAGTCTGGCCATCTATCGGGAGTTGCATTCCCGCCATCACGCATGGCTGGGTGATCCACGGCTCGACCCCGACTACATCGCTGTTCGACCGGATCCAGGCTATAGCTGGTGCAAGCCGTTTTTGAAGGTGCTACTCACGCCGACCGCATGGCTCGGTTCAACATTCGGGCATCTGCATGTGTCACGGCTCACCTGGTTACAGCGTTGCGGCATCATCGGCTGGTGGGCAGCCTTACTCGGCGCCGTGACGCTAGCCTGGGGCGTTCACGCTGCAGAGCGCTTCCTCTGCGTCTGGATGCTGTCCAGAGCCACCGTCTTTCACTCGATCACCACCTTTCGTGAACTGTGTGATCATTTCGGCCGACAACAAGGAGGGGTATTCAGTTACACACGCGACGTTTCGTCCCACAGCCTTTGGCGATGGGTCATTCATCCACGGAATAACGGATATCACCTGACGCATCACCTGATGCCGTCGATCCCCTACCACCGTCTCCCTCATGCGCAGCGCAGCCTGTTGGAACTACCTCCCTTCGCCCGCGTAGCGCGGGTGTGTCATGCGTACTTTCGCGGACCGGACGCGGTCGTGCGTGAATGGGAAATCGTTGTTGGAGGCGATCATGGTGCAGCGTAGCCTGGGGGCGGCTCATGTGGGCGCGCTGCTCGTCTCGGCAAGCTACGGTGTCGCGTTCCTGCTAGGCTCGGGCGAAATGGCCGTCCATGCCGGGATGGCAGGTAGCCTGTATGCGATCATGACTGCACTGGGCATGCTCGCGCTTGCCGTGGCGGCGCCGACGCTCTGGCGTGGAGGCGAACTCATCTGGGATGTGTTCGGTCAGCGGTATGGCCCGGTTGTGCGCAAGCTTGTGGCGCTCCTCTCGCTCGTCTGGATGTCCGGTGTACTCGCCGCCCAGATCCATGGCGGTATCGCGGTGCTTGTCACGGTGGGGCTGCCAGCAGCCCATGCGCTGGCTGTGACCGCCGCAGCGCTGCTGGTTATGTCATCAGTTGAACTTGGCATCGCCGCAATGCTGTTCGTATTCTGCCTGCTGGGGACCAATATCGCCCTCCTGCATGCGCTCATTCAGTCGAACGGCCTGTCCGTGTACCTGCACGCACTACCATCGTTTTTTCACGGGATACGCAAAGCTCCTCCGGCCGAAACTGTGGTCAACATCATCGCAATCGCTTTTCTCGTTGTCACAGGCTCCGACTATCAACAGTTCGTCATTGAAGCGCGTCGCCCGCGCGACGCGTGGCTCGGGTGCCTGCTGGCGAGTGTCTTTCTCATAACGACGGGGTTTCTTCCAGCGGCGACGGTTGTCGCAGCACTGCATGCCGGAAAGCTGTTTGGCCTGACGGACGCCGCCAGCGTGGTCCCGTCGATCATGCTACAGACGGGCGGACCGATGGGACTGTTCTCTATCGGCGTGATTCTGCTTGCCGCCCTGGGCTCTGGCACAGCCATCGCACGTGCTATGGCCTGCGCACTCGAAAGTCTCCGTCCCGTCGATGGTCGATACGGGCACGCGCCGCGCATTCTGATCATCGCGGTGGGTTGTGCGATCGCCACCGACGGCCAAGCAATCGTGTCGACCATCGTTTCACTAAACATCGTGTATGTTGCGGCGATCGGTGTGATGTTCGTCCTTCACGAGACCGGACGACAGGTCGCGCCGCGTTGTGCACCCCTGATGATGCTCTCAGGAGCTGGAGTATCTTTACTCGTTACAGCAATGACCCTGAGCGGTATCGGCAATCTGCCCGCCTGGCTTCCGCTTCCAGCTGGGCTCGCCGCATCGGCTTGCGTGCTGATCGGATGGCAGTTCGTTCCCCTTGTCCGCCGCATCCGATCATAAAGATAGCATGCATAGCTCCGATTTCGGCTCCCCCGGAACTGGTGGATGAGCCTCCGGTGGATGAGCCTCCGGTGGGTGCGCATCAATTGCCACGGCGCCATTTGAAATTTCGCATTACGCAATTTATTCAGAGCGTTTCGAGAATTCCCTTGGTCGTGCCTCCTTGAGGCGTACTCGACCCGCGCGATAGCCAGTGAGTGTCTGTGCGCGATGCTTGCGAAGCAGCTCCGCCGGGGCTGTTCCCGTATCAATGCCGCAACGTCGCGTAATCGTGTCGACAGGAAGCATGTTCTTAACAAGCATGCGGCGCATCTCGAGCCGCAGAATCAGAAAATTGGGGTGAGGCGTGACGCCCACATGTACCTCGTGGCCCATAGACATTCGCTGGTCGTTTCGGATGAGTGCAATATCAGCGTGGAAAGCCTCGATAAAATACGCGGCCTCGCAGAGCCGCAAGTCGTCGAACAGTGTGATGCCGATCTTCCTCACTGTGGCCTTGTCAGGACCGGCCTCTCCATTGTTTTTGACGACGTCGTCGCCGCGAGACATTTTGCCGTGCATGGCAAGGCTCACCTCGCGACTTCACGTGCCCTGCCAGATAACGGTATGCGACGGGGAAATCTCGAAGCTCATCGTGTCACTCGTGTTCGCGATGTTATCGCCCACGGGATCGCAGCCAAAATTACACGCCAAAGAGCGAATAGCGCTTACCGTGATCTTTCGGTCCGTGGTGCACATGAAAAACGTGTAGGCGAATTTGAGCGTTGAAGCGAAATCGATGTGAACAGCTTCACAATTGCGGCGCTGCCTCCCCGGATGGCAGCCTGTCATGTGTGGCTTCCTTCCCGAGGCTCCGTCTGGTCCAGGCTCCGACGCGCAGCCTCCACAACAAGCGCACTGATCTTTGCGAGCGGTTCCGGCTCCAGCTCCCAGTGATGCCAATACAAGTCTATTAAAAGATCGTGGCCAGGGGCGAGCGCGACCAGTCTGCCGGCGCTAATCAGCGGTCCGGCCTGCATTGCAGGCACAAGTCCATACCCGAGGTCATCCAGGATCGCATTAAGTAATGCTGTCGACGAGGGAAAATAGTGCTTCAGATATTTGGCCACTGACACCCCGAAGTGCGACTCCAGAAAGTTGTCATGCAAGCTGTCCTTCCTGTTAAACAGAACTGCCGTGGCCCTGAGCACACTGGGCAGAGTCATGCCCCCAGGAAAATACTCCGAGGCGAATCGCGGCGTGGCGACGCACTGGTAGCGCATTTGCCCGACGAGCTCAGCCAAAAAACCCTCCGCAGGTCTGCGCTGGGTTGAAAGGCATCCCTTGACGTCACCGCGCGCCAAGGCCTGAAGCGTATGATCCTGATCATCAACCACGATCTCAAGGGCCGCATGATGCTGTGCGAGGTCGCGCGCGACGGGCTCAAACCATGTTGCAAGCGAGTCGGCGTTCACTGCAAGCGCGAGCGCCGTCGTCGCCACACTGCCAGGCATGACGCGCCGAAGCAACGAGTCCTCCAAAAGGCGGACAGACATGTAATAGCGTAGAACGTCTTCGCCCGCCTTTGTAGGGGTAAGCGGCGGTTCTCGGCTCAGAAGCAATGCCCCTAGAGACTCCTCTAGTATCTTGACGCGGCGTGAAGCAGCACCGCGAGAAATGTTCAGCGTAGCTGCGGCGCGTGTGAAATGTCGGTGTTCCACCACTGCGGCATACGTCTCCAGGTACAAAAAGTTTAGCATCACGTCCTCTTTCATGGCCTTGCCTGGGGTTCCCAACCCGCGCGCGAGCCGGATAATCGTGCCTCAAGACGTTTCCCTTACCATACGTCGGCAGATGTCTTCTTCAGAGGCCAATTCAGCGTCTTTAACGTCTGGCCATCCACGACGGATTCAACAGGTCGAATGCAACGACTCAGTCCAACGTCTTTTCAATCCGTAACGAATCACGATGAGACATTGGACGGCTCAAACGCTGGTCGCGGTCCATCCATAAGACAATACTGAGCCAAGACTGCGTCCCGAATTTCCCTTCTTACGATCTTTCCCCTGACATCCCGCGGCGATTTATCGAACGGCACCAACAATCGCGGGCGCTCATAACCGGTCATGGCGGCGGATGCGGCCTGGATCTGTACTCGCCAGTCGGGCGGCGGCCCCTCCGCTGCAGCGAGCACTACTGCTCCCAATGGTTTCATCAAGTGCGGCGCGTGCCGGGTCTTTGCTCGTGTATATCTGATCCGCAAATGCCGCCTTGGTCATGTGCTCCGTTTCCTGCTGGACCTGAGGCGTAAGGTCTGCGACCTGCGCACCCTCCTGTTTATTGGCGGTGTCAAATGTACCGCCAGCAACTGTCCAAGGCTTTTTCAACTTGCCGGTAGCGAGACGAAACGGTGGCAGAGGTCGCCATTGGTCAGCAAGCATTCGACGGATTGCGGGGTGAGGTCGGTGAATTCGCGCCACGCAGCGAGCCGAACCGCGGGATGTTTGCGATAGAGCGAAGCAGGCAGCAGATGCCGCTCGAGTGCGAAATGCTGCCGTATCGGACCGAAACACGAGAGGAGTGCCTGCGTGCGTTTGCAGTCGCGAAGTCTCCGCATGCGACCCTCGCGTTCGCGGGTAGCTTGGTGGCTGTTCTCCGACCGACCGCGGCGGGAAAGCGGTGAACGTGATAGAGCGATTCGTCTTTTCCATCGCGACACATCACGCGACCGCCTCAGTAACGTGACAACATCCTTCCGCCATTCGACGGTCTCGTCGGGATCGGTGTCGCGAAGGGATAACCCGGCATTCGTCGCCCTGATGGCGAGATCAGTCATGACGTCACTCCACTAAAGGCTTGCCCATGGAGAGCGAAGCCGTGCAAACCAGAGTAAGTTTTTCCAAATTGAAAAGTGAATGAATGGAAGTGTGTTCAGTAAGTGGAGGATCTATTCCGGCGTTCCGCCGTGACGGTGCCTTCACCAGTTGAAGGAGACATGTGACGCGTCTCTGAAGAACCGCTTTCGCAACCTTCGGAAACGGGCAATACGAAGCAGTCGAACAGTTGCTTGAGCGCGTCGATACTCCGCGAATCACCCGAATTGGCGTAACCCAGCACATAGCGGTCAGGTCTCACGAACATGACGTCCGCGCCCGCCTTGCGCATGATGTCTTCCAGAACGCCGTCGCTATCACGGGCTATCGCGTCGACTCCGCCCTGTATATGCCCTACGATGAAGTCCTCGGCCTTTAGAACGATCTTCACCACTCGATATGGCACACGGGCGCCGTCGAGAATGCGACGGAACTCCGCTACTATAGCGTCCGAAGCAACGACCACGGCGAACCCGGTCCCGAGCACGTCGTCGAGCCGAACAGCCGTACCGCCCTGCAGCTCAACCAATGGCTGCGGTAGCAGTTGCCCGGCCGGTATCGGCAGTGAGGCCGCAGCGCTGCCCACAAAGAATCCGCTTTGAAAGCGCGGCTTTGGTTTAAATTTCAAATGCAGGATGTAATCGCGTGCTGGCGGAAAGAGGCAGACGAGCTTCAGTGCGGCCTGCATTACCATCGCGTTCACCGCCGACTTCGGCTGCATGAACGCGCCAATCCGCACCGCCATCTGGATCAGTGACCACACGTGCGGCCGACGCTCTTCCTCATAGCTATCGACAAGCGATGGCGCGAAGCCGCTGTTCACGACCGCCGCCAGCTTCCATGACAGGTTCGCCACGTCACGCAGCCCGCTGTTCATCCCCTGGCCCGCGAACGGCGGAGTCAGGTGCGCAGCGTCGCCAGCGAGCAATACACGTCCGGCGCGCCAGCGGTTAGCCACCCTCGCATGAAACGTGTAGACCACCTTGCGGGTAATCGGCAAATCCGCGTCGCCCGGGTCACGCGCCCGAATCCAGGTGCGCACGCAAGCCTCATCGAGTGCCTTTTCGGGATCCTCGTGGTCATGCAGCATGAACTCGTAGCGCAGCGTGCCTTCGGGTCCTGGCAGCCGGATCGCCGGTCGCGCGGGATCACAGAAGGTCCGCGTATGGCGGAAAGGCGACATCCGGCCAACCAGATCGACGATGAGCCATCGTTTGTCATAGGTCTTGCCGACCAAGCTGATGCCGAGCTGCTCTCGCGTGCCGCTGCGTCCACCGTCGCAAGCGACGAGCCAGTCGCAGCGAACGTGCTTGATTCCGTCTGCGTGCTTCACTGTCAGCAGAACACTATTGCCCTCGTCGACGAATCGGACTACCTCGTGCTCGAACCACAGCGACGCATGCTCGAATCGCTTCAGGCTGTCGCGCAATCGACCGACAAGTACTTCCTGCCGAAACGCGTTTCGCTTCTGGAAGCCGTATTCAGTCGTGGTCGGCTCGACCTCCGCGAATTTCTTCCCACGCCACGAGTAATACCAGGTGCCATATCCGTTCACGATCTGCTTGACGACGTCTTCGACGACATTCGCAGCCTGCAGGGTGCGAAGGCTCTCATCGTCAATACTGACCGCGCGCGGCTCGTCCAGCACGTTGGCGCTGCGCTCCAGGGTCAGCGTCCGGACACCGTATGTGCCTAGGAGGTTGGCCAGCGTCAACCCAGTGGGTCCTGCGCCCACTACCACGACCGGGAAGTACGTTTCGTCGAGGTGCCGGGGTGCCGCCACCCGGAGAAGAGCAGAATTCATAGGATTCTATCTGTCCTTGAAGCGTGTCGGACCGGTCAACATGGAGAGCACGCACGGCCTGCGGCAATCTCCACGCTGGCGTCATTCAATCGGATTGCGCAGCACGCCGATTCCCTCGACCCCCACTTCAAGAACGTCGCCGGCGGCCATGAACACGGGGGGCTGGCGCTTCTGTCCGACGCCTGCGGGCGTGCCAGTCGAAATGATGTCGCCAGGCCTCAATGGGAAGATGTTCGACAGGTAGTGCACAAGGTAACCGAGGTCCCATGCCATCTGGCCGAACTCGGACTGCTGCATCAACTTGCCGTTCAGATACGTGGTCAGCAACATCCCCGCAGGGTCGTCGATCTCGTCCGCCGTGGTGATCCACGGACCGATCGAACTGCTTGACGCGAAGTTCTTTCCTGCCGGAATGCTGTGCTTCTGCCAGTCGCGCACGGATCCGTCCATCAGAATCGTGTAGCCGCCAATATGCGACCGCCCCTGATCCAACGGAATATCGCGACCACCTTTGCCGATGACGAGCGCCACCTCTCCCTCAAAATCAAAACGGTCCGACACATGCGGTTTCGAGAGCGGCTCGCCATGTCCGACAAACGCTTCGTGAATCTTGAAAAAAAAGCTCGGAAATTCGGGGGCCGCGCGCCCGGTCTCCAATTGATGATCGGCGTACGCCCATCCAATCGCGATCACCCTGCATTTGTCGTCAGGTAGTGCCGGCAAGTATCGCATCGTCCCGAGTGGCACCGTGTCTGCAGCGTATGCCACGATGTCTTTGGCCTCCGCCAGCAGATCGTCGCGGAACAAATCCGCCAGACAATCGCAGCGCCCTTCGAAGTGCGACCCCAATTCAACAAACCCGTTGTCCGTGATCGCCACGAACCTGGCGACACCGGCGATGCTCACATTAGCTAACCGCATATTAGCTCCCTTCGCCGCGGACGAAATCGCGGATCACCGATTTTTGATTGATCTTCCACACCCCACCTACCCGTTCCAGTTCATCGGTGTAACGCCCGACAAGATGTGGGCCGGGCAAGCCGACGGGTTCGGATCCGTGCGGAGCATCCTCTCGATAGACGCTCACGTAGCATCGAACCGTGACGTGATCCTCATCGATTTGCGTCAGGCGGAAGTTTGTCATCACATGACGCACCCGGATATCGGATCGACGCTTTCCGGCAAACTCGCGCAACCCCGCAATGCCTTCGATGATGCCCTCGGCACGCACCCAACGGCCGTTGGGCGCGAGGTACGCTTCCATCGCTTCGAACTCACCCTGGTCGAAGTGCGCCATGAAATTGACCACGGTTTCGACACATGCCATCTGCGTTTCCGTATCGATGACGGATGACATGGTTTTTACGGATTCCATCGTAATTCCGCTCCTTGAAACGCTATGTACATCGATGCGTTATGCTCGGGCGCTCCCGCATTCAACGCAATCAACGCGAATGCCACGTTTAGCTGCGCAAATAAGCAACGCCCCAATGGTTGCCTGTCTTCTCACAATATGGCCATTTCCCCGTCGGCTTGTCATGTGCGACGAGTTCCAGTTCGGCGGAAATTTCGAGCCAGTTGCGGTCGGGATCGCGAATCATAATGAACAGATTGTTTCCGGGGCCATGTCTCCCAGGTCCCCAGTCCAGCGGAACATCCAGCTCACCGAAATGGTCGGCCCAGTCCCGGATCAGGTTCCAGTCGCCAGCCTCGTAGCAGTGGTGGTCGAAGGAATGCTTCGGAGCGAGAAACACCGCGAGGATATGGTGCTCATCGCCGGCCCGAAGAAAGGCTGTCCTGACCTTGCCGTCTTCGGAACAGATCACATCGCTGGTCCGCAGGCCTATAACACGCTGATAAAACGCCAGTATCTCCTCGATGTTCGCTGTACCCACGGCGAAGTGCTGAAGTCTGGCCGTCATGCCAACGCCAGCATCCTGACGGGTGGCGTGACCGAATACGAGCCGGTTGCCGTCCGGATCAACGACCGAAAGAGTCTCTCCTTCGAACAGACTCGGCGGCGCCGACTCGATGTCGACTCCCTCGTCTGTCAACCGCGCACGAAGTTCGCCGACCGCCTGCGGCGACGGCAAATTCAGCGCGGCAAAATACAGTTGCCCTCTTTCGCCCGCTGAAATCATTACGCGCCGCTCACGCCCCGTACATTCGAATGACCCTTGCGGCCCTTTTGAGATGTCCAGGTTTAGCGCCTCCGCGTAGAAGGACGCCAACGCCTCCGGGTCTGGACTACCAATCGACAGATGATCGAGCTGAGCGAATAAATTTCCCACAACGCTTCTCCTGTATGTCATTTCAATGGGGGGCGGTCTGTGTATCGTGCGCACGCTGGTGTAGGAGTTTGCCTCTCCGCATCAACATGTTTGCCACCACGCAGACCATCGCGATCCCACCAGGCAGTGCCGCGGCCACAAAGATGGTCGACAGGTCCCAGTTCAGCGCGACCATGGCCCCGCCCAGCAACGGGCCCGCTATCGAGCCGACCCGGCCGACCCCTAACGCCCAGCCAACGCCGGTGGAGCGGATATTCGTTGGATAGATTTCCGCCGCCAGTGCATTGAGCGCCGCTTGCGCGCCTTGAACACAGATGCCCATCACAAAAATCGTCGACATGATCGAAACGAAGGAAAGATTGATGGTCGACAGAAGCAGCGTCAGCGTGATGTACCCGAAGAATTCGGCAAACAGAACCTTTCCTGGGCTGAATCGATTCATCAGTACCCCTTGAACCGGAGAGCTGAACACACCGGCTGCGTTCCAGAGCGAAACCGCGACGATTCCGGCGGACACCGGCAACGCGGCGGAATGCAAAAGTGCAGGCATCCAGCTTCCGACGAAATAAAGAATGAGCAGATTCATCGCGTATGGAATCCAGAGCAGGATGGTCTGTGAAGCTCGCCCTTCAGTGAACAGATACTTCACGGGCACACCGCTGCGGACGGGTTCGTCGGAAATGAAACGATAGCGGTTCGTATCCCCCAACTCCGGTGAAATACGGCCAACGATTTTCCTGATCCTCTCGGCGCTTGCGCCCTTTCCCACCAAAAAGCAAACCGACTCGGGCACCAGCGCAATCAGCGCGACGGCGATCACGAGCGGAAGGATGCCGCCAACGTAGAACACCGACTGCCAACCAGTGTGAGGAATGAGCATGTAGCTAAGGATGCCGGCAATCATGCCGCCGGTAGGCATGCCACAAAATACCGACGCCACGAAGGTACGTGCCATGCGACTCGGAGAGTATTCCGAAGCGATCGCTACTGCGCTCGGCATGGCGCCACCAAGGCCGAGACCGGTCAGGAAGCGGATGACCAACAGTTGATCGAACGTCTGAGCCGACGGCGTGATTACGGTTAGCAGACCAAAAAACGTGGTGCAGCCGATCAGAAGCCATCGACGTCCGATTTTGTCCGCGAGCGGCCCGCAGATCAGCGCTCCGAGCAACAAGCCCACTAAGGCAGCGCTGAAAACCGGCCCAAACTCTTTCATCGGAATGTGCAGCGACGCCGACATCGGCGGCGCAACGAAGCCCATCATCAGCGTGTCTGTACCGTCGAGCACGGCGACGGAAAAGCACAACGCCATCGTCACCCACTGCATGATGCCTAGTGGCCTCGAATCGACCACGTCGCGAATTTTTAGCACTTCAAGCTGAGCCATCTTGATCGTCTCCGATTATTTAATTTGTATTTCAAACTTTTTCTTTTTTATGCGACTCCTCAAGTTCGCGATCATCGATGAACTCGGATCCCAGCGTGAAGAGCATCGTCCACTCAACGATAGCCACGTCACATCATTTCTGCCATGCCATAACCTTTAATCAGGTTATTCGAATAAAAGAATGGCGCGGGCCACTCAGTGACGTGGCAATGCTCGTCCCTGGCAGGTGCAGTTTTGAGGTTCGAGACGAGCCAATTGCGAAGCGCAACGGCGCGCAACAGTCGGTGTCCCGAGGGAGAATGATTCAATCGGCGGCCCGCCGAAGCGTTCGGTCGGAGGGACGCCCGCGCACGGTATCGCGGCGGATCAGGGATAGCTGGAGGCGGGCATTGCCGTCGAATACATGACCTGCTTAAGTATGACGACCTGCGGGCAGGAGTTGAAGAACTGCATTTGTTGCTGACGATATTAGGTGCGGCACAGCAATGTGCCGCTACGCCCAACGCATTGCTGAAGAAGTTGAATTGCCCGATGCGGCGGAAGCGGCAAAAGGGGCGAGCCTCTCTGAATATGGTGATCGTGAGTGTCGCGCTGCCGGCCGCAACGCGGAGCAAAGAAGCGACGCGCGGTTATCATCAACATCGCCGCGGAATTCGCTCCATTCGCCGCTCGTAAAAGCAGAGGTTCCCGTATAAAAATCAGAACCTATGTAGCAAGCCAACCATCACACCCAACTGGTTCATCCCAGTCTCGACCGTGCCGCCTGCGGCCACTGCATTCCGAGCCTGCGCACTGTTGAAGATGTATCCAACTGATGTGTACGCCGTTGTTCGTTTCGAGAAGAGATAATTGACTCGAGCAATCAGCAACGTCGAATTTGCATCATTCTGCCCCGATGCTCCGCGCTGCAGGTAGCGCACTGCCTCAGCGTCGATGAAAAACGCCGGCGTCGAATAATACGTTGCCCCCGCGAACAGTATATCCGTCTGCAAATGTGTGGCCGCTGCCGTGTTGTTTCTGATCCAACCGACACCAAGTTTCGTCGGCCCCAACATGAAATAGCCGTCAACGACATTATGCGTACTCGTGTACGCGCTATTGCCAAGCGGCGCCGAAGCTCCGGCCCCACCCCGGGAGACGTCGTAGGAGGCCGCCATCCCAAAGGTGGCGGAGTCATAGGCGAGAAGCATTGTGTACTGACGGCACGGTAGCGCATTTCCTGGCACCTGGCCGGCGCAGTTAGTTGCCGAAGGCCCAGCTGGTCCTGCCGCGTCACGACCGAAGCTATACGTGCTGCCGACGGTAACGCCGTTGAACTTACCTAGATAACCGATCGCGTTATCACTGCGCGCGTTCGGCAAATACGGGTCAAGATTGTTGAGCGAATGAATTGAAGGGCCGATCACATCGGCATTCGTCAGCACATACGTCGTCATGTTGTACTGCCGACCGAGCGTGAGTGACCCGTAGTCACTGCTAATGCCAACATTCGCTTGTCGCCCGAAGATCCGTCCGCCGTAATTCAGCGCACCTGTGCTCGACTGAAATCCCGATTCGAGCACGAAGAACGTCTTGTAGCCTCCACCAAGGTCCTCGGTGCCCCTCATGCCCCAGCGCGAAGGCAGTTCGCCAGTCGGAAGCGGCATCCCAATAGACGTTGCACCGTTAGCAGCCGCATGGTTGTAGTACGACACTCCCGTATCAACAATTCCATAAAGTGTGACACTGCTTTTCCCATATGCGAGTCCCGTCATTACGGCCAGCGCTGCCGCACTCCATTTGATCTCCATGATCAACCTGTCTCCAGTATTTAAATTTAGTGACTTCTATGCGGTTCTTTTTTACTTAATTTACGTCACAATATTATTCGCCATCTAATCCAAATAAGCCTTATCGTCGATCGGACGCAACGATTCTCCTCTATCGTCTATTTGAATAAATCCCGTTTATTCTTTTGATAACTTTTAACATAATGGACAAAGGTCCTGCCGTGGGTCGAAGAATGCTGTTAAGGAAGGTCTTATGTGGACGCCTCCCGGATTGCAAACAATTCTGCGACGTTGGCAGACAGGTAAAGGCGGCACGCTTATGTCCGGCCCGTTTTCGCAGGCCGGTATCTGCCTGCTGGCCCTAATGGAATTCGCTGGCGAGGTCCTCATCTGCGCATCGAATGCTACGGTTCATCTTCCCCATCGGGTATTCCTCGCCCGGTCCGACCTGTTGGCCATCATGCAGCCCTTGCTTGCGCTCCTTGAGGCAGTTGCGAATGTTGTGAATCGTCGCGTCTAGGCTATAGCAGTTGGCGAAGCCCGATATCTCTCCGTATATTTCCAGCAAGTGGCGGAACCGGAGAATCATGCTTTCATCCGGCAAGCGAACCATCCGCCGTCGAGACCCGCAAACTCGCGAAACGGCGGCACGTCATAGAGCGCCTCTTCCATAGCAGGGTCCGGCAGACCGAATCGTTGCCGCGTGAAATGAAGCTGCGGCATCGTCGCAATCGGAAACGGCGACCGACCGGTTTTGCCCGTGGGATAGTGCGGCTCGGTCAGCGAAATCAGCTGCAACGAGGGCAATGCGTCGTATCTTATCGAGAGATTCCCGTTTGCGCGTGCGCTTCGTTGACCGATCCAGACCAAGACCAAGTTGCATCATCGAACTGCCCCTCACCTCATTGGCTCTGTTTCCTAGATAGCTCGGACGAAAAGGAAGTGGCCAAGCGCGATTTTGCTTGAACCCGCATGCCTCGTGAGCCGCGCAATCCATTCTGAATTCGAAAGCCCCAAGAACTTGCCTTCGACAATAGTCAAGTCGTATCATCCTTGCCATGGCATGATTTGTAATCTGATTATTCTCGGAAGCGAATAATGGACGAAGCCCGGTCAGGCGGTGTCGATCTAGCGCATCTGAAAATGTTCCTGGAGTTGTTTCGCCAGCGCAGTGTCTCGCGTACCGCTGAGGCGCTGGACACGACGCAACCGCGCATCAGCATCGCCCTAGGCAAACTGCGGCGACATTACGGAGATCCGCTGTTTGTCCGCAGCGGGCAGACGATGCAGCCCACTGTACGTGCTGTTGAACTGTCCAAACCCCTGCTGGAAGCAGTCCGGCTTATCGAGCAATCGCGGGAGCGAGCGACCGTCTTCTCGGCAAAAGACGCGCGGCGGAAATTCCGCATTGCTCTAGCCGACGCCGGGACATTGGTTATGCTGCCGCCGATCATTGATTTTTTGCATCGACACTCGCCCCATATGACACTCGACGTCTGTCCGCTGAGCCTTGAGACGCCCGAGCGCATCGAAAGCGGTGACATCGATCTCGCTATTGGGTTTATGGGACTAGGCAAGCGCGGCTTATATCGGCAGGCGCTGTTCAAGGACATATTCGTGTGTTTGCTCCGTGCCGATCATCCGCTTTCAGAAACGGGAATCACGACCTCGGCCTATGCAGCGTCCCAACACATTATTGTCGATGGCAACGGCAGTTCACTCGCTTTACTGAGGCGTGTCTTCAGCAAGGCGAATTTTTCCGCTAACCTCGCGGTAGTGATGCCGAGCTATTTTGGCATTCCCGAGATGCTGGCATCGACCGACCTTGTCGCAACCGTTCCTGAACGACTCGCGGTCGTTCTACTTAAAAGCCATCCTCTGAAAATTCTGCCGGTTCCGCTCCCCACCCCGACAATCAGCGTCTCGCAACATTGGCATCCGCGATCTCAGCACGACTGTGCACATGCCTGGCTTCGTAAGACCGTATTAGAGGTGTCCAGGAAGGACTGCATGAGAGAGGCGACGCCGGAAATTCGGACGGACCGGTAAGTGGAACAGCTCGGGCCTGAGTCGGCCATAATGGCCAGCAAAGAGGACCCCAGAAAAATGAAGAAGAGACCCGACGTACGCACTCAGCGGCGTTCAAGGCGAAAGTGGCACTTGCAGAGCGGTCAAAGGCGAGCTTTTCCGCGCGCCGGAGCGCTCCACCCAGACATGTGATCTTCATCGGCCCGGTGTTTCAAGCTTTGCGCAACGCTCTACGCGCCATCCATATATTGCCCAAAGCAAACAGCATGGAGATCTGGGGAGTGTTCTTCATCAAACCACGATAGCGCGTCTTCACGTAACCGAACTGTCGCTTGAAGATGCGAAAAGGGGTGTTCAACCTTGGCCCGAATACCCGCCTTCAGGCGCTCGATCTGATCGTAGATCGCCTCCAACGAATCGCTCAGATCCAGTTTCCTGCGCTTTGCCGGTCGCATTGCCACATGCCAACGAACCACGTTAGTCTCACAGCGCTTTTCAATACCCTGATATCCGGGCGCCGCGTACACATCCGTTTCTTCATCATGCAGCAACACCTGGGCTACAGTAGTGCCTGAACATTGGCCGTCGTTCCAATGGCATGGATCAGGCCCGAGTCGGCGTCCACGCCGATATGCATTTTCATCGCGAAGCACCGGTTGCCACCTTTCTGCGTGGATTGCATTTCCGGATCGCACGTGCCGCAGCCATTCTTTGTCGAATTAGGCGCGGCAATCAGGGTAGCGTCGACTGCCGACCCAGCCTTAAGCATCAGGCTTTCTCGGTCAGGATTTCATTGACCAGCGCCAGCATCTGCATCTGCATCTGCATCCGCATCCGCATCTGCATCTGCATCTGCATCTGCATCTGCATCTGCATCTGCACCTGGACTTGCGATGCCTGCCCTCGTTCAACTCCAGTCTGTCATGCCCAGGATCACGCGCTAATCCGTCCAGCCGCCGGACAGGACGAGCTGTTCAGTCTCGGCGCACAACAAGAGCAGCTTACCCATCTTTCATTCCTCCTTGCCTGTGTTTTACACGCTCAGCAAGGGATCCATTTTTTTGCGGGCAAGCTCGGACGTCCCGCCCAACCCGGGAGATCGCCCTCCCTTGACGTCCACGAAGATGGAACGCTACCAACCAACTATTCTCAAATCTGAATGACCGAAGTTGAGTTTATGGCATAGCCTCGGGCAGCGTCGGACTCTATGATTTGCCTATATCAAAGACACTGGAGACGAAATGCTTTCGAACGCGGATTTGTCCGACGCCAATGTGGATACCACGCAGGTGTGCAATCTGCAATTCAGGAACTTCGGAAAGCGCCTGCGCTTCCATGGCCATTGCTACCCACTACGCGTTCACGAAGACCATCGCCCAGTCGGTGAAGTCGTGAGCCAGCCGGGCGAAGGCCAAGTGCTCGTAGTGGACGCCGGCGCTTCGCTTCGTGTCGGCGTGCTCGGCGACCGCCTCGCAAGCATTGCCGCGGCCAACGGCTGGGTCGGCGTGGTCATCTATGGAGCGATACGCGACAGCGTCGCCATCAACGAGATCGACATCGGCGTCAAGGCGCTCGGCGTGACTGCATTGCGCAGCCGTGAAGCGCAGCCAAGCCTGAAAGGTGACGCGGTCAGCTTTGGTGGAATTCGCTTCGACCGCGACATGTGGGTCTATTGCGACGAGGATTCGGTGCTGACCGGACCGTCCGACCTCCTTAAACCGAACAATCCACTCCCTAATGAGTCGTTATCCATTACTGAAGGGGCATGAATATGGAGGAAGGCATGGTCAGAGAGTTGGCGTCAGGGACGTTGCCGGAACTTGAAGCAACGATCGCATCTCTCAACATGACGCCCGGCTGGATCAAACGCCAGATACCGCTGGTCTGGAAGGAAATGCAGTCACAGTTCATCCCTGCACAGTGGAAATACGTTGCGGCACGCGAACTCATGCAGCAGGCCGCGAAAGTGTTGGGAACTGACCTTGCCGAACGCCGCAACTTTGTCATGCGCAACCCGGTCCCTGACAACGATTTCTCCATCTTGCGCACCATCATCTGTGCATACCAGACAGTTCTACCGGGAGAAACAGCGATGTCCCATCGGCATTCGTCGCACGCCATGCGGGTGATGCTCGATTCGAATGGCGCCTATTCCATTGTCAACGGCCGCAAGCACCCTATGGACAGTGGCGACATTGTGTTGACGCCGGGCGGTTGTTGGCACGGTCACGGCCATGAGGGCATGGAACAGGCATTCTGGGTCGATGGACTGGATGTCCCGTTGACCCATTTGCTCGAACCCATGTTTTATGAGCCGCATCCTGAGCGATGGGAGCCTGTGACCTGCGAAGCGCGCCACTCTCCCATGCGCTTTCCCTGGGCCGACACGGTGGAAAGCCTCAAAAATGCACCGGCGGACAGCACGGGGCACTTCGGCAAGACCATTCTGCTCGATACGTCTTTGTTCATGCCGACGCTCACACTCAAGGTCTGCGGCTGGCAAAAGGGATGGTCCAGCCGGCCGTATCGGCACACGGCCAACGTAGTCTACGTGGTCATGCAAGGCAGCGGCAGCTCGACGATTGGCGAGTGTAAATTCGACTGGCAGTTTGGCGACGTGATTGCCTCTCCAGGGTGGAACCGCATCGAGCACCATGCCGGCGAAGACAGCGTGCTGTGTTGCATCAGCGATGAGCAGCTCATGCGGTGGACGCGGTACTACCGTCATGAATCCATGCAATAAGGGGCCGAAGTTATATGCAATCTCAACAGACACACCCAATCATTGTCGCCGGCGGCGGCATAGGCGGACTGACGGCGGCAATCGCTCTCGGTAAAAAGGGCTTCAAGGTCAAGCTGCTCGAACAGGCGCCCGAGTTCCAGCCTATCGGCTACGGCATACAGCTCGGACCCAACGCCTTCCATATGTTTGACCGACTTGGCATCACTCCATCGATCTTGCGTTTCTGCAACAAACCGCAAGCTGGCATCATGCGCGACATCATGACAGGGGAAGAAGTCACCCGGCTTCCCATGGGGACCGATCTTGAGCAACGCTATGGCCGGCCCTATGCCGTGATTCATCGGGGCGATCTGCATGAGGCGCTGCTAGAGACCTGCGCCGCGCTACCCAATGTCGAACTCTTGACCGCCTCGATGGTCGAGAAGTTTGAGGACCGCGGACAGCACGTGATCGTGACGATGGCCGATGGAAAAACCCATTTTGGCGCGGCGCTGGTCGGCGCCGACGGTGTTTGGTCAGCCATTCGCAGCCAGATGAATCCTTCGATCGTCAAGCCGCAGAGTCTGGGCTATGTTGCCTATCGTGGATTGAGGACCCGTGCGGAAATCCCGTCCGATCTGTTCGAAAACAATGTGGTCCTGTGGGCGGGTCCGGGATACCACATGATGCACTACCCGCTTCATTCGGATCAGTTGTTCAACATCGCCGCCGTGTTTCGCAGCCGCCGGTTTGCCCGCGGCGAAGCGAACCACAGCGGCCCGGACGAGTTGAAGGAGATCTTTAGCGGTGCTTGCGCCCATGTGCAGCGCTTGCTTGAGTCGGTACAGACCGACAAGCACTGGGATATCGCCGTGATGGAACCGGTGCCCAGTTGGACCACCGGCCGCGTTGCCTTACTGGGAGATTCCGCCCATGCGATGTTGCAAGCCATGGCGCAGGGCGCCTGTCAGGCGATCGAAGACGGTGTGTGGATTGCCGAGTACATCGCGCAGAGCCAAGGCGATTACGAGTCTGCTTTCGTTGCCTACCAGGGGCACCGGCAGTTGCGCACAGTACGCATGCAGTACCAGTCGCGATTCTACTGGGAGATTTATCACGCTAGCGGCGTCTATGCAGACCTGCGCAAGCAATTGCTCACCCGCTCGCCACAAGAAGCCATGGAAAGCCTCTCCTGGGTGTACGAGAAGCCGACCTTTCCAGAGCAGATGGAACATCAAGGAGTCGGAATTGAAAATCTGTCGGTTTAACGAGGATCGCATCGGCGTGGTTTTGGATGGTGAAATTGCTGACGTTACGACGATTCTGGAATCACTCGGCAACGCCCACTATCCGTATCCGAACCACGATGTATTCATCCAAAACTTGCCGCGGCTGTTGCCTGAACTGGCGGCCCTCTCCAAAACCGCACCGCGCGTGCCGCTGTCAAGCGTCAATTTACTGAGCCCGGTCGCCAATCCCGGAAAAATCATTGCTGCCCCGGTCAACTATGCGGACCATCTGCACGAAGCGGTCAGCCAGACCGAGCTCAATCACGGCAACAAGATTCTGACGATCCAGATGGTAGGTCTGTTCCTGAAGGCCACGAGCTCCCTTCAGGGCTGCTCACATGGCGTGCTCATCGAACATGCAGATCGGCGTAACGACCACGAGGTAGAACTCGTCGCCATCATCGGCAAATCCGGACGCAATGTGCCTAAGGAAAAGGCGCTCGAGTATGTTGCCGGGTATTGCATTGGCCTGGACATGACGGTACGCGGAACCGAAGACCGAAGCATGCGCAAGTCGGTCGATACTTTCAGCGTTGCCGGTCCCTGGATGGTCACCGCAGACGAAATTCCCGATCCTGGGGTGCTGGATCTGCGCCTCACGGTCAACGGCGAAGAGCGGCAACGCGCCAACACAAGGGACCTGGTTCTCAACACGGCGGAACTGATCGAGTTTGCGACGGCCTATTATTCGATTGAGCCGGGAGATCTTATTTTTACCGGCACGCCTGCCGGCGTCGGTCCGGTCAAGGCGGGCGACGTCATCCATGCTGAGATCGCCTCGATCGGCGCCATGGAAGTGGCAGTCCATAAAAAGCGCAATATCGTTTGACTGCCTTGCGAAACGAAGCAAAAAATCGGGAACAAAGTCGGCCGCGGGGTGTGCAGCAGTTTGGGCAAAAAGCGTGTCGGGCTGAAAAAGACGAGCTAAGGAGAGAGACGCATGAACGCAAAAGAAAAAGCTGGGGCTGCTGATCAGGCACCCACTCAGAGGCCTACCGTATCAGCGATTAAGGCCAAACCGGTGATGGCCAACAGGCCAACAAGATCCTGTTGCATTAGGCGTTATCGTCGATGCCTTCGGGCGTGTGCTCGCCACCTGGTTCATGCCGATCGTTTCCTGATGAGCAAACGGATGGCGCTTGGACTCGTGACCGCAGACGAGATCCGAGAGTTTGGACTCAACGGTGAACTTCTGGAATGCGACGGGTACACCCGTTTACCTAGAGAGCCACTCTTCGGCCATCGTGGCGTTGGCGTGGTCGACCAACCGCTGCGCCGGTAGGTCATACGTGCGGGCTCCTGAAAGGGGGGCGCCTGTGTTCAAAATCCGGCAAAGCGCGGGCTGCGCTTCCAACCTGATGATCGACTCCATCGCGCGAGGCAAGCCACTGGTTGAGTGCCCGGGAGATGAATCGGTCGTGCTGATGCGAGGCCATGGCTCAACCGTCGTCGGACCCACCGTATCGCGCGCTGTCTACCGCTCGATTTAGACCGAAGCAAACGCCAGGGTCCAGAGCGCCGCAACCTCGATCGGCACGGTCAATTACCTCGCCACAGAGAAAGCTGCCTCGTCGGAGAAACTTGGCGAGCCCCGGGTGGAACGCACGTGGGAGTTCTGGAAGATGGAAATCGTCGACGGGTCCAGCGCCAGATAGCGATGGACCCGGAAAACGGTCGCGCGAACCGCAGCGAGGAATCCAGGGCACGATGCAAGCACCTGGTCCTCGCACCGCTAAAACGTAACGTTGGCGACGATGCTGAAGTCGGCAGGAAATCGAATGCGACGCTTCATCGCGACAAGGGTTAAAGCGCCGTGGAAACACGCGGCATAGTTCGCGGCGAACAGTTGCTCCGGGGTTCATGCCACCGCCCCGCCCTCCGAGTCCTTTCGGCGCAAGCGAAGTCGCAGGTCAAGCTCACCGTCTACGGACCGCGCATGACCGGACGCACGTGCGTGCGAGGCCTCAACGCCATGTACGATCACCGAGGTCGAATAAAGCGGCAGAAAATCACTTCCTTCGAGATGCCAGGCAGAGGCACCGGGGGTGCGGGTTTTGCCGTCCGCCCCAATGAACTGCAATCCGGCCGGGACGACGCCATCAGCCCGTGCGCACGCACGCGAACCGCCGACTCGATCTCTGCTTCGTCGATCTCCAGCAGAAATCTCCTGATTCCCACCCAGCCTCGCGCTTTCGGCCAGCACCTCCCGAACAATTGGTTCAGTGGCTTCAGCCGCTCGTCGATGAAGGCCTCGATCTTGCGCAATGAAGTTGCACCGGCAAACTGGGACACCAACGCGGCGCACAATAGTGGCTCCATTTCGTAGCGCGTCCCGCGCGCCCCACGTCGGTCACGCAATCCCGAAAACACCCCGCCGAAGACCATGCTCTCTGATTTCACGTTGTTTCCAGTTAACACGGAAGAAGAAAAGCTAACGACCCTGGGAGCCGATGCGTCTCGACATTACGATTGAACAATTCTGGTACTATGAGGTCTGTGCGGTCGGATCACGTAAAATACGGGTTCTGTTCAGTTTCTGCGAGGTGACATTTCCTGGTTGCCCTGCTTTTGCTGCCCACAGAATGACGACTGACCGCGGTGCAGCTAAGCGTTGCTCAGACCGGCATCCGGCCCACAGGCAGGCATTCATTGTGAAAGGTGATCGGCATGCGCAGAAACGTTCCTGAAGTGGTTGCTGCGGCATTTGCCGGCCCGACATGCCAAAAATACTCTCTAGAATCCGCCCTCGAGTACGATGAAAAGCGCCCCTACTGCGCAAATCGCCCCTGCGACGACACAACTCGAACGTTTTGTTCCCTTTAAAATCTATAGAGTACTGGCAAAGCTGGCAGTAATTGCCAGTGCAGACTATGCAGCATGGGAAATTAGCATTCAAGAGGCGCGACTTCTCCTGTTAGTCCTGGAGCGCCCCGGGATCAGCGCGGGCGATCTCTGTGCTGCTGCCTGCGTCGAGGCGTCGGCGCTGTCACACATGTTGCGCCATCTCGTGGCAAAGAACATGCTGCATCGGGAACGAAACCCGACCGAACGCCGCTCGGTGCAGATATACCTGACCGATTCCGGGGCCGTGATTGCACGTCGGTGTCAGCAAGTCAGTGCCAAGCATCAGGGAATCTTGCTTTCCGGGCTGAAGAAAAAGGACGTGGAGTCGCTTCACGCAATACTTGACCATATGCTGCAGAACGTCACGCCGCAAGAACCAGGGCCTTCGCCTTGGCAGGACATTTCGCGCGCTCCCCGCGCCAGTCGGTGAGCCGGCCTCAAGCGTTGCCGCGAGTCGGGAAATCTTGAGAGCGGAGCAAATCGATCCCGTCGAAAAGCGAACGAAGGTCTGGCCGGATTAGATTGAGCTTTAAATCAAGATGTAAATGCGGCGATGTGGCCGATAATGAAAACCGCCGGCTCGGCAAATTCCTATGAGCGCCGGCCGAGCTCGAGTGTGCTAACGAACAGTCCGAACGCTCGAATCTGCTTCAGGTTCAAGCTATGACATGAAGCCATCAAAAAGGAATGTTCAACCATTTCTGAAGAAAGTGCGCGCGCAGTCATCAAAGCCAAGGCATTGGCCAAACAGGTCAATCTTATCTGCCTGCTCGGCCCGATCATCAATGACTGGGCGAACTATCATCGACGGTTCACGTCATATTCCGGCAATTCGCGCTAGCCACGCCTCGTCTGCTGTCACCGTGCGCAGTTCCGTCAGCAGTTGATCCCGGGACATGCGAAAGTGTGCAATGACGTGCTGATCGCCTCCACAGTTCTGATAGCTGACCTCAAGCCTAATTCCGTTAGGGTCATAGAAATAAATGGAATATGTTCCAGGCGCAGATTCTAGTGGGCCCATGTGGTCAATCCCCGCATCGACAAGTCGGCTCATAAGTTTATCCACTTGCGACGGGCTTATTGAAAACGAAACATGTTGCATGGCTGCGACGCTGTTGCGGTCAGCTTTCTCTTTCGCACCTTTCGGCAACTCAAAGAAAGCCAGCAGACTGTCATTCCCCATATCGAAGAAATAGTGCCGAATACGCTGAAACGGCGGGTTTCCTCGATCTACGCCGGCTGGAATCTTCATGGCATGTATCAATGGCATACCGAGCACTTCGACGTAGAAGTCGATTGTCGTCTTGATGTCTTCGGTATTCAGTGCGAGGTGATGCACCCCGCGAAGCTTCAACCTGTTCAGGTCCGGCTCATCGAGCTTCGTCGTTCCAACGGTCGAGGTCTGCTGCATTGTCATCTCCAGTTAATGGCCCGGCGACGCGAGCACTGTGCTTCCAATATTACTTGAATAATTCAAGCATACATACTTGAACTATTCAAGTTTTTCAAGCAAACTTGCCCGTGTGCAGGCTAGGCTTACTAGCTACTCGTCGGGCGTTCTGGCAGAAGCGGAGGGAGAAGCCGCTCATACAGCGGTTCGGCTGGAGAGCAAGCTGCGGAGCGAGCGTAGGCAAGGGGGTTTATGAAGGGTCTCTCCCGCGCTTTGATGCGGTAGGCCCTCGTCCACTGAAAGTCAGCACCATGCGCACGCGAGGAATCAGGGCGCACCTTTTCTCCTACTCCTGCACGCTATCGGTGTGTCGCTGGTCATCCTCAGCGTGAAAATAACGGCCGGTCGTCTGGATTGATGCGTGACGCATGTTCTTCTGGATGAAGCGCAGGTCGGTGCCGCATTCCGCCTGGTGTGACGCGGCGCTGTGACGCAACTGGTGGGGCGACGCAAGTCGCAGCGTTGCGGCGCCTGCCAGATTGCTCGTTTCAAGCATCCCGGCGGCTCGCCGGAAAACCTCCTTGACGATGAGATACACCGTCGCTGGTGTCAGGTGTTTGTTCGGGTCACCCGAGACGCTCATGATTGCGGGCGTCGTCTCATCCCCCAACGGGGTCGGCGCCAGTCCGTGAAAAGCCCGGTAGCGCGTAAGGTCAGCCATCCGCGAAGCACTTACTGGCCCCCCTTCGGCGCAGCCCTTCCCGACCGTGCGGCCATCACTCGACGATCTTCGAACTGAATGTAGAAAGCTATCGCCGTCGAAAGGCCAACGACAAACAGAGCGCGACACGCCGGCCGTACTGCTTGACGCTTATATGAACGCCGCCCGGCTTGCAAGGTAATATCGCTGTGATGTTAGACGAGGATTTGGTTGCAGGCTTATATCCGGCATCTGCAGGTTAG
>NZ_PVZB01000037.1 GCF_003002025.1 Paraburkholderia sp. BL25I1N1
CCGCAGGACACGCCGCGCTTCGAAGCGATGCTGGGTGACGGCAGCCAGTGGGGCATGAATATCCAGTACGCGGTTCAGCCTTCGCCGGATGGGCTTGCGCAGGCGTTCATCATCGGCCGGGATTTCGTGGGCAACGATCCGTCGGCGCTGATTCTCGGCGACAACATTTTCTACGGCCACGATCTCGCGAAGCAGCTTGAGCGCGCCAACGAGAAAGCCGATGGCGCCACGGTCTTCGCGTACCACGTGCACGATCCTGAGCGTTATGGCGTGGTCGAATTCGACAGGCAGTTCCGCGCGCTGTCGATTGAAGAAAAGCCGGTCAAGCCGCGTTCGAACTACGCGGTCACGGGTCTGTACTTCTACGACAGGCAGGTCTGCGACATTGCGGCGGACATCAGGCCGTCGTCGCGTGGCGAGCTCGAAATCACGGACGTCAACTCGCGTTATCTCGCCAACGCCGCGCTCAATGTCGAGATCATGGGCCGTGGTTTCGCGTGGCTCGATACCGGCACACATGATTCGCTGATCGAAGCGGCTACGTTTATCGAAACGCTGCAAAAGCGTCAGGGTCTGGTGGTGGCATGCCCGGAGGAGATTGCGTTCCGCCGACATTGGATCGACGAGGAGAAACTGCTCGAACTCGCCAAGCCGCTCGCCAAGAACGCGTATGGCCAGTATCTGCTCAATCTTCCGAAGGATCAGGTGGCATGGCCAAGCCGCTAACAGGACCGGTGCTGGAGCGGTGTGAAGCGGCTTGCTAACTTCGTGCGATAGCCGATACGCAAAGCTTTGAACGTGCGCCGCCGCACATTTAATTTGAAACTGGACAGGTACGCTTCAAGCATGGGCCGCAGGGAGTCTATCGCTTGCCGGCTGTGTTCAATTGTTCATCCGCGCGGTCTGCGCTTCGGTAGAGCGGGCTTCTCCGATACTCGCAATATACCCTCAGACCGCATCAAGAAGCCTGCCAATAAGTCGAATTGGCGGGATTGAGTTTCAAATCGCCGATACGTATGTGGCTAATCTGAATCGCCAGTGCGCTGACGGCCGGCTGGAACGATGGGCAATCTTTCGGTCGCTTGGCAAATTACGCGCTCGCTTTGAGACAAGTTCGCGAGGAAATCAACGCGATGTTCGCGATTCCTTTAGCGGCGCCCGCAGTCCTTACCTAATTTACCGGCGGACCAAACCGCGATGTTGAGACGAAGCCTGCTCGCAAATTTCGTTGGCCAAATGGTGACCGTATCGCTCGGCATTGTCATGGTGCCGATCTACGTGCGTCATCTCGGAGTGGAAGCGTATGGGCTGATTGCCATCAACGCCGTGCTGCTCGCATGGGTGCTCGTTCTCGACTTCGGACTTTCACCGACGTTATGCCGCGAGTTAGGCAGCCTGCGCGCCGGTACGGGTTCGAAAGCCGAAGTGGGACTACTGCTGGAATCACTGGAAAAACTGATCCTTTGCACAAGCACAGTCCTGTTCGTCTTATCGCTCTTCGCGGCGCCGTATTTTGCCGAGCGGTGGCTGAACGCCTCGACATTGCCGCCGAGCCAGATCCGCACGGCGTTCGTGTTGATGATGCTGACCGCTGTCGCGCGCTGGCTTTCCGCGTTGTATCGAGGCGGCGTGGTCGGTATCGATCGGCAGGTCGCGCTCAATGTCATCGGCGTTACTTTTGCCGTGATACGCAATGTGCTGGTTGTGCCGGTCATCATGATCTGGCCACGCGTCGAATTGTTCTTCGTCTGGCAACTCCTTGCCATTGTCGGGGAAGCGATCGCCATGCGTATTCTGCTCGGCCGCACGATCGATATACCGTTGTTGTCGATGCGTTTTTCATGGAAGGTGCTGTCGTCGCGCGCGAAGTTGTCGCTATCGATTGCCTTGTCTGCGCTGATCTGGGCGTGCACTGCACAACTCGACAAGATCGTGCTTTCAAAGGTGCTGCCGCTGGCGGATTTTGCCGTGTTCAGTATGGCCACGCTGCTTGCGAGCGGCATTGTGTTACTGGCAAACCCCATTCAGCAAGCCTTCATTCCACGATTGAACGCTGAGAACTTCGGCGGCGGCGAGCGGATTCGTCAGATGTACGCGCTCGCCACCGAGGTGACGTCATTGGCGGTCATTCCAGTTGCAGCCGTGTTTGCGTTCGCGCCCGAGGCAGTGCTTCGATTGTGGTCCGCCGGCGCCCCGGTAACGCCTGACGCTTTGCGAACAATGCAATGCTACGCAGTCGGAAACGCCTGTTCGGCTTTGGCCTCGCTCGCGTTCTTCGTGCAGTACGCAAAGGGGGATTTGTCTTTGCATCTGAAAGGCAACATCGGCTTCCTCATTCTCTTCGCGCCGGCGGTCGTGTACGGCGGCATTCATCTGGGCGCAATCGGCGCTGCCTACGCGTGGCTTGGGATGAATGTGCTGCTCCTGTTCGGCTGGGTAGCAATCGTACATCGGAAGTTTATGGCTGGAATCAACGCAAGCTGGTATCGCGGAGTCGCCGTGCGGGTCGCCGCCGTGGTACCTGTCGGCTTATTGGTGAGTCATGCGGATCTGACCACGTCCTCGCGTATTGGCCTCTTCTTTGTTCTGTCGGGCACATGGCTTGCCATGGTCGCCCTGACCGTCGCGGTTTCGCCGATCGTTCAACGCAAGGCACGCCACCTGGCGGGACGACTGGCCCTCAACTGAGAAAACAGCATGGATACAACTCTTCTGAATCCGGTCCACGAACAAGCTGCGCCTGTGTTGTCAGTCATTGTGCTGAGTTATCGGCAAGCCGAATACATTGGCGCGTGTATTCAGAGCGTGCTCGACCAGCAACTCGATGTGCCGTTCGAAGTGATCGTGGGTGACGATAATTCACCCGACAATTCCCTCGAAGTCATCGAATCGTTCCGGCTGCGCTATCCCGATGTGATTAAGGTGATTCTGCACGAAAAAAACGTCGGCTTTTCGGGTAACTTCTCAGATACGGTTGCTCTTGCAAGAGGCGAATACATCGCCAATATCGACGGCGATGATGTCATGTTTCCCGGCAAACTGCAGCGTCAGCTCGATTTCTTACGGGCTCATCCGGAATGCGGTCTGGTCGTGCACAAGATGCGCCCAGTCGACCAGGATACGTTGGAGACTGTGACGTATCCGCTGTCGGAAGATAAACCGGCAACGTTCGACGCCGAGTATCTCATCAAGAACGGACCGTTCTTTTTTCACAGCTCGGAAATGTACCGGGCGCACTTGCGCCGCCGCCATCCGGTCGACATCGGTCTCAAGTCGGTGGCTGACGTAGCCCATCTGTTGCAGATCCTGATGGGTTCGCAAGGCTGCTATCTCGACGAAGAGCTTGGGCTATACCGCGTCAACCGGACGGGTTTGACTTCCGTGCGCATCAACAATCCCGCGCGCCATAGGGAATGCCTGAACGACGTGATCCAGACCTGTCAACTCGCGGCCGATCTCGGCATGGCGAGCGACGCTGTGAACAAGGGGCGCGCAAAGTTCTATCTGACCTCGGCCATCTTCTTTCTGGAGCATGGTCAAGAGGATAGTTTCGAGGACTGCATCGAATCAAGCTGGCGCGCGGCACGAATCGGTAGGAAACAGTTGGCTTTATATGCCATGCGCCGCTGGCCCCGTACGTTGCGCACGGTCTATACGGGACTCAAGCAGATGGCGGGACGGCAACCGGTCGACGCATGAATACGCACGTGCAGGAGAGCGGGCGGCTGGCCGCCAGGAAAGTGCGGCTGCTCGACTTAGCCAACCGGGCGTCCTTAGCTTGGCACCGACTCAAGACACGCCTGTGGTATGCGCATGTGTTCGAGTCCGTCGGCGCGAAAACGACGATCTTTCGTCCCATGCTGCTCGCCAACGTGCATTTCGCGTCGATCGGTGAGCGTGTGCTAATTCGACCGGGCGCGCGTATCGAGCTTGTCGTGACAGACGCGGCTGCGCCACCGCGGCTCACGATCGGAAGCCGCGTCAATATCGAGCAGAACGTGCACATCGTATGCGGCTCCTCGATCGAGATCGGCGACGGCGCGACTATTACCGGGAACGTCGCCATTGTCGACGTCGAGCATCCGTATGAGGACGTCAACAATACCATCCGCATTGGCGAGCGTATTTGCACGCGAGGTAATTACGTAGTGATCGGGCAGGGCGCATTTATTGGATTCAGCGCCGTCATTCTGCCCAACGTGAAGATCGGCCGGCACGTCGTGGTCGGCGCGCATTCGGTAGTGACTCGCGACGTTCCCGACTATTGCGTGGTCGCTGGCAATCCGGCGCAAATCATCAAGCGCTACAACTTCGAAACCAGATGTTGGGAGAGGGAGAAACAATGAAAGTCCTGATTACGGGTGGCGCCGGCTTTATCGGCTCGAGTCTGGCGCGCAAGCTCTGCGCCAACAATGCGGAAGTCACGGTCCTCGATAACCTCTCCCCGCAGATTCATGGAGAGAATCCCAGCGTCACGTCTGCGATTTTCGCGTCGTTGCCGGAAAACGTGCACTTCGTGAAGGGGTCGGTGACCGATCGGGCCATGCTCGAACGCGTCATGCAGGGCCAGGACGCGATCGTTCATCTCGCGGCCGAGACGGGTACGGGCCAGTCGATGTACGAGGTCGACCGCTATGTCGACGTGAACGTGCATGGCACTGCCCTGATTCTGGACATACTGGTGAAGAATAGCCGCAATTCCGTGCGCAAAGTGGTCGTTGCTTCGTCGCGCGCGATATACGGCGAAGGCAAGTATCGTTCTCCGGCCGCCGGCATTCTGTATCCCGGTCCGCGCAAGGAAAAAGACATGCTCGAAGGCCAGTTCGAGCATCTCTGCCCGATCAGCGGCGAAGCGATGGAATGCGTGCCGACCGATGAAGAATCGAAAATACATCCGACCTCGCTGTATGGCATTACCAAGCAGACTCAGGAGCAGATGGTGATGACGACCTGCCGTTCCATCGGCATCGACGCGTCGGCGTTGCGTTATCAGAATGTCTACGGCCCGGGTCAGTCGTTATCCAACCCTTATACGGGCATTCTCTCGATTTTTTCGACGCGCATCAAAAACGGCAATCCAATCAATATTTTCGAGGACGGACTGGAAAGCCGTGACTTCGTCTATATCGATGACGTAGTGGATGCGACCTACGCAGCGCTCACACACGCTAACGCCGCGGACAACGTATTCGGCATTGGCTCGGGCGTGCGCACTTCGGTCATGGATGTCGCCAGGACCTTGTGCGAGGTTTATGCCAGCGATGTCGGCGTCAGCGTAACAGGCGCATTCCGCCTGGGCGATGTCCGCCATGTTTATGCCGATTTGACCAAGGCAAGGGACATGCTCGGATTCGAGCCGAAGGTGTCGTTTAGCGAAGGTATCGCGCGGTTTGCTGGGTGGGTCGACCAGCAAGAGGTGATGGCGGATACCTACGAGAAGAGCATCGCCGAAATGCGGGAGAAGGGTTTATACAAGGGCTGCGAACGCGCCGCATGACATTGTCGGTAATGCGCTCACGCCATGACGGAGGCGCCGCGACGGTCGCCTCCGCAACTCATTCGAAGGACGCAATATGTCAACGAGATATGGTTCGCCGCTGATCGGGATTGTCACCGTACTGTATCGCTCCGATTCCGTGCTTCCCGATTTTTTCAAGAGTCTCGCCGCCCAGCGCGATGCGAATTTCAAGTTGTACGTAATCGACAACAGCGAAAAGGATACGGGGTGTGCGATATCGCGCGAGCTTGCGGCCCTCAACGACATTCACGCCGATATCGTGTTCAATAACGACAATGTCGGCGTCGCTCGCGGCAACAACCAGGGCATAGAAATGGCGCTTGCGGACGGATGCGAGTACGTTCTGCTGGCCAACAACGACACCGACTTTCCGGATCCCGACGTGCTCGCGGGACTTGTGCGGCACACGGAGGAGGCAGGCGCGCTGGCCTCGGTACCCAAGATCATCTATCACGGCACCAACCGCATATGGTGCGCAGGCGGAAGATTCTCGCCGCTTACCGCCACTACACCGCACGTAGGCGATCGGAAGGAAGATCGCGGGCAGTTCGACGAAGAAATGTTTACAGAGTACGCGCCGACCTGCTTTATGCTGCTGCACAAAAGCATCTTCCAGACGATCGGCATGATGGATGAGAAATACTTCGTCTATTACGACGACAGTGATTTCGTCTGGCGCATGAAAAGCGCCGATATTGGCCTGTTGTACGTACCGACGTCGAGCGTCGGTCACAAGGTGGCGGTGTCCACCGGCGGCAACGAAAGTCCCTTCAGTCTGTTCTATACAGCGCGCAATCGCGTTTATTTCAGCCGCAAGCACCTCGCACCTGCGCACCGTGCCATTGCGATTGCTTATGCGATCGTGACGTTGACGGTCAAATGCGTGAGGTTTTCGCCAGCGGCCAGATCGAGCGTGTTCAAAGGACTCAGAGCGGGCTTCTCACTGCAGGTCGCCGAACATTGACCTCGTTCAGGGACCGGTTGGCAGCGCGTCGTTACTCCGACGGCGCGCGGCCACAATTGCCCAGCCGCATCTGAGCCATTGCAAGCTGTTGCATAGCGCGGCTTGCGGCATCGGGTCTATTGCATTGGAGTGCTGCTTGCCGCACCTTCCGGTGCGGCAAGCAGACATAAACGAAGTCCGGACCGCTGCCGAAGATTTCTCGGCAACGCGCCCGGATGCGATTCGCGCATGCCCGTCCTGAATCGGCCGGACCTATTTCACCAGCGCGCCGAAGATGTCGACCACGCGCATCTGTTGCGTCTCCGTCAGGCCGACCCACAGGGGAAGGCGGATCAGGCGTTTTGACTGGTTGTTGGTAACGTCCAACGGGCCGCCAGGTTTGCCGTAACGTTGGCCGCCAGGAGATGAATGAAGCGGAACATAGTGAAATACCGAGCCTATTTCCTGCCTTTTATATTCATCGAGTAGGCGCTGGCGCGCGTGTTCATCTTCGACCAGAACGTAGTACATATGCCCGTTATGCTGGCATTCCTCCGGCACGATCGGACGACGAAGCGCGCCTTTGTTCTCGTATGGCTCGAGAAGCGCATGATATCGCTCCCATTGCGCGAGGCGTGCCTGCGTAATATTTTCAGCGCCTTCCAGTTGGGCCCACAAATAAGCCGCGATCAGCTCGCTCGGTAAGAATGAAGAGCCGACTTCCTGCCAGGTGTATTTGTCGACTTCTCCGCGGAGAAAGCGGGTGCGATCAGTGCCTTTCTCGCGGATTATTTCCGCGCGCCTCGTGAGGGCGGGATCATTCACCAGCAAAGCGCCACCCTCGCCCGAAATGATATTTTTTGTTTCGTGAAAGCTGTAAGCGCCGAGGTGGCCAATGGAGCCGAGACCGCGGCCCTTATAGGTTGCCATGACGCCCTGCGCCGCGTCTTCGACGACTTTGAGTCCGTGGCGTTCGGCGATGGATAAGATAGTGTCCATTTCGCATGCCACGCCGGCGTAGTGCACCGGGACGATCGCGCGAGTTCGTGGCGTGATCGCTGCTTCGATCAATCGCTCGTCGAGATTCATGGTGTCCTCACGGACATCCACGAAGACAGGCACGCCACCGCGCAGGACGAATGCGTTCGCCGTCGAGACGAACGTGTATGACGGCATGATGATTTCGTCGCCGGGCTGGATGTCCAGCAACAGAACCGCCATTTCAAGCGCGGCTGTGCAGGAGTGAGTCAGCAATGCCTTGCAGGCACCGCTTCTTTCCTGCAACCACTCGTTGCAGCGCCGCGTGAAGGAGCCGTCGCCGGCGAGCTTTTTACTGAAGTGAGCTTCTGCGACGTACTTCAGTTCATTACCCGCCATGGCGGGCGTATTGAATGGAATACGATGCTCGTTTACCTCGATTCCAATTTGCGGCGTAGATCGGCTCATGAATAGTTCACCCCAACATGATCGAGAATGAGTTCTCGCTGCGACACATTATTGGATCTCAAAGCTGCCCAGCTTCAAGGCCCCGCTTTCCGGCGAACTCGCCAGGTGTTTCAAGGAGCAAGTTGCGCGAAGTCCCTTGCTTTAAATCTCCACTGAAGATTGTTCTGTAGCGTGATACTTCGCCCGTCTCATGGATGGTGCGGGTGGACTGCGTGACCGGCTCATAGATCAGACGACGCGGAGCGTCGACGGGTATGAATCGAACTGCTCGCTCAGTTGATCAACGACTTTGGTGAAGTCGTGTATGGTCCAAAGTTCTAACGGATTGGCCGATCAGGCGCCGCAAGAAATAGTAGAGGCCGCGAACGTCGCAATGGCGATCAATGCCAGCAGCCTGCACGAGATGATCTGAAACTGAAAATATCCGTGTTCAAAGGCGTCATTTCCAGGATTCGGGGTAGTAAGCTTCTCGATGGAGCGACAGCTTCGTCGCGTCCGTCGCGACTTTGGGCAAGTGCGATAGGAATACCTCCTTTGCCAATTCGGAGTCTGTGGTTTAGCGCACGTTCAGATACACCAATTCGGTTGAGGCGGGGGGGATGGCCAACAGGCGGGCAAACTATTTTTTTCGGAAATAGTGGTGTGGCAGGATCGATTACAGTTGCATTAATAGGCGTTATGAAGTTTTGCCCGGCATCGACCACGAAGGCCTGCAGAAACGCTGAAGTGGCAATCTCCCGACCGTGCAGACCTTTGATCGATGCGGGTTCAAGTGGTGTCGCGGTCATCGGCGGCAAAAGGCAGATCAGTGTGCTCGCGCGACCAACGTGTCCGCCGCGGAACAATCGCATCGTATGCACCGGAAATATAAGCAGTACTGGGTCTGTCGATCGACCTTCCTACGCGAGTCGTTTTGACGACAAACCCTTTTCGGAATGGGCGCCCACATTCAGTCGGACGTTCCAACGTTCGGCGCCGCACAGACACCGCACGTTCCAGCACGGATCATGCAGTTGCTTCATCGGCCATTGCAGACTTTCGGCGCTCGATGCCGCTGACTGTAATGAGTGACCTTGTGCTCCGGAGTGTGAGCCTCTCAAAGGTATCGTCGGACCCGTTGGCTGGACCGACGCGAGGCGTTCGGAAGGCAGCGGCGGTAAGCCGAACACGGTGCCTGTCGAAAGTCACAACCAGCTAACGGGATTCCACCGTCAATGCATGATTGACGGGATAAGCGAACAACGGTTCAGCGACACGTGGGGCAGCCTGGACGACCTGATCCAGCGCACTGGCTGTCAAATCATCCAGCAGACGACCGAGGCGGAATTGGCGACATTGCTCGAACAGTGCGACAACGTGAAGACATGTTGCGAGACGCGCGCGGCGGCATGCGCGGGCTATTGGCCCAGGCGCCCGGGCCGGCGCAGGTGCGCAACCGCTCTGGTGCCAGTTCGACGTTCAACTCGATGTTGCCGGACTTGAAATGAAAAATGAGCGCGGCCAGAACCTTCTGAAGCGCGTCGACCTTATTGTCGGCGGCACTCTCCTGTACCTGTTAGGGGCGCTTCGCAAAAAGCGGCGTCTACCGACTGAATGCACGACGGCGGGCATTTTTGCCTTCGCTGCAATCGGTGACTCAATCTTGTCGTCGATCATTATTTCTGAGTTGAAGAAAGTCAAGAAGATGTCCAGAGTGGTGGTATTTGCGTCGCGAAGCAACGCGCGCATCTATGATCTGTTCGACGGGCTCGACGACATTGTCGTCGTCCCTTTGACCAGCCCGTTGAATGCGCTCAAGGAAATCAAGAAATACGAGGTCGATGTCTTAATCGATACTTCGCAGTGGCCGAGAATTTCGGCCATATTGGCAGCTTTTACGAAGTCGAAATTTACGATCGGTTTCAAGACCAGGAATCAATTCCGCCATTATGCTTATGACGCCAGCGTAGAGCATTGCGACAGCCTTCATGAACTGGAAAATTTCAGAAGGCTATTGCGTCCTCTAGGCATCGAGTCGACGGAATACCCGAAGATCACCAAAGCTATTCGCCCTCCCAGTTTGCCGTTCGTCGTTGACGGCAAATATGTTGTCTTTCACCCGTGGGCCTCTGGAACGAATTTCGCCATGCGCGAATGGCCGATGGAGTGCTGGCGCGATCTGGCACATATGTTGATTGATAACGGGTACGCCATTGTCATAACGGGCGGCCCCGAAGATGCCACACGGGCTCAACGATTGGTCGAGCTGATCGGCAGCCAGACGGTCGTGAGCGTGGCAGCCAAGGTAAGCCTGACTGAAGTGGTCGGAATAGTCAGGCGAGCAGAATGCATAGTCTGTGTGAACACCGGAATCATGCATTTGTCCGCGATGCTGGATACGCCGATGATCAGTCTGCATGGCCCCACCAATCCGTTTCGATGGGGTCCTGTCAGCAAGGAGCGCGGAGTCCTTGCTGTGTCGAAGCGAGATGGAGGCAGTTTCCTGAGCCTCGGATTTGAATATCCCAGAAATGCTAAGTACGTGATGGAAAAAATAAGCGTCGCTTCTGTCGTCGACGTTCTGAGTGAAGTTTATTCGATCAATTTAGGCCGCCATGACAAGAAACCCGCCGGTGAAGCTTTCGCCTCCTGATTTCGATTGCGCTCAATTGATGGTCGTTGGCGACGTCATGCTCGATTGGTACTGGCATGGTTCGACCTCGCGGATCTCGCCGGAGGCGCCCGTTCCCGTCGTCCACGTGCAGGCTGAAGAGACGCGTGTGGGTGGGGCGGGAAACGTTGCGCTGAACGCGGCGGCACTTGGAGCTCGCGTTCGTCTTCTTGGCCTGGCCGGGCAGGATGCGCACGCCGACCGGATTGAAGAGTTGCTGCGCGAAGGCGGGGTTGACTGCGATCTCCAACGCGTCGCGGGCAGCAAGACGATCACGAAGCTCCGCATTCTCTCCCGCCACCAGCAGATGATCAGAGCGGACTTTGAGGACCACTTTCCCGAGCGCAATGGAGATGAGTTGATCTTCAGCTTTGAGCGCCAGTTGCACGAAATCGATGCCGTGGTCTTATCCGACTACGCCAAAGGCTCACTGCACGATTCAAAGAATCTGATCTCCGCCGCTCGCCGCGCTGGAAAGCCCGTCATCGTCGATCCGAAAGGAACGGATTTCGAGCGTTATCGCGGCGCCACCATCATTACGCCGAACCTGTCCGAATTCGAGGCTGTCGTTGGGCGTTGCGACAGTGATGCAACGATCGAGCACAAGGGTGCCGCCCTCTGTGATGCCTTTGAATTCGAAGCGGCGCTCGTCACACGCAGCGAGAAAGGCATGACCTTGATTGCTCGCGGCCACGCCCCTTTGCATTTGCCGACGCGCGCGCGCGAAGTGTTCGATGTGACCGGGGCCGGGGACACTGTCGTTGCCACGCTGAGTGCCGCGCTCGGCGCCGGCATGCCGCTGGACGAAGCGGTCGTGCTTTCCAATGTCGCGGCCGGCATCGTCGTGGCTAAATTGGGAACGGCGACGGTCCGTCGTCCCGAACTCCAGCAGGCACTGCAGCATGACTTGCACTCCGCCCGTCGAGGCAATATTCTCGCGCGGATTTCCCTGTTACCCTGGCGACCCAAGCCCCGCTCTGAAAAGCCGAATAGTGTGGGCACCTGACACATTGGTTGGTTCAGCTGAAATTCAAAAAGCCGGCACGGTGCGGACTCAATTTGCCGGCTGCCGGTTCCGTCTTCAGTTCAGATTGATCGGAATGCCGGCATGCAACGAACGAGTTCAGGGCCGCAGACCGAACGAATTCGATTGCGCGGACCTCGTCCTTCGCAGGCGGCAATCAAGCCGCGGCGGTAGTGCGAGCGCGGGAAGCCTGAATGGGCAGCGCCGCGTAAGCGGTGGCGAGATGATAGGGTGTTGTCGACGGCATGTCGTCGCGCGACACGTCGCCCGCGGCGGTCTTGCACTCGAACCAGCCTTGCGCATGCAGAAACCGCTGGCGGAAACGTTCCATCTGCCCCGGCAGCACGGTGCGCGCTGCGTCGTCATCGCGGGTCGCGAGTGCACGCAGATATTCGCTTTGCGCCCAGATCCGCTGTGTGGCGTCCTTTATCCGGCCGGCTTCGTCGAGCGACGCGCACACGCCGCCTGTGACCGGATCCACGCCATGCTGCTGCGCAAACTCAAACGCGCGCGTGAGCGCGTCGTCGAGTCCCGATCCGTTCAGTAGCTCGCCCGCTTGCCTGATTAGCCAGAACCATTCGAACTGGTGGCCGGGCTCCAGACGGTTGTCATCGATACCTAACGGCAGTTCGGCAATGCAACCGGTCGGCGCATGCACGAACGTGCGTTCGATGGCGTCGGCCAGGTTGCGCAACGCGGAATCGAACGCACTGTCATGGGTTATATCGCGTGCGGCGAGCCAGGCTTCGGTGAGATGCATCAACGGGTTTTGCACCGGCGTGCCGGTCACGGTTGAAAAATCCGCATCGAGCGCGGCGTTGAACAATCCATGTTGCGCGGCGAAGCGCATTTCGATCAGCCCCGAGGTACTGTGGACGACGTCGAGTGCGTCGCGATTGTCGAACCTTGCGGCATATTCAGCGCACGCGAAAACCAGGAATGCGTGCGTATAGAGATCTTTCGTCGTATCGAGTGGCATACCTTGCCCGTCGACGCTATAGAACCAGCCGCCGCGCTCCTTGTCCTGGAAGTAGTGCAACAGAGATTCGAACAGCACATGGGCATGAGCTGCTTCGCCGGCCTGCGAGAAGACAAACAACTGCCGCGCGCACGCCATGGCGCGATAGCGTTCAACCGGCATCGGAAGGTGGCCCACGTCAGCGTTGACGGCCTCGTAGGGCAGATGCATCGTGCTATTGAAGCCCGGCCCACGCCAGATCGGCAGGACGACCCGCGTGAAGTGATCTCGTAGCGTGGCGGCAAGGGCGATCGTGGAGGCGGGCGTGTTCATGTTGCGAATCTCCTTCGATAAGGGCGTGGAAAGGTTCTGTCGCATTACACCTGAACAGCACACTCGAAGAATCTCGCATACTAGCGGGCGCCATACGCACGCTGCTGCGATCCACGCTAAACGCGCGATGGCGCGGATTGCGCGTGAGCCGGGCGAGCCGCCCCGCCCGCGAATTCGCGCTCCAGAACATCGAGCAATTGATGTGCGGACCGCTCCCACCGGAAACCACGTGCATGGTGTCTTCCGCGTTCACGCCACGTTTCGCGCACCGCGGCGTCATCCATCATCTGCGTTACCTTGTCGACGATGTCGTCGACCGAATACGCGTCGCAGTACATCGCAGCATCGCCGCATACCTCGGGAAGCGATGCTTCACGCGACACGATGACAGGACATCCACAAGACATCGCTTCAAGCGGCGGCAGTCCGAAGCCCTCGTACAACGAAGGAAACAGGAAGCAGGCTGCGTTCTCATACAGCGCTCTTAATTCGCCGTCCGATACGAAGCCTGCGGGGATGATATTTTTCGACAAGTCGTAACCCACTTTCGCCTGTGAGCTGAAGACCCGCAAATCGCATCCGCCAACCACGACGAACTTGAGATCATGGCGATCGCTCAGGCGCTCCATCGCGGCAACGATGCGCGGAAGGTTCTTTCCCACCGAAAGATTTCCGACGGCGAGTACGTAACCATCGTTCTGCAGATTCAACCGCGACAAAATTGCCGGGTCCGGTGCGATCTTTTCAAAGTGGTCCACACCGTTCAAGACCACCGAAATGCGCGACGCGTCGACGCCAAGGCGCTTCATGATGCGTATCTTGGAGAACTCCGACACCGTCACAATGTGGCTGGCGTTGCGTTTGAGCAGAGAGAACGCGACGCGATACCAGAGCCTGTACTTCCACGAGTAATTTTCCGGCAGATCGTAGATTGCAACGTCATGCATCATGACGACCTGTCGACGAACGAACAGAGGGCCCATATTGCAAAGGCTGAGCAGCGTTCGGCCGCGAATGGCGAATGGCAGCAGCAATTGCTCCCACAGCGAACCCTTCAACCACCGGCCGATCTTCTTTGCTTTCGGCAAGACAGCGTCGCTTCGTGCGTTCGCAGGAATCAGCAAGGGCAGGTCGGTTTCGTCAGGAAACAGACGTTGGAACGCCATCGCCAGTTCATAGCCGACACGTTGCACGCCTGTTATGCGTTGAGACGCGAACTTGCCATTGATTGCAAACCCGGCAGAGGGCCCCTGCCATCGAGATTGGCGCGTCGAACTGGCGCCGACTGGGGACGCAGACTGAACGGGGGTATCTTCCTGGCGCACGTCGGACCGCTCCGCTAACTGTTTCATCAGATATCGTTCCTGTATGCCGGCCGATGCAAGCATCGACAAGCCGCTGTCAGCTGGCACAAACGTTCACCGCTCGGCTTTTCATGTGAAATTGCCGCAACTGGACGTTCGGGGACAGAAAAGTTGGAATGGCGGCGGTTTCGCCACGCCGCGAGGATTCAAGGTAAATCTCGTGAGCTTCACCGCCGAGACGCTCTAGGCTCATGCGAGCCAACGCGAGCGTACCTGTAGAGGCCGATTGGACGGCGTGAACAATGTTCATAAGCGTTTCGTACCGGTACCTGGCTATGCACCTGACCGAGTGCTGTTCAATACGCCCCGCTTCCTTCGAAGACCACTTTAAATGTTCTCAGCAGAATGCTGATGTCGAGCAGTGTCGAGCGTTCCTTCACGTACGAGACATCCAGCGCCACTCTCGTTGCATAGTCAACGTTGTTCCGGCCGCTAACCTGCCACAATCCCGTCACGCCGGGCCTGACCGACAGGTAATAGTGGGCGTCGGGGCCATACCGTTCCAGCTCCTTCGAGACGATGGGGCGAGGGCCGACGAGACTCATGTCGCCCCGAAGAACATTCCAGAGTTGAGGCAGTTCATCAAGGCTCGTCTTGCGTAGAATCCGGCCGACTGCGGTAATGCGTACGTCGTTCTTAAGCTTGAAATCGCGATTCCATTCCTCGCGCGCGGCGGCGTTGGTGGCAAGGAGTTCGGCGAGAACGACATCGGCCTTCGGCACCATGGAGCGGAATTTCAGGCAACGAAATGTTCGTCCGCCTCGTCCAACACGCGGATGGCCGAAGAAAGCCGAACCGCCGTCGCTCAGCACGAAGCAACCTATAACTAGAAAAATCGGCAGCAGCGCAAGGAGCAGCGCCGATGCGCCGAAAATGTCGAAAACACGTTTTGTGAAGTCGCCTTTTCTTGAGGGAATGTCCGGGTCATTGGCAGCCGGCAACACACGGCGAGGCACGGGGCCTGCAGCGGCATCCGCCGACACGTCCGCAGCATACGACTCGTCGGCGCGATTCAATTCCGCCGGGCTGTCCATATGCGAAGCTGAAAAGCCGCGGGCGCCCAATTCAGGATGATCGGCGTGCGAACGACTTTCGTAGCGGGTATCGAAAGGATTGACGTCCTTTGACACTGATTCCGATACCTTGCCGACTAAAGCCATTGCTGCCCCCGGTTCGAAGTTCGTTGACGAATACATCAGTGTTTCGGCAGTGCAAGTCGTGCCGGTTGTTTCAATCGTTGAGGCAAAATATGCCGACAGACGAATGCGGCTGACGACTCGCGATCGGACTGCAGGGATATAGCAATTAAATTGCTATAGAAATTACAGAAAATTAATGAGGCCGACTCAAGAGAAATGAATAGAAACTATTTAATGAAAATCGGGGACGCGCGCCACCAGCATGCGTAGCGTCGCATTCCCCGGCAACTTAAATCCTAATTATTTCAGTAGAAAGTATAGCTATGCAATTTGGCGTCCGTGCGCGGACAAGTCGTAAATTGCCGATGTCTTGGCCGACTCAGAAAGATATGTCAGTCGGTGTCGCGATACATCAGACGGCGACCGCTGGCACTACGAAAATGTTGATCGTTATCAGTATTCCGATTGTGACGGCCGCAGCCGGATTCGACAGATAAACCAGTTCACCCGGCAGGCCGCCGCTCAGCAATTCCGTATTGATCCATGATGTCGATCAACGCGATAAATACGCGTCTGTTCCGTGGTTGATCGAGTATCTGTAGCCGTAGAGTATCTGTACGAATGCCGCTACTCCGTTCGGTACAGCACATAAACCTCGGTTGCTGCGCGCCTCGACCGCCGCCTCGATGTGTATGATGAAAGCGGCTTACGCGCAGACGGCCGGGCTTGCTGGGATGACCGTGGCAAGTCAGCGCACTGCGTAGCAGGTTCCTTGTCAGACTACAGTCGGACCGTAACGAAAATTTCATTGTATGAAGTGTGCGATCAAAGTCTGCAGGCGAGTGTTCGATTTCGTACGGAATACGCTAAATCGATCAGCTAATGTGTGCAGCCGAAATGCGAGGTTGACTGTCTCCGAAGTCCCCATCAGGGTCGCGATCAGGAAACGCAGAGCTGCAGTCGGTGCGCGTGTCGCCTCCGATGCGTGGTCGTTGGCAAGCGGCGTCGCATGACATAAGTGGAGCCTCCATGAATCGAGTCGACCTACCTAACCGATCGTTTGCGCTTGACGGCTTGACGGTGCACACACCTGTTTACGCGAATACGGTTGAGCAAGTAGATGCATCGCAGATAACCGCGTTCAGCACTTTCCTGCGGACCCACACAGGCTGCTCCTTTTGCGATGACGAAGCGCTCCACGATTTCTCCGTGCGAGAGTTCCGGACTTTCTGGCGTTGCTTCGTTCAGTGGTCTTCCGGACTCGAATGGTCGGGTGACGTGGAGCCGGTTTGTCTGGGCGACGACTGTGAACACGCGAGCTTCTTTCCTCGGATGCGGTTGAATTACGCGGACAATCTGCTGGCGCTGTCAGCGTCGCAGGCCGACGCACCCGCATTGACTGCGTGCCACGCCGATGGTCGCCGTATCCGTCTCAATCGCGCGGAACTGCGCGAGCGTGTGGCGCGCCTTGCGCAGGCGCTGTCGGAGTTGGGACTAGCTGAGGGTGACCGCGTGGTCGGCGTCCTGCGCAACGACGCGGATGCGATCATTGCCGCATTGGCCGTCGTGGCCCTCGGCGCCACTTTGTCGACTGCGGCGCCGGAGATGGGCGTCGACGCGATCTGCGATCGCTTCATGCCGCTCGCGCCACGCATGCTGATCGCGCACACCGCCGCGCGGACGTTTGACACTGGAGCGTCGGTTGCAAGCAAAATTTCGGATCTCGCCGCTGCACTGCCATCGCTGCAAAATGTCGTGTGTCTCGACGAAGGGACTTTGCCGAGTACGGTGGCGCAGCCGGTCCATTCTCTCACCGAACTGATCGACGCTGGCGATGCCGACCGCTTCGAGTGGCGGCGGTTCCCATTCAATCATCCGCTGTTCATCATGTTTTCGTCTGGAACCACCGGCAAGCCGAAGTGCATCGTTCATGGTGCGGGGGGCACGCTGCTCGAGCACCTGAAGGAGCATCGTCTGCATACGGACCTGCGGCCAGGCGACCGACTGTATTTCCACACAAGTTGTGCCTGGATGATGTGGAACTGGCAACTGTCTGCATTGGCTTCCGGCGTCGAGATCGTGACATACGATGGTCCGATCTCGACGGTCGAGACGCTATGGCGCCTCGTAGCCGAAGAACGCGTTACCGTGTTCGGCACGAGTCCCGCTTACCTGAAAATGTGCGAGGAAGCGGGTCTGGAATGCGGTAAACAGTTCGACCTCGGCGCGTTGCGCGCGATGTTATCGACCGGAGCCGTACTGTTCGACGCGCAATTCGAATGGGTGCGCGCTCACGTGAAGGCGCTGCAACTGCAGTCCATCTCGGGCGGCACGGACATTCTAGGCTGCTTTGTGCTCGGCAATCCGAATCTGCCTGTCTACGCCGGCGAGGCCCAATGCAAGAGCCTTGCGCTAGACGTCCAGGCGTGGGAGCACGGGGCGCGCACCGATGGCGTTGGCCAGCTCGTTTGTGTCAATCCGTTTCCATCGCGTCCTCTCGGGTTTTTCGGCGACACCGACGGGACGGCCTTTCACATGGCTTATTTCGCCGGTAATCCGGGTGTCTGGACGCACGGCGATCTGATCTCGTTTTCGCCGGCCGGCGGCGTACGGATGCATGGCCGCTCCGACGGCGTGCTGAACGTGCGCGGCATCAATGTCGGTCCAGCTGAGATCTACCGGGTTTTGAACGATATTCCTGAGATCCGCGAGGCCTTGGTTGTCGAGCAGCGAGTGCGAGATACGTCCAGCAATCAAGCGATCCCCGACGATTTCGAGCCGCGCGTCGTGCTGCTGCTGGTGCTGACCGACGGCGCCGTGTTGAATGGCTCGCTTGCCGCCCGCGTGCGCCGCGACCTTGCGCGCCGCGCGTCGCCCGCGCACGTGCCGGACCGCATCATCGCAGTCGATGCGTTGCCCGCAACTCACAACGGCAAGCTTTCCGAAGTCGCTGCGCGCAACGCGGTCAATGGCCTGCCGATCGGCAATGCGGCAGCATTGCGCAATCCCGAGTGCCTCGAGGCGATCCGGCGTCATCCGGCGCTGAATCTGACCACGCGTGAATTGCCGCCTGCGGGGGAAAGTCGCGAGCAACTTGAGGCGCATTTGCAGGCGCAATGGGAGAAGCTGTTCGGCGTCGCACCGATCGGTCGCGATGACAACTTTTTCGATCTCGGCGGTCATTCGCTGCTGGCAACGCGTCTGCTCGCCGAAGTCCGCCAGTCGACCGGGCGCGCGATCCCGTTCAACATGCTAATGATTGCGCCGACCATTGCGCGGCTCGCTGCGCTCATTTGCGAGGACGCGCTACCGCCGTCTTCGCCGACGCTCGTGCCGGTGCGGGCCGGCACCGGCCTGCCGCTTTTCCTCATGCACAGCGCGAGCGGCTCAGTGATGGAATGCCTTGCGCTGATCGGCGCGCTGAATAATCCGCGCCCGGTATATGGCCTTCTGGCGCGCGGGCTCGACGGTGAGCAGCCGGCACAGTTGCGCGTCGAAGACATGGCGTCGAGCTACATTGAACAGATGCGCACGGTGCAACCAAAAGGGCCGTACGCATTGGCGGGCTATTCATTCGGGGGCCTGTTGGCGTTCGAGGTCGCGCAACAGTTGCGGCGCGCCGGCGAGCGGATCGACTTGCTTTTCATGCTCGACACCCACGTGGACCAACATTACCTGCCTTGGATGGCGCGTGTGCGGCAGCGTGCGAACTCTGCCCGTTCACACTGGCGAGCCGTGCGCACGCTTCCCGTGGCGCGGCTTCCCGGCTATCTGAACGACCGCTTCGCGAGCGTGATGGATCACCTGCGGATGCGCGTGGGACTTATGGCGCGGCGACCCCAAAGCTATAGCCCTGCGATGCCGCCGCTGCTGCGGCGTATGCGCGAAACGACGCGGGTTGCGATGGCGGCCTATCGGCCCAAGCCCTACGGCGCGAGCCCGATCATTTATGTCCGCGGAGCGGTTGCGCAGAATGGACACGGCGACTCAGTGCTACTTTGGCGGCGCATCGCGCGAGCCGGGCTGGTGGTGACGGAAGTCCCCTGCGGCCACGCCGATCTGATCGTCGAACCTAACGTGCAGTTCGTGGCGGAGGAGCTCGATCGCGGTCTCGCGAGTCTGTGAGTTCGATAAACGGGCTATCCGCGGAAACCGGTGCTCGCCTCAGTGACTTCCCTCCAGGTCTTGGCGGTGTCGAGAATCGCGCCGCCGACCACCATACCCAAACCGCTCGACAGCCCGCCGATGAACGCCACCGCGAACGCGTTGAGCCCGAGTACCGCACCCGTCGTCGCGCCGTGGACTTTCGCTCAGCTCACGCGAACCCTTGCGGATTCGTCGATTGCCAGCGCCAGTGATCCGCGCACATGCGCTCGATACCGAACTGCGCGCGCCAGCCAATGATCTTCTCGGCGGCCGCCGGATCGGCGAAACACGAGGCGACGTCGCCGGGGCGGCGTGCCACGATTTCATATGGCACCGGTCGGCCGGCGGCCTTCTCGAACGCCTTGACCACGTCGATCACGCTGTAGCCCTGACCGGTGCCGAGGTTCACGACGAAACTCGCATCGCGCTTGACTAGCGCATCGAGCGCGGCCAGATGTCCGCGCGCCAGATCGACAACGTGGATATAGTCGCGCACGCCGGTGCCGTCAGGCGTCTCGTAGTCGCCGCCGAACACGCGCAGCTTCTCGAGCTTGCCGACCGCCACTTGCGCGACATACGGCATCAGGTTGTTCGGAATGCCGGCGGGATCTTCGCCGATCAGGCCGCTCTCGTGCGCGCCGACCGGATTGAAGTAACGCAGCGTGGCAATGCGCCAGGACGGATCGGCCAGTTCCAGATCGCGCAACACCTGCTCGGCGATCAGCTTCGACTGGCCGTAGGGATTGGTGGCCGACAGCGGGAACGACTCGTCGATCGGCGAGCTCTTCGGCACGCCGTACACCGTCGCCGACGAACTGAACACGAACTGCTTGACGTTACGGTCGCGCATCACTCCGAGCAAGGTCAGCAGGCTGCCTACGTTGTTGCTGTAGTACTCGATCGGCTTGGCCACGGACTCGCCCACCGCCTTCAGCGCGGCAAAATGAATCGCGCCCGTAATCGGATGCGCGTCGAAAATACGGTTGAGCGCAGCTTCGTCGCGTGCATCGGCTTCGTAGAAGGTCACCGCCTTGCCGGTGATCTTTTCCACGCGCCGCAGCGATTCGCGGTTGCTGTTCACGAGATTGTCGATTACCACGACGTCGTAACCGCCATTCAACAGTTCGACACAGGTGTGCGAGCCGATAAAACCCGCGCCGCCCGTTACCAGAATCGTGCCCTTCGTGGTCATGCTGTTGCTCCGTTAAAGTAAAACGCCCGTCATTTTCTGCACCAGGTCCTTATACGTTTCGACGACCACCCGTTCGTCGAATTCTTCCGCGACTTTCTTCCGGCCGCGTTCAGCCATAGCCCGCCGCTCCGCGCTGCTCATGTCGAGCATGCGTGCCAGCGCGGCCGCAAGGCTTTCTGCATTGCGCACTTCGCACAGCAATCCGTTGACGCCGTCCGCCACCACCTCGCGGCAGCCGGGCACGTCGGTGGCGACGATCGGCCGGCCTATCGCCGAGGCTTCCATCAGCGTACGCGGCACGCCTTCGCGATACGACGGCAGGACCACGCAATCCGCCTCGGCGATCAAAGGCCGCACGTCGTGCGCCTCGCCAAGATACTCGATGATGCCTTCCCGCTCCCACGCCGCCACTTCCTCGCGCGTGATCGCGCTGGGATTGTCGACGCCGACCGGGCCGAGCAACTGGAACCGCGCGTGCGGGTAACGTTCACGCAAGCGCCGCGCGGCTTCGACATATTCACCCACGCCCTTGTCCCACAGCAGCCGCCCGATCAGCACGAAGCGGTAATCGGTGCGCTCGGGCAGCGGCGTAAAGGCGAACTGCACGAGGTCGACGCCTTCGCCATGCAAGAGCCGCGCACGCTCAGGATGCACTAACAAATTCTGTTCGACAAACGCCGCTTGATCGTCGCGATTCAAAAACCATATTTCGCGCGGGAAACGGAACGCAAAACGATACAGCTTTTTGGCCACCTGAGCGGCGCGGCTATGCTGGATGAACACGTAGCCTAGTCCCGTTGTGACCGCAACCGACTGCACGCCCGCCAGCTTCGCGGCGATCGAACCGTAGATATTCGGCTTGATCGTGTAGTGGAACACCACGTGCGGACGGATCGACCGGTAGTGCCGGTAGAGCGCGTACAGCGTGCGCAGGTCGTCGCGTGGACTGGTGCTTTTCGAGGCGACCGGCAAGTCGATGCAGCGGCAGCCCATGGCGGTGAGCAGTTCGAACGTGCGGTCGCGCGGCGCGACGATCGTCACGTCGACGCCGCGTCCCACCAGCATACGGATCAGCCCTTGCCGATAGGTATAGATTGCCCAGGCGGTGTTACAGACGAGTGTAATGCGCAACGCGGGCGTCGACTTCAAGGCAGGCTTCATGCGGGAACGAGCTCGGCGGTGAATGGGATGGTGAATGATTTAATGGCTCGCGCGCGGTGTGAGCAGGCTGCGCTTGATCCGCTGCAGTGCGCTGTAGGGTGTCACCAGATGCAGCAGATTTTTGGCGAGGCCCAGCCAGTCGTACAGATTGGCGGCGTTGAAGTAGCGCAATTGCAGGCGCAGCGTCGAACTCACCTGGCGGCGCCGTTTGGTCGCGCTGATGCCGCCTTCGTTCAGTTCGTAGTAGAGCCCGAGCTCGGGCAGGTTCGCGCAGTCGTAACGCTCCATCAGACGTGCGAACAGATCGAGATCTTCGGCGGAACGGTACTCGGCGCGGTAGTTGCCGACTGCGCGCACGGCGTCGATGCGCAGCATCATCGAAGGATGCGCAAGGCATGAGCGGAAGAAGCGCAGGCGGCGGATCGCGTTCGGTTCGGCAGGCGGCGTCAGCATGAAGAGCGGCTTGCCTTCGCGCGTGACGACTTGCGTCCACATGCCGAGCCCTGCCACGCGCGGATGCGATTCCATGAACCTGCGCTGTTTGGCGAGCCGCTGCGGCACGCTGCGGTCGCCCGCATCGATGCGCGCCGCGTAGCGAAAGCCGCGCTGGGCAAGCGCGTCGATGCCGGTTTGCAACGCGCGTTCGATCCCGCCGTTCTGCGCCATGCGCAACACTTCGATCGTCATATTGGCGATGGCCGGCGCGACGATCGGCGGCGTGCTGCCGTCGTCGACGATCAGCACGTGCACCGGCGCGCTTTCACTGAACGACGCCAGCGTGAGGTCGACATCGGCCTGGCCGTTATAAGCGGGAATCAGCACCGCGACATCGTCGAGGGTCATTTGCGCGGTGGCGGGTGAGTTCGTCATGGGCGCAATTTGAAACGAATGTAATAAAGATTAACCGAGGCGGCAGCCAGGTATCCGGCGGCGAGGCCCATGAGCGCGCCATAGGCGCCAAAGCGCGGAATGGCCAGCAGATTGACCACGAACGCAACGGCCAGCGCCAGCAGCCACTTGGCGAGCAGGACGAACTTGGCCTGATATTTCAACACGATGAGATTGCCGATCGCCTCGATGCCGGCGGGTACCGACAGCCACACGGCCCAGCGGAAGATCTCGATCGCGCCTTCGAACTGCGGCCCGAACACGCGGCGGATGATCAGCCCGGCCAGCAGATCCAGCACGATCGCGCCACTCACCATCAGCACGGCGGTCATGGCCGTGAGCCGCCACATATTGCGGCGCAATTGGGCGGCTTCCTGCACGCGGTAGACGAAGGCGGGCGCTATGGTCTGCGCGAGCATCAGCGCGAGCGTGATCCAGTTTTCGTTCAACTGCTGGGCGGCGGAATAGCGCCCGAGATCGGCGAAGGAAATTGTCCGTTCGAGCATGAGCCGGTCCAGTTTCAGGAACAGGTACATACCGATCAGGCCGAGCCAGAACACCGTGCCGGCGCTCGCGAAGTGCCTGAAGAGCGAACGGTCGAGACGCCAGCCGAGCTTGCCGCCATGCCGGCGCACGTAATAGACCAGTAGGACCGCGCCGATGGCGGCCGATTCGAGCGCCCACAGCCAGCCGAAGCGCGCGGGCGCGGCCGCGGCGCGCACCAGCAGATAGACCAGCGCGGCCTTCAGCACCGCGGTGCTCATGCTGGTGAGCAATTGCGGCTTGCTATAGGTCATGCTCTGCAGCCACGCGTTGACCACGCCGACGAATGGTTCGCGAAACAGCATGGTGACGGCAAGGCCGGCGAGCATGGCGCCGACCAGCGGTTCGAAGAAATGCAAGGCGATGCCGAGCCAGGTCAGCAGCAAAGCGGCCACCGACACGGAAATGCGCAGCGCGAAGGCGCTGCCGAGCACCGTGCCGAGCTGCGCCGGCGGGCGATTGACGATGGTAGGCACCAGAATCTCCGCGCCGCATACCCAGGTAATGGGCGAGAGCACCAGCAGCAGCGTGTTCGCGTATTGCCATTTGCCGAACGTGTCCGGCCCGAAGTAGCGCGCCAGCATGCCGCTGATCACGATCGCCACGCCGATCTGCGTGAGCCGCTCCAGCCCGAGCCAGACGATATTCGTGAAGGCGCGCGTGACGTCCGGATTGGCGAAGCGCTTGAGCGTCAGCATCCGCTGGCCGCTCGCCAGTCCGCTTGCGCTGAGCGTGCCGACCATGCCCGCGGCACCGCGAGCACGCGCGGCGCGCATGACCCGTGCGGCACAGTGCGCGCGTTTGCCCAACCCGCCGACGGTCGCGGCAACTTTACATTTGGAGGGCGTCTAAGCATTAGAATGGTGCTATAAGGCTGGTCCGAAAGGCGCAATTATAAGTTGGAACCGGATCGCTTCCGGCAAGGGCGCATCGCTGTGTTTTACCGATTCATCGGCGGTGCGCCGGTCAAATTTCTCCATTGCACGCAAGTGAGCCAACATGATCTCCAAATCTATTTTCAAGGCGTATGACATTCGCGGTGTAATCGGCAAGACGCTCGACGCCGATGCAGCACGTTCGATCGGCCGCGCGTTCGGCAGCGAAGTGCGGGCCCAGGGCGGCGACGCCGTCGTGGTCGCGCGTGACGGGCGCCTGTCGGGTCCCGAGTTGGTCCAGGCTTTGTCGGACGGCCTGCGTGAAGCCGGCGTCGATGTGGTCAATGTGGGCATGGTGCCCACACCGGTCGGCTACTTCGCGGCCAGCGTGCCGTTGCAGCTCGACGGCGGCGAGCGCCGCGTCGATTCGTGCATCGTCGTGACGGGTAGCCACAACCCGCCGGACTACAACGGCTTCAAGATGGTCCTGCGCGGCGCGGCGATTTATGGCGAGCAGATTCTCGCGCTGCATCAGCGCATCGTCGACGAGAACTTCTCCGCAGGCAGCGGCACGTACACCGAGTACGACATCGCCGACGCCTATCTGGATCGCATCACGAGCGACATCAAGCTCGCGCGTCCCATGAAGATCGTGGTCGATACCGGCAACGGCGTGGCCGGCGGCCTTGCGCCCAAATTGTTCAAGAAGCTCGGCTGTGAACTGGTCGAACTGTTCACCGAAATCGACGGCAACTTCCCGAACCATCACCCGGACCCGGCTCACCCGGAAAACCTGCAGGACGTGATCCGCGCGCTGAAGGAAACGGACGCCGAAATCGGCTTCGCGTTCGACGGCGACGGCGACCGCCTCGGCGTGGTCACCAAAGACGGCCAGATCATCTATCCGGACCGTCAGCTCATGCTGTTCGCCGAAGAAGTGCTGTCGCGCAACAAGGGTGCACAGATCATTTACGACGTTAAGTGCACGCGCAATCTCGCCAAGTGGGTCAAGGACAAGGGCGGCGAGCCGCTCATGTGGAAGACCGGCCACTCGCTGGTCAAAGCGAAGCTGCGCGAAACCGGCGCCCCGCTGGCCGGCGAAATGAGCGGCCACGTGTTCTTCAAGGACCGCTGGTACGGTTTCGACGACGGCCTGTACACGGGAGCGCGTCTGCTCGAAATCCTCACGCGGGTAGAAGACCCGAGCAAGCTGCTGAACTCGCTGCCGAACTCGAACTCCACGCCGGAACTGCAACTGAAGCTCGAAGAAGGCGAAAACTTCGAACTCATCGCGCGTCTGCAGAAAAACGCACAATTCACCGGCGCGGACGACGTCGTGAAGATCGACGGCCTGCGCGTCGAGTATCCGGACGGTTTCGGTCTCGCTCGCTCGTCGAACACCACGCCGGTCGTGGTGATGCGCTTCGAAGCCGATAACGACGCGGCGCTCAGGCGCATCCAGGAAGACTTCCGCCGCGTGATCATGGCGGAAAAGCCGGACGCGAAGCTGCCGTTCTAAACGCATGAGCGGCGCCGAGGTTCGGTTCGAACCGCGGTGGCCGTCGAACGCGGCGCGGGTTTCTCTTACCGCGCCGCGTTTTTTCATGCGGTGTGCATGCAACGCGCTAGAATTGCCGTCCTCATGAGAAACGGCCGTGTGTTTCAGGTTTTCTCATGCCCCTTGGGGCTCTCTCAACGCATCTTCGGGCCGGATAGCCGGTTTTCCCACTCTTGAGCGTGCAAAAGATACTGATCGTGAGGGTGTCGTCGCTGGGCGACGTCGTTCACAACATGCCGGTGATCGCCGATATCCGACGCCGCCATCCCGAGGCCCAGATCGACTGGCTCGTCGAAGAAAGCTTCGTCGGGCTCGTGCAACTCGTGAGCGGCGTGCACCGGGCGATTCCCGTGTCGCTGCGGCGCTGGCGCAAGCGCATTCTGTCGGTCGACAACTGGCGCGAGATCGGCGCATTTCGCCGCGCGCTCGCCGCCGAACACTACGACCTCGTGATCGACTGCCAGGGGCTCATCAAGACCGCGTGGGTCGCGAGCATGGCGCGCGGCACGCTGGTCGGTCTCGCGAACCGCACCGATGGCGCGGGCTTCGAATGGCCGGTGCGGTTCTTCTACGACAAGCGCGTGCCGATCGAACCGCGCACCCACGTGGTCGAGCGTACGCGCCAACTGGTCGCAGCCGCGCTGAACGACCCGCCGCCGCAGCCCACCGACGACATCGACTTCGGCATCGACACCGGGCGCGCGGCGCTGGCCCTGTCGGAGGCGAATCTGAACTTGCCGGTTCCGTACGTCGTGTTCGTGCACGCCACTTCGCGCGCCGACAAGCAGTGGCCCGACACGGCATGGATCGAGTTGGGGCAGTCTCTCGTGCGGCGCGGCGCGTCGATCGTGCTGCCGTGGGGCAGCGAAGAGGAGCGCGCGACCAGCGAGCGTCTGGCGAAAGAGTTCGGCGCCGCGGCCATCGTGCCGCCCAGGCTCTCGTTGCCCGCGGTGGTCGGCCTGATCGAAGGCGCGGCCGCCACCGTCGGTGTTGACACAGGTCTGGTTCACATCGCCGCGGCGCTGAAGCGACCGACGGTCGAGTTGTACAATTTCGCCACTGCGTGGCGTACTGGCGGCTACTGGTCGCCGAACGTCGTCAATCTCGGCACGGCCGGACAGCCGCCCACGCTGCAACAGGTGAAGTCGGCACTCGCGGGCTTCGGCCTGCTATGACCCGTCCGGGGCGCTCCGCCTTGCGCTCCAACCGTTTTCAAGGGCGACCATGAACGAAACCCAGATCATCGAAGTAGCGAACGCCGACTGGCACGGGCGCAACCTGTCCGTGCCGCGCGAGACGCTGCTTGCCGGCGTCGAACGCGGCAAAGTGCTGTATTTCCCGAATCTGCGCTTCGCGATCGAAGGCGGCGAACAGGCGCTGCTCGATCCCGCGCTCGCCGATCCGAACCGCAAGAACATCAGCCTCGAACCCAATGGCGGCGCGCTGCACGGCGTGGCCGGCGACGCCGTCACGCAATCCGCCGTGCGTGCGTTGATCGCGCGTTATCAGACCAATGCGCGCACGCTGGTCGACGGACTCTTTCCCGAATACAACGGCAGGTTGCGCGTGGCGCCGACCAGCCTGCGGCTGCATCAGGTGGAAACGCGCGAGACGTCATGGCGCAAAGACGATAGCCGTCTGCATGTGGACGCTTTTCCCTCCCGGCCGAACTACGGCGAGCGTATTCTGCGCGTGTTCACCAACGTCAATCCGCACGGCGCGCCGCGAGTGTGGCGCGTCGGCGAACCGTTCGAGGACATGGCCAAACGTTTCCTGCCGCGCATCAAGCCGCAAATGCCGGGCGCCGCATGGCTGCTGAACCTGCTGCACGTGACCAAATCGCCGCGCAGCGAGTACGACCATTTGATGCTGCATCTGCACGACGGCATGAAGGCCGATCTCGACTATCAGAAGTCGAGCCCGCAGGAGACCATGCCGTTTCCGCCCGGCAGCGTCTGGGTGTGTTTCTCGGATCAGACTTCGCACGCGGTGATGTCCGGCCAGTTCATGCTGGAGCAGACTTTCTTTCTGCCAGTCAAGGCGATGGCGCAGCCGGAATGCGCGCCACTCGGAATTCTCGAGCGCCTGAAGGGCAGGGCGCTGGTTTGAGCGCCGCGTCCCATTTGCCGGGTTCGCTCGATGGATTGGCTCGCCTCAGGCAGGCGGAGCGCCGATGCTGAGGGCGATCTATCGCGCGCTCTGGTGGATCATCGCGCCGCTGGCTGTGTTGCGCCTGTTGATCCGCTCGCGCAAGGAGCGCGGCTATCGCGAGCATATCGGTGAGCGCTTTGGTTATTCGCGCGGCCGGTTGCCCGAAGACACTGCGCCGCTAATCTGGGTGCACGCGGTGTCGGTGGGCGAGACGCGCGCCGCGCAACCGCTGATCGACGCGCTGATCAAGGCGCGTCCCGACGCGCGCATTCTGTTGACGCACATGACGCCCAGCGGGCGCGCCACCGGCGAGGAGATTTTCGGCGACCGGGTCTTGCGCAGCTATCTGCCGTACGACATGCCGCACGCCGTGCAGCGGTTTTTGCGGGCATGGCGGCCTTCGCTCGGTCTGGTGATGGAAACCGAAGTGTGGCCCACGCTGATCGACGAGTGCCGTCGCGCGGACGTGCCGCTGGTGTTGACTAATGCGCGGATGTCGGCGCGCTCGTATAAGCGCGCGGCGAAGTTCGGCAGCGCGACCAAGGACGTGTTCGGCGGCTTTGCGCGTGTGCTGGCCCAGAGTCCATCGGATGCCGAGCGGCTGACCGCGCTCGGCGCGCGCAACGTGGCCGTGCTCGGCAATCTGAAATTCGACATGAGCACGCCGCCAGAACTGGCGGCGCGCGGGCATGCGTGGCGCGCGGCGATCGGCGCGCGTCCGGTGTGGGTCGCGGCGAGTACGCGCGAGGGTGAAGAGGAGCTGGTGCTGCAGGCGTTCGCGGCGCTAGGCATTGATAACGCACTGCTGATTCTGGTGCCGCGTCATCCGCAACGTTTCAACGAAGTGGTCGGGCTGGTCGAGAAGGCCGGGCTGCGGATTGCGCGACGGTCGGTGTGGGCGCCGGATGCCAAGGTGGCGTCGGCGGCAACGAGTGGTGCAGTGCCGCCGTTGCCTGCGGGCGTGAACGTGCTGCTGGGCGATTCGATGGGTGAGTTGGGTGCTTACTATGCCGCGTCGGATCTGGCGTTCATCGGCGGTAGTTTGTTGCCGTTGGGTGGGCAGAATCTGATCGAGGCGTGCGCGGTCGGTGTGCCGGTGCTGATCGGACCGCATGTGTTCAATTTCACGCAGGCCACCGCGGATGCGGTGGCGGCGGGCGCCGCGGTGCAGGTTAAGGATCCTGCGGATCTTGGGCGGGCGTTGCGCGAGTTGTTTGGTGATAAGGCCAGAAGGCTGGCCATGGGCGGCGCAGCGTCGGCATTCGCCGCGCGCCATCGTGGCGCGACGGCGCGTACCGTGGATGTGTTGATGGCGTTGTTGCCGGAAGAATGAGGGGAGAGGCGAACCGTGTCGTGCTCGCTCGCCCGCCTCAAACCTTCAACAACCCCTTCTCTTCAATAAACCTCACCACCACCTCCAACCCGTCGAGCGCCTTCAGATTGCACATCACGAAGGGCCGTTCGCCGCGCATCTTCTTCGCGTCCGACGCCATCACCTCGAGGTTCGCGCCGACCATCGGCGCGAGGTCCGTTTTGTTGATCACCAGCAGATCGGACTTCGTAATGCCGGGGCCGCCTTTACGCGGAATCTTTTCGCCGCCGGCCACATCGATCACGTAGATCGTCAAATCCGACAGTTCCGGACTGAACGTCGCGGCGAGGTTGTCGCCGCCCGATTCGATGAACACGATATCCGCATCGGGAAAACGCGTCAGCATGCGGTCGACCGCTTCCAGATTGATCGAGGCATCCTCGCGAATCGCCGTGTGCGGACAGCCGCCCGTCTCGACGCCCATGATCCGTTCGGCCGGCAACGCGCCCGCCACGGTCAGCAGACGCTGATCTTCTTTCGTATAGATGTCGTTGGTGATGGCGACGAGGTCATACTGTTCGCGCATCGCCTTGCAGAGCATTTCGAGGAGCGTGGTCTTGCCCGAGCCGACCGGGCCGCCGACGCCCACGCGCAGCGGCGGCAGTTTTTTCGTGCGGACGGACGAGTGGGCGGGCTGATGAAGTGCGTTCATGATGGATCGTTTTATGAGCGAAAGAGCCGCGAATACTGCGACTCGTGACGCGCCGAAAGAATGCCGAGTTGCGGCGCGAAAGTGTTGATGTTCTCGGGCGACGTGGTCATGGCGCGCGTGACGGCGGCATCGATCGGCTCGCGCAGCGCGACGATGATGCGTTGACCGGCGAGCTGTCCCAACGGCACGGCCTTCAACGCGGCGGCGGCCTGGTTTTCCACCCAGCTGAAGGCGTAGGCGGCGAGCGCGGCATCGACGGCGGCGTCGTGCGCGTAGGCGGCGAAGGCGAACGCGGTGGGTTGAGCGAGCGGCGTTAGCGAGGCAAGCGTCGTGCGCCGCTCGGCGTCGCCCCATTCGAGCGATACGCACAACTGCCGCAACGACCAGCCCATCTGCTCCGTTTCCCGGCGCAGTTCCGCGGATTCGCGGCTCGCCAGGAATTCGCTGTTGGCCTGCGCGAGGGCCGAAGCGTCATGCGTGCGCCAGCGTTCCATCTGATGCGCGAGGAACGGCAGTTCGCCGTGCGCGAGCACGTCGGTCAAGCCGCTGGCGATCCAGTCGCCGGCGGAGTCGGCGTCGGTGATCAGTTGCGCTTCGATGGCGGCTTCCAGACCCTGCGAATAGCTGAATGCGCCGATCGGCAGCGCCGGCGACGCAAGATGCAGCAGCGCCGTCAGTTCAGCGATGCGCATGATGGGGGTGATGCCCATGGCCGCACGATTCGTCGTGGACGTGATCACCGTGATCGTGATCGTGGTCGTGGTCGTGGTCGTGCGCATGCTCACGGCCGTGGTCATGATCGTGCGAATGCGAATGACCGTGCGCCGCGTGGCTATGCTCATGGTCGTGACCATGCTCATGTCCATGATGCTCGCCGAACACCTGTTGCGCCAGCGCATAGTCTTCGGCGAAGGTTTCGTCATGACCATGCTTATGGCCGCCACCGTACGCGCCGGACTCCGGCTGGAACGGCATCGAAACCTGATCGACGCTCGCGCCGATGCGCTTGAGCATGTCGGCCAGCACCGGATCGTATTCGAGCTTCAGGTAATCGGCGCCGACCTCCACTGGCGTGTGGCGGTTGCCGAGGTGATAAGCGGCGCGAGTCAAAGTCAACGCGTCTTTCGCGCGCACGTAGAGCACCGTTTCCGGTGCGGCGACGACGCGTACGAGGCCGCCGTCGTCGGCGACCAGTACGTCGCCGTCGCGCAGCACGGTGCCGCGCGGCAACAGCAGCGCGACTTCTTCGCCGTTATCCAGCGTGGCGGCGAGCCGGCTCTTGCGGCGATCGTCGAACGCCAGCGTCAGCGTCGGCGCGCGCTTGACCAGCACGGGCGCGAGCTTCAGATGCGGCGCGATGAGTTTGTCGATGGTGCGCATGGGCTAGAACAGGAAGTAGCGTTGCGCCATCGGCAGCACGGTGGCCGGTTCGCAGGTCAGCAACTGACCGTCGGCAATCACCTGATAGGTTTCCGGATCGACACTGATCGCCGGACGCCACGCATTGTGGATCATGTCTGCCTTCGAAATGTTGCGGCAGTTCCTGACCGCAACGATACGCTTGTTCAGGCCGTAGCGTTCGCCGACGCCCGCATCGGCGGCCATCTGCGAGACGAAAGTCAGCGACGTGCGTCCCAGGGCGCCGCCGCGTGTGGCGAACATCTCGCGATAGTGCACCGGCTGCGGCGTTGGAATCGACGCGTTGGGGTCGCCCATTTGCGCCATGGCGATCATCCCGCCCTTGAGGATCAGCGACGGCTTGATGCCGAAAAATGCAGGCTCCCAGAACACCAGGTCGGCCCACTTTCCCGGCTCGATCGAGCCGACTTCATGCGCGATGCCGTGCGTGATCGCCGGGTTGATCGTGTACTTGGCGACGTAGCGCTTCGCACGGAAGTTGTCGTGGCGCGCGTTGTCTTCAGGCAGCGCGCCGCGTTGCACCTTCATTTTGTGCGCCGTCTGCCACGTGCGGATGATCACTTCGCCCACACGTCCCATGGCCTGCGAGTCCGACGACAGCATCGACAGCGCGCCGAGGTCGTGCAGGATGTCTTCGGCGGCAATGGTCTCGCGGCGAATGCGCGATTCGGCGAACGCGATGTCTTCCGCAATCGACGGGTCCAGGTGGTGGCACACCATCAGCATGTCGAGATGCTCTTCGAGCGTGTTGACGGTGTACGGGCGCGTCGGATTGGTCGAAGAGGGTAGCACGTTCGCTTCGCCGCATACCTTGATGATGTCCGGTGCGTGGCCACCGCCCGCGCCTTCCGTGTGATACGTGTGAATCGTGCGGCCCTTGAACGCGGCCACGGTCGCTTCGACGAAACCCGCTTCGTTCAGCGTATCCGTGTGAATCGCGACCTGCGTGTCGGTATCGTCGGCGACTGAGAGGCAGTTGTCGATCGCGGCCGGCGTCGTGCCCCAGTCCTCGTGCAGCTTCAAACCGATCGCACCCGCGGCGATCTGCTCCAGTGCCGGCTGCGGCAGACTCACATTGCCCTTGCCGAGAAAGCCGAGATTCATCGGATAACCGTCCGCCGCTTGCAGCATGCGTTCGAGATGCCACGGACCCGGCGTGCAAGTGGTCGCGTTGGTGCCCGTGGCCGGACCGGTGCCGCCACCGAGCATCGTGGTCACGCCGCTCGCGAGCGCCTCTTCGATCTGCTGCGGGCTGATGAAGTGAATATGCGTGTCGATGCCGCCGGCCGTCACGATCAGGCCTTCGCCCGCGATCACTTCGGTGGAGGCGCCGATCGCAATCGTCACGTTCGGCTGGATGTCGGGATTGCCCGCTTTGCCGATTGCGGCGATGCGACCGTCCTTGATGCCGATGTCAGCTTTGACGATGCCCCAGTGATCGAGAATCACCGCGTTCGTGACGACGGTATCGACCACCTCGGCATGCACGCGCTGCGACTGGCCCATGCCGTCGCGAATCACTTTGCCGCCGCCGAATTTCACTTCTTCGCCGTAGGTGGTGAAGTCGCGCTCGACTTCGATCAGCAATTCGGTGTCGGCGAGGCGCACGCGGTCGCCGGCGGTGGGGCCGAACATTTCCGCGTATGCGCGGCGGCCAATGCGTAAGGTCATGGTGTGGGTCCGGAAATGAACAGGGTGATCTGGGCGCGTGCAAAGAGGCCGAGCGGCCTCACAGCTTGCCCATCACCTTGCCGTTGAAGCCGTAGACGACGCGATCGCCCGCCAGTTCGACCAGCTCGACGGTGCGTTCCTGGCCGGGCTCGAAGCGCACGGCGGTGCCCGCCGCGATGTTCAGCCGGAAGCCGCGCGCGACGTCCCGATCGAACGAGAGCGCCTCGTTCACTTCGTAGAAGTGATAATGCGAGCCGATCTGCACCGGACGGTCGCCGGTATTCGACACGACCACCGTGACGGTGGCGCGGCCCGCGTTCAGTTCGTGTTCGCCGTCGTCGATGAGGAGTTCGCCGGGAATCATCTAGCCTGCCTTATGTGATTGCAGTGATCAGGGGATCGGGTGATGAACGGTGACGAGTTTGGTGCCGTCGGGGAACGTGGCTTCGACCTGAATGTCGGGAATCATCTCCGCCACGCCTTCCATGACGTCGTTGCGGGTGAGCAGCGTGGTGCCGTAGTGCATCACTTCGGCGACGGTCTTGCCGTCGCGGGCCGCTTCCATCAGCGCGGCGGTGATGAAGGCGATCGCTTCCGGATAGTTCAGTTTGAGGCCGCGCGCGCGGCGCCGTTCGGCAAGCAGCGCGGCGGTGAAGATCAGCAGCTTGTCCTTCTCGCGAGGTGTCAGCTTCATCGAATGAGTGCGTAGGGTTGTGACGTTCGTTGCGACGATCCGGAGCGGGACCGGCCGCGACAATGATAGGCGCTGCGTGTCATGGCCGGGATCGCGTGCGCCGCACGGGATGCGTCCATGACGAGTGCAATGCCGGATAAGCCGGTCACGGTATCAAGTTCGGCTAACGGCGCGCTTACAGATCGGCCGGCAGCGGCGCGCTGAACCACTTCTTCGACATCGTGTTGAGCGTGCCGTCCTGCTTCGCCTGCGCGATGGCGGCGTTCACTTTCTGCTGCAGGCGTGGTTCGTTCTTGTTCATACCGACGAAGCACGGCGAATTCTTGATGACGAACTTTGGCTCCGGGCGGCGCGGCGGATTCTTCGCGAGGATCGCGGCCGCGACGATGTTGCCCGCGGCGATCAACTGCACCTGGCCCGACAGAAACGCGGCGATGGTCGCGTTGTTGTCCTCGAAGCGCTTGATGGTCGCGTTCGGCGCCATTTGCGTAAGACCGATTTCCTCGAGCGCGCCGCGGGTCGCGCCGACCGTCTTGCCGGTCAGATCGGTGGGGCCGCTGACCTTGATGTCAGCGGGACCGAACACGCCCTGGTAGTACGGCGCATAGGCGGTCGAGAAGTCGATCACCTTCTCGCGATCCGGCGTCTTGCCGAGCGACGAGATCACCAGGTCGACCTTGCCCGTTTGCAGATACGGAATGCGGTTGGCGCTATTGACCGGCACGAGTTCGAGCTTCACGTTCATCGACTTCGCGAGCAGGGCGGCGGTGTCGATGTCGTAGCCCTGCGGCTTCATGTCCGCGCCGACCGAACCGAACGGCGGATAGTCTTCCGGCACGGCGACTTTGAGCACACCGGCTTTGGCGATGTTATCGAGCGTGTCCGCGAGAGCGGCGGGCGCGGTGACGGCGAGGACGGGCGAGAGCAACAGTGCGGCGAGCCAGGCGCGACGCGCGGGGCGAAGAGTCGATCGGGTCATGTTCTGTGAGCGGTGGTGGCGACGAGCGGTCGGCTGCCGTCGGGACGCGGCAGTATCGTGGGAAGGAGCAGAGCAAGGTGCATGCCAAAGCGGTCGGGCTTGGGCTGGCAAGGCGTGCGCAATCGCGATGCACAGACTTGATGCATTGCAATGCGCCGGATTGGTGCGTTGCTGGTTTTGCGCGGGTGACTGACTCCGGCGCGAGACACACGAAACGCACCGGGTCCTTCTCCTCGTTGAGCTGCGCCGGACGACTGGATGAATGACGTGAATGCGTTGCGTGCGACCTGCGCGTTTCGAATGGCCTTCGGCTTGGCTTTGCGAATATGCATGACTGGCCGGGCGTATTCCTGGGTGTGCCGACGGCTCGCGTAGATATCAACGAGGAATGCGACCGCCATCCGCCGCAGCGGGAACCGGCGTCGCCGAGGGCAAGCCCGGCGGCGGCCCGCTGTCAGGCAGGCTGAACATGGACATTGAGTTCGGGCAACGGAACGCGGTGAGCACATCGCTGGTCAGCGGGTTGGCGACGCTCCCCGCACCGGTGATATCGAGCACCGCCTTGCGTCCGTCGAAATCGAATTCGACGCGCGTGCGCCCGGGCGTAGCCGTTTGGACGATCTGCCCCTTGCGCAACAGTCGCATGAGCGCCCAGGGGCCGTCCGCCGCGATCGTCGAAGTTTCGGGGCGAATGCGCGGACTCGCGGTCATTTCGGCGTGCACCCCGCCGCGCGGCCCGGGCCAGCTCACCGCAAATGGTGCGACGGGCCCGTGCTGATACAACATGCTTTGACCATCTATGTCGATCGCCAGTGTCGTCACGGTCGGATCGAGTTCGGGCACGCGGATTTCGGTTTTCCAAAGAAGTTGCTTGCCCTGGTCGCCGAAGAACACGTCGCGGATTTGCCTCGCATGCCGGAATGGTTCGAGGTCGGGGCCCTGTACGGGCTCCGTGGCGCCCGGTAGCGTTCTGTAGCGCCACGGCTTCGCCGAGGTATCGACGAACGGTGCGAGGTTCTTCGTGAAGAAGTCGTCGATCACGCCGCCCTGTGCGAATACGCGTGTGAAGTCGTCGACACTCACGTCGCGCGGACTGTCTGGCGCAAAAGGATAGTTGCCCTCCACGGTCATTCGGCAGGTATCGCTGACCACGGCCTGCATCTGCCGCGAAAGCAGTTGGCCGATGCCCAGATTGACTTCGCGCGAGCCCTGTACCGAGAGGCCGAGCAACACCTCGCGAAATGGCGCCGGCATGGTGTTGGCTGCCATTTTCAGTTTCGCCGCGGCATCGCTGGCGGGCGGCATGCTGTTATTTGCGATCGCGTTATCCGCCACCGTCAGTGTGGTGTAGTAATCGTTGAGCAGGCTCGTTACGCCGTCGAGACCTGTCTTGCCGGCCTGGGCGGTTGCCGGCGCATCGGCGGCCGAAGTGTCGGCGCTGCCTGTGACCATCTCGCGCAGCGCGGCGAAATGGCCGTCCACCAGTTCGCGCTCGACGCGTTCCTCCGCGCGGATGCCCAGCGCCTTATCCGCTTTCTGACTGAACTGGTCGGACGTTTTCTGCAGCAGAGAACCATTGGCGGCCGCGATCGACTGGGTGAGCGTCGTTTCATGCACGGATGCGCGAGCAAGGCGCGCCAGCGGCGAATCGGGTGCTGCGAACTGGCGCAGCACCTGCAGATTGAAGGCGAGGCTCGTACCGGCGACCGTGCGGATATCGCCGAGGAAAGCGTCCCACTGCTGCGCGTATTCGGTCAGATAGAGCCGGCGAATGGCTTCCGTCAGCGGATCGTCGGCGCTCATTACCGTGCTCACGATTTCAGCCGTTTTTTTTTGAGCCTCGCCGAGATACGAACGTCCCATGACCCAGGCGTCATCGTCGCGTGCTGCCTGGACGAACTCCGGCAGCCGCTTGTCGAACAGGTTCCGGTAGCCGTCGAATGTGAAGAGGCCCGGCACGCCGCGCGAGAGCGGCGCGCCGCTGGCACGCGTGAACACCGTGCCGGCCTGCGGTCCGACCGCGCGAAGCAGCGCGAACTCGTCGGGCGCCTCCTTCTGCACGTCCGCCTTCGCGCGCTCGTAGAGCCGCTGCGTGGCATTGCTGCCGTCGAGAAATGCGCGGGCTTGCTGGATCATGCCGTCGTTGCGGATCAGCGGCGACTGAACGATACGCTCACCGGAAAATAACTGCTCGACGTGTTCGATCATCGAAGCCCGTCCGCCGAAGATCGACGCGCTGTCATTTTTTGCCCAGTCGTCGAGTACCCAGGCCCTGATGTCGGTCGAGTTGAACCTGGCCTTGTCATACAGCATCAAGTAGACGCGCAACGCGTCGTAGGTTGCTTTGGCATCCTTGTTCGCCATCGACTGAGCAACGACGTCTTCCAGACGATGAACAATGGACGGCAGCAGCAGATTGTCCTCGAGCGCACGATACGTGTCGCGGCTCGCCTCGACGACACCCGGCGCGCTGTAGAGGCCATAGCGAAAGCGGCTGTCAGGGTCCGACAGATCCAGTCCTGTCCAGGTCGGCAGGTAGCGCGCCTCGCTCAACGTGTCCGGCACGGCTTCCGGTTTGGGCTCGCGGTAAAGCTGCGTGACCTTGGCCGCGAGTGCCTGGGTCTTGCGCGCGATCGCATCCAGATAGTCGGTGTTGTTGCCGAAGCTCACACGCATGCCCATTGCGAGCCAGACGAACAATACGAGGCCGAGCGTATGCCCGAGCAGCCGTAACAGGCGGAAACGGTACTCCCAGCGCAGATTGGGACGCACCAGATGCGCTTCGGGAAAGACGACCTTCGTGAACAGATCGTGCAAAAAGTAGCTATGGTTCGCGGCGGGCCGCGCCGCGTCCGCCGAGAACAGGCGACTGCGCCCCGCCATCAGACGCTGCACGACCGTGAGCGGTTCAGCAGTGACTGTTTGCCCTGCCTGCAACGCACTCGTGAAATAGACGCCTCGCAGCATCGTGTGATTTTGCGTATCGTCATAACGCGAATCGATGAACAGTTGCCCCAGCAGATCGGCAAGCGGAGCGCTGAGCGCGGCGAAGGCTTCCGGCAGCGCCGCGAGCCGCCGGCGGCGCTCGATGTCGTACTCGTCTTCCAGCCGTGTGTTCACGCCGCCGGCGAGACGCGTGACAAGCTGCCTGAGTTCTCCGTTGCAGGCAACGGCGAGGTTGCTCCGGGCCGATTGGCCACTGACCGGGAGCGTGAATCCCCACATTTGCGCGCGATGTTCCTCGGTCAGCGATCCGAAATAATCGGCGAACCCGGACAAGCGGTCCATTTGCGTAATCATCAGGTACACCGGAAAGCGGATACCCAGCCGGGTGCGCAAATCGGCCAGCCGTTCGCGCAGCAGGTCGGCTTCGGTCGCGCGCACCGTGGGGTCGGAGGCCGTCAGTATGTCGAGGCTTATTGCGAGCACGGCGCCGTTGATCGGCGCGCGCGGGCGGTGACGGCGAAGCAGGTCGAGAAAGCCATGCCATTCGTCTTCGTCGACACGCCGACGCCAGTCGGCATCGCCCACCGCGGCGTCTGCTCCCTGGGTTGCGGCCATGTCGCGGCCAGCGTTGTTGTCTTTGCTCTGCGCGCGTTTGTCCGCGAGCGCGGGCAATGACTGGGTCGATGCGCCATGTCGCGTGTAGTAGCCGGCGGTATCGATCAGAACGGCATCGTTCGACATCCACCAGTCGATGTTCTTCGTGCCGACGGATGCGCCGGCCGTTCGCGGCGTCGCTCCGCCAATCGGAAACGCCAGCCCGGCGTTCAGCAATGCACTCGTCTTGCCGGAGGAGGTCGAGCCGAGCGCGATGAACCAGGGCAGCTCGTACAGATAACGCGTGCCCTGGAAGAGCCGTCCCACGCCTCTCGCGCCCGTGCGCATGGACTTCAGCCGCGCGAGCGCGGCGTTGATGCGAGCTTCGACCTCTTTGAGTCTGCCAGCGGCCGGCGGCTCCTCCTTCTTGCCGCCGAACGTCAGCGCCTTTTTTAGGAACGCTTCGTCGCTGCGCATTTTCTGCCAGAGCCAGTACAGACCGAACGCGGCAAAAAACGCCAGCACGACGGCAATCGCGATCACGCGCGCCGCGATAGATGTCAGCGGCGCGGCACGCCCGAAGCTCAACAGCGGCCCTGCGTACCAGACCAGCAGGCACAGCAGCGCTCCGAACACCACGCCGGTCGACCAGCCCTTGAGCCAAAGCAGTGCGCTCACGAGCAGCAGCGCGATCACGAGGACGCGCATGCCGACGCTAACAAGAGGCTTGAGGCCGCCGAACGCGACGAACGGCCCCAAAAACCAGATCACCAGTCCGAGGACCAACAGCGCGAGGAACGCGAGGAACCAGCGCGATACCAGAAACGACAACTTCTTCATCCTTGAGTCTCGATGGGCATGTTATTGATCACGGCGTGACCGTGATTTCTACGCGGCGGTTCTGCGCACGGCCTTGTGCCGTTGCGTTGTCGCCAATGGGATTCGCCTCGCCGCCGCCGATCGCCTCAAGGCGCGCCGCAGCCACACCCGATGCTTGCAACATCTGCATGACCTGGGTTGCGCGTTCTTCGGAGAGCGCATCGTTCGATGCGAACTGGCGGCTTCTGATCGGCAGGTTGTCGGTGTGGCCGGTGACGGAGACCTTACCGGGCACCTTGCCGATTTCGCTCGCGATCTTCGCGATCAGCGGCCCCATCGACGCGTTGACGTTGGCGCCGCCTGGCGCGAACATCGAGTCACCGCGGAATGTCACCGAACTGTGGCGTGTGTCTTCATCGACGCTGACTGTGCCGGCCGCGATCTCGTCCTTCAACAGTTCCTTGAGATGCGGCAGCCGTGGGGCCGGCGGCGGTGTCAGATGGCCGATATCGATAATCTGCTTTTCGACATCCGCGCTGTGGTTGAGCAGATGGTATTTGAACCAGCCGAATAGTCCGAGCAGGACCAACCCGAGTACGGCAAACGTAATCCAGACCGGAAAGTCGTAGACGGACAGGCGCCGTCCACGGGCGTCGGATTGCACTCGCGGCGACAGCGCGATCGGCACGCCCCCCCGCTGCGTCTGGATCTCGTTGTAGAGCCGTTGGCGCACGGCATCATGCTTGCGGGCGCCGTCGGCTTCATGGCGATAGCGGCCCATGAAGCCGAGGCTCAGAATCCGATAGACGACTTCGAGCAGGTCGAGATGCTCGCGCGGCTCGCTCATCAGCCGTCCGATCAGCAGATAGACCTTGTCGCCGCCTTGACGGTCCTCGTGGAATTCGGTGGCTAAGCCTTTGCGAAGCCATTCGACGCCGGTTTCGCGTTGACCCCAAACGGTCTTTCCGGCGGCCTCGTCGAGCGCCGTGGCCAGACAGTAACGCGCGCCGATCATGTGATCACGCCTGATATTCGCTTGCTCGCACAGTCGCTGGAAGATGCGCACTTCCTGTTTGAGCAGCAGGTGAAGCTGATCGATGGCCGTCAGATCCAGATTGTTGGGCATGTCGGCAAGCGCGCGCAGCAACGGGCGCGCCGCCTCCAACAGCGGATTGATCGCGTCCTTCACGGCCTGCAGGCGGGTGGCCTGCGGTTCACCGGCGGGGATGCTGGCGAGCAACGTGGCCGGCAGTTCGGGCCTCGCGCCGGACGCGGAGTCGCCAGCTTTTTTCTCCATGCCGGCGGACGTAGCGCGGCCGTCGGGCGCGAACGCTGTACCGAAAGAAGGCAGTCCTCGGTCTGGATTCACTGTGTTTCCCTGATGCGATGATGAACGGGCGCTTCTACGGAAGCGCTCCTCTTTTCCGGTGAGTCACGGCTTATCAGCGCACGCCCCACAGTTCCAGCCTGAGTGCGGGGAAATCACCCGCCACATGCAGCGCAATGCCGCCATGCTGCGCAACGGTCTCCCACAGCGAGCCCGTACGCGCGAGTTCGTAGTACACATAGCCAGCGTTGAATGGAATCTGCCGCGGCGGCACGGGCAGTGCCTGAAGCGCAATGCCCGGCAGGTGCGAGCGCACCAGATCCGGCAGACGTTCGGACGGTCCCATCTTGGCCTGCATGGCGAATTGCTGGACCAGCGTGTCCGGCGGCATCTGGGCCGACACGGCGAGGACCAGCGAACTGAAACTGCGAATCTCCGCCGGATCGACCACCGCGTTGCGCATGCCGTATCCCGCGTCGGTAAACGGAATGCTTTGCGCACTGCGTACGAGGACCGCGTTGAGCAGCCAGTGTGTGTCGTCGACCACGGGCTTCAGGCACAGATGCGGCTCGATGTGCTGATACGGCGGATGGCTCTCGAGTGGCCGGCGCGTCTGCGGACGCACGTAGGTCGAGAGTTCTCCAGCCATGCTGAGCAGGAGCGCGTAGAGATCGACGGGGGAGGTGGTTGGAACCCGGCGCAGGTGTTGCAACAGCGGTTCGTAGCGGTTGAGCGTTTGCAGCAGCAGATAATCCGAGACCTCCGCAACCGTGCCGGCCTGGCCGTCGCTCCCGGTCAGCCGTTTGGCGAGCGCATCCGCACGCAGGCGCGTGAGGGCGTGGACCTTCGCCAGCCAGCTCGTGAGCAGCGCGTTGGCGCCATAGCCCGACACCGGCGGGACTAGCGTATCGTCGAGTTCGATGCTACCGTCAGCGCGAAGCGTCTTGACTCGCGTCAGCGGTAGACCGATCCACGCGTCGGTCATCTCTTTCTGCGGCACCAGTCGCAGCCGCAGGTTGGATAGTTGAACGGCTTTCGGACCCTGTCCGATCGAGTTCGTATCGCGCAAGTCCGTGTCGAACACGGCATAGCGGGCGAGCGAATGGGAGGACTCGTCGAAGCTGGTTTCTTCCGCGTTGGGCACGCGAATCGACACGGCAAGATGGATGACCTGGTCCAGATGCTCCGGGCGTACCGTCAGCGGTGCGGGCGGCGGCGTGTTGCCTGGCGAATCGAAGGGCGTGCCGTCGGCGAATACGCCGTTGGCGGACTTCAGGATTACTTTGCCGAGCGCGAGCGCTTCATTGTCGATTGCGTAGTGAGAGAAGCCGAAGAAAAAGGGCGAAAGTGGCGCCGCGCGCTTGTGAGCGAAATGTTCGAGGTAGCGTTCCTGCTGCTGGAAAAGCTGAGGGCGCAGGAACAGACCTTCACTCCAGGTGACCTTGTTATACCAACTCATGCGTGTGGTCCATTACTTGTTTTGTTTTTGTGCGTCGGTGATCCGGATCGCACTGGTATCGAGATTGATCGTCAGCTTCAGTTTCGGCGCGATCCGGTACCACGCGGCCGGTGGTGATGACGGCAGTGTCCAGGTGGCGCGCCACACGGAGTTCGGCAGATCGCGGTAGGCCGCGACGACACCTAGTGCGGTCGTGGCCTGATCGGCGTTGCGCTGGATAGTCCTGTTTTCTCCCGGGCGAAGCTGAAACTGCTCGCGCGCGACGAGGTCGTCGGCGAGCACGGTCTTGTCCTTGTCCTGCAGCGAGAAAAAGTCGGCGGCAGTGAACGCGTCGGCGTTTTTCAATTCGTAAATGCGCACCACGATCGGCGCGGCGCGTTTCTGATCATCGGGATTGACGCTCGATGAGGCGGTTATCGACAGCTCGAGCTTCACGGGTTCATGAACGGCTTTGGGATCGTTGCTCGCGCATGCGGTGAGTCCGAGCGCGCAGATAAGTGCGACGACGTGAGTGGACGGGCGCATCGGCAGTGAACAGGGGAAGTGGGGCGTTATAAGGTCCGGCGCGCACGCCGGACCTCGCAAGACAAGAGCGCTTACGCTTCCTTGTTGAGTTTGATGTCGTAGCCTGCCGTCACGGCGCCACCACTGCCGCCCTGGGCGTTCTGCACGACGTATTCCTGCTTGACCTTCGCGAACGACAGGCGCACATGTTCACGGATGCCATTGTCAGCATTGCTGCCCGACGGATGAACCTGCGTAACGATGACGTCGTTCATCGTGATCTTCAGGTATTCGAGCGGATTGCCGCCTGCCTTGCGCACGGTCAGCACGGCTTGGTCAATGTGCTTGCCGGTCAGGCAATACTTCATCAGGTTCGGGCTTGCACGATCGACCAGGTGTTCGAACGCCAGATCTTCGACAGTTGCCCTACCCGCGCCGCCGCCCGAACCCATGTGCGTGTTCGACTGCTGCAGGATTTGCCAGCCCCAGCTCGCCACTTCGATTTCATTCTTGTGCGCCGAATCCTGCGATTCGCCGTCGATGCCGTTGATCTTGATAAAAATGTCCTGTGCCATTTAAAAACTCCGTGAGTGAAAAAACAGACTGCTCTTTGTTGCGGGACTGCCGCGTCGTATGAGCGATGCTCTTTGCCACTGGATGTCGCCGCGTATTGGCGGCGCTTCGGCTGCCTACCGTTTTTTTTACGCAGACGAGGCGCTTACCGCGTGCGGACGTACGCGTGCACGCGCGCACCGCGATGGCTGTGGCGTTGGCTACGGTGCGGCGGGCGCATTACTTCATTTCGTTGGCTGTTCGGTCTGCAAGACGGCGTGGGTCAGCGCCTTGCAGAACGTTTCCATGCCCGACGGACAGGATGACGTGGAAAGCCCTTTGATTTTGTCGAGGTCGGCCGTATCCAGCGTGCTGTCGATATGGCGCAGCACGAAGCCTTTGAGCGATGGATTGCGCTTGATCAATTGACCAAGTCGCGGCAATGTATTCCACCGATCCACCAGTAGTCGCGCAATTGCCTCCGAGTACCCCTCGCCGATGTCGCCGTCATCGCACTGTCCGTACTTCGTGAACGCGACGCTCGCAGCGTTCCAGGTGGTGATCCTGTCGACCATCGCGTCCGCACCCACCGCGTCATGCTCGGTGCAAGCCTTACCGTAGGCCAATGACATTGACAGGCAACCGAGCACCGCAACGAGACATGCGATCGGCCAAGACATAGCGCCACGAATTGGAAGCCTAGCCATGACTACGCCCATGAAGGCTGGCGTGACGGTTGCGCCGGGACGCGGCGTGCGCGCCCATGCTGTCGTTGCCGACAACTTCGACGGTGGTCAGCGCGTCCGTTCTCATCAGATTGCTGACGGCGTTCATTGCGTCGTCCGTCGTTCGGATGCAACCCATGGTCGGATGTTGCGGACCCGCCAAATGAGCCGCGTTAGCCCGTCCCGAATGGACGCCGATGCCAGGATGACCGGGCACGTTGAAGCGAACAATGCCATGTAGTCCATAGGCGCCATTGGCGGACGCAGCGTGAGGGTGAGGTATCACCCTGTCCTGGACTGTATAGACGCCGTTCTGAATATGACGAATCGTGGCATGACTGTCGACGTTGTTGTACGCAGCCCAGGTGCCAGTCGTATTACCACCAGAATCAACCAGCGCAATCTGGTGTGTACGCCCATCAAACCGTAGCGAAGACATCTGAGAGACTTCCTTTTTGTTTATGGCCGATGCATTGGGAATGACCAACGGGGCCCCGGCCGGATTACGCGGCGGCCGGCGGCGTTCTGGCTGCGATCGATCAGGCCGCTTCCTTCACGGTAGGCAGCCGGGCAACGAGACGCAGCGACACCGTGAGTCCCTCGAGCTGGAAGTGCGGGCGCAGGAAGAACTTCGCCTGGTAGTAGCCGGGGTTGCCTTCGACATCCTCGACGACCACTTCGGCCGCCGCCAGTGGGCGACGCGCCTTGGTTTCCTGCGATGAATTCGCCGGGTCCGCGTCGACGTAGTTCATGATCCATTCGTTAAGCCAGCGCTGCATATCCTCACGCTCGCGGAACGTCCCGATCTTGTCGCGCACAATGCACTTCAGGTAGTGCGCGAATCGCGAGCAGGCGAACAGATACGGTAGACGCGCCGACAGATTGGCATTGGCAGTCGCGTCCGGATCGTGGTATTCGGCGGGCTTCTGCACCGACTGGGCACCGATGAAGGTCGCGTGGTCGGTGTTTTTACGGTGCACGAGCGGAATAAAACCGTTCTTCGACAGTTCCGCCTCGCGACGGTCCGAGATTGCGATTTCCGTCGGGCACTTCATGTCGATTCCGCCGTCGTCGGTCGGGAACGTGTGGCACGGCAAGCTCTCGACCGTGCCGCCCGATTCGACACCGCGAATCAGCGAGCACCAGCCATACAGCTTGAACGACCGGTTGATGTTCACGCCCATGGCGTACGCCGCGTTGGCCCACGCATAGTTGCGGTGATCGGGACCGTTGGTGTCTTCCTCGAAGTCGAATTCATCGACCGGGTTCGTCTGCGCACCGTACGGCAGACGCGACAGGAAGCGCGGCATTGCGAGCCCGATATAGCGCGCATCTTCCGTATTGCGCAGGGAATTCCACGGTGCGTACTCGAGATTTTGCGCGAAGATTTTCGTCAGATCGCGCGGGTTGGCGAGTTCCTGCCACGATTCCATCTGCAGCACCGAGGGCGAGGCCCCCGAGATGAACGGCGTATGCGCGGCTGCGGAGATTTTTGCAATCGAGCCGAGCAGGTCGACGTCGGACGGTGTGTGGTCGAAGTAATAGTCAGCGACGAGGCAGCCGTACGGTTCGCCGCCGAGTTGGCCATATTCCTCTTCGTAAATCTGCTTGAAAAGCGGACTCTGATCCCATGCGAGACCCTTGTATCGCTTCATCGTGCGACGCAGTTCTTCCTTCGAAACGTCCATGAAGCGGATCTTCAGCCGCTCGTCCGTCTCGGTGTTCGACACCAGATGGTGCAGCCCGCGCCACGCCGATTCCAGCTTCTGGAAATCGTTGTGGTGGAGAATCAGGTTGATCTGCTCCGACAGCTTGTGATCGATTTGCGCGATGATCGCTTCGATGCTCTTGTAGGCGTCGTCGCTAATGATGATCGACTGCTGCAGCGCCTGCTCGGCGAGAGTTTGAACCGCATATTCGACGGCGTCGCGAGCCGCGGCGGTCTTGGGGCGAAACTCCTGCGCGAGCAACTGCGAAAAGTCGGTTTGTGAATGGGTGGCAGTTGCGGTTGCCGTCGCCTTTACCTGCTGTGTTGTCATGGTGTGTCTCTGTGGTTCTTGAGTCGTTCTTGCCGGTGTGCCTTCGCCAGCAGCGGCGGTCAGTTCGGCGCCTTGTCGGTATGGCTGTGTTCTGTCTCATCGATAACCTTCGGCTTCGGCACGGCGGCGAGCGCTTTCAGCAAGGCCGGATCAGCCAGCAGCTTGTTGACGAGCGCTTCAGCGCCGGATTTGCCGTCCATATAGGTCTGCAAATTGGCCAGTTGCGTGCGCGCGTCGAGCAGGCGATGCAAGGGCTCGACCTTGCTGGCGACGGCGGCCGGCGAGAAGTCCTCCATGCTTTCGAATGCCATGTCGACCATCAGCTGGCCTTCGCCCGTGAGCGTATTCGGCACTGCAAATGCGACGCGTGGCTTGAGCGCTTTCATGCGCTCGTCGAAGTTGTCGATATCGATGTCGAGGAAGCGGCGATCGGCGACAGCCGGCAGCGGTTCGACCGGCTTGCCGGACAGATCGGCGAGCACGCCCATCACGAATGGCAGTTCCACCTTTTTCTCGGAACCATAGATCTCGACGTCATACTCGATCTGGACGCGCGGCGCGCGGTTGCGCGCGATGAACTTCTGCGAACTGTTTGAAACGGACATGCATGACTCCGTAAGCGTGGGAAATGGCCGGCAGGTTTAATGAGTCTCGCGGACAGTTAATGAGTCTCGCCGACAGAAACCGGGGAAATGCTCTCGGCGACCGCCGTCTTGTTGGCTGATGCAAAGACGAATGCGGCATCGGGCGCGGCGTTGCTGTCGCCGACGTGGATTTCGATGCTCGAGAGGACTCGCTTCGACGAGAAAGCGTCGAGCCAGAGAGCGGACAGTCTCGGCAGAACGTGTTGTTCGATAAACCCGATCAACACCCGAGCGCCGGTCTCCTGCACGAGGCAGCGGCTGACGATGTAGTCGATGACCTGCTCGTTGTAATGCAGCGCAATGCCATGACTGTCGGCCATACGCCGCACGACACGGTTCATATGCAGACGCACGATGCTGGCGAGCGAGGCGTGGACCAGCGGGCGATACGGCACGACGGTCACGCGTCCGAGGAAGGCTGCGGGAAATACTTTCAGCAACTCCAGGCCTAAGGCTTCACACAGGGCATCCTGATCGGGTGCGAGTGTGGCGTCCGCGCATAGGCTCGCTGTCAACTCGGAACCGACATTGCTGGTCAAAAGGATCGTGGTATTGCGGAAGTCGATGTAGCGTCCATCGCCGTCTTCCATGTAGCCTTTGTCGAAGACCTGGAAGAATATTTCATGTACGTCGTGATGGGCCTTTTCGATCTCGTCGAGCAGAACAACCGCATACGGGCGCCGACGGACGGCTTCTGTCAGCACGCCGCCTTCACCGTAGCCGACGTATCCGGGCGGTGCGCCCTTGAGTCCGGAGACCGTGTGCGCCTCCTGATACTCGCTCATGTTGATCGTGATCAGGTTCTGCTCGCCGCCATACAGGGCTTCGGCCAGTGCGAGCGCCGTTTCCGTCTTGCCGACGCCGGACGGCCCCGCCAGCAGAAACACGCCGAGTGGTTTGCGTGGATCGCCAAGACCCGCGCGCGCCGTCTGCACTCGCTCACCGATCTGACGCAAGGCATCGCTTTGCCCGATCACGCGGGCGGCGAGTGTTTCGGGCAAGGTGCGCACAGCCGCAACTTCATTCGTTACCATGCGGCCGACGGGAATGCCGGTCCAGTCCGAGACGATTTCCGCGATGATCGTTTCGTCTACTTCCGGGAACACGAGTGGCGTCTCACCCTGAAGGTCACGGAGGCGGTGCTTCAGCTGGCCGAGTGTCGCGAGGGACGGCACAACATCGGCGTGATCCGGATCGGGCTGGGTAAGGATGGCGTTGCGGGCGCTGGCTAACGCCTGTGCGGCTGCGAGCTGGGCCTGCCAATGTGCGTCGATTGCGCTTTCCTCCGTACAGAGCGTACCGATGCGCGCCCTGGCGGCACACAGCGCCTCCGCCGCCTGGAGTCCGATACGCGCCTCCTGTTCGAGCAGGCTACATTCGACGCGCGCCGCCCGAAGTCGTTGACGCACGCTTTGCAGTTCGCGCGGCGGCGCGTGCTGTGAGAGCGCCACGCGTGCGCATGCGGTGTCGAGCAGACTGATCGCCTTGTCGGGCAACTGGCGCGAAGGAATATAACGGTGGGACAACGTAACGGCGGCACGGATCGCTTCGTCTCGGACAATCACGCCGTGGTGCTTCGAAAACGTGTCGGCCAGTCCTCGCACCATGTCGATGGCTGCGGCTTCCCGCGGCTCGGCGACCTGCAGCACCTGAAAGCGCCGAGTGAGAGCGGGATCTTTCTCGACGTGCCGCTTGTACTCCGACCAGGTCGTCGCTCCGATCATGCGCACTGTGCCTCGCGCGAGGGCCGGCTTGAGAAGGTTGGCGGCGTCGCCGGTGCCGGCCTGACCGCCCGCGCCAACGAGCGTGTGGATTTCGTCGACGAACAGAATGATGGGTGTCGTGGACCGTAACGCGGCTTCGAGCACGCCTTTGAGCCGCGACTCGAATTCCCCTTTCATACTCGCACCAGCCAGCAATGCACCGACATCGAGCGTCATGAGCCGCACGTCGGCCAACGCGGGTGGTACGTCGCCGTTAGCGATGGCCAGTGCGAGCCCTTCGACGACAGCGGTCTTGCCGACGCCGGCCTCACCTGTGAGCAGCGGGTTGTTCTGACGGCGGCGCAGCAGGATATCGATGATTGTGCGAATCTCCTGCTCGCGTCCTGTCACGATGTCGATTTCACCTGCGCGAGCTCGCGCGCTCAGGTCGCTGCAGTACTGCTCGATTCGCGAGCTCTTCGAACCTGCGGGCAATGCCTGCGAAGCTTCGCCCGGCACCGCGGCGGAGAAGTCCGTGTTGTCGTACGGTGCGTCGGAAGACTCGGGCGAGCCGTCGATCCATGCAATCAGTTCGTCGCGTGGCATATCGGCCGGGATGCGTGCGAATGCGGGCGAAGCCGAAAGCAATACCCGACGCAGTTCCGGCGTGCCAAGCAGTGCCGCAAGCAACCACGCGCCGCGTATCCGGCGGTCGCCGAAATCGAGCGTGGCAAGCACCCATGCTCGCTCGACGGCCAGTTCAATATGGTGCGAGATGTCGCTGATCGAACTGGCGCCCGCGGGCAAGGCAGCGAGCGCCCGTGCGAGATCGCGTTCCAGTGTTTCACGTTCGATTCCCGCATGCCGAGCAATGCGGTGCATGTCGCTGTCCGGCAATTGGAACAATTGATGCAGCCAGTGGACAAGCTCCACATACGGGTTGCCACGCAGCTTGCAAAACGCGGTAGCGGATTCGATGCTGCGGAAGAGTGTGGCCCCGAGCTTGCCGAAGAGTGCCTGGCGGGAAATCGTCATGAACTAGTCGCGTGTGATTTATTAGGATGACTGATTGGAATTGAGCCTGCACAAGTGAAAATGGAAGCTATTTAAGAGAATTGTCTTATACGGTCAAACGCTTCGCTTTCGTTATGTAATTCGGCACTTTTCGAACCTGTCTCCGTTTAATGGAGTTTTCTGAATTATCGGACTTCAAGTTTGGATCAGTCAATGTGTGCAGGTGATTTTTATTTTTCGGTAATACGTGAATTTTTTGATCGGCAACAAATGTAGACTTAGCCTGTTCTGTGAGTTGTTAAGATAAAAATATAGGTTAAACCATTGAAAATAATAGTGTTTAGTGTGGGAATTTAATTTGTTTTGGCGTTGAGAGATTTCCGCGCATTGAGTTGAAGATTCCCTCTGCGTAGGAAAAATCTGGCATGTTGTTGCTGGATATATGTCGGAGTATTTGTATTTCGGAATGTCGTTTAATTTATCTCGAATTAAATCTCAATTTTTAAACATCGCTGCGGAAATTGGCGGTGGACATCAATCGTGTTGTCATGCGTTAATTCCGTTTTGTTCGGCATAACGGATTCACGGTCGGCATAGACCTGCTTGACGTCACGCAATGACATTTCATACTTACCTCCGCAAAGTTCTTGGCAGGCCGTCGCGCGCAACCGCCGATCGGAGTGCTCTGCATCGCGACCCGTCCTGGATGCACATGGGTTTGCGGGGGCAGGTTCAGGGGCAATCACGTATGCAACGCCAGGGGCTGGCTGGGTCGGATCGCAGCGACTGCTCACCGGAGTCGAGCGAGGCTATCTTCGAGTTGCTGGGTTCGTCGGCGAACGCTGCGTATGACGCGTCGGCATTCGAGCGGCCGGACGCGTCGACACATACCGATCGGGACGATCTTCTGGCCACGCTCAATGAACAGTATTACCAGGCGCTCGAATCGCCGTACTTCCTGCCCAACTCGGAATGGGTCGGGTCGTTTGCAACAGGGATACCCGGATTGGGCAAAGAGGCGATGGGTGAACGAGCCCACGCCGAGGATGATTCAAGTTCAATCCACACTCTGCTATCCGACATCGACGTGCTCGAGGAAGCCTTCGATGCGTTGCACGAAATCGGCGTGACGGATCTGGCCGTACAGGACGCAGTGCCGGAGATCCTTCGCCTGTTCGCACCAGCCGAATATCGCGCGTCGACGGCGCGCCGCGTGGGAATGGCGCCGCCGCCAGTCGCGCGGCGGGACCATCACACGCTTGCGATAGACAGCCCGCTAGCCGCTCTGAACACTCACATTCACCACGAGTCCAACGAATGACCGTCCAACCGCGACATGATGTCGCGAGCCGGGAACGCCAGTGCTCGCCGGCAGCGCAGATCGAAATGGTCGAAGCGAACATTCGTAGTCAGCCGACGTTGGCCGCGCATCGCTGGATGCTGTTCCAGTGGCTATGTATCACCTACCAGTGGACGCGGGCCATCCAGCAACTCCAGGTTTTTGCCCAACTGGAGCCGTCCCAGGCGTCCGTCGCGCAAGCCTGTCGAGATCTGGTTCGCGCGGAACACTGGCGCGCAAAAGTCATGGCCGGGCAGCAGGAGCCGGGGTTGGTACTCGGCGACGCGCCCGCGTGGATACATGGGATGCTCAATGCCCTCAAACTGTCCGCACAGGGACAACAGGAAGCGTCGGATGACGCCCGGGAGCGCGCGTTAGATCTCGCTCCGCTGGTCCCCGGGCACACCTCGAATCAGCGCTTTGAGTGGATCGGCGACAGCGATTCGCGGCTGGGCCCGGCTTGTGAGGTAATTACCGCGGGGCGCTATCGCTGGCTTTCGCTGGCGGATCTCGCCAGTTGGCGGATCGAAAGGCCCTCGACACTACTCGACCTCGTGTGGGCGCCGTGCACGCTGTCGCTGATCGACGGCGCGGTGGTGCGCGGCTTCATGCCGGCACGTTACCCGCTCGCCGCCCACGAGCCTCCTGTCCTGCGCGAAACGCTGCAACTCGGGCATGAGACCGTTTGGCATGAGTCGGGGCGCACCGCCGTCATTGCATCCGGGCGTAAGACGTGGACTACAAGCGTGGCCGATTTTGATCTGTTCGAATTGGCTGACTGTTCGTTTGGTCCCGTCGCAGTGGACGGCGCCGCGTGCTCCAGTGCGGCGGCAGGAGTGCAGCGATGAGCCGCCAACGTCATGAACCGGACCGAACGGCGTCCGCGCCGCGCCAGGCCGATGCACAACTGCTGCCCACCTTATTCGATCGACTGCGCGATGACGCGCCGCACCGGCAGACCGAGGCCCCCGGCGAGTATGCGGTCAGCCGGGCGCAGATGCGCGACATCATCCAGCGCGATCTTGCGTTTCTGCTCAACGCAACCAGCATCGAAGACCTGATCGATCGGAAGCGGCATTCATACGCGGCCGCATCGACCATCAACTTTGGCGTGCCGCCGCTCGCAGGCGCGTTCATGGCGTCGCACAAATGGGCGAAGATCGAACAGGTGATACGGGGCGCCATACGCGACTTCGAGCCACGCCTGATTGCACATACGGTGCAGGTCGTGCCCCTCACGGATGTCGATAGCCAGAGTCGCTACAACCACCTCGCGTTCGAGATTCGCGGAATGATCCGCATGGACCCCTATCCGCTCGAGTTCATGGTGCAAAGCTCGCTCGACCTGGAAACGAGCCGCCTGCACGCAGCCGCTCGTTGACCACAGGACATTGTTATGGATCCGCGACTGCTCGATTACTACAACCAGGAACTGATGTATGTACGCGAACTGGCTGGCGAGTTCGCGCAACTGCATCCGAAGATCGCACGCCGGCTCGGCATGCAGGCCGGCGAGATGACCGATCCGTACGTCGAACGGCTGATCGAGTCGTTCAGCTTCATGGCGGCGCGCATGCAGCTCAAGCTCGACGCGGAGTTCCCGCGCTTCACGGGACGTCTGCTGGAGGTGATCTACCCGACCTACGTAGCGCCCACGCCGTCCATGTCGGTCGCGCGTTTCTATCCGAGTCCCAGCGAAGGCAACCTCGTCGAAGGCTTCCGTGTGCCGCGTGGCAGCATGCTCACGGGCCGCAAGTCGGCAGGGGAGGACACAGTGTGCGAATTCCGCACGGGCCAGGATGTCGCACTCTATCCCCTTGAGATTACCCACGCACAACTGACGGGGATTCCGCCGGACATTCCCATGCTCGACCGCTATGTACCGCCCCATACGCAAGTGCGTGGCGCGTTGCGGCTGCGGTTGCGTGCCACGGGCGAGGCCAAAATCGCCGAGCTGTGCGGACTGGACCGACTGCCGGTCTATCTCGCGGGAGATGAGCAGGTTGCGTCGCATCTGTTCGAACTGCTTCACGCGGCAGGCGTTGCGTCGATCACGGGCGAGCCTGGGTGTTTCGGCGACGCGGCGCGCGCGTTCTGTGTGGTCACGCATGGCGCGGTCGCACACGAGGGGCTTGGCATCGATCAGGGGTTGCTGCCGCTTAGCTGGGCGAAATTCCATGGTCACAATCTTCTGCACGAATATTTCGCCTGTCCGAGTCGCTTTTATTTTTTCACGCTGACCGGACTGCGCGAAGGGCTGAGCAAGGCGAGAGGCCGTGAAGTCGAGATTGTCGTGCTGCTCGATCAGTCGCCGGACCGGCTGATCGGCCTTGTCGACGCCTCGCGTTTCGCGCTGTTTTGCACGCCCGTGATCAATCTGTTTCCGCGCAAAGCGCAGCGCATCGAATTGAATCAGGCCAGCACGGAATTCCATCTGGTTCCGAAGCGCAGCGCGCCGCTCGATTACGAAGTCTATTCGGTCGAAGCACTCTGGGCGCAAGTCGGCAAGAACTCGACGGAATTCGCCTTCCGGCCGCTGTATCAAACGCTGAACAATGACGAAGACAACCACGGGCGCTATTTTTCGCTGCGCCGCGAACGCCGGTTGTTATCGGACTCGGCCCGCCGCTATGGCACGCGCACGCCGTACATTGGAACTGAAGTGTTCGTGTCGCTGGTCGATCAGCAGGAAGCGCCCTATCACGAAGGAATGCGCTATCTGTCGATCGACGCCTGGCTGACCAATCGCGACTTGCCGAATCTGTTGCCGCGCAACGGCGTGAACGATCTGGACGCCGTTGATTCGGTGCCCGCGACCAGCGTCGGCTTGATTCGTGCGCCGAGCGCGCCACGCGCGCCGTTTGCCGAGCGTGAAACAGCATGGCGGCTTATCCGGCAACTGAATTTCAACTATTTGCCGCTGGAAGATATGGATCACCGCCCTGGCGGCCAGGGTGTGCGCGACATGCTGCGCCTGTTCCTCACCGGCGACGACGTGGGACCGCGGCGTCAGGTGGAAAGCCTCGTTGGCGTGAAGACGCGACCAGTCGCGAGGAAGCTGCCCGGCGGCGGCCCGCTGGTGTTCGGTCGCGGCATCGAATGTCAGTTGACGGTCGATGAAACTGGCTTTTCCGGTTTGAGCCCCTACCTGTTCGGGCTGATTCTCGAGCACTATCTTGCACGGCACGTATCTATCAATTCGTTCACGCAGACCGAGCTTCACTCAATGCAGCGCGGACAATTGATGCGCTGGCCCGTGCGCATGGGCACACGCGGAGTGGCTTGATGGACCGGGCCCTATTCACGTCAACGCTGCGCGACACGGCGCTATCGGCGGATGCGGTCGAGCGGTTGCAGACGCAGCCATGGCATTTCGGATTTTTTTCGCTGATGCGCCGCATCGGTGCCGATGTGCGTATCGATGCTCGGTGAGCAGGTGCCGGATAGTCAGCACCGTTTCCGGATCATTATCGGCCCGGTCGATATCGACGAATACCTGCGCTTCACGCCTCGTGGCGCGGATCTGCCGCAACTGGCCGATTGGGTGCGGAGTTTCATCGGTCGCGAATGCGAATGGGAGCTGGAGTTGCGCATCCGCGCACAAAGCGCGCCGCCTGCCGTGATGGGCGGCCCGCAGCAATTGGGCTGGTCAGGATGGCTCAGTCGCTCGCTCAGCGGCGAGCCGGTTACCGGCATGCGCTTCGAGCCTGAACGCTACGCCGGCACGTTCGCGAAACAACGTATCGACGCGGCGGGCAAGCGTCGGGTCACGCCGCAAATGAAGGGACAAGATGAGTAGCAGCAAGAGACAACCGACGGCGAAGGTGTCGGCAGCCAAGGCTGTCACACCCCTGCCTCACGACTGGATGTCGCCGGTCGACGCCGCCGCGCCGTGCGGGGCCGACCTCGAATACGACCCGGAATTCGTCGTGCTGTCCGCGCAGATGGCCGTGAAAGTGGACGCGCAGTACGGCGACTTCGTGGGGATACCGGAACCGGTGAACTGGAGCGAGGTCGAGCGCGATTGCCGACGCCTGATGATGCGCAGCAAGGACATGCGTCTCGCGGTGTTGTTCACGCGCTGCCGCACGAGGCTCGCGGCAGCGGCGGGACTGGCGGAAGGGCTGGGGCTGTTAGCCGCATGGCTCGCCGCGTTTCCCGGCGCGCTCCATCCCCAACCCGGTGTAGACGACGATCTGGAAGCGGCGCTCGAAATCCGCATGAACGCTTTGCAGGCGCTGACGGATTCGGATGGATTGCTGTCCGACCTGCGGGAGATCGCGTTGACGCGTTCGACCGCCACGCGGCTTCAGATGCGCGACGTCGAGCGCGCGTTTGCACGTCCGCGGCCGAGCGATGCGCTCGCGCCCGAATCCGTTACGCGGCAACTCGAGGATCTGCGCGTCCAGCAGCCGGACATGCTGCGCGGCTTCGATGACGCGCTCGCGAGCCTGGAGTCCATCGACGCCTGGTGCAAGGCGTATCTGGGCGTCTACCAACCGGACCTCGCTGCGCTCACGCGGTTGTTGCGGCGCGTGGCGGGAGATCGCCCGCGCGTGACGACGGCGCCAATTGACGGATTGGTGGAGGCGATGCCGCTCGACGATACCGGTGCAGTGGCAGCGTCGAACGAGGAGACTTGCTTCGAGCATGACGACATTTTGCCGCCGGCCGGTTGCGCTGCGCCGGTTAGCCTCGGCGTCAATGTGGCTGCGGCAGGTCGTGAGGGCGCCTTGGAGCGTATCCGGGAAGCTCGATACTGGTTCGAGCAACACGAGCCGAGCAGTCCGATCCCCGTGTTGCTGAAGCGCGCGGAACGGTTTGTGGGGAAACGATATGTGGATGTCGTCAAGGCCATTCCCACGGAGTTGCTTGAACAATGGGATAGCGAGGAGTAGTCGCGGTGCGCGATGTTTAGAGCCTTCACTGTCATTGCCATCGGAATAGCGCTTCTCGTCGCGGCGTCGCTGACGGCGATGAATACCCGGCATTTTGTTTTGTCGTCGGTTGTGGTTCCCGGGCGCGTGGTCGCACTGAATGCGGGCGGGAGTCATCCGAGAGTGGCGTTTATGACACGAAGAGGGGAGCGTTTCTCTTATCCCGAGGGTGGGCTCATCTTCGATATGAAAGTGGGGGACGTCGTGCAGGTTCGCTACGCAGAGGATGAACCATTGCAGAGCGCGACGCTGGATAAGGTCGGCACGATCTGGTTCGGTCCGATCTTGCTCGAACTCCTTGGCGGCGGGTTTCTGGTTGCCGGTTTATTGAGTTGGCTACGGACGAGAACGAAAGGAGGGTAGAGCATGTCGTTGCTGAGGCGAACTCAGTGGCGGTGTTCCACCGGATCCGCCGCCGGTGCGGGAGTGGATTTCATTGTGGCTTCGGGCGGTTGGATCCAGCTCAGGGATCGCGCGCTGCAGCCACGCGATTTTCACTACAGCGGAGCAGGCGTCGGCCTGCCTTGGGAACGGCTTTTGCCGACAGAAATAAAGATGCCGAAATTCGGCCTGCCGCAGATCAAGGGACATGAGTTCGGAGGGGCCGGCTCGTCGCAGGACTTTCTCAGCGACACGTACGACGTGATGGGCCCCACGCGCGAAACGTTCGCGTACAACGCGCTAGCCCCCTCAAGTCGCCCAAATCCGCAACGGCCTCCCCCCAACCCCATGCACCACCGGCCGCAACTGCATCCAGCATTTCACAAACGCCCGCTGCAGCAATTCCATCGACCTCGAAACCCCCCGCACGACGAGCACTCCAGAAGTCACGCAAGAAGCCGCCATCCGCACCGAATCATCAAACGGCAATTCAGCCGTCAACGCCTCAGCAAGCGCATCATCGCAAGCCGCCCCGACAGCCCAAAGCGTCCCATACGCAGGAAACCCCGCCAGCCCTTGAGCAGCATCGCGTAGCGAATCATTCGCCTCAAAACTCGCGCGCTCGAACCACAGCAACTCGCCATCAGCCCCAACAATCCGCGAAACCGCACGCAAACGCCCATCCGACCACCGCTCACCAGCAGCCTGGCGCCCGAGCTGCGTCGCATCCCAGCCGATCGCAGTGGCATCGTGAGCCAGCGTCAACGAAAAATCCAGCTTCGCATTCACACGATCAAAAACAATATTATTCTGCGGCAGCCAATCGAGCTTAGCCCGCTCACCGACACGCACTGCGATCTGCTGCTGCGCCTCGCGCCCATTGGACTTGTACCACTTGGTCGCCCCCGGCGTGGTGATTACAGCATGCGCATCTGCGCCAACATCAACATCAATAGCAAGCCGATCACCACCCGCAACACCACCCGGCGGATGCACGATCACCGCATGACAAATGCCTTGTCCTTCAGGATAAAGCGGCCGCTGAACCCGCAACGGCCCGTCATGCAGCCGATGCTTGAGCGTGGTCCGCTCTCCATCCCTGACGAACCCAAGTTCCAGACGTGCGCGCCATTGCGAATGCGCGCCGTCTTGCGCGGTAGCGAGTGTGACGTGATTTTCGTGAAGCGACATGCGAATGGAGTGCGACCAGACGAAGAAAAGCAAAGCGTGCCTGCGCACGTCAGACAGCGCTCAACAGCGCTGACACAGGATGCATCGAGAATAGCATGCACGACGTCCAACGCCGTTCACACTGCGATCAACCCCCGCACGCCATCCGTATCCATATTGGCGCCTTCGCCGCCCGCGATGATCTCGCCACGGCTCATCACCCAATACCGGTCGGCGATGTCCTTGGCGAAGTCGTAGTACTGCTCGACGAGCAGTACCGTCATGCCCATTTCCTCGACCAGTTGACGCAGCGTGCGGCCGATATCCTGGATGATCGACGGCTGAATGCCTTCGGTGGGTTCGTCGAGAATCAGCAATTGCGGATCGCTCATCAACGCGCGGCCAATCGCGAGCTGTTGCTGCTGACCGCCCGACAGATCGCCGCCGCGACGGCTGCGCATATCCTTCAGCACCGGAAAGAGTTCATAGATACGATCCGGGATCTTCTTGGGCGCCTTCTTGCTGGCGGCCCCCACCAGCAGATTCTCTTCGACGGTCAAGCGCGGAAAGATATCGCGCCCCTGCGGCACGTAAGCGAGGCCCTTTTCCACGCGCGAGTAAGTCGGCAGTTTGGTGATCGGCGCGCCGCGCCAGGCGATCGAACCGCTCTTCGTTTGCACGACGCCCATCAGGCAGCGCAGCAGCGTGGTCTTGCCCACGCCGTTGCGGCCGAGCAGCACGGTGAGTTTGCCATCCGGCACGGTGAGCTTCACATCGCGCAGAATGTGGCTGCCGCCGTAGTACTGGTTCAGGTTCTCTACTTCTAGCATGTCCGTTCGACCTTTTCGTTTTCACCTGCCCAGATACGATTCGATGACTGTCTCGTCGCGTTTCACTTCGTCGAGTGTGCCGTGAGCGAGCACGCGCCCTTCGGCCATCACCGTCACCTTGCCGGCCGCGCCCGACAGCGCCGCCACGAACTCCATGTCGTGCTCGACGACCATCATCGAACAGGTGCCGCGCAGATGGTTGAGCAGTTCGGCGAGTTGCATGGTTTCGTCATCGGTCATGCCGGCGGCCGGTTCGTCGAGCAGCAGCAAAGCCGGTTGCTGCATCAGCAACATGCCGATTTCGAGCCGTTGCTTCTGGCCGTGCGAGAGTTCGCCGGCGAGCCGCCGCGCTTCGCTCTCCAGACCGATCAGTGCGAGTGTCTCTTCAATGCGTGCTTGCGCCTCGCGATCCAGCCGCGCGCGCAACGAAGCCCACCAGCCCTTGTCGGCCTTCATCGCCAGTTCGAGGTTTTCCCACACGGGATGCTGCTCGAACACAGTCGGCTTCTGAAACTTGCGGCCGATGCCGGCGCGCGCGATAGACGGCTCGTTCATCCGCGTCAGATCGATCGACTGGCCGAGATAGACCTTGCCGGAATCCGGCTCGGTCTTGCCGGTGATGACGTCCATCATCGTCGTCTTGCCGGCGCCGTTTGGACCGATGATGCAGCGCAATTCCCCGGCGTCGATGGTCAGCGTCAGCGCATTCAGCGCGCGAAAGCCGTCGAAGCTCACGGTCACGTCTTCGAGATACAGGATCGTGCCGTGCGACACGTCGATCTCGCCGGGCACGACCGCGCGGCCCAAGCTCGCGACGCCGCTCAACGAGGTTTCAGCCGGTTCTTCCGGTAAAGCCAGGTCAGGAACCATCGGGTTTTCGTTCATGAGCGGTTCCTTTTGCGCGTCGCCATTTCGATCAGTCCCATGATGCCGTTGGGCAACAACAGCGGAACCAGCACGAAGATTAAGCCAAGAAAGAACAGCCAGTATTCAGGGAAGTTCGCCGTGAAGAAGCTCTTCGCGCCATTCACCGCGAAGGCGCCGATGATCGGACCGATCAGCGTGCCGCGTCCGCCCACGGCGACCCAGATCGCCATTTCGATCGAGTTGCCCGGCGACATTTCGCCCGGATTGATAATGCCGACCTGCGGCACATACAAGGCGCCGGCAATGCCGCACAACACGGCGGACACGGTCCACACGAACAGCTTGTACGCAAGCGGGCTGTAGCCGAGGAACATCAAACGCGTTTCGCCGTCGCGCACCGCGGTCACCACGCGGCCGAGCTTCGAGGTGACGATGGCTCGCGCGCCGATGAACGCGAGAATCAGCACGGCGAACGTAATCAGCAGCAGGGCAGTGCGCGTGCCGGGATGCGTGATCGGAAAGCCGCCTATGCGCTTGAAGTCGGTAAAGCCGTTATTGCCGCCGAAGCCCGTTTCGTTGCGATAGAACAGCAGCATCGCGGCGAAGGTCATGGCCTGCGTGATGATCGACAGATACACGCCCTTCACCCGCGAGCGGAACGTGAAGAAGCCGAATACCCACGCGACCACCGCCGGCACCAGCACCACCAGCAGCAGCGCATACCCGAGATGCTGCGTGCCTTGCCAGTACCACGGCAGTTGGTGCCAGTCGAGAAACACCATGAAGTCGGGCAGGTCGCTGCCGTATTTGCCTTCGTGGCCGATCGAGCGCATCAGGTACATGCCGATCGCGTAGCCGCCGAGCGCGAAGAACAACGCGTGGCCGAGGCTCAGAATGCCGCAGTAACCCCACACGAGATCGAGTGCGAGCGCGGCGATCGCGTAGCACATGAACTTGCCGGTGATCGTCATCGCGTAGGCGGACAGATGCAGCGCGCTCGTCTCCGGCACCACCAGCGTGGCGAACGGCACGCCCAGACCGAAGACGATAATCAACGCGACCAGTGCGAACCACGCGCGCCGCGACAACAGCGCAGGGCGCGGCGGCAGGCCGAGCGCGAAACCGGATTGAGGCTCGCGCCCGGCGCTGGCGCCACCGCTCGCTGCGCCGACATGAGCCAATGAAGTTGCCGATGCCATCTCATGCCTCCGCGCTGCGGCCCTTGAGGGCGAACATGCCCTGCGGACGCTTCTGGATGAACAACACGATCAGCACGAGCACCGCGATTTTCGCGAGCACCGCGCCCCAGAACGGTTCGATTGCCTTGCTGATGAGCCCGAGGCCGAAGCCGCCGATCACCGTGCCGGCCAGTTGACCGACACCGCCGAGCACGACGGCCATGAAGGAATCGATGATGTAGCTCTGGCCGAGGTCCGGACCGACATTGCCGATCTGCGAGAGCGCGCAGCCGCCCAGACCCGCGATGCCCGCGCCGAACGCGAACGCATACGAATCGACCCGCGCGGTCTTCACGCCGACGCAGGCCGCCATACGGCGGTTCTGCGTGACGGCGCGCACAAAGAGGCCGAGACGCGTCTTCGTGAGCACGGCCCACGCGATGCCAACCACGATCAGCGAGAACGCGAGAATCGCGAGCCGGTTGTACGGCAGGATCAGATTGGGCAAGACGGTGACGCCGCCGCTCATCCACGCCGGGTTGACGACTTGCACGTTCTGCGCGCCGAATAGCATGCGCGTCGCCTGAATCAGGATCAGGCTGATGCCGAAGGTGGTCAGCAACGTCTCGAGCGGACGGCCATAAAGATGCTTCAGTACCAGCCGTTCGAGCACGATGCCCACCAGTCCCGCGGCGACGAACGAAGCCGGAATGGCGAGCAGCGGATACCAGTCGAACGCGCCGGGCGCGAAGCGCTGAAAGAGGTTCTGCACGACGTAGGTGGCATATGCGCCGATCATCAGGAATTCGCCGTGCGCCATGTTGATCACGCCGATCAGCCCGTACGTGATGGCGAGGCCCAGCGCGGCGAGCAGCAGCACGCTGCCGAGCGACAGGCCGGCGAACAGCGTGCCAGCGATCTGGCTGCGGCGCTGGATCGCGTCGAGTTCGTCGATGCCGCTTTGCGCGGCGGCGCGCACGCGATCGTCGGCTTCCACAAAGGTGCCGTCCGGCTTCTTCGCGACGAGCGGCCGCAGCAGTTCGTTCATGTCGAGGTCGTGCCGCGCGGCGACCAGTTGCACGGCTTCGAGGCGCCTGGCCGGATCGGCGTCATGCAGGGCCGTCATTGCCCATAGCGTATCGAGGCGCTTCTTCAACGCGGGATCGGTTTCCTTCGCGCGTGCCGCGTCGACGAGCGGTTTGATCGACGGATCGGGGTTTTGCAGCAGCGCGGTAACGGCGGCATCGCGTGTGGCCACATCCGGCGAATCCAGTTGCAGGCCGGACAGCGCGCCCGCCACTTTGGAGCGCAGCAGATTGTTCAGCGTGACTGGTTGCGCATCGCCCGCGGCGATGGTCTTGCCGGTGACCGCGTCTTTCGCCGTATCGCCGTCCTGAAGCAGCACTGCGCCCGCGTCGGTGGCGAGCGCGCTATCTTCGGAGAGCGCTTTGAGCACCGCCATCGATTCTTTGTCGTGATTGGCGATCAGCTTGTCGATGGCCGCGGACTTCGCGTCGAAGTCATCGCCGGCGAGCGGCGCAACATCGGCCTGGGTCAGCGCGAAGGCGGCCAGCGGTGCGCCGGCGAGCAGCACGAGCGCCGCGGCAACGACGCCGCGTCGTGCGGCCTTTCCTGCGACTTTTCCTGCGACTTTTCGTGCGGATATCAGGAATGAAAACGCCATGGTGGCCTTTGAAGAAAATCCGGCGCAGCGGCGCGGCATGGGGGCAAGCGCCGTTGCCGCGCCGTCGGGTTGCTGCGCGCGAGGGTCGTGCCTTTCGGACATCCGATCAAGGCACGAACGCGGGTGCGGTGGGCGCGCCCGTCGCGGGATTGCAATCGGCAAATCGACGTGCCGCGTCGGCGAGTTTCACCGTCGCGGCACGCCTTCCTGTCAGGCGACGCGCGAGCGCTTCAGGAACGCCGGAATCGAACTGACCACATCCGGCTTGCTCGAATTGCCGGCGATGAACGGGCTCCACGGCTGCGCGCGAACCGCGGTCTTGGTCCGCCACACCACGTTGAACTGACCATCGGCACGCACTTCGCCGATCATCACCGGCTTGTGCAGGTGGTGGTTGCCGTCCATTTCCAGCGTGAAGCCAGACGGCGCCGCGAAGGTCTGGCCGACCATCGCCACGCGCACCTTGTCCACTTCCGTGCTCTTGGCCTTCTCGACTGCCTGCTTCCACATATGGATGCCGACGAAAGTCGCTTCCATCGGGTCGTTGGTCACGCGCTTGGTGCCGCCCGGCAGGTTGTTCTGCGCGACCCATGCGGCCCATTGCTTCTTGAACTTTTCATTGGCCGGGTTGCGCAGCGACATGAAGTAGTTCCACGCGGCCAGGTTGCCGACCAGCGGCTTCGTATCGATGCCGCGCAGTTCTTCCTCGCCGACCGAGAACGCAACAACCGGCACGTCCGACGCCTTCAACCCCTGGTTGCCCAGTTCCTTGTAGAACGGCACGTTCGAGTCGCCGTTCACGGTCGAGATCACCGCGGTCTTGCCGCCTTGCGAGAAGGTCTTGATGTTCGCGACGATGGTCTGATAGTCGCTGTGGCCGAACGGCGTGTAGACCTCCTGGATGTCGGCTTCCTGCACGCCCTTCGACTTGAGGAACGCGCGCAGGATCTTGTTGGTCGTGCGGGGGTACACATAGTCGGTGCCCAACAGGAAGAAGCGCTTGGCGCCGCCGCCTTCCGCGCTCATCAGGTATTCGGTCGCCGGAATCGCTTGCTGATTCGGCGCTGCGCCCGTGTAGAACACGTTGCGCGACATTTCCTCGCCTTCGTATTGCACGGGGTAGAACAGCAGGCCGTTCAGTTCCTCGAACACCGGCAGCACCGACTTGCGCGACACCGAAGTCCAGCAGCCGAACACCACGGCGCACTTGTCCTGCGTGATCAGCTGACGCGCTTTTTCAGCGAACAGCGGCCAGTTCGACGCCGGGTCGACCACCACCGGCTCCAGCTGACGACCCATCACGCCGCCGTTCTTGTTGATGTCCGCAATGGTCATCAACGCGGTGTCCTTGAGCGATGTCTCCGAGATGGCCATCGTGCCCGACAGCGAATGCAGGATACCTACCTTGATCGGACCACTGGACTGCGCCTGCGCAAACGGAACCTGACCTGCAAGCGCCAACGCGCCCGACATGGAGCCGAACTTCAACAGACTGCGACGTTTCATGTATATCCCCTTGCCATTGATGGTGACTGTTTATGGGCGTCGATTTCAGCCAGCAGGGCTTATCCCGCATGACTTGCCGCTTATGTACTGCAAGGCACATGCCATGCAGTAATTTCGACTTGTATGGCGTGGGGCGCATGCTGCGGCGCGGCTGCGGGAGGGCGGCGCATGCGTGATAGGCGCGGAATTGGTGCAGCATCGCGCGATGCGCCTCGTTCGGGTGCGTGTCGCGCCGCAACGAAGCGCATGTATCCGCCAGCGGGCGTCGGCGGTGCATGGCCGCTGCGCGGTTGTGCATGCAGTGCTGGGCTTATGCCGAGGCGCGGATCGAGAAGCGCGTGGTGAGGAAGTGGAGCGGGCGGGGCTCGATCGGTCACGGAGCGGCCGGCGTGGTGCGGCGCCGGCCGTTTACTATCTTTAGTCCCGGTTGCGGGACTTGTATCGCTCGCCTTCGATCAGAACGCGATGAACGGCGCGGGTTGCTTGCCGACCATCACGTTGTTGATTGCCGTGTACACGCTGCGGCCGAAGAAGAACGGCAGGCCCCAGATGAACATGCCGGCCGCTGGCGAACCCAGGCTGTCATAAGCCGCGTACTGGTTTGCCATCAAGGTCCAGCCGTTGGCGAGCGAGAACGGCACGTTGACGGACGCGGCGGTCTTGCCGATGCCGCTGAGAATGGCGGACAGGCTGAGCGTGGTCGCCGGCACGTACCAGTCGCCGGAATAGGGCACCGTGTAGTCCGCGAAGATGTTCGTGTTGGAACCGCTGTCGATGGCACTGCTGAACGTGTTGCCTTTGTACGTGGTCGAGAAATAGCCGTACTGGTCGAGTGCGAGGACGTTCGGCTGCGAAGGCATGGCATTGTTCTCCTGCGTGCCGATGCCGAACACCAGTTCACCCGTCACGCTCGCCTGGCCGCCCGCGGGCAGCGCGGGCAAACGGATGATCGTGCCGTTGTTGTCGGAGGTGAAGTCGGCGACCGGATTCATGACCTGCGTGTCGAGTGGAACACGTGTGTTCGTGCATGACGTCGCGGACGTGCAGTAGTAGTAAGCCGATGGCAGTACGGTCTGCGCCGCCGCGGGGAAGTCGCGCTGCGCCGGACCGATGCCGATCACGCCGTTCGCACCGAGCGCCGTCGCCGAGCCGAGGTTGTGGCCGCCGCGCGACTGACAGTCCGACGGCGTCGCGTATTGACCGTCGGCGATCACCTGTAGCGGCATGTTGCCCGCAGTTTTGCCGCCGATCGTGACGTCGGCGCGCTTGACGGGCCCCCACGTGTAGCCGGAGCCGAACACGGCGCACTCGGCGATCGACGCGTTGCCGGTCGGATCATCGGTGGCGCCGGATTGCGTCGGCAAGTGGGCGGCGAGCGCGGAGCCCAATGCACTGGCAAGCACGCGCACGCCGACCGAGCCGGTGTCGAGTTGCATGTGATCGACCTTCGCGCACTGGGCGCTGCCCTCAAGGCTGGGGATGCAGATCGTCACGGTGACGTACGGCATATTGACGTAGTTGCCGGTCCATCGTTCCACGGTGATGGGGGTGGTGTTGGAGGTGGGGGTTGGTGTCGGTGTCGGTGTCGGTGTCGGAGTCGGAGTCGGTGTCGGTGCCGGTGCCGGAGTTGGCGTTGGCGTTGGAGTTGGTGTCGGAGTTGGCGTCAGAGTTGGTGTTGGAGTCGGCGTCGCAGTTGGTGTGGGAGTTGGTGCCGGTGTCGGCGTCGGAATCGGAGCCGGCGTCGGACGTGTCAGAAATCTTGTGTGCTGAGGCCGGTTAGAAATCTCAGTTGATGGCGCTGGTGAACCGCTCGCCGAACAGAATGGCGAACTGATTGA
>NZ_PVZB01000038.1 GCF_003002025.1 Paraburkholderia sp. BL25I1N1
AACCGAACGCTGCGCTTACCTGGACCGCGGTCCGGGGTAAAGCCGCCGTTCGAACGTCTGTGCGGATGGTTGGGCCAAAGGCCGAAACTGGCCGAATTCACATATTCGCCTCCATAGGACTGACACCGCGCGCGGCCTGGCCTTGGCTCGCACGAACTAGAACAGTATTGTTGTTGCGTCAGCGGCCACCGAGCCCCCCGGTAATCGCAGCCGAATGCCTGCCACACGCCTTGGCCACGCCCAACGCGAGAATTCTTCCGGTTAGTGCCTACAATAAGCTGGGCACCAGTGTGCAACCAATTCTGGTTACGGAGGCGGACGTGATTCACATCGCAAATGCAGCGGCTTCGGCGACGGTGAAGGAAATCCGCGAGTCCTGGTTCTTCCGAAATTTTGCGTCGGTTCTTGTTGGCGCGATGTTAGCAATTGGTTCAGTGCAGGCTCAGTCCACTTCGTTCGACTCGTTCGCCGTCCCCTCCGGCAGCGCACCGCACGATGTCGCGCCAGAGCCTGGCGGCGCCGTCTGGTACACCGCGCAGGCGCAAGGCGCAGTCGGAAGGCTGGACCCGCACAGCGGCAAGACGGAGCGGGTCCCGCTCGGCAACGGATCGGCGCCGCACGGCGTGATCGTCGGTCCGGATGGAGCAGCGTGGATTACCGACGGCGGGCTGAACGCGATCGTCCGCGTCGATTCGAAGACGCTCGCTGTCGCGCGCTTCCCGTTGCCCAAGGACCGACAGAACGCCAACCTGAACACGGCCGTTTTCGACAAACGCGGGCACCTGTGGTTTACCGGACAAGGCGGAATCTATGGTGAGCTTGACCCGGGAAGCGGCAGCATGCGCGTGTTCAATGCGCCGCGCGGGCCGGGTGCCTATGGAATCTGCGTCACCCCTGACGGCAGCTTGTACTTCGCTTCACTAGCTGGCAGCTACCTCGGCCGCATCGATCCGCAGAGCGGCGCGGCGCAAGTCATCGCGCCACCAACACCGGAACAAGGAGCGCGCCGGGTATGGTCCGATTCAAAAGGACGCGTCTGGATCAGCGAGTGGAACGCAGGAAAGGTGGGCATGTTCGACCCGGCGGCGCATCGGTGGCGCGAATGGAAACTGCCGGGCTCCGATCCGCATGTGTATGCGGTATTCGTCGACGACAAGGACATCGTCTGGCTCAGCGAATGGAGCGCTAACGCGCTGGTGCGCTTCGACCCACAAACGGAACGGTTCGAGATGTTTGCGCTGCCGCGCCCACACGCGAACGTACGCCAGATGATGGGCCGGCCGGGAGAAGTCTGGCTGTCCGAGTCTGGAACGGATCACTTGCTGCGCTACCGGTCCGGCGCAGCGGTTGTCGGCAGCAAGTGACGCCCCAGCGACTGTTACGGTCTCCAGGTAACTCCATGACAGAGGATTCCGATCCCGATGCCGATCCTGACAAACTGAATGGCGCCTAGTGGCATGACGCTGCGGCAAATTCCCGAACAGGGGCAAAAATCCGTCCAGCGGGACCGTGAGGCACGAGCCACGCTCGGGTTAAGGCGACAGGGGACAGAGTTGCCGCCGGGGATCGTGGAGGCTGGTTGGTTTAAGTTGATAACAGCACGCTGGCGTAGAGTTTGAGCCCGGTCGTCCGCGCTTCGCCTCTCATGCAACGCGCCACCCGCCAAGAGGTAACTCAGGCGATGGCCTTCTGCTCTGCGGCAGCCTGCTCGCGCATGCGACGGGCTTCGTCGCGCAGGAACTGCTGGTAATCGTCCAGATCCCCGTCGAAGGGCTCGACGCCGCCCTTGGTGACCAGCCAGAACTCGTCACATACGGCGCGCAGCAGGGCCCGGTCGTGACTGACCAGCATCACCGTGCCCTCGAATTCGTTGAGCGCCATGGCTAGCGCTTCGCGTGTGGCCAGGTCGAGGTGGTTGGTGGGCTCATCGAGTAGCAGAAGGTTGGGACGCTGCCACACGATCATGCACAACACGAGCCGCGCCTTTTCGCCGCCGCTCATCGTGCCAACCGCCTGATGGACCATGTCGCCACTGAAGTTGAAGGTGCCGAGGAAGGTGCGAAGCGATTGTTCGGTTCCACTCTGGCCGGGGGCGCGCATTTGAACCGGCGTGTCCCTGGCAAGGCGGATCATGTGTTCCATCGGCGTGTCGAGCGGGCGCAGCACGTCGAGTTCCTGCTGGGCGAAGTAGCCGATGTTCAGGCCTTTGCCTTCGCTGATTTCGCCGGCAATCGGCGTAAGCGCGTGCGCCACCGTCTTCACCAGCGTGGACTTGCCCTGGCCGTTGGCACCGAGAATGCCGATGCGCTGCCCGGCCAGAACGGAACGGTTGATGCCCCGCACGATGACCGTGGGCGGCGTGCCCGGCAGTGCGCCGGTCGGCGCGGGGTAGCCGAAGCTCGCGTCCAGCATCGACAACAGTGGGTTCGGCACGTTGAGGGGCTCCTTGAACTCGAAGTTGAACTCCGCATCGGCAAGCACCGGTGCGATCTTCTCCATGCGCTCGAGCGCCTTGACCCGGCTCTGCGCCTGTTTCGCCTTCGAGGCCTTGGCCTTGAAGCGGTCGATGAATTTCTGCAGGTGCGCGATCTTGTCCGCCTGCCTCGCCACCGCGGCCTGCTGCAACACGAGTTGCTCGGCACGCATGTCTTCGAACCTGCTGTAATTGCCGCCATAACGCACAAGCGTGGCGTTGTCGACGTGCACTGTCACCTGCGTCACCGCGTCGAGGAATTCGCGGTCGTGGCTGATCACTACGAGCGTTCCCTGATAGCGCCTGAGCCAGGCTTCCAGCCAGACCAGCGCGTCGAGATCGAGGTGATTGGTCGGCTCGTCGAGTAGCAGCAGGTCGGACGGACACATGAGCGCGCGCGCCAGTTGCAGTCGCATGCGCCAGCCGCCGGAGAAGCTGTTGACCGGGTGGCTAAGCTGCGCAGCACTGAAACCAAGGCCCAGGATCAGCGCTTGAGCACGTGCGGGGGCATCGTGTGCACCGGCGTCGTGTAGGGCCATGTAGGCGTGTGCCATGCGCATGCCATCGTCGCTGGCCTCAGCGGCGGCTACTTCGGCCTGCGCGGCCAGCAGCCCGGTGTCACCCTCGACTACGAAGTCGGTCGCACTCTGCCCGGTCTCCGGCATCTCCTGCGCGACCTGGCCCATCTTCCACGCAGCGGGAATCGAGAACTCGCCGCTGTCTTCGTGCAGCGTGCCGTTGAGAAGGCCGAAGAAGGACGATTTACCGGCGCCATTGCGCCCGACAAGACCAATTTTTTCGCCAGGGGTGAAGGTGATAGATGCGCGGTCGAGTACGACATTAACGCCGCGGCGCAGCGTGAGATTACGGACGGAGATCATAAGAAGCTACTTCGGAGAGGATTGGCATGATAGCCGACCGGGTGTGCAGGACTGTGTCTTTTCTGATCCGCTTGCGCTTTGCGACGCCCACCGGCAACAAAGTGAGGCAGGCCATGGTGCACCGGACGTTCCAGCTGCGGCGCCAGCGAACTTAGCGGTGGGTGACGGATCTCGGTCGAAACGCGGGGTTCAGCCGTTGCGCAAGCGCGGCTGGCGGCCAGCAAACTGTCGCGCAGCCGCGCCCCGATCTTGGATTTCGGTCTGCTCAGATATCTCGAGGGCATCGTCGACCTCAATCCCGAGATATCGAACGGTGCTTTCCAATTTGCTGTGACCAAGGAGGAGTTGAACGGCTCTAAGGTTCTTCGTACGCTTGTAAATCAAGGTGGCCTTCGTCCGGCGCATCGTGTGCGTGCCGTAAGCGGTCGGATAAAGATCGATTGCAGCGACCCACTGGTGAACCATCCTGGCGTATTACCGCGTCGAAATGTGCAGCGAGCGAGAAAGCCGACTCGGGAATAGGTACTGATCCGACCTCAGCCTGCCTTTCTCAATCCATGCAGCAACGGCAGTGCGAGCCGGCGCCGTGACCTCAAACTGCACGGGCCGTTTGGTCTTGCTCTGCATTATCATCGCACGCGGCAGTACCTGATTTCCGTGAGTCACGTCGCGGACATGCAGGTTGACGGGATCGCAACCGCGCAGCTTGCTGTCGATCGCAAGATTGAATAACGCAAGATCGCGAACCGCATGCGCGTTCTGCAGGTGAATCCGGATTGCCCAGACGTCTTTTGGCTTCAACGGCGGCTTCTGACCGATCAGCTTGTCCTTGTTCCAAGGCTCCCGGTTTTGAATGCTTCCCATGACAGACTCCCCTTGAGTTGATGGGAGATATATTGTCTGCCGTTATTTTTCCGCCATACCGGGTCCCGTCCCGTCTTCTTACCCGAATCGGCCGTTGCCGACGCTCAGTTACCGACCCTGAGCAGGCGGCTGCGCGCTGCCAACCGGCCGTTCGCCGGAGCCGGATCCGCAGCGGCGACTCTCACATCCGCGAACGCGTGCTGTCGACCCGTTGCCGCTGGTCAGGTCGTCGACAATCCACCGGCAGATATGCAGAGTTTCGCTCTCACCGTCGCTCGGACACTCAGACGTCGGATCCCACCCAACTATCGGCCATTAATTCGGAAGGTACGGGGGCGCTGACGTGCAGGCGATCGCCACTGTACTCCGCGCAAGCGCATGTTGCGCTTTTGCGACAAGCAACAAAAAATTCAAGTGCGCCACGATTGAGTACGTTCGCGAGTATACGGGCCCGCAGTCATGCCAATATTTTCCTTGTAAATCAACCAATTACGCATTTCATTTTGGTCCTCTCCTGGGTACCATAAAAATAGATTCAGATTAGTTGCTGGACGATGTCCGTAAAAATGCCCGCTTCGCGGGCTTTTTGTTTTTGGAGGTCCCTGGAAGATGCTCGTATCCCATCATAAGGTGACATCGAATGAGTACGTTTTCGAGTACATGAAAGTTCGACCTCCTGGAAACGTACTCACCGCTCGCATGCCACCTTTCCCTTCCCGATAGACTGGCACCACACACGGGGCCAGGTTTGTCCGCTTGTCCTCCACCACTACGCCGCATGGCCCACACCGTGCGTTGCAAGACATCGCTGACGAACTGCTGCGCCGGCCTGGGAATCCCGGCGATGCGTGCCTTTATCCCGTCGCGACTGTAGTCTTCGAGCACTCCTGACTGTTGCTACGTCGCGGCGAACGGCCAATGGCTTGCGCCGTTTTTTTTGGCCCAGATCGGATTCCTTGTGGTTTCATTGATGTCACTTGACGCCAAGGATAAGCGAACCTGTCACAACGTTCTGTTATTCTCCGCCTGCCGTTCCGGCCGCTCGGGAGAATCGCCATGCGCTGGTTAGCATCGCTTATAGTGACCGTCCTGTGTACGTGTTCCGCGCTGGCTGAACCGGCCGCTTTTAACGCAGGGGTAATCCGGCTCACGGGAGTGGGCGAGGCTGCCTCTTTCGACACGGTGATCTTTTACCCTACGCATGAACGTGAGGTTCCGTGGCAAGCGGGCCTGTTTACTGTTGAGGCGACGCGCAATGCCTCGCCTGTACCGAATGGCCGCTTCCCCGTTGTATTGATTTCACACGGACGAGGCGGCGGCCCCTTCAGCCATCGTGAATTGGCCGCAACTCTGGCTCGTGCCGGATTTATCGTCGTCTTGCCGACGCATGCTGGTGACGCTTCAGGCTATCCCCGAGCACTATCCCAAGCCCAGATTCTGATCGATCGCCCCCGACAGGCGGAGGCCGCGCTCAATGCAGTCCTCACAGATCCACGGTTTTCGGCGAGCGCCGATGTCGACCGAATTGGAGTGATCGGATACTCGGCAGGTGGCTACACTGCGCTGATTCTGGCGGGAGCGAAACCCGACTTTGCGTACGCCAGTGCGTACTGCGCGAACCACGATGATCCGGGATCATGTCCGCGTTCAGCATCCGGCAATGGTACGAACGGCGCCCAAGGTAAAACGGCCGTACCCGCTGAACTGGTAGCCTGGCAACCGCCCGTTGATCGCCGCCTGAAGGCCTTGGTGCTGATGGATCCGCTGGCCATGATGTTTGAGGGATCTGGCTTGTCCGCTGTACGCATACCGACGATGCTCTATCGACCGCAGGACGACAGCTATCTTGGTTCTGCGAGAAACGCTCTTGCCGTTGTGTCAGGCTTGCCCGCACCGCCTGCAGTCCACATCGTGCCAGGCAACCACTTCGTTTTCATTGATCCTTGTCCGGCCTCGGTCGCAGCCAGTGTGGCACTGATCTGCCGGGATGCGCCCGGGATCGATCGTGTGGAGATTCATCGCCAGATCGACGATGAGGTAGTGGAGTTCCTGCGGACAAATTTATAACTCGCCCGGTCGGTCAGGTCCGCCCCAGGGGCACCTCAACATAGTCGCCCAGTCGCGCTGGTTTGCGCGCCAGCGACCGTGTCTGCGAACAGCCAGCGCTCACAACCGCGGACGAACGGCCAGTCCACAGCCCGAGCACAGCAATTCTGCCGCTTCCCTCGCCATGCCGGCCTCGACAAAAAAGGCGTCTTGTGCCCCTCGTTAAGCCAAGGTTTGGGCGCGCATTTCGACGAGATCCCCCTTTCTCACCTTGGGCGGAATCACTGGCGGTGACATGCGATCGAATTGAGCACCTGGGCGATTACACTATGCAAAGGACGCTCGCGAAATTCGATGGCAGCCGGTGTGCATCACAACGGCTAGTCGAGCGAATCACGACATTCAACCAATCTTTAGCTCCTGCAACTGCGTCCACAGCGTCTGCGCGACGGGCCCGTGGACGGCGTGCCGCCGGCGCGCCGCGTAGTGCTTGAGCGCTGCGCCGCGCAGATTCCGTCCCTCCAGCGACACCAGCCGATGCTCCATCAGATCGTCTGCAACCAGATGAGACGGCATGTGGCCCCACGCGAGCCCTTGCACAATCAGTTCGCGCTTCATCAACTGATCAGGTACGGTACAGGCCGGCGCGCCTTCGATCAGATAGTAACTGGCGGCCGAGGGCTGCCTGCTTGTGTCACGAATGACGCACTGAACGTAGGGCCTCAGGTCATCAATCGTGATGGATCCGTCAAGACGCGGCTTGATGAACCCCGGCGCGGCGACCGGCACGAGGTGAACCTCGAAAAGTTCGATGGCTTCGATCTCAGGCGACGGTTTGTCGAGGTGATGAAAGAACAGGTCACACTCGCCATCTCGTAGCCGTTCCCACGGACCGCTGATGGCCTCGAATAATAAGGTCAGGCGCGTGCCGGCACTGGTCTCAAAGAACCGCCTCAGCGAACCCAACGTTTCGGGCAATGGACACAGGTCCCCGACGACCACACGCAACTCGGCTTCCTGTCCTGCGGCGAGCTGGGCCGCTTCGCGCCGCAGACTCTCGTATTGACCAAGAAAGACTGTCGCGCGAGAGCAAAACGCCGCGCCTTGCGCTGTCAGCGAGACTCGATATCCTGTTCTGTCCAGCAATACCATACCTACCTGCGCTTCCAGCGCTGCCACAGCCGCGTGGACCGTTGGGTGCGTCCGGTTCAGGTGCGCCGCGGCCGCCGCAAAGCTCCCCTCGCTCACTAACGCCTCGAAGCATTGCAACTGGAATAGCGTAGGTTCATTCATTGTCGTGTGATGCTTCAGTGTCTGTCGAAACTAAGTAATTTTTATAGATCAAGATCGATCCTACCATTGGCACTCCAACTGGGGAGATCGGCATGAAAGCTGTCATGCGTAATGGATTCGGTGGTCCCGAAGTGCTGAAAGTTGTCGAGGTGCCAGAGCCGTCAGTGAAACCAGGGTGCATCCTGGTTCGCGTCCGCGCCTTTGGGCTGAACCGGGCTGAACTTTATATGCGGCAAGGGCTGTGGGGGGCCGTTGCTGAAATCAGCGGGATCGAATGCGTTGGGACCGTTGTATCGGACACGACCGGGGCTCACCGTGAGGGGCAGACGGTGATGGCATTGATGGGGGGGATGGGACGAACAATCAACGGCAGCTATGCCGAGTATGTCGCGGTACCTGCCTCCAACGTTGTCGCAATCGAAACGACGCTCGATTGGGACATTCTCGCTGCGCTCCCGGAAACCTATGCGGTCGGCTGGACCTGCCTCCACCGGAATCTGGAATTGAAAGCCGGACAGCGACTGGTCGTGCGCGGAGGCACCTCGGCCCTCGGGCAGGCAGCCATCGACATAGCGCGTGAACTTGGTGCCGATGTGATCGCGACCACCCGTCGATCAGGCAATGAAACACTGCTGCGTTCGCTGGGCGCCGCGCACGTCGTGACGACAACTGGCGATCTGCTTGCCGCGTCTGATTGGCCAGGCGGCAAGGCCGACGCCGTTCTCGATCTTGTCGGGAACAGTACGGTTCTCGATTCGTTGCGCGCCACGCGCCGGGGCGGTCGCGTGTGCCTAGCAGGGTTTCTCGGAGGACTTGCTCCCCTTACAGGGTTCAACCCGCTTGGCCAGATGCCGAGCGGCGTGCACATGAGTTTTTTTGGTAGTTTTGATTTCGGGATCCCGGAATTCCCGTTGTCGGACGTGCCTATGCAGCAAATCGTGGACTTTGCGGCAATGAATCAGTATCGAGGCCGCCCGACACGTGTATTCAGTCTGAGCGATGTACCGATGGCTCACCAACTGATGGAGCGCAATGAGGCGAAAGGCAAGTTCGTCGTAGTAATCTAGCCGGTTGACGAAAACGAACCGACCGGGGGACTTGATCCACAAGCGAGCTTCGGCGCAAGGATGGGCGACAACTTGTCTTGGGGCGACTTCGGACATTCAGCATGTAGCCCGGCAACATCAACCACGCCGTCGGGCAATAAGTCGATGCACCCGCCTGCCGGAAGAGAGGTTCACCGCTTCGTCGTCGAACAGGAATTCTGCATCGCCAAGACCTGCCATGACCCACGCGGCGTCGAACTCAGCGTAGAGTCGGCCAGCGGCATTGCGAGTGGACGCCGTTTCTGCGACTCGCCAGCTCAAATACAGCGTTCCCGCCGGCCTGAGAATTTCGAACAGACGCGCACAGGCTGGGGTAATCTCATCCGCTGGCAAATGCATGATGACGGTTTCGCACAGGACGTTGTCATACGTCTCCCTGCCGATCGCGTCTAGCGCCGGAAGCGCCGCGCGCTTGAAAACCAGCGACGGAAAATCGGTCGCGGCTTGTTCAAGTAGTCCTTCGGTCGCGTCGTAGCCAACGCTGGGAATGCCGTGATCGTTTAGCCATGCAACGTCGCGGCCCGCGCCGCAACCGATGTCTGCAGTTTTACCGCCTGGGGTGAAGTAGCGATGCAACAGCGCGCACATGTCGGTCGGCTGGGGCTGGTTGCGCCACTTAGCCGCAAATTGACGCGCGCCTGTCGTGTAGGCTTCGATGGTCTGTTTGTCCATGACTAATGCCGCTGATCAACTGGTGACGATTTCGGCCGGACGAATGGCTACCGCCTTGCCGAGCGTCCGCGCAAAGGGAGATGTTTTCACTGCCTAACGAACCAGCGCGTGATGCGCCGGGGACGGTGCTGTCGCGAACTGGCGGGACACGTCAAACCCAGTTTGGCGATTTTGCCGGTCAATGGCCATTATGCATTGTGACGGTCGCGAGTGTGGTACCCGCACGTTCGGCAGCGATGTCACTGGACATGCGTATGCATGCCGCAAGCGCGCTTTCCAGCAGTTCGTGCGGTCGCATGCCCGCGCTCCCATTTTTGCGATCCGGGAACACAAGACTGTACACGTTACTCAGTCGGACGCAATGTGGCTCGCCCAGTCGCGTTGCCGTGATCGTGATGGTCTCCAGTTGAGAAATACAGGTAGTTTCGGCGCACGCAGTGTGCCGGGGAAGGCACGTCAATATCCCCCGGTATGGCTCTTGGGAGGCTTCGCCGCACTCAACAATCAGGGTTAGCACTGACGGCGCGTTCCTGGAACGAAGCGGTAGGTCGGGAGCCGTCGCTGACGAAGGATAATATGGACTGCAGTAGTCTGCGGCATCTTCAAACCTCGGCATTTTCACGAATGCGGAAAACCGCTACCAGTTCCCGCAGCGTGCTCGATTGCGAAGCCATCGATTGCGCGGCAGCCGACGCTTCCTCGACCAAGGCCGCGTTCTGCTGTGTGACTTCATCCATCCGTCCGATTGCCCGGTTCACCTGGTCGATGCCCGTATGTTGTTCACCGGAAGCCGCACTTATCTCACCCATGAGATCAGTTACGCGTCTGACGGACTGCACTACGTCGTCCATCGTGCGGCCCGCTTCTTCGACCAGTCTGGAACCGCTCGACACGTGCTCTACCGAAGCGCCAATGAGATCCTTGATCTCTTTCGCCGCCGCCGCGCTGCGTTGTGCGAGCGTGCGCACTTCGCCTGCCACGACCGCAAATCCGCGGCCCTGTTCTCCCGCCCGCGCCGCTTCGATATCTTCGTTGCCAACACGGCATGCGACGCAGATCGATCATCGCGTCCAGACGGCTACGAAAGAAATCAGGCGTGCTCATTGGCGACCACTTCGAAACTCCCAAAATTTCTATCAGTTCGATATCCGTTCCGGGAGTTCTATTACCCGCCAACTAACTGCATCGCCAAGCAGGCTGAGTCTATCGAGGCGGCGCGGCCCTGCCGGTCACATTTGGCGCGCGTGGATCGGGGTTCATATACAGGCTCGTGCCGTTTGCCCTCATGTTGTTGAGCGCCGGCCCCGAGCCGATGCCGCTTGTGGCGCCGGCCGACGTTCCCACTCCCGGCATTGGACTGGTGGGGCCGGCCCCGGCACCCACGCTCGTTCCCGCCGCGGCGCCAGCGCCGCTCATGCCGCCGCCGGCGTTGCCTGGCTGCTGAGCATAAGCAACGCCCGCCGCACTGATCATCAGCGCCGCCACGAGCGCCGACATCGACACCCCGATACTGCTCGTTCCGATCTTCATAGCCCCAACTCCATCACATCGTTGAATTACCCGAGCGCGGCCCTGCGCAGCGGACCGCTCAAAACGTATGACGTCGTGCGCGCTGCTTTGTTCAATCGAAATGCTTGCCCTTGGTACATTGAGGCTAACCCGTCAGCTCAGCAACATACATCAGGCGTAGAAACGTTTGTTCACCATGCGTAACGCTTCTGCCCAGCGTGCGCGTAGTGATGCTGCATGGAGGCGCCGCGCGTAATGCATGGATCAAATACCTGCCTACGTCCGCGCGGCAAATGATGAAAGAACGACGTGAAGCAGTCGAGATGTACCAGGCGAGCAGAAAAGCGTTCTTGAGAACATCCGAGGTTGTCCTGGGCCAGAAGGATGCATCTTTCTGACGCCTTCCGTGACGCGGTGGCCGTCCTGAAAGCTTGAAGCGGAATTCGTTTCGCAGTTGATTGCTGCCCCCGTTGTCACGCGGGCGATACGTAAGCGACACGCAGTGCCGGAACGCGCGGCACTCGCTTCAACTGGAACCGCATCGATAACGGACATCGGATTACGGGGAAGTTACGTTGTCTGGTCTACGCGATTGTCGGTAAACGTCAGCCTTGAGGTCGCGCGCGGCGCAGTGCGCTGCTATGCTTCGGCGATCCGCCCCGTTCCGTTGCGCGACCGGATAAGGGAGGCGTCTGAACTCCCGCTTCACCGCCTCGCACGCATTGCATTGTTACGCCGCGTTGCGTTTCCCGCATGCGAAGCTCGCCAATCATGTCCATCGATCATCTCTTTTGCTTGGCGACCTCGTATCGTGACGAGAGGCGTCTTGACCTCGCCGAAAGCCATTGCCGACAGGCTATCTGTCTTGATCAGGGTCACTGGGGCGCATGCTTCGGCCTTGCACAGTTGATAATTCGCAAAGTTCAATTCGTCGAAACAATCGGCTAGCTTACGGGGCTGCTTAAAGGAACCGCTTATTGAATCGTGGTGATCCCAATTCGATCTCTTCAACGAACGCCTCGATGATCCTGACCGGATACGCTCGGCGCAAGTGGCAACGCCCGAGGGCGCAGGATGTGGAAATGCGAGCGTCACCCGCTTCAAGAGCGAATAGGCGCGCCGGCACCTGTGACGATCTGTCCTCCAGCACATAGCCCATGCCACGGACTGTGTGCAGAAGCTTTCTCTCGAACGGGTCGTCGATTTTCGCACGCATGCGTCCGATCGCAACCTCCACTATATTCGTGCCGCTGTCAAAGCTCATGTCCCACACTTGGGAGATTACGAACGCCCGAGTCAGCACCTCCCTCTGATGTTCGGCAAGAAGGTTCAACAGAGCAACTCCTCAGCCGTCAATTCTATCCGCACGTTGCCGCGCCGCACATGTCGCCTGATCACGTCGACTTCCATATCGGCGACTAGCAGACTAGTCGCCGATGACTGCACCCGTCTTCGCAGCAGCGCGCGAGTCCGGGCCAATAGCTCGGAGTAGGCAAACGGCTTGGACAGGTAATCTTCAGCTCCGCACTTGAGCTCGACGACTCTATCCTCGGCCGTTTCCCGCGCTGTCAACAGCGTTAACGGCGTGTGCTGTTGTGCACGTATGCGCCTGAGCACCTCGAGCCCATTTAATTCAGGCAGCATGCTCATTTCACTTGCCCGGACGTGCCACCCATGCTCTGCGGTATCCGACAGGCGCCGAAAGCCACAACGGCCCGCGTTCTCCGCATCGGCGGTGGCCGTGGTGACAGAAAAGAAAATCCCCCGGCAGGCGCAAGGCGGTCAACTGACGGTCTGCCGCTCGACCACACTGCCCGTCGCGCGCCGATCAGCGAGCCAATGCGACAGACGGTCGAACCACAGATGCACGACTGGCGTGGTGAAAAGCGTCAGCATCTGCGAAACGATCAGTCCGCCGACAATCGCTATGCCAAGCGGCACGCGCAGTTCGGCGCCCGCGCCATGCCCGAGCGCAAGCGGCAACGCGCCGAACAGCGCGGCGAGCGTCGTCATCATGATCGGGCGGAAGCGCAGCACACAGGCCTGCCGGATCGCTTCTCGCGGCGACAGACCCTGCTCGCGCTCGGCCACGAGTGCGAAGTCGATCATCATGATCGCGTTCTTCTTCACGATACCGATCAGCAGGATGATGCCGATCATTCCCATGATCGACAGATCCTGACCGCGCAGCATTAACGCAAGCAAGGCGCCCACGCCCGCCGAGGGCAGCGTCGAAATGATCGTGAGCGGGTGAATCGCACTTTCGTACAGGATGCCGAGAATCAGATACACCACCACGAGCGCCGCGGCGATCAGATACGGTTCGCTGGCAAGCGACGCCTGGAACGCCTGCGCGGTACCCTGAAATGAACCCGTCAGGCTATCTGGCTTGCCCGCCGCGACTTCGGCCTGGCGAATCGCCGCCACCGCGTTGCCAAGCGACTGCCCCGGCGCCAGATTGAACGAAATCGTCACGGCGGGGAAAAGCCCCTGGTGATTGATCGAAATCGGCGACACATTGTTTTCGATCCTGGCGAGCGTGTCGAGCGGCACCAGTTCGCCCGTGAGCGGCGAACGCACGTAGAGATGCGCGAGTGCGTCGGTCGTCAACTGGAAGTGGGGATCGACTTCCTCGACCACGTGGTACTGATTCAGCTGCGTGAAGAGCGTCGCAATCTGCCGCTGGCCGAATGCATCGTATAGCGTGTCGTCGATGGCTTGCGCCGTGATGCCGAAACGCGAAGCGGTGCTGCGATCGATCACGAGTGTCGCGCTGGTAGCGGCGCCCTGCTGGTCGGACGTGACGTCGGCCAGTTGCGGCAGCTTCGACAGGCGATCGGTCAGTACGCCCGCCCAGTGATCCAACTCGTTGATGTCAGGATCCTGCAACGTGTACTGATACTGCGCGGCGCTGATACGGCCACCCACCTGAATATCCTGCCGGACCTGCATCGACAACGAGATGCCCATGACCTTGGCCAACTGCGGCTTTAAACGATTGAGCACCTGCACAGCACTATCCTTGCGCTGAGCAAACGGTTTCAGGTTGATCATGACGCGCCCCTGGCTCACGGTCGGGTTAGCACCCATCCAGTAGTAAACGTTGTCGACGGCGGGGTCGGCCTCGATGATATGGCCCACCTGCTGCATCTTCTGCGACATCGAGCGGGGCGAAATGTCCGGCGCGGCCTGGGCGACGCCCATGATGAGACCGGAGTCCTCCTGCGGGAAAAATCCCTTGGGGATCGCGACGAACAACGCGCCGGTGGCGAGGATCGTCGCCACCGTGACAGCCAGCATCAGCTTCTGGCGGTCCAGCACCCAATCGAGGCCGCGCTCGTAGCGCCGCTCTACTGCGCTAAAGACGGCCTCAAGCCCGGCTTCGAGCCTGCGCATCCGGCCGTCGCCACCCGGCTCGGGCAAACGGATCAGCCAGCCGCACAGCATCGGCGTAACGGTCAGCGATACCAGCGCCGACATCACTATCGCGGCGCTCACCGTCACTGCGAATTCGCGGAACAGCCGCCCGACGATGCCGCCCATCAACAGGATCGGGATGAACACGGCGATCAGCGAGATGGTCATCGAAATGATCGTGAAGCGCACTTCCATCGCGCCAAGCAAGGCGGCCTTCATTCTCGGCACGCCCTCCTCGATATGCCGCATGACGTTTTCGATCACGACGATCGCATCGTCCACCACGAAGCCTACCGCGATGGTCAAGCCCATCAGCGACAGATTGTCGAGGCTATAGCCGAGCAGATACATGACGCCGAACGTGGCGACCAGCGACAGCGGAATCGTCAGGCTCGGAATGATGGTCGCCCACAGGTTGCGCAGAAACGAGAAGATGACCATCACGACAAGTGCGATCGTCAGCATTAGCGTGAACTGCACGTCGTGCACTGACGCGTTGATGGTTTGCGTGCGATCGCCCACCACATGCAGATGCGCGGCCGCGGGCAGCATCGCTTCGAGCGCGGGCAGCTTCGCCGTGATGTTGGCGATCGTCTGCACGACGTTATAGCCCGGCTGCTTGTGAACATCGAGGATGATCGCGCGTTCGTGCTGAAGCCATGCTGCCTGCTGGTTGTCCTCGGCGGCGTTCAGCACGGTGCCGAGATCGGACACGCGAATCGGCGCGCCGTTCTTGTACGCGACCACCAGATCGCGATACTGCGAGGCGGTCGTGATCTGGTCGGTCGCGTTGAAGATCACCGAGCGATCCGGGCCGTTCAGGCTGCCCTTCGGTGCATTGACCGTCTGCACGCCGACGATCGAGCGCACATCTTCCAATGTCAGGCCGCGCGCGGTGAGCTTGTCGGGGTCGAGCTGAATACGCACTGCGGGCCGCTGCTGGCCGTGGAAATCAACGAGACCGACGCCAGGCATCTGCGAGATCTGTTGCGCGAGATAGTCTTCGGCGTAGCTGTCGAGCTGCGTGAGCGTGAGCGATGGCGAAGTCAGCGCCAGCGACAGCAACGTGAAGTCGGCGGGGTTGACCTTCTGATAGGTCGGCGGGTTCGGCAGATTCTTCGGCAGCATGCCGCCGGCTGCGTTGATCGCCGTCTGCACATCCTGCGCCGCGCCATCGATGTCGCGCGAGAGATCGAATTGCACGGCAATGCTGGTGTTGCCGAGCGAGCTCGACGACGTCATCTGCGTCACGCCCGCAATCAGCGAAAGTTGCCGCTCCAGTGGCGTCGCCACCGAAGTCGCCATAGTTTCCGCGCTGGCACCAGGCAGTTGCGCAACGATCTGGATGGTCGGAAAGTCGACCTGCGGTAGCGGCGCGACCGGAAGCAGAAAATACGCCACCGCGCCGATCAGCAGCACCGCGATCGCCAGAAAACTTGTCGCGATGCGCCGCTTGATGAACAATTCCATGAGGCTCATGACGGATTGTCCTGATTAGCCTGGCTGTCTGCCGGGTTGGCATTGGGCGGCGCTTCGGCACTGGCGGGAACCGCGGTCGCCGCCACATGCACACCCGGGTTCAACCGGCTTTGTCCATCGAACACCACCAGATCCGTGCGCGCGATGCCGCTGCGAATCTCCGTCATACCGTTGACGGTGACGCCGGTTTGCACGGGGCGCATCTGCGCCGTACCGTTTGCGGTGATCACATAAAGTTGCGTGCCGTTCTGCGTGTTCACCACCGCCCGGCTCGGCACAGCGAGCCGCTGCGTATCGGTGCGCACCAGCACGCGCGCATTTACCAGTTCGCCGGGCCACAGCTTGCGGTCCTGGTTGGTGAATGAAGCCTTGAGCCTGATCTGGCCGGTCGTGGGGTCGACCGTGCTGTCGATAAACACCAGCGTGCCGTCGGCGAGCGGCGTGCTGCCGGAACGCGTGGTCACGTTCACCGCCAGCGGCGCTTTCGCCTGATTCGCGAGCAGTTCGGGCAGCACGTCCTGCGGCACGGAGAACAGCACGGTGATCGGCTCCATCTGCGTAACGGTCACGATACCGGTCGTGTCGGCCGGATGCACTATCGCGCCGATGTCGGCCTCGCGTGCGCCGACGCGTCCGGTGAACGGCGCCGCGAGCGTGGTGAAGCTCAGTTGCAACCGGTCGCTCTGAACCAGCGCGGCGTCCGCTGCGACCGTCGCGGCGAGGGCCTCGACTTGCGCCTTCGCGGTGTCTACCGCCTGAGTCGTCGCCCCGCCGATGCCGACCAGTTGGGAGTAGCGCGCGAGATCGAGCCGCGCGTTATCGAGCGATGCCTGGTCCTTGCGCTGCGCCGCTTCCGCCTGGTGCAACTGGGCAGTGAGCGGTCCCTGATCGAGTTGTGCGAGCAACTGGCCGGCTTTCACGTCCTGTCCTTCGGTGAAGGCGACGCGCTGCAATTGCCCATCGACACGCACCTTGACGTCCACGGAATTGAGCGCGAGCACCGTGCCCACCGTGGCGACGCGAATCGGAAAGTCGCGGCTCACGGGATGACCGGCGTTGACAGGCACGGCCGGTGCCGCCTTGACGGCTGGGTGCCGCGGCCACAACCACACTGCCAGCAGCGCGACGAGGACGGCGAACGCCAGGATGAGCGGCGCGCGGCCGCGTCCGCGGGGCGCCTCGTGGTTCGGAAGGTCTGCAGATTTCATGAGCGGGACGACGTAGAGGTGGAGGCGGCGCTGCTATCGCTATCGTCGGTCACGCCGAAGCCGCCGCCGAACGCGCGAAACAGGCTCACGGACGCTTGCAGGCGCGCGAGCCGCGCCTGCACCAGCGTGTCTTCGGACAGATACAGCGTGCGTTGCGCGTCGAGCACGGTCAGAAAGTCGACAGTGCCAAGCTTGTACTGGGCTTGCGCGAGCGTGGCGGCTTTGCGGGCGGCGTCGGCGGCGTCCTGGTCGGCGACTTCGGCGAGCTGCTGCTGTTGCGCTGCCGTGAGCGAGTCCTCCACGTCCTGCAGCGCGGTTATTACTGCTTGCCTGTAATCCGCGACGCCCTTCGCTTCGGCCGCCTGACTCGCGTGCAATTGACCACGCAGCGCGCCGCCATCGAGAATTGGCGCCGCCAGCGAGGCGGCGAGACTGGCGAACGGGCTCGACAGGAAATGCGACAGTGACCTGCTGCTCAGACCACCGTCTGCGGTCAGCACGATGTTCGGCAGAAACGCCGCGCGCGCCGCGCCGACACTCTGATTCGCCGACTGCAACTGCGCTTCCTTCGAACGGATGTCGGGGCGCGTTTCCAGCAGGGTCGCGGGCAGATTGGGGCGCGGTTCGGGAATCGGGATGTCGGCGAGCGCGGCGCCGCTGACGGTGAATTGTTCAGGGGCAGTGCCCACCAGCACCGCAAGCGCATGGATGTTGGTATCGAGCTGCTGCTGCAGCGCCGGCACGGCCGCCTGGAAGGTGGCGAGCGCGTTGCGCTGCTGCTGCACCTGCAATTCGGTCGCGACGCCCGCCTGCTGTTGCGCGAGCAGCAGTTGCAGAATGTGCGCGGCATCGTCGGAAATGGAACGCGCAATCGCGAGCCGGCGGCGCAGACTCTGCACCTGAAAATAGGTGTCGGTGACCGATGCGGTCAGCGTCAGCGCCACCGTGTCGCAATCGAACCCGGAGGCGCGCGCGAGCAGGTCGGCGGCGCTGGCGTTGGCGGCGTTGAAGCCCCAGAAGTCCACCTCGTAACTGGCTTCGGCGAAGAGGCTCTGGGTTTTCGTGGTCGAGCCACGTCCCTGGTGGCTGCGATAGAAGGTGGCGCCGAGCGATAGCGACGGATACTGCGGCGCACCGGCTCTCTCGGCGTTGCCGCGCGCCTGTTCGACGCTCGCAATCGCGGACGCCAGCGTGAAGTTGTTGCGCAGGCTGCGATCGACCAGCGCGTCGAGCGCGGGATCGTGATACTCGCGCCACCAGCCGCTTCTGACGGGCACGGTAGCGGCGAGCGACCCACCGGCCGCCCCATCGAAGGATTGCGCCAGCGGCGCGCCCGGCCGTTGCCAGGCAGACACAAGCGAACACCCGGCCAGCAACGCGAGGCCGAGCGCACATAAGGCGGCGCGCAGGCACGATACGCGCGCAGGTGGACTGACGGCGCGCGAAAGCGGCTCCCAACGGGACAGTCCTGACATTGGAGAACGCTCCGGCAACTAGAAGTGTCGCCAGATTAGCCAGCGGGTCCTGTCGGCGCTTTCGCCCATTGATTAAAAAAATTTAATGCGGTGCAACATGCCGCGTCGGCGCGCCTGAGCCGGGGCTTACAAGGCTTTCCGCGTGTCAGGGCGCCGGGTTCAACATGTATCCCGCGCCGACCACCGTATGAATCAGCGCCCGCGGGAAATCGCGGTCCACCTTCGCCCGCAGCCGATGCATGTGCATATCGATGACGTTGCCGCGCGGCTCGAAATCGTAATTCCACGCGGCCTCGAGCAGCATGCTGCGCGTCACGACCTGCCCCTCGCGGCGCAACAAACATTCGAGCAGCAAAAATTCGCGGTGCTGCAGGCGCAGATCACGACCGCCGCGGTTTGCGGTCCGCGCCCGCGTGTCGAGTACCAGATCCGCGCATTCGAGCCGCTCGCTCATCCTGCTGCGATCGGCGCGCCGCGCGAGCGCCTCGATTCTTGCCAGCGCTTCGACGAAGGCATATGGCTTGACGAGATAGTCGTCGCAACCTGCGCGAATCGCCTCCACGCGTTCGTTCAGGCCGCCGACCGCCGACAGCATCAGCACCGGCGTCGTGTCCCCGCCGGCGCGCAACTGCTGGACGAGGACCGTGCCGGCAAGCGCCGGCAAGCGCCGATCAGTCACAATCACGTCATAGATGCCCTCGCGCGCATAGGCGAGCCCGGTCGCGCCGTCGGCCACCGTGTCGACAATCAGACCGCTCTCGCTCAGGCCGCGCGCCAGGAATTGGCTAGCGCGCCTATCGTCTTCGATCAGCAGGATTCGCATGCGCTGCGGCTTACGTTTGATGGGCTTACATTAAAATATTTTCATGTTGGCGCGAAACGCCTGCACGGCTTCACACGGCATACTACCCATGTCGTAGGTACGAGAGCCTAGTGTAAATCAGCCGGCCGGCGCCGGTTCGACGCTCGCTCATTTCTGGAAAAAGGCATGTTGAACGTATTGGTCGTCGAGGACGACGAGCAGACTCTCGCAGAGATCGTTGAAGCGCTCACCGATCACGGCTGCAGGGTCGAAACCGCGAGTACTGGCCGCGACGGTTTGATGTTCGCGGTCGCCAACAGTTACGACGCCATCGTGCTCGATCGCATGTTGCCGGGCGGCCTCGAAGGGCTCGGCATGCTGTCGGCGTTGCGCAGCGCCGGCGTGCTCACGCCGGTGCTGATCCTGAGCGCGCTGTCGGCGGTCGACGAGCGTGTGCGCGGGTTGCGCGCCGGCGGCGACGATTATCTGACCAAGCCGTTCGAGTTCATCGAACTGACCGCGCGCCTCGATGCGTTGATGCGCCGTCGCGAGGCGGCGCCCGGTGTCCAGGAGTACCTGGTCGGCCCGTTGCGTCTGGACCCGCTCAAACGCGAAGTGACCTGCGCCGGCCGCCCGGTACCGCTGCTGCCGCGCGAGTACCGGCTGCTCGAATATCTGATGCAGCACCAGGGCCAGGTGGTGAGCCGCACCATGCTGTTCGAAGCGGTATGGGACTACCGGCTCGACGAGCGGACCAACGTGATCGACGTGCACATCAGCCGTCTCAGAAAGAAGCTCGACCCGGACGGCACGGCTCCGATGATCGATACCGTGCGCGGTTCGGGGTACATGCTCCATGCGCCTGACTGAACTTCACCGCACCACCGGCTATCGCCTCGCCACGCTGTTTCTGGTGTTGTTCGGCGTGATCGCGTTGCTGCTGTCCGGTTACCTGTACCGCGAGATCACTGGCTTCGAACAGGAACGCATCGACGACTGGCTGCTTCGCGAGCATGCACAGTTGAAACGCGAAGCGCCGGATGAACTGGTCGCGCGATTCGAACATCAAAACCAGTTCGATCCGCGCCACCAGCGCCCGTTCGGCCTGTTCGAAGCCAGCGGCAGACACCTTGCCGGCGGCTATGCGGGCGGTCAGCCGGCGATCCCGGTCTTTGACCAGCCATTTTCGATGCGACTCGTCAATCTGCCGGGCCAACCGCCTGGCCGATGCATCGCTGCGCACGTGCCCGATAGCCGCATCGCTTTGCAATGCCAGAACACCCTCGAGCTCGACCACTTCGACGACGAACTGCTGCATGCGCTGCTCTCCACCGCGATGATCACGCTCGTGATCGGCCTGATCGGGGCGACCCTGATTGGCATCTCGGCGATGCGGCGGTTCGATGCGGTGACCGCTTCGATCGAGGAGATCATCGCCGGCAATCTCAGCAGGCGCTTGCCGGTGCATGCGAAACGCGACGACATAGACCGGCTGGTGGTCGTCGTGAACGGCATGCTCGACGAAATCGAACGCCTGATGAACGAGGTCAAAGGCGTGTGCGATGCGATTGCGCACGATCTGCGCACGCCGCTCACGCGGGTGCTCGGCGGACTCGAACGTGCGCAACGGCGCGCCAGAACCGAGGCAGAGTATCGCGCGGCCATTGACGAAACCATCGTGGAAACCAGCGGCTTGCTACGCACGTTCAACGCCCTGCTGCGCATTTCGGAGATCGAAAGCGGCGTGCGGCGCGCCGGCTTCACCAGCGTCGACCTGGCCGCGGTGGCCGACGACGTGTTCGAATTCTACGAGCCGACCGCCGAAGACAGGCAGATCGGCTTCCGACTGCAGCGCACCGTGTCCGGGCCGCTGGAGATCCGGGGCGATCCGAACCTGCTGTTCGAGGCGCTTGCAAATCTGGTCGAAAACGCCATCAAGTTCGCACCGGATGGCGGAGTCGTGCATATCACGCTGTGGCACGACGCAAGAGGTACCGGCGTCACTGTCAAGGACGATGGACCAGGCATCGCACGGGCCGAGCGCGATGCCGTGCTGCGCCGCTTCTATCGTGGCGAGGCCAGCCGTCGTACACCCGGCAGCGGCCTGGGGCTCAGTCTTGTGGCCGCCGTGGCCGGCATGCACGGCATGACGCTGGCGTTCCACGATGCGGACGTCGGTTGCGAGATCAGTCTGTTCAAACCCGCGCAAAGTCAACTGGCGGATAGCCGATGATCGAACGGCGCGCAGACTTTTTTGAAACCCGGAATTACCGGACATAAAACAATTGACGCTAGCTTCTGTTGTCAAATAGCCGTCAGACAAGAAAACTTTTTTTGATCAATGGAACGCAAATCGTGAATAAATACGTCGCTTGTTTTGCAATCGCCCTGTCAACGATGTCCACCGCATACGCACAGGGAACCGTCATTAAAGGAATGGACTTCGGTCCACTAGCCAAACTGGCCGGAACCTGGAGAACCGTTGCTGACGGCGGCCTCGATGTGGCGCCCGGTCAAGTGGGTTCCAAAGTAGGTACAGGCAATCCCGCAGTGGAACCTTATTACGAACAGTTGACCTTTGAACCCGCAGCGGATGCAACGAACGCCAGCGATCAATATCTGGTGGCAATGGCTTACACGCTGCAGGTGTTCCGAAAAAGGGACAACAAACAGTTCCATGACCAACGCGGCTATCTGATTTACGACAAGAAGAACCAGACTGTCTATGACTCATTTTGTATTCCCCGGGCGGTCTGCGTTGTGGCGGAAGGAAAAGCCGGCGATAAGATGACTCTAACGTCAAAATCTCACGGGGTAGCTGAATCTCAGTACATGCTGAAGAACGACGCGACAAGTGTTTTCTCGATCACGTTCGACATGACCGGAGATGCATTGAAGTACGCGCAAGAAACGCAATTACATGTGTACGGCAAGTCGTTCACTCACGTTGACTCTAGCACTCTCAGCAAGGCAAGCTAGTTCATCTCGCAAGTCCGCGTCTCGCCGCGACGCTGTCCGGCAACGCGCGGTGAGCGATTGCACTGACAACTGCGTAAAAATAACTTCATGTTCCGGCAGCTCACCTTTTAGGCTGTACGGGCTACATTGGCTCGTCCGCAAACTTTCTTTAACTCATGAGAATAGTGACCGGGCGCAGGCACGAAACGGCGACGGGTCGGAAGCTTCTTTCCCGAATCCGCCGACGCTCAACATCGCATACATCCAATCGCCCCCCCCGGCTATTGATCGATTGCGTCAGTCTGATCCGGTCACCGTTCGGCATTAAGCTCGGCACCCCGAAAAACCGTCGACATAGCCGGACGAAGGCTCTCGGCTGCTGTCAACCAACGACAGGCCGTTTCAACCGTGTTCTCAGCTCCAGCGCGGCTCGACGACTGCGCACCGGAGTCACACTGCGGCGCATCCACATCATGAAAAACATCAGATTAACCTATCTGCTTTTGCTGACAGGGCTGGCCCTGCTCTGGCTAATTGCTGAAACTTCATTGCCCGGGTCGCATGGATTCCGCGCCTTGCAACTGTCAGTGATCAACTTGACTGGCATTCTCGCGATCGGCTGCATGAGCTCGGGCATCGTTATAGCAGTCCGGCCGACCAGCATGGAGCGCTTTCTCGGCGGGCTGGACAAGATGTACCGACTGCACAAATGGCTCGGTATCAGCGCACTGGTGCTTTCCACACTTCACTGGCTGTGTGCAAAGTCTCCGAGCTGGCTAATCGGCCTGGGGTGGATGCAAGGGCCGTTGCGCGAGCGCGGCTTGTCACCATCGGTCGCGCCGTCAGCCTTTGTCCAGATTCTAGATGCGCAGCATGGGCTCGCGAAAGGGATTGGCGAATGGACGTTCTATGCAACGGTTGCAATCATCGTCGTTGCATTGCTGAAAGCCTTTCCTTACCGGCATTTCTTCAAGACACATCGGTTGCTGGCAGTTGCGTACCCGTTGTTAGCGTTCCATGCGGTGGTACTCATGAAGCACGGCTACTGGACCACGGCGATTGGACCAGTAATAACACTGCTGATTATTTTGGCCATGATGGCCACGTCCGTCTCGCTGCTGCGCCGTATCGGACGAACGCGACAAGCAGCCGGGCATATCGAGGAGCTTGTGCATTACCGGGAGATGCGGGTACTCAGCATCGTCATCAAACTCAAGGACCGCTGGTTGGGTCATGCCGCCGGACAATTTGCCTTCGTCACCTTCGACGCGCACGAGGGTGCGCATCCGTTCACAATCTCCTCGGCGTGGCACGACGACGGCAAAGTGCGCTTTCATATCAAGAGCATTGGCGATTACACCGTGCAATTGCCCGCCGTTCTGAAGACTGGCGCCCGAGTCAGCGTTGAAGGGCCCTATGGCCGCTTCGACTTTCGCAGCGACAAACCAAGACAGATCTGGATCGCCGGCGGAATTGGAATAACCCCATTTCTCGCGCGAATGCGAGCGCGAGAGCGTCATTCCGATAAACGCGCAGTGGACCTGTTCTATAGCACTAACGCGATGGACGACGAGTTCGTCCGCGAGGTGAGTCAACTGGCAATGGCCGCCAACGTGCGCCTTCACGTACTGATTAGCGGCAAGGACGACCGCCTGACCGGGCAGCGCGTGCGTGAGATCGTGCCCGACTGGATGTCCTCCGACGTCTGGTTCTGCGGGCCAGCGAGTTTCGGCCAGAACTTGCGGCACGATCTGGTTGCGCGTGGATTAGCGCACGAAGACTTCCATCAGGAGCTATTCGACATGCGCTGATTTGGATTGGCGGTCAGAAGGATAAGCGGCCGTGCTGACTAAGGTCGCGGAACAGGCCGAGATTCGCGTGCTGAAGACGGATTCACAGACGCCGGCTTATGCCGACACAAAGCCAAGGTACCGAAGAATGCGCATGCGGCAGCAAAGCTCAACCACCAGGCAGGTGCCGCATTGTCGTGCGTTGCGTGGATCAATGCTGTGGAGATTGCCGGCGTGAAGCCGCCGAATAGCGCAGTCGCGGCACTATAAGCAAGCGAAAAACCCGCAACGCGCACCTCCGATGGCATCACTTCCTCAAGGGACGCGACCATTGCACCGTTGTACATACTGTAGAGGAACGAAAGCCAAAGCAGCACTGCTAGCATTCTGCCGAATGTCGGCGCGTCGGCCAGAAACGAAAGTGCGGGGTACGCGGTGGCGAGTGCAAGCACAGTTGTCGACAGCAGCAGCGGTCGGCGCCCTACCCGGTCCGACAAGGCACCGCTAACCGGCAGCCAGATAAAGTTGGACAGGCCGACATAGACGGTCACGAGCAGGCTGTCCGCCGTGCCCAAGCGCAAGGCCGTCTTGCCGAATGTCGGTGCATAGACAGTAATGAGGTAAAAGCTGGTGGTGGTCATGGCTACCTGCATCGATCCAGCTACCACGACCTTCCAGTTAGCGGCCAAGGTGCGGATCACATCGCGCATCGCTGGTCGAGTCTCGCGCCTCTTGAATTCCTCGGTTTCCTCGAGCTTGTATCGCAGCATGAACACGAACGGCACAACCAGGCAACCGACGAAGAATGGAATACGCCATCCCCATGCTTCGACCGCCGCCGCATCCATCAGTCGGTTTAGCGCAAACCCGAGACTCGCTGCGACGACGATCGACAATTGCTGGCTGGCTGACTGCCAACTGGTATAGAAACCCTTCTTTCCTGGCGACGCCAATTCCGCAAGGTAAACAGAAACCCCGCCCAGCTCGGCGCCCGCCGCGAAGCCTTGGAGCAAGCGGCCAATCAACACGAGAGCCGGCGCCAGGAGCCCAATCGTCGAGTACCGAGGCACGAACGTTATCAGTACGGTACCGCTGGCCATGAGGCCAAGCGTCATGATAAGGCCCTTGCGCCGACCGACGTCGTCGATGTAGGCGCCAAGAAATACCGCTCCAAGCGGGCGCATCAGAAACCCGGCCCCGAATACGGCAAATGTGGAGATTAACGAAGCAAACTCGCTATGCAGTGGAAAGAAGGTGGCGGCGATCTGCGTGGCGTAAAAGCCGAAGAGAAAAAAATCGAATTGCTCGAGAAAATTACCTGCTGTCACGCGAAAGATGGCGATAATCGGCGACTGTCGGCGGTGGGGGTCAGTTGAGTTGGACTGCATGGATTGTCTCCAAGGAATTGCGATCTCCCGTTTTGTTGGCGTTTTTCAGGTTTGGCCATCGTCGTTCGGGCACGACCAAAGACGTAGTGAATCGGCGCGTATGCGATATCACGACGTTCATACTGAGTTGCCGGGCAAGCCGGATAGCCGACCGCTTGGGTACCAAACGTGTAAACAGGCTGCTGACCAGCGTAGTCTGCTGCCGGTATCGGCTTGCTACCCAAACGATGAAAACTAGTTAATCTCTTTGCGCGCCAAAGCTGCCGTGGGCCGTACGTCGGTGATCGGGTACGGTGCTCAACTTCGCAAAGAGCGCTCGCTTCAGAGCAGTGCCTTGCGCGCCGCCAGCAATGGTGCCCGGCATAGCACTTGAACAGTGCAACGAGCGGCAGCGTTGAGGATCTCGAGGGACAGCGATCGGCCGTCAGGCGAGAACGCGATGCGCGGCGGGCGCAAGTTGCGCTTGCAGCGCCGCGGATTCATATCGCTCGAATGGAAATACGGGCAGGTCTTGCCGCCGGCTTGAGTCGTCGCCACATTAAAATTTTTTAATGTGCGGGCGAAAGTCCTGAAATGGGACCCGCACTAAGCTGCAACATGCCTCTGCCACGCGGGAATTCTTAGGATAGTCTCGTGCCTAAAGAAAGTTTCATCGAAGCATCGCGCTCTTTCAGACAGCCGGGGTTTTACGCGCGCAATAATGGGCGAGGACAATCTATCCTGGGAACACGCAATGCCACAAGCCATGAGCCTGGAAGTCGTCAACGAACACGGAAAACCCGCGGTACGCATGGGTATTGGACATGCAGCGGTGCTTCTGGACGCAGAAGACATCGACGGAGTGATTCACCGCCTGAGCTACCTGCGTGCGGGAATGCACCCCGATATTCCCCTGCAGCCGTCCCGACAGCAGCAGTTTGTACTGGAGATGGACCCATGCTGGCATACCGAAAAGCACCCGCTGTATGACGGCGCAGTACTGATCCTTCGGCATAGCGGGTTGGGATGGACCGGATTCGCATTACCGACGCACAGCCTCGCACAACTGCGCGAAGCGATAACCCAGCATCTGGCGGCCCTCGACCAGGAACATTGCATGCCGAATTAGCGCATCTCGCGCTGCTCTGTTGGACGCGAACCGAGGAAAGACAATGTCAAAAGTGTTGACCATAGAAGATGACGAGATGACTGCGCGCGAAATCGTGCGAGAGCTAAATGATCGTGGCTTCACGGTGGATTGGGTTGCGGACGGCCGCGAGGGAATGGCGCGCGCGTTCAGCGACGAGTACGACGTCATCACCCTCGACCGCATGCTACCGGGCGCCGACGGGTTGACGATACTGAAAACAATGCGCGGCATCGGCATTCAGACGCCTGTGCTCATGCTGAGCGCGCTGGGCGACGTCGACGAACGCATTCGCGGCTTGCGCGCCGGCGGCGACGACTATCTCACCAAACCCTTCGATGCCGACGAGATGGCAGCACGTATAGAAGTGCTGCTACGCCGCCGGCAAGTGCAACCGGCACAATCCGAGGCAACCTTGCGAGTCGGTCCTCTCGAACTCGATCTGATCGCACGCACGGTTAAACGCGACGACAAAGAGATCGTGCTGCTCCCTACCGAATATCGTGTACTCCAATACATGATGCGCCATGCAGGTCAGACAATCACCCGCACGATGTTGTTCGAAGCAGTATGGGGCTATCACTTCGACCCGGGCACCAATCTGATCGATGTCCATATGGGCCGCCTGCGCAAGAAAATCGATCCGCCTGGCGCACAACCATTGATCCAGACCGTACGCGGTTCAGGATATTTACTAGGCTAGCGGCATCTTGAACGACCCCGCATTCTCCTCGCAGCCGGCGCTGAGCGGCCGCTGGCATTCAACGACCTTGCGCATTGTGACGGTCTACGCGGCGATCTTCTCTGTCTCCCTCATGCTGCTGTTAGTGCTGGTGGAACGTTCGGTCACGTTCGTCATGGACCGCGAGACCGATGCAGTCCTCCACTGGCAATTGATCTATTTCGATACCACGCCCGTCAGCAGTCTCGCCGACGCCGTTCGTCAGCGTTCCGAACACGAGCGCATGCACCCCAACTTTTACGGCCTGTTTGCTTCCGACGGACGGCATCTGGCTGGCGATATACTCGTGCGCCCGCCTGGTGTTCCCGTTAATCGCGTGGGTATGACGCTCGGAGACAAACTCGCCCTCGGAGGCAACGAAACCGCCCCTATGGTTCGCGTCATGGCCGCCCAGCGTACGAACGGCGACACACTGGTGATCGCGAGAGATCTTACCCATGTCTTGCGCATACGGGAGACTATGGTCGTTGCGCTGATCGGCGGTGGTCTTTTTTGTCTCAGCGCGGGCGTCATTGCCGGACTAGCACTGAGCGTCAGACAGGTTCGACGCCTGAAAGCGATCCGCCGCGTGACCCAACGTATTGCGCAACGCGGCGATCTCGGACAACGTCTGCCGACCGGGGGACGCGATGAAATCGATATGCTTGCTCAACTGGTCAACCACATGCTTGCCGAAGTCGAAAGGCTGATGAACGAGGTGAAAGGAACCTGTGACGGAATCGCTCACGATCTCAGAACGCCTCTTAGTCATATACGCACGTCCCTGCTGCACATTGACGAGCGCATAGCCGGACTACCGGACGCGGAACTGAACAAGCTAGTCAATGACGCGCGGCGCGACACGGATGCGCTGCTGGAGCGTTTTCGTGCGATGCTGCGTATCTCCGAAATCGGAAGCTTGCAACGCCGCGGCGGTTTCGAGGAACTGCAACTGGCCTCGCTTTTGACGGAAGTCGGCGAACTATTTGAACCGCTGGCCGAGAGCCGGTCGATCGGCGTCGTCACACACATTGCGAACGTCGGTACGACGCATGCGGACCGCGCGTTGATTTTTGAAGCTCTCAGTAATCTGCTTGACAACGCGATCAAGTTCACGCCGGATGGGGGCACCGTCAAGCTCGAACTCATCCGGACGTCGCGTGGCCCGCAGATCGATGTCATCGACAGTGGTCCTGGCATTCCGGCGGATGAACGCAACGCGGTCCTGCAGCGCTTTTATCGCAGCGACAGGACGCGACATCTGCCGGGTTCCGGTCTCGGGCTGAGCATCGTCTCGGCAGTCGTAAACCTGCATGACTACTGCATGCAGATTAGCGATGCGAACCCGGGCACACGCGTGACGATTCAGTGCTGGACCAAAACATTGACATGACCGATTTTCTCAATCAACTCCTCGCACTCGACAGTTCATGCGTGTCCTACTAGTTATCGGTACACAACCGGAAGCCGCCTGGCTTCACAAAGCCCTGATCGAGAGCGCGCACAGCCTCGAGGAGGTCGACGATTTGAAGGATGCGATCTTCCTCGCAGGGCAAGAGCGCTTTGACGCAGTGATTGTCATGGCGACAGACGTTCCGCCGTATGCCTGCCTGCTAGCTGCCCTACCCAAACTCGCAAGCGAAAGCCGCGGTGCACCGATTATCGTGGCGCTCGGTGCGGCTCACGCAAAGGAAAGGACGCAGGTACTGCGAGCCGGTGCTGACGCCTGCTTCTGCCACCCGCTGTCTTTCATTGAATTGCATGAGCGCATGCATGCATTGCGGCGCGTTAGCCCTGATGCGGTCCAACGGGAGGGACAGGTGCCCGTTTGTCCCACATTCGATACCGCCACGCGGGAGTTGGTGCTGGGCGGACAGCGGCTCTGTCTAACACGCCGCGAATCCATGCTGCTCGAATGCCTGCTGCGCCAGCCGAATCGGCCTGTGTCACGATCCGATCTGATCCGCTATGCGTGGCCTGATCACGATGACGTTGCTACTTCGAGCGTCAATCTTGTGATATCGCGTCTGCGTCGCAAGCTCGCACCGCATCATCCCGATGTACACATCGATACGTTAAAACGCTACGGCTATCAGCTCACGCTGACGAATGGTTGACGAAAGTTGCCGGTCGATCCGACACATAGCGGCTTTCCCCCTTCTTTCCCGCTTCTTTCCGTCTTCGTATGCCGCTGACTGTACGCTTCCCGAGCAAGGGAAGCGCACTCCCTATGATCCACCAAAGTAGACGTTGCAATAGCTTGGTGGACCGACACATTGGTCGGCGGTCTTCGTTGCTTCCAACGCGCACCCGGACAGGAGAGCGCTAGCAACGGTCGCCAGAATCAAGGCCACGCGGAATTTCGTGGATCGGCTTCGATTCATCTCGGCTCCAGATTACAAGCGTTTATAAGGCACGAGTCTCAGCCAACGACGTCATCGTGCCGCCGTTGGCCAAGCGCTTTGCTACGTTACGGGTGCGCATAGATCGTCGAGTTCAGGTAAGCAAGTTGCCCATCCTGCTCGGCGTGCACCAGTTCCTGATAGACCTGAGCGCGGGTCTTCGGCGCAACCGGTTGACCATATGGCGGCACCCATTGGCCACTGGCCGCGCCCGCCGATGTGACATTTGACGCGACCTGAGCCGCCTGACTGCTCATCTGCGTGCCACCCGCGGAACCGGCCGGAGCCGACTGTGCAAAGGCCGTTGCGGCCGACAGTGTTCCAGCGATAACGATCGCCAATGTGATCCGTTTCATTTTCTGATCCTCAACATTTAGGTTAATTAGCCGGTCGCTGCGCGTTATGCCTCGCGAGAACCGGTTGAGGATCAGCATAACCAGCCACCTTTATCGGATGACTAGCTGAACGGTGAAAATTAGTTTATCGGAGACATTGTGTGCGATCACGAATCGCCGAACCCGTGTGGATCGAAAAATTAAACGAATTTCATCTAATCGATCGCTTTTTATCATCCGCGGCCAATCGTGTCCGAATACATTCCCGCCAGTCGCTCGCATCGAGGCGCGAACTCGCGCCCGAAAAACGCGGCAGACCTATCTATCTCCAGGAGAAAACACATGAATAAAGCATTAGCAACAACCTGTGCGGCGCTAGCGGCGGCTTTGGCGACAGCCGCGCACGCTCAGAGCAATGTCACTCTCTACGGCACGCTCGACACGGCTATCGACTATGTGAGTAACCAGAAGACAGCCAACGGTCAGGGACATAACAATTGGATGATGGCGAGCGGCAATCTCAACGGTGACCGCTGGGGGCTGCGTGGCACCGAAGACCTGGGCGGCGGCTTACACGCGGTGTTCGATGTGGAGAACGGATTCAACATCGCCAACGGCAAACTGGCTAATGGCGGAGACGTCTTCGGGCGGCAGGCGTGGGTGGGATTGTCGAGCAACACGTGGGGCACAGTGACCATGGGGCGCCAATACGACTTCCTCGTCGACTTTGTCGCGCCCTTGTCGGCAACCGGCTCCGGCTTCGGCGGAAATCTCGCGGATCACCCATTCGATAACGACAACCTGGCTAACGACTTTCGCATGAACAATGCGGTCAAGTACCGCAGCCCGGATTACCACGGTTTCAAGTTCGGCTGGGCTTACGCATTCAGCAATGCGGCTGGCGGCTTCAGCAACAATAACGCATTTAGCGCCGGCGCCGCATGGTCGCGCGGGCCGGTCGACCTGGCAGCCGGATATTTTCAAGGTAATCATCCAGGCGGCGTCGACGCGCCCACCAACACAGGCGGTGCGATCAGCAGCAGTGACGGCGACGCGATGCTGACGGGCGCGCGTCAACGCATCCTCGGCGCAGCGGGCCGTTACGCATTCGGGGCCGCTACCGTCGGCCTAGTCATCACGCGCACGATCATGGACGACCCAGCTCAAGTCGCGCAAGGCGGTACGTACGTCGCTCTAGAGGGGGACCTCTTGACGTTCACCAACTACGAACTGAACGCACGATATGCGCTGACGCCGGCCCTGAGCCTAGGCGGCTCTTATACCTTCACCGATGGGCATTTCAGCAGCGCGAGTGGCGTCGCATCGCCCAAATGGAATCAGGTGATGCTGCAAGCCGACTATGCGCTGTCGCACCATACAGACGTCTATCTTGAAGGGGTCTATCAGCATGTGTCCGGCGCCAGCGGCATACCGGCGCTCGGCAACGCTTCGATCTTCACGCTGGCACCGTCAGCAGGCAATCAGCAGACCGTGGTCGCAATGGGCCTACGCCACCGCTTCTAGACATCTGTCTTTAACTCGCGTTGTGCATGACGAGCAGGACGCATCGCCGCGAATCGCTGCAAACCGCTGCGAGGCATCCTGTTCTGCGACACGTGACTGTTCACTTGGTCGTTGTGGACGTCGGCGTGTCGGCGGGTTCGTTGCCCCATCCACCTCCCAACGCGTCTATCAGTGCAGCGGAGGCGATCAACTCGCGAGTTTGCAAATCCAGCACCAACGTTTGCGTTTCGAGTTCCATTGCCTGCGCAGTGACGACATCCAGATAACTCACGACGCCATCGCGGTAACGCGACATCGACAACTCGAGCGTACGCTGCGCAGCCGAAAGCGCGCTTCCTTCTTTCGCAGACTCGTTGCCCAGGTAATGCAACTGCGAAAGCTGATCTTCCACCTGCTGTACCGCCAGCAGCACCGTGGCCTTGTACTTTTCACCATTTTCCGCCAGCTTGGCCTGCGCCTGGCGTGTGACGGCCGCTCGCCGGCCGCCGTCGAACAAGGTCATCAGCAGGCTCGGACCGATCGACCACATCTCGTTAGGCGCTGCCAGCCACGGGGATAAAGTTGTGCTTTGATAACCGCCGTCAAGACCTAACGACACATCCGGGAAAAAAGCTGCTTTGGCGACGCCGATCTGCGCGTTCGCCTGGGCGACGTGGCGCTCGGCAGCCGCAATATCGGGCCGACGTTGCAGCAGCGCGAGAGGCACTCCAGCTGGGATCGACGGCAAATACGTCGGGGCGACGGCGGGCGCTAGAGAGAATTTTGAAGCCGCTTCACCCGCAATAGTCGCGATCGCATGCTCGTACAAGGCCCTTCGTGCCGACACATCTTCAACTGACGCCCTTGCCGATTCAAGTTGGGTTTGAGCACGAGACACATCGAGATCGGATGCGATACCCCCGCCGTGCCGGCTTTCAGTCAACTGCAATGCATGCTCATAGGTGCGAACGGTATCCGCCAGGAATTCCTGCTGTCGATCGAGACCACGCAGATGGAAATACGCCTCAGCAAGCTTTGCCTGCAAACTCAATCGCAATGACTCGATGTCGTACTGGCTCGCCTGCTCCGCCGCCTTGCCCGCGGCAACCTTATTGCGCACCTTTCCCCATAGATCGAGGTCATAGTTGAGGCCGACATCGACAGTCGCCGAATTGTAGAGCGCGGGTTGATTAGCGCCCCTCAATGGCCGGTTGTCGGACTGACGCGAGCGGGAGACCTGCGCATAAGTGCCGATGGTGGGAAAGAGGCCAGCACGAGCCTGGTCCAGATACGCTTGCGCCTGGTCATGCCGAGCGATCGCCGCGGCCAGGTCGGGGTTAGCGCTGGCCACCTTGCTTTCCAGTTCATCGAGGACAGGATCGCGGTACACAGTCCACCACTCACCGCGCGGCATATGGTCGGCAGGCTCGGCAAGTTGCCATCCGCCGGCCTCTTTGAACGCGCTCGGCATGGCCGACGGCGGTACCTGATACGGCGGCGCGAACGAACACCCGCTCACGAGCGCTGCGCCAATCAGAACCGTGCATATGCGACGCCTAACCATGACTGCGCTCCGCTTCATTGTGCTGTGTCAGCGCGGTCGTCGCGGATGTCGAAGCAAGTCGCACTGGATCGCCGTTTGCAAGCGAATCAGGCGGGTTGTCGATCACCCGGTCGGTAGCAGTCAAACCCGATGCAATCACAATCGTGGTACCCAGATCGGTCGCGACGCTCACCGGCTTCAGCATTGCGTGATTGCCCGGACCGACCACCGCCACTTGCAAACCGCTTTCCCGGAACATCAGCGCGCTAGCAGGAATTGTCATCGCATGCTTGTCCGTGGGCAGTTCAAAATGAACTTCGGTATATTCGCCCGGGATCAGCACGCCGCTGGAATTGTCGACCGCCAATTGCACCAGCAGCGTCCCCGAAGAGGGTGTGATGGAGTCGTCCGTGTCGACAATCTTTGCGGAGAACTGCATGCCGGGGCGTTCAGGCACGGTCAGACTCGCGACCAGTCCGGGCCGGATCACGGCGGCTTCGTTCTGCGGCACGCTGACGTACACCCGCAGTTGCCGCGCGTCGGAGACGGTGAACAACTCCGGTCCGTTGCCGCCGCCCGCGTTGATCAACGCGCCGACATCGGTCTTTCGCGCGGTCACGACTCCATCGAAAGGTGCGGTGATCCGTTTGAACGATTCAAGCGCTTCCAGCCGTGCAACATTCGCCTGGTTCGCTGCGACCATTGCCTGCTTTGCCGCAAGGTCGCTGGTCTTTTCGTCTGCTTCCTGCTGCGATACGGAGTCCTGCTGCAGCATCTCGGTCCACCGGCGCGCCGTGGATGCCGCGAGCGTTTCGTTCGCCTGCGAGGTATGCAGATCCGCGCGTGCCTGCGCGAGTTGCTGATCGAGATCGGGTGTATCGATTTCGCCCAGCAACTGTCCGGCCTTCACGTGCGCGCCAATGTCCGCATACCAAGCATGCAGATACCCGGACACGCGCGCATAGATCGGCGCCTTCACATAGGCCGACAATTGACCTGGCAAGACCAGCGCCTGCGCAGAACTATCATGCAACGGCGGGTTGGCGACGACCGTTGGAATCGCCTGCGCAGCCGACCATTTGGCCATCTGCTCCTTTGCATGAATGCGCGTTGCGATGCCGGTCGCTGCAACCGCTGCGGCAACCAGCAGTGCGACAACTCCTGTGAGTTTGAGAGGTCGCAGCCGCCGCGGCGCTGCTATGTCGATGTCAGTTGACATGGATGACTCCAGGTTCGGAAGGTGAATGATCGTGTGAGTCGTGTTCTCCCGGTCCAGCGTCAGGCGGGGCGGCATCGCGCCGATGCACGAGACTGAAGACGACCGGAACGAACAGCAAGGTGGCGCAGGTCGCGCAGATCAGGCCGCCGATAACGGCTCGTCCGAGCGGCGCGTTCTGCTCACCACCGTCGCCGAGACCCAGCGCCATCGGAGCCATGCCGATGATCATCGAGAGTGCTGTCATTAACACAGGACGAAACCGCGAGAAGCCCGCTTCGAAGGCCGCCCGCAGGGCGTCGTGAGTCACCGCGAGCCGTTCGCGTGCAAAGCTGACGACCAGCACGCTATTTGCAGTTGCCACACCCATGCAAAGAATCGCGCCAGTGAGCGCCGGCACCGACAGCGGCGTGTGCGTCGCAAACAGCATCCACACGATGCCAGCCAGCGCCGCAGGCAACGCTGAGATGATGACAAATGCGTCGCCCCACGAATGGAAGTTGACGACGATCAGCAGATAGATGAGCACGATGGCCCCGACGAGGCCAAACAGCAGCCCGGTGAATGCGCTATTCATAGTCTGCACCTGACCGCGCAGTGTGACCGTCGAGCCTTTGGGCACATCTTTCGCTGTGGCACGCACGATGCCGTCGATGTCGCTCGCGACCGCACCCAGATCGCGACCCTGCGGAGTGGCGTAAATATCAAACAGCGGCTCGATGTTGTAGTGCGATACCACCGCGCTGCCGACGCCGCGCGCGATACTCGCGACACCGCCGAGCAATTGCGAGCGGCCACTTGCGTCTGTTACCGGGAGATTCTCGAGACTGGACAGCGATGCCATCCAGTATTCGGGGGTTTGCGCGACAATCGGGTATGAAACCCCGTTCGTTGGATTGAGCCAGTACGTGGGCGCTACCTGGCTCGTACCGGCGAGTGTTGCAACGACGGAGTCCGTCACATCCTCTTCGCTGATACCGAGTCGTCCCGCGTGAGAGCGGTTCACCGCGATGGTGAACTGCGGATAAGTGACCGCCTGCTGGATACGGCTATCGGCAATACCGGAGACCATCCGCACCCGTCGCAACAGTTCGTTCGCGTACCGATGATTCCCGGCCTGGTCCGGCCCGGCGACTTGCAGATCGATCGGTGCCGGTGCGCCGAAATTCAGGATCTGGCTAACGATGTCCGCCGGTAAGAAAGAGAAAGTCGTACCCGGAAACATGTGCGGCAGCACTTCGCGCAGCTTTGTCACATATTGAGCTGTTGGCGCGTGATTCTCGCCTAGCGAGATCATGATGTCGCCGTCCTGCGAACCGATGGTGCCGCTGTTGTTGTATGTCAGGTTGATACCGCTGACTGGCAGGCCAATATTGTCCACCACGCTGCCGAGTTGACCCGGCGGAATAACCTGGCGAATGGTGTTTTCAACGTGATCGAAAATACTTGCCGTATTTTCGATGCGTGTCCCAACCGGCGCGCGCACATGCAAGGCAATCTCGCCCGCGTCGATGTCTGGAAAGAAGTTCCGTCCGAGCCACGGTGAAAGTAGGAAAGACACGCATACGACGGCCAGTACGCCGACCACAAAGCGCTTCGGGTGCGTCAGCACAAGGCCGAGAAGCACACGGTACACACCTCGCACGCGTTCAAAGCATTGCTCGAAGCCGCGCTGGAAGCGCACGAACGGATTGCGCGACGTTGGACGTATGGACATGCTGCCGTGAGAGTCGATTATCGCTGCGAGTTCACCGCTTGCATGCCCGCCCGACGCATGCGGCGCGAGCAGGTACTGCGCCATCATCGGCACAAACGTGCGCGACAGAATGAACGAAGCGATCATCGCAAACATCACGGCTTCGGCCATCGGCACGAAAAGGAACCGCGCAATGCCGTCGAGCAACAGCATCGGAACGAACACGATGCAGATGCACAGCAATGAAACCAGTGCTGGCGTGACGATCTGCTGCGCGCCGTCCATGATCGCCCGCTGCACGTCTTTCCCCTGTTCCAGGTGCCAGTTGATGTTCTCAATGGTGACCGTGGCGTCGTCGACAAGTATTCCTACTGCGAGCGCGAGCCCGCCTAGCGTCATCACGTTCAGCGTCTCGCCCATCGCGGAAAGCGCCGCCACTGCCGCAAGCAAGGCTAGCGGAATCGACGCCGCGATGATAAGCGTCGAGCGCCAACTGCCGAGGAAGAGCAGGATCATGGCGGACGTGAGGGCCGCTGCAATGACGCCTTCACGCACCACGCCGCTCACGGCACCCTTGACGAACTGTGATTGGTCGCCCATCGTGACCAGCTTCAATTGCGGGGGAAGCGAAGCTTCGACGAGCGGCAGTTTCGCCTTGACGCCAGAAATGATGTCGAGTGTCGAAGCGGACCCGTTCTTCAGGATACTCATTAGCACCGCGCGGCGGCCGTCCACCCGGACAATATTGGTTTGCGGCGGATATCCGTCCCGTACATGCGCGACATCGCGAATGTAGATTGTCGCGTCGCCGTCCACTTTCACAGGTAGCGCATTCAACTCGTCGAGGTCTACTGGACTATTATTCAGCTTGACGTTGTACTGGAATGCGCCAACCTTCTGCGTGCCGGCAGGGATGATCTGGTTCTGCCGGGCAAGCGCCGCAGCGACGTCTTCTGCCGACAGCTTTCTCGCCTGCAACGCTTTGGGATCAAGGTCAATCTGCACCTCTCGCGTCTTCCCGCCGTATGGAGTCGGAATAGCGACGCCGGGCACACTCAGCAATTGCGGGCGAATCGCGTTTGTCGCATAGTCAGCCAGTTGCTGCTCGTCGAGTGTGTCGCTTGTCAACGCTAACTGCAAAACTGGAACAGTCGATGCGTTGTAGTTGAGAATCTGCGGCGGAGTCGTGCCGGGTGGCATCTGCTTGAGCACAGTCTGCGAGATCGATGTGACCTGGGCCGTCGCGGTCCGGATGTCGACCGTTGGCTGGAAGAATATCTTGACGATGCCGTATCCCGTGAACGACTGCGATTCAATATGCGCAACATCGTTCACTGTCGTACCGAGCGTGCGCTCGTAATAAGTAACGATTCGACCCGCCATGTCGTCAGGCTGTAGCCCCGTATAGCTCCATACGACGCTGATCACCGGAATGCGTATGTCGGGAAAAATGTCCGTCGGTGTGCGCAATGCCGATAAAGGGCCCAAAAGTAAAATCAGCATCGCGAGCACGATGAATGTATAGGGCCGCGTCAACGCCAGCCTGACCAGTTTCAACATCGGAACAGCTCCATTCAGGAAAGCGCATGGTCATCGCGCGTATGCATCGGTATACGATCGAGGCATGAAACGCCTGTTTATGAGGGGATTCTGAACGCGGAGCGCTAACAGAGTCCTACCTCGAACATTAAGGAAGTTTTAGTTCACGAGACTCGTATGAACCGGATCTGGAGATAAAGCTGAGAGGTCTGGGACGCTTCTATGCATTGCCGCCGCTGGAGAGCGTGCGACTGCCGCTCTCCAGCCGCCCCATGTACAGTGTTCGGGGTGGTGGCACTACGAACAGACAGCCGCGTAGCGCTTAAAGCGCGGCTCGGCGACATCCGAATTGCCGCGAAGAACTGATGCCCGTTACGCACCAGGCTACGTCAGCAGCTATCAGGTGCCGCACGGAGGGTGCGACGAAGCCCCATCAAAACGACGGCCTCCAGTTCACGCGACGGCCTTAAGGAACGACGCACCATCCATAATGCGATAGTGGTCCACCGCAAAGTCTACGAAACTCCGCACCCTTCTTGACAATAGCCCGGGCGACGAATACAACGCGCACAGATTTCTCGCGCCGCTGCCGACATTGAATTCTTTAAACAGCTTGACCAGTGCCCCGCTTTGCAATTCCGGTTCAACTATCGAACTTGGTAACAAAGCGATCCCAAGGTCGTGCATGCACGCGGACTTTAGCATCGCATAGCTGGAAGACGCGATCCCGGCAGATGCGGTGACGCGTGAGACCCGGTTGCGATCCAGGAATTCCCAGCAACGAGCCCCGGTCCCTGACCGGTATAACAGCGTGTGCCGGGTGAGATCCGATGGGAGATTCGGCGTGTCGTGGCTGGACAGGTACTGGGGCGACGCGACGACAACTTGCGGAATGCGCAGCAGTGGACGGCAGACGAGCGCTGAACTGAATCGCCCAGGATCGTCCGAGAAGCAGACGTCAAAACCACCTTCGACCATATCGATATGGACATCGAAAGTAGTCACCTCGAAAGAGACGCCGGGATGCAAGTCCCGGTAGGACGCAACCAGTCGTACGAGCCCGCCGTCAGCGAACGTTGCGACGCTCGCAATCCGCAGTGCCCCGCGCAACTCCCGGGTCGACTGAACCAGGGACGTCTCCATTTCGTCCAACTGTTCGATGATTGCGCGACAACCCTCAAGGTAATCGCGACCGGCCTCCGTTAGCGACAGCGTGCGGGTGGTCCGGTTGATCAAGCGGGTGTGCAGATGAGCTTCCAGTAAGCCAATGCTGCGTGTGACCGATGCCGCTGATAGGCCCAGTTGTCTCGCGGCCAGATTGAAGCTGCCGAGGCCGACCACCCGGGTGAAGACACGCATCGCCTGAAGCTGATTCATGATGCAATGGTCCATGGTTGAACGATGGATACATCATTGCTTACTGCCCTTAAAGTGCTCGCTCCACGTTTGTGAAGCCTTTTTTAGTTTTGCCTCGCTATCACCAACAAAAATAGTAAGTCAAGCGGGGGGCAGCCAAATACAACGACTCGCGCTGCCGCATCACGCCTGGATCCGGGCACTTCCGCGCCGGGAACAGTTCACGCGTTTTGTTCGACTTTCCTGAATGCTCGGTTTCATTTTCTTGTGAACGATAGTCAATTCTCGCTACCTAGACTCGGTTGCCTTTCAAAGCGAGTGGCCGAAATTGCGTAGGCAATTTTTCGGTCAATCGTCTGCGGCTCCCTGGCAAATATCATACGGACAACTCTTAAATTGCGAGCGAAAATGAAAAAGACGAACTTGACGTGGGCAGCTTTGGCCTCCTTGATGCTGGTCACCGGCGTAGCGCACGCACAATCAAGTGTGACGCTCTATGGGCTTCTTGATGAGGGTCTCAACTTCACGAGCAACGCAAACGGACACGGCACCTATCAAATGAAAAGCGGAGACACGTACGGCAGCCGTTGGGGCTTGCGAGGCAATGAAGATCTCGGTGGTGGCCTGAAGGCGGTGTTCAAGCTGGAAAGCGGCTTCGATACGAACGGTGGGCAGGCAGGCCAAGGTGGCCGTCTGTTCGGCCGCCAGGCATACGTCGGATTGTCGTCCGATCAGTACGGTACCCTCACCTTCGGTCGTCAGTACGATACCAGCGTCGACGACCTCGGCTTCGCCGGCCTTACCGCAGCCGGAAATTATGCCGGCGATGTCAACTCGCATCCGTTCGACAACGACAACGCAGACTGGGATTTCCGCGTCAACAACGTTGTCAAGTACGTGAGCCCGACATACCGCGGCCTGACTGGTGAAGCGATGTACGGTTTCAGCAATCAGGCGGGCGGGTTCGCGAACAACCGCACCTGGGGTGCCACGTTGAACTACCAGAACGGTGGTTTGACGATGGCGGCGTCCTATCTGAAGCTCGACAACCCCGGCGGCAACTCAAGCGGTTCAGTTGCCACCGACGTGCTGTTTGCCGGTTCGTCGCAGCAGGATATCGGCGTGGCTGCGTCTTACCGCTTTGCCCATTCGCTGGCCGCACTCGCCTATTCACATGTCGACGTGTATGACCCGACTTTCAACGCGTATTTCGCGTCACAGGGTGGACCCTCGGGCGGCACATGGAATTCGTGGAAATTCGACAACTTCGAAGCAAATGAGCAGTACTTCTTCCGACCAAACCTGTGGCTCGGCGCAGCTTACACGTTTACGGTCGCCCATCTTCACTCGACGAGCGGTTCCTTTACTCCGAAGTGGCATCAGTTCGGTCTCACGCTCGACTACGACCTGAGCAAGAGCACGTCGGTCTATGTGCAAGGCGCCTACCAACACGTCGTCAGCGCGCATACCGGCACTGACTTCGACTTTTCTCAAATCCCCGCCGCAGCCGGCATGTCTAGCAGCGAGAACCAGATGGTCTATCGCGTCGCCATGATTCATCGCTTCTGACGTGGTACGCCACCGCGTGCGCTGCAAATGATAAAGTTTGGCCCAGCGCTCCACGGAGCGCTGGGCGGAGTATCGTGCCAGCAATTCACTGCCGGTAAGCGGGGATCGACCGGCGCCTCCGCATCATGCGGATATCTATTGTCCCGGCGTGCCACCGCGTTCAGCTGCGCCGCAGCGCCACCGCCGCTTGCCAACCGGTGCGCGCTTCGACCCACTCCGCCAACATCAGCAGATCCAGGTCCCCGTGAGCGGCGCCCACTAGTTGTGCGCCAAGCGGCAAGCCCGCAGGTCCGAACCCCACCGGCACAGTCACGGCCGGCACCCCGAGAAAGGTCCACGGCGCGCAGAACGCCGCGTCGCCCGTATAGTCGAGCCCGCGCGGCGGTTCACCGGTGGCCGGCGCGACCAGCAGTGCATCGAGTGCCAGCGCGCCGGTGAGCCAGTCGTGAAAGCGGTGCGCCATCGGCATCTGCGCCGCCTTGATACTCGCGTAGACGGTCGCGGGCAGCTTGCGGCCCTCTTCGACGAGGCCGCGCATTGCCTCGCTCACCAGCTCGGGTGTGCGATCGACCAGTTCGCCGTGCGTGATCGCGGCTTCAACCGACATCAGTTTCAACGCATGCGCAGGCGTTTCGAAGATCTCGGCTGGCAGATCGACTGTGACGATCTCGGCGCCGTCTCGTGCCAGTTGAGCCGCGAGCCTGTCGAGCGCGGCCTGCTGCGCCGGCTCGATTGCCCCGCCGGCCTGTTTGGACAGCACGCCGATGCGCCGCGTCCCCGTGCCGCGCGCCGCAACATGGGCAGCGGACGGAACATGCGAGACATGCGGATCGGCGGCGTCCACGCCAGTGACAAGCGCCAGTGCATAAGCCACGTCCGCGACGCGTGTTGCAAACATGCCGACGTGGTCCAGCGACCACGCCAGCGGCAACACGTCCGTGCGCGCAATCGCACCGTAAGTCGGCTTGAAGCCGACGATGCCGCAGTACGCCGCCGGCCGTATCACCGATCCCTGCGTCTGGGTGCCGAGCGCGAGCGGCACGATCCCCGCCGCGACGGCCGCCGCCGAGCCGCTCGACGAACCGCCCGGCGTGAACGCGTCATTCCACGGGTTGACGGTCGCGCCCGGCTTACGCCACGCGAACTCGGTCGTCACCGTCTTGCCGACAATCGACGCGCCCGCCGCACGCAAACGCGCGACTACCCACGCATCCCGCTCGGGCCGCCGTCCTTTGTAGGCGAGCGAGTTGAATTCGGTCGGCATGTCGGCGGTATCGATCACGTCCTTTACCGCGACTGGTACGCCCGCCAACGGCGAGGCGACATCCGCGGCATTGACAGGCGCGGCGTCCGGCAAATAACAGAACGCATGCAACGACGCCTGCGATTTGCACGCCGCCTCGTAAGCCTGCGTGGCGTACTGCTCGAGTCTCGCCTCGCCCGAGGCCACTTCGGCGCGAATCTGCGAGATGGACGGAATCGGCGCAGCTTTTGAAGAAGAAGAGAACATGGTCATGTAAGCGTCGCGAACGGTGTCAACGGTGTGAGCGGTGTTATTTCGCGGCAAGCGCCGGCTGGATGTAATTCTGCACGATGAACCTGTCGTAGTTCGGCTGCTGCTTCAGATTGCCGAGGGCGATCTGCGTATCCATCGCGACAGTCAGCGCTTTCGGCGTGATGCTGACGTTCTTCGGGTACACGCCTTCGTCGAGCATACGCTTCACCGCTGCGTCGACCACTGCGGCGTCGAGAGTCGGAAATTCCTTGCGCGCGATGGCCGCCGTTTCCGCAGGATGACTCTGCATGTAGAGCAGCGCGTTTTGCAGCCCCTTCACGAACCGTGCGGCTGCATCCGGATCGACGCTGCGCTTCGCGGAGATTGACGAAAACGCGTATTCGCCATAGAGCTTCGGAAAGCCGAGCACGACTTTCATGCCCTTAGCGACAGCCTGATCGAGACCGGGCTCATACATCACCGCGATCTTCGCCTGGCCGGCAACGAGCGGTCCGATCTCCGAGCCGAGCGGCACCTGAATCAGCTTCACGTCGCTTTGCGACATGCCGTTCTCCTTCAGCAGCTTGAAGAACAGCGACGTGCTGGTGGTCGGCATCTGTCCCGACACGACCACCTGATCTTTCACGTCCTTGATGCCGCTGAACTTCGCATCCGGCGCAACGGCGATCCAGACCGCCGCACCGTTCACGACATTCGCGATCACATCGACATCGGCGCCCTTTTCCGCGGCCACGGCCGTCCACTCCGGACCGTGTAGCGAGAAGTCGGCGCTGCCGGACAGCACAGCCGAAAGCGCCGCGCTCGGACTGCCCGCCGTCTGCTTGGTGACGTCGAGTCCCGCCTTCTCGAAGAATCCGCCGTCTATCGCCACATAGAGCGGCAAATAGAGCATCGACTGGAACGCCTGCGAAATAGTCACTTTCTTTCCGTCGGCCAGTGCCGGTGTTGAAACGCCTGCAATGCTCAATGCCAAAGCGGTCGTAAGCGCGACGAGCGCCTTTCTTGCGGTGAATGCCATCGTCTGTCCTGTCATGAAGTGGTTGGACTGCCGGAATGCGTTAAACCTTGAGCGTGGTGGTATTCGACGCCTGCCGCCAGGGCAGCAGTTTGCGTTCGAGCATGTCGATCAGAAAGTACAGGACGAAGCCGATCGCCATGAGCACGAACAGCCCCTCCCACACAGTGTTGAGGTCATACAAACTGGACGCGGTGAAGATCATGTGTCCGAGGCCCTTCTCCGATGAGATGAATTCACCCACCACTGCGCCCACCAGACCGAAGCCGACGTTGATGCGAAACGTGGAGATCACGTAAGGCAGCGTGAACGGCACCACGACTTTCATGAACACGTCGTTCTTGTTCGCGCCGAGCGTGACGAGCAACGCCTGCAGGTCGGGATCGGCGTCCTTGGCCGCTTCATATGCGGCAATCAGCGCAACGATCGCGGTCAGCGAAATGGCCAGCGCAACTTTCGAGATGAGTCCGGTGCCGAACCACAGAATCACGATGGGTGCAAAAGCAATCTTCGGCACACTGTTGATCGCGACGATAAACGGCTCGATGAGCCGCGCGACGAACGGCGAATACCACAGCGCGAGTCCGCATACCGACCCGACTGCGGTGCCGAACACGAAGCCGAGAATTGCTTCAAAAAGCGTATAACCGGTGTCGATGAAAAGCTGATGCGATTGCACGTCGCGCAAGAGCGCCGCGAGTATTTTTGAAGGCGAGCCCACAAGGAAATTCGATACCCAGCCCACGCGCGCCGCGCCTTCCCATATCGCAAAGAACGCCACTACCGCCGCGAGTTGCAACAGCGAACGCCCCCAGCCGCTGTCGAGCACGAAGCGCGCGCGGGGCTTCGCTATGCGTTGTGCAGGCGCCGGTTTATTGATGGAAGCGGATTGCGTCATGCTGCTTTCACCTCCGTCTGAATGTCGAGCTCGCCGCATAACGCGTGAAAGTACCCGGCGAAGTTCGGGTCGCTGCGTGCACCGATTGGCGAGCGAGCGGCTATGTCGATGTCATAGATCTTCTTCACCTGCGAAGGCCGGCCGCCCAGTACAACGACGCGCTTCGACAAGGCCACCGCCTCGTCGATGTCGTGCGTGACGAGTACGACTGTCTTGTGAAACGTCTCGACGGCCTCCATCAGCACGCCTTCCAGATACAGGCGCGTCTGGTAGTCGAGCGCCGAGAAAGGCTCGTCCAGCAGAATGATGTCGGGATCGTTAATCAGCGTGCGGATCAGCGCCACGCGCTGACGCATGCCGCCTGACAGCATGCGCGGATACGCATTCTCGAAGCCGGCGAGCCCATACGTATTGAGGTATTCCATCGCCATGTCGCGTGCTTGCGCAGCCGGCATCTTCGAGAGCTCCGGCCCGATCAGCACGTTTTGCAGCACGGTGCGCCACGGCAGCAGCAGATCGCGCTGCATCATGTAGCCGACCTTGCCGCGCAAGCCATCGACGCTTTGCCCGCGATAGACAATGTCGCCGCTATCCGCTTCGAGCAGGCCGGCGATCACGTTGAACACCGTGGTTTTGCCGCAGCCCGAGGGCCCGATGATGCTGACGAAATCTCGCTCGTGGATATCGAAGGTCAGACCGCCGAGCACGTCGACGGAACCGAGTTTGTTCGGAAACGATTTACGGATATTGCGTAACGCAAGCTGAACGGACATGTCTGTTCCTCGACGACGTTTCTGAGTGCATTTCGACAAAGCGATTGAAATCACGCGCTCTGCTGTGCCGCCAGAAAGCGCCGGCGCATCGGTTTGAGCACCGCAATGGCAAGCAGTGCGGTCGCGATGTCGAGCGTGATCGCGGTCGAAAACACCGGCACCCAGCTTCCCGCGTGCTGATGCATCAACGCCGCGAGCGGGCCGCCGAAAATAGAACCGATCCCTTGCGAGATATAGAGCCAGCCGTAATTCTCGGTGGCGTGCCGCGTGCCGAACGTGTCGGTGAGCGTCGACGGAAACAGCGAGAAGATCTCGCCCCAGCCGAAGAACACCACGCCCGACAGCAGCACGAACAGCACGGCGTTATCGCGCGTGAGCAGCCATAGCGCCATGGCCACACCTTCGAGCGCGAAGGCAAAAAACATCGTGTTCTCGCGCCCCATTCTGTCCGACACCCAGCCGAACAGCGGTCGCGTGAGTCCGTTCGTGAAGCGGTCGATCGTCAACGCCAGCGGCAACGCCGCCATGCCGAACACGAGAACCTTGGTTACGCCGAAGTCGGCGGCGAAGGTGGCCATTTGCGAGGTGACCATGAGACCCGACGTTGACATCATGGTCATCATCGCGAACATCAGCCAGAAGATCGGCGTTTTCAACGTCTGCGAAGGGCGGAAATTGTTAACGGCAGGCGCGGAAGCGGAGCCCGGGGAAGCAGCGGTATCGTGCGTAGGCGGCACGCGCAAACCCTGTGAAGCAAGCAGGCCCACCACTGCGAACGCAATGCCGAAAATCCAGAGCGTCGCGTCGATGCCGCGCACTTGCAGCGACGTGGCGATCGGGAACGTCGTGACGATTGCGCCCATCCCATAGCCCGCCGCGACGGCGCCCGCCGCAAAGCCGCGATTGGTCGGGAACCAGCGCACCATCAGCCCCACCACGCCGACATACACAATACCGGTGCCGAGACCGCCCACCAGTCCATAAGTGAGGTAGAGCATCGGCGCGCTATGCACCTGTGAGGCCAGCACCCAGCTCAGGCCCGACATGACGGTGCCTATTGAAATCAGCATGCGTGGTCCGAAGCGGTCGATCAGCTTGCCCTGAAACGGCGAGAAGAACGTCTGCAATATGATCAGCAGCGAAAACGTGACCTGTAGTTCAGGCAGTGCAACGCCGAGTTTTGCGGCGAGCGGCTTGGTCATCAGCGTCCATACATACTGCGGACTCGAAATCGCCATCATGCAGACGAGACCGAGCCCGAGTTGCAGCCAACGATTGTGGGTCGCGCCCGACGAAACGGCGCCGGCTTCCGTCGACGCGATGGGTGGCAACGAAGATTGCAAACGTGTGGTCATGGTGACTCCATTACTAGGCGAATGTCTACCGGCGCCCGGCAGACGTGCAGCGTCCTCCGGGCCTCAAAGGCCGGACCTGCAATCCGATTGAAAAATAGCGCGCGCGTGTGTCTACCAGCCCGCGGCTGCCCCGTCACTGCGCGGGTCGTAGCCCGCTTCGATCAATCCATCTGGATACCGAACGATTGCGCCGGCATGTCCCATTGCTTCGTCATACGCTTGCATCGTCTCGACTTCGTGGCCGAGCGCTGCGAGTCGCGCGATCGTGTCCGGAGCGAAACGCGCTTCGAGTTTCAGCGTGTCGGTCGATTGACCCCATGTGCGGCCGAGCAGCCAACGCGGCGCGTCGATCGCGGCCTGGGGGTTCCAGCCGAACATCGCAATGCGCGAGAACACCGCACTTTGCGACTGCGGCTGCCCGTCGCCGCCCATGTTGCCGTATACCATCGTGCGGCCATCTGCAAAACGTGCGAGCGCCGGGTTCAGCGTGTGAAAAGGCCGGCGCAGCGGCATTAGCGGATTGCGGGAGCGCTCGTCGAGCGAGAAGCTGCATCCGCGGTTCTGCCAGTTGATGCCCGTCCCGGCCAGCACCACGCCGCTGCCGAACTCGTGATAAATGCTCTGGATGAAGCTCACCGCAACGCCGTCGCTGTCGGTCACGCCGACCCACACCGTATCGCCGGGCCCGCGACCGGCGCCCCACGGCGCGGCTCGAATCGACGACACTTGCGCGGCCATTGCGTCGAGCGCGGCAGGCTTTAGCAGTTCGCGTGGATCGACGCGCATGTGATCCGGATCGGTGATCTCTGCATCGCGCACCGCAAATGCGAGCTTGGTTGCTTCGACACAGGCGTGTACGAACTCGGGACCTTGCGGGTCCATCTCTTTCGTCAACACGCGATCGAGAATGCCCAGAATTAGCAACGACACGAGCCCTTGTGTCGGCGGCGGCATGTTGTAGATCGTGCCCAACGAGTGCTCGAGCGCGAGCGCCGTTCGCATTCGCGCCTCGTATCGTTGCAGGTCTGCGAGAGTCAGCAGCGAGCCGGCCGACTGAAGATCACTCGCGATGCTGCGTGCAAGGTCGCCGCGATAGAAGTCGTCGAAGCCTGCGTGGGCCAGACGTTCGAGAGTGGCAGCAAGACGAGGTGCGATGAAGCGCTCGCCCGTGGCAGGCACGCGACCGTCGCAGAGGAACGTCTCTGTGAAACCCGGGATCGAGTGCAGTTCGGAGAGACGGCTTTCGACACATTGCGACTGGCTGCGCGTGACCGGCACGCCGTGCTTCGCGTAATGGATTGCGTCTTCGAGCAGGCGTTCGACCGGCAGCCTGCCGCCCAGTGTTTCAGCCGACCAGCGATGCGCGCGCTGCCAGCCGGACACCGTGCCGGCCACCGTGTTGGCCGCGAGCGCGCCGCGCGTCGGTATGGTGGAGAGTCCGCGCGAGCGGTACTCGTCGACACTCGCCGCCAATGCCGCCACACCGCAGGCTTCGATGCCGACCGGCTCGGCGCCGGGACGCGAGATAAGCCAGAACCCGTCGCCGCCAATGCTGTTCATATGCGGATAGACGACGGCGATCGTCGCCGCGGCCGAGATCATCGCTTCGACGGCGTTGCCGCCTTCGCGCAAGATGGCGAGCGCGCTCTGCGCGGCGAGCGCATGAGGCGCGACCGCCATGCCGCGGGTTCCGCGGGCCGGGTTCAGGAATTCGGAAGGCATCGGGTGCACGGGGCTTTTGCTTGTATACATGGCCAGTGCATATGCGAGAACCATGCCAACGGGCAAGTCCCGGCAAAGGTCGCGCGCAGAAGGCGCTTGAGCAATCGAGGCGCTCCAATGCGTGTTGCTAGATGGTGCCGCGCAACCTCGGTGGTGCATACGGAGCGCTGTGAGGCTCCGATGCGGTGCGGGCGCGTTGCAGGCGCTCGGTCGTGAGCGTGCGCACCTCTGCCCGGCTCCCTTCTATGTGCGACCCCAGTAATGCGACCGCACGGTCCGCCGCAAGATCGCGGATGGCCGAGAGGATCGCAAGGTGCTCGTCGTAAGTGTCGTCGATGCAGTCGCCATAAACGAGATCGAGCCGCCGCACCACGCGGATGCGGTCGGTCACGCGCTGCATGGCCGCGCTCAGCTCGGCGTTGCCGGCGGCGAGGACCAGCGCCTCGTGAAAGGCTTCGTCGAGCGACACCATCTGTCGGCCGTCGCGAACCCGCTGCGTGTGAGGAACGTTCCAAATGCGGTCGAGCCGGTCGAGCATCTGCAAGGCGGTCGCGGACAAGGTGCCGTCGACCCCAAAGAGCCGGCTGACCGAAAACGTCTCGATCAGCTTGCGCATTTCGTACAGATCTTCGAAGCGCTTGAAGTCGATCGGCATGACTTCCCAGCCGCCTCGCACATAGCCGCGCATCAAACCGTCGCTTTGAAGGCGTTGCAGCGCCTCGCGCGCCGGCGTCCGCGAAACGCCGAAGCGCTCGGCGATACTGCCTTCGGTCATGCGATCGCCGGGCAGCAGGCGCATGTCGAAGATATCGTCGCGCACGCTGAAGTAAACATGGTCAGCGCGCGATGAGGGGGAGTGGGTTGTGTCTTTCACGCACGGGCTTGGAATTAACGGACTTTTCGGCAGTGACTATCGATCAACTTCAAAACATTAGTCAACACAATTCTAGCTTACCGGAGTCAGTCACAAGCCCGCCTATGCGTGAGCGCACACCCTATCTCTTCTTGTCTTTCCTGTGCCGGATATACGCAAGCGGCACCCGTGCCGGTTGGACCGTTGTGATCCCGCTATAGGCTTTTCGCGCTGTCGCCGCCCGTCACTTCGATTTCGGAGCCGGTGACCATCGCGGCGGCATCCGACGCAAGGTAGACCGCCGCAGGCGAGATGTCTTCCGGCTGCACCCACCCGACTCCAAGCGGCATCGTTGCCGCGCGGCGGTCCCACGCTTCCTGCGGCGTGAGAAAACCGTTCGGTTTGTAGCCGGTCTCACCGACGCTTTCGGTCAGTCGCTTTTCGTACAGCGTCAAAGCGGTGGCGACGAGCCCCGGTACCACGGCGTTGACTGTAATGTTGTAGCGACCGAGTTCGAGGGCCGCCGACTTCATCAGCCCAAAGATGCCCCACTTGGACGCCGCATAACTTGCTGCGTCTTTCGTACCGTGCCGTCCCTGCATCGAAGAAACCACGATGATGCGGCCATAGTTGCGCTTCACCATCATGGGTGCGAATGCCCGGATAGTATTCGCGGTCCCGTTCAGGTTATTGTCGATGACGTCCGTCCACTCGGTGTCCTGGAGGTCCAGAAGTGGCTTCCAGTACTGAATGGCGGCGTTGGCTACCACTATATCGATCTTTCCGTAACGCTGTTCGATGCGATTAGCGGCGGCGCGCAACGCGCCCGGGTCGCGGACGTCCGCGCGAATACCTTCGGCGCGGCGCCCATACGCCTGGATCATGCTGACCGTCTCAGCAAGCTCTTGCGGCGTGGCGGGTGCTGCATCAGAGGCGGTACTGACCGGTCCCGAGATGTCGAGCGCAATGACGTCCGCTCCATTTGCCGCAAACTCGACCGCAATGGCCCGACCGATTCCGCGGGCAGCTCCGGTGACGACCGCAACGCGTCCCTGCAACCTGGAATCCCGACCAGCGACGATCGGCCCGGCCGTCTTATCCGCCGGCGGCACTGGTACGGGCAGCCCGTCCATCGCCGCAGCGCCGCCGGGCGACTTCTGAGCTTGCGCGACGCCTGACAGCAACATGCCGGCTGCGGCCACGCCACCGCCAACCATCCACTTTCGTCGCGAACGATCGGGATCGTCGTGATCGCTGTCAGAGTTTCTTTCTTTCGTTGTCAATGCAATGCTCCTTTCGGATAGGGTTCGGGCAGCGCGCCTCGCCTATGACGGCGCGTGACAGAAGGTCATGCCGTGGGCAACGAGGCTGCGATGGGCAGACCCTGAAATCGGAATCTTCGGAAGCCGGGCGTAGCGCGACTCAAATTCGGAGGACTAAATCTCGCGATCCTTACCCGGAAAGCAGTTCGCCATGCAGTTGGCGCGGGCGTGGGCCGAGCCGACAGGTCAGGAGCTTGCCGGGGCGTCCTGATTCCCCTTTGCGGACGCCTGCGTTGCCGGGGCGCAATCGGCAACGAACTTTGCATGCAGGCGCTGCTCCGCCTGCTCAATTTGGTTCGGATACTCCGGATCATTTCTGGCCGGTTCGTATCCAACCGATTCGAGCTCCGTCAATTCCCGGATGATGTCGCCATGTGTTATCCCCGCTTTGGCCGCTACAAAGGGATACGAGTGACATTCCTCTGCCGAGAATTTTTCCGCTGCACTCGCGGATACGCTAATTACCATCAAGGCGATGATTGAGGTTAGTTTGAATCGGCTGTTCATATCGAGCTCCAGGTTATCGGTACTTTAAGAAATCGCAAACCGCCGTCGTCATCGACTCTGCGAGCCCGATGCCCGACGACACGAATGCGTGTCATCACGATATCTGGCCGGTCAGCGCGTTTTCACATCGCAAACGTGAAGCTTAGTTAATCAAGACTGGCTGCGATCCAGGGGCGTTACCCCGGCTCCAGCGCCGGCTGTCAAAGCACGGCGCGTGACGTACGGCAGCCCGCGGGGAGATAGCGTTTAACGACCTGGAAATAGCCGTGCTCGCGCGGTTCAGGAGCTCAGGTAAGGTCATCAGCTGCGGTGCAAACTGTGTCTGCCCTACGAGTGTGGAGCGGCGTCAAAAGGGAAATGTAATGCCGCCGCTGCGGGCACTGTCAGATCGGTGACGAGAAAAGCGTGGTGTCGTGCTCACCTACGAAACGATCCGATGCTGTGCGAACGGAAAGAACGGCCCCCGTCAACGGTGAGGATATGCGGGGTGTAGAGCCTGACTCACATCCTCGACGTCCCGGTCGGTTGCACGATTGAGCTCGCGCGAGCCGATGGCTAGTGGCGCTTTTGGTTCGTTGAGGTAACGGGTCACTAACGGTATCAGCGCGACTTGCGCAGCGCCTCTTCGACGAACGCATTCGAGTAGGTCTCGCTGACCTTCACCGACTCACTTGCGGGCTTGGGCTCGTGCTGCAGAGCGCTGCCCCTCCGACGTACTTGCGCATGCACCCTCTTTTTTAAGGTTCTCCGGCAAGTACGGTCGGCTCTCTCGCGTCGCTCAAGTGTCCGCAACCTTTCATTGTGTCCAAAAATTGTCCGCGTACACGTTCCGTGTACCGGCGCAATTTTGTACGACTGCAATGCGGCTGACCACTAGTCGAACAACTCGTAAAGGCCACCGCGGTTGCGCGATCCATCGGACCGGGGGCCCGCTGTATCCTTGCATGCTCGCTCCCGTTCGCTCGTTTTGTCACATAGATTCGGATGACCGCGAAGCTTCGTCCATCGCAGATTCCCCCCGTCTGTTTCGCTGATCTGCCGCTCCTTCGCGTGTTGCGTTTGCGCGACCAACGAGCGTCGTTTGTAAGCTAGCCCGAAATGAGTACATCAATGAGTACACCAACACGAGGTCTTCGGCTTGAATTCCACTTAAATCAATCATCTACAAATAAGATACGAGTCCTCTCCTGGGCACCATTAGCAGTTACGGCGTAAGCCGAAGCAGTTCGAGAAACCCCGTAAGATCAACGTCTTACGGGTTTTTTTGTTTTCTACAGCCCCCTTGCGTTCCACGGACATCGTCGATTTTTGCGCAGCCGAAGGCTGCCTTTCATCGCATGGGCCAACGCTGGCTCGACTTCAAACGCGACGAATGGGCAGAGGAAACCTTTCGCTTGCAAGAAGTGGGTAATCCTGAGCCTTTAAGGGACGGTTCATATCGTTCCAGAAGCGATGCAGCGCGCGACAGTGCGCGTGGGAATCGACGGCCGCCTAGTACCGGTTCAGCGGTCCCGGCAAGCTGTCGTTCTTGCGCTTGGTCCGCGTCCGAGCCGCAGTCCGGCGCGGTACCGTGCGGGACGACCGAAGTCGCCTGCTCTACCCATCCACGCATTCAGGGCCGAAATGGTCCGCCGCCACTCTCCTTTGCGCGGGGCCGCTGCGAGGTTTCGCCAAGCGAGCGTGTCGCTTGCCAACCAGCGCTGCCACGCGCGAGTTAGCGCACGCTCGACACGCTGAACGGTCGAGATGCGCGCCATGATGCGCGGCGCGGGATCGGCCAGCGCGGATGCAGCCGCGAATAAAGCAACCAGCATTGCAACGCCGTACAAAAATCGCTTCACGGCGCGCCACTCGACTTCCCTGAGGATTCCTGTTCAAAGCGCTGTTGCAGAAACACGGCGGCCGACGTGTTCAAATTACGCAGCGATGCATCCTCGCCCGGTTATGGCGCCGCTTCGATCACCTCGGTTGTGCCACCGCCCTTCTTCTTGTCGAGCTGTATCTGGTCAGGCGCATGGTTCCATGCAGTCGATCGAACTGGATGGGCCGCAGATCGCGCCACGCATCGAATATGCGGCGTAGGTGCGGCGAAACAGTTTCGCGGATACGTTCACGCATCTGCTAGCGCTGCGCAACGCGGCGCGCTGCAAAGTTTCTATGACGCTGGCCTCGACGCGTATCGCGGCAAACGTGAGGCGTGGTCTAGCGAGATTCGCGATGCGTTGCAAGCGCAGCCGGACAACCCCCACTCCGCTGATTCGTCGGCGACGACCTGTAGCACCGGACACCAACCGTCGAAAAAACCCAGCAAGCATCGCCCCGTTAATCCATGAACAAAAGAAATTCAACTAGAATTTATTTGAGCAAAAGTTTGCACATGTTCGCGGAAAAGGTTTATTAGTAGTCGCCATTGCGTAAGATGCACGGTGTCTCGCATGCACGCATCACGCTCTCTGCGCGCGCGGAGCGCGGTTTAGTGTGTCGTCATGAACGTGCCACGAATGCATGGCCCGGACGATCAGACACACGTTGCCCGCTACACAATTCGGAGTCCATTTGAAGTCCGATTTTCGCGAGTCCTTGCATCACCGGTTGCCGCACGGGTGATCGACCCCGTCTCAAGCGACCGGCCGCTTCGCGGCACGGTCACGGCGTCAACGTCTCACACAGCGCAGCGCTGCGCCTCAAACAACTTCCAACAGGGGAGACCTGATCGTGAAACGCTCCAGGGCATACCAGAGAGGATCGCGAATTCTTCTGGCCGCATTGACCGCACTGGCCGGCTCGCCGCTTTTGCTCGAGGTCGCGGTGCCGGTCGCGCATGCACAAACTGCCGCGCAGACGCCGGCGAAAATCTCGAATCAGCAACTGGACTCACTGACCGCGCCGATCGCGCTCTACCCCGACGCCCTCCTCGCGCAAGTGCTGATGGCCTCCACCTTTCCGCAGGACGTGCCGGCGGCGGCAGCATGGTCGAAAGCCAATCCGAAACTCCAGGGCGACGACGCCGTGAAGGCGGTCGCGTCGGAACCGTGGGACCCGAGCGTGCAATCGCTGGTGGCGTTTCCACAGGTGCTGGCCACCATGGCGTCGAAGCCCGACTGGGTCACGCAACTCGGCAACGCCTTCCTCGCGCAGCCGGACGACGTGATGGACTCCGTGCAACGGCTGCGCAAACAGGCGCAGAAGGCCGGCAACCTGCAGACAAACCCGCAGCAGAAAGTGGTGGTCGAGCAGAGCACGATCCAGATCGTGCCGGTCAACCCGCAGGTCGTCTATGTGCCGACGTACAACCCCACGGTCGTCTACGGCGCGTGGCCCTATCCGGCCTACCCGCCCGTCTACGTGCCGCCCCCACCGGGCTATGCCGTGGCCAGCGGTCTTGCCGCGGGCCTCGCGTTCGGCGTCGGCGTCGCCATCACCAGTTCGCTGTGGAGCAACGTCAACTGGAACAATCACAGCGTCAACATCAACGTGAATCAATACAACAACATCAATGTGAACCGGCGGCTCGACGTGAATAGCAGCACGACCAACTGGAACCGGAATTCGACCTTCAACCGCAATACCTCGGCCAACGTGGGCAGCGCGCAACGCGATGCATATCGCGGGCGCGATACGTCGGCAACGGCAACGTCGCGCGCGCAGGCACAGCAGACCTTGCAGAACCGCACTGGCCAGAATCTGGGCGGCACCGCCAGCCAGCGCGTGGAGGGCATCCACCAGGGCGGCAACTCGACCGCCAGCCTGCGCGACAGCGCGCAGCACGTGAACCGCGACAACGCCTTGCGTGGCGCGGGCAATGGCGGCGACGCGCAGCGGGACATGCAGCGTGGGCAAGCCAGCCGGCAGGCGCAGGCGAACAACCGCGGCGGCGGCCTCGGCGCGAATGGCGGCGCTCAGCAACGCGGTGGCAATCTGGGCGCGGGAGGCGCGGGCGAGCGTGGCGGCGGTTTCGGCGCGGGCGGCGGCGGGCAACGCGCCGGCGGTGGGCTGGGCGCGGGCGGCGGTCAGCGTCACTTCGGCCGGCAACGTTGAAACCGATCTCACAGGAGCCGCTCATGATCCGCATCCGCATGTTCCGTACCGCCGGCGCACCCCATGCCGGCGCCCCCGCGCTCAACCGGCGCCTCGTCGCTGCCGCGCTCGCGCTTGCCGTCCTTGTCTTCGGCGCGTCCGCGGCGCACGCGCAAGCTGTCTATCCCACGCCCGAAGCCGCGGCCAACGCGTTTGTCGACGCGCTCGCCAGCAACGATCACGGCGCGATGCAGCACGTGCTCGGCAACGACTTCACCCGCTTTATCCCAACCAAAGACGTCGGCGAAGAGGACATCTACGACTTTCTCGGCGCGTGGTCGGCAGGACACCAGATCGTCGACGATCCCGCGCCGGCCGGCGGTCACGCGAGCAAGCATCTGACGGTCGGCACCAGTGGCTGGTCGCTGCCGATTCCGCTCGTGCAGACTTCCAAAGGCTGGCGCTTCGATCCCGTAGCCGGCCGCGACGAGATCGCGACGCGCCGCATAGGCCGCAACGAGCGCGCGGCGATGCAGACGTCGCTCGCCTATCTCGACGCGCAACGCGCCTATCAAGGCTTGACGCAGCATTACGCGCAGCGCATTCTCAGCACGCCGGGAAAGCGCGACGGCTTGTACTGGCCGAGCGCGCCGGGTGAAGCGGAGAGTCCGCTCGGCCCGCTCGCCGCGACGATGCCGCACACCGAGTCCGTCTCGAAAGACGGTTATCATGGCTATCACTTCCGCATCCTGACCGCGCAAGGACCGCATGCCAAAGGCGGTAGTCAGGACTACGTCGAGAACGGCACGCTGACGAAAGGCTATGGCCTCGTCGCGTGGCCCGCCGACTATGGCAAGACGGGCGTGATGAGTTTTATCGTCAATCAGGATGGGCAGATCTACCAGAAGAACCTCGGCCCGCAGTCGGCGCGCGCCGCTGCCGCGCTCAAATCGTTTGATCCGGACTCGTCCTGGGAGGCCGTGCAGCCCTGAGCGCGGCGTCGGCACCATCGGCGCCACCCGCAGGCGGCACTAGGTGCGCGGCACCGGGGACCAGACCAGGCATGACGAGGCGGTTCGATCCATGCCCGCCTCGCGTCCGCTCGCCGACCCGCGCGGCAAGCCGCAGCCATGCTTCGGAACCTCGCCATGAGTAGCCAACAAGGACCCGCCCTGCCGCCCGAGCTGCCCGATCCCGACATCACGCCACGGCGCAGCTGGCTGCCCTCGCTCGTCTGGGTCGTGCCGCTGATCGCGGCGTTGATCGGTCTCGCGCTCGTCATCAAGGCGGTCACGGAGCGCGGTCCGGCGATCACGATCGTCTTCGACAACGCCGAAGGCATCGAACCCGGCAAGACCCAGGTCAAGTACAAGGACGTCGAAATCGGTTCGGTGAAGTCGATCACGCTGTCGCAGGATCGGACCCACGTGCAGATCGCCGTGCAACTCACCAAGCAGGCGGAGCGCTTCGCGGTCAAGGACACCCGCTTCTGGGTGGTTCGCCCGCGCGTGGGTGCCGCCGGCGTATCGGGCATCGGCACGCTGCTCTCGGGCGCGTATATCGGCGTGGACGTCGGCCGCTCCACGCAGACGCAAACCGAGTTCGTCGGACTGGAGGCGCCGCCGCCCATCACCGCAAACCAGAAAGGCCATCGCTTCACGCTGCATGGCGATTCGCTCGGCTCGATCGACATCGGCTCGCCGATTTTCTACCGGCGCGTGCAGGTGGGCCAGGTCTACGGTATTTCGCTCGACAAGGACGGCACGGGAGTGACGATGCAGGTGTTCGTCGCCGCGCCGTACGATCAGTACGTCGGCACCAATTCGCGCTGGTGGCATGCGAGCGGCGTCAATGTGCGGCTCGATTCGGACGGCTTCGTCGTCAACACGCAGTCGCTCGCGACGATTCTGGTCGGCGGCCTCGCATTCCAGACGCCACCAGGCCAGCCGATGGGTACACTCGCCGCGGAGAAAACCGGCTTCCGGCTCGCCGCCGACGAAGTGGATGCCATGCGCGCCGGACGGCGCGCCGGTACGCGCCGTGATGATCTTCAATCAGTCGCTGCGTGGGCTGTCAGTGGGCGCGACAGTCGACTTCCGGGGCATCGTGCTCGGCCAGGTGACGGACATCGGCGTTGAATACGATCCGGACGCGCGCAGCTTCGTCATGCCGGTAACACTGGATCTGTACCCCGACCGGCTGCGCCGGCGCTCCCGTGGCGCGACGATGCCCGAGGCGGGTAGCGCGGCCAGCCACGAACTATTGCGGCGCCTCGTCGAGCGCGGCTTGCGTGGGCAATTGCGCACGGGCAACCTGCTGACGGGCCAGTTGTATATCGCGCTCGACATCTTCCCCAACGCCGCGCCCGTCAAGTTCGACACCAACAGTGAGCCGATCCAGTTGCCGACCATTCCGAACACGCTCGACGCGTTGCAGACGCAGGTGGCCGACATTGCGAAGAAGCTCGATCGGATTCCATTCGATCAGATCGGCTCGAATCTGAACACGTCGCTGAAAAACGCCGACGCGCTGTTCAACCGGCTGAACAATGAGGTCCTGCCGCAGGCGCGCGACACGCTCGCCGCCGCGCGGCAAACCTTCGGCTCGGCCGAGGCGACTTTGCAGCAGGACTCGCCCATGCAGTCGGATGTGCATCAGGCGCTGCAGGAGTTGACCCGCACGCTGCAATCGCTGAACGCGCTGGCCGACTATCTGGAGCGCCATCCGGAGTCGCTGGTGCGCGGCAAACCAGGAGAGAAGCCATGACGTCCTCGCGGCCCTCCTCTGCCTGGCTTGCGTGACAGCGACGGCGTGCGTCTCGTATGGCTAGAACATATCCGCGGCCGCCTGACGCTCCGTGCCCTTCCCCTCGACTTCCGGCTCCGCCCGGGACGGAATGAACGGCCCGGTGACCATGTTCGCGTAGCTTTGCCCCGGCCCCACCATCGGAAACACATCGGCGTTCTCGTCGACCATCACTTCGAGGAAGGCCGGTCCGTCGAACTCCACAAAGGCTTTAAGCTGCTCCTCGAGTTCGCTCATGGTTGCAACGCGACGCGCAAACTCAAATCCGTCGGCCCGTGCCGCCATGACAAAATCCTTGCGATGCAGCGACTTGTCGCTCACGCACAGGCGTCCCTCGTAAAAGAGACGCTGCCATTGCCGGATCATCCCGTCACCGAGATTGTTGAGCAACAGGACTTTGACCGGCACGCCATAAGTGGTGGCCGTTTCCAGGTCGCCAATATTCATGCGGATGCTGCCGTCACCGTCGATATCGATGACAAGCGCATCCGGCCGCGCCAATTGAGCGCCGATAGCCGCGGGCAGTCCGAAACCCATGGTCCCCATGCTGCCCGACGTCAGGAAACTGCGCGGTTCCACGAAGTCGAAAAACTGCGCCGCCCACATTTGATGCTGGCCGACGCCCGTAGTGACGATCGCTCGCCCGCCGGTCAGGTCACTGAGCTTTTCGACGACGAATTGCGGCTGAATTGCCGGACTATTGCGGTCGTAGTTCATCCCGTAGACCCGCTTCAATTCCTTGATACGATCGAGCCATTCCACCGTCCGCGGCGCCGCTGGTCCATGCTTCATCAATGACAGCAAGGTATCCTTAGCGTCGCCGACGTGCGTCCAGTGCGCGCGTTTCACCTTGTTGATTTCCGCCTCGTCGATGTCGATGTGCGCGACATACCGCGCTCTGGGCGCAAAGGCATCAGGCCGGCCACCGGCGACCCGGTCATCGAAGCGGGCCCCCACCGCGATCAGGAAGTCGCAATCTTCCACCGCGTAGTTCGCACACGCGGCGCCCTGCATGCCCAGCATGCCGAGTCCCAGTTCGTGTTTCACGGATATGGCGCCAAGACCCATCAACGTGGTCACCACGGGAATGCCGAAACGTTCGGCAAACTGACGCAGCTCAGCCGTCGCGCCGGCCGTGATAATGCCGCCGCCGGCATACAGCAGCGGCCGCCTGCTGTGCGCCAGCATATCGAAGAAGCGGGTGCGCTTGTCCTCGTCGAGGCGAGCGCCATTCGCCACCATTCGAAGACGGTCGGAATAGCCTCTGAATTCCAGCGTACCTTGCCCGCGGTAAGTGCCCGTCCAGTTCTGGATGTCCTTCGGCACATCCACGACGACCGGACCTGGACGGCCAGTGCGCGCGACTTCGAACGCAGTCCGCAGCGTCTGTTCGAGCTTCGCCGGGTCGGTCACCAGAAACACCTGTTTCGCGCACGCCGACATGATGTTGAAGACAGGCGCTTCCTGAAATGCATCCGTGCCGATCATGGCACGAGGCACCTGTCCGCATATGAGGACGACGGGGATCGAATCGCCGTTGCAGTCGGCGATCGGCGTCACCGCGTTCGTCGCGCCGGGGCCGGACGTCACCATGAATACGCCGACCTTTCCACTCGCGCGAGCGTAACCGGCGGCCATGAACCCGGCGGCCTGTTCATTGGCGGGCACGACGAGTTTGATCTGGCGCCCGGGCGTTTGCGCGTGCATTTCGTTGAAGCGAAACACGGCGTCGTACGTCGGCAAAATTGCGCCGCCGCTATAGCCGAATACGGTATCGACGCCCTGTTCGCTAAGCACGCGCAGGATGATGTCGGCACCCGACATCGATTCGCCGGCAGCCGGCGGTTTCATGAGAGCGTCTAAAGCAACGTTCGGGTTTTGGGTCATGGCTGACTCGCAAGGAAACGGGCGCTGAAAATATCAGCGGCCAAATTAAGGACGATTTCCCTTCCAACTCGAGAACAGCGTAAGTTCCTTACCAGCTTATGGGCGATTGCTTCGACGGGTTCTCCGTACAAAGCGCAGCCCATCTAGCACTTTTTTGATGTGCGTCTGGAAGTATCGTGAGAAACGGCCTTATTCATTCTGACAACGATTGAGGCTGCGCACACGCATAAAGGAGCTTGTATCCGGGCCAGCATAGGCCGGATTTGAGCCATTGCGGCGATGCACCGGCATCACCGCAATACGCATGCGCCGTCAGCCCGCGAATGCACTCGAAATCAGCGCTGCCTGCCGCGCCGCGTGGACCGCGTGATAACCGGGCGCGGTCGACGCGGAAGCCGCCGGCCCCGCATACCGAAGTTGCGCGGACGAAGGCAGGATCTCACGCAACTGCGGTTCGACGAAGCTCCACGCGCCCTGGTTGCGCGACTCCTCCTGACACCAGACCACCGTCTTCAGATTCGGATAACGCGCGAACTCCGCGGCGAGTTGCCGGGACGGAAACGGATAGAGTTGTTCGACGCGGATGAGCGGCGTATCGGCAACACCCGACGTGCGGCGATGTTCCAGCAGATCGAAATAGACCTTGCCTGAAGACACGATCACGCGCTCCACACTCGACGCCCGCGGCGCCTCGGCCTGCGTATCCACCAGAATCTCGCGGAACGCACCCGTGGCCAGATCGTCGAGCGTGCTGACGGCTTCCGGATGACGCAACAGCGACTTGGGCGTCATCACGACGAGCGGCCGGCGATCGAAGACAGCCGCTTGCATTCTCAGCAAGTGGAACAGTTGCGCGGGCGTGGTCGGCTGGACGACCCGCATGTTGTCCTGCGCGCAAAGTTGCAGATATCGCTCGAGCCTTGCCGACGCGTGTTCCGGTCCCTGCCCGTCCTGTCCGTGTGGCAGGAACAGCGTCAATCCGCTGAGTTGCCCCCACTTTGCGGCGCCCGCCGCGATGAACTGATCGATCACGACCTGCGCGCCATTCGCGAAGTCCCCGAACTGCGCTTCCCACACGACGAGCGCATTGCGGTTCACCGTCGAGTAGCCATACTCGAAGGCCAGCACGGCCGCCTCCGACAGAATGGAGTTCGTCACGGTGAACCGGCCTTGCCCCTCGCCGATATGCTCCAGCGGAACGTAGACGCCCTCCGAGCGGCTCGTGCGCGTCTGATTGTGCAGAACCGCATGTCGGTGATTGAAGGTGCCTCGCGCGCTATCCTGCCCGCTCAGGCGGACATCGATCCCGGCGTCCAGCAACGAGGCGAATGCCATATGCTCGCCCATGCCCCAATCGAGCGGCTTGTTTCCCGCCGCCATCTCGCGGCGTGCGGCAATCATCTTGCTGACCAGCGGATGCAACTCATAGCCGTCCGGAACGGTCGAGACCTGCTGCGCCAGCGCACGCACCTGCTCAGGCAACGGCGGGCCATACTGCACCGGGCCGGCATAGTCATCGAGAAACGTCGGCCATGCGGGTATGTCGTCCGGCTGAACGGCCACCTCGACCGCGTTGCTCTCTCTCGCGCGTTCGAGACTTTCGCGCTGCGCTTCGAAGTAGTCCTTGACCTGATCCGGCGTCACCACGCCATCCTTGATCAACCGCTGGGCATACACGGTCCTCACGCCCGGATGGCCAGCAATTGCGCGGTACATGAGAGGCTGCGTGATGGCGGGCGTGTCCTGTTCCTGATGTCCGTACCTGCGAAAGCAGACGAGATCGATCACCACGCTGCGCCCGAACGCCGTGCGATAGTCGAGCGCGAGGCGCACCGCCATGGCCACCGCTTCCGGGTCGTCCGCGTTGACGTGCAGAACCGGCGCCTCAATCATCTTCGCGATGTCGGTGGTGTAGAACGACGAGCGCGTATCGCGCGGATCCGAGGTCGTAAAGCCGATCTGGTTGTTGACGACCACGTGGACGGTTCCGCCCGTGCCGTGTCCGCGTGTGTAGGTCAGGCTTAACGTCTCCATCACCACGCCCTGCCCGGACATTGCCGCGTCGCCGTGAATTTCGACGGGCAGCACGCCGCTGCTGTCACCTTCGTCCGAGGCGTCTGCCTTCGCGCGAGCCATGCCTTGCACGACCGGGTTGACGATTTCCAGATGCGAGGGATTGAACGCAAGCACGACGTCGACCGGCCCGTCGTCCGTCTGCGTGACACTGCTGTAGCCTTTGTGATACTTGACGTCGCCGGCCGGCAAAGGGTCGCCGCTCCTGCCCTCGAACTCGTCGAAGAGCGCGCGCAAAGGCTTGCCGACAATGTTCACCAGCACATTCAATCGCCCACGGTGCGCCATGCCCATCACCACCGTGTTGACCTGCTTCGATGCACCATAGCGGACGAGTTCATCCAGCAACACGATCAACGATTCACCGCCTTCCAGCGAGAAGCGCTTTTGCCCGACATAGCGCGTGTGCAGGTACTTCTCCAGTCCTTCAGCAGCGGTCAGACGTTCGAGAAAACGGTTTTTCTCCGCTACCGAAAACGAAGGTTTTGCGCGGGTCGACTCGAGTTGCATCTGCCACCAACGGCGTTCGCCCGCGTCCGTCAAATGCATGAACTCGGCGCCGAGTGTGCCCGTATAGGTTTGTTCGAGTGCCGTCACGATGTCTTGCAACGTGGCGTCTTCGTCGAATAGAAACGTGTCGGCGGTGCTGAATCGCGTGGACATATCGGCTGCCGACAAACCGTAGAACGCCGGCGTCAGTTCGACCGAAGCCTGTGGCGGCGTCCACAGCAGCGGGTCCAGTTTCGCCTTGCGGGTGCCGACCATGCGGAACGCGGCAATCAGCGACTGCACGGCCACCTGTTTTCTGGCGATCGCCAGGCCGTCGTCGAGCCTGATCTCCGTGGCGCGCGAGCGCTTGCCCAGATCGACGAAGGTGGAAACCACGGGCGCGTGCGGCTCGTCGTCGCGGTCGCTGCCGTCGATGGCAGGTGTTTCGCGCAACGCATCGAAATACGCGCGCCACTCGTTCGCAACCGATGCCGGGTCGGCCAGGTAGAGTTCGTATTGCTCCTCGACGTAGGGCGCATTGCCCCCGAACAGAAAAGAGCTTTGAATTTTTTCCGTCAGCATGATGAATCTGTCCTCCATTCGCGTCAGGTCCGAACTTCGACCGTGACATGTGTGAGGCGGCTGTTGCCCCATCGTGGCCAGCCCGGCGCGCGACCAGGGGCTAGGGACGGACGTGCATTTCGCCGGCGACAGATTCTCTGGTGCGCCAGGGCTTCACGTTCCCAGCCGCATTGATGAGAACAAGCATAGGTAGTCGGCGCAGCGACTGTGTGCATGGTTAGCGCCGTCGCTGGCCAATAGAGATGAGGTTTGGGCCACGTAGCCGGTGGCGCCATGCGCGACGGCGAACGAACGTGTCTGCGCACTGCTTGGCAGTATTCCGTGGTCTACATACCCTCACGTGGTGTAACAAGTGAATTTCGGCCCAGCGCATTTATCCCGTGGCGCTTCGCTCTTATAGTAGGTGCAGCGAAGAGACACCTGTGTCGCGAACCGGCGGGCAAGCCGCTCACCGGACGCGCGCATGAACGCCGGCAACGAGGAACGAGGGTCACGCCATGAAAGTCGCCATTGTTATATTCGATGATGTGCAGGCACTGGACGTCGCTGGCCCGCTCGACGTATTCGCGGAAGCAAACACATTTTTACCCGAGCACCAGAAATACGAGGTCGTTCTCGTAGCAAACGAGGCCGGCACCGTGGCCTGCTCGAACGGGATGCAACTCACGGTTCCCCACGCCTATACGGACTTCGACACGCCATTCGATTTGCTGCTGGTGGCAGGCGGACCGCGCTTGCCCAATGTCGAGCCACGGCCCGAATTTCTGAAGTGGCTGCAAGACCAGGCAGACGGCGCAAGCCGGTTCGGTTCCGTTTGCAACGGAGCATTCGTGCTCGCGCGCGCCGGGCTGCTCGACGGCAAGGAGGTGACCACGCACTGGGTCGATGCAAGCCGGCTCGCCGACGAGTTTCCGCAGGCGTCCGTGCAGCCCGACCGGATCTTCATCCGCGATGGACGCCTGTTCACCTCGGCCGGCGTGACGGCGGGCATCGACCTGTGTCTTTCACTCGTGGCCGAAGACTGGGGGCACGAACTGGCGGTGCGGGTTGCGAAACGTCTGGTGGTCTACATCCAGCGGGAAGGCGGACAGTCTCAGTACAGTCCTTACGTGGGAGTGCGCAAGGACCAGGATCCGATAGTCGGCAAAGTGCTGCGCTACGTGACCGGGACGTGTCAGAAATCTTGTGTGCTGAGGCCGGTTAGAAATCTCAGTTGATGGCGCTGGTGAACCGCTCGCCGAACAGAATGGCGAACTGATTG
>NZ_PVZB01000039.1 GCF_003002025.1 Paraburkholderia sp. BL25I1N1
CGGGTCTTCAGTTCATTGAACACCTTCAGCCAGAACTTCGCACCTTCGGTCTGCTCGATCCACAGGCCGAGCACGTCGCGCTGGCCGTCGGCCTGGATACCCAGCGCCAGGTACACCGCCTTATTGCTCACCACACCGTCGCCACGGATTTTCACGCGCAGCGCGTCGAAGAACACCACCGGATACATCGCTTCGAGCGGGCGGTTCTGCCAGGCGATCGTCTCGGCCATCACCTCGTCGGTAACTGAACTGATGAAGTCGGGCGAGACCTCGGTGCCATAGCTTTCGGCCAGAAACGCCTGGATCTCGCGCACGCTCATGCCACGTGCGTACATGGCAATGATGCGTTCGTCGAAGCCCGTGAAACGGCGCTCGTGTTTAGGAATCAGGATCGGCTCGAAGCTGCCTTCACGGTCGCGCGGCAGATCGACCCGCACCGGGCCACGCTCGGTGATGAGTGTCTTGCCGCTGGCGCCGTTGCGTTCATTGGTCTGCTCAGCAGGCTTGGGCTGGCCGGGCCGGTAGCCCAGATGCATGTTCATTTCGGCGCCCATCGCGCGCTCGATGAGCGCCTTGTTGAACGCCAGCATCAGGTCCTGAACCTCGGCGGGCGTCATCGGACCCTTCACCAGTTCATCCAGCAGCGCTTCAGGCAGTTCAGGCAGAGGCCCGCGGGCCGCTGCCTGAGACGCGACGGTGCGTTTCCTTTTCATCGGCATATCCATGACCTTGATCCCTCATGATATGCCCCGCCCACGAAATTACGGATAGGTCCTTTTCTCGCGGGCAACTCTTAGGGCGCGCGGTCGGAATGTCTATTTGTGCGTGACCCTTCAAACTGCCCTTTTTTGCTGCCTCGTCTACTCTTTCAACGTGGCCCCGGCCGCCCCCCCGCGCGGATAATGCAGGAATCCATACAAACCGATCACGCGTCATCCGATGCAAACACCGCGCCGATCGAAAAACAGTGGACCAACCTCGAGCGGCTCGCAGCTGAAGCACCGCGACGGCGCGCGTAGCGCCGCCGGAAGAATGAGCGCCTTGTCACTGACGCGGAGTGCGCGAGAACACGGATTCCAGATGCTCCACTACCGCGACTGTGCGGAGGACCCGCTTAAGAATTAGCGGTGTGAGCCGCTTTCTCTTGCTTACTTCTCTTTGCGGCCGGCAAAGAGAAGTAAGTGCCGCCCCGCACAGGGGCAACGCTAATAGACCACTAACAAAGCAAGGAAAGGCCAACACCCGCGAGAACACAACCAACCCGCCACGCCGGCAAAAAACCTAACCCCAATCACCGCACCGCCGACTTCCCCCCATCCGCCACCGGCGCTTCATCCTCGGCCGCTGCGTCACGGGTTTCAGGCATGGCCGCCCACACCAGCAAAACAGCCAACGCGCCAGCCGCAGCCAACCCAAAAAAGCTGACAGCATTGCCAAAACGATCGGCGATGAAACCCGCAGCGGTGGTACTCAACGTAGCCCCAATCCCGGCCGCCAGCCCAAACAACCCGATACAGAGGTTATAACGCCCCTTACCGCCAGCCACATCGGCGGCAATCAACGGCAGCATCACGCCGAACACCGCGGCACTCAACCCGTCGAGCATCTGCACCGGCACCAGCAAATAAGGGCTGCTGATCCCGGCAAACAACAACGCCCGTATCGGCAGCGCCGAAAACCCGAGCAGCAGAATCGGCCGACGCCCCCATCGCTCGGCCGAACGTCCGACCCACGGCGACATCATCGCCACGATCGCCTGCGGCACGATGATGCACGCCGCGATCACGAGCTGCACGTTGTCGCCCATGCCGGCCGTCACTTCGCCGGCCGCGAGATTCAGCATCGCCGCATTCGACAAATGAAACAGCACGATGCACGCGGCGAACAACAGCATCCGCTTGTCGCGCAGCAATTCGCGCAGACTCTCGCGGCGCTCGATCTGCTGCGGCGTCGGTCCGGCCTTGGGAAGCTCGACGGTGTCGGTGCGCTGGATCATCGTCAGCGCGAACAGCGCGGGCACGGCGAGCGCGGCGGTCAGCCAGAACACCGCGCGCGGCGAATAGTATTCGCCGAACACGCCCATCAGCCCGGCCGCGACCGCGCTGCCGATCGACGCCCAGCGCGCGTTGCGCCCCAGCCGGTCGCCGAGATTCGCCCGTCCCACCAGCGCGAACGAGATCGCGGCGAGCGCCGGCGTCAGCATGCAACTCGCGAAGCCGTGAAAGACTTCGGCGGCGATCACCGGCAGCACCGTCGGACTGACGGCGAGCAGCACCGCGCTCAGGATGATCGCGAAGATCGCCCAGGCCGCGGCGCCTTTCTTGTTGCGTAAGGCATCGACAGCGGCGCCGCCGGGCACCTGGCTCACCATCGCGCTGATGGTGCCCACGGAGAGCGCCATGCCGATCTCGCCCTGCGTCCATTTATGCGAGGCGAGATAGGAGGCGATGAACGGTCCAAATCCCGTTTGCACGTTGGCGACGAAAAAATTCAGCCAATCGAGCGCGCGCAAGCTGCGCGCCGTTACCAGAGTGCGGCCTGTCATCGGGCCGCCCGTGCGTTCGACACCGCCGTGGACGTAGCCGCGGCGGCCGGCGCCGCAGCAGCGGCGGGCACGGAAGCAGGAGCGGGCGCCGGTGGTGGCGCCGGCGACACCGCGCGTATCGGTTTGTCGCTCGCGTAAGGCGGTGTCGCGTTGATCTGCGCATCGCTCAGATCGATGAGCGGATGCAATTCCTTGTCCTTCGTGACGAAACGCAGCGCCGACCAGTTGGCGGCAATCGTGCGCCGTTCGGTGCTGACCATGCCGTTGACGTCGAGCACGACCGCCTGCGGTTGCGCGTTGGCGTCGATCAGCACGTCGATCACGCGGCCGACCTTGGCGCCGTTCGAGCGCTCGACAGTGGCGTCGATCAGCGGCAATTGCACGGCAACCGCGGCCGCCTTGGCCGCGTTCGCCGGAACCGCGGCGGCATTGAGCGTAATGGGAGCGGTTTTCGCCGTTGGCGTGAAGCGGAACGCGTTCCACGGGAAGGTCACCTTGCGGTCGCCGACGCCCAGGAAGCCTTGCAGGTTCACGACCATCTCGCGCGGCTTGCCGCCGGCGTCCGCGATCAGATCGACCGCGCGCCCGACCACCTTGCCATCGGGCTTTCGCACTTCGCTATCGAGCAGCGCGTGCGCCTCATTGCGCTCGATGGTGCGCAGCACGATCAGCGGCGGGGGCGGCGGCGGAGGCGGCGGAGGCGTCGTGACGACAGGCGGCGGGGGCTCGACTTTGTGCGGCTTGACGACCGGCTTCTTCGGCCTTTTCGATTGCTCGGGTTCGGCTGCTTCGGTCTCGACAGGTTCGGGCGCGGAGGCGGCCACGGGCGCGCTGGCGGGCTCGACGGGCATTACCGTGGCTTCGACGATCGGCGCCTGCTGCGGGCCCCACAGCAGGCTGCAACCGGACAGCGCGAACAGCGCGAACACAGCGAGAAGCAAGAGGCGCCAGGCAGGACGCGAAAAACCGCCGCTCATCAAGAAAGACTCCATGGGCCGGTGCGGTCGGGCGCAGTGGGCCGCCGCAGTTAGACAGGTACGGGCCAGAGTGTAACCCGCGGCGTCGGGCGGCCCCGGTTTGCAGGCGATCTGACAGGTTGCCCCCAAGCACGGTTTGTGCCGCGGCTGGCCGATTGACCGGCTCGTCGAACTCCGTTTTCTGGCGTGAAAACCCTCAAAAGCCTTTCAGATCTATGTGACCCACCGTAGGTGTAAACGCGCGGGCCGCGAAGCTGCTTTGGCGTCCCCTAAAGGATATAAGCACCGCGACATGTCAGGCATGCCATCCATGCGATGGGAGATATATTTGTGTTGCCCTACATTTCGAGACAGCAGAAAGACTCACCCACATTAAACCAACGCAACGAGACGACCCTGATGGCGGCCGCACCGCGACCGCTTCAGCACGCTGATAAAGGAGGCACTCATCATGATGGAACCCCACGCCCAACCGATTTCTGACGTCGGCGCCGAATCATTCGACGGAAAGGGCTTTCTCGACCGCTACTTTGAAATCTCTTCACGCGGCAGTTCGCAGCGCCAGGAAAGCGTCGCGGGTATCACGACCTTCCTCGCGATGGTCTATTCCGTGTTCGTCGTGCCGGGCATGTTCGGCAAAGCGGGCTTCGACACCAGCGCGGTGTTCGTTGCCGTGTGTCTGACCACGGCGTTCGGCTCGCTGCTGATGGGCGTGTGGGCGCGCCTGCCGATCGCGATCGGCTGCGCGATTTCGCTGACCGCGTTCACCGCGTTCGGCCTCGTACTCGGCAAGGGTCTGCATCCGAACGTCGCGCTCGGCGCGGTGTTTCTGATGGGCGTGGTCTTCACCGCGATTTCGGTGACGGGTGTGCGTTCGTGGATTCTGCGCAATCTGCCGACGGGCATCGCGCACGGCACGGGGATCGGCATCGGCCTGTTCCTGTTGCTGATCGCCGCCAACGACGTGGGCCTCGTGGTGAAGAATCCGGGCGCGGGTTTGCCGGTTGCGCTCGGCAATATCACGGCGCTGCCGGCCATCATGTCGGTGGCCGGTCTCGCGGCCATCTTCGGTCTGGTGCGCCGCCGCGTGCCGGGCTCGATCCTGATCGTGATCGTGGCGATTTCGGCGATCGCCTTCATGATCGATCCGGCCATGTCGTTTCACGGCGTGTTCGCGGTGCCGTCGCTGAGCGCGCCGGGTCACGCTTCGCTGATCGGTGCGATGGACATCAAGGGCGCGTTGTCGATGGCGGTGCTGCCTAGCGTGCTGGCCCTGGTGATGACCGCGGTGTTCGACGCCACCGGCACGATCCGCGCCGTTGCGGGACAAGCGGGGCAACTCGATGAAAACGGCCGCATCATCAACGGTGGCCGCGCCTTGACGGCCGACTCGCTGAGCTCGATTTTCTCGGGCCTGCTCGGCGGCGCGCCGGCTGCGGCGTATATCGAATCGACGGTCGGCGTGGCGGCAGGCGCGAAGACCGGCATGGCCGCGGCGGTGGTCGGTCTGCTGTTCCTCGTGGTGATGTTCTTCTCGCCGCTCGCCGCCCTCGTGCCTTCGTATGCAACGGCGCCCGCGCTGATGTACGTGGGTCTGCTGATGCTTTCGAACGTCAGCAAGCTGCGTATGGACGACATGGTCGACTCCATGTCGGGCCTGATGTGCGCGGTGTTCATCGTGCTGACCGCCAACATCGTGACGGGCATCATGCTCGGCTTCGCGACGCTGGTGATCGGCCGCGTGGTCAGCGGCGAATATCGCAAGCTGAACGTGGGCACGGTTGTCATCGCGATCGTGCTGGTCGGTTTCTATCTCGGCGGCTGGGCGATCTGATCGTTATGTCGTGAACTCGGGCGCTGCCTGGGTCTCGCCGGGTTGCAGGATCGGACTGTTGAATCTGTGCTGGAAAGCGAGAGCAGGGCGGTGCGTTTCTGGCTGCTTTGCTTGAGCCCGTAGTCGTTCGTTCTCCACCTTTGACGCGGCGCGTTGCAGGCTTGATCTGCGGCTCGTCGCGTATCTTTTTGCCGTGCTCCCCACGTTACTTTTCGCGTGCTTTACGAAACGCGCACCTGTCCTTGACTTTAGTTGCTTCGTTTCTATACTTAACCTCATGGTTAAGTTTAACGAAGCGCTCCTGGATCGCACCTTTGCCGCGCTGTCCGATCCGACACGGCGTGCGTTGCTCGCGCGTCTGTCGTCGAAAGATCTGTCGGTCAGCGAACTCGCCGAGCCGTTTGCGATGTCCTTACCCGCTGTGATGAAACACCTCGACGTGTTGAGCGAGGCGGGTCTGATCACGCGCAGCAAAACCGGCCGCACAGTGGCGTGCCGCCTGTCCGCCGGTCCCATGGAAGAAGCCATGGAATGGCTCGGCCGCTATCAACGCTTCTGGTCCGAATCACTCGATCGTCTTGCCGCTTTCGTCGAAGAGGAACAAGCTCCATGTCCACCCAGCCCAGCCTCACCCTCCAGCGGCGGCTCAACGCCGCGCCCGCCAAAGTCTTCCGCGCCTGGACGGAACCGGCGCAATTCATGACGTGGATGCATCCGGGCGGAGCGGACGTGGTGCGCGTGGAAATGGATGTGCGCGTCGACGGACGTTACGTGATCGTCTATCGCAAGCCGGACGGTAACGAGGTCGAGGTCGGCGGTGTGTATCTGGAGGTAGTGCCCGACCGCAAACTCGTTTTCACATGGGTGTGGCGCTACAACCCGGAGCATGAATCGCAGGTCACGCTGCTGCTGGAACCGGACGGCGACGCCACATGGCTCACGCTCACGCACGAACGTCTCGCCGACGACGCGCAGTGCGACGATCATCGCCGCGGCTGGGCCGATGGGATCGATTCGCTGGAACGCTACGTGGCGTGAGTTCGTTTGTTGTCGTTAGTCTGCTCGATGCAGGAAAGGAGACGCATATGGAACCGCAACACCGCACGGGTTCAAGAGAGGAATGGCTGAGCGCCAGCAAGGCATTGTTAGCCGAAGAGAAAGCGCACATGCGCGCGGGCGACGAACTCGCGCGCAAACGCCGCGCGCTGCCTTGGGTCAAGGTCGACAAGACGTATACGTTCGATACGCCGCAGGGCCGGAAGACGCTGGCCGATCTGTTCGATGGACGCAGCCAGTTGATCGTTTATCACTTCATGTTTGGCGCGGACTGGGAAGAGGGCTGCGTCGGCTGCTCGTTCCTGTCGGATCACATGACGGGGATCGTCACGCATCTGGAGCATCACGATGTATCGTACGTGACGGTGTCGCATGCGCCGCTCGCGAAGATCGAGGGCTTCAAAAAGCGCATGGGCTGGACCTTCCCGTGGGTGTCATCGGCGGGCAGCGATTTCAATTTCGACTATCACGTGTCGTTCACGCCCGAACAGTTGGAGAGCAAGAACGCGTTCTACAACTTCACCGAGCAGGACGTCGGCATCGACGAGCAACACGGCCATAGCGTGTTCTACAAAGACGGGAAGGGCGACGTATATCACACGTATTCCGTCTATGGCCGCGGCGACGAGCGCTTCATCAACACCTATGCGCATCTGGACGTCACGCCGAAGGGCCGGAATGAAGATCACAGTCTGACCGATTGGGTCAGACATCACGACCGCTATGAAGAGAAGTCGCAAGGCGGCTGCGCCGCATGTGGTTCTTGATGGGGTGCAACGCCAGCCTCGATCTGCGCGGTTAGAGGGGGACGTCATGCACCTTGACGTCCCGCTTCGTAAAACAGCGCGAACATTTGTCGCGGCTTGATGGAACGGCTGGCGCCCAGTTTCAAAGCGACATGTCAAAGGCGGGCCGGAGAAACAGTTCGATCGCCATCACGACGAGTCCCATCGCGGCCGCTGACAACGTCAGCGTGCCGTATTCGTCGTAGCGTGCGTCGTAGAGACACGCGACGACGAAGAGAATCGCCAGCAGATTAGTTAGCCAATCGAAATTCAGTGCCAAAGTCATCGATCAAATCCGGGCTCATGTGCGGCTCGGATTGTCGAATCGCACCATCAGGTGAGCGCGATTCTATCGAGTCGAGCTTACGGATTCGCAACGACAACGCTTACACTAATTACGCCTTGGGCATCATGTCGTGTTCGATCCAGTCGATCACCGACGTGCGCTTCGGTTCCCATCCAAGCAGCTTGCGGGCGCGTTCACCGCGCACGCGGCTGTTCGAGCCGAGGCCGTACGAGGCCATCTCGTAGCCCCATTCTTTTTGCGCGTCTTCGAGCGGCCAGTCTTGCGGCTCGCCGAGCTTCATCGCGCGCGCAATCGCAGCGCTCATGTCGTGGAACGAGGCCTCGCCGCTTTCGACGAAGTAGAAGGTGCCAGCCGGCGTTTTATCCAACGCGAGGCGATACAGTTCGGCGACGTCGTCGATATACACGTTCGACCAGATGTTGCCGCCGCTGCCCACATGACGCACCACGCCGCTCTTCTGCGCCTGACGCACGAGGCGCGGTAGTTGCACGCTCGCGCTGCCCGGCACTGCGCCGTGGCCGTAGATCAGCGTGTTGCACAACACGGCCGAGCGGATATTCAGCTTGGCCGAATTGAGCACAAGCAGGTCGATCGCGACGCGCGCCACTTTGTCCGGAGTCGGCTCGGGCAGCGCGTCTTCGTGATAGATGCGCGCCTGACCCGCTTCGCCGCCCGACGCATCGCCGACGATGCTCGAACCGCTCGTATGCAGAAACGTTTTACCGGAGCCGGCGAGTCCGTCGATCAGCGCCTTCACCGCGCCTTCGTGATCGCTGCTCGCGGCGTTGATGACGGCGTCGGCGGCTTGCGCTTCGGCGATCAGCAACGCGCGGTCGTCGAGCGTGCCGATCACGGGTTCGATGCCGAGGCGTTGCAGCTCGGCGCTATGTTCGGGGTTGCGGATCAAACCGCGCACGGAGTGGCCGGCGCGCGCCAGATGCGCTGCAATCGAACCACCGATAAAACCGCTTGCACCTGTGATGAAAACCTTCAAGACGTTCTCCTTGATGAGAAACACGATGACATGCACGCAGTATCCGCCGACTTGATTCTCGCAAAAACCGTGTTAGTCTCAAATCAATCTTGATTTCAAGTCAACAATGAAAACTTCGACGGACGAGTTGCTGGTGTTCGTCACGGTGATCGACAGCGGCTCGATCACCGCGGCAGCGGAGAAATTGAATCAAACCGTCTCCGGCGTGAGCCGCGCGCTCACGCGCCTCGAAAAGAAACTCGACACCGCGCTGGTGCGGCGCACGACCCGCCGTCTGCAACTCACCGAGGAGGGCGAGACCTTCCTGCAGCGCGCGCGAGCGATTCTGGACGCGATGGAAGAGGCCGAGGAGTCCGTCACGCGCGGACGCGCGCGGCCCTCGGGGCGCCTGCGTGTCGATGCCGCGTCGCCCTTCATGCTGCATTGCGTGGCGCCGCACATGACGGCGTTTTCGGCGCTGTATCCGGAGATCAGACTGGAGTTGACCAGCAATGAACGGATCGTGGACTTGCTGGAGCAGAAGGTGGATATCGCGATCCGCATCGGCGAATTGCAGGATTCGACCTTGCATGCGCGCGCCCTCGGCACCAGCAAGCTGCGCGTGCTCGCGAGTCCGGCGTATCTGGCCGAATACGGCGAGCCGAAATCGGTGGAAGCGCTGCGCGAACATCGGCTGATCGGCTTTACGGCGCCGGAGCATCTGAATCGCTGGCCGTTGCGGGAGGGGCGCAAGAGCGGTGCCGATTCGCTGAAGATCGAGCCGGCGATCACCGCCTCGAGCGGCGAGACATTGCGGCAACTGGCGCTATCCGGCTGGGGCATCGCCTGTCTCGCCGATTTCATGAGCGCGGCCGACGTGCGCGAAAAACGTCTCGTGCCGATTCTCGGCAACGTGCTGGCGGACGAGCGGCAACGGGTGAGCGCGGTGTATTACCAGAGCGCGTCGTTGGCGGGACGCGTGCAGTGCTTTCTGGATTTCATCGCGGCGCGCGTGAAGCTTTAGCGATGCTGTTCCATCACTAGTTCAATCAGCGAAAGCCTGCGGCTCGCCTGAGCGCGCGGGCTTTTTGCGTCGTCTTGAGTCGTCTCTTCTATAACGCTTTTATTGGTCCCGAAACGCGCCGTTTCCGGGCGAGATCTTTTTGTCCGCCTCGCGCCTGCCATTTTGAACGTGTATATACAAGAGGAGGCTCAGGGGCGCTGGGAAGGTCATCCGCCATGCGCAGCCGCCGGAAATTACGGCAGGGGCAAGATCCGCGCCAAGCTTGCGTTTCGCCCTAATGGAAACCCCTAGGCCAAATCCTCAAAAAACAAGTTGTATATACAAGCCGACGCCGCTAGACTTCTCTCAAATTGTATAGACAGGACGACAACCATGATGACTCTGAAGCCCGGCTACCTGACCCTCCCGCAACTGCGCCAGATCGCTCGCGAACATGTCGCGTTGCAGCTCGATCCCGCCAGCCACGCCGCGATCGACGCGTGCGCGAAAGCCGTGGCCGATATCGCTGCGAAGGGCGAGCCGGCCTACGGCATCAACACGGGCTTCGGGCGCCTCGCCAGCACGCACATCCCGCACGATCAACTCGAACTGCTGCAGCGTAATCTGGTGCTCTCGCATGCGGTCGGCGTGGGCGAGCCGATGTCGCGTCCGGTTGTGCGTCTGCTGATCGCGCTGAAGCTCTCGAGCCTCGGCCGCGGTCACTCCGGCATCCGTCGCGAAGTGATGGAAGCGCTGATCACGCTGTACAACGCCGACGTGCTGCCGGTCATCCCGGTGAAGGGTTCGGTCGGCGCATCGGGCGACCTCGCGCCGCTCGCGCATATGTCGGCCGCCCTGCTCGGCGTCGGCGAAGTATTCGCGAAGGGCGAGCGCATGCCGGCCACCGAAGGCCTCGCGCTCGTCGGCCTCAAGCCGCTCACGCTGCAAGCCAAGGAAGGTCTGGCGCTGCTGAACGGCACGCAAGCTTCGACCGCGCTCGCGCTCTACAACATGTTTGCGATCGAAGACCTGTACCGCACCGCGCTGGTGTCGGGCGCGTTGTCGGTGGACGCGGCCATGGGCTCGGTCAAGCCGTTCGACGCACGCATTCACGAACTGCGCGGCCATCAAGGCCAGATCGATGCGGCCGGAGCCTACCGCTCGCTGCTGCAAGGCTCGGGCATCAACGTTTCGCACGCCGATTGCGACAAGGTGCAGGATCCGTACAGCCTGCGCTGCCAGCCGCAAGTGATGGGCGCGTGTCTGGATCAGATGCGCCACGCCGCCAACGTGCTTCTGCTCGAAGCGAACGCCGTCTCCGACAATCCGCTGATTTTCCCGGACACCGGCGAAGTGCTGTCGGGCGGTAACTTCCACGCAGAGCCGGTCGCGTTCGCCGCCGACAACCTCGCGCTCGCCGCCGCCGAAATCGGCGCGCTGGCCGAACGCCGCATCGCGCTGCTGATCGACGCGACGCTGTCGGGCCTGCCGCCGTTCCTCGTGCGCGATGGCGGTGTGAATTCGGGCTTCATGATCGCTCACGTCACGGCCGCCGCGCTCGCTTCGGAGAACAAGACGCTCGCGCATCCGGCATCGGTCGACTCGCTGCCTACGTCGGCGAACCAGGAAGACCACGTGTCGATGGCGACGTTCGCTGCGCGCAAGCTCGGCGACATTGCTGAAAACACCGCGAACATTCTGTCGATCGAACTGCTCGCCGCCGCGCAAGGCGTCGATCTGCGCGCGCCGCACAAGACCAGCCCGAGCCTGCAGAAAGTGATGGACGCAGTGCGCCAGGACGTCGCGCATTACGAACTCGATCACTACTTCGCACCGGACATCGCGGCGGTCACGCGTCTCGTGCAGGACGGCACGATCGCGAAGCTGAGCCCACTCTCCTTCGCGTCCGAACAGTAAGCAGCCAGCGAGGCACAGCAAGCCAATGAACGCGCCGGCCTATCAGGGCATCAAGGACTTCATCCTCGCGCGCATTCATGCGGGTGAATGGGGTGAAGGCGACCAGGTGCCCTCCGAGAACGAGCTCGCGCGCGAATTCAATGTGGCGCGCATGACGGTCAACCGCGCGTTGCGCGAGCTGACCTCGGAGCAGGTGCTTACGCGTGTGCAAGGTTCGGGCACTTTCGTGGCCCGTCCCAAGTACGAATCGACGCTGGTGGCGATCCGCAGCATCTCCGACGAAATCGTCGCGCGCGGTCATCGCTATCAGGCCAACGTGCTGCACATCGGCGCGAGTATCGCCGACGAAGCGCTCGCCGAGGAGATGCAGGTGAGCGCGGGCAGTCCGGTGTTTCATTCGCGCGTGTTGCATTTCGAAAACGACGAGCCGGTGCAACTCGAAGAGCGCTGGGTCAATCCCGCGGTCGCTCCCGAGTACGCGTTGCAGGACTTCACGAACACCACGCCGAATCAGTATCTCGTGCGCGTCGCGCCGTTGCAGCGGGTCGAGTACCGCATCGAGGCATTGGCCGCCGATGGCGACACGCGCGAGTTGCTGACCATGGACGAACTCGAACCGTGCCTCGTGCTGCATCGGCGCACGTGGTCGCAAAGCCAGGTCGCTTCGATCGCGAATCTCTGGCACCCCGGCAGCCGTTATCGCTTCACCGGACATTTCTGACATCGTCGTTTTTGCCGTACCTGAATCTTTTTCGACCATCTTCAAGCATTCCGAGGGCCACCATGAACAACCCGAAACACATCGACCCGCGTCTCGATCCCACCCGCACGATCCGCGCACCGCGCGGCGCGGAGAAGACCTGCAAGACCTGGATTGCGGAAGCCGCGTACCGGATGATCCAGAACAATCTGGACCCGGAAGTCGCCGAGCATCCGCATGCGCTGGTCGTGTACGGCGGTATTGGCCGTGCCGCGCGCAACTGGGATTGCTTCGATCAGATTCTCAAGTCGCTGAAGGATCTCGAAGAAAACGAAACGCTGCTGATTCAGTCGGGCAAGCCGGTCGGCGTGTTCCGCACGCATGCCGACGCGCCGCGCGTGCTGCTGGCGAATTCGAATCTGGTGCCGCATTGGGCGACGTGGGAACACTTCCACGAACTCGATCGCAAGGGCCTGATGATGTACGGCCAGATGACGGCGGGCAGCTGGATCTATATCGGCAGCCAGGGGATCGTGCAGGGCACCTACGAGACGTTCTTCTCGGTGGCGAACCAGCATTTCAACGGCGATCCGTCGGGCCGCTGGATTCTGACGGGCGGCCTGGGCGGCATGGGCGGCGCGCAACCGCTGGCGGCGACCATGGCCGGCTTCTCGATGATCGCGGTGGAATGCGACGAGACGCGTATCGACTTCCGTCTGAAGACGCGTTACGTGGACAAGAAAGCAGCGACCCTCGACGAGGCGCTCGCCATGCTCGAGGAAGCGAAGAAAGCAGGCAAGCCGGTGTCGATCGGCCTGCTCGGCAACGCAGCGGATGTGTTCGCTGAATGCGTGACCCGTGGCATCACGCCGGATTGCGTGACGGACCAGACCAGCGCGCACGATCCGATTCACGGTTATCTGCCGCAAGGCTGGAATGTCGAAGACTGGCGCGAGCGTCAGAAAACCGTGCCGGACAGCATCGTATTGCCGGCCAAGCAGTCGATGGCCAAGCAGGTGCAAGCCATGTTGACGCTGCAGGAGCGCGGCGCCGCCACGCTCGACTACGGCAACAACATCCGTCAGATGGCGCTGGAAATGGGCGTGGAAAACGCTTTCGATTTCCCGGGCTTCGTGCCGGCATATATCCGGCCGCTCTTCTGCGAAGGCAAGGGCCCGTTCCGCTGGGTCGCGCTGTCGGGCGATCCGGAAGACATCTACAAGACCGATGCGAAGGTCAAGGAACTGATCCCCGACGATCCGCATCTGCACAACTGGCTCGACATGGCGCGCGAACGCATCGCGTTCCAAGGCTTGCCGGCGCGGATCTGCTGGGTCGGCGTGAAGGACCGCTATCGTCTGGGCCAGGCGTTCAATGAAATGGTGAAGAACGGCGAACTGAAGGCGCCGATCGTGATCGGCCGCGATCACCTCGACACCGGTTCGGTGGCGAGCCCGAATCGCGAAACCGAATCGATGAAGGACGGCTCGGACGCGGTGAGCGACTGGCCGTTGCTCAACGCACTGCTGAATACGGCAGGCGGCGCTTCGTGGGTGTCGCTGCATCACGGCGGCGGTGTGGGCATGGGCTTCAGTCAGCACTCGGGCGTCGTGATCGTCGCGGACGGCACGGATGCAGCGAAGGAGCGCCTCGGCCGCGTGCTGTTCAACGATCCGGCGACGGGAGTGATGCGTCACGCGGATGCGGGCTATGAACTCGCGCAGGAAACGGCGCGCGAGGCAGGGCTGAATCTGCCGATGCTGGGCCGTTGAGCGTGGTGTTTCAAAGCATGCCTGTCGGCAACGGCGCAAGCCTCACGCTGATTCGCGGCGCCGACCTCGTGGCGGCGCCGTGGAAGAACGGCGGCGGCGTCACGCGCGAAGTGGCGGCGTTTCCCGCAGGCGCGGGGCTCGATGCCTTCGTGTGGCGGGTGAGCGTGGCCGATGTGGCGCAAGCCGGGCCGTTCTCGCGCTTTGCCGGCATCGATCGCACGCTTGTGCTGTTGTCCGGCGCGGGCATGTTGCTCGATGAAGCGGGCGGCGCGCAGGGCATGCAAGGTGTGAAAACGCACGCGTTGACGCAGACGCTCGAGATGGCTCGCTTCGCCGGCGAGGCGCAAATCGACGCGCGTCTGGTCGACGGCGCGACTCGCGACTTCAACCTGATGGTGCGGCGTGACGCGGCGCAGGGTGAGGTAGAAGTGTGGCGCGGCGCAACGCAACGCACGCTTTCCGCCGACGCGGTCCTGCTGTATTGCGCGGAAGGTTCAGTCTCGGTCACAGCGGGCGACGCTCAACCGCTGCCGCTCGCAACTGGCGACACGCTGCGCATCGACACGCCGAGCGCGCTGTCATGCGCGGTTGAAGGCAAGGGCGCATTGCTCACAATCAGCATCCGCTACACGCAACGATGACGACGATTCGCGTGCGTGCTCGCCGCCGCTTATGTCATGGCAGCCGCGGCTCGCGCACGCGAACCACCACAGACACGCAACAAGCTGCAAAGAGCACGCGATGAAGCAAACGGTCTGGCATCACCTGAAACTTTGCCCGCAGGGCGATCCCCAACACACGCTGCCCGACGCCGCGATCGCCGTTGAGAACGGCACGATCGTCTGGCTCGGCGCGGCTTCGTCATTACCCGCCGAATACGCCGCGTGGCCGCACGAAGATCTGCACGGCGCGTGGGTGACGCCGGGGCTCGTCGATTGCCATACGCATCTCGTGTACGGCGGGCAGCGCGCGGACGAATTCGCGCAACGCCTCGCGGGCGTCAGCTACGAAGAGATCGCGCGGCAGGGCGGCGGCATCGTCTCCACGGTGCGCGCCACGCGTGCCGCGGACGAAGCCTCGCTGTTCCGCCAGTCGGCCGCGCGCCTCGAACCGTTGCTCGCGGAAGGCGTGACCACGGTCGAGATCAAATCCGGCTACGGCCTCGATCTCGCCAGCGAGCGCAAGATGTTGCGCGTCGCGCGGCAATTAGGCGAACGTTATCCCGTGACGGTCTACACGACGTTTCTCGGCGCCCACGCGTTGCCGCCCGAGTTCGCCGGCCGCGCCGACGCGTACATCGACGAAGTCTGCAACACCGTGCTGCCCACGCTCGCCGACGAAGGCCTCGTCGACGCCGTCGACGTGTTCTGCGAGCGAATCGGTTTTTCGCTGGAACAGAGCGAGCGCGTCTTCGAGGCAGCGGAACGTTACAGGCTGCCGGTGAAAATGCATGCCGAGCAATTGTCGAACGGCGGCGGCACGGCACTCGCGGCGCGCCATCATGCGCTGTCCGCCGACCACCTCGAATTTCTCGACGAAGCCGGCGTCGCCGCGATGAAGGAAGCGGGCACGGTGGCCGTGCTGCTACCGGGCGCGTACTACTTCATCCGCGAGACGCAGTTGCCGCCTTTGGAATTGCTGCGGCGCTATCAGGTGCCGATCGCGATTTCGACCGACAGCAACCCCGGCACTTCGCCCACCACTTCGCTGCTGCTGATGATGAATATGGCCACCACGCTGTTCCGCATGACAGTGCCGGAAGTGCTGCAAGGCGTGACGTCGCACGCGGCGCGCGCGCTCGGCAAGGCGGATCGCCACGGCTCGCTGGAAGCGGGACGCGCGGCCGATTTCGCGGTGTGGTCGGTCGACTCGCTGGCCGAGCTGGCTTACTGGATTGGACGTCCGCTGTGCGCGCGAGTCGTGCGCGCGGGCGAGACCGTTTATACGCGGCGTGAATTGAGCCAGGGCCTGAAATGACCGAATCGCACAAGCAATCGAATCAATCGCTGTTCGCCGAGTACGCATACCTGCCGGATGGCTGGCGCCGCAACGTGCTGCTGGAGTGGGACGCAACCGGCACGCTCACTGCCGTCACGCCCGATACGCCGACGCCGCCCGCCGGCGTGCCAACGGCCGCGGGTCCGGTACTGCCTGGCATGCCGAATCTTCATTCGCACGCATTTCAGCGCGCGATGGCCGGCCTCACCGAATATCGCGCATCCGGCGCGGGCGCTACGGATAACTTCTGGAGCTGGCGCGATCTGATGTATCGCTTCGCCGCGCGCATCACACCGGAAGGCCTGGCGAGCGTCGCGCAATGGCTGTACATCGAAATGCTGAAAGCGGGCTATACGTCGGTGTGCGAATTCCATTACGTGCATCACACGCCGCAAGGCAGCCGCTATGCGAATCAGGCGGAACTCGCGCAACGCGTGGTGGATGCGGCGTCGGCGAGCGGCATCGGCATGACCATGCTGCCGGTGCTGTATCAGTACAGCGGCTTTGGTTCGCGCGCGCCGCGTGAAGATCAGCAGCGCTTCATCAATACGCCGGAGAGTCTGCTCGATCTGCTCAGCACGTTGCGCGCGGCGCGCCCCGAGACTGGCGCGTTGCGTTATGGCGTGGCGCCGCATTCGCTGCGCGCCGTCTCCGCCGAGTCGTTGCATACGCTGCTCGGCGGTATCGAGGGCACGGCGCCCGTTCATATCCATATCGCCGAGCAGACCGCCGAAGTCGATGCCTGCGTCGAAACCGAAGGCGCGCGTCCGGTGCAATGGCTGCTCGATCGTTTCGACGTCGACAGCCGCTGGTGTCTCGTGCACGCCACGCACGTCGATGCGAACGAAACGCTGGCGCTCGCGAAGAGCGGCGCGGTCGCCGGTTTGTGCCTGACCACCGAAGCCAATCTCGGCGACGGCATTTTTCCGGCGCAGGAGTATCTCGATGCGCAAGGGCGCATCGGCGTGGGCTCGGATAGTCATATCGGCGTCGACTGGCGCGCGGAGTTGCGTCTGCTCGAATATGGCCAGCGTCTCACGCGCCGGCAACGCAACGTGCTGGCGTCGGCGCAGGCCACGCATGTCGCCGATCGTCTGTTCGACGCCTCGCTCGAAGGCGGCGCTCACGCGACGGGGCGCGCGGTCGGCGCGCTGCAGGCTGGCCGCCGCGCCGATTGGCTCGTGCTCGACGCGGATCATTCGAGCATCGCCGAGCATGCGCCGAACGCCTGGCTCTCGGGCGTTGTATTCTGCGAGCATGGTGAAACGCCGATTCGCGACGTGTACGCGGGCGGCGACAAGGTCGTCGACAATCGCAGGCATCGCGATGAAGAGGGCGCTTACGCGCGCTATCGCGTGGCGCTGGCGGACCTGCTCAAATGAATGGCGTGCCAACGTTCCGCGCATTGACTCGCTGAACCGATCCTTCGATCCTATCGATTCCGGACTGACATGACTGCTTCGAATACTCCGCCGGTTTTCTCGCTGCATCAGGGAAGCCTGCCGCTGCTCATTTCGATCCCGCATCTGGGTACGCAAATTCCGGCCGACATCGCCGCAACGATGACGCCCGCCGCGCAGCGCACCGACGATTGCGACTGGCATCTGGACCGTCTCTATGCGTTCGCAAAACGCATGGGCGCGTCGATTCTCGCGCCCACCTACGCGCGCTATGTGATCGACCTGAATCGTCCGCCCGACGGCGCGAATCTGTACCCGGGCCAGGACACCACCGGACTTTTGCCCGTCGATACGTTCGACAAGGAACCGTTGTATCTGGACGGCCATCTGCCAAACGAGGCCGAAGTCGCGCGTCGTCGCGAGGCTTACTGGAAGCCTTACCACGAGGCGCTGCAAGGCGAACTCGCGGCGCTGAAAGCGAAACACGGCAAGGTGCTGCTGTGGGAAGCGCATTCGATCCGCTCGCACGTGCCGCGTTTTTTCGAGGGACGGCTGCCCGATTTCAATTTCGGCACCTCGAACGGCGCGAGCGCGGTGACGGGACTGGCCGAGGAGATGGCCGCTACTGTCGAGCGATACGACGGCGGCTATACGGCTGTCGCCAACGGGCGCTTCAAGGGCGGCTATATCACGCGCGAGTATGGCCGGCCGTCGCAAGGCGTGCATGCACTGCAGCTCGAACTTTCGCAGATCACGTATATGGAAGAGCAGTTGCCGTATGCGTATGACGAATCGCTGGCCGCGAGAGTGGAACCTCTGCTGGAAGCGCTCGTCGTGAAAGCATTGGAACGCGTCAGGACGGCGTGACACGCCGCTCGTTTTCTCTTCTTTTCCACGCGCTTCACGATCGCCACGCAAGCTGCGCGGCTTGGCGAAGCGCGTCGGCTGACACCGCAAAGGTGTAACAGCATGTGTCCGTGATTGCATGCTGCCGTTTTCGCGCAGAACGTATAGAGCGCGTTGAAGCAATCTGCCTGCTCCGCATCGACTCGATGGCAAAAAAAAGCCCCGCATTGAGCGGGGCTTTACGATGTGCCGTGCCGGTCAGAGCGTGGCACCGCCATTAATGGCAGCGTTTTTCCCAGTGATGATGAACGCGCACCTTGTGGCACTCAGGATGATGATGATGCTCATAAGCTTGTGCGGGAGCGATGGCGCTCAGGGCTGCGACGGCTGCGGCGATGGCGAGGACGATCTTCTTCATTACAGAATCCTTAAATCGGTGTTGGGGTACAAACGGTTCAGCACGGGGCGTGCCGCGACCGCCCGCAAGCATGCCACATCGCGCGCGTGGAGCGGAGGAACGCCGAGCAGATGCCGGTGTCAATTGAGCACGACGATCGTTGCGAGCCGCCACCGGCAATGGATGGCGGCCAACGCCGCGCAATCGCGCAGTGGCGTGTATTTACGACAGATCGGCGCTCACGCAACGGCATTCCGGGATTGCGCGCCATGCGGTGAAGCGTCTACCCTTTCAAAACGATAACGCGCACAAGCGTGTGATCTCTACAGCGGGCAAAAAGATGGAAGACCCAGCGATGGAAGATTCCGACGAATTGCTGCTCCCGGTCTGGCGAGCAAACCTGGTGCTGTTGACTCGCGAGGTCGGCGCGGCGACACGACTCGCGCGCATGATGACCTTCTCCGCGAGCTATCTGAAACTGATGTTGTCGGGCCAGCGCGAATTCAGCGAGGAATTCGTGCGCGGCATCGAAGCGGTTACGGGACTGCCGGGCGGCTGGATGAACGTGCCGCATACCGAGCAGGACGTCCCGCTCAAGGCGCGTGAAGCGATCGACAATGAACAGCCGCTCGCGCGGTTTCGGGGCACGGCGCATCCGGTGCGAAAGAAGTCGGTGCTGCGGCCGCCCGAACCGATCTTCGGCCAGCCGGGGCCGGCCAGGCGCGTCGAGGAAGAAATCCTCGACGCGGAAGCGCATCGACGTCAGGCGTACTTTCGCAAGGTCCGCGATCTGGCGATCCAGGACGTGCGGCGTTTCGAGCGGCATCTGACGCACGCGCCGGTCGAACTGGCAACGATGCGCGCCAAGGTGGAGGACGTGATCGCCGCCGCCGATCTCGACGACCCGATCCAGGCCGACCTCGCGGGACGGCTGGAGCAGATCGAAAAGCATCGGCATCTGCTGCTCAGGCACGTCGAGCGATTGCAGGCATTGCTTGGGCAACTCGGCGAGACGGAATGAGGCGGCGCGCCGCGAGCTAGTACTCGCTTACGCCGGCTGATAGGCACTCCTGCGGCGGGCGTGAAACTCGGCCTCGAATGTCCACATCACGCCGTCCTGCGCGAGCGCCACGCCGGTCCAACGGAACGAATCCCGAGTGATGCCGATAGAGGTTCATCGAATCGGCGTGCCGTCGCATCGATCGGCGTCGGCGTAGCGAGCCGGAACGCGCGGCCATCATGTGCTAAAACCACGATACGGACTCAGCCGAGGTGCATCTTGGGGAAAATTGCCGTCACGCTGCAGCGGGCGCTTGCCCGTAGTCGACAGGATGGCGCGCGGGGCAGGGCGCGGCGCACATGACGCGGTGCATGGCGTTTGTTCTCAGGCTGGCCGGTGGGTCGGCGCTGGGCGCGTGCGTCGCGTTCAGCGCGTTCGCCGACGACAGCGCGGCTTCCGCATCCGGCGACGATCGCGCGCCTTCCACGATCGAGCGCGACGTCCATCTCTTCACGATCCAGAAAGACGGTTCCGTCGAGGAGCATGACGACACCGTCTTGCGCGCCAATACGACGAGCGGCGTCGACGATATCGCGCAACGCTACGTGTGGTTCAACAAGGACATCGAGCAGGTGCAGTTGCTGGCCGCCGAAACGATCGACCTGAACGGCGTGGCGCATCCGGTCGGTCCCGAGGCGATCCGCGACGTGCAGGAGCCGCGCTCGGCAGGCGCGCCGAGTTTCGAGGACGGCGTGTTGCGCACGGTGATCTTCCCGGGCGTCGAGCCGGGCTCGCGCGTGCATCTGGCGTTCCGCAAAACGCGCACGAAGCCCTTGCAGGCGGGCACCTTCGCGTACCTCGTCGAGCCGACCCGCGACCCGGTCGAACTGCAGCGCCTGATTTTCGATCTGCCTGCCGACGTGCCGCTTTACGCCGACGCGCGCGGCTACGTCGCCGTGCCGCCGGTCACGGCAAACGGCCGTACCCGCTACGAGTTCGACTACCGGCACGGACCGTATGCGCCGCTCGAAGCGGGCGCGGCTGGCTACGCGAACTGGGGCGATCGCCTGATGGTATCGACAGTGCCGGACTTCGCGAATTTTGCCGCGCGCTATCGCGGCCCCGCCACCGACGCGACGACTGGCGATCCGGCGATTGTCCGCCTCGCGCAAGCGCTGAGCGCCGGCACCGACGATCCGCGCGTAAAAGCGCAACGGCTCTACGACTGGATGCGTCTGAATATCCGCTACGTCGCCTTGTTTCTCGGCGAAACGGCGGCGATCCCGCACAAGGCGACCGACATCCTGCGCAACCGCTATGGCGACTGCAAGGACCACGTCGCGCTTTACGGCGCGTTGCTGGCCGCGGTCGGCATCCATAGCGAGGCGGTGCTGCTCAATCTCGGGCCGTACTACAGTTTGCCGGACGTGCCCGGCTACGGATCGAGCGCGATCAACCATGCGATTGTCTGGATTCCTGAGTTGTCGTTGTATGCGGACACGACGGCGGGCGGCACGGCATTCGGCTATCTGCCTCCGAGCGTGATGGACCGGCCGGTATTGCTGGTCGGCGAGGGCGTGCTGTCGCGCACGCCGGCCACGCAGTTGCGCGAACGCAGCGCGCGCGTGCAGATCGACATCGATGAAAACGGCGCGGCGAATTACGCTTACCGGGTCGAGGACGCGGGTTTTACCGCCGAAATCGAGCGCAATACCTTTCGGCGCTCGACGCGGCAGCGCACGCAGCAGATCGCCGCGAACCGTGTATTGCAGACGGGTTTGCACGGCACGACGCAATTGCGCACGGCGGATCTAGGCGCCACGACCGGACCATTCGCCACGTCGATGCAAGGGAAGGTGGAACACTTCGTCTGGACCGACGGCACCACGGCCGTACCCGCGTTGACGAGTTTCTCCGGCGGCATGGGCTCGCAGGTGCAGGCGTGGCTCGCGGAGCCTGCGAGGACTCAGCCCTGGACGTGCATCGGCGGAGAGTTCGACGAGACCCTGGAAATGACGCTGCCGCGCTTCGTACGAGTGACGGATTTGCCGTCCGACACGGCGGTGCAAGACCGCTTTCTGACCTTTTCATCCAGCTACGTCTACGATCCGGCCGCGCGGGTCTTGCAGGTCAGGCGGCACCTGCGCGCCGCCTTTGATCATCAGATGTGTTCAGCGAGTGAATTCGCCGGGATGCACGACGATCTCGTGCGAATCCAGAGAGACCTCGATGCCGAACTGGTGGTCAAGGTCGCCAATTCGAAGAAGCCACAGTGATTCCACCGGCACGGGCGCAAACGGGCAAGCCCGTGCCGGAATCGGAACCTGGCTTAACTTCCGCTCTTGGTCACGATGGGCACCCACGCTCCATTCTTGACCTGATAAAGCGTCGATGCGCCGCTCTTCAACGCGCCGGTGTTGTCGAAGGAAATCCTGCCGGTTACGCCTTCGAAATCGATGGCCTTGAGCGCGGGCCTGTAGTCGTTCGGCGAGCTGGACTTGGCCTTCTGCATCGCCTTGATCGCGGCCCACGCGCCGTCATAGCCGAACGGCGCATAGGACAGGATATCCACGCCGAAACGCTTCTTGAACTTGGCGGAGAAATCCTTGCCGCCCGGCAACTGTGCGAGGGGCCGTCCATATTCCCAGGCCATCACGCCTTCGGCGGAATCGCCCGCGAGCTTGATGAAATCCTGATCCATCACGCCGCCGCCGCCCACCAGTTGCGCGTTCATGCCCAACTGCTTCATGCGCTTGGCGAAGCCCGCGGCCTGCGTGTCCAGGCCGCCGAAAAAGATCAGATCGGCATTGGTCGATTTGATCTTGGTGATCTGCGTGCTGAAGTCGACCGCTTTGTTGTCGGTGTACTCACGCGCCACGAGATTGCCGCCGTGCGCTTTGACGGCTTTCTCGAACTCGTCGGCCTCGCCCTGGCCGAACGCGGTGCGGTCGTCGATGATCGCGATGCGCTTGGCCTTGGTCACTTCCACGGCATAGACGCCTGCGTTGCCGGCGTTCTGCGCGTCGGTGGAAATCACCATGAAGGTGTTCGCGAAGCCGCGTCCGGTGATGATCGGATTGGTGGCGGCCGGGTCGATCACCGGAATGCCGGCTTGCTCGTAGACCTGCGAAGCGGGAATCGTCGTGCCCGAGTTGAAGTGGCCCACCACGGCCGACACGCCCGCGTCGACCAGTTTCTGCGCGGCTTGCACGCCGATGCGCGGGTCGGCCTGGTCGTCTTCGGAGACGATCTGGAATTGGGCCACCTTGTCGCCGATCTTGATCTTTTGCGCGTTGGCTTCCTCGATTGCGAGCCGGACACCGTTTTCGAGGTCCTTGCCGTAGCCGGCGTTGGCGCCGGTCAGCGGGGCGGCGAAGCCGATCTTCACCGGCAGGTCGTCGGCGAAGCTGGCCGGCGGCGCGATGGCGAAGATAGCGCCAACGAACAGGGCAAGCGGTTTCAGCGTGTAGCGAAGACTCATGGTCTCTCCTTCCATCGACAGTTTCAGGTAGTGAAAGCGGCAAGGCGGTAACGCTGGATCGACGCGCGCGCATGGACTTCGCATGGCGCGCATCGAGAGACTACGAATGATCGGTCGCTTTGAACAATGCGGGAATGCGCGCACTTGCGCGCATTCGCGTTCAAGCGGCGATCAATCTGGCGCGAATATAGAAAGCCAATTTGCCACCGTCTTGGCAGTTCGAGGCGCTTTGAATGAGCATTTCGGCATAACCCGCGCAGCGCGTTGGCTGGCGGCGTCCCGGCGCGGGCGCGCGGGTGCGGATTGCTGCATATGAACAATGCGCGGGCAGCGTGGCCGCCGCGCTGTGGCGGAGCAAGGTCGCTGCCGCCTGTCAGTGTGGAAACTCGTAACGGCTTCGAAACCAGCCGCTTAACGCTCGCCTTGCTGGCGCAACAACTCCTCGCGCAGACGCAGAAGCGGCGCCTTGGTGTCTTCGTCGGCCCATGTGTCGAGATCGTCGAGGGCGCGCTGGCAGCCGTCGAGTACAAGGTCGATATCCACCGGCACGCCGTTGTTCAGCGCGAATTCGATGGTCTCGGCGAACTGCTGGCATTCGTCTTCGCCGTACGAGATGTCGAGGTTGTCGGCGATCACTTCGGCGATATTGCTGCGCGCCTTGTCGTCCGGCGTCACCATATCGACGATGCCGCGCGCCACCGCCGGCGAATAGTACAAAGCGATGTCGAGCCATTGCGCGGGATCGAAGTCGGCCTGGTCGAACTGGCTCTCGAAGAACTCGATCGCTTCCTGTTCGTGCGCCTCGTCGGCGTCGACGCTGATGCACAACTGCTCAAAAAATTCTTCCCGCTCGCTGCGGATATAACCGTCCATCGATGCCTCGTCTGCTGAAAACTGAATGCCGGATGCCTGAAAAATGCGCTGCGGGCGGGCAGGTGCCTTGTCCACGCGGCACGCATTATAGGACGGCCGGCTGACAGTCGAGAGACACGGCGTGAATGGATTGCCACGACGCGCACAAGAGACGGTTTGCGTGGGCTGCTCGAATCTGCGCTTTGCTAGCGCTGAGGATTGCCTGAAACCTCTTGCGCGCCCGCCACCTACGCCGTATCCGCCACCCACGCATCGAACCACTCGCGCGGCTGCGCGATTTCATTCTGTGCAGCCACCAGTTCGAGTTCGTAGCGCCCAGCCTGCCAGGTCGTCTTGACTACCGCGTTCACGGCGGCAAGCGTGTGCTCGAAGGCCGCGCGAATCGAATCGCCGAGCAGCGTACGCGCGACGAACAGCGCGCTCGTCAGATCGCCCACGCCCACCGGTTGCCGCGCGAACGGATAGAGCGGGCGTTGCGCCATCCAAGATTCGCGCTCGGTGACGACCAGCATGTTGAAGCGGTCGGCGGGACTGTTTCGATCGAGCAGATGCTTGACCAGCACCAGCTTCGGTCCGCGCGCGATAAGCTCGCGGCACGCCGTCACGGCTTCTTCCAGCGTTTCGATCTCGCGTCCCACGAGGCGCTGCAATTCGGTGTGGTTCGGCGCCATGGCGTCGGCCATCTCGGGCATGGTGCGCACGAGAAACTCCTGGATGCCCGGTTCCACCTTGCAGCCGCTCGCCGCGCCCATCACCGGGTCGCAGAAGTACCAGGCGCGTGGATTGACGGCCTTCACGGCCTTGACGATCTCCAGCACCGACTGCGCCTGTTCGGGCGTGCCCAGATAGCCGGATAGCACGGCGTCGCAACGCGGCAGCATGCCGATCGCGCCGATGCCGTCGACCAGGTCTTCCATTTGCGAGCCGTCGATCGCGCTGCCGGTCCAATGGCCGTATTGCGTGTGGTTCGAGAACTGCACGGTATTGAGCGGCCAGACGTTGACGCCGAGCCGACGCATCGGAAACACCGCCGCGCTGTTGCCGGCGTGACCGAAGACGACATGTGACTGGATGCTCAGAACGCTTTTGGTCATGGTATGGCCCGCGCAACGGGTCTGCGCGATCAATGAAAACGGGAAGGGTGCACCGCGGCGGCGATCCGGCAAGCACCGGACGCCTCGTGCGGCAGGAATGCTTCAGATGGTGCAGGAAACCCGCACGCGCTGCATTGTCAGGAAACAATACATGACTTTGCCGCGCGCGAGTCGATCCGTCCCCGAGTTGTTGCGCCGAACCATCACACGAGCACGCGGCGGAGGACGGCTGAGAAGCCAGCCCCGGCTCGCGAAATGCTGCGGGCCTGCTTGCTCAACGGCCTTTTTTCGAACTCATGCGAGCTCGCGGTACAACGCCAGATAACGCTCCGCCGAGGCGCCCCAGCCGAAGTCCTGGCGCATCGCGCGCCGCTGGGCCGCCTTCCATTCGGTACGGCGCCCATAGAGGGCGAAGGCGCGGCGGATGGCTGCGCCGATCCCCTTCGGTTCGAATCGTTCGAACACGAAACCGGTGGCGAGGTCGTCGGCGAGATTTTCGAGCGACGCGTCCACCACCGTGTCCGCGAGACCGCCCACGCAATGCACCAGCGGCAGCGATCCATACGCCAGCGCATACAGTTGCGTGAGGCCGCACGGCTCGAAACGCGAGGGCACCGCTATCACGTCGCTGCCCGCGACGATCGTATGCGCGAGCGTTTCATCGAAGCCCAGCTCCACCGCCACGGACTCGGGGTGCGTGTGCGCGACGCGTTTCAAACCGTTCTCCAGCGCCGGGTCGCCGGTGCCGAACACGACCAGCTGTCCGCCGTGTTTGATGATTTCCGGCACGGCTTCGAGCAGCAGGTCGAGGCCTTTCTGCTCGGTCAGCCGGCTCACCACGCCGAACAGCAGCGCGTCGCTTTTCTGCGCGAGGCCGAAGCGTTTTTGCAGCGCGTCCTTGCACGCAAGCTTGCCGGCGAGCCGCGTCGCGCTGTAGTGGTTCTCGAGCAGCGTATCGGTGCCGGGACACCAGACCGTGTAGTCGACGCCGTTCAGGATGCCGCTCAGATCGTGCGCGCGGTGGCGCAGCAAACCGTCGAGGCCGCCACCCTGGGCAAGCGTCTGGATTTCGCGTGCATAGGTCGGGCTGACCGTGGTGATGCGGTCGCTGTAGTAGAGGCCCGCCTTGAGAAACGACATTTGCCCGTAGAACTCGACGCCATGCACGCTGAAAAAATCGTCCGGCAGGCCGAGCTGACCGAACTGGTGCGCGGGAAATACGCCTTGATACGCGAGGTTGTGCACGGTGAAGACGCTGCGGGCGAAGGACCTGCCATGCTGGCGTTCGGCCGCCTTCAGATAGGCCGGCGCGAGCCCCGCGTGCCAGTCGTGCGCGTGAACGATCTGTGGCGACCACGCCGGGTCCAGTTGCTGCGCAAGTTGCGCGGCGACCCAGCCGAGCAGCGCAAAGCGCTGCGCGTTGTCGCCGTAGGGCACGTGCTCGTCATTCAGATACGGATTGCCGCGCCGGTCGTACAGCGTGGCCGCGCGGATCACATAGACGACCAGGCCGTTCGACGCCAACGTGCCCCGTTCGAGCGTGACGCCCGGCGCGTCGAAGCGGCGGCCCAGTTGCGCGACCGGCGTCAGGTCGGTCAAGCCGGCGACTACCGCCGGAAAGCCTGGCAACAGTACCCGCACATCGGCGCCGCGCTCGATCAGCGCGGGCGGCAACGCGCCCGCGACGTCGGCGAGACCGCCCGTTTTGAGGAGGGGATACAGCTCGCTTGCGACGTGCAGGGCGCGAATCGTCATAGGCTCAGTCTCTGTCCTGTTGGTTCGGGTTGGGCGCGGCTGAGCCGGCGGCAGCCGGCCCTGGCTAGATCTTCTGCTTGAGCGCCTCCGGCGTGACCAGCACGACGCCGTCCTCGGTACGGTAGAAGCGCTCGGCGTCGCTCACCGGATCTTCGCCGATCACCGTGCCCTCCGGTATCGCGCAGCCGCGGTCTATCACCACTTTCTGCAGCCGGCAGCTCGCGCCGACGGTAACCTGCGGCAACAAGACTGCCTCATTGATGTTACAGAATGAACTCACTTTGACATCCGACGAAAGCACCGAGCGCGAAATCTGCGAGCCCGAGATCACGCAGCCGCCGCACACGATTAGATTATTGCCCGAGCCTTGCAGCCCCTTCATATCGCGCACGAACTTGGCGGGCGGCAACTGTTCCTGGTACGTCCAGATCGGCCAGTTGCGGTCGTAGAGATCGAGCGTCGGGATGGTGGAGGCGAGGTCGAGATTGGCGGCCCAGTAAGCGTCGATCGTGCCGACGTCGCGCCAGTACGGCTCCACGTTCGGATCCGACGACACGCACGACATGCTGAACGGATGCGCGATCGCCATGCCTTGCGTGACCACACGCGGCAGGATGTCCTTGCCGAAGTCGTGATCGGTGTCGATGGTGGAGATGTTCTCTTCTAGCAACGAATACAGGTAATCCGCGCTGAACACGTAGATGCCCATGCTGGCCAGCGCCGTGTCCGGGCGGCCGGGAATGCAAGGCGGGTCGGCGGGCTTCTCCAGGAAGTCGGTCACGCGGCGGTTTTCGTCCACGTGCATCACGCCGAAGGCCACCGCCTCCATGCGCGGCACCTCGATACAGCCGACCGTGCAATCCGCGCCGCTCTCCTCGTGGTCGGCGATCATGCGCGTGTAGTCCATCTTGTAGATATGGTCGCCCGCCAGCACCACCACGTATTTCGGCCGTATCGAGCGGATGATGTCGAGGTTCTGGAACACCGCGTCCGCGGTGCCGCGATACCAGTGCGCGCCTTCCACGCGTTGCTGCGCGGGCCACAAGTCGATGAATTCGCCCATCTCGCCGCGCAGAAAACTCCAGCCGCGCTGCAGATGGCGCAACAGCGAGTGAGCCTTGTATTGCGTGACCACCGCGATGCGGCGGATGCCGGAATTCAGACAGTTGGAGAGCGCGAAATCGATGATCCGGTATTTGCCGCCGAAGTGCACCGCCGGCTTGACGCGTTTGTTGGTAAGCGGCCCGAGCCGCGTGCCCCGTCCGCCCGCAAGGACGATGGCGAGGGTGGTGCGTTGCAGATCGTTCAGCCGTGCCGGAGTGTGCATGTCTGTCTCCTGATTAGTATGCCCCGGATGCGTGGGTCGCTTGTTCTCCACTGATGAATCGTGCTGCGCGCCGGCTCCGTCTTCGCGGGCCCGTCTGCTAGTTCTAGCACTGATTTGCCGCGGACGAGTAGTCTGAATTGTGCCGATGCCGCGCGAGCGCCCATCTTGCGCACGATCACCTGTTGCACCGCGGCGATCCGTGCGCCACGACACATATAAAGCGTGCGGTGCCGAGCCGCAATATGCGTGCCACGAGCGCCGTGCCGCTGTCAGCCGGCGCCGGCGGCAGCAGAGTCGGGCGGCGCGTCGTAGAATCGTGCGCTCCCGGCCGGGGTTTCGGCGATGGTCGCGCCGTGTGTTTGCCCCGCATGCCTCCCGTGCTTTCCCTTCAGAAAAAACTTCGATGAGTTTTCGCCGCCTGTCCTTGCTCGCCACGTTGAGCGTTTGTGCACTAGCCGCCGCTTCCGCGCCCGCCGTTTTTGCGGCTTCCGCCGCCACGCCTGCGAGTGCCGCCGCGTCCGCGGGCGTCGACGCGGGGAGTCCGGGCAGCCCCACCGCTTCAGCCGCCACGAGCGTCGCGGGCGATACCGGCCCGGCGTACGGACCCGAGTTGCAGGGCTTCAACTATCCGGCGCCGGTCAACCAGTACGACTTCACCTCGCAAGGGGTGGCGCTGCATATGGCGTACATGGATATCAAGCCGGCCAAGGCGAACGGCCGCACAGCGGTGCTGCTGCACGGCAAGAACTTCTGCGCGGCGACGTGGGACGCGACCATTCATCGGCTGAGCGACGCCGGCTATCGCGTGATCGCGCCGGACCAGATCGGCTTTTGCAAGTCGAGCAAGCCCGAGCACTATCAGTACAGTTTTCAACAGCTCGCGCGCAATACGCATGCGTTGCTGGAATCGCTCGGCGTGACCGACGCGACGGTGATCGGGCATTCCACCGGCGGCATGCTGGCGATCCGCTACGCGCTGATGTATCCGCGCGAGACCCAGCAACTGGTGCTGGTCAATCCGATCGGTCTGGAAGACTGGAAGGCGAAGGGCGTGCCCTCGTTGTCAGTGGATCAGTGGTACGAGCGCGAGTTGAAGACAACCGCCGAAAGCATTCGCCGCTACGAGCAGTCGACTTATTACGTGGGGCAGTGGCGGGCCAACTACGAACCGTGGGTGCAGATGTTGGCGGGTATGTATCGCGGTCCGGGCAAGCAGATCGTCGCGTGGAATTCCGCGTTGCTATACGACATGATCTATACGCAGCCGGTGGTGTATGAGCTAGGGCAGTTGAGCATGCCGACGCTGTTGCTGATCGGCCAGAAGGACACCACGGCGATCGGCAAGGACGCTGCGCCTCCCGACGTACGCGCGAAAATCGGCCATTACCCGGAACTCGGCAAAGCCGCCGCCAAGGCAATTCCGCACGCGACGCTAGTCGAATTCGCCGGACTGGGGCATGCGCCGCAGATGCAGGATCCGCAGGCGTTTCATCAAGCACTGCTGGACGGTCTCGCGGCGGTGCCGGCGAACCATTGAATTGATGACGCGGTCGAGTCGCGCCGATCGACAAACAAGGGCTGCCACCGGCTACCCTTTTTGCATTCGTCGACGAAGTTACCGGTCTTATTTGCCGCCCGCCAACTCCTCACGCACTTGCGCGCCGATCTCGAATGAGCGCAGTCGCGCCTTGTGATCGTAGATCTGCGCGGTGAGCATCAACTCATCCGCACCGGTTTGCTCGATGATCGACTTCAAGCCTTCGCGCACCGTATCGCGATCGCCCAGCGCCGTGCAGGCGAGCGAGTGCGCCACGCCGTTCAATTCCATCTCCGACGCCTCGAGCCGTTCGACCGGCGGTTGCAACTGACCCGGCGTGCCGCGTCGCAGATTGATGAACTGCTGCTGCAGCGAGGTGAAAAGACGCTGCGCTTCTTCATTCGTATCCGCAGCGAACAGATTCACGCCGACCATCGCATGTGGTTTATCGAGCGTAGCCGACGGACGGAATTGCGAGCGATAGACCTGCAACGCCGTGAGCATGTAATCCGGCGCGAAATGCGAAGCGAAGGCGAACGGCAGACCGAGCGCCGCCGCGAGTTGCGCGCTGAAGAGCGACGAACCGAGCAGCCACAGCGGCACGTTCAGGCCCGCGCCCGGCACGGCGCGAATGCGCTGCCCCGGCACGGGGTCGGCGAAATAACGCTGCAATTCGACCACGTCGTCAGGGAACGAATCCGCGCTGTTTTGCAAGTCGCGGCGCAACGCGCGCGCAGTGCTCTGATCGGTGCCGGGCGCGCGGCCGAGGCCCAGGTCGATACGGTCGGGATAGAGCGACGCGAGCGTGCCGAACTGTTCGGCGATGACGAGCGGCGCATGGTTCGGCAGCATGATGCCGCCCGAGCCGACGCGGATCGTTTTCGTACCGCCCGCGACATAGCCGATCACCACCGCAGTCGCGGCGCTCGCAATGCCCGTCATGTTGTGATGTTCCGCGAGCCAGAAGCGGCGATAGTTCCAGTTTTCCGCGTGCTGGGCGAGGTCGAGCGTATTCCTGAACGCGTCAGCCGGCGTGGCGCCTGCGGTGACCGGCGAAAGGTCGAGGACCGAGAAGGGGATCATTGTCTGTTCACTTGTTGTTTCCGGCGCTGTCGCGCGATGGGGCATTCTCGCAAAGCCTGCGCTTTTCTGCTGACGGCGTCGCGATGTCCACGTTCGTGAAAGGGGGTTTGCTTGCGCAGGCGTGGGAAGGGCGAAACGCCGAACCGGAATCGCTTAGGCGTTACATAAAACCCGCATCGCAGCGCGAGCGAGCAGCAGGTGGCCGATATCTTCGCGCGTGGCGACGTGATCGAAGGGCGTGCCGATGTGTCGCACTGTTGTTGACCGACACCTTCAACGCCGCACTCGCTCATGGTGCGTGAGCGCCGTCAATCAGCGCCATCCAAACCTGTCTTCTCAACTATCGATGACCCAGGCCCTGAGGCCCGACCGCTTGCGCGCGTTCGCCGGCCGGATTGCGTTGCTTGTCGCGATCACACCGTGCGGAGCCTGATGCGCGTGCCGCGTGCCGCGTGGCGCGGAAATTGCGCAGCATCACCGTACCGCCGAAGACGGCACGCTGCAAAAAACGGCGCAGCCAGGCGGCTCGACACCGGCGCCGTGGATGCGGTGTCGCCTTGCATCGGCGATATTCATCGTGTGAGCGACGCTTTTAGTGACCGTACGTTGATCAGCATTCACGTGTACGGTGCAAATATCGGTGCGGTGACACGGTCCGTCTATCCGGGCGGTGCGCCCGCAAGCCTCCTATCTCCGGCTACGCGAACGACGTGTTGCCGAACATCTGGAATGTGGCAAAGGAGTCCTTCATCTCATGAGTTTCGTTCAGGCATTTCGTACCCGATCATTCGAAGACGTGCGCCGCACACTGCTCGATCGCGAGGAAATCGCGCTCGTGGACGTGCGCGAGGAAGATCCGCACGCGCGCAGTCATCCGCTGTTTGCCGCCAATTTGCCGCTGTCGCGGCTCGAACTCGACGCGCCCGTACGCTTGCCGCGCCAGGCCGTGCCGATCGTCTTATTCGACTCCGGCGAAGGACTCGCCGAACGTGCCGCGCGGCGTCTGGGCGAGTTGGGCTATACCGACGTCGCCTTGCTCGAAGGCGGTTTGCAAGGCTGGCGCGAGGCCGGCGGCGAGCTGTTCCAGGACGTCAACGTGCCGAGCAAGGCGTTCGGCGAACTGGTGGAAAGCGTGCGGCATACGCCGTCGCTCACGGCACCGCAGGTGCAGGCGCTGCTCGATCAGGAAGCGGACTTGGTGGTGCTCGACGCGCGCCCGTTCGACGAATATCAAACCATGAATATTCCCGGCAGCATCAGCGTGCCTGGCGCGGAGTTGGTGCTGCGCGCGCGTCAGCTTGCGCCGAATCCGGCGACGCGGATCATCGTCAATTGCGCGGGGCGCACGCGCAGCATCATCGGTGCGCAGTCGCTGATCAACGCGGGCCTGCCGAATCCGGTCGCGGCGCTGCGCAATGGCACGATCGGCTGGACGCTGGCCGGCCAGGCGCTGGCGCACGGCAGTTCGCGCCGCTTCGAGCCGATTGCCGACGATCAACTGCGTCTGGCTGCTGCCGATTCCGCACGCGCCGTGGCGGATCGAGCGAGAGTGGGCCGCACGTCACGCGACGAAGCACGCCGCTGGGCCGGCGAAGCGGTACGCACCGTATATCGCTTCGACGTGCGCACGCCGGAAGAATACGAAGCGGGCCACGTGCCCGGGTTTCGCAGCGCGCCGGGCGGCCAGCTCGTGCAGGAAACCGACATGTTCGCGCCGGTGCGCGGCGCGCGCGTGATCCTCGCGGACAATGACGGCGTGCGCGCGAACATGACCGCGTCGTGGCTCGCGCAAATGAACGTCGAGGTGTATGTCGTCGATGGTTTGATGGCCGCGGACTTCGGCGAGAAGGGTGCGGCGCCCGCGGTCCGCCATGCGCCCACGCCGCCCGACGCCGATGAGCTCACGCCGGCCGGCTTGGTGACGCTGCTGCAATCGCGCGGCACCGCCGTGCTCGATTTCACCAGCAGCGCGAACTATGTGAAGCGTCATATTCCCGGTGCGTGGTTCGTGATTCGCAGCGAACTCGAGAAGGCGCTGCACAAGCTGCCGGATGCGCAGCGGTATGTGGTCACCTGCGGCAGCAGCCAGCTCGCGCGCTTCGCCGCGCCCGACGTTGCGGCATTGACCGGCAAACCGGTGCAGGTGCTGAGCGGCGGCACCGCGGCGTGGATCGAAGCGGGCTTGCCGGTCGAGAGCGGCGAGACACGCATGGCGTCGGCGCGCATCGATCGTTACCGGCGGCCTTATGAGGGCACCGACAACGCGCGCGAAGCGATGAACGCGTATCTGGAATGGGAGTATGGTCTCGTCGCGCAACTCGCACGCGACGGCACGCATGGGTTTCGCGTGATCTGAGCGCGTCAGGCCACGCGCGGCGCGCGTGCTTGCCTGAACCGCCGCGCGTGAGCGCGTCGCGCCGCGCAGGAAAATCTCGCATATTTGCTTTGCAGAATAACGCGTTTGTCTTATACAAAGGCCTGCCTTATCGTCGATGGGAAATCCACTCGTTGCCACGACGTACGCGCTGCCCATGACCACCTCCCGTTTTTGTTTCGCAATCCGATCTGTTCTGAAGCGCGCGTTGTTCGCAACGCCCGGCATTGCGGCGCTCGCAGCGTCGGCCTTGCTGTGCGCGCGGATCCAGACGCCGCAGAATGACTCGGTGCTGCAGCTGGTGGGATACGCTGCCTTGGCGTCGATTTCGCGCGCTTGAAACGCGCCGTCGAAAGGTGCTGAGAACCTCGCGGCCCAACGCAAATCATCTGCCGATTTGGTGTAAACGCGCTCTCGTCTAAACCCGCCAATGCGTTTAGATTAGTCACACTTGGAAGGCTTATCGAGGGACCAGGGCGGCCAATCAAGCAGCGGTTTGCCATTCCGGCGATGGCGCAAGGTGAGCAGCCAAGGTTGCTCACCGCTTCGTCCGGAACCAGACCGCTGCGCGTCGTCCGCGGTGCTTCGTTGTCAGGCGGCCGAAACGGCCGCTTCCATTTTCCGGTTGACCGTATCGACCGACCCGGCGACGCTTTGCACAGCGTCGCCTTTTTGCTTGTGGCGACGGTTTTTAACGTGCTTCGCCGCGTCAGCACCCGCCATCGCCGCCTCTTGCCTCCGCCATCGTGTACGACGGCGCACACCGCCTCGCCGCGCTCGCTCGCGGTTTTCCTCGTGCGCGGTTATCCTGTAGCAGACACTACACAACGGGATGCGCGCCTTCGCGGCCCGCGTCCGTACAGGAAAAACTCGCTGTGAGCCTCAAACTGCTGACTGTCGCCATGCTGGCCGCGTGCGTCGCGTTGACCGGTTGCGACGACCAATCGAGCGACCGCGCCGTGCAAAAACTCAAGGAATTCTTCAACGCCGTCAAACCGGATGCGTTGCTGCTCAAGGACATGACGCCGGGCGTCACGACCGAAGCGCAAATCCGCGACCAGATGGGCGAGCCCGAAACCGAGCGCACGTTCACGGACGGTTCCAAACGCTTCGAATATCCGCGCGGCCCGCAAGGCCTGAATACGTACATGGTCGACATCGATCGCGACGGCAAATTGCAGGCGATCACCCAAGTGCTGACGGCGGCCAACTTCGCGAAAATCCGCATGGGCATGAGCGAGGACGAAGTGCGCCGGCTGCTCGGCAAGCCCGGTCAGGTGGCGGTGTTTCCGCTCAAACCGGAAACCGTCTGGAGCTGGAAGTGGCGCGAAGGCGGCGTGACCGAAGAAGGCATTTTCAACGTGCATTTCGACCAGTATCAGAAGGTGTACACGACATCGCGCTCGGACGTGATCCGAGGACGGTAGACGTGAAAAGACACAAGCGGGGAAGAAGATGATTCGTCGACGTCGATACAGCCGGATCGGGCTGGTGTTAGGGGGCGGCGCCGCGCGCGGCTGGGCGCATATCGGCGCGATTCGCGCGCTGCACGATGCGGGCATCAAGCCCGATGTGATCTGCGGCACGTCGATCGGTGCGCTGGTCGGCGCGGTGTACGCGAACGGCGACCTCGACTGGCTCGAGGAGTGGGTCTCGCGGCTCACGTGGCAGACGGTGGTGCGCCTGCTCGACCTGCGGCTCTCGGGCGGCCTGCTCGGCGGGCGCAAAGTGATCCAGCTCTTCGCCGACAAATTCAACGGCCGCTCGATCGCGCAACTGAACATGCCGTTCGCGGCCGTCGCCACCGAACTCGATTCGGGCCGCGAGAGCTGGCTGCAGGACGGCAGCGTGGTCGACGCGGTGCGCGCCTCGATTGCGATTCCCGGCATTTTCACGCCGGTGTGGCACAACGGCGTCTGGCTGGTGGACGGCGGCCTGAGCAATCCTGTGCCGGTTTCGGTGGCGCGGGGCATGCGCGCGGACTGCGTGATCGCCGTCGATCTGAACAACGACATTCTGAATGGCCGCGATTTCGGCGGCGCGGTGGTCGATACGCCCGCCATCGATCCGACGGCGCCGCCACCGCTCGCGCTGCGCCGCAACGGCAAACCCTGGCCGAAGTGGCTCGCGCCCGCCGACGCACGCACCACCGACGACGTGCGCGTGCCGCCCGCGCCGAGCGCCCGCGTGCCGTCCATGCTGAGTTCGATCGCGCAGAGCATCGACATCATGCAGGTGCGGATTACGCGTAGCCGGCTCGCGGGCGAGCCGGCGGATATCCTTATCCAGCCGCGCCTGGGCGGCATGGGGATTTTCGACTTTCACCGCGCGGCGCCGGCCATCGAGGAAGGGCGCGCCGCGGTCGAATATATGCTGCCGGCCATCCGCGCGAGGCTGGGGATCGATTAGGGAGATGCGGCGCCGTGGCCGAGTCTAACGGAGCAAGGCCGCGAGCGTCGGCGGCGCATTTTCAAATACGAATGGATTGAGGAACTGGCGCCGCCACATCAGATTACGATCCACTTCGCTCAGTTGAGCCTCGGTGCAAACCGGGTTCCACCGATCGCAGATCACCTCGATCTGATGCTCGGCCAGCGCAGCGGCTTCGTCGGCGGAGAGCAGAAATAGCGGCGCCGCCTTCAGGCAGGTTTCAATCCTGCTGAAGCGCTCATTGCCGACGATCAGCATGGCCTGGGTGGCTTCGTTGCCGGCTCGCGCCTGTGGACAGATGTCGTACGCCGGCGTGAGCGCCAACTCCTTTCCATTCCAGTAGGCTGCGTGGTTGCGCGCATGGTCGTCGGTATTGCCGCACAGCACGTTGAAGAGCATGCGCGCGAACAGTTCTTTGAGCGTCGCTTTCGGGGCGCTGAAGCGATGGCGGATCAGCGTGGCGAAGTCCTCATAGCTTGCATAGCGCGCCATCATTTCGTCGAGCCCGAATAGCGTCAGCGCCGACACCATCGCGCGGCGTTGCCAGCCGTCTGCTGCGCGCACGCGGTCGAACCGTTCCACGAGCAATACATCCTTGCCGCCGACGTGCTTGAGCGTGACCGGCGCGGCATGAATGCCGACTTCGGACGCAAGGCGCATGGCAATGTATTCGGCTTTCACGACGCTGTAGACGTCGCTTTGGGAAGAAAACTTCGCGATGAATTTCCGGTTGTGCGTGGTGATCAGCGCTTTGGGACGCGCGCCGCCGATCGAACTTCCGTGAAACAGCGCGCGCTCGAGATCGGGACTCAGCGGCACGCCGCGTTCGACACTTGCAACTGCGTTCAATAGATCGCTGAAGGATGCAGTGGCCGTTTCCCGAGGTACGTACTCGGTTGGCGACAACTGGAAGTCCAGGGCCCCGATTCGATCCGAGCCCGACTCGAGCAGATACGTCAACTCGTCGAGGTCGGCGGTGCCGATCTGGGAACCTCGCACGCCAAGCTTGCGACTGATGATGACCCGCCGGCCCCACGCGTCCGGGGCTCCGTCGCGGATGCTTCCCGGAATCGATAAACCGTCGGACAGAGGGATCGTCCCGCGTTGCAGCGGCAGCTCGGGCGCATAGAGCGGGATGGCGTCGTCGCGTCCGAGGTAACTTTGGCCGTAGTTGAAGAGAATCCGGTCGCCGACAACGGCCAGTCGCCCAGCGACCACGGGTTCGGCTGCGCCCGGGAGCCAGAACCAGACAAAGGCTTCCTTATACGAGGCTTCAGAAATCATCTTTTGTTTCGATGCGAGGTGCGCGCGCGGCGCGTGGCAACAGCGTCAACATGTCTGCGTTGGCCTGGATAGCATTTGCCAGACTCGTGCGGTCGGCATCGAAAAGACGTACGCCGACCACGGCAGCTGCTTCGAACACCGCACCGATCGAGCAGGATGGATCGCCTTTCTCGATCCGCTGTATGAGGCTGCGGGACAATCCTGTGCGCTCGGCTAACTGGACCAGGGGGATTTTTCGTTCGAGGCGCGCGCGGCGAATCAATTGCCCGAGCAGCAAGGCAGCTTCCAGACTGTAGCGCGAGGCGGGACGTGTCACCGAATTAGGCATAAGCGCGGTATGGTTCATATATGAGTCACAAAGGGCCTTCGTGACTCGTTTGTGAACCATTATCGGTCAGTTCAAAGCGAAAAACAACGAATGACTCGTATATGAATCACGAAGGCCCTTCGTGATTCATATACGAGTCGCCGAAGCCATTTCCGAGCGGCCTATCGCCTCGCGCCGACCGCCCGTGATCTATCGAAAAAGCGACCCGAAACTTGCTAATTCGCGGCGGCGCTCGCCGCGCGCGTCCCGCTTTACCAACGCCAATTCCCTGCAAAACCAAGCCCTGCAAGCCGCACCGCGCGCCACAGCCCGTCTTGCTGCATCGCAACAAAGCTTCCGCCCGCCTTTGAGAAAATAATTTTCGCTTGCGAGACTGCGCGCCATGCTGGACGAGTGGGGCAGATACAAGCCGACGCCGTCCGAGACATCCTCAAACAACCTGGATGGAGACACGCGTGTTCCTATACGGCTTTGGTCCGGTGTTGCTGGCCGGCACGATCCAGACGATCGAGCTGTCCGTCCTGTCGCTGGCGGCCGCCGTATTGCTCGGCCTCGCGGGCGCGGCGGCGAAACTCTCGTTCAACCGCCCGTTGCGGGCAATCGCGACCGGCTACACGACACTGATCCGCTCGGTGCCCGACCTCGTGCTGATGCTGCTGCTGTTCTATAGCATCCAGATCGCGGTCAACAATCTCACCGATGCGCTGAATCTGCCGCAGTTCGATATCGATCCGTTCGTGGCCGGCGTGCTGACGCTCGGCTTCATCTACGGCGCGTACTTCACCGAGACCTTCCGTGGCGCCTTTCTGGCGGTGCCGCGCGGCCAGCTTGAAGCGGGCAGCGCCTACGGCATGAGCGGCGCGCGCGTGTTCACGCGCATCCTGTTCCCGCAGATGATGCGTTTCGCGCTGCCGGGCATCGGCAACAACTGGCAGGTGCTGGTGAAAGCGACGGCGCTGGTGTCGATCATCGGTCTCGCCGACGTGGTCAAAGCCGCGCAGGACGCCGGCAAAAGCACCTTCAACATGTTCTTCTTCATCCTGGTCGCTGCGTTGATCTATCTGGCGATCACCACCGCGTCGAATCTCGTGCTGATCTGGCTAGAAAAGCGCTATTCGATCGGCGTGCGGCACGCGGAGCTCTAAGACCATGATCGACATCCTCAATCAATTCTGGCGCGCGTTCCTGTACTGGGACGGCCAGCGCATGTCCGGGCTCGCCGTCACGCTGTGGCTGCTGGTGGCGTCGATCGGCATCGGCTTCGTGCTGGCGATTCCGCTGGCGGTGGCGCGTGTGTCGAAGAAGCGCTGGCTCTCTACGCCGGTGCGTCTCTACACCTACGTGTTTCGCGGCACGCCGCTGTACGTGCAACTGCTGCTGATCTACACCGGCATGTACAGCCTTGAATTCGTGCGCTCGCATCAGGTGCTGGACGCGTTTTTCCGCAGCGGTTTTCATTGCGCGATTCTTGCCTTCGCACTGAACACCTGCGCGTACACCACGGAGATTTTCGCCGGCGCGATCCGCTCGACCTCGCACGGCGAAGTGGAAGCGGCGCGCGCCTACGGCATGAGCTGGTTCACGATGTACCGGCGCATTGTGATACCGTCCGCGCTGCGCCGGGCCTTGCCGTTGTACAGTAACGAAGTGATCCTGATGCTGCACGCCACCACGGTCGCGTTTACGGCCACGGTGCCGGACATCCTCAAGGTGGCGCGCGACGCGAACTCGGCCACTTACCAGTCGTTCGATGCGTTCGGCCTCGCGGCGCTGATTTACCTCGTGGTGTCGTTCGCGCTGGTGGCTTTGTTCCGCCGCGCCGAGCGTCATTGGCTGGGTTACCTGGCGGTGCGCACGCATTGAAACGCGCCGTGTTTGCACAGGATGGCGCGCGCAATGTGTGCCGTCACGAAGATTGATCCGTATTTTCAAAGGGAGAGCATCTTGCTCCACACGACTCAAACCGAAGCTTGCAAGCTCGCCGTACAGGACATCCACAAGCGCTACGGCGACAACGAAGTGCTCAAGGGCGTGTCGCTCAATGCGAACAAGGGCGACGTGATCAGCATCATCGGCGCGAGCGGGTCGGGTAAGAGCACCTTCTTGCGCTGCATCAATTTCCTCGAGCGGCCGAACGCCGGGCAGATCGTCGTCGACGGCGAGATGGTGAAGACGAAAACCGATCGCGCCGGCAATCTCGAAGTCGCCGATCACAAGCAGTTGCAGCGCATCCGCACGAAGCTCGCCATGGTGTTCCAGCACTTCAACTTGTGGGCGCACATGAATGTGCTCGAGAACATCGTCGAAGCACCGATTCATGTGCTGGGTCTGAAGCGCAAGGAAGCCGAAGACCGTGCGCGCGAATATCTCGAGAAGGTCGGTCTCGCGCCGCGCCTCGAAAAGCAGTACCCGTCGCATCTGTCGGGCGGGCAGCAGCAGCGTGTGGCGATTGCCCGCGCGCTGGCCATGGACCCGGACGTGATGCTGTTCGACGAGCCGACTTCCGCGCTGGATCCCGAACTGGTCGGTGAAGTGCTGAAGGTCATGCAGAAGCTCGCCGAAGAAGGCCGCACCATGATCGTCGTCACGCACGAAATGGGTTTCGCGCGCAACGTGTCGAACCATGTGATGTTCCTGCATCAAGGACGTACCGAAGAAGAGGGCTTGCCCGCCGAAGTGCTCAGCGCGCCGCGCAGCGAGCGGCTCAAGCAGTTCCTGTCCGGCAGCCTGAAGTAACGCGCGGCTCGCGCAGATTCACTCGATGCCTCGCACGTCCAGCCCGGCTCGCACCACGCAGGTCGCCATCGTCGCCTTGCCGCCCGTGTCGATGTCGGGCGTCGGGCCGATTGTCGACGCGCTCAATCTCGCCAATGAAATCGACGGCCGCGCGCTGTACCGCGTGCAGGTGTGCTCGTGGGACGGCCGCGCGGTGCCGCTCGCGGGCGGCGCGCAGTGGCCCGCGGACGCCGCCTTCGGCGACGCGATCGCGTGCGACTGGCTGATCATCGTCAGCGAGCGCTTTCAGCAATTCGCCGACTATCGCCTCTTTCTCGCCAGCCTTTCGCGCGTCGGCCAGCGCACGCCGCTCGTCACCGGCATTCATCACGGCGTCTGGTGGCTCGCCATGGCAGGGCAGTTGTCCGGCTATCGCGTGAGCGTCAACTGGGAAACCTATCAGCAGTTCTCGGAGCAGTTCGAGCGCTCCATCGTCACGCAGCAGATCTTCGAAATCGACCGCGATCGCGCCACTTGCGCGGGCGGCCAGGCGACCGTCGACTTCATGCTGGCGATGATCGGCCGCGAGCACGGCCCCGAACTCGCGGATCGGATTGCCGACACGCTCGGCGTCGGCGTATTGCGCGCGGGCGAGGAGCGTCAGCGCATTCCGTTCGTGACCGCGCCGGGCGAGCGTCATCCGCGCCTGAACGACGCGCTGCTGCTGATGGAAGCGAATATCGAAGACCCGCTCACCACCGACGAGATCGCCGGTCTGGTCGGCGTGTCGCGGCGGCAGTTGGAGCGCCTGTTTCGCCAGTATCTCGGCTCGATGCCGTCCAAATACTATCTGGGACTGCGGCTTTCGAAAGCGCGCACGCAATTGCAGCGCACCAGTAAGTCCGTCGTGCAGATCAGCCTCGCTTGCGGGTTTTCGTCAGCGGCGCACTTTTCGAATGCGTACCGCGAACGCTTTGGTGTCACACCGCGAGAGGATCGTCGTAACTGGATCGACAAGCAGACGGGCGCAAGCGGCGCGGCGGCCAGCGAGCCGCGGCCGGGTGCGCTGATCGAGCGGCCGGATCAGGCGGATTGATCCGAACGAGCGCGTGGTCAGGGCTCAACCCCGGCCGATTCGCGTGGAACCTCATAGAAAGCGTCGCGTATGCGCAAGACGTATCGCGTGCGGTTTCCTACACTACCTGTATTACCTCTCACCTGTAACGAGGATTTGCCATGAACGACCTGACAGTGACACGCCAGACCTTCGACGAAGTCATGGTGCCGGTGTTTTCGCCCGCCGCCTTCGTGCCGGATCGCGGTCTCGGCTCACGCGTCTGGGATACGCAAGGCCGCGACTATATCGACTTCGCCGGCGGCATCGCCGTCACCGCTCTCGGTCATGCGCATCCCGAACTGCTGAACGTGTTGCACGAGCAGGGCGGCAAGCTGTGGCACATCGGCAATGGTTACACCAACGAGCCGGTGCTGCGTCTCGCCAGACGCCTCGAAGACCTGACGTTCGCCGACCGTGCGTTCTTCGCCAACTCGGGCGCGGAAGCGAACGAGGCCGCGCTGAAGCTGGCACGCCGCGTCGCGTTCGACCGCCACGGCGCGGATAAATACGAAATCATCTCGTTCACGCAGTCGTTCCATGGCCGTACGTTCTTCACGGTTAGCGTCGGCGGCCAGCCGAAATATTCGGAAGGCTTCGGCCCGGTGCCGGCCGGCATCACCCACTTGCCCTACAACGACATCGAAGCGGCAAAGAAAGCCATCGGCGCGCAAACCTGCGCGGTGATCGTCGAGCCGATTCAGGGCGAAGGCGGCGTGATCCCGGCGGATCCGGCGTTCCTGAAAGCGCTGCGCGAAGCCTGCGATCAGCACGGCGCACTGCTGATTTTTGACGAGGTACAAACGGGTGTGGGCCGCAGCGGCTATTTCTACGCGTACGAGGAAACCGGCGTGACGCCGGACATTCTCACCACCGCCAAAGCGCTCGGCAACGGCTTCCCGATCGGCGCGATGCTGACCACCAACGAACTAGCCGCGTATTTCAAGGTCGGCGTGCATGGCACGACGTACGGCGGCAATCCGCTGGGCGCCGCGATCGCTGAGAAGGTGGTCGAGTTGGTCAGCGACCCGAAGCTGCTGGAAGGCGTGCGCTCGCGCAGTGAAGCGCTGAAAGGCCACTTGGCAAAGTTGAACGAACGCTTCGGTCTGTTCACGGAAGTGCGCGGCCGGGGTCTTCTGATCGGTGCGGAATTGACCGATGCATTCAAGGGCCGCGCGAAAGATTTCGTCACGGCGGCAGGCCAGCACGGCGTGATCATGCTGATGGCCGGTCCTGACGTGCTGCGTTTCGTGCCGTCGCTGATCATGCCGCTCGACGACATGAACGAAGGCTTCGAGCGACTCGCCAAGGCCATCGAAAGCATTGTCGGCGCGAAGGCCGAAGCCACGTCGAACTGATCCACGGCATTGATCATGCGTCACATTCAACAGGAACGATGATGCTCTTCGTACGCCCAGGCCGCCTCGCCGATCTCGACGCGCTCGAACATATGGCGCGCACCGCGCAACCGGTGCTGCATTCCCTGCCGCACGACCGGCGTGCGCTCGAGACGCGCGTCGCGTTATCGGAAGACTCGTTTCGCGCGGAAGTCGATTTTCCGGGCGAGGAGTTCTATCTGTTCGTGCTCGAAGATGCGCAGAGCGGCAAGCTGATGGGCACGGCGAGCATTGTCGCCGCGGCCGGTTATTCGGACCCGTTCTACGCGTTTCGCAACGACGCGCTGATTCATGCGTCGCGCGAACTGCACGTGAACCGCAAGATTCACGCGCTGACCATGTCGCATGAGTTGACCGGCAAGAGCCGCCTTGCGGGCTATTACATCGATCCGTCGCTGCGTGGCGACGCCGCCGCGCATCTCATGTCGCGTGCGCGAATGATGTACATCGCCGCCAATCGCAAGCGCTTCACGCCCGAGGTGTTTTCGCTGCTGCTCGGCGTGACCGACGAGAACGGCGTGTCGCCGTTCTGGGAAGCGGTGGGGCGCAAGTTCTTCGGTCGCAACTTCGCGGACATCGAGATCGAATCGGGTGGCCGCAGCCGCACGTTCATCGCCGAAGTGATGCCCACGTATCCCATCTATGTGCCATTGCTGCCCGAGGCGGCGCAGCGCGTGCTCGGCGAGCCGGATTCGAAGGCCTTGCTCGCGTATGACATTCACCTTGAAGAAGGCTTCGAGACGGATCGCTATATCGACATTTTCGACGCGGGTCCTGTGTTGACCGCGCAGGTGGATCGCAGCGCTTGCGTGACGCGCAACGAAACGCGTGTGGTGCACGAGAACGATGCGCCCGCCGACGGTGCGACGTATCTGATCGCGCATAACGGCGCCGATGGCGAGTTCCGCTGTGTGCTCGGCGAATTGACGGCGGGCAAAGAAGCCGGCGCGTCATTGCCGCACGCGGCGCGGGCGGCGCTCGGCGTCGAAGAAGGCGACACGGTGCGCTGCGTGCCGCTGCACCAGCCGCATCAGGATGAACAATCGGGAGAGGCACGATGATCGTCGTTCGCGTTGTGCAACGAGGCGATGTGGACGCGCTCATGCGGCTCGCACAGGAAACCGGCCCGGGTCTCACCACCTTCAAGCCGGACCGCGACGCACTTGCGGCACGCGTGGAACGCGCGCGCCGCACGATGGAAGACAAGGCCGAGCCGCATGAAGCCGGCTACTTCTTCGTGATGGAAGACACCGACACGGGCGACATCGCCGGCGTGTGCGGCATCGAAACCGCAGTCGGCCTGCAACAGCCGTTCTACAACTACCGCGTGAGCACCGTGGTGCACGCGAGCCAGGACCTCGGCATCTGGACGCGCATGCGCGCGCTGAATATCTCGCACGACCTGACCGGTTACGCCGAAGTGTGCTCGCTGTTCCTCAGCCCGCGTTATCGCACGAGCGGCGTGGGCGGCTTGCTGTCGCGCTCGCGCTTCATGTTTCTCGCGCAGTTTCGCGAGCGTTTTCCGCAGCGTCTGTGCGCGGAATTGCGCGGCCATTTCGACGCCGAAGGCACCTCGCCGTTCTGGCGCGCGGTCGGCTCGCATTTCTACCAGATCGATTTCAATGCGGCGGACTATCTGAGTTCGCATGGCCGCAAGGCGTTTCTCGCCGAGTTGATGCCGCGCTACCCGGTGTATGTCGAGTTGTTGCCGGAAGAGGCGCAGCGATGCGTCGGCCTCACGCATAACGACACGATTCCGGCGCGCCGCATGCTCGAATCGGAAGGGCTGCGCTACGAGAATCACGTCGATATCTTCGACGCGGGGCCGGTGCTCGAATGCCATATCGCCGACTTGCGCACCGTGCGCGAGAGCGTGGTGGTGCCGGTCGAGATCGCGGCGTCGAGCACCTCGGGCGCGCCGCAGGATGGACCGAAATCGATGGTGTCGAATACCTCGTTGGGCGATTTTCGCGTCGGCGTGGTGGCGGGCGTGCCGCAGGACGGCGTATTCCGTCTGAGCGCGATTGAAGCCGCGGCACTCGACGTCAAGGCAGGCGACCTCGTGCGCGTGCTGCCGCAGAAACACAAACAGGGATGATCATGAGCGAGCTTTTCATCGACGGCGAATGGGCCGCCGGCACAGGACCCGCATTCGCGTCGTGCAACCCGGGCACGGGCGCGACGGTGTGGGAAGGCAACAGCGCCTCGGCGGACGACGTCGACCATGCGGTGCGCAGCGCGCGCCGCGCCTTCGCCGCGTGGTCGGCGTTGAGCCTCGACGAGCGTTGCGGCGTGGTGCGCCGCTTCGCCGCGCTCGTGACCGAACGCAAGGAAGCGCTGGCTGAAGCGATTGGCCGCGAAACCGGCAAGCCGTTGTGGGAAGCGCGCACTGAAGCGGCTTCGATGGCGGCCAAGGTCGAGATCTCGATTCAGGCCTATAACGAGCGCACCGGCGAAAAGCGTTCGGCGATGGCGGACGGCACAGCCGTGCTGCGGCATCGTCCGCATGGCGTGGTGGCGGTGTTCGGGCCGTACAACTTTCCGGGGCATTTGCCGAACGGGCACATCGTGCCGGCGCTGATCGCGGGCAATGCGGTTGTCTTCAAGCCGTCGGAACTCGCGCCCGGCGTGGCCGCGCTCACCGTGCAGATCTGGCGCGACGCCGGCTTGCCCGCGGGCGTGCTGAATCTCGTGCAAGGCGAGAAGGACACCGGCATTGCGCTCGCGAATCATCGGCAGATCGACGGTTTGTTCTTCACGGGTAGTTCGGATACCGGAACATTGCTGCACAAGCAGTTCGGCGGCCGCCCGGAAATCGTGCTGGCGCTCGAAATGGGCGGCAACAATCCGCTCGTGATCGGCCCGGTGGCCGACGTGGATGCCGCCGTGCATCACACGATTCAATCGGCGTTTCTGTCGGCGGGGCAACGCTGCACCTGCGCGCGCCGTATTTTCGTGCCGAACGATGCGGGCGGCGATCGCTTCATGGAACGCTTGACCGAAGTCACGTCGCGCATCACGGTCGGCGAATACAACGCCGATCCGCAACCGTTCATGGGCGCGGTGATCTCGGCCCGCGCGGCGTCGCGGCTCGTTGCCGCGCAGGAACGTTTGCTGGCTGACGGCGCGAGAGCTTTGCTGAAGATGGAACAGCGCGACCCGAAGCTCGGCTTCGTCACGCCCGCGATTCTCGACGTCACAAGCGTGAAGAATCTGCCCGACGAAGAACACTTCGGTCCTTTGGCACAAATCATCCGCTACGGCAGCTTCAACGAAGCGCTGGAGCAGGCCAACGATACCGAGTTCGGTCTCTCCGCCGGCTTGCTCGCCGACGACGAAGCGCTCTGGACGCATTTCCAGCGCACCATTCGCGCGGGCATCGTCAACTGGAACCGGCCGACCAACGGCGCCTCGTCGGGCGCGCCGTTCGGCGGGCCGGGCCGCTCGGGCAATCACCGGCCGAGCGCGTACTACGCAGCCGACTACTGCGCGTTCCCGATGGCATCCGTCGAAAGCGCGCAACTGCAAATGCCCGCGAGCGTCTCGCCGGGCCTTCAATTCTAAGGATCGACGATGCAAGCCACTGAAGCCAATTTCGACGGCCTGGTCGGCCCGACCCACAACTACGCGGGGCTCTCGTTCGGCAACGTCGCGTCGCAGAACAACGAGAAGTCGGTTGCGAATCCGAAGGCGGCGGCGCGGCAGGGCCTGCGCAAGATGAAGCAATTGGCCGATCTCGGCTTTCATCAGGGCGTGTTGCCGCCGCAGGAGCGTCCGTCGATGCGCCTGTTGCGCGAACTCGGTTTCTCCGGCGACGACGCCACCGTAATCGCGCGCGTGGCGAGAGACGCGCCCGAACTGCTGGCCGCCGCAAGCTCGGCTTCGGCGATGTGGACCGCGAATGCGGCGACCGTGAGTCCGTCCGCCGACACTCACGACGGCCGCGTGCATTTCACGCCGGCCAATCTGTGCAGCAAGCTGCATCGCGCGATCGAACACGAGTCGACGCGCCGCACATTGCGCGCGATTTTCAACGACGCCGACCGTTTCGTGGTGCACGAGGCGCTGCCCGGCACGCCCGCGCTCGGCGACGAAGGCGCGGCGAATCACACGCGCTTCTGCGCGGACTATGCGGCGCGAGGCGTCGAATTCTTCGTGTATGGCCGCAGCGAGTATCGGCGCGGGCCGGAGCCAAAACGCTTCCCGGCGCGTCAAACCTTCGAGGCGAGCCGCGCGGTCGCGCATCGTCATGGCCTTGCGGAATCGGCTACGGTGTACGCGCAGCAGAACCCGGACGTGATCGACGCGGGCGTGTTCCATAACGACGTGATCGCGGTCGGCAATCGCAATACGCTGTTCTGTCATCAACTGGCGTTCGTCGAACAGAACGCGGTATACGACGAACTGCGCTCTAAGCTCACCGGCCTGAAGGCGGACTTCAACGTGATCGAAGTGCCGGACGCGCAGGTGAGCGTGGCCGACGCCGTCACCTCATATCTGTTCAACAGCCAGTTGCTGACGCGTCCGGACGGCAAGCAGGTGCTGGTGGTGCCGCAGGAATGCCGCGAAAACCCGCGTGTGGCGGCATATCTCGACGATCTGGCATCGCATGCGGGCCCGATCGACGACGTGCTGGTGTTCGATCTGCGCGAAAGCATGAAGAACGGCGGCGGCCCGGCGTGTCTGCGTCTGCGTGTCGTGCTCGACGACGCGGAACGCGCGGCGGTAACGCAAGGCGTGTGGATCAACGACACCTTGTTCGGCCGACTCGATACGTGGATCGAAAAACATTATCGTGACCGCCTCGCGCCCGCCGATCTGACCGATCCGCAATTGCTCGCCGAATCGCGCACCGCGCTCGACGAACTGACGCAGATTCTCGGTTTGGGCTCGCTGTATGACTTCCAGCGCTGAGCGCGATATGCCGGTTCCGATGCTCGACGATTTTCTGGCTTATACGCTGGCGGGCACGCGACCGGCCGCGAATGAAACACAGGGTACGTGTGCCGGCGGCGTGCGCTGGTCGTGGCTGGACGACGGCGTGCTGTTGATGGAGCCGGCGGCGCAGGAAGAGGGCGTGCGCAGCGTGCTCGTCTCCGCCGGCGTGCACGGCGACGAGACCGCACCGATCGAACTGGTGGGTTTTCTGGTGCGTGACATCACGCAAGGCACGGCTGCGCTGACTTGCCGCCTGCTGGTGGTTCTCGGCAACGTCGACGCCATGCGCGACGCGTGCCGTTATCGCGACGACGATCTGAACCGGCTCTTCAGCGGGCGTCATCTGCAAGTGCCGCAGAGTTATGAAGCACCGCGTGCCGCCGCGCTCGAACAGGCGGCGTCGCAGTTCTTCGCGGCGGCGTCGGGTGAGCCGGGCGCGCGCTGGCATATCGATATGCACACGGCGATCCGTGCGTCCGCCTTCGAACAGTTCGCGTTGCTGCCGCATACGGGCAAGCCGTTTTCGCGCGCGATGTTCGAGTGGCTCGGCGAGGCGCGTATCAGCGCGGTGCTGTTGCATACCACCAAGGGCAATACGTATTCGCATTTCACCGCGCAGGCGTGCGGCGCCGAAGCGTGCACGCTGGAACTCGGCAAGGTGCGTCCGTTCGGTCAGAACGATCTGACGCGTTTCGCCGGCGCCGATCACGCGGTGCGTCATCTGCTGGCGGGCATGCGCGGCGAGGTTCGTGCGGAACTGCCGCGCGCATTCACGGTGATCGATCAGATCACCAAGCAAAGCGACGCGTTCGAATTGCTGGTCGCCGCCGATGTCGCGAATTTCACGCCGTTCGCGAAAGGCACCGTTCTCGCACGCGACGGCGAATACCGCTATGTCGTGCAGCATGACGAGGAGCGGCTCGTGTTTCCGAACGCGACCGTCAAGCCCGGTTTGCGCGCCGGCTTGATGGTTGTCGAGACGACGCAGCACACCTTGTCGAAACTCGTGTAGTCCACGACTACGCAAGATCCAAACGTTGCGCGCCAGGCGCGCAACGTTCCTCACGGGCGCGGCCGTTTAAGCCGCGTTCGCGCGGATCAAACCTTCCGCTACCATCGCTTGCGTCACCTTCGGCCGTGCCGCAACGCGCTCCAGATACGCCTCCAGCTTCGGATAAGCGCCAAGATCGATCGACAGCATGCGCGCCCAACTCAGCACGGTGAACGCATACGCATCGGCGACGGAGAACCGTCCCGTCAGATAGTCGCGTGCCGCGAGCACCTTGTCGAGTTCGCTAAAACGCGTGGCGAGTTTGGCGCGGCATTCAGCCTTCGTCGACTCGGCCGTCTCCTGATGCCAGAGCCACGGGCTGAACGTCTTGTGCAATTCGGTGCTGATATACGTGAGCCAGCCGAGCGCTTCGAGCCGTTGCGGCGATCCCGCTGGCGGCAGCAGATCCGACTCGGGCGCAAGATCGGCGACGTATTGCAGCAGCGCGGCGCCTTCGGTGTGGCGCGAGCCATCGGCGAATTCGAGCAGCGGCACATAGCCGCGCGGCGAGATCGCGTAATAGTCGTCGCCGTTGGCGAGCTTGTGCGTTTGCAGATTGACCTTGATGCCTTCGAAGTCGAGATCCGCTTCGCGCAATGCAATGTGAACCGCCAGCGAACAGGCGCCCGGCGAGTAATAGAGTTTCATGGTTTCACCGCTATAGATGAGGATAAAGTCCCGGCTGGTGCCGGTGGCAAAGCTCGTCGGCCGACAAGTCCATGTGGTAAAAGTAGCCCGGATCGCATTCCGGATAAACAGGCGGCTTGCCAAACCATGCGTGCAAAAACGCAATACGAACTGACCTCGGCGGATACGCAGACCATTCTCGCGCTGGTGCGCGCCGGCACGCTCGCGGAAGCCGCGCAGCGTTTGGGTATCGACGCCTCGACCATCTTTCGCTCGGTGCAGCGGATCGAACGCGGGCTGGGGCAGCGTTTGTTCGAGCGCTCACGCAGCGGCTATCGCGCCACGCCGCTCGGCGCGCAACTGGCGCGTCACGCCGAGCGCATAGAAAGCGAACTCGCGGCGGCGCGCTCCACGGTGCAGGCGAGCAGCGATCGCGTGTCCGGCAGCGTCCACGTGACGACCACCGATACCGTGCTATACGGCCTGCTGTTGCCCGCGCTGCATGATTTCGTGGCGCTGCATCCGGCGTTGTCTTTCGAACTGACCGCGACCAACAGTCTCGCGAGTCTCACCAAACGCGACGCCGATATCGCCGTGCGCGCCACGCGCCGCGCGCCGGATCATCTGGTCGGCAAGCACGTGGGCCCGCTGCGCATCGCGGTGTTCGCCGCCAGGAGCAGCGGCATCCAGGCGAGTGATGGCGATGCGCTGGCGCGCTGCGACTGGGCGGCCCCGGACGCCTCGCTCGGCGACCATCCTTCCGTGCTCTGGCGCAAGCGTCATTGCCCGACAGTCGAGCCGCGCTACAAGACCAACAGCGTGATGGCGGTGTTCGAACTCGTGGTGCGCGGTTTTGGCGTCGGCATCTTGCCGACCTTTCTCGCGCGCGGCCGTGACGATCTCGTGCAATTGACGCCGCCGCTCGACGAAGCCGAGTCGCAGGTGTGGGTGCTTGCGCATCCGGAGTCGCGTCATTTGCCGCATGTGGCCGCCGTCTATACGCACCTGTCGCAACAACTCAGCGGCGCTTTCGCAGCCGGCGACGGCGCGCTCTAACACGCTCGGCTTTGCCTGAACGCGACAGCTATTTACACCTTTACCCGTGAGCCCAAGGCGCGTGCGCAGCGACGCGCCACGCGGCGCGCCCGCAGGCGCGGCAAACGCAGCCTGTACAATCGCGGCCTCGCGGCTGTTGCGCTGCACCACAGCGGCCGCACGAGTTTGAAGCGCAATTTTGGCCCGGCAATCATGCTTGCCCGGAGTCGGCTCCGTCTTATTCAATACCGTAGAGGAACACCCGTAATGAAGATGAATTGGCGAAACATAGCTGCGCTCGCGCTGTTCGCAGCGGCTTCGGTCACGGCCGGCACCGCAGCGGCGGCCGATATCAAGGAAGTGCATTTCGGCGTCGAGGCGTCGTATGCGCCGTTCGAATCGAAGTCGCCGTCGGGCGAGCTGCAGGGTTTCGACATCGACGTCGGCAATGCCGTGTGCGCGAAGCTGAAGGCCAAATGCGTGTGGGTGGAAAACTCGTTCGACGGTCTGATCCCGGCCTTGCAGGCGCGCAAATTCAACGCCATCAACTCGGACATGACGATCACGGATCAGCGCCGCCAGGCGATCGACTTCACGGATCCGATCTATACGATCCCGAATCAGATGATCGCGAAGAAGGGCAGCGGTCTGCTGCCGACACCGGCATCGCTCAAGGGTAAGCATGTCGGTGTGCTGCAAGGCACGATCCAGGAAACCTACGCGAAGGCGCGTTGGGCGCCGGCCGGCGTCGACGTCGTGCCGTATCAGACGCAGGATCAGATTTACGCCGACCTCGCCTCGGGGCGTCTCGACGCCGCGTTCCAGGACGCGGAAGCCGCGGCGAAAGGCTTCCTGAAGAAGCCGCAAGGCGCGGGCTTCGAGTTCGCCGGTCCGGCCGTCACCGATGAGAAGCTGCTCGGCGCGGGCGTCGGCTTCGGCATCCGCAAGGGCGACAAGGCCCTGAAGGACGCGCTGAACCAGGCGCTCAAGGAACTGAAAGCGGACGGCACGATCGACCGTTTCGCAGCGAAGTACTTCGATGTGAAGGTGGTGTTGAAGTAACGCGCGTCTTAAGTGATTCGTTGTAGCTGATGCAAACGGCCGCTAATCGCGGCCGTCTGCATTTGAGGCGTTGCGAGAGGTGACCGCCAAGCGATCAACGCACGTTTGCTTCCGGCTGATCGAGATAATCGAACACGACTTCGCCGAGACCGAGGGTGAGATCGGCAAGCAGATGGCGTGCTTCGACGATCTCCAGCACCGGCAATTCCGCGACCGGCGCGAGCGCGTGCGGCGCCAGTTCGAGTGCGGCCGGGCCGGTCCATGCGCCTTTCAGATCGATGTCCTGCAGGTAGTAGCGCACCAGTTCGCAGATACGCGGCGTGCCGTCCACATGCGGAATCACCTTGAGCAAAAAGTTCGGCGTTTCGAGGCGCTTTTTCTGCTGCGCCAGATCGAGTTGCCGATGCTTGTAGCCCATGGTGCCGGTGGCAATGCGCACCGGGCCGTAGTCGAGCGTGCCGACAAGCGTGTCGGTATGGACGGCGAGCACCGGGTTCGCGAGCTTCTTCGGAAAGCCCCACAGTTCGCGGCCGCCGGCGATGGGCGGATGGTCGTCCAGATACATGGCCAGCGTGTAGCCGCCCGCCACGCCTTTGTACGACACCGGGATCACCTGGCCGCTTTCCGTGTAATCGCCGAAGCCCGTCGAATCCGGCATGCGGATGAACTCGTAGTGCACCAGCGGCTCGCCGATCTCGAGCGGCTCGGGCACCACGGCGCGCAGTTTGTCCGGATCGGTGCGGTAGGTGATGATCAGAAATTCGCGGTTGATGAACCGGTACGGACCCATGGGGAATGCCGGGCTCGTGATCGGCATGGCGAAGGCATTTGACAGCACGCTTTTGACGTCCATGTTTTTCCTTGGTGGTTAAACGCGGGTGGAACGCTTCTGCACTGCACAAGAGTATCGGCGATTTTGCGTCGCCTCGCTTTCAGACTGATCTCCAATTATTTCCAGATATTGCCTCACGGACGTGTCCACGCATGGCGGCCTGCGCTAAAATTGCCGAGCCCATCGCGGGCGCTACGGCCTTCATGGCTTGAGACGCGCGCTGACGGTGCGGCGAAAATCAAAATACAGCAGTCAGCGCCGGGGCGGCGCTTAGCGGGGGAGTGCAATGACCACCATCGCAGTCGAGAATCCGGGCCACACGGGTGCAACGGACAATGCGCAATTGAATGCCAGTTTCGCGCGGCAGCCTATTCTGAATCGGGACGGCATGCTGTGCGGCTACGAGATCAAGGTGCGGGCACCGGAATGGTCCGCGCACACGGCAGACACCGCACCTGCCGCGGGGCATGAGAACAGCGATGCCGAGGCGTCATCGCACCGCGCGCCCGATCCGGCGCAACGTGTGGCGCAAGCCATCCTTCACGGCCTGCTTCAGGGCAATGTGCGCGGTGCGCTGACCGGGCATCCGGCTTATGTGGACGTCAGCCGCGAGATGCTATTCGACGAGGCGATTCTGAGCTTGCCCGCCGAGCGCTTCATGCTCGAATTGGCGCCCACCATCGAGATCGACGAGGCGCTGGTGGCGCGTATCGTCCAGTTGCACGGGCGGCGCTATCGCTTCGTGCTCGACAAGGTAACCCAGCCCAACGAAGGCTTCGCCAGACTGCTGCCTTACGCCGAAGTCGTCAAGATCGATTTCATGCACGCGCCGCGCGCGCTGCTGCCGAAACTGGCGAGCGTGCTCAAGTCGGCGGGCAAGCTGCTGGTCGCCTCGGGCATCGATGCGCAGGCCGATTTCGAAACGGCGCATGGACTCGGCTTCGATCGCTTTCAGGGCTACTTCTTCGCGCGCGCGCAGACCTCGGCAACGCGCCGTGTCAGCGCGCCGCGCCATGCGTTGCTGAACCTGCTGCAACTGCTCTCGGGTGATCCGACCGTCGCGCAGCTCGAAGCCGAACTCAAGCTGAACCCGGTGCTGGTGATGCATCTGATGAAGCTCGCCAATTCGAGCGGGCTGGCCGTCGGCCACAAGGTCACGACGCTGCGTGAAGCGATCAACGCGACCGGCACCAACCGCATCGCGCGCTGGACCCAACTGCTGCTCTACGCCGACGGCCGCAAGGTCGCACTCGAGGACGATCCCTTGTTGCAACTCGCCGCGACCCGCGCGCGCTTCATGGAGCTGGCAATCGAGCGTCTGCCCGAAGCCGGCCGCGACGAAGCCGACGCGGCATTCCTGACCGGCGTATTTTCATTCGTCGACGCGGTGTTCGGCGGCTCGCTCGAAAGCACCTTGAACGTGCTGACGCTGTCGCGTCCGATCCAGGCGGGCATTCTGCATCGGCAGGGCGCGCTGGGGTTGCTGCTGAGCGCGGTCGAAGCGCTCGAATGCGGCGCGTGGGATGAGATCGGCGCGCTGTGCGAACGCTTGCAGCCGTTGACGGTGGAAGAGGTCGCCGAACTGGGTCTGGTGGCCGGCGCGTGGGCCGGTGTCGCGGACCGCAGCGCGCAAGGTCTGGAAAGAATCGAGGATTGAGTTCAGCGATTCAGCCGGAGACCGCTGCATATCAGGCGCGGCGGTCCCGGCGGGACTGGCTCAATTTCAACTTGGCGTCGGGCAAACACAGAACAGGTGAGAGTGAAGCGTCGTGATCAACGATCACGCCAGGTCTTCACATCATCTCCATTTCCCGCATCTGCCCCAGGCCGAAAAAACGGCCTAACTCCTTGGCCAGTTCATTCAACACGCTCATCTCTTTCTGTGAGATCCGCCGTGGCTCCTGACTATGCGACCAGTCGCCGTAGAGCAGCGCCACGGTGGTGTCGCTTTCATCGACGACCGGCAGCAGCACGAAGGCCCGGGCGTCGTCGAAGGAGCGGCGGAACCATTCGGGCAGCCGCGCGACCATCTTTGGATCGCGTGCGTTCTCGATGAATATACCCACCGAGTTTGCGATCGCCAGATGAAACACGTCGGGTTCGAAGGCGGTACTGAACGTTAGTTTCGGCAACGCGGCGTCGATCTTCGGGCCGAGACCGAGGCGCGCCTTGAAGGTGCCGTTGCTGTGCTTGACGAACACCACGGTGCGCGCAAAGCCGAGGCCGGCCAGCAGCGTTTCCGCTGCCATCGCCAGCGCCGGCGCGAGCGGACTGCCGGCCGGCAGCCCGCGCAGATCTTCGACGCCCACCGCGATACGCGCCTCGGGATTGAGCGCTTCGCGCGCGATCGCATCCGCATTGGCGCGCAACTCGACGATTTCGCGCATCACACCGTCGCCGCCTTCTTCGCGGGCGAGCGCCACGCTCATTTCGAGCAGCACTTCGGGATCCGTGTTCAGCGCGCCGCAATATTCCTGCGCCAGTTCGGCGATGCGTTCCTCGCGCTCCCAGTCCGGCATGTTCTGCTGGGTGAGCACGTCGGCGACCGCCGTCGAGTAATTGGTGATGGCGCGCAGCCACTGCACCTGGCGCGGCTGCGTGACGTCTTGCGGGTCGAACTCGCCCATGCCGGAGCGGATCATGTCGGGCAGCCGCCAGCGCACGGCGGCTTCGGCGCCGATTTCGTCGAACGTGACGCCGAGCACCAGCACGCAGGCATCGGCTTCGAGCGCGCCGTCGTCGATATGGCGGCGAATCTGGTCCCATTCGGCGTCGAGATAGAACACCACCAGCAGTTTGCCGATCTGCCGCATCAGCGTGCAGACCACGGCTTCTTCGCCGGCGCGCAGATCGCCGCGCTCGGTCAGCTTGCGCGCGACGCAGCCCGAGAGCAGCGTGCGGTTCAGTTCGAGTTTCGCGTCGATGCGGCGCGGCGCGCTGTGATGAAAGTGATCGACGATCTTCAGGCCGACCACGAGATGGCCGACCGCGTCCATGCCGAGCACCATCAGCGCGCGCGACACGGTCGTGATGTTGCCGCCGAACGCCATGTACATGGCGGAGTTGGCGAGCCGCAGCACTTTTTGCGTGAGGGCGAAGTCCGACAACACCACCTGCACGAGGCCGGTGAAGTCGAGGTCGTCATTGTTCATCGCCGCCATGGTGGAGCGCAGCGACTGCGACAGCATGGGGAAATCGCCGCGCTCGCTCATTCGTGTCCAGAGCCGGTCGAGCACCGCCGCCTTTACCATGTGAGTCCCGCCAAAGCCATACATGTTCCAATGAGTGCCACGCCGGCCAGAGACCGGCTTGTTCCGCTGCATGATTCAAGACATGAGCGCTTCGCCTGCATGGCTAGGCGCTGTGCAAATGAAGCGTGCGTGCTTCGAAACGCTGCGCGAGTTCGTCGGAGGGCAGCGCCTTGCAGACGAGCCAACCCTGAATGTGGTCGCATCCCATCTCGGTGAGCAGGGTGCGCTGCGCTTCTGTTTCGACGCCCTCGGCCACCAGCTCGAGATCCAATGTCTGAGCGAGGCCCACGACGGCACTAACGATTGCCTGATCGTTCCGGGAGGTTAGCAGATTCTCGACAAAACTCCTGTCGATCTTGAGCTTGGCCAGCGGGAAGCGTTGCAGGTAAGCCAGGCTCGAATAGCCGGTGCCGAAGTCGTCGACCGCGAAGCGGATGCCCATGGCGGTCAGTTCTTCGAGCAGACCCTTCGCATGCGCCGGGTCATGCATCAGCAGGCTTTCGGTGATCTCGAACACGAGGCGGCGCGGATCGATGCCGGTCAACTCGATCGCCTCGCGCACCGAGTCCTTGAAGCGCGGATCGCGGAACTGCTGCGGCGACACGTTCACGGCCACGTATTGCAGCGAGATGCCCTTCGCATCCCACTGGATCAATTGCATGCAGGCCACCTTCAACACCCAGTTGCCGAGGAAGTTGATCAGGCCGATCGACTCAGCAAGTGGGATGAACATGGACGGCGGCACTAGCCCGTGCACCGGATGCAACCAGCGGATCAGCGCTTCCACGCCGACCACGCCGTGCGTGCGGCTGCTCGTGATCGGCTGGAAATGCAGCGAGAACTCGCCGTTGCGCACGCCGTCGTAAAGGTCGGCTTCCAGCTTCAGGCGTTCGGCGTCGGCGGGGTTGTCGTCGGGGACGTAGAAGGCGAGCGTGTTGCCGCCGGCCGCCTTGGCCTGCAGGAGGGCGTGGTCGGCCCAGCGCAGCAGGTGGGTGTCGTGGGCGGCGGTGTCGTTGGCGTGGCGCACATCCGGATAGAGCGCGATGCCGATGCTCGCCGAAAGATGCACCTGCTGGCCGTTGAACACATACGGCTGCTGGATCGCGGTCAACAGGCGCCGCGCCAGCGTTTCGGCGGCGGCCGCCGCGTCGGTGCGGCTGGCGGCGGGCTTCACGAGAATCGCGAACTCGTCGCTGGCCACGCGCGCCACGGTCTCGCTCGGGCTCGTCATGTTCAGGATGCGGCGCGAGGTGTCGCGCAGCATTTCGTCGCCGGCATCGTAGCCGAGCGCGCGGTTCACGCGCTGATAGTCGTCGAGGTCGAGCAGCAGCAGCGCGGCCGGCGTGCCGTGCGCGTCGGCTTGCTGCTGGGCGTCGAGGAGCGCCGGAATCAGCGCCGACTGGTTGGCCAGATTGGTCAGGCGGTCAAGATGCAGCGCCTGAGTCAGACGTTCTTCGGTGGCGCGCCAGGCCGACACGTCGAAGCCGGCGATCGCATAGCCCGCGGTGCCGTCGTGACTGCTGCGCACCACGCGCAGCTCGACTGTGATCGGATAAGTCAGCGACTTGATGAGGCTGAGCGTGGCCTTCTCGACGTTGCCCGAGACGGCGGCGCGCGTCAGCAGGGTGTCGAGGCGCGCCACGTCGGCTGGCGCCACGAGGTCGTGCAGCGTGATGGTCTCGAGATACTCGCGGTGATAACCGATGAAGCGCAGGCTGGCTTCGGACACGTAGATAAAGCGCAACTCGTCGTCGACGTGCGCCAGCAGGTCGACGGCGCCGACCACCTGTTCCAGTTGCGCAGCGCGGCTTGCGGCCGTCTGCGGTTTGCCGTCCACGCGCCGGCCGAACGCACGAAGCCGGTCCATGACCGTGCGCAAGGAGCCCCGGCGGGGCGCGGTGATCCTGTTCGCTTCCATGTTTATCGCTGGCAACCTGTATTCGTCTGCAGGCGGGCGGCTCACCTGCCCGCCAATCGGGGCGGTCGGGAGGTATCACGCCGCCCCATCAGAACGAGATAACGGCCTTTGCGGCGAAATCTTTAGCGCCCGGCGCTAAAAACATCCGGTAAGGGAACCTTTGCACGGCCTGGCGGCGGCAGGGGAACGATTCAGTTAAAGTGCGGCTGTGCGACGTCCGTTAATAAGACAACCCCGTTGTGTAGTACCGGCTGAGACGTCGCTGCTGCGTAGCTTTCCGAACACTTCCCCTGATGCCCCATGTCTGAACGCCATCAAGCCAAGGCCACTGCCCGGCATAACGAGGTGCTCGACGCAGCTGCCGGCGGCGCCGAACCGTGGCCCGCCACGCAGTTCGTGTATCTGGGCCGTCAACCGATCCTCGATCGCGACGGCGCGCTCAATGCTTATGAATTGCTGTTTCGGGCCGGCGCGCATAACTACGCCGAAGTCACCGACGACGCCCAGGCGACCGCGCAGGTGGTGGCGCGCGCGATCGGTGGGATCGGCGTGCCGACGGTGTTGGGCCCGCATCGCGGTTTCGTCAATATCGACCGTGCGCTGCTGTTCAACGACATCGTCCATCTGATGCCGCCAGAGCGCTTCGTGCTCGAAATCCTCGAGACCGTGAAATTCGACGCGCAACTGGTCCGCCGTCTGGGCGAGTTGCGCCGCGCCGGCTTTCAGGTGGCGCTCGACGACGTGAGCGAACTGTCCGACGAGCTGAGCGGCGCGCTGTCGCATGCCGACATCGTCAAGATCGACTTTCTGCAGACCGACCGCGCCGTGCTGCCGAAGCTGGCGTCGCTGGTGCGCGGGCAGGGCAAGACGCTAATCGCGGAGAAGGTCGAGACGCGCGAGGATTTCGCGCTCGCGCGGGACCTCGGCTTCGATCTGTTTCAGGGCTACTTCTTCGCGCGGCCGCAGGTGCTGGCCGCGCCGCGCAACCGTTCGCTGCGGCCGGGCCTGATGCGCCTGCTGGCGTTGCTGTCGCGCGACGCCGGCATTGTCGAACTCGAAGCGGAACTCAAGCTGAACCCGAGCGTGGTCGTGCAACTGCTGCGCCTCGTCAATTCGGGTGCATTCGGGCTGGGACGTAATATCGCATCATTGCGCGAGGCGATCATCGCCACCGGCACACGGCAGATCGCGCGCTGGGCGCAGCTGCTGTTGTACGCCGACAGCGGCGAGCTGCCGTGGCGCGCCGATCCGCTGGTGCAACTGGCGGGCACGCGCTCGCGTTTCATGGAGCTGGCCGCGGCCTGGCTGCGTCCCGCCGACGACGAATTCGCCGATGCCGCCTTCATGACCGGAATTTTTTCGCTGATCCACGTGGTGCTGGGCAGCACGCCCGGTGCGGTGCTGGAGAAACTCAGCCTCGCGCCGCAGATTCGCGAGGCGATCGTGTCGAGGCGCGGCGAACTCGGCACCTTGCTGCGGCTTGCCGAGGCGGCGGGCGAGGGCGTGGACGCGGCATCGATCGCACTGGGCCCCGACGCGCCGGCCGGCTTCGTGGCCTTTACGCCCGACGTGCTGGCCGAGCTGAACCTGTCGGCCGCGGCCTGGTTCGGCGCGCATATCGAGGAAGCGGTCGCCTGACGGGCGGGGCGGCGTCGTCGCGGGCTTTCAGTGTGCATGCCGTGGCGCGTTCATGTCAGCGACGTCTGCATCCTTCAGGCCGGTTCTTACGTACCTTGTGAGTACGTGGTCCAATAGCGGAGTTGGCCGGCGTTCTCATGAACGCGGCGGCCCTGGGTTCTTTGGACGAACCGCGTGCATCCACGCCTGGAGAAAAGCAGATGAAGAAGAAATTCATATCGGCCGCACTGGCCGCCGCCGTGTCGGTGGGATTCGCCATGCATTCGCTGACGGCCTCGGCGACCCTCAAGCCAGGCGATGTGGCGCCGTCGTTCACCACGCAGGCTTCGTTGGGCGGCAAGACTTACACCTATTCGCTTGCCGACGAGCTGAAGAAGGGGCCGGTGGTGGTGTATTTCTATCCGGCGGCCTTCACCACGGGCTGCACGATCGAAGCCCACGAGTTCGCCGAAGCGGTCGACGAATACAAGAAGTATGGCGCGACGGTGATCGGCGTGTCGCACGACAACATCGACACACTGACGAAGTTTTCGGTGAGCGAGTGCCGGAGCAAATTCCCGGTGGCTGCCGATGCCGATTCGAAGGTGATCGGCCAATACGACGCTGGCATGCCGATGCATGCGTCGATGGCGAATCGCGTGTCGTATGTGATCGCGCCGGATGGCAAGATCATTTACGAGTACACGAGCCTCTCGCCGGAGAAGCACGTCGAGAATACGCTGAAGGCCGTGAAGGATTGGGCGGCGGCGCACAAGCAGCCTTGAGGTTAAGCGGAGCGTCCGCGCAATTTTCGCAATGGTTTTTTGCGGTGTTCCTGCGGCGAGCGGTGAGCATCGCTCGTGCTAGGCTGCGTTTTTTCTTGTGAGCTTGCGATGCCGATTCTCGTTGCGTTGATTGCGCTGATCGCGCTGGGGTATGGGGCGGTGCGGGCGTTTGATGCCTTGCAGGCGGATTTTGGGTTGGGGGTTGCTGTTGGCGTTGCTGTGCTGGTGGGTTTGCTGCTGATTGCCGCTTTCGCTTATTGGTTGCGGCGTCGCAAGGAAGTGGCTTCCAACGTCCGTGATGGAGATTGGACTCATGAACTCAAGGGGAGTTGGGGGGCCGTGCGGCTCGCTGCCGATAAGCGGCTTTGTGAGATCCGGTTGGGCCAGGAGCAGGGGGCCTATATTTTTGCCGACCTGCTAGGGGCGGAGGTGCAGCGGCCCGGCGCGCAGTGGCAGGTTGTTTTGAAAGTCAAGGATCCTAAGCATCAGGTTTGGGTTTTGCCCATGCGGGATGAGAGGCAGGCTCGGCAATGGGTGAGGGTTTTTGAGCTTGCTGTGGGGCAGAGGCTTTAGGGTTTTGGTTTTTTGGTCTCTGGAGTTGGCCTTTTCTTGATTTGTTTGTGGTCTATTAGTGTTGCCCCTGTGCGGGGCGGCACTTACTTCTCTTTGCCGCCGCAAAGAGAAGTAAGCAAGAGAAAGCGGCTCACACCGCTAATTCTTAAGCGGGTCCCTCGCGCAGCCACGGTAGTGGTGCATCTGGAGTCAGTGTTTTCGCACACTCCGCGCTGGTGACCAAGGGCTCATCAGCTCCCGCTTCGCACTGCGTGCGTCGCGGACGGGTTATGCCTGGGAAACCTAAGGTTTTGATGAGCGCAGCGCGTCAACAGCGGCAGTAAAAAAGTGTCGGGGGTACTGGCGATTTGAACGTACGTGAGGCGGAACCTGTCCGCATTTTGTGTGCGAGGCGGTTAGCGGAGTTACCCGCGTGCGTTGGTAAAACGCTCACCAAACAGAATAGCGAACTGGTTCATGGCGGAGGACCAGTCGAATGCCGCCCGTACAGACTTGGCCAGCACGTTGCGCAATGCCAGCCACAGTAGCTTGATGGCGGCCTCGTCGTTGGGGAAGTGGCCGCGGGTCTTGATGATCTTGCGTAGTTGCATGTTCAGGCTCTCAATGGCATTCGTGGTGTAGACGACACGGCGTATGTCGGGCGGAAACACGAAGAACGGTGTGACGTTCTCCCACGCCCGTCGCCACGAACCTGTCCGCATTTTTGTGTGCGAGGCGGTTAGCGGAGTTACCCGCGTGCGTTGGTAAAACGCTCGCCAAACAGAATGGCGAACTGGTTCATGGCGGAGGACCAGTCGAATGCCGCCCGTACAGACTTCGCCAGCACGTTGCGCAATGCCAGCCACAGTAGCTTGATGGCGGCCTCGTCGTTGGGGAAGTGACCGCGGGTCTTGATGATCTTGCGTAGTTGCATGTTCAGGCTCTCAATGGCATTCGTGGTGTAGACGACACGGCGTATGTCGGGCGGAAACACGAAGAACGGTGTGACGTTCTCCCACGCCCGTCGCCACGACTGCACGATGGTCGGATACTTCGCGCCCCATGGCCCTTCGGCAAAGGCCTCCAGGGCCTGCTGCGCGG
>NZ_PVZB01000040.1 GCF_003002025.1 Paraburkholderia sp. BL25I1N1
GGGTTACGGCGAGGTTATTGGGGCACCGCCAGACGAAAGCGGCGGTAACAGACAAACCGAGCCTACCGCTACCGCGCCACATCTCGACTCTACCGATCACGGTCGGCCCGAAACCGGCAAACGTGATAGAGCGCAGGGGAATGCCCGTCAAGGCGCAGATGCACCTGTTCCTTTGACGGAACCGCTGGTCGCGCGCAGCCCAGGCATCGCTGTCTCGTCCGTCATCTGTCTTCCGACGAGCGCGCGTTATTGCGGCCTGAGGTGTAGATCGTTGCTCACGGATTGCACCCCCGCCACGCCGCGCGTCACGGCAAGCGCTTGCTCAATCTGTACCTCTGCATCCACGTATCCTGACAACTGCACGACGCCTCGATACGTGGCGACGCTGATCGGCAAGGATCTCAGCCCTGGGTCTGCGACGAGCGCCTGCTTCACCTTGGCGGCGAGCGCAGCGTCGTCAGTGGCGACCTCCGCCGGCGCGGTCACAGCCTGCGTCGCTGTCGACTTGCAGCCGTCGATGAACACGAACGCGGGGATCGCGAATGCCGCGACCATCAGCAACCGGCTTTTGATGTGTGGCACGTCTCGCATGTCGGCTATGACATCCTGATTCGTGAGCAGCTGGCGTCGTTCGGGTTGGCTTCGAGAGGTACACATGTGCGCCCTCGTCGAGTCCACCATGATAGCGCAGGGTGGCGAACTTGCGACCGAGCCGACTCCACCAACTCTGTTCATGCTGCGAGGCGAGTCTTTGGCTCAGTTCGGCCAGAAGGCGACGCGCGCGTCTCTCACGTGAATGACGGCTGAATTCGCGAAACCGGCGCCGTCGCGCCTAACGTCTGCAGTGCCGTCGGACCGTTGAGTAACACGGGCGGATTTTGCGTGTATTGGAAACGAGGCTCGGTGTGGCCGCTGCGCCGTCGATGGCCATGCCCGGACGCAATCACTGAGTGTGAATCGTGAGACGCCGTGGACGGTCACTACACCGGCTAATCGTTCTGGCGACATCGTCGACGGAGCCGGTACTGGCGCAGTGTCAATCGACGCCCGTTAGGCGCCGCCGTGCGTGGCTGCGCCAGCGTGGCGGCGACGATCAGAGGCCAGCGGGTCAGGCAACAAAACGACACTGTGAAGCGGGTGTGCGCGTGTCCATGTTGCGGCCGCGGTTGAGGTGATCGTCGATTTCCGCGGCGCAGCCGAGCATGCGCGGATAGAGAAAGATCGTGAAAGCCGCGGTTTCGAGGTCCGCTTCGCTGAACTCCCCGCGTTTGAGCGGCTGCCACAGCATCTTCAGCAGCAACGCGGCGATCACGGCATCGACATTGACGCAGTAGACGGTACGCGACACGCCCGCGTCGAACAAGGCCTGCACCAGCGCGCGGTAGTACGCGTGAAACACGTTGTATTCGCCGCGCGCCTCATAAAGCCCGGCGATGAAGACCTCGCGCGGATCGTGATTTACCGGCTTGTCCTTGAAGACCGGGTGGTTCACGCCCGGCAGCTTGGCGATATCGAGGCTGCCAGCTTGCTTCTGACGCGCCTTGTACTGCGCGTAGCGCTCGACGGAGCGGCGCGCGAGCGCTTCGAGATCGACGCCGTGATGCGCGTCGCCGGGATCGTCGAGGCCGCTGTCGCGAAACGCGTCGTTGAGAAACGCGATACCTTCATATCCGTTGCCGCCGTGCGTGTATCCCGAGTGCGTGAGAAAACCCATCAGCGCCTTGTTCAACTGCACGCGTTCCGGGGACTCGGGACCGTCCGCCGATACCGCGCCCTTCGCGCCTTGCGCCGACATCGCACCCGGTCCGTTAGTGAGCAGCAGTCCCGTCAACGTTCTGAATGCGAACAGATCGTCTGCGGATGGCTTCACGCCGAGCAGCGCTGCGAATGCCACTTCCGTCAGCGAGCGCTCGCCGAGCAGTGCCTCGGTGGAAAACTCGCAAAAGCTGTCGGGCTGGTGGCGCGACGCGTCCGCCGAGGCGCCGATCAGCGTGCCGAAGAGTTTCGTCCACCATGGCAGGTTCTCCGCCGTCAGACGCGAGATGCGCTTGCGCATGAGCGGGCCCCAGGCGAGTGTCGTCGTGATCGCCGCGAGCACGGCGTCCGAGCGCGGATGCCCCGGGCCGTTGGCAACCCACCGCACGAATACGGAACTCACGCCGCGTGCGGCGAGCCCGGCGAGCATGGCTTGCGCCTTCGGGTCGGGTGCATCGGAGAAGAGTACCGCGATGCCTTCAGTGTCTATCGCGTCGACGTCGAAATCGCGATCGAATGCGTCCGCGAGTTTTGCAGCGGCGAACCGGTCGATCATCAGCCTCGCTGCCTCGCGGGCCGCGCGCTGGCGGTTCGGCCCGACGATCGCCGCTGCGGCGGCAAGCACCGCGTTGGGTGCGTTACCCGCTTCTCGTGCCGCTTGCGCCGCCGCCAGTTCAGGCGTGCCGTACAGATTCACTGCCGCGCCGACCGCGACGTCGATGAGCTTCTCGTCGTTTGCGCCGCCGAACTCGTGTAGCAGTGCGAGGCACACGTTCGCTTCGAAGGAATGCGTCGCCGCTTCGAGCATCGATACGCCGTGCAGGCTGCTGACCTGAGTCTTTGCATCCATCTGCGAGGCGCCCGAGGCATCTTTCAATGGCTGCCGAGGCGGGATCGCCCCGATCTGGTCATTCACCCGCGCGACCTGTTCGTCATACGGGGCTACCGCTCCCACGACTGCAAGCGCGAGATCGCCGGGCAGATCGAGCCCCTGATCCGAGCCGAACCACGGCTTGAGCGCGAGGCTGCCTTCGGGCTCGAAGTCGGGCATCGTTGCATTGGCGCGCATCACCGCCGTGAGCGCGGCAGGAATATGGGCGATGTTCGTCACCACCGCGCCCTTCGCCGAGCAGCACGGATCGTCGGGCGTGAAGAGCCGTTCGACGCCGAACTTCTCTTTGAACCAGCGTTCCTTCGCGAGCGCGTCGTCGGCGCCGCCCGCCATCGCGCCCGCATGTCCGACCGCGCGCGTGAGACGGCTTTTCCAGCGGCCCACCACGCACGCGACCACGGGCTTGTTGAAGTGCGCGTCGGCCTCGTAGTATCCGCCGGGCTCGCAGTACAGCACGGCGGCCTTGCTGCGCGCGTCGTTGGCAAGGGCAAAGGCGAATTCTGGCGCGGCATAGTGAATGTAGACATCCTTTCCGCTGGAAATGACCGTCGACGTGCCCCAGCCGCTCATGCGCAGATACTGGGCGATCGTGGTGCTGAAGCCGCCGGAGTTCGAGAAGATCGCGATCGATCCCTGGCGCAGTGTGGCGCCCGGATCGTCACCGCCGAGCGCACCGCCGATCCGCACGCGCTGCCATGAGTCCGCGACGCCCAGCCCGTTCGCGCCGAAGATGTCGATGCCCGCCTGTTGTCCCATCGCGCGGATCTCACGGGCGTCGTGCACGGCAATCTTTTCCGTGACGATGAAGATCTTGCGCAGCTCCGGATTCACGCGGATCAACTCGGCCACGCCGTCGCGCGCGGCCGAAGGCGGCAGGTACACGACACCGCAGTTGAACCGGTGACCGGTTTCCAGGCCCTCGCGCACGTTGTTGAAGACGGGAATGTCGCCGACGGGCGTCGGGAGCACCTGTCCGCCTTTGCCGGGCGCCGTGCCGAACACCACATTCGCGCCCGAGAAGGCGTGACTCACCGGCGTCACATCGGACGACTCGCCACCGAGGATATTGAGCACGCAAACGCGATCTTCGCGCGTGGCGATGTCTGCCAGCGACTGAATGCCGACGAAGTATTTGAAGTGGCTATTGCCTTGCTTGTGCATGTCGATCTCCTCAGGCCGATGCCATTTGCGATTGAGCGTCGCGCGCGCCGATGCGCGCCGCGACCTGCGAGCGTCCACACGCCTGCATCCATGCATCGGCCTTGCGTGCGTACTGGATTACTTCGCTGATGTCGGAGTCGAAACCGAAGAGGCGGTAAGGCAGGCCGAGCGAATCGCAGGTGTCGCGCAGGGTGGACATGCCTCGCACCAGGTTGGGACCGCCGCGCCCGAGCACGACATAGAGCGGCGTCGGACCATGCTCACTGAAGTGCTCGCGCAGCGCATCGGCCATCGCGCGCAAGGTTTCGTAGATGTCGGTGTTGTTCGACTTGCCGCCGATAATGAAGAGTACGTTGGACTGCTTGAGCCAGTGCCGGAAGCAGATGCGCGCCACCTCTTTCATCTTTTCGTATGGTGGATTGCCGCCGAAGTCCGACGAGATGATGGCTGCGTCTCCGAGCATTTCCGTGACGAGGGAGTTCGCGCCGCCGCCGAAGGTGGGCGCGAGGATGGTGCCGCGCTCGTTGATCACGTAGACATCGCTTTGTCCCTGGTGCGTGCGAAGCTGGTTGATCTCCTGTTCGAAATCCGAGTAATCGGCGGCGAACAGATGCGCAGGCAGTCCAAGCCGCGAGAAACGCGGGTCGTCGCGATCGAATCCGCACTTGAAGTCGCAGGCGACGGGCGTGAGACGCCCCTTTTGATCTTCGCGCATGCGGACCGGGTTGAGTTCGAGCGTTGTCATGCCGAAATCATGGAAGAGTTCCCAGAGCTTCGGTAATTGCTGCACGAGCGGCGAGATGATTTCACGCGGCGCACCGATCTCGCTCAGCGCATTCGCTACGACGAACGCCTTCAGCCCGGTCAGCGCATCGAACGGCACCGTCGCGACGTGGCTGGGATCGACCTCCTCGATGTCCATTCCGCCCATGTGCGACAGCGTCATGGTGGGAGCGCGAAAACGCGTGGAATCCGTGATCGAAAAATAGACTTCGTGTTTGGCCGGTACACCCGCTTCGAACGTCACGCCGTTCGCCTTGGCCCTCACATGACCGACAACGTGTTCGGCAAAGTACAGCCGTTCTTTTTCCGCGAGCGCTGTCTTGAGATCGGTTGCGCGGCCGAGCAGGCCGGCTTTGCCTTTCTTGCCCACGCCGCCCTTGAACACCGGTTTGATGAATATCTGACCGTATCGATCGATGAGCGACTTGATCTCTTCCTCGCTGGCGCTGGGGCCCAGCACCTCGCTGGACGGAAAGCCGACGAATTGCAACAGGCGCGCGCCGTGCAACATTCCGGTGATCTGCATGTGAAGTGTCTCCTGAATTTTCTAGGCAATGACGAATGAAGCGGATACTGGGTATTCAGTCAGCTCAGTGCGGTACGTGCGAGACGCACCGCTGCCCTGGGTACGCTGTGAAAGCAGCGGCAGGATTCTCCTAGCGAGGTGGAGCAGGCGAGACGCGCGTCGGTGACGGTAGGAGGCAGCCATAATCGGGCTTGCACTGGGATGCGGCGAAACGCGGTTCTGCGCTTCGCGCCTGTCTCCGATGCGTTCTCAGTCGATGCGTGTTATGAACGTCTTGAGAATCGATATTTGCTCAAGACGCCCGAAACGATAAGTGCAATTTTTCGAAGCATTGATGTTCGGCAGTTATCAATGCTGAATGAAAGGACGGCGCCACGACGCGAAAGCATCGGCGCCGCGACCGCGCTTGCGGGTAGCAGACGCAGGAGCAACCTTCAGGTAAGCGATGCGGACCGCTTGGCTGTGCGGCGCCGGCGATACAGCGCGAGGGTCGCGCCAAGTCCGCATGCGGCGGCGAAACTCAGCCAGTAGCCGGGCGCGGCCTTATCGCCGGTGATCTCAATGAGATACGTCGAGACGGCGGGCGTGAAGCCTCCAAAAACCGCGGTGGCGAGACTGAACGCGAGCGAGAATCCAGCCACGCGGACCTCGGCGGGCATGACTTCAGTGAGCGCTACGACCATCGCGCCGTTGTACATGCCGAAGAAAAACGAGAGCCACAGAAGCACGATCAGCATGCGGCCGAAACTCGGCGCGGATGACAGCCAGGAGAGCGCCGGATACGAGGTGCAGATGGCGAGCACGGTGATGGCAATGAGAATTGGCTTGCGCCCGATGCGGTCCGAGAGCGCGCCTCCGATCGGTAACCAGACGAAGTTCGAGAGGCCCACGCAGAGTGTGACGATCAGGCTATCCGCAGTGGTGAGCTTCAGCACAGATTTGCCGAAGGTCGGCGTGTAGACCGTGATGAGATAGAACGTGGTAGTGGTCATGGCGACGAGCAGCATGCCCGCGAGCACCGTTCGCCAGTTTTGCAGCATCGTGGCGAATACTTCACCTGCACGCGGATGGTGGGTGCGCGCCTTGAATTCATCGGTTTCCTGCAGGGTGCGTCGCAGCAGAAAAATAACTGGCACGATCGCACAACCGACGAAGAATGGAATCCGCCATCCCCATGCGCCGATTTCGCTGGCCGTCAACAGGTCATTGAGCAGATACCCGAGGGCGGCCGCGACCACGATTGCGACCTGCTGGCTCGCGGACTGCCAGCTCGTATAGAAGCCCTTGTGTCCCGGCGTCGCCATTTCCGCCAGATAGACAGAGACGCCGCCAAGCTCGGCGCCTGCGGAAAAGCCTTGCAGCAAGCGCCCTAGCAGCACGAGGGCAGGTGCCAGAAGTCCGATCGTCGTGTATCCGGGCACACACGCGATCAGGATCGTGCCGCTCGCCATGATCGAAAGTGTGACGATCAACCCTTTGCGGCGGCCCACTTCGTCGATGTATGCGCCGAGCACGATCGCCCCCAGCGGACGCATCAGGAAACCCGCACCGAACACCGCGAAGGTGAGCATCAGCGAGGCGAACTCGCTCGTAGACGGAAAGAAGATGCGCGAGATGTAGGTCGCATAGAAGCCGAAAAGAAAGAAGTCGAACTGCTCCAGGAAGTTGCCGCTGGTTACGCGCAGGACGGCGCCGGCCTTCGAGGTTCGACGGTGCGCGCTATCCTCGGCGTTGACTGATGAGGGATGCATGAGTTGTCTCCATGGATGTGTTATGTGAGTGCCCGCCGATCGGAGGCGTTGTCGTTACGACCGACCTCAATCCGAGCCGAGTTGCAGACGGCTCGCCTGCCGCTTTTCGATCGATGACTTGAGGAGCGCCGCACAGCGATAGATCCCGTGGGCGAACTTGCCGTAGGGCAGCGTGGCGAAGAGCGCCATCACGACACCGAGGTGGAAAGCGAGGAGCCACGCCATCGCAGCAGTGTCGCGCCATGCGAGGAGCGCGAGGCCTGAAGCGCTAGTCAGGAGCAGCAACGCGATGAATCCGCGGTCCATCGGGCGCTGTTTCGGATCGTCCCGGCCAGGATCGCGACGCAGGTTGAGCCAGAGCAGGCCGGCCGGCCCCACGAGCAAACCGGCTCCACCGATCGTGCCGAGCAGCACGGGGAGGCTCAGAACCGGGTATGGCGCGTGCAGGTTGAGCGCATAGTGATAGAAGGTGGCCACCACCGTTGCCGCGAAGCACAGCATGAAGCCATAGAAAGTCAAATGATGGAAACGCCGCCGAGCGAGCGTGAAGGCATCATTCGATTCGTTGCAGCCGTCGCCATGGCCCCCGTCGAGATACTTCAGGGTGAGCGCGTGCTTCGCGGCCTCTGCGATGGCCGGCGCGCTGGCTGTTCCCGCCGACACGGCACGCCAGAATCGCGACACGCCGACGCCGAGCGCGAGCATCGCGAAGCCGAAGACCGCGCCGAACATCGCCGCGAGCAGGTTATGCGGGAAAATCGCGTAGAAGTTGCCGCCCAATGCGCCCGCGGACAGCGACCCCTTCAAGCCGATACCAAGCGCCAGAAAGAGGGCAAGTCCGATCGCGAGCGCAAGCGCGACGGTCAATCCATTGCGCTTGTATAGCGCGCCCATCGGCGCGGGCCACGCATATTCGGCATAGGTTTCCAGGCGGACTTTGGCCATCGCCTTCGGCACGTTCACGGCGAACTCATGCGGCGGCGCATACTGACAGGCGTGATAGCACGCGCCGCAGTTGTGGCACAGGTTGGCCAGGTAATTGACGTCCGCCTTGGCGAATTCGAGGCGCCGTGTCATCGCGGGAAAGACCGCGCAGAATCCTTCGCAGTAACGGCACGCATTGCAGATTTGCATCTGTCGCGAGACTTCCGCTTCGTTTTGCGTGAGAGGAAGTACCCGGATTATCGACGTCGCAGGCTCGCTGGTCGCGGCGTGGCGGCCGGTGACGGAAGGCGAAGCGAGCTCCCGCGCTTCGCGGACAAGTGCTTCAAGCTTCTGCACGTTGAACTCCAGTTTGATGAGCGGCGGCCATCGCGGCTTGCGTGCCGGCAATGCGTCCGAATGCGGTGCCGATCGACATGCCGACGCCCGCCGTATAACCTTTGCCGAGCACGTTGCCGGCCATCATTTCTCCCGCTACGAAAAGGTTTTCGCTCGGGCGTCCGCCGAAATGCACCTGGGCATGGTCATTAACCTTGAGCCCCAGGTATGTGAACGTGATGCCTGGCCGCAATGCATAACCAAAGAAGGGCGGGGTATCGATGGGCCGCGCCCAGTGGGTTTTCGCTGGCGAGAGGCCTTCAGTGCGGCAGTCGTCGAGCGCGGTATGATCGAAGGTGCCCGCGCGGCAGGCAGCGTTGTAGGCCCGGATAGTCTCGACGAACGTCGCTTCCGGCAGTTCCAGTTGACGCGCCAGTTCGGGTATCGAATCGGCCTTCGTGCCCGGAAAAACTGGTGGCATGAAACGGCCGATCGCCTTCGCGTCGATAATCGAGTAGCCGATCTGGTCAGGCTGCTGTGCGACGAGCCGCCCCCATATCGCATAGCGTTTCGGCCAAAAATCTTCACCTTCGTCGTAAAAGCGGTGTGCATCGCGATTGACGACGACGCCGAGCGACACGCAGTCGATACGCGTACAGATGCCGCCGTCATAAAGCGGCGCGCGGGCGTCGATGGCAACGCAATGCGACTGCGACGGATCGCCGATGGCATCGGCGCCCGACTCGATCATGTGCTTGAGCAGCACGCCCTGATTGAAGCGCGTACCGCGAATGAGGAAATTGTCGGCGGGCCATTCACCGCGCTCGTTTTGTCCCCACGCTTCACGCAGCCATTCCCGATTCGATTCAAATCCGCCGGCCGCGAGCACACAGGCGCGGGCTTCGAAGCGTTGTCCGCCGCTGTGCGCCGCGACGAAACGGTCTACATCGAGTTCAATTGCGTCGACAGGCGTGTCGTAGCGGATTTGCACTCCGAGCGCTTCGGCGCTGCGATAGTAGGCATTCACGAGCGCCTTGCCGCCACCCATAAAGAACGCATTGGTTCGTGCGACATGTAGCGCACCGGAAAGCGGCGGCTGAAAGCGCACCCCGTGCTTGCGCATCCACGGACGGCAAGTCGATGATGCCCGGATCACGAGCCGCGCGAGCGCCTCATTCGTGATGCCGCCGGTTACCTTGAGCAGGTCTTGCCAGTATTCCTCTTCTGGATAAGCGTCGACCAGCACGTCTTGCGGCGCGTCGTGCATGCAGCGCAGGTTGCGAGTGTGCTGGGAATTTCCGCCACGCCATTCGCGCGGCGCCGATTCGAGAAGCAGGACGGTGGCGCCGGCTTCGCGCGCCATCAATGCAGCGCATAGTGCCGCGTTGCCTCCGCCAATAACAAGAACGTCGACCATCTGGGTTGTCTCCTTTGAGACAACTATAGGAAGCACGGGTCGGCGCCGCCATCAGGGAGGCGACAAGGGGTCTTCACGTTTCGTGAAGGGTGCCGCACGCAGTGAGGCGCCGGGCCAGAGGCCTGCGTTGATCACATTGCGCGCGACGTCGCCCAGCACGACGCGCGCGGCAAGCCCGGCGGGCGACAACTCGTCGTCAGAGACGCTCGCGATCAGGTTCGGCCTCGTTGCGTATGCCTCCAGGAGGGGCACGCTCGTCAGGGACGCATTCTCCGTGCGTGCGAGCGCCGCTCCTGGCTGGATCGTTGCACCGAGTCCACCGCGCACGGCGTCCATGAGCATGGCGAGGCCGTCGACCTCGGCGGCGATGGATGGGACGTAACCGGCGCGCTTGAATGCGGCGTCGAGCAGTGCGCGAAGGCCATGTGTGCCGCTTGGCAGGATCAGCGGTAGGGCGCCCAGCTTCGCGATTGAAGTTCGCGATCGCCCGGGCATGCCGGGCAGTGTCGAAGCACCGATCACGAATAGGCGCTCGTCGAGCAAGGGCATGACGCTCCACCGTTGTGCGGGCTCTTCACGAAATAGGATCGCGAGATCGATTTGCCGCGCGCCAAGCATTGCGCCCAGATACCCGGATAGGCTTTCGACCATGCGCAGCCGTACGTCCGGATAGCGCTCGCGCATCGCCTGCATGAATGCCAGTCCAAGCACACCTGTCGTGCTCGGTGCGAGTCCCACGCTGACGTGGCCGGATAGGCGAGCCTGGCGGGCGGCAACCGCGGCATCATCGATGTGGCGCAGCGCGAGTTGCGCCTGACGCCAGAAGGCGAGTCCTGCATCGGTGGGCACGACGCCGCTCGAGGTTCGCTGTAGTAGGCGGGTCGAGAGCTCGCTTTCCAGTCGGCTGATTTGCTGGCTGAGCGCCGACGTGACGACGCCCAACTCAAGCGCGGCTTTGCCCATGCTGCCATGCTCAACGACGCTGACGAAATATCGTAATTGTCGAAGTTCCATCGAAGGTCTCAGTGTTGGCGGTCCCGGAACTTAACTCGAGGTTATTCGGGCTCGAACCGGCCAGCGCGCTCGCATTGCGGCGCATGTTGCCCGAATCCCCATTTTACGGCTTGGCAAAGACAGCCTTTGCAAGCCGTTTTTCAAGTTCGTCTCGATAGTTAGCCGGCGAGCGGCTGTCCGGAAGTACCGCAGCATTCTCGATCCGTATCGACGTCTATAGATCCTGCGGCAGGGCCGTGTAGACAATTCCGCACAGCGCCCCTGCAACATTAGGCGGATTCGGCGAAACGTGCTGGCACGCCGGACGAAGTTGCGAACCTGGCCGCTCTACCGATGCGATTAGACGGTGCCTTATGGCAGCGACTTCCTGGGTGGATGGCCGTTACCGTTACCCCACTGGTTTGGATCGCTTGCGCCGCGGTAGCGGCTCGGGAGGCGGTTGTTACCTCGAAAGCGGCCATTGTAGCCTTGCAGCCCCAAGGGCCAAGATGGGTCGCGTCCAGCCGATCGCAGCCTTCCGATGGCTCGGGCCTCGTATGCAAATTGCATGAGGCAGTGACCGGCCAGGAACAGACGTTAGCTCTGCCTGCTTGACCGTCAGCTTTAGTGTGTTGCATTCACCGGTTGAATCCGCCTGGCATTTGCGGCCTTTCGACCCGAGGCCGCAAACAGTTACTCCGCCGCCTGGCGGCAAACGAGCACGTAGGTTGTGCCCCATATCCTTCGGGCAAGGGGTGGCACTAGACCTGACCGGTTGGCCGAGGATCTGAACGAGCACTTGTGGGCGCGGTTTGCAGTACCCAGTACCACCATCCCCGAAATCGCGCCGGACCTGACATGGTAGTTCGGCAATTCAATGTGAGCGGTCGACCATTCGCGAGCGACCGTGAGTGTCCTTACTTCAGCTTCTGTTAGCAAATTCCGCAATGCTGGCATCGTACCGACCACCCTTGCCGCCGAGCGCAACGGTCGCGCGCTTTGCACTGTCGAGTAAGGCCGCAACGGCTGCGTGAATGGTCGAAGGAGTACCAAACCTCTCTCTCGGTCCCGATAGCGTGAGGGCACCCACCAACTCGCTAGTCGAGTCGAATACGGGGACGGACGTCGAAGCGGTTTCGGGATCGCGTTCACCATAAGACGCTGCCCAAAGAGCCTCGCGCACTTCGCTCCAGCGAGGATCCCGCGCCTCAGTGAAAGCGAGCAGTACCTTGCCGGACGCGCCTTTGTCGATCGGGAATTCTTCGCCGACGCGAATTGACACACGCACGCTTCGCGTCGGCTCGACACGATAGAGCACCAGTCGACGGTCCCCCTGCCGCACATAGAACGACGCTGTTTCCCCCACGTCGCGGCTCAACTGCTGAAGCAACGGTTCGATAACGGGACCGACCTGAAAAGATCGCTGATAGAGCGCGGCGAGTCGTAGCGGCTGGTGGCCGACGCCGTACTGCCCGTCGCTCAACTTGCGGATGAAGCCTCCATGCTCCAACGCGCCCAGCAGGCGCAAGGCCGTGCTTTTGTACAACCCCGTGCGCCGCGAAAGTTCGGTAAGCGTCAACCGGTCGTCGGTCGGGCCGAACGCGTTGAGGATGGCAAACGCACGGTCGAGCACGGCTACGCCGCTGGAACTGTCATTGGCAGTATCGGATGGTTCAGGCGTTGAAAGGGCATCAGCAGTCACGGCGTGTTTTGTCGTCTTGATCATAAGCGGCATCCTATCGTTCCATCTGACAGAACTCAAGTTCTATTTCCGTGGGTTTACCCCTCTTTCACAGGTTTTCGAACGTGCCTATAGTTCTCTCTAATGAAACATAGGTCTGTCAGATAGAACCAAGGAGCCGAATATGAGCATTTCAAGTCCGAAGGTGCTGATCAGCGAGGTCGGGCCGCGCGACGGTCTGCAAAGCATCAAGCGCGTCATGCCCACTGCTGCGAAGCTGCGATGGCTTTCCGCACTCGCGGCTGCGGGAATCAGGGAAATCGAAGTTGGATCGTTCGTGCCTGCGAAGTTGCTGCCGCAGATGGCTGACATCCGCGAAGTCGTGGCGCATGCCCTCTCGATCCCGCATCTACGCGTCGCGGTTCTCGCACCGAATCTTCGAGGAAGCCAGAGCGCATTCGAAGCGGGTGTGCATAAGATCACGCTTCCCGTTTCGGTGACCAACGAACATTCGCTGGCCAATATCCGGAAGACCAATGAGCAGATGATCGAAGAAGTCCGCCATATCGTCGCGCTTCGTAACGAACAGTTTCCGGGCGTGCAGATCGAAGCCGGCGTTTCGGTTGCCTTCGGCTGCACGATCGCGGGCACCGTGAGCGACGATCAAACGATGCGCATGTGCCAGGCAATGGCCGAGAGCGGCGTCGACGAAATTGGCCTTTCGGATACCAGCGGCTATGCAAATCCGGCACAGGTTCGCCGACTGTTCCGCCGGCTGCAATCGGAATTCGGCGCGAAGGCTGGCGGCGCACATTTCCATAACACGCGTGGACAGGGATTAGCAAACGTCGTCGCCGCGCTCGAGGTCGGTGTGACGACAATTGATTCGAGTCAGGCCGGCCTGGGCGGCTGTCCCTATGCGCCAGGCGCGACCGGCAACATCGTGACTGAGGACCTGGCGTTTCTGCTCGAAGCGATGGGCTATGACACCGGTGTGGACATCGACAGGCTCATTGCGGCGCGCGCCATTCTCGCGGAGGCGCTGCCTGGCGAAGCCTTATATGGACACGTGCAGGACGCGGGCCTTCCAAAGGGATTCGTGTATGCAGATGGCCGCGCCCCCAGCGCGCCGCAACCAGAAGGCTGCCTGATTGGAGTAGCGCAATGAGCGACGTGCAAGCAAATCAGAATTTGCCGTATAGCGGCGTACGCGTCGTCGAGATGACGCACATGGTGATGGACCCGACATGCGGCATGGTGCTGGCGGATCTGGGCGCGGAAGTGATCAAGGTCGAGCCTATTTCCGGCGACAGCACACGTGTTTTGCGCGGGTCCGGTGCGGGCTTTTTCAGTACGTTCAACCGCAACAAGAAGAGTATCGCGGTCGACGTAAAAGATCCCCGCGGCGTGGAGATCGTTCACAAGCTTCTTGCCGGGGCGGACGTCTTCAGCGAAAACTTCAAGAGCGGCACGATGGATAAGCTCGGCCTCGGTTACGCAGCGCTGTCCAGGCTCAATCCGCGTCTCGTCTACGTGTCGCATAAGGGCTTTCTGCCCGGCCCCTACGATCATCGCACCGCGCTCGACGAGGTCGTGCAGATGATGGGGGGCCTCGCTTATATGACCGGACCTGACGGCAGACCGTTGCGAGCCGGGACGAGTGTCAACGACATCATGGGTGGAATGTTCGGCGCGATCGGTGCGATGGCGGCGCTGGCTCAACGCGAACGCACGGGACATGGTCAGGAAGTACAGAGCGCACTGTTCGAGAACAATGTATTTCTCGTAGCTCAGCACATGATGCAGTACGCGGTGACCGGTAAGGCCGCGGCACCCATGCCGAGCCGCATTTCAGCATGGGCTGTCTACGACGTGTTCTCGGTCAAAAACGGCGAGCAGATCTTCCTCGCGGTAGTCTCGGATACGCAATGGGGGCTGTTTTGCGACGCTTTCGGGCTTGCAGAACTCAAGGCGGACGACCGGATCGCTTCCAACAATCAGCGCGTGCAGGCCCGCGAATGGTTGTTGCCGCAGATCCGAAAACATATGGAAGCCTTCACGGCTGCCGAGATCAGCACAATCTTCGAGCGCTGCGGACTGCCATATGCGCCGATCACGAAACCACATGACCTGTTCGATGATCCGCACCTGCTCGCTACCGGCGGACTCGCCGAGGTGACTTTGCCGCCCGACGCAAGCGGCGCAGCGCAGGCCATTGCGACGCGGACTGCACTGCTGCCCTTGACGCTTGGCGGTGAGCGCCTGCGCCTGCGTGCGGCGCCGCCTTCGCTGGGTCAGGATACCCAGGCGCTGCTGACAGGTCTCGGATACACGCAGGAGGATCTCAGGCAGTTGACCGAGGCCGGGATTGTCAAGTGTCAGGACGCTCAGCCTGGCAATGCGTCGAACCCGTCGGCGAACGAACTCGCCAGCGCCTGACGTTGCAACACCCACAAAGAATCGCCGAGCCGCAGAGGCCACCGAGCCTTGTGCGCGCCTTGATTCGTCTGGAGACGAGACATGACATCCATTTCATCGAACATCACGACAGGCGGTACGGCGGGTTCCACCGTCGAGCAGTCTGCGGTCAGAAAAGCCGCGTGGCGGTTCATTCCGCTCCTCGCGCTTGCGTACTTCTTCAACTACCTGGATCGCACGAGCGTCGGTTTCGCGGCGCTGACGATGAATCACGATCTCGGCTTGAGCGCCACCCAGTTCGGCTGGGGTGCAGGCATCATGTTCGCCGGGTACTGTGTGTTCGAGGTCCCGAGCAACCTGGCGCTATACCGCTTCGGCGCGCGACGCTGGCTTGCCCGCATCATGATCACATGGGGCTTTTTCGCAGCGGCAACCGCGCTCGCCGTGGGGCCAAAGAGCTTCTACGCGATCCGGCTGCTGCTCGGTATTGGTGAGGCCGGCTTCTTTCCGGGTGTGATCTTTTTTCTCGCCGTCTGGTTCCCGGCTAGCTATCGCACTCGCGTGCTCGCATGGTTCACCGTCTCCACGCCGCTGTCGTCGCTTGTCGGTGGTCCGCTGTCGGCGGGGCTGCTTCATATGGACGGCGTCCTGGGACTGGCGGGCTGGCGGTGGATGTTCATCGTTGAAGGACTGCCTGCGTGCGTCCTCGGTTTTCTGGTACTGAAAATGTTGGCGGATAAGCCCGCTGATGCGAAGTGGTTGTCCCAGGAGGAACGGCAAGCTCTTCAAGGCGCGTTCGATCGGGAAGGCGCGTCCAGTCAGAAGAAGAAAAATTTCGTCGCGGCGTTGAAGGACGTGCGCACCTACATCCTTGCGATGATCTCCTTCGGCTTTACGATGGGCTCCTATGGCATCGGTATCTGGCTGCCTCAGATGCTGAGGGCTCACGGGATGAGCGTGACGCAGACCGGCTGGATGTCGGCCGTGCCTTATTTCTTTGCCACGATCGCATTACTCTGGTGGGCAAAGCGAGTCGATCGTCGCGGTGGCCCGATCGCAAATCTCGCCGCAGGGCTTTTGATTGGTGCGATCGCGCTGGGTGTCTCGACGTATTTCCATCAACTGGTTCCGGCCATGACCGGCATCACGCTGGCGTTGATCGGCACGATTGCGGGCCGCACGATCTTCTATACGCTCCCGGCCCGGTTCCTTGCCGGACAGGCGGCTGCCGGTGGCCTCGCTTTCATTAACTCGATTGGTGCGCTCGGTGGATTTGCGGGACCGTACCTGGTGGGTTATTTGAAGGACAGTTTCGGCACGTTTTCGGCCGGCATGATTGGACTTTCGATCGTGCTAGGCATCACGACCTTGCTGACCTTGTCGCTTTATGCCTTTGGCCGCGGGGAACAAGAATGAACAAATCCCCTTCGCCCCGGCGCCGGCAGCTGATTGGCGCTGCCGCAGCATCATTGATTTTCCCCGCTGTCACTCTGCGTCAGGCATTTGCAAAAGAGGAAACGCATTCCGTGAGTACAACCAGCAACTATCTTTCTGTTCGGAATGACTGGCTCGCTTCCGGCACCGAAGCGGCGCTTGAGCCTGACCTGCCGATCGTCGACGCGCATCATCACCTTTACGATCGTCCGGGCTGGACCTATCTCCTTGATGAGTATCTTCAGGACACGCAAACGGGCCATAACATCACCGCGTCGGTGTTCATGCAGGGGCTGACGCGATATCGCCCGTCTGGTCCTGAGTCGCTGCGCCCGGTCGGAGAAATCGAGTATGTTGCTGGCGTCACGGCGCCTTTGCAAAAAAGCAAGCCGGAGGTTGCGAAGGGTATGGTCGGCTATGCAGATCTTCGTAGGGGAGCGGCGGTTCGCGATGTTCTCGAAGCAGAACTGCGTGCTGGCGATGGTCGGTTCCGTGGCGTTCGACATCTCGTTACCTGGGATGCTGACCAGACGCTCGTCAATCCATTATCGGCGGCGCCTCGAGGGCTGCTGCTCGATCCCGACTACCGGGCAGGCGTCGCTCAACTGGCTTCGCTGGGACTGTCGTACGACGCATGGCTGTTCTTCCCACAGTTGCCGGAGCTGTTCGACCTGGCGAAGGTCTATCCTGATACGCCTTTCATCATCAACCATTGCGGGGGCATAGTCCGCATTGCCAGCTATGCAAATCAGCGCGCTGAAGTGTTTGATGCCTGGTCCCGTTCGATGCGCGCGCTCGCCCAGTTGCCGAATGTCTATGTGAAGGTGGGTGGCCTCGGCATGCGCATTAATGGCTTCGAGTTTGAAAAGGGTGAGCGTCCGCCGACCTCGGACGATTTGGCCGAAGCATGGAAGCCATGGATGTACACATGTATCGAGGCATTCGGTGCAGAGCGCTGTATGTTCGAGAGCAACTTCCCGGTGGACAAGGGTTCCTATCCGTTCAGCAACGGTTGGAACGCCTTTAAGAAGTTGACTGCGCACGCTAGCGCTGGCGAACGCGAGGCTTTGTTCCGGGGCACCGTGCGCAAGGCTTATCGCCTCACGTGAGCGCGTCGGATGGAACAGCGGCAAGCAGTAAGCCTGGAATGACCGTTGTCCATCCGACAGCTGCCTTTGGGCAATCCGTTGCGTATGACTGGATTGGGTCGAAGAGCGACCGCTGTGCGGCGCGCACAATCGATCTCCCTTCATTGAAGAGGAGGTTGACATGGATACGCTTAATTCTTCCGGTACTCGTCGGGCGCCGTGGAACAAAGGAAGGTTGACTGGCCAGAAGCCGCCGTTGAAGCTGCGCGAAATTTGGGCGATTCGGACGAGGCTTCAGATGTCAGCGAACGTTCGCGAGCTGGCACTGTTCAATCTCGCAATCGACAGCAAGCTCCGGGCATGTGATCTAACGCGACTTCAGGTGCAGGACATCTGTATGGGAAGCCACGTGGTCTTGCGAGCGACCTTCATGCAGCAAAAAACGCAACGACCGGTGCAGTTCGAAATCACTGAGCAGACTCGGCAAAGCGTCGCGGCCTGGATTTCGGCGCAGGGACTCAAGCCGGCCGATTATTTGTTCCCGAGTCGGCTGCACGCGTCAGCGCACGTGTCGAGGCGTCAGTACGCTCGCATCGTGCATCGATGGATCGCGTCAATCGGACTGGACGATGCTGCGTACGGCACTCACACGATGCGCCGCACGAAGGCATCGTTGATCTATCGGCGCACGAAGAACCTGCGCGCAGTTCAGCTCCTCTTAGGCCGTACCAAACTTGAAAGTACGGTGCGTTACCTCGGGATTGAGGTGGACGACGCGCTCGAGATGGCCGAGCAAACGGAGGTTTGACAGATCATGACCGGCGAGCGGGCGCCTTGCCGGCCAACAACGGACGTTCGAGCCGTACATTGGTTGGGCATTCGGGCGGCGGCTACGCGGGCTGGGACCGGACATTCGTCGATGGGATGGCAAGCCGCCGGCTCATCCCCAGCGCGGATACCTATAGGAGTGCGGCCAAACACGATCCCACCGTCTAGCCCTGCACTCCGATAGCAGATTTCAGTGCAACAGGTGGGGAAGACACAATGGGCGATACCAAAAATGGTATCAATACTAGGGTTCTTTTATATTGGACGCATGCTAACGCTGGACGTAGACTTGCTGCCAACCTACTCGAGGGCAAAAATCAAAACGAGCGAGATCGGAGCGGGAGACACGAATTACATCAATGGGCGCCGGGACAGCTGCGTCACAAGGGGGTATCGCAGCAGTCCCCTGACCCGAGTAAAGTGGCCGCCTGATATGCGCACGGTGACCGGGCGCAGTCCTGCAAGGCCGTTCGGGCCGCGAATGCGTTTTGCCAATGGCGTCTGGGTCTTTCGTGCACGATGAATTTGTACCGAAGACGGGTGCACGCTTGAGTGTGGCGAGACGGAGCTTGATGAGGTCGAGTTCCGCTGCATCATCGAGACCATCTATATGTGGGCCTGACACGGACAACTCAGAATCAAACCGCGGTGCTTTAACAATACGGTCGCCTGGACCGCGGCGAGAGCGGCACTCATTCACACACCGAAGGAGACATTCCAATGAAACGTCTGTTCTTGAAAACCCTAATTGCGTTCATGGCGCTGCCAATGATCGGTATCGCGCATGCCGACAGCAAGGGGCTGGTTGCTGTGTCCATGCCGACCAAGTCCTCGGCGCGCTGGATTGCCGATGGCAATAACATGGTCAAGTATCTGCAGGCGGATGGTTACACCACCGATCTCCAGTATGCCGACGATGATATTCCGAATCAGCTCGCGCAAATCGAGAACATGGTCACCAAGAAGCCGAAGGTGCTGGTGATCGCTGCAATCGATGGGACGACGCTGACCGATGTGCTCAAAAAGGCGCACGATGCCGGCATCAAGGTCATTGCATACGATCGCCTGATCAAAGGCACGGCCGATGTCGATTACTACGCGACGTTTGATAACTACAAGGTCGGCGTGCTGCAGGCGCAGTCCATTGTTGACAAGCTTGGTCTGAAACAGGGTAAAGGCCCGTTCAATATCGAACTGTTCGGGGGTTCGCCCGACGACAACAACGCCTTCTTCTTCTATAACGGCGCGATGAGCGTGCTGGATCCGTACATCAAGAACGGCAAGCTGGTGGTGCGCAGTAAGCAGTTTGGTATGAACAAGGTCGGCACGTTGCGCTGGGATGGCGCCGTCGCTCAGGCCCGCATGGACAATCTGCTCTCGGCTTACTACGGCAATGCTAAGCTCGACGCCGTGTTGAGCCCGTATGACGGTCTGAGCATTGGCATTCTGTCGTCGGTCAAGGGTGTGGGCTATTGCACGGCTCAGCAGCCGTGCCCGATCGTCAGCGGGCAGGATGCCGAGATTCCTTCGGTCAAGTCCATCCTGCACAACGAGCAGTACTCTACTGTGTTCAAGGACACGCGTCAGCTCGCCAAGGTGACGGTTGCGATGATCGACGCAATGGCACAAGGCAAGCAGCCGGAGGTGAACGACACCAAGACCTACAACAACGGCGTGAAGGTTGTTCCGTCGTATCTGCTCAACCCGGTACTGGTGGATGGCTCCAACTGGAAGCCAATCCTGGTTGACAGCGGCTACTACACGGAAGCGCAGATCAAGTAAGGCAATATCGAAGTCGAGCCTGTCGCCGGAGACGCCACGTGCGCTCCGGCTAGCGGACCCTGCAATACATCACAAATCCAGGAGATGGCGTGGCGGACGAGACCATCCTGTCCATGCGCAGCATCACCAAGACGTTTCCGGGTGTCAAAGCACTCGATAACGTCAATCTGACCGTCAAAGCTGGAGAAATCCATGCTGTCGTCGGTGAGAATGGCGCGGGCAAGTCCACTCTCATGAAGGTACTGAGCGGTGTGTATCCGCACGGGTCCTACGAGGGGGAAATCCATTTCGAAGGGCAACTGCAACGCTTCACGGACATCCGCGATAGCGAAGAGCGCGGCATCATCATCATTCATCAAGAATTGGCATTGGTGCCAACGCTCTCGATCACCGAAAACATTTTTCTTGGCAATGAACTGGCGCAATGCGGTGTGATCGATTGGCACGCGGCGCATAAGCGCACGCGCGAATTGCTGCAGCGCGTTGGTCTGAACGAGTCGCCCGACGCGAGCGTCGGAAAGCTGGGCGTGGGCAAGCAGCAGTTGGTGGAAATTGCCAAGGCGCTATCAAAGCGCGTGAAGCTGCTGATCCTCGACGAACCCACTGCGAGTCTGAACGAGACCGATAGCGCAGCGCTGCTGAAACTGCTGCTGGAACTCCAGGGACAAGGTATTTCCTGCATCCTCATTTCGCACAAGCTCAACGAGATTACACAGGTCGCGGATCAGATTACCGTCATCCGCGACGGAAGCACGATCGAGACGCTCGACTGCGCCGCAGGCGAGATCAGCGAGGACCGCATTATTCGCGGCATGGTCGGCCGTGACATGGCACACCGGTATCCGCAGCGCGAGCCGCAGATCGGCGACGTGATCTTCGAAGTACGCGATTGGCACGTGTTCCACGAACAGTATTCGGAGCGCGAGGTCATTAAGGGCATCGACCTGAACGTACGCAAGGGCGAAGTGGTCGGCATCGCCGGACTGATGGGATCGGGCCGCACCGAACTGGCCATGAGTATCTTCGGGCGCTCGTATGGTCGGCGGATCAGCGGACAGGTGCTGATCGACGGCCAGACCGTGGATGTATCGACCATCGGCAAGGCCATCAAGCATGGCATTGCCTATGTGACCGAGGATCGCAAGGGATATGGCCTAATCCTCGAGCAAGAAATCCGTAAAAACGTGTCGCTCGCCAACCTCGCCGAAGTGTCCGATCACGGTGTAATCGATGAACACGTCGAGGCAAAGGTTGCGCAGCAATATCGCGAATCGTTGCGCATCCGCAGTTCGGGCATCCAGCAACGGGTGGTCAATCTCTCGGGCGGCAATCAGCAGAAGGTCGTGCTGAGCAAGTGGCTGTTTACAAAACCGCGTCTTCTGATTCTCGATGAACCCACGCGCGGTATTGATGTCGGTGCCAAATACGAGATCTACACCATCATTGACGAACTGGCGCGCAGGGGCGAAGGGATTCTGATGATCTCTTCCGAAATGCCGGAACTGCTTGGGATGTGCGACCGCATCTACGTGATGAACGAAGGTCGGCTCGTGGTCGAGCTCGATCGAACCGAAGCAAGCCAGGAACGTATCATGCGCGCCATCGTGAACGCCGGTCATGCGTGACCTCTCTACATCGAATCAAGGCCATTTCATGAAACTCGGCTTTCTCAAGAACAACCTGCGCGACTACGGGCTGTTGCTGTCGTTGGTCGTTATCATGGGGTTTTTCCAGTACCAGACCGACGGCGTACTGTTGCAGCCGTTGAACATCACTAATCTGGTTTTGCAGAACAGCTACATCGTTGTGATGGCGCTGGGCATGCTGCTCGTGATCGTAGCCGGCTATATCGATCTGTCCGTCGGATCGGTCAGCGGCTTTATCGGCGGGCTGGCCGCGGTGCTTATCGTGCAGTACTCATGGCCCGTGGTGCCGACGATCATCGTGGCGCTTCTGGTGGGGGCGTTGATTGGTGCGACGCAGGGCTGGTTCGTGGCTTACGCGCGCATTCCGTCGTTTATCGTGACGCTGGCAGGGATGCTTATTTTCAAGGGGCTCGCACTGGCGCTATTGCAAGGGCAATCGGTCGGGCCATTTCCGCTGCGGTTTCAGCGCATTAGTACTGGCTTTCTGCCCGATCCGTTCGGCGGCACAGAGGTACGCGTATTGTCCCTCATCGTTGGCGTCATCTTGGCGCTGGGGCTGGTCGGGGCGGAGGTACGCAAGCGCCGAAAGGCACGGGCACACGATATGGAAGTCGAACCGGTCGCGTTCTTCGCCATGAAAAACGTGTTGTTCGCGGGGGCCGTCACGTACTTGTGCTGGCTGCTTTCCACGTACAAGGGTTTGCCCGATGTGTTGATGCTGATGGCCGTACTGATCCTGATCTACCAGTTTGTTACCAATCGCACGACGATCGGTCGACGTATCTATGCGCTGGGCGGCAACGAGAAGGCGACGCGTCTGTCGGGCGTGAACACCGCGCGTTTGTCTTTCCTGACCTTTGTGAACATGGGAGTATTGGCGGCAGTGGCAGGTCTAATTTTCGCGGCACGCCTGAATACGGCAACGCCGAAGGCTGGCCTTGGCTTCGAGCTCGATGTGATCGCGGCCTGTTTCATCGGCGGAGCATCGGCCTCCGGGGGCGTGGGCAAGGTTGTGGGCGCGGTGATCGGCGCATTCATCATGGGCGTGATGAACAACGGCATGTCGATCATGGGCATTGGCATTGATTACCAGCAAGTGATCAAGGGCATGGTCTTGTTGGCGGCGGTGTTTCTGGATGTCTACAACCGTAACCGCGCGTGACGGGACACTACAACACGGCCTATATCTCCCCGAGAGCCTGTCACGAGTAACTCCGGGCGTGTTCGATCTCTTGTGTGTGAAACGGGCGGGTAATCAAGGGCAATGTCAAAGCGCTCGGGATCAAGCAAAACCAACTGAGTCATTGCGCTCGTTCGATCGCGGTGTGAACCGGTCCATTTGGTCGTCACGTGCCGCAAACACGTCTGTTGCGCCACGTCGATCGGTACGTTGAGCGTCCCGGCTTGTGAAGGCATTGACACCGCACTACGGTCGTATGTCGGATCTGATCCCTTCCATCTACCTCAAACTCATGATCAGCATGTTGATCGTGGGTTACTCCTTTGGGATTCGATCGGCAGTCGTCTTTGCGAAGAGGTTGATCTCGACCTTGCATTTGGCGGCGCACCGCCATGGCCGCTTCCCTCGGCGTCCGAATGGCAGATCGGGAGTGGCGGATTCCAACCGGAAAGCGGACGTTGTGGCCCATCAAGTTGGCTGACCGCTTGGGGTCGCGGAAGTGCGCGTTGACGACCGGCCGCTTCCGGGAAGCGAAATACCAATGACCGCTTTGCGGCGATGAGTTCGAAGCGCGGAAGGACTCAGCCCGACCCGAACCAGTCAGATGACCTTCTCCAAAGCGGTCAGGCAGCTAAGTTCAGTTTTTGCCAACCGGAGTGCCCATAAGCGGCCGTCGGCGACTTCACCCGATCGGCCATGAGGGGACATTCCCGCCACCGGTGAGGCGCCTGTTTGGGCAGCCGCTTCACAACTCGAAACGGCCGTTGATCGATTCTGTTTCAACTGAGCCGAAACCAGAGGGCGCCCCCTGATCGACCGAACGCAAATCGGTGTGCGACAATCATCGGTGCTGCGCGATGCGGGGAACCGACAGCCTAGCACGGGCGCCTCCCTACAGCTGACAATAGCATTGCCCGCGAATTCGGAAATCGAACGCTCAGTTCTTTCATTATGAAAGAACTGAGCCTTCTACCTGATGGCACGAGTGTTCTCAATGGCAGAGGATTCCGGATACGTGTTAGAGGCGCTTCGCGAGGAGCCGGACTTCACGCTCTATCGCGGCAAAGCGCTCGGCGATCCGACGCCGATCCTGGCGCTAGCAGTTGCCACGGAGCGACCGTCGCTTCACTGCCTCCGGCGACTCGAACACGAATGGTCGTTAGCGGCCGAGCTCGATGCGGCATGGGCGGCACAGCCTCTCGCGCTGACCCGTCACCTGGGGCGCGCGTTGCTCATTCTCAAGGACCCTGGCGGTGAACCCTTGGACCGGTTCATCGAGCAGCAAAACGATCACCAGTTTGATCTCCCTCGCTTCCTGCGCATCGCCATTGGTCTGACGTCAGCGCTTGGTCAGGCTCACCGGCAGGGCCTCATTCATAAGGACATCAAGCCGGCGAACGCGCTGGTCGACGACGCCGGTCATGTGTGGTTGACCGGCTTCGGCATCGCGTCCCGGCTCCCTCGCGAACGCCAGTTGACCGATGCCCCTGAACTTATTGCCGGATCACTCCCCTATATGGCGCCCGAACAGACCGGGCGCATGAATCGCTCGATCGATTCCCGCAGCGATCTCTATTCTCTGGGTGTCACGCTCTACGAGATGTCGACCGGCAGCCTCCCGTTCACCGCTTTTGAGCCGATGGAGTGGGTGCACTGCCATATCGCAAGACAGCCCCTTCCCCCCGCTGTACGGACGCAAGCTGTCCCTCCTCCCGTATCGTCCGTCATCATGAAGCTGCTCGCCAAGACCGCCGAACAGCGACACCAGACAGCGGTGGGGCTGGAGCGTGATCTGCAGCGATGCCTCAAGGAATGGGAATCTCGCGGACACATCGAGGAGCTCACGCCTGGCGAGCATGACATGCCGGATCAACTGCTCATTCCCGAGAAACTGTACGGGCGCTCAACTGAAATCAATACTCTGCTCGCGTCCTTCGACTGTGTCGTAAGCGGAGGCACGCCGGAACTCGTTCTGGTTTCAGGCTATTCGGGGATCGGCAAGTCCGCTGTCGTAAATGAACTGCATAAGCCACTTGTCCCGCCCCGAGGCCTCTTTGCGTCAGGCAAGTTCGACCAGTACAAGCGCGACATCCCATATGCGACGCTCGCGCAGGCGTTCCAGTGCCTTATCCGTCGATTCTCGCGAAGAGCCAGGAAGAGGTGGGCCGCTGGCGCGATGCAATCCGTGAGGCGCTCGGTCCAAACGGTCAGCTCATGGTGGATCTGGTCCCGGAATTAAAGCTCAGTATCGGCGAGCAGCCACTGGTCGCAGAACTATCGCCGCGGGATGCGCAAAAGCGTTTCCAACTGGTATTGCGTCGCTTCATCGGTGCGTTCACGAGGGAGCATCCGCTCGCGCTCTTCCTCGACGATCTGCAATGGCTCGACGCGGCTACTCTGGATCTGATGGAAGACTTACTTACGCATCCGGACGTTAAAGACCTGATGCTGATCGGCGCCTACCGCGACAACGAAGTGGACGCCACGCATCCGCTGACGCGTAAGCTGGAAAGCATTCGTCAGGCTGGGGCGATCGTGCATGACATCGTACTTGCGCCTTTAACGCGCAACGACCTGGAAGAGTTGCTCCGTGATTCGCTTCATTGTGAACGAGGGCGTGCTGGCCCGTTAGCGGAACTGGTCGGAGAGAAGACCAGCGGCAATCCGTTTTTTGCCATTCAGTTTTTCTCTGAGTTGTTCGAAGAGGGGTTGCTCGTCTTCGATCACGCCCACGGGCAGTGGTGCAGTTGGGCTGAGATCGCGAACCTGAACGCCTCCAATGCGCTGAATCAACAATCGCGCGTTCGACCTGTGCCATCGTAGCGTTGCGCATGGAACCCGCCTTTTATCGGTGACTGGCCGCACAACCTGTTTTGACCCTTGAGCGTTTAGTGCGTCCGGCAGCGCATCGCGTCATGATCAGTTTCCGATGTGTGTCCAGCTGGGGGCGGTCCCGGCGACGGCCGGCGAGACCGGTATCCCTGCAACAGCCCGTTGTCGCGACAATCCTCCGGTTTCAGTGCAACAGCCCGAATACCGCGACGCCATTCGTTGCGCCGACATACACGTGGCCATGCGCGATCATCGGCGTGATGAACTTGTTGCCCGCGCCGAACGCGTCACGCGCACCGGACCGGGTACTGTCGTACAGCTCCCGGCCGAGATCGCCGGCGTCGAAGGCATGCAGGCCGCCCGTGGCCCCGTTCTCGGCTGCCCAGACGATGCCGTTCGTCGTTCCGCTGGCCGAGATGCTCGGCGTCGCGCCCGGATAAGGGAACGTGCCGGAACTGTGCGACGACGGCGTCGTCGCGAGTCGTGCAGCGCTCAGGGGAAAGGCCTTGAGATTGTCGCCAACCGCGCCAAAGTACACGACGCCGTTGTAATAGGCCGGCATGCCGAACTCGCCCCCCGGCAACTGGCCATCGATTTCCTGCCAGATCAGGTTCGCACTGGCGTTGAATCCGCCCATCGCATCGCGGTTGACCACATAGATTTTTGAGTCCTTGCCGGCGCCCAGCGCCAGATGGCGGATCGCGCCGCTTGCATCGGTCAGCTCGGGCAGCACCAGTGCGCCGCCAGAACCGAGGTCCGCATCCTGCGCGGACTGGACAATCGTGTCGAAGGTCTCGAAGTAGTCGGCCACCGCGAGCCGCGGCAACGTCGACAGCCTGAGGAACGCGTTGCCGTAGTCGCCGTTCGCCGGGAAACCCTGCGCGTTCAGCGTCGGGTCGAAGGTGCCGTTTGCGTCGAGCAGGTAGAGTGAGGTGCCATCCGACGCCATTCCGGCGCCGCTCATCCAGATAGAACCTTCGCTACCGTTGGGCGTCAGGTTCAGTGCGCCCGTCTGCGCGAGCGTCGCGGCGTCGTAGGCCATCACCCAGCCGCCATAGGTCCCCTGATCACAGTGTGAAGTCCAGCCGAGATAGACGTTGCCGTTGACGAGAGTGAGTGCCTGCCGTTCTGCGTACTGCTGCGGGTCGAAGACGGTGACGCCGTTGCTGCTGTTGGCGCCGGTGCCGGGATAGGTCGCAGCGATCCCGGTCGGGCCGCCCAGCATCTCGGCACCGGTCGCGAGGTCAACCGCGTGTAGCCGCTGGTGGATGCCGCCGCCCGCATCCTTGCTCATTGCGACCGCGTAGAGCACACCGTTCGCGCCGCGGGCTCGATCGATGACGGGTGTGGCGGTAATGCCGATCTCTGGTGTGATCTGCCCGCAGTGGCGATCGTCGCTCGTGGTCTCGCCGGCGCCGAGCAGCGAGCGTTGCCATAGCTGCGCGCTGGTGTCGGCGTCGAACGCATAGACGCTGCCGTGTTCGGTGACGACATAGACGACATTGTGGGCCACGCCGCCGATGCTGAGGTTGCTGACGTAAAGCGGCTGCGCATCGACCTTGCCGTCCGCTGGCAGAAACGCGATTTTGCCGAAGCCTGACGCGTTGACGTTGGCCGGTGTGAGCGACGTTTCGACCAGGTACTGGCCGGTGCGCGCCAGGTCATTGTGGTAGGTCAGAACGTCGGTCGATGCGGCAGGGTTCCCGAAACTGCTGCCGGTACCGGCGCCTCCGCCTCCAGAACTTCCGGTTCCACCGCCCGAACTCCCCGCACCTCCGGCCCCACCGCCCCCGGTTGTTCCCGCATCGACTGTCGTGCCGCCGCCTCCGCCGCACGATGCACACACCATTGCAAGCACGGTGAGCAAGGCACGCAGCCTCCAGGAACGGATGCAGGGATGACCCCTGCCGGAATGTTCGGTGCGATCCATGTGAGCCTCCCGGGGATCGATTGATTGGGCCGGCCGCCGCCACAACGTTGAACGCGCAGTCCGGATGCAACGCGCGGGATCAGGCGTCAGTTGAACGCGCGTAACCACAACGTCATAGCAGCAAATCGCACGCCCGGAAAACAGAAAGTCACAGCCGACGGAAAGCGAACGCAGGACGGGATGACGGGCTTTCGTCTGTCGCCGGGATGCATCGTTCGCGACTGCGACAGAGGGACGGCCCCGGCATCAGTTCGCTGCACCGCAGAGCGCCTCATCGCGACGCGTTGAGGGTCCGTGTGCCGGATGGGTCTGCAGCGCGCACGGCCAGGAAACCGTTCCCGCTTCGGTCAATGGTTGTCGCCTGCGGTGAGGGCAACTCGCGCAGCTGGAAATTGCCGTTGTTGTCGTTGAAGAGGCAGTCTTCCATCAATTCCAGATGGCCGCGCCCCTCGAGCAGGTCTGGCGGTGGTTGCGGTAACGGCGATGCCCGGCGCAGCGTCGCGAGGGCCGTGCGTTCGGCGCCACTGTCACCGTTCGTCCTGTGCACAGAAGACGACACGAGCTGTCCATTCCCATCCACGATGAACACAACCACCACGACGGATCGCGCCCTTCCACCAGCCGCATGCCCCACAATGAGGATGCTTTTCTTCTCCTGCATAGCTGACGTCTGCCCGGCTTGTGCCGAGACGGCCCACGCGCTGTGCAGTGGCGCCGCACGTGTTCGTGGACTTCGCCCATCCTGCGAAAATGCGGCTCGATAGCCGTGCACAGGCCCGAAAGCCGGATTGAATTCCGAGCGCCGCGGCTGAGCGGCGAACTCGTGACCGTCATCAAGGGATGGCGGCGGCCACCTGCACGAAAAGGTGCTCTGCAGTTGATTTCCGCCTGTTGGCAGTCGGCGGGAACACGCTCCACCTGCCGTCATCCGCCTGAAGAAAAACAACGCGCGCGCTCCGGCTGGCGACGACATTTCGACGCGCACGTAGCGTCTCCCATTCCCCGCGGCGCGACTGAATCTGGTTACACGAACGTGCATCGTGGGAGCCGGTGCGAGCCACTTTTCGACCTGACCGCGCAGGGACCGCTCGTTCGTGCTTTTCATGTTCCGCTCCAGCAAGTTTTCCGTTCGGGTGACGGGATGGTTGTTCACCGTTCGTTTCCTTAACGCCACAGGCGCACGCAATGTTGACCAGGGATTTGTGATTTATGAAACCGGATATTTCGAGGTGAGTGGGCCTTGGAGAGTCGCCTGGAACTGGATGGCCGACGGCACAGTCCGGCTCATCCCTGAGCATCGAAATCCGCGCGCCTGCGTTGCCTGAGGGCGACTCACTGTCGCCTCGCCATGCATCGGCAGTATTCGGTTGCTGATAAATCGACCGGATGGACGCTCTGTCAGGCAGTTCCGCGGAGAAGTCTGAATCTTTTCCACTCGAGGCAACGCGAACGTCGTTCGTCTCACGGCGCTACGCGACCGGCGAGCTAGAATCGTGCTTCGACTCACGTAGGGGAGAAATGAGCAGATGAATGATGCATTCGAGCGCCGTGCCTTGTTGCTTCACCTTGGAGACGTACTGGAGGTCGCAAACCGTCTCCTGAAATGCGGTGACGGCCACAAGACCGTACGTGAACTGGCCGAAGCGCACGACCCGCTTGGAGGCTTCCCGCTCCTGGAACAGGTATCGCCGCGGATGACAGCAGAGCAGTTTGTTCAGCGAGTGTCAGACGCCTTCTTCGCATGGCCGCGGGAACTGCTTGAGCCTGAGCTGAATCGCAAGCGTCTTGCTTCCACTGTTCGACGGAGCCTGTTTGCCGGCAACGCGGAGGGATGGCGGGCGTATGTCGCTGCGTTACGGGGCGAAGTTCCGTGGTTCGGCGCGGGCCTGCCGCCGCTGAAAGCCGGCGAGGACGTGTGCACTCATTCGACCGATGGCAGTTCCGGGAGCTTGCAGGCGGACGAGGCGCCGAGCGCTAGCGATGTCGAGCGTAATGGCGGACAAGCCGAGGCCCACCGGGAGAGCGTTGAAAGCAGCGGGCGAGTCTACCCCTCATGGCCGTGGAAGTCCGACGCGTAAGTCGTGGAGACGGCGTGAGAGTGGATGAACGGTTCTCTTGACCTGATCCACGTCGCCGGTGATTCCGCCGCGTTCGTCGAGGTCCACAGGGTCCGGATTGTGTGCGCCGACGCTCTACGGGAGCGTTACGCCTGGGGCGCGTACGTGGCACGCACAGGTACAGCGTCGAGCTTGGCGTGGGCGACGACGGCGAGCTGACCTACGAATGCGACTGTCTGGTCGGCGCGGACGGTATCTTCTGCAAGCGACGCGGTCGCGGTCGCCCTGTCGTGGCTCGAGAATACCGGCGCGGACGTGTTTCATGCCGATGAGTCAGAGCCGACAAAGCCTCGTAAAAAGCGCAAGACGTACGAGGAGCAGATTCGTGAATATGTTGCAACGCTGAATGCGGGAGCCGTGCGCGACTTGCTGCTGGAAGCGGTCGAGCGCGACATGGCGCTGCGCGACAAGCTCCTGTTCGCAGCGCGTGCGGCGAACGCCAGTGACCTGCCAAGCATGAAGACCGCGGTACGACAGGCGACGCGCATTCGCGACCACTCGACTGGCGCGAAGCCGGCGCGTACGGCGACGGCCTGATGGCGCTCGCGGTCATGCTGCGACAGCGGCTCGACGGTCCTCAGGCCACCCAGGTGGTCGAGCTTGCGGAACTGGCGATTGCCGGCGCCGAAGCAAGTCTCGAGCACATTGATGACTCCGGGGGCGATGTGATGCCGGCCATCATGGAGCTTGTCGCCGTGCATCTCGAAGCCTGTCGACAGACCCACCCGGACCCAATCAGGCTTGCCGAGCGACTGTTCCGGTTTCACACCGAAGGTGTGTGGGATACCTTCTACGATGTGTTGCCGGCTTACGCCGAGCCGCTCGGCGACCTTGGGATTCATCGGTACCGCACGCTTGTAGAAAACGGATGGGACGGCCTGCCGGCACTGGCGCCGAGCGATGAATTTCGCCGGTTGTTCGAACCGCCACGCATGCGACTGGAACACGCGATGGAGGCGCTGGCGGAACTCGACGGCGACGTCGACGCGCTGATTCGTATCCGCTCAAAGGACCTGTCGAGTCCACCGTTTTTTGCTGGTCGCAGAGCTTTGCGCAAAGCACGGGCGTTACGACGAAGGTCTCGCGTGGGCCGAAGGCGGCCTCACGGAATCGGGAAAGAACGTGGACCAACGTCTGCTCGACTTCTGCATCCAGGAGAACCTGCGGCGCGGCGAATTCGCAAAAGCAGATGCGTTCGCATGGCAACGATTTGAGGTGCGCCCGGGTGCCGAAGCATTCGCCGCGTCGATGGATGTCGCCAGCGCGACGGGCCAGCACGACATGACGCGCGAGCGCGCGCTCAATCATCTGTGGAGTCTTGTTCGTGCTGAAGAGGCGTCGACCAAAGCGAAGCGCAGCTCCTGGCAGATGCCGACGCGAACCGAGCTGGTCAAAATCTTTCTCACCGGGCGCGAGAATGACACGGCATGGAAGACGTTCTGTGGCGGTCCGGTCGCGACAACGATGTGGGCAACGATGGCATCCATTCGCGCAAAGACCTGTCCGCACGACGCCATCGTGCTGTATCACCGCCTGCTGCCCATCGCCGCCGAAAGTGGAACGCGTAATGCCCGTTATGAGGAGGCGTTCGGCATTGTGCGGACCATCGGAGACTGCGGGCGCAACTGAACGAGCATGCGCATTTTGGCGATGAACTCGAGTCAATCCGACAGACCTATCGCGCCAAACGCAATTTTATCAAGCTACTGGCAGTGCTCGGTTAGGTTCGCCTGGGCGAATCGGTTTCCTTCGGCGCGACTGTGGCCGCTTTCGGCGCGGCCTTGAGCGCAGCAACAATCAACATACGCCAAAGTCACACACTGAGCCGCCATGTCGACATGATTGTTGTGCGACCAGCGTAGTGTTCATATTCGCTATGTGGCCGAGGTTTTGCTGGAAAATGCTTCGATGCGTCGAGTACAGTTCTCGCGCGACGAGGAGACGCCCGACGTTGCTGCGAATTCCAGGACGGGTAAGCACCTTGGGCGCGAGCATGGATGCGATGGTACTCCGCGTACGTGTTAATCGCGGCACAGAATTGCATGACATCGCAACGTGAGGCGACGGCCCTCGCGTGTTCTGCATGTTGGAGTGATGTCCGATGAATGTTCTTCTTGTTGACGACTACAGCGCTACAACTGACCTGCTGGCTGACGTCGCATGCTCGATGGGGCATGCTGTGACGAAAGCGTATTCCGGAGCTGACGCATTGGTTGCGGCCTGCGGTGACGGCGCTTTCGATTTCATTCTCGTGGACATTGGACTGCCTGACATTAGCGGCCACGAGTTGTGCCTGCGGCTCCGTGCATCCGAGAAATATGCGTCCCGGCGCATCTTCTCAATGACCGCGTATGATGACGTCCCCGAGCGCTTCGACATGTCGTGCTTCGATGGCCAGCTTCTGAAGCCGCTATCACTTGAACAATTCGAGTCTCTGCTCTCAGGCTGAAGCGGACCACACCGGTGCTCCTGGTAGACGGCGCGGCATTGTTCACTTTTGCGCCTTCACTCGTCTCGATAGAGACAATTGTCGTATTTGAGACGGTACGCTAGCCGCGTTCTGACAACGGCCGTGAGTCAACCAACGGCTTCCGGCACGGGGTGCCACGTCTTTGCGCGAATATTCTGAGTGATGCGCCACAGAAATTGAAAGAGCGTCGCTCGGGTACTGCGGATAACTCGTGTGCCTGTGACACGAGCGGCTAGAAAATCCGACGCCGCTTTTACCCATCTAACAGCGCGCGGGCTACGACGTGGCTAGGATGCACGACGAAGTATTCGGCCATCATCGTTCTGCAAGCGCGTCATCAATGAGCCGTTGGGCGGCACTAAACCCTGCCATCAGGGCTTCAGCTTCGGTGGCGAACGTCGGTTCGCCTTCGTCCAGGAGCTGGGCTGGGGGAAACTCACGTCCGGACGGCGGGTGTCGCACAGTAACCTTCACCACAAGACCTCCCGACGCGACCACCGAGCCCGCGACAATAACAGCCGGCACCGACTCGACTTCAATGGTCGCCTCGAAGCCCCGATAATGATATGCACGTCGCATTGCAACCTCTCGTGACGATTAGTGCGTTCATGGCCAGTCACGCAATATGGGTCCGCTCGCTGGTCTCCGGCGTCACTATTTCCGCGTGAGCGGCGGTTTCGTCACCGCCTGCCCGTCAATTTAAGCCTTGGCGCACGCGGTGGCGAATGTGAGTGTGTGCAAACTCCGAGGATTATTCGGACGGGTTCAGGCGTGAAACCGCTTATCGGGTGAGGGCACACCTCTGCGCGCCTGTTTCGCCATGCTGGCACGATGCCCTCGCTGCTACGTCGCCTCGTCTTGACGCCGGTGCCGGCGGGCGGGACACTCAATCCGAACGTTGTGTGGCCGCCGTCTTGCAAAGCGCTGCGTAACTCAAGCGTCTGAGATTCCAATCTGACGGGTTACGTCGAACGCCGACTGGAACATAGGCCGCGAAAAGGAGAGCCCCATGGCGCTTGCGCTGACATTTTCACGACTGTTTTCAGACTCGATTGGCGAAAGTCATTTTGGGTCGGTAAACCTCCTACTGGTCACCCGCAACTTCGCGCCCCCCGCTGAATCCTTTGACGTGTCGGATTTCGCGGCAGCGACCCGCCACGGATTTTTGCACGCGCCCAGCGGATGGGTCGGCGACCTTCATCCTTCACCCATGCGCATGTGGGGATTTATTCTCAGCGGGGAAGTTGAGTTTGAGGCCAGTGACGGTGAGCGACGACGCGTCGCGGCGGGAAGCGCCATCCTGCTCGAGGACACGACGGGCAAAGGGCACCAGAGTCGTGTCATCGGCGACGCGCCAGCGCTTCTCGCCGTGGTTGAAGTTTGACGTCGTGGTTCCCTGGCCGGGGCGCGAGCCCAAGCGGTCGCGGTTTAAGGTCCGAGCCGTGGATGCGCGGCTCTATCCAACGGAGCGGCTGTTAACCGGGCGAGGGCCAGTTCGGACAATTGAACGACGCCCCGCATGAAGCTGAAGCACCGTTTGTTTGTCGTCAGAGCGGACAGCGAATAGATACGAGCAGGTCGGTCAGGGACGTTATTGCGGCGAATTCGAGTAATGCGCACCCTCGCTTCGCGGGGCGATACGAACGCGCAAATTATCCAGCTCGTGCGGAGCTTGAACGGATTCAACGCCGCCCCCGAAAGCAGGGTGAAGGTCTGCGGATATAAGGGTCACATTTACCAGGAACTCCGTGGATTGCCTGAAGAGGAGATGACATGGAACGCATCGGGAACATCAAAATTCTGTTCGTCGCGGGCTTTGGCCCCATCGTCCGTGATGCGGACGCAAGTCACGAACTCTACTGCGAGAGCCTCGGTATCCCCTTCAAGGAGGAGAGCGGCGGTTACCTTCATACGGAAGGTCTCGACGGCGCAAAAAGCTTTGCCCTGTGGCCTCTTTCTCAGGCGGCCCAGTCCTGCTTTGGCAAGGAGGCCTGGCCCGACGTCATCCCTGTTCCGCAAGCCTGGCTCGAGTTCGATGTGGAGAGCGTCGAGAAAGCAACAGCGGAGCTTGAGTCGCGAGGATATCGGATGCTCGTCAAGTCCAGGACAGAACCTTGGGGGCAGACGGTCACTCGTTTCATCTCACCGGAAGGGTTGCTGCTCGGTATCACTTTCACTGCGGCGATGCAAGAAGAAAACTAGCATTAACCTGATACAGAAAGTTGCGCTGCTGATAGCGGTAGTGTCCGGGCGGTGGTCCTGCCGGGCGAGAATTTACTGGCCGCAGAACCCGATGGCCGGACTTCCGCCTACGTGCTGCAACGGGTCCGTACGCCGAGGTATGCCCCTTGCGAAGCACAGGGCCGCCGCTTGCGCCCCTGTCTCGCCACGAGTTCCGCAGCGCCGCTTCTATTTCGGCGCATCTTCATCGCGCAGTTCATCGTCCTCTGACCGCAGGACAGGGGCAGCGCTGTCCTGCGCCGGCGAGCCGGAGGCGTTCGGCGCGTCTTCTGGTCGCCGTCGCTCATTGTTATCCTCGGGGCGGCCTACGTCGCGCGTCTGTTTCTTTCGATGATTCGTCATGGTTTCCTCCGTGCCCGAAGCAACGCCCGATGCACTGGGTCTGCCTGTACGGCCGTTTGCCAAGCGGCGGCAGCTTCGCATGGTGGCAGTCTGCGATAAAACATCTTAAATGTCAGTCAGGTTTTCTTCGCTCACAGCGCGGGGCCCCGACCAGTACGGGTCCCGGTTGTAATACCGATGAACCGTGGCGCCCCATTGCACGTCCGCCATGGATGGCCAGTGGTCCTTGTCGAAACCGGGCTCATTTCTGACCTCTTCGGCCGTTATGTCGACAAAGAAGCACATCTCATCTGTGTCCAGTGTCAGCGCGCTCCACGGGATCGCGTGCAAGGTGCTGCCGATGCCAAGGAAGCCACCTTCCGAGAGCACCGCATAGGTGACACGACCGCTGCGCACGTCAAGCATGATGTCGGATATTTTGCCAATCTCTGCTCCATCCGATGAGACCACCTTGTTGCCATCCAGAGTCGACGCAGTCATCACGTCCGGCCCGGGCCCTGTACCCACTCGACCGCCGACAATGTTCGCGCCGGCATCGCCCGTCTGGGGCCGTATTTTAGGGTCATGGATTGTCATGGTCCTCTCCTGAAGAGTGATACTCCGAGGCGCGCAACGCGCGTGCCACGGCGATGCCTATTTTTGGCATTGTCAAATTGAAGGAGTCGCTGGGTAGAATGGCGAAATGAAGAAGACTCCCTCGCCATATCACGGCTTCCGTTTTCCGGCCGCGGTCATCAGTTGCGCGGTACGTTGGTACCATCGATTCAACCTGAGCCTGCGCGACATCGAGGAACTGCTGCTCTAGCGTGGCGTCGAGGTTAGCTACGAGGCGCTTCTTCAGAAAGGTGCTGCGCTCTTACCCGGTACCCCGTAAGATTGTCACCGACCAGTGCGCAGCTACCCGGCGGCAAAGGCCGAGGTGTCACAGCTAGCCGGCGTGAAGCACGTCTTCGTGCGAGCTGCCGCGAGAATCAACAACCGGGCGGAGAACAGCCACCAGCCGACGCGCCGGCGTGAGCGCCAGATGCAAGGATTCCGCGACCCGCGTCGGACACAACGCTTTCTGTCCTGCTTCGGCCCGATCCGCCAGCACTTCGCGTTGCCACGTCACCGGATGAGCGCAGGCAATCATCGAACGCAACTGTTGGCCCGGCTGGCCAGCTGGTCCCAATGGACCGTCACCGAGTCGACCGGTATCGATCAATAATCAACAGGAATCCTACTCACGCTGTACTGGTACGTACCCACGCCGTCAATTTGACAAAGCCGCAGCAACTGGTGAAGTTTCCTACGATGCAGATCAACAGCCTCAGAGGCTTGCTCACTGAGTATGGCGAAGTGATGAGCAAAGGCCGTGCGGCACTGGACCGAGCGATACCGACCGTGTTGGCAAGGATCAGTGAGCGCCTTCCAGCGGTGCTGGTCGATACGATGCGCGAGCAGTGGAACGGTTTGGCAAAGCTTGACGAGCAGATTGCCACGATCGAGCGCCGAATGCGCGAGTGGGTCAAGCACGATCCCGCCGTAAAGGCCATCAGCGAAATTCCAGGCGTGGGTCTGCTGACTGCAACCGCTCCAGTGGCAACGATGGGCGATGCGAAGGTATTTCGCTCCGGTCGGGAATTTGCTGCGTGGGCTGGTCTCGTACCCAGACAGAGTGGGTCCGGCGGCAAAGTGAATTTGCACGGTATAAGCAAAAGGGGCGACACGTATCTCCGAACACTGCTGATCCATGGCGCGCGCGCCGTGTTGAGTCACGCCAAGGATGCGGGCACCTGGATTGAGGAGATGCGCAGGCGTCGCCCAGCGAATGTCGTGATCGTCGCGCTCGCCAGCAAGATGGCACGGATGATCTGGGCGGTTCTGGCGCATGACCGTCCATACCAGAGGGATTACGTGAGCAGGAAGCCGGCATAGGCGGTAATCGATTCGCGAACAACTAACTTGCAATCAGATTGATACGTCCAAAGGTTGCGCAGGCGCCGTATGTGATGACACACGAGGTCGGACCATGATCCACGAAACCTGAAGGCTCATACGAGCTTCGAGCTCGCACGGAGAATGAGGCATGGGTCAGCGGATTTCATAGTGGGCCGCAGCGGATCAGGCTGCAACAAGCCCGGATATAGAGCCGCGATCAACCTGTTTCCCAGAACACACGAGAGCTTGCTCAAACGGGACGCGTTCATATAGATGAGCCTTCAGGTGTTGGCCTATAACCTGAAGCGGGTGATGAACATACTTGGCGTTGCAGGGACGTTGAAGGCCATGAAGATGGTTGAAAGCTAAAGCCCAGAGGGGCTTTGTTGTGCCTGCGACATTCGGTCAGTGCAAACTCGCCGTATCAAACTCGATCGACCTGACCGGTAACCAACCCCCAGTGGAAAAAATGGAGTTTCCACACACTCTGGACCCTCCGGCGACATTCGGTCTGTCCGCTTTCCGGCATGCCGGCTGCGTGAGGCGTATTCAGGCTCGTCAGCTTAGCTACGATCGGAGCGATCGAAGAGCGCAAGGCGCCGCCTCTTCGGACGGTGCAACAGTCAGTGCGCCCCGGTCGGACCGCTCGCTCGCGATTCGGCAGTTGAAGGCCGGAGCGCTTCGCGCCAATCAGCTAGCGCCAGGCGGGCATCCGTAAACGTTTAAGGCATCCAATCCGGGCCGAGCGTCAGCCGTAGACCAACTCGGTGCTCTGTCCGACCTCGATAATATATCCATCCGGATCGCGGATGTAGCAGCGCGTCTCGCCGTACTTGGGGATCGGCTCCGAGATGAACTCCGCTCCTCGACTTTTCCATAATTCATAGCACGCTTGAATATCTGCAACGCGGAAATTCAAAAAGCTGTTGATGTGATCCGGGTCGGGGACGCTGAGCGTTACCGTCGGCTTATCCGGGGTCGGCCCGCCTCCAACATTCAGAATCATCCAGATATTCCCAAGCTGAAGGTACCCAGGCGCGTTGCCGTCACCGAGGCTCAGAATACGAGCGCCGAAGACCTTTTCGTAGTATCGAGCTGATCGCTCGATGTCGGCGACGGTGAGAAAATGCGCGATGCTGATCCCTTCTCGCGGGGGCATCTCATAGCTCTTCTGCTCGATTTGTACGCTGTTCATTGAGGACTCCGATTCCGATATAGGGCTCTCTAGTACGCGCCTCAAGTCTCCCGCCTATGAAATTGAACGGGAATTCCGGCATTTCTAGCTCACCAGGTGATGCAAGTCCCTTCGGCCACAAACTCTCGTTCACGTGCGTCGCCGGTCGGACGTTCACGCGTCGGCTTCACCCCGTAAACGGCCACGCAGAAGAAATATGACACCACAGCGCGGGTCGACTCCTGGTCATCCTGATTGAGTAGCGGCCCGCTTACGAGGCCGGGAGGTACATCTGGTCAGCGGTTCCCGCTGGGATGCCAAGTTCGGTGGCGACCGCGGCGACCCCCTGCTGGGCGACTTTGAGGTCCACCCGACCGTCGGAAGTGAAATACGGGCGGACGTACCGCTCGTAGTATTGCTCCGCTTCCTCGCTGGTCAGCCGGCCCAACATCGAATTGATGTATTTGACGGCCAGACCGGGTTGTTCGGCGATCGTCTTGAGCGCCCGCTTGTTGGCCCGCACCAGCGCCTGCAGGGCCGGATCGTCAAGCGAGATGCGCGCGGGATCCACGGCGAGTCCCACGGTGGGGATCTGGAAGTGGTCACCCACCCAGCACAGCACCGAAAAACCCTCCTCAAGGGCGACCTGTTCGGGCGCTAACGTGCTGCCTACGTAGGCGGCGTCAATCGAGCCGTCGCGAAGGCGTCGCAGGTCCATCTGGTAGTCCCCCGGGATCCGTTCCACGCATTCCAAGTCGCGATCGGGGTCCAACCCGTGTTTGCGCAGCACGATCCGCGCGAAAACCCCGGGGGCGGTGCGAGCCCCGTGGACCGCCAGTCGGCGCCCTCGAAGACCGTCCATGGATTGCACCCCGTTGGCGCCAAGGAACCAAAAGAGCGGACGATGGGTGTTGACCGCGAGGGCCGTCCATTGGATACCGTCGGTCAGCCGCGACAATAGAGTTCGGCCCAGACCGATGGTTGCGCCGGCGCGCACGCGTTCAATCTTCCACACGGCTCCGTCGCGGAGGGCGACGTGGATACCTTCATCTTCGAAATATCCCTCTTGATCGGCCACATGCGCGATCAGCTCTTCGTGAGTACCACTGCCCATATGAGTCAGGTCAATCGAGTGCATGGCAATTAACACCTCTGTCAGGTCAATCAATCGCATTGGCAAAATAGCTGCTCTCCGAGTCTCGGACGATTCGCGTGCTCGTTGTGTTCACTCCATGCCAAATCCCCCACTCACCGGAATGTAGTGGCCAGTGGTGAAACCCGAAGCGTCACTTGCCAGGAACGCCACCGTATTGGCCACCTCGTCGGGACGGGCGAGCCGTCGCATCGGTATGGACGCCGCGATCGCCTCCAGCCGTTCGGGCGAGACTAGCCCGGTCGAAGTAGCGCCCTCCACGGTGGTCGGTGCGACGAGGTTGGCGGTGATTCCGTGCGGCGCCAGTTCCAAAGCGACGTACCGCACGAACTGGTCCAGGGCAGCCTTGGCGGTGCCCAGGGTAATCATCCCATCACGCGGATGACGCGACAGCAGGGTACTCATATAGACCAGCCGCCCATGGCCACGAGAAATCATTCCCGGCACAACAGCCTTCGTTGCCAGGAAGGCGGCACGCAGCTCACTGTCGAGCTTGCCACCGAGTTGCTCCCAGCTCAGGTTGGCGAACGAGGTAACGTCATACGGCGTCAACGCGTTGTGCACGAGAACGTCGACTTCGCCCCACCGCTGCTCGATTTCATCGACCATGGTCGCGACATCATGAGGCTCGGTGACGTCGGCTTTAATCGCCACGGCTTCTCCACCGGCTGCGACGATAGTCGCGACCACGTCCTCGGCGTGGGATGCGCTGGCGCGATGGTTGACGACCACCTTGTACCCGTGTTCGGCCAGAACCACGGCAACAGCCGCGCCAATGCCCCGGCTGGCTCCCGTGATTAGCGCGACTGCCATGAGATCACCTCCACCTTAACGCTGGCCTGGTACTTTTTCCCGGAGCGTATACGTCGCCCCACATCGAGTAACTCAATTTTAGGAAATTCCTAAAGTGAAGCCCAACACCAACCATGGATAAACAGTCTTGTCCATCTAGAAAATATCGGGTTTGCCGCGATGCGTTACAAGCCAACCCCAATCTCTTCGCGCCTGCCTTGCTCGGGAAGTAGTCCAGCCTGGATAAATCGTTTGCGCGGCGCTACTCTTCTCCTCAACTAATTCCCGCTGCTTCCAGGAAAGCTGAACGGGGCGTCAGTGCCAGGACTTTTGCAGACTTTCCTTAACACCTCTTTGTCCAAACTCGTGCGTGATTTGCGTCGGAAGGGGCAACTAGTACTACTGTGTCACATAAGTAGTTGCGCGGTCTGTTACCGTACAGGAAGAATGCCATCGTTGCATGAGCTTTAGTCCAAGCAGGATGCCCAACGTGGAAATGGAATCAGGAACGTGGCGCTGAGCGCGCTGGATTGCGCCGGGGGATGTAATCCGGGGGAAGGGCAGGCAGCGCGCGTTCGGGGAAGTTTTTTTATCGCGCTCATCCGAGCGCATTCTGAGTCGCTGAGCCATCAGAAACCCATATGCAGCGATACTCAGTGTGGCGTGGTGATGAAAGCCACGCCAGCCTCGCCCTTCGCAATGACCGAGCCCGAACTCCTGTTTCAGGTCCTGATAGTCGCGCTCGATGCGCCAGCGCATTTGGTCACGAACACAGGCTGCTCAAGTGTCGCCTCCCCGGGGGCAGTAGTGAGAAAATATTTGAGCGGCTCCGTATCGCCATCAGGCCATTCAATAAGCAACCATTCTTCGTCGCGAACGGTACTTCGCCAATAGTCATGATGTGCGGGACGAACCCATATGGCGGCAAAGCATGAGGAAAGTGCTGCGTTGCTGCCTTCCCGCCAGGTTACGGTTTGCCAGGCGTTCATGGGTAATTGCATGGCCAGTTCCTTCACCACGAGCGGTTTATGGCCGGGCGCACGGCGCAACAATTTCGGTGGCTTGCCGCGCCCGCTCCATGGCTTGGGCGGAAGCGGCGCCGTACCTGGCGCCCACACAGAGGTGCCCGGCCGGATCCCTACCACGTACAACAACCCCAATTCAGTTATGGGACAAAGGCTGACCGGGGTAACTTTGATTTCCGTACAATTCGCCGGCTAGACGTACCCAAGCTGGCCGTGGGTTTGCCTTTACTCCCTAAATAAGAAACGCGCAAAATCAGTTGGTTGCTGTCTATCCGCCCGCGCTACAACGCGTCAATGCTCTCTGTGAGCCGCGCAAACTGTCAGATGACGCGATAGACGCTTATTCAGCTTGGCCCGACACCCGTCGAACCGCAGTTCGTCGTGTGCCTCATGATCTTACGTTGAGTTGATTTCAACATCGCCGGCGTTCGTGGGCGCTCGCCAACTTTTACGCGCTTGAACCATTGATCTACCCCCGGTGAGCATTTCACAGGGTGCCGCCTAGCGTTGGTCTCAATCTGGAGCCGCGCAGCGCGCGTTCGACTGGCAGATGGTGATTTCGAGCTGGCCGTCGTCACAAACAGCGTCGCGGTCCACCGAAACGCAGCAAGCGCTGCAGCAACTCGCGTGTCTCGGCAACAGCGCCGACTTCGTCATGCTGCGCACGGTGTATCAGGACTCGAGCGAGGAAATGCACGGACGGCTTTGGGAAGCGGTCCGAACGGGATTCGTTATGTGTTCAGACGAGGCTTCCCGGTTTCTCCACGACCGTGTGCAGGAGGCGGCTTACTCGCTCATTCCTCAGGAGTTGCGCGCCGAGGCGCATCTGCGAATCGGCATGTCGATGGCTTCGCACACTTCGCCAGACAAACTTGAGGAAGGGATCTTCGAGATTGTCAATCAACTCAACCGTGGCGCTCATCTGATCACGCCAATTGCGGAACGTGAACGGATTGCGCAACTGAATCTCATTGCGGGTAGACGCGCCAAGATGTCGACGGCGTACGCCTCGGCCCTCAAGTATCTCCACGCCGGGCGCAGATTGCTGACGGAGGAGGCTTGGGATCGCAACTATAGTCTTGTCTTTGCGATCGAGCATCTGCTTGCCGCATGCGAATTGCTGACTGCTGACATGACTGGCTCGGAAAGCCGTCTTTCCATGTTGGCCGGACGGGCGAAAACTGCTCACGATACTGCGCTGGTCGCCCATTTACGCCTGACGCTCTATAACCTGCTAGGTCGCGGTGACCGTGGCAGGAGGTATTCGTCGAATACCAGCGAGGGTACGGAAAAGATTGGTCGCCCCATCCCACGGATGAACAGGTATTGCAGGAATACGAACAAATCTGGTCGTGGCTGGGGACGAGGCAAATCGGCGAGCTCGTTGACCTACCGTTGATCACCGATCCGGATGTACTCGACATTCTGGATGTTTTCACGGAGGCTGTGCTTAGGGCGCAATTCACCGACGAGAACCTTCTCGCGCTCGTGCTTTGCCGGATACTTTCCCTTAGCCTCGAACATGGCAACAGCGACGCATCGTGCTTCGCGTATGTATCGTTCGGCATGATCGCCGGGCCTCATTTCGGAAACTACGAGGCCGGATTTCAGTTCGGAAAACTAGGCTACGATCTCGTGGAGAAGCACGGATGGCGTCGCTATCAGGCGCGCGTCTATATGCGCTTCGGAAGCTGTGTCATCCCATGGAAGCGACATGCTAGGACCGGACAACAACTCCTACGGCGCGCCTTCGACGCGGCAAACAGGATCGGCGACCTTAGTTTTGGCGCATTTAGCTGCCACCATCTGAACACTAATCTGCTCGCAACGGGAGAGCCGTTGGCCGAGGTGCAGCGTGAAGCCGAGGCCGGTCTCGAGTTTGCGAAGAAAGTTCGGTTCGGCCGCCTCATTGACCAGATCGCCACGCAGCTCGCGTTTGTGCGGACATTACGCGGCCTGACAACGCAGTTCGGTTCTTTCAATTGCGGTCAATTCGACGAGCTTCAATTCGAGGCGCAATTTTCGAGCAATGCATCCTTGGCGACGCGAGAGTGTTTTTATTGGATCAGAAAGTTACAGGCTCACTTCTTTGCCGGCGATCATTGTGCCGCGGTGCTTGCGTCGTTGAATGCAAAACGTTTGCTCTGGTCAGTGCACTCCTACTTCGAAGTGGCGGAGTTTTACTTTTACGGCGGACTCGCCCGAGCCGGCGCTTTTGACCATGCAATCGCAGGCTCGCGAAAGGAGCACTTCGAGGCTCTTGCCGATCACCAAAGGCAGCTTGCAATATGGGCGGAGAATTGCCCGGAAAACTTCGAAAACCGGGCCGCACTGGTGGGCGCGGAACTCGCCCGGATCGGAGGGCGCGACCTCGACGCCATGCGCCTCTACGAGCAGGCTATCCGCTCCGCACAAGCGAACAGTTTTGTGCACAACGAGGCCGTCGCCAACGAGCTTGCTGGACGTTTTTTCCTGGGGGGTGGTATCGAAAGCGCGGGCTACTTCTATCTTCGCAACGCGCGTCGGTGCTATCACGGTTGGGGTGCTCTCGGCAAAGTAAAACAACTTGACGAACGCTATCCGAATCTGCTCCGGGAGCGAACGCCGGGTTCCGCAGCCGCGATTGGCGAACCGACCGGTCAGTTGGATGTTGAGACCGTTGTCAAAGCTTCGCAGACACTTTCCAGTGAGATGATCCTTCCCAGTCTGATCGAGAAGCTGGTACGACTCGCGGTCGAGAACGCTGGGGCTAGTCGGGCTCTGCTCATCCTCTTTTGGGGCGGCGAGCCCCGGATCGAAGCGGAAGCGATCAGTGGACCGAGCCATATCGAGATTGCACTTCGTCAAGCCGCGATCACGCCGTCTGACCTCCCGCAATCCGTGCTGCAATATGTCACCCGGTCACAGGAGTGCGTGCTCCTCGATGACGCCTCGGCCGATAGCGTGTATTCGAAAGACGAGTATGTCCGGCGTAAGGGTTCACGCTCCGTACTTTGCGTGCCCATCGTAAGGCAGGCAAAGCTTGTCGGCGCGCTTTATCTGGAGAATAATCTCGCGCCGTGTGCCTTCACGTCAAACCGGGTTGCTCTTCTGCAGCTGCTGGCTTCGCAAGCCGCCATTTCACTGGAGAATTCGCATCTCTATTCGGATCTGCAACTCCAGGCCGGACTGCTGCAGCGACTTCCTGTATCCGCCTGGACACTCAAGCCTGACGGGACACCGGACTTCGTGAATCAGGTTTGGCTTGATTACTCCGGGCAGACTCTCGACTTCGTCCGGTCGCACCCGGAGGCCTGGATGACCGCAGTCCACCGCGAGGATCGCGAAGCGGCATCGAGGGTCTTTTGGGGCGGGGTGCGCTCGGGACAAGGATTCGCAATAGAAACCCGCTCCCTGCGCGCTCAGGACGGAAGCTATCGCTGGCATCTCCAACAAGCTGTGGTCTTGCGTGACGCTGAAGGAAAGGTTCTGAAATTCATTGGTACCACCACCGACATCGACGAGCAGAAGCGTGCCGAACACGCGCTACGTCAAGCGCAGGCCGATCTCGCACGCATTAACCGGGCGACCACCTTGGGAGAGTTGGCCGCTTCCCTGGCTCATGAAATCAATCAACCCATTACGGCTGCTATCGCCTACGCAAATGCCGGCCTGCGATGGCTTGACCGCGATGAGCCGAATCTCGATCAGGCGCGCGCGGCGCTCACCCATATTGCGAACGACGGACAACGCGCGGCGCAGATCATCGCCAGGCTCCGCACACAATTCGAAAAGGGTGCCCTGAATCAGGAGGTCGTCGAGGTAAGCGAGATTGTGCGGGAAACCGTGGACCTCTTGCGCGGCGGGGCCGCGCGATACGACATATCGGTCCGCACAGAACTGGCAGACGGTCTCCCTCAGATTGTTGGAGACCGCGTGCAATTGCAGCAGGTCGCGATGAACCTGATCGTCAACAGCATCGAAGCGATGAAGGATGTTGATGGAATCCGGGAGATGGTCATCAGGTCGCAGTGGGCCGAAAACGGGCAGATTCTTGTGTCTGTCAGTGATACCGGCATGGGCGTTCCGCCGCAGCTCGCGGAACGGATTTTCGATCCGTTCTTTACAACCAAGTCCCACGGCACCGGCATGGGGCTTCGCATCAGCCGTTCAATCGTTGAATCACATGGCGGGCGTCTATGGGTCTCCGGCGCGCTCGGGCGGGGCGCGGTCTTTCACTTTATCCTACCTGTTGCGGTCGGCGACCGTAATTACTCACAAGTCAGGAATTTTGTGGACAGATGACCTATGCTTGAGCGATAGCTATTGAGAGGATCGCCCATGAAACGAGATGGCCGGAGCCTGGCTCACAACACGCTTGAAGAGATGCGTATCCTTGCGGTTCAACGTATGGCTGAAGGCGAGCATCCAAATGATGTTGCGGGGTTTTGTCGCAATAAAGAGTTGGCTCGTGCTCATCAAAAGCTCGAGCGTCACAGATCGACGCATTCCAATTACACCACAACCCTTCAAGGGCTGTTCTCAATGCTGCGCATAATGCTCTTCGATGCCTTGTGCGAGTTGCGTGACGAGCCGCGTCATGGCCACCTGGGTCCGCCATGCAACATGCGGCGTCACGATCAGATCGGTGCGCGCATTCGATAGCAGCGGATGATCGGCCGCGGGCGGTTCCTGCTCGAGGACGTCGAGCGCGGCATTTGCGATCAGCTTGCGGTCGAGTGCCTCGATCAGCGCCCCCTCGTCGACGATACCGCCGCGCGCGGCGTTCACGAGTGACGCGCTGCGCTTCATTCGCTCGAATTCGGCGAGACCGAACAGATGCCGCGTTTCGTCGGTCAGCGGGCAATGCAGGCTGATCGTATCGGCCTCACGCAGCACCTCGTCAAATGCCACATAGCCGTCGCGCACCCGGCTCGCGTGCTTACGCTCCGCGAACAGCACCCGCATGCCGAACGCGCCGGCCAGTTCGGCGAGACGCTTTCCACCGTGACCCGCACCGACGATACCGAGCGTCGATCCGTGCAGATCCTGGATCGGATGCAGTTCGGCGTAGAAGGTGGGTGATCCGCTCCAGCCGCCAGCATAAACGTCTTGCCAGTAAGGCATAAGGTTGCGGCGGAGCGCGAGCATCAACGCGAGCGCGTGCTCGGGCACGGAAATCGTCGAATAGCCCGGACACGCGACGATACCGATGCCCCGTTTGCGGCATGTTTTGGTATCCAGATGATTAACCCCTGCGGCCGGCACGCCGATCAGTTCCAGTTGCGGCAACTGCTCGAGCACATCGCCCGACAGTGGAACCTTGTTGGTCACGACGATATGCGCATCGCGGCAACGCCCGACCACATGTTCCGGCGTCGTAGACGGATATTCGACCCAGCGATGCGGAAACGGAAAATCCGGTAGATCGGCCGACAGCGTCGCGCGGTCCAGAAACACGATAGTTTTCAACAAGCTGCTCCAATTCATTTACGTTCAGAGGGGCTCGTGGACACAGTGTCGAGCATGCGTTTCTTTCCCGTCTGCACGTGATTCTCGAAAGCCTCCGCAGCCGCGTCGGCTTGACCCGCGCGCAGCGCCTCGAAAAGTTCGCGGTGTTCTTTCGAGGAGCGCTGCATCTGTGCGAATGAATACACGCCCTTGTGAAGGTAGAGCGTCAGCTCGTCTTCGACGGCCTGATTGATCGTGATCAGCCGCGGATTCTTGGTCGCCGCCATCAACTGACGGTGGAACTCGGTGTTCAGGTTCTGATACTGACGGCTATCCCGCTCGGCCACGGCCGCGTCCATCTGGTCAAGGATGAGCCCGAGCAGATGCTCCTCGTCGGTCGTCAGGCGCAGCGCAGCGAGGCGGCCCGCCGTGCGTGCGAGTCCGGCGCGGATTTCGTAGAGGTCCATTGCCTCTTCTAGCGACAGCCGCCGCACTTCCGCGCCCCGGTTCGGCACAATGCGAACGAGCCCCGCCTGTTCAAGCGAGCGTAGCGCCTCACGCGCCGAATTACGGCCGACGCCGATCTGGTTGGCGAGCGCCTGCTCGTTCACTCGTTCACCGGGGCGCAACTCCCCCCGCTGGATCAGGCCGCGCACCTGATCGCGGATGTCGTCGAGTTTCGACGCAATCACCTCCGGTGCGCGGGCGTTCACCTTGCTGTTCGGTTCACCATTGAGCGTGCTTTTCATGACGATTGCCTTGTCTGTGCCATTTTTTCGATGCCTATTTTACGTACAGAAAACCTACCGATACCCATGGAACCAGCACTATTACGATGAGGGCCCCGGCCAATGCCCCCAGATACGGCCAAACGCGGCGCATCGCGGTGGTCGGGTCCACCTTGCTGACCGCGCACGCCGCATAAAAGCCAAGGCCAAGCGGGGGAGCGAACAGGCCCAGTCCCATCGCGAACACCACGACCATTGCATAGTGCACATCCGAGATGCCCATAGCGCGCGCGATTGGGAACAGCAGCGGCCCGAATAGTACGATCGCCGGGATACCTTCGAGAAAGCTGCCGAGTATCACGAACGTAATCGCGGAGATCGCCAGGAAGCCGAGCTTGCCCCCCGGCGCAGCCATCATCATAGAGGCGAGTTGCGCGGAGAAGCCTGACTGCGTGAGCGCCCATCCCATCGCCGTTGCACACCCGATGATGATCAGAATCGCGCCAGACAGCGACGCCGCTTCCACCAGAATAGGATAGAGCCGGCTCCAGTCGAAGCGGCGATACAGTAGCAAACCCACCGCACAGGTGTAAGCCACGCCGATTGTCGCCACCTCCGTCGCCGTGGCGACGCCTTCCACCACGGCCGCGCGAATCACGAAGGGCAGCGCGAGCGCAGGCAGCGAGATCAGAAATGCGCGGCCGATCTCGGCCCGGGAGGCCCGTTGCACGCCTTGCAGGCTTTCCCTGCGGCTCTTGAACCAGATCACTGCCGCGAGCGCTACCGCGCCGACCACGGCGGGCATGAAGCCGCCTGTGAACAGCGCTGCGATCGAAACGCCCGTCACCGAACCGATCGTTATCAGCACGAGGCTGGGCGGAATGGTCTCCGACATGGCAGCCGCCGAACTGAGCATTGCGACGAGGTCGCCTTCGTTTGCGCCGCGCTTTTTCATTTCCGGGAACAGGCCCGGCGCGAGCGCGGCCATATCCGCCACCTTCGAACCGGAGATGCCGGACACGAGGTACATGGCGCCGATTAGCACGTAGGCAAGGCCGCCACGCTTGTGTCCGATCAGCGAAGCGAGGAAACGGATCATCGCTTCGGCAAGTCCCATCGCCTCCATTAGTGCGCCCAGCAGAATGAACAGCGGGACGGCAAGCAGGATCAGGCTGGACATTCCCTGATTCATCGTGCTCACGACAATGGTCAACGGTGCGCCAGTGACGGTTGCAAGATAAGCAAACGTGCACACGCCGAATGCGACCATGATCGGCACACCGAGACAGATGATCGTGATCACGCCGACGGCGAAAAAAAGGATCAGGCTCACCGCGGTCAGCGGCGCGAGCGCTTGCCGCGCGATGTAAAGCGCTATTGCAACACCGGCCACGAGCGCGAAAGCCTTCAGGCAATCGCGAAGCGACGAGCGTTCGAGCAACCGTGTAATGGCGAGCACGAGCATCAGCACAGCCGCCACGGGAATCGCGGCCGCTGGAATTGCATTGGGCAGATCGAGCGCAGGCGTGCTGATGATCCATTCGTTCATCGCCCACTCGGTTGCCGGCCGAACCAGCAGCAGCACGAAAGTCATCACGATGAAATTTCCGACTGTCTCCGCAAACGCACGATTTTGCGGGGACATTCTAGCGACGAACATCGTCAGTCGCATATGTTCGCCGCGGCGCAACGCCACCACTGCGCCCAGCATCGACAGCCAGATGAACAGAATCGACGCAAGTTCGTCACCCCAGATCAACGGATCCTGCAACACGTAGCGGCAGAAAACGTTGGTGAGGAGCAGCACCACTTCGGCCAACAGCAGCAAAGCAGCGGGCACTTCGGTGATCCACTTGATGGCCGTTTCGAGTGTGCTGCCGACGCGCACGACCTTCGATACCGCAGGTCGTTCCTTCGGCGCGCCCATGTCGTGGGCGAACACCTGCTCGGGATGAACTCGGGAAGTCATGACTCGTTCTCCAGAAACTCTTCGGTGGTCCGTGCTCATGCGAGCTTCTGCGTGTACTTCTCGAGCAACGCCCAGGCTTCGTCGCCGTATTTCTTGCGCCACTGGTCGTAGAAGCCGGCCTTTTGCAGCGAGGCGCGGAACGGCTGGATATCGGGTTTGTTGAACGCCATGCCGTGCGATCGCAACGTTTCGACGAGCGATGTGCTCAGTGCCGCGACGTCCGCCCGTTCAGCCACTGCGGCCGCATTCAGGTGTTTCGCCACAATGGTCTGCAAGTCCGGTGGCAGGTTGCCCCACGAACGCGCGTTGCCAAGGAACCAGAAGCCGTCCCAGATATGGCCGGTCAACGAGCAGTACTTCTGGACTTCATAAAAGCGGCCGGTTTCGATCAGCGCGAGCGGGTTTTCTTCCGCGTCGACCACCCGGGTTTGCAGTGCCGAATAGGCTTCGCTGAAGTTAATGCTGGTGGGCGATGCGTCGAGCGCCTTGAACATCGAGGTCCAAAGAGGGCTGACCGGCACGCGGATCTTCAGGCCCTTGAGGTCGGCCGGGCTTTGCACCGGCTTGACCGAGCTCGTGAGATGGCGAAAGCCGTTGTCCCACGGTTTTTCCATCGCGATGAGGCCCACCTTCGAAACCGCCTTGCGGATGTGGCTGCCGAGTTCGCCGTCCATCGCCGCCCACACCTGGTTGTAGTCCTTGAACGCGAAGCCGATGCCGTTGATCGCAGAGACCGGCACCAGCGTCGACAGCACCACGCCACCTTGAGTGAGAAAGTCGATGGCTCCCGAACGAACCTGCGACAGCATGTCGGTATCCGTTCCCATCTGACCGTTCGGGAAAATCTGCATCTCCACGCGGCCGCCGGTTTCCTTCTTGATGGCGTCAGCCGCCTCTTTTGCGCGGACATTGAGCGGATGCGACAGCGCCAGGTTGTTCGCGTACTTCAACTTGAACTGCGCGGTCTGCGCGCCAGCCGGGGATGGGAACAAACCGGTCCCGGTTGTCGCCACCGCGGCTGCTCCGAGGGTTTGAAGAAAGGTACGACGGGAATACGAACTCATTTGTCTCGCTCCATGGAAAGGGAGGGTGCATGACGCATTCGGCGGCGCCGCGGCGTTCTTTTTAGCGATTCGTCGGCATCGAAAGTGCATGCGATAGATCCTGTTTCGCTGACACACACTATAAAAGTGTTGACACTTAGCTGTCAAGGTGTTGATATAAGAAAAAGAGTGCATGCACTGAAACACCGGGAAAGCACCTGGAACGCAGGTAATCCGTAATACTTATCAGGAGGAGGCAATGGAACTAGAGGGGCACTATCGCGAGCACGGCTTGCTGATCGCCGGTCGCTGGCAGTCTTCGACGGCTGACAACGGGCAGGTCTCGATCAATCCGGCGACTGAAGAGCGGCTGGGCTATATGCCGCTGGCCACGCAGGCACAGGTCACGGAGGCCATCGATGCCGCGACCGAGGCGTCAGCCGCAATGCGCAAGCTCACACCGTGGGAGCGCACAGCACTGCTGCGCCGAGCCGCAACGCTCATCCGCGAACGCGCGCCGCAGCTCGCACGAATCGTGGCACTGGAAACCGGCAAGCCGATTGCTCAGGCCAATGGGGAAGCTAATGCGTCCGCTGAGTCGATCGACTGGTTCGCCGACGAAGCACGTCGCGTGTTCGGCATGTCATATGAAAGCCGCGTCAAGGGCGGACGGTATCTGGTGCATTACGAGCCGCTCGGTGTGGTCGCCGCTTTCACGCCGTGGAATTTCCCGCTGCTGCTGCTGGCCCGCAAGATGGGACCGGCGCTGGCCGCCGGCAACGCGCTCGTGATCCGGCCGTCAAATGAAGCGGCCGGTGCGACGATGGCACTGGTGCGCTGCTTCGTCGACGCAGGGTTCCCCGAGGGCGCGGTCAATCTGGTGATCGGCAAAGCTGACGCAATTACGCCGACGGTCATGGCCGATCCACGCGTGGCGAAGATCAGCTTTACCGGCTCGGTGCCCATCGGCCGTCAGATCGTCGAGATGTCTGCGAAGACGCTCAAAAAGGTCACGATGGAACTCGGCGGCCATGCGCCCGTGATCGTGCATCGGGACGCAGACATCGATGCTTTCGCGCATCTCGCGTCGCTGGGCAAGTTCCGCAATGCGGGCCAGGTTTGCGCGTCGCCGACGCGGTTCTATATCCACGAATCGATCTTCGACAAGACTGTGAAGGCGCTGGTCGAGCGCTCGAAGGCGCTACGCGTCGGCGATCCGCTGCAGCAGGACACCGACCTCGGTCCGCTGACCACGTCGAAGCGCCGCGAGGCGATTGAACGCCTCGTCGACGAAGCCGTGAGTGAAGGCGCCAGCGTGCTATGCGGTGGACGCCGTCCATCGCAATCCGGCCGTGGCTGGTTCTACGAGCCGACACTCATCGCTAATCCCGCTCCGCACATTGGCCTGATGAACGACGAGCCGTTCGGCCCGGTCGGCACTCTCAACCGGTTCACGACGATGGACGAAGTCATCACCGAGGCGAACCGGCTGCCGTTCGCGCTTGCGGCCTATGTCTTCACGCGCTCGATGCGCAACACGCTGGAAACAACTGAGCGTTTGCAGGCCGGCGTGGTCGGCGTGAATACGTTCGTGGCGTCGACGGCGGAGACGCCATTCGGCGGCAGTAAGGACAGCGGGTTTGGACGTGAAGGTGGTCCGAACGCAATCCGCGACTACCTGGACACCAAATTCATCAACCTCGAACTGGCTGACGACGAGCCGCTCGACGCAACCGCCTGAATGGAATCCATCATGCAAAGCATCAAGAATCACGCAAAAGCGCAATTGGCCGCAGGTGAATTGGCACTCGGCATGGGGCTGCGCCAGGCTCGCACTGTCGACATCGCACAGATCGCGCAGACGGCCGGCTTCGATTGGCTGTTCATCGACATGGAACACAACTCCATGGACATCGACACCGCCGCGCAGATCTGCGCGGCGGCTCTGGTGGGCGGGGTGACGCCGATCATCCGCGTGCCGGGCCACGAGCCGTTCCACGCCACACGACTGCTCGATACCGGCGCGATGGGCATCGTGGTGCCTCACGTCAGTACGCCCGAACAGGCCGTGCAGATCGCCAATATGTGCCGCTTCCCGCCGGCGGGCGGGCGGTCGATCCCGGGCATGCTGCCGCAGGTCGGCTTCGAGGCTCTCCCGATCGCCGATGTGGTTCGGGCGATCAACGACGAGGTGCTCGTCGTAGCAATGATAGAAACCCGCGAAGGCCTCGAGAACGCCGACGCGATCGCGGCGGTGCCGGGCATCGACGTGCTGCTGGTCGGCGCGACCGACCTTACGGCGGATCTCGGTATCACTGGACAACTTGGCCATACGCGTGTGGCGGCCGCTATCGACGCCGTGTGCGCCGCATGCCACCGGCACGGCAAGGTACCGGGCGTGGGCGGCGTGTACGACGAAGCGCTGATGACCGCCTACGTGCAGAAAGGCGCGCGTTTCATTCTCAGCGGCTCGGATCTTGCGTTCCTGATGACGGGGGCGAAGTCGCGTTCGCAAATGCTGCGTGCAATTCCGCTCGGGCAGGCCGAAGAAGTCGTGGCGCAACGCAAGGTGTCCTGATCGGACAAGGAGGAGACACAGTGAATCCCGAATACGCAAGCAATCTCGTCAACCGGCGCGACCTGAAACCGTATCTGAACGCCGATCAATTCGAATTTCGCGATTCAGTGAATCGTGTGCTGACGCGCCATGCGTCGCCGGAATATGTCCGCCAGTGCGACGAAGAAAAGCGCTTCCCAGAGGAACTCGTGAAGGTGGCGGCGGAACAGGGCTGGTTCGGCATCACGCTGCCCGAAGAGTATGGCGGCGTCGGTGGCTATCTTGACATGGCCGCTTATCTGGAGATCGTCGCCTATCACACGATCGCGCTTGCGCGCTTCTGGAATGCGAACGTGAACATGGTGGGCGGCGCGCTGGCGCGTTTCGCGCCGGACAATATCAAGGGCGACGTGTTGCCGAAGCTCGCTGAAGGCCGTGCCTTTCTTGCCTTCGCCCTGAGCGAAAACGGCTCCGGCTCAGATGCTGCCTCGCTGACGACGCGCGGCGTGGCTGATGGAAACGACTTCATATTGGACGGCACCAAGATGTGGATTTCCGGCGCGATGCAGGCCGACTATATCTTGACCGCTGTGCGCACCAATCCAGAGGCGAAGAAGCACGACGGGATCAGCCTCTTTCTGGTCCCTAAAGAATCCAGAGGCCTGACGATCAATCCGATCGACCTGCTCGGCGGCCACGCCATTCGCACCTGCGAAGTGGTGTACGACGGCGTGCGTGTTCCTGGAGAAATGATTGTGGGCGGCCTGCACGTGGGGTGGAAGAAACTCACCACGGTGCTGTCGAAGGAGCGCATCGCTTTGTCGGCGATGTGTGTGGGCGGCGCTCAGGCGGCGATCGATCTTGCACGCTGGTATGCGAACGATCGCAAGCAGTTTGGGCAGTCGATCATCGATTTCCAGGCGGTGTCGCACCTGCTCGCCGACATGCAGACTCGCGTCGATGCTGCTCGCATGATGGCGTTTCGCGCGGCCAAACTGCTCGACCAGGGGGAAACGTGCGACGTCGAGTCGTCACAGGCGAAGTACTTCGCGTCGGATACGTACGTGCAGGTCGCCACTGACGGCATCCAGATCATGGGCGCCAATGGCTACTCCGCCGAATACGCGATGCAGCGCCATTATCGCGAAGCCAAGATGTTCCAGATCTTCGGCGGCACCAATCAAATCCAGCGCAACATCGTGGCGCGCGCGCTTAAATCGTAAGCGGAGACAGACGTGACGGCAGCTCAGACATTGGAGAAACTTGGCTTTGGCGTCGACTACGCGCAAGCCGACGTAGTAGTGGTTGGCGGTGGTGGCGCGGCTTCGCGTGCAGCGGTGTCGGCGGCACAGGCCGGTGCGAAGGTCCTCGTGCTGGCAAAGGCGCCGGTCGGGCAGGGCGGCAGCACGGTGCACGGCGCGAGCGAAATCATGAGCATGGGCGCGGCCGGCTATGGCAGCGCCGACGACAGCGCCACGGTGCATTACGAAGACACGATGCGTCCGGCGGGCGGCTTCATCGACCGCGAGCTGGTGCGCGTGCTGGCGGAGGACGCACCGAAGCGCATCGCTGACCTGATCAAACTCGGCGTGCCGTTCGACCGCGTCAACGATGGCTATAAACTCATCCGCAGCGACTTCGGCACGTATGCGCGCGCGCTCGGCGTGAAGGGAAAAACTGGCAAAGCCTTCGTGAGCGCGCTCGCGGACGAAGCGAGGAAGCTCGGCGTCGAGACGCGTCAGCCAGCGGCGCTCATCGACCTGTTGCGTGATTCAATTGGGCGCGTAAGCGGCGTGGTCGCGATGGATCTGGCATCGCGGCGGCTGCTGGTGGTTTCCGCGAGCGCCGTTGTGCTTGGCACCGGCGGTGCGCACGGTCTGTTCTCGCAGCAAGTCTCGACAGCAGAAATGACCGGCGACGGCCAGGCCATCTGCTTCCGCCATGGCGCCGAACTTGTGAACATGGAGTTCCACCAGTTCGGACCGGCGATGGTGCACCCTTACGTGCAACTCTTCAGCAAGTCCTGCTTCATTCTGCATCCGAAAATGCTCAATCGCGACGGACATGAATTCCTCGCGGATTACCTGCCGGCAGGCGTGACGCCCGAAGCCGCGATGGACGAGAAGGTGTTCCCCTTCACGATCTCGAACGAATCGCGCTACATCGATATCGCGATTGCAACGGAAATCGCTCAGGGCAGAGGCACGGAGCGCGGTGCGGTGCACTTCTCGTTCGCCGACATTCCGGACGAGCGGTTGGCGGCCACTATTCCGAACACCTTGCGCTGGATGCGCGCGAAGGGACTCGACCCGAAGCGCGATCTGCTCGACGTCGGGATTGCGTTCCAATGCCTGAACGGTGGCGTGCGAATGACGAACACCGACGCGATGTCGACCATCGAGGGGTTGTTCGTAGTGGGGGAACTCGCGGGCGGCGTGCGCGGCCCGGATCGTCCGGGCGGCAACTCGCTTGCCGAAGGTCAGGTTTTCGGTCATCGCGCAGGCGCCGGCGCGGCCGCGTTTGCGCGCGGCAGTGACGCGCCGGGGAAGCACGACGTAGCGCCGCTCGCAACGCGCCTCGGAACAGCGCTAAAACCGAATGCCTCGTTCGACGCTCAACGTATCGCCGCCGATCTGCGCGCCGCGATGCAAGCGCATTGCCTCGTCGAGAAGACGCAGAGCGGTTTGAACATCGCGTTAGCCGCCGTTCGCGAGGCGCGCGCGCAGTTCACCGCGGGTGGCGCTGCCACGCCGGCGCAAGCGATCGACGCGCTGACGATCGACAACATGGCGACCACTGCCGAAGTTATCTTGCAGGCGTGTATCGAGCGGCGCGAGTCGCGCAGCAGCCACTACCGCACCGACTTTCCCCAGCGCGACGATGCCCGTTTCGGCCACGCGTTGACCATCACGCGTGGTGAGGCCGACCCGTTCCGTCTCGCCTTCGACGTGCTCGATTACCCGCGGGCGGAATTTACCAACGCATCGCATTTGCAGGCGACACATCATGGATAAGAAGCAAGTCGGCCCGTTGTCGGGCTACCGCATTCTCGATCTCACCGTCATGACCGCTGGTCCGGTCGGTACCGTGCTGCTCGCCGACCTCGGCGCGGACGTGGTCAAAGTCGAGGAGCCCATGGCGGGTGACCTCTCGCGCAAACTGGGCAATCAATTCGTCCAGGGCGAAAGCGTGCAGTTCCTCTCGCAGAACCGCAACAAGCGCAGCATCCGCCTCGACCTGAAGTCGCCGAAAGGACGGGATGCGTTTTTGCGCATGGCGGAGCAGGCGGATGTTGTCGTCGAAAACTTCCGGCCGGGCACAGTGGATCGGCTGGGCATCGGCTATGCGGCCGTCAAGGCGCGCAATCCGAAGATCGTCTACGCCAGCGTGTCGGCGTTCGGACAAAGCGGTCCCTACGCCGCGTGGCCCGCGAACGATCCGATCGTGCAGGCCGTGGCCGGTCTCATGGACATGACGGGTGAAGCGGGCGGCAATCCAGTCCGGCTCGGTGCGCCGTTGCCGGACTTCGGCGCGGCGGCGCTGCTCGCGTTTGGAATTTCGGCCGCGTTGCTACACCGCGAACGGCATGGCGAAGGCCAGCGAATTGATACGTCGCTTCTCTCGGCTGCGCTTTTCAGCACCATCCCGCGCGACGGCGAGACGCTGAGAAGCGGCAAAGCGCCGGAGCGTCTCGGCAGCGGGCATCCAACGATGGTGCCGTACCGCAACTATCAGGGCTCCGACGGCCGATATTTCTTTGCGGCCTGCTTCACGGAGAAATTCTGGCAGAACCTTTGCCGGGCGCTGGGCCGCGAAGAATTGCTGAGCGATGAACGGTTCATCGGCAACACCGCGCGAACTGCGAATCGGCATGCACTCGACGTGATCCTCGAGCAGCACTTTCTGCTGCATACCGCGGAACATTGGGTAGCGCATCTGAGCGCCGCGGACGTGCCATGCGCGGTCGTGCAGGACTATCACACCGCGCTGACGCAGGACCCGCAGATCGCGCATAACCATGCGGTTGTCGAGATCGAACATCCGGTCGCGGGGAGGGTAACGAACATCGCGAGTCCGGTGAATTTTCACAGCAGCCCCGTCGCCTACCGCCGTCCGCCGCCTACGCTCGGACAACATACGGCCGAAGTACTTGCCGAGTACGGCTTCGGCGAGGAGGAGATCGCAGCACTGGAAGGCCGTGAACTGGCCGCTGCCGGAGCGAAGCCATGAAATCGTACACAGCGGATTATGTGATCGTCGGCGCGGGGACGGCGGGCTGCGTGCTCGCAAACCGTCTGACCGAAGATCCCACCGTCAAAGTGATTCTGGTCGAGGCCGGCGAGCGCGATCGTCACCCGTTCATCCACGTGCCGGCAGGCTTCGTGCGATTGCTCGATCATCCCACTGTGACATGGCGCTATCGCACTGAGGCCGACGCCGGGACGAGTGGCCGTGCCATCCTGTTTCCCCGCGGACGCGGGCTTGGCGGCTCCAGTGCCATTAACGGCCTGCTGTATGTGCGCCCGTTTGCGGAAGATATCGATAGCTGGGAGCAGTCGGGTGCGAATGGCTGGAACTTCGACAACTGTCTGCCGTTTTACAGCCGCTCGGAAACGTGGACCGAGGGCAGCAGCCCGCAACGAGGCACGCACGGTCCGATCCAGGTCAGCCGCGTGAAGAACCCGCCGGAGATTTGCAGTGCGGTCGTCCAGGCCGCACAGAAGGCGGGTCTCGATTTCGTCGACGATCCGAACAGCGACACGCGCGGTCCGTCGATCTGGTTCTACCAGCAAACGCGCGACGGACGTCGCCGGTCGAGCGCAGCGCGCGGTTATCTACGGCCGGCAATGGCGCGGCCGAATCTGACGGTAGTAACCGGCCTTCAGGTATCCAGGCTCGAGATGAACGGCACGCATGTGAGCGGCATCAATGGGACGACGGGCGCGAACATTCCGGTGCAGATCCGTGCGACCCGCGAGGTGATTCTGAGCGCGGGTGTGATCGGCACGCCGAGGCTGCTCGAAATGAGTGGCATCGGCGACAAGGCCGTGCTGGACAATGCAGGCGTTAAAACCCGGATCGCGTTGCCGGGCGTGGGCAACAATTTGCAGGACCACTATGTTGTTCGGCTCGGCTATAGGGTGCGCGGTGCCGGTACCGCGAACGAGCGCGCGCACGGACTTGCGCTCGCGCGCGAGATGATGCGCTACGTCGTGTCAGGGACCGGCGTATTGACCTATAGCGCGGCGCTCGTCGGCGGCTTTGGGCAGACGCGCCTCGCCACCCGTCCGGACGTGCAGTTCGTGATCGCGCCCGGCAGCTTTGCCGAGGGGCGGATCGGCGTGCTGGAGTCGGAGCCCGGTGTCTCGTGCGGCGTCTGGCAGATGCGCCCGGAGAGCCGTGGGCATGTGCACATCACCAGCAGCGAGATCACGGCGGCGCCGACCATTGCACCGTCATACCTGAGCAGTGAACTCGACCGCAACACGATGGTGGAAGGACTCAAGATTGGCCGGCGGATCTTCGCGCAGCCCGAGGTCGCCCGTTATATTGTCGATGAAACCGTACCAGGCCGTCAGGCCGACACCGATGAAGCGCTGCTGCAATACGTGCGTGACAATGGCTCGACTGTGTACCACGCGGTTGGTACCTGTCGGATGGGCGAGGACGAAATGAGCGTTGTCGATTCTGAAATGCGGGTGCGCGGAACGACAGGCCTGCGCATCGTCGACGGCTCGGTGATGCCGTCGATAACCTCGACCAACACCAATGCGACGGTGCTAATGCTGGCTGAGCGCGCGGCGGACATGATCCGTTCGCCAATGACGGCGCACGCGTCGTCGACGTATTCGAAGGAGACGGTATGAAACTGCTGGTGAGTGTAAAGCGGGTGGTTGACTACAACGTGAAAGTCCGAGTCAAGTCGGACGGCACGGGCGTCGACATCGCGAACGTGAAGATGTCGATGAATCCGTTCGATGAAATCGCGGTTGAAGAAGCCGTGCGTCTGAAGGAAGCGGGCGTGGCAACGGAAGTGATCGCCGTGTCGGCGGGCGTGACGCAATCGCAGGAAACGCTGCGCACGGCGCTGGCGATCGGAGCGGATCGCGCGATCCTGATCGA
>NZ_PVZB01000041.1 GCF_003002025.1 Paraburkholderia sp. BL25I1N1
AAGGGCCCGCCGGCGCGTCGCGCATCAAGCGCCCACACTTATCGGCTGTTAATTTTTAAAGATCGATTACGCATTCACCACCGAACCCGCACCGCAGGTCGTCAACATCACAACCACCCGGCACCGCTTCGTTCTGCGTCGCTGCATCAGCAGCAGAGAAACGAGATTATGAAGGCTCTTTTTCGTTTCGTCAACAACATTTTTTCGCTTTCGCTTAAAACCCTGTTGACGCTACGGCCGCTGGTTTCTGCCGCAGCCCTCGTTCTGCAACGAGGAGGCGAATCTTAGGTGAACTTCGGCCATATAACAAGGGTTTGACCGAAATCTTTTTTTGGCGGCTCATTTGTGGGTTGAATTCACCACCGCGTCGATCGGAACCACGTCGGCCATCGCGGCATAGCCCGCGTCGCTTGGATGGATGTGATCGCCACTGTCGAAGTTGCGCCGCAGACGATCCGGCTGCGCCGGATCACGCAGCGCGGCGTCGAAGTCCACCACGCCGTCGAAGGCATGGCTCGTCCGAATCCACTGGTTGACGGCGAGCCGCATGCTTTCTCTCTGCGGCGGAAGCGACGCCGGCGTCAGCGTCGCACCGAACAGCTTCACGCCGGCGTGCCGGGCTGCGGTGATCAGCCGCTGGTATCCGGCAATCAGATCGGCGGCCGTCACCGACGTGTGCGGAAAATCGCAATCGAGACCATTACGCGGCGGCATGGCCGCGAAGTTGATGTCATTGATGCCGATCAGCAGAATCGCCGTCTTGACGCCCGGGCGCCCGAGCACGTCGTGCTCGAAGCGCGTCGCGAGCGCGTCGCCGTAGCAAGGGGAGTCGCTCAGCAGACGGTTGCCGCTGATCCCCAGATTGACAATCGCGGTCGACCGGTCGCCGCTAGCGGCAAACCGGCGCGCCAACGCATCCGGCCAGCGGCGATTCTGGTTCAGGCTGGAGCGCATGCCGTCTGTGATCGAATCGCCGATCGCGGCAACGGCGGCCGATGCAGGCGCCGCGTCCACCGACAACCCGGTTACCCAAACATATTGTGTGAATCGGCCGCGAAACGCTTCCGCGGAGGCATCCGCCGTGTGATTACCCGGTGCCGAAACGTAGTTCACCTGGTTCGACACACGATGCCAAGCCACGATATGCTGCTCAGCCCCCATAAATGCGCTGACGGCATAGGGCGCACCTTCGGCGATATCGATCGCGACCGGGTCACTGTCCAACTCGCCACCCGGCGGAATCGAGACCGCACTCTTGCCGCTGAACGTCACGCGCGCCTCACCATTACCAGCCGCCGCGCCACCCGCAGAACGCGCGATCCGCAGGTCTTCGATGACGAGCGGCGTTTTGCCATACCGATTGCTGAGATGAACCCGCGCGGACTTTCCGGACAGCGTCGGATAAACGATCTGACGCACAGTGCGCCCGGCTACTTCCGGTGCGCGATACAGTGGCGGCAGGTCCGCCCGCTGAGGAATAGGTTGCAGCGCAGTCGCCCATGCGGTGACCCAATGTGCCGGGGCGTCGGCTGCGAAAACGGTCTGGGAAACGGCAAATTGGGCAAACAGCGCCGCGCTGCATGCGGCGGCCAGGGTGCGAATGGTCATTCGGGTGGTCGGTTCAAGGCGAAACGTGCATTGTGCCCGATCGCTCCAGCCGTCGCGGGTCTCCGCGACGGCATTCGCGCGCGGCCGACTCAGGCCGTCTGCGCTCCGGCCATCTTCAACGCGAGCGCTTCGGCCACTTCGATACCGTCGATGGCAGCCGAGTAGATCCCGCCGGCGTAGCCCGCTCCTTCGCCGGCCGGATACAGGCCTTCGACGTTCATGCTCTGATAGTCGTCCCGCCGCCGCACCCGAATCGGCGACGACGTTCTCGTCTCGACGCCTGTCAGCACGGCGTCGTGCATCGCGAACCCGGCGATCTTCTTGTCCATCTCCGGCAAGGCTTCGCGAATGGCCTCGATCACATAGTCGGGGAGCGCCGTGCTGAGATCGGTCGGATGCACGCCGGGCTTGTAGGACGGCACCACCGAACCCAGCGACGTGGACGGCCGGCCGGCGATAAAGTCGCCGACCAGCTGGCCCGGCGCCATATAGTTGCCGCCACCCAGCTCGAAAGCCCGTTCTTCCCATTTGCGCTGAAAAGCGATTCCGGCGAGCGGGCCGCCCGGATAGTCGTCCGGCGTGATGCCAACCACGATCCCCGCGTTGGCATTCCGCTCCGCCCGCGAATACTGGCTCATGCCGTTGGTCACCACGCGGCCCGGTTCGGAGGTCGCCGCCACCACGGTGCCGCCCGGGCACATGCAGAAACTGTAGACGGCGCGCCCGTTGCTGCAGTGATGCACCACCTTATAGTCGGCGGCACCAAGCTGCTTGTGACCGGCAAACTTGCCGAAACGGCTGCGGTCGATCAAACCCTGCGGATGTTCAATGCGGAAACCGAGTGAAAACGGCTTCGCCTCAATGTAGACGCCGCGGTCGTTCAGCATCTGGAAGGTGTCGCGCGCGCTATGCCCGACCGCCAGCACCACATGCTCGCAGCGCAGCGTCTCGCCGGTCGACAGCTTCAGCGCCCGCACCTTGCCCTGATCGATCTCGATATCGTCGACGCGGGTTTCGAAACGCACCTCGCCGCCCAGCTCGTGGATGGTCGCGCGCATTTTTTCAACCATGCTCACCAGCCGGAACGTGCCGATATGCGGCCGGCTCAGAAACAGAATGTCTTCCGGCGCGCCAGCCCTCACGAATTCGTCGAGCACCTTGCGGCCGTAATGCTTCGGATCCTTGATCTGGCTGTACAGCTTGCCGTCCGAGAAAGTGCCCGCGCCGCCTTCGCCGAACTGCACATTCGATTCGGGATTGAGCACCGACTTACGCCACAAGCCGAAGGTATCCTTGGTGCGCTCGCGCACGGCCTTGCCGCGCTCGAGGATGATTGGCCGGAAACCCATTTGCGCCAGAATCAACCCGGCAAACAGGCCGCACGGCCCCATGCCGATCACGACCGGGCGCAGCGCGGTCATCTGCGCCGGCGCTTGGGCGACGAACCGGTAGGCCATATCTGGCGTCACGCCGCAATGTGGCACGTCGGCGAGCCGCTTGAGCGCCGCCGCTTCATCCGTCACCTCGGCATCGACGATGTAGGTGAGCTTGATGTCGGCGCGCTTGCGCGCATCGTGCGCGCGACGAAACACGGTGTATCGGATGAGCCCGTCCGCGGCCACGCCGAGTTCCGCGAGGCGCGCACGCACGGCGGCTTCGAGGGCGCTCTCGGGATGATCGAGCGGGAGTTTGATTTCGCTTAAACGTAACATGAGTACCGGGGGATGCAGGAAGGCCGCAAATCGCGGCCAATTCGCAATTTTATAGGTTTAGTGTGGGGGCGGGGCGCCGGCGCAGACGAAACGCCTTGCTAACGAATCTCTTCCCTGCCCATCGGCCCGATCGACTCATCTCAAAAAATTTATTAACCGACCGGTCGGTTGGCTTATACTGTGCGCACACAGACAACTTCCGCAGAGAGCGTCCCCATGTACACGCAATCCCTGGATATTCCCGGCAATGTCGCCCCGCTAGACGTGGGCGCAGACTCGTCCGAGCAGATGCGGTTCGACGCAGTCATGGCCGCCGACGGCAAGATCGAAGCTCAGGACTGGATGCCTGAGGCCTACCGCAAGACGCTAGTTCGGCAAATCTCGCAGCACGCGCATTCGGAAATCGTCGGCATGCTGCCGGAAGGCAATTGGATCACGCGCGCGCCCAGCCTGAAGCGCAAGGCGATTCTGCTTGCCAAAGTGCAGGACGAGGCCGGCCACGGCCTCTATCTATATAGCGCGGCGGAAACGCTCGGTGTGTCGCGCGATCAGCTGATCGCCGCGCTGCACTCGGGCAAAGCCAAATATTCGAGCATTTTCAATTACCCGACACCCACATGGGCGGACGTCGGCGTGATCGGCTGGCTGGTGGACGGCGCGGCGATCATGAACCAGATTCCGCTGTGCCGTTGCACGTATGGCCCGTACGCGCGCGCCATGATCCGCATCTGCAAGGAAGAGTCGTTCCACCAACGGCAGGGTTTCGACGCCCTCATGTCGATGATGGCCGGCACCGAAGCACAGCGCGAACTGGTCCAGCAGGCGGTGAACCGCTGGTGGTGGCCGGTGCTGATGATGTTCGGCCCGAGCGACAAGGATTCGATCCACAGCAACCAGTCGTCGAAATGGGGCATCAAGCGCATTTCGAACGACGATCTGCGTCAGAAATTCGTCGACGCCACCGTCGACCAGGCCAAGGTGCTCGGCGTCACGCTGCCCGATCCGGACCTGAAATGGAACGAAGCGCGCGGCCATCACGACTACGGCGACATCGACTGGGAAGAATTTTGGCGCGTGGTGAATGGCGACGGCCCGTGCAACCGCGAGCGTCTCGCCACCCGCGTCAAAGCCCACGACGACGGCGCCTGGGTCCGCGAAGCCGCCCTCGCCCACGCCGAAAAACAGCGCCAGCGCGCTCAACAGCACGCCGCTTAAAGCGCGCCGCATGCCGGACACAGAATCAGGAGATCTGCAATGAACAAGGAATGGCCGATTTGGGAAGTCTTCGTGCGCAGCAAGCAGGGACTCGACCACAAACACTGCGGCAGCCTGCACGCCGCCGACGCGCCGATGGCGCTGCGCATGGCGCGCGACGTCTACACGCGCCGCCAGGAAGGCGTGAGCATCTGGGTGGTGCCGTCGTCGGCGATTACGGCGTCCGCGCCGGAAGACAAGGCGGAGCTGTTCGAACCGGCGGGCGACAAGATCTACCGCCACCCGACGTTCTACACGCTCCCCGACGAAGTCAACCACATGTAAGCGCGGCCATGACCATCACGCCCCAACATCTTCAGTACGTGCTGCGCCTCGCGGATACCGCGCTGATCCTCGGTCAGCGCAATACCGAATGGTGCGGCCACGGCCCGATCCTCGAAGAGGACATCGCGCTGTCGAACATGAGCCTCGACCTGATCGGCCAGGCGCGGTTGCTTTACACACACGCGGCGTCGCTCGAACAGCAGCTTACCGGCAAAAACCGCACGGAAGACGACTATGCATACTTTCGCGCCGAGCGCGAGTTTGCCAACTACACGCTCGCCGAGTTGCCGCATGTCGGCCCGCTGTCGGCCACCGCGAAAACCGAAAAGGATTACGCGGTCACGATCGTGCGCAACTTCCTCTACTCGACGCTGATGGCGCATCTCTGGACGGCGCTTACGGCGTCCACCGACGAGCAACTGGCGGCGATCGCATCGAAGTCGATCAAGGAAACCAGCTATCACGTGCACCACGCACGCGAGTGGCTGATCCGTTTCGGCGACGGCACCGAGGAATCGCATCGCCGCGCGCAAGCCGCGCTGGACTATCTGGTGCCGTACACGCGGGAGTTCTTTAGCACGGACGCCGTCGAGGAAGGCATTGCGGCAGCCGGCATCGGCCCGCTGACGTCGGACCTCGAAGCAGCGTGGCTCGACGACGTGCGCGCCACGCTCGACGAAGCCACCTTGACACTGCCCGAACCGGTCAAGCACATCACGACCGGCAAGCACGGCGAGCATTCCGAGCACATGGGTTTCGTGCTGGCCGAAATGCAGAGCCTCGCGCGTCAGCATCCCGGCGCCACCTGGTAATCCAACGATGACGACTTCGACGGCCCTCCGCACGACCGACATGACCGACGCCACACTTGAACGCGCATGGGCCGTGCTCGAAACGGTGCCCGATCCGGAGATTCCGGTGGTGTCGATTCGCGAACTCGGCATTTTGCGCGACGTGCGGCGCGCCGCCGACGGCACGCTCGAAGTCGTGATCACGCCGACCTACTCCGGTTGCCCGGCCATGTCGCAGATCGCCGAGGACGTCGCGCATGCGCTCGACGTGGCGGAACTCAAGCCTTATCGGATCGCCACGGTGCTCGCGCCGGCCTGGACGACCGACTGGATGACCGCCGAGGCGCGCGAAAAATTGCGCGCCTACGGCATCGCGCCGCCCACGGGCAATTGCGGTTCGCCCGTGCCCGTGCAGGAAAAAGTGATGCGCTTCGTGCCCCGCGCACTGCCCGCGCCGTCGTGCCCGCGTTGCGGCTCGGCGCACACCGAGCGGCTCGCACAATTTGGCTCGACCGCCTGCAAAGCCTTGTACCGCTGCCTCGACTGCCGCGAGCCCTTCGACTACTTCAAACCATACTGATATGGCCACTCCGCAATTTCACCCGCTGCGTATCCGCGAAGTACGACCCGAAACCGCCGATTCGGTTTCGGTCGCCTTCGAAGTCCCCGCCGAACTGCGCGACCACTATCGCTTCACGCAAGGCCAGTTCGTCACGCTGAAGACGCATATCGACGGTGAGGAAACGCGCCGTTCGTATTCGATCTGCGTCGGCGTCACCGATTACGACCGCGACGGCGAACTGCGCATCGGCATCAAGCGCGTACGCGGCGGGCGTTTCTCGAACTTTGCCTTCGATACGCTGCAGCCCGGCCACACGATCGACGTAATGACACCAGACGGGCGCTTCTTCACCCATCTGAACGCCGACCAGGGTCAGCAATATCTGGCGTTCTCAGGCGGTTCCGGCATCACGCCGGTGCTGGCCATCATCAAGACGACGCTCGAAGTCGAACCGCGCAGCACCTTCACGCTCGTGTACGGCAACCGTAGCGTCGATCAGATCATGTTCGCGGAAGAGCTCGAGGATCTGAAGAACCGCTTCATGAACCGCTTCGTCCTCTATCACGTGCTGTCCGACGATCTGCAGGACGTCGAGCTATTCAACGGCGTGCTCGATCAGGATAAGTGCGCGGCCTTCATCGAGAATCTGCTGCCGGCCGAGGCGATCGACGAAGCCTTCATTTGCGGCCCCGCTCCGATGATGGACGCCGCCGAAGCCGCGCTGAAAGCCGCCGGCGTGCCATCGGAAAAGGTGCACGTGGAGCGCTTCGGTTCGCCGCTGCCGCAAGCGGGCGTGCCGCCGGTCGAAATCACCGAAGACACGCCTGCTGCCGATCTGGAAATTGTACTCGACGGAAAGCGCCGCAAGCTGCGCCTGCCGTATCAGGGCGTGAGCGTGCTCGACGTCGGCCTGCGCGCCGGTCTCGCGCTGCCATATGCGTGCAAGGGCGGCGTCTGCTGCACCTGCCGCGCGAAGGTGCTGGAAGGCGAAGTGAAGATGGAAAAGAACTACACGCTCGAAGAACACGAAATCCGCGACGGTTTCGTGCTGACGTGCCAATGTCATCCGATCAGCGACCGCGTGGTGGTGAGCTACGACGAACGTTGAGCCGAATGCGGCGGACAAACCTGCTGCACGTCCGCCGCGCTTTGAGCAGGTCCGCGATCCGCTTACACTAGGGGCCGCTCGCGACCGGACACCTGTTCCGGTCGATGAGCGGCCCCTAGTGTTGTTAACCGCCCCACACCACTGCCGATGAGCACGATTCACCTCACCAATGGCGATGTCGCCGCCGAGTCACTGCGCACCGCGTTGCGGGATGCGGGCCGCGACGAGCGCGTGCACGCACTGCGCGACGATCTCGCGGTCGGCCCGCTGCGCGGCGTCGACGACGCGCCCGACGTGCGCGCGGACTTCTGGGATCGCGTGAGTGCCGACACGAAGCGCGATTTCCTTCGGGAATTCCGTGAGCAGGCCGCGGCGCTGGAGAATATCGCGCGCGGCGAAGCGAATCTGGTGGTCTGGCACGGCGAAAGCGCATCGGATCAATTGATGCTGCGCCGCGTCTGCTACCACTTGCGCAACAACCCGCAGCGCCTGAACGAAGTGCGTCTGTCGATTCGCGATCTCACCGATCCGGGCGCGTGGGCGCATAGCCGCAAAGACCGCGCGACGTCGGTCGGCATGTTTGCGCCGCCCGTGCTGCAATCCCGTCTGGCGGACGCCGCGCCGATCTCGGTACTGCGCATCAGCCGGCTCGCGCTCGAATGGCAGGAAGTCAAACACGCGAACGGCGAAACGCGGCGCTGGCGCGACAATACGTTCACGAGCGGCAGCTTCGCGGAGCTGGACGCGCTGATTTTCGAGCACGTCACTGAAGACTGGCAGCCCGCCGCGCGCGTCGCCGCCGAATTGATGACGGCCGAACTCGGTTTCCTGGTGAGCGACAGCATTGCGCTGTGGCGCTTCCGGGAACTGGCCGCAACCCGGCGCATCAAGCTGCGCGGCGACGCGAGCGGCTGGCGCACGCTCGAATTGTGCGCAGCGTTCGCACCCTGTCCACACTAATAGAACAGACGACTATGGCCCGCACCCGAGCGCCCGACCACGAAACTCAGCGCGAGCAGATTCTTGAACTCGCCGCGGCGAAGTTCGCCCAGACCAGCTATCCCAGCACCTCGATGGCCGACCTCGCCGCCGCGAGCGGCACTTCGAAAGCGCGCCTCTACCACTACTACGCGAGCAAGGAAGCGATCCTGTTCGATCTGCTGGACCGCTATACCAAGCGGCTCATGCTGATCATCGCGGAAGTGGAAGGCGCGAGTCAGCGGCGCGGCTTGTCGGAGCGGGAAACCTTCGCCGAGCTGATCCGGGCATTTCTGTCGGAGTATGAGACGTCGCATAGCCGGCACGTCGCGCTGTTGAACGACGTGAAGTATCTGGTCGATACCCAGCGCGAAGTGATTCTGAATCGCCAGCGTGACGTGGTGGCGGCTTTTGCGCGGCAGTTGGCGCGCGCCTATCCGGAGCGCGCCACGCGCGACAACCAGACCGCGCTCACCATGATGGTGTTCGGCATGATCAACTGGACCTTCACCTGGCTGAAGCCGGACGGCCGGCTGGGCTACCGTGAGTTCGCCGAACAGGTGGTCGGCATGGTTGACCACGGCTTGAGTTCAAATCAGGCCTGATTCCGCACTGCAGCAATATGCAGACGAAATAACGTGCCGGTGTGATCGATGTGCGACATCGTGTCACGAACGCTCGTATCATTTATTTACTCTTTAAAATCAAAAGCATAAAAATAGGGCGCAAACTTTTTAGGCACTCCCTTCAAATATTGATACGGGTTTTCCCTAGTGCGCAGTGTGTATCTCCGCTAAAATTGCTTTTGCGGTGCACCACGCCGCTCGACCAAAAGGAGAACCCGACCATGAACTTGACTACACCCCGCGCTGCTGAGCCGATCGTTGCGCATGATCGTTTGATGCAGCCAGCCGGTCGTGCGCCTGCTCTGGTCCGCGAACTCACCGCAGTCGACCGCGAACGCCTGCTTACCCACTTCCTCGCGCTCGACGAAGACGACCGGCTCCTGCGCTTCGGCCAGATCGTGCCGGACCACGTCATCGAAAACTATGTTCGTGCGATCGACTTCAAGCGCGACACCGTCTTCGGCGTCTTCAACAATCAATTGGAGTTGACCGGCGTCGGCCACCTGGCTTATCTGCCGGCCGAAGGCGACAAGCGCACGGCCGAGTTCGGCGTGTCCGTGCTGGAAAGCGTCCGCGGCCAAGGCATCGGCTCGAAGCTGTTCGAGCGCGCCGCCATTCGCAGCCGCAATACGCACGTCGGCATGCTGTACATGCACTGCCTGTCGCGCAATTCGACCATGATGCATATCGCGAAGAAGGCAGGCATGAAGATCGAATATGCCTACGGTGAGGCAGACGCGTACCTCACGCTGTCGCCGGCGGATCAATCGAGCATCATCACGGAAATGCTGCAGGAACAGGCTGCCGTGTTCGACTACGCGCTCAAGCGGCAAGCGTGTCGCACGTCGAAGCTGTTCGAGTCGTTCATGCCGACGGCTGTCGCAGCCTGAGAACACCAAGCTTCAGCAAGAACAGAGGGCGGCCACGTGGCCGCCCTTTTTGTTTGCACTCGCCCGCCGCCTACCTCACAAGATCGGCAGCGCGGTCGTCTCCTTAAACTTTTCCAGCGAGAAGCTCGATTTCACGTCGATTACCGACGGATGGTGCAGCAAGTGGTCCTGCACGAAGCGTGAAAAGTGCGCCATGTCCTTCACCTGGACGCGCAGCAGATAATCCATGTCGCCGGTCATTGCGTGACATGCCACCACTTCAGGCCACGTCTGCACCGCCGCGCGAAACAGATCCGCATGAGTGGCGTCGCCGCGCGAACTGAGCGCCGGACCGCCGCGCTTTTCCAGTCGCACATTCACATAGGCAAGCAAATCGAGCCCGAGCTGCTGTGCGTCGAGCAGCGCCACATAGCCTCGTATCACGCCGCTTTCTTCCAGCCGGCGGATACGCCGAAGACACGGACTGGGCGAAAGATTGATGCGCTCGGCGATCTCCTGATTCGACAGCCGGCCATTCTCCTGAAGAATCGCCAGAATTCGCCTGTCGATGGCGTCTATCTCTGTATTGGCCATTTTCTGCCGTCCATTCGAACTGTTGAGCTAGAAACTAGCGTCAGCGTATCGACGCACGATTAAGTTCGCAAGTTTTCGCCGCAGACAGGCCTTTACACTTGCGTCATTCAGTCGCGCAATGGCTCATTCGGCTCGCGCTCATCAGGAGACAGACAATGCAAGTTTCAACCTGGGAAAACCCGCTCGGCACCGACGGCTTCGAGTTCATCGAATACACCGCGCCGGATCCGAAGGCGCTCGGCAAGCTCTTCGAGCAGATGGGCTTCACCGCCGTTGCGCGGCATCGCCATAAAGATGTGACGCTGTATCGCCAAGGGGACATCAACTTCATCGTCAACGGCGAGCCGGATTCGTTCGCGCAACGCTTCACGCGCTTGCACGGCCCTTCGATCTGCGCGATTGCTTTCCGGGTTCAGGACGCCGCCAAGGCGTACAAGCAAGCAGTGGAAAAAGGCGCCTGGGGCTTCGACAACAAGACCGGCCCGATGGAACTGAACATTCCGGCGATCAAAGGCATTGGCGACTCGCTGATCTACTTCGTCGACCGCTGGCGCGGCAAGAACGGCGCAGAACCGAACAGCATCGGCAACATCGACATTTACGACGTGGACTTCGAACCCATTGCGGGCGCGAACCCGAACCCGGTCGGCCACGGCCTGACCTACATCGACCACCTGACACATAACGTGCATCGCGGCCGCATGCAGGAATGGGCGGAGTTCTACGAGCGTCTGTTCAACTTCCGCGAAGTGCGTTATTTCGACATCGAAGGCAAGGTGACGGGCGTGAAGTCGAAGGCGATGACCTCGCCGTGCGGCAAGATACGCATCCCGATCAACGAAGAAGGTTCGGAAACCGCCGGCCAGATTCAGGAATATCTCGACGCGTATCACGGCGAAGGCATTCAGCACATTGCCCTCGGCAGCAACGACATTTACCGCACGGTGGACGGCTTGCGCGCATCGAACATCTCGCTGCTCGACACGATCGACACGTATTACGAGCTGGTCGATCGCCGCGTGCCGAATCATGGCGAGCCGCTCGACGAGTTGCGCAAGCGCAAGATCCTGATCGACGGCGCGCCCGAAGATCTGCTGCTGCAGATTTTCACCGAAAATCAGATCGGCCCGATCTTCTTCGAGATCATTCAACGCAAGGGGAATCAGGGTTTCGGCGAGGGCAACTTCAAGGCACTCTTCGAATCGATCGAACTGGATCAGATTCGCCGTGGTGTGGTGCAAGACAAAGTCTGACAGCGTGCGCCGCTTTACTAGAGCGGATGCGTGATGCGTAGACCCAAATGAAAAGGGCGAAGATCTCACGATCTTCGCCCTTTTCGTTGGCGCCGTTGTCTCAAGCAAAACCTTTATGGCTTGACGCAACAACGGCGGGTTACTCAACCGACACACCGCATGCGCGGCGTATCACGAATTCTTGTCTTCCCCGTCGGACTCGATGGATCGCGTGACGCTGCTCATGGCAATACGTGCGGGCGCGACCTGCGCCGTACGGGTTACCGCGTTCGACAGCGCCCCTGCACTGCCCGAATTCGAGCGCACCGGCGCGCTCATGGCAAAAAATGCTGCCGAAACCATCAGGAAGGTCTGGATGTTTCTCGTGTTCATGCGTACTCCTTTTCTGACTGCCCTGTTGTCGTGAAGCTCCACCGAATGCGGAGCGTTGCGCGGACATTGCTCACAGGTGGGGGTTAGACAGGCATTTCGCGCACGGTTCCGCAGATTTGTAGTTTTTACAGCTTGTTACAGGCAGTCGCGAGAGCGGTGCGCGAGCGAACAGCGAGCCCGCGCGCCGACACTCGCGACAAAAGCGGAAGCCTCGTTCCTCCTAGGCTGCGGCGGGTTTTCACCAGTGCTACCATCACTTAAAACACGTCAATATGACGGCCCCGGCCCTACGCATTCACAAGATGCCGCGGCCCAAAAAAGTTTTGGTGATCCCAAACTGGTTGGAGGAGTACACATAATGAACGCCCCGCTAGACGCAGGTCAGCGAGCCTCGCTCGAAGCCGCGCTATCTTCCGTCACGCTCGACGACAAATACACCCTCGAACGCGGCCGCGCGTATATGAGCGGCATCCAGGCGCTGGTGCGTCTGCCGATGCTGCAGCAGGAACGCGACCGGGCCGCCGGGCTCAACACCGCCGGCTTCATCTCCGGTTACCGTGGATCGCCACTCGGCGGACTTGACCAATCCCTGTGGAAGGCGAAACAGCATCTCGCCGCGCATCAGGTCGTGTTCCAGCCAGGCGTCAACGAAGACCTCGCGGCCACCGCCGTTTGGGGTTCACAGCAGGTCAATCTGTACCCGAGCGCCAAATACGACGGCGTGTTCTCGATGTGGTACGGCAAAGGCCCAGGCGTCGACCGTTCCGGCGACGTCTTCAAGCACGGCAACTCGGCCGGCTCGGCGCGCAACGGCGGCGTTCTCGTCCTTGCCGGCGACGACCACGCCGCAAAATCGTCCACGCTCGCGCACCAGTCCGAACACATTTTCAAGGCGTGCGGCCTGCCGGTTCTGTTCCCGTCGAACGTGCAGGAATATCTCGACTTCGGCCTGCACGGCTGGGCAATGAGCCGCTATTCCGGTCTGTGGGTCGCGATGAAATGCGTGACCGACGTGGTCGAGTCGTCGGCCTCGGTCGACATCGACCCGCATCGCACGAAGATCATCCTGCCGGAAGACTTCGCGATGCCCGAGGGCGGCTTGAATATCCGCTGGCCGGATCCGCCGCTCGTGCAGGAAGCGCGTCTGCTCGACTACAAGTGGTATGCGGCGCTCGCCTACGTGCGGGCCAACAAACTGGACCGCGTCGAAATCGATTCGCCGCATGCGCGCTTCGGCATCATGACCGGCGGCAAGGCGTATCTCGACGTGCGTCAGGCGCTGACCGACCTCGGCCTCGACGACGAGACCTGTTCGCGCATCGGCATCCGTCTGTACAAGGTCGGCTGCGTGTGGCCGCTCGAAGCGCAAGGCGCGCAGGCGTTCGCGCGCGGCCTCGACGAAATTCTGGTGGTCGAAGAAAAGCGCCAGATTCTCGAATACGCTATCAAGGAAGAACTGTACAACTGGCCCGATGCGCAGCGTCCGCGCGTGTTCGGCAAGTTCGACGAGAAAGACGGTGCGGGCGGCGAATGGTCGGTGCCGATGGGCAACTGGCTGCTGCCGGCGCACTACGAACTCTCGCCGGCAATCATCGCCAAGGCGATCGCCACGCGGCTCGACAAATTCGACCTGCCGTCGGACGTGCGCGCTCGCATCGCCACGCGTATCGCGGTGATCGAAGCCAAGGAAAAAGCGCTGGCGCGCCCGCGCGTCGAAGCCGAACGCAAGCCGTGGTTCTGCTCGGGCTGCCCGCACAACACGTCGACCAACGTGCCGGAAGGCTCGCGCGCGATGGCCGGCATCGGCTGTCATTACATGACGGTCTGGATGGACCGCAGCACCAGCACGTTCAGCCAGATGGGCGGCGAAGGCGTGGCGTGGATCGGCCAGGCGCCTTTCACCAACGACAAGCACGTGTTCGCCAATCTCGGCGACGGCACTTACTTCCACTCCGGCCTGCTGGCGATTCGTGCGGCGATCGCCTCGAAGGCCAACATCACCTACAAGATTCTCTATAACGACGCGGTCGCCATGACCGGCGGCCAGCCGGTCGACGGCGTGCTGACCGTGCCGCAGATCACGCACCAACTCGCCGCCGAAGGCGCGACGAAAATCGTGATCGTCACCGACGAGCCGGAGAAGTACTCGGCGAACGTCGGCCTCGCGCCGGGCATCGACATCCATCACCGCGACAAGCTCGACGAAGTACAGCGCCAACTGCGCGAAGTGTCCGGCACGACGATCCTGATCTACGACCAGACTTGCGCGACGGAGAAACGCCGCCGCAGGAAACGCGGCACGTATCCGGACCCGGCACGCCGCGTCGTGATCAACGAGGCCGTGTGCGAGGGCTGCGGCGATTGCTCGGTGAAGTCGAATTGCCTGTCGGTGGAGCCGCTCGATACCGAGTACGGCACGAAGCGCCAGATCAATCAGTCCACCTGCAACAAGGACTTCTCGTGCGTGAACGGTTTCTGCCCGAGCTTCGTCTCAGTTGAAGGCGGTCAGTTGCGCAAGCCGAAGGCCGCTTCCGGTGTCGCGGGCGACGCGATGCCGCCGGTGCCGGAACCCGAATTGCCGTCCATGGAGCGGCCGTACGGCGTGCTGGTGACGGGCGTCGGCGGCACGGGTGTCGTGACGATCGGCGCGCTGCTCGGCATGGCCGCGCATCTGGAGAACAAGGGCGTCACCGTGCTCGATGTCACCGGGCTCGCGCAGAAAGGCGGCGCCGTGATGAGCCACGTGCAGATCGCGAAGAATCCGGCCGACATCCACGCGACCCGTATCGCCATGGGCGAAGCGAGTCTCGTGATCGGCTGCGATGCGATCGTCACGGCCAGCGACGAATGCGTGTCGCGCATGCAGGCCGGCCGCACGCGCGTCGTGTTGAACAGCGCGCATACGCCGACCGCCGAACTCATCAAGAACCCGAACTGGCGCTTCCCGGGCAGCAGCACGGAAGCCGACGTGCGCGCCGCCGCCGGTGACGACAGTGTCGATACGGTCGACGCGAATCACTTCGCGGTCGCGCTGCTCGGCGACGCGATCTATACCAACCCGTTCGTGCTCGGCTACGCATGGCAACGCGGCTGGGTGCCGCTCACGTATCAGTCGCTGATGCGCGCTATCGAGTTGAACAACGTGCAGGTCGAGAAGAACCGCGCGGCGTTCGAATGGGGTCGCCGTGCCGCGCACGATCTGGCCGGCGTGCGCAAGCTCGCGCAATCGCAAGGACGTGGTGCGGCAGCGGAAACGACGAGCAGCAAGATCATCTCGCTGCACACGCCGAAGGCACTCGACACGCTGATCGACAAACGCGCTGAGTATCTAACCGCGTGGCAGAACAGCGCGTATGCCGACCGTTATCGCGCGCTGGTGTCGCAAGTGCGTGCAGCCGAGTCGGCGCTCGATTCGATCGACGGCCAATTGCCGTTGACCGAAGCAGTCGCGAAGAACCTGCACAAGCTCATGGCCTACAAGGACGAGTACGAAGTCGCGCGTTTGTACAGCGATCCGGCGTTCATCGAAAAGTTGAAGGCGAATTTCGAAGGCGACTGGAAGCTGCACATTCACCTCGCGCCGCCGACGTTCTCGAAGAAAGACGCCAAGGGTCATCTGGTGAAGAAGAAGTACGGCCCGTGGGTTTTCAGCGCGATGCACGTGCTGGCCCGCTTCAAGTTCCTGCGCGGCACCGCGCTTGATGTGTTCGGCAAGACGGAAGAGCGTCGTACCGAACGTGCGTTGATCGGCGAGTATGAGACGCTGGTGCGAGAACTGATCGCAGGCCTGACCACGCAGAAGCGCGAATTGGCCATCGAACTGGCGAATCTGCCGGACGGCATCCGCGGCTATGGTCACGTGAAGGAAAACAACCTGAAGGGCGTGCGCGTCAAATGGAACGAGTTGCTGGCGCGGTGGCGTTCACCTGAGGCTGGCACGACGCAACACGCGGCGTGATCAGAATGGCTTGACCGACTCGCTGGTCTGAAAACAGAAAGGCGGCTGTCCTCGCGGACAGTCGCTTTTTTTATGTGCTGTGCTGTGAAACGCGACGCGTCACGCTGGTGCAACGACAGCGCCAATAAAAAAGCCACGGACGCGACATCCGTGGCTTTCTCGCAGATTCGTCGCGCACACCTCGACGAGAGGCGCCGCTCCGATTCTCAAAGCATCCGCATTACTTCGCGTTCACCGCCTTGCGTGCGTTGGCCGAAGCCACTGCCGTCATATTGATGATCCGGCGCACGGTCGCCGCCGGCGTCAGGATGTGCACCGGCTTTTCCGCGCCCAGCAGGAACGGACCGACCGTCACGCCTTCGCCGCCGATCATCTTCAGCAGGTTGTACGTGATGTTCGCCGCTTCCACATTCGGCATGATCAACAGGTTGGCTTCGCCGGTCAGCGTCGTGCCCGGGAACGCAGCCTTGCGCACCGCTTCCGACAGTGCCGCATCGCCATGCATTTCACCGTCGATCTCGAGCGAGGGCGCACGTTCGGTAATCAGCTTGCGAGCCGCCGCCATGCGTTGCGACGACGACGACGGTGCGCTGCCGAAGTTCGAGTTCGACAGCAGCGCCACCTTCGGCGTGATACCGAACTTCTCCATCTCACCCGCGGCCAGCATCGTCATATCGGCGAGTTGCTCGGCGGTCGGCGTTTCGTTCACGTACGTATCGCAGATGAACAGATTGCGGCCCGGCAGCATCAGCAGATTCATCGCGGCGAAGTTCTGCACGTTGTCCGCCTTGCCCAGCACTTGCTCGATGAACTTCAGATGCGCGTGGTATTGGCCGATCATGCCGCAGATCATGCCGTCCGCTTCGCCAAGGCGCACGAGGATCGCGCCGATCAGCGTGTTGAACTTGCGCATCGCGGCCTTCGCCACGTCCGGCGTCACGCCTTCGCGCGCGCCAAGTTCGTGATAAGCCTGCCAGGATTTCTGATAGCGCGGATCGTCTTCCGGGTCGACGATTTCGAAGTCGTCGCCGCACTTGAGCTTCGAGCCCATCTTCTTCAGACGCATCTCGATCACCGACGGACGGCCGACCAGAATCGGCTTGGCGATCTTTTCCAGCAGCACGAATTGCGCGGCGCGCAGCACGCGCTCGTCTTCACCTTCGGCGAACACGATACGCGCCGGTTCCGACTTGGCGGCCGCGAACACCGGGCGCATCACCATGCCCGTGCGATACACCGTCGTGCCGAGTTCTTCGCGATACGCGTCCATGTCCTTGATCGGACGAGTCGCTACGCCCGAATCCATCGCCGCTTGCGCGACGGCCGGCGCGATCTTGATGATCAGGCGCGGGTCGAACGGCTTCGGAATCAGGTACTCCGGGCCGAATTCCAGCGAGTGGCCTTCGTATGCCTTCGCGACTTCATCGCCCTGATCGGTTTCTTCGGCCAGTTCGGCGATCGCGCGCACGCAGGCGAGCTTCATTTCTTCCGTGATCGTGGTGGCGCCGACATCCAGCGCGCCGCGGAAGATGAACGGGAAGCACAACACGTTGTTGACCTGGTTCGGATAGTCCGAACGGCCGGTCGCGATGATGCAGTCCGGGCGAACCTTCTTGGCGTCTTCCGGACGGATTTCCGGTTCCGGATTGGCCAGCGCCAGAATGAGCGGTTGCGTGCCCATTTCGGCGACCATCTCCGGCTTCAGCACACCGGCGCTCGAGCAGCCGAGGAACACATCGGCGCCGCGAATCGCGTCGGCCAGCGTGCGCGCCTCGGTGTTCGCCGCGTAACGTTCCTTCGAGGGATCGAGGTTGCCGCGGCCTTCGTAGATCACGCCCTTGGAGTCGGTGACGAGAACGTTCTTCTTCGACAGGCCCAGGTTCACCAGCAGGTCCAGACACGCAATCGCGGCCGCACCCGCACCCGAACACACCAGCTTCACTTCGTCGAGCTTCTTGCCCACCACCTTCAGGCCGTTCAGGATCGCCGCCGAAGCGATGATCGCGGTGCCGTGCTGATCGTCGTGGAAGACCGGAATCTTCATACGCTCACGCAGCTTCTTCTCGATGTAGAAGCATTCGGGCGCCTTGATGTCTTCGAGGTTGATGCCGCCGAGCGTGGGCTCCAGCATCGCGATGGCTTCGACCAGCTTGTCCGGATCGGACTCGGCGAGTTCGATGTCGAACACGTCGATGCCCGCGAACTTCTTGAAGAGACAGCCCTTGCCTTCCATCACCGGCTTCGCGGCGAGCGGGCCGATGTTGCCGAGGCCGAGCACGGCCGTGCCATTCGTGATCACGCCGACCAGGTTGCCGCGCGAGGTGTACTTCTGCGCGTCGAGCGGCTCGTCGTAGATCGCCATACAGGCCGCGGCGACGCCCGGCGAGTACGCCAGCGACAAATCGAGCTGGTTCGACAACGGCTTGGTGGGGGTGACCGAAATTTTGCCGGGCTTCGGATTCTGGTGGTATGCGAGAGCGCTTTGCTTAAGTTGTTCGTCCATTTTTTGGCCTGCGAGACGTAAGTAATTGGGCCCGGCACACCGCACCGTCAGCGTCGCGTGCATCTATCGAATGGATAATCGATTGAGGCGGTTTTCGCTTGCGCCGGTTGGGCGCCGCGTCGAACCTCACCGGAGGACAGGACGATGCGGAGTGCTTCGCGGGTCGGTTAGTGTACACCCCGAACGAGACGATGCACCGACCGGTTAACCATGCTCACCATCGGCGAAACAGCACGTGCGCATTGCTGCGGCGCCGCATTCGACGGCCTCGTTGCGGCTTGTCATTCGCAGGTCATGGACCGGCCGTTCGCACTCACTCGAGCTCGGCGCCGCGTCGTTCGGGAATCAGGAAAAGTGTCGCGAAGATGTCGAGCAGGTAAATCGAAGCGAGCAAAGCGAGCGCCGCGCCGAACGAATAGCGCGCGGCCAAGGCGCCCACCACCACTGGTCCGAAACCGCCCACCGCGCGGCCGGCATTGAACAGCACGTTCTGCGCAGTGGCGCGCGCATCGGTCGGATAAAGCTCGGAGATCAGCGCACCGTAACCGCCGATCATGCCGTTGACGAAGACGCCCATCGCCGCCCCGCCTATCAGTAACGCCATCGGCGTGCTCAGGTGAGCGTAGACGAACACCATCACCATCGCGCCCGCCTGATAGAACAGAAATGCCGGCTTGCGGCCGAAGCGGTCGGCGGCGATGCCGAACAGCCAGATGCCGCACGCCATGCCGAGAATCGTCGCGGCGGTCCACAGTCCGGATTTGGTCAGCGAATAGCCGAAGGTTTTGGACAGATAGCTCGGCAGCCAGATCATCAGACCGTAGTAGCCAAAGTTCTGGACCGAACAGAGAATTGCCACGCCAATGCTCGCGCGCGTGGTACGGCCGTCCGTCACCAGCAATTTCAGCGGCAGCTTGCGCATGCCGCGCGCCACGCGCTCGGTAAACAGCGCCGGTTCTTCGACGCGGCGCCGCACGAAGAACGACACCACCGCCGGCAACAGGCCGAGCGCGAACATGCCGCGCCAGCCGATCACCGGCAACAGCATCGGCGTGAGCAATGCCGCCGCCAACACGCCGAGTTGCCACCCCAAGCCGACATACGACGACACGCGCGCCCGCTGCGACGCCGGCCACGCTTCGGCCACCAGCGTCATACCGATGCCGAACTCGCCGCCGAGCCCGATTCCGGCAATGGTCCGGTAGGCCAGCAGATCGGCATAGCCTTGCGCCAGCGCGCACAAGCCGGTGAACACGGCGAAGATCAGAATCGTCCAAGTCAGCATGCGCACACGGCCGAAATAGTCGCTCAGCACGCCGAAGATCAACCCGCCCGCCACCGCGCCGATCAGCGTCCAGGTGACGAGCAAGCCGGCCTGCGCCGAGCTCAGATGCAGATCGGCGGCAATCACCGGCAGCATGAAGCCGAGGATCAGCAGATCGAACCCGTCCATCGCGTAGCCGAGCACCGAGGCGATCAACGCCCGGCCGGCATAGCCACTTCTCACGGATGCGCGGGGTTCGGTCGCGAAGGGAGCGAGGTTCATTGAAAGCATTCCGTAGGTCGAATGGGCGGCAACGGCGGCAAGCGCCCAAGAAATTCGCGTGAGTGTAAAGGCGCCCCCAACGGCCCACAAGCGAACCAAAAAGCACTCGTCGAGGCGAGCGCCCAGCGCGGCCCTTCGGTCCCCGGTAAGCTCGCTGGAGGCGTCCGTTATGACCGTCATTCGCCGTCGCCACGCACGAGAGGCTCCTCGGAAGGGCCTGTTTCGGGTAAAATGTCGGCCTACGCGCGCAGCAAAAACCGGCCTGCACTCCACTGACCGGCCGCGTATTCCGCCCAGCATGGCGCGGAATACCACGCTTGCTGCGCCACCGGGCCCCGCGCCCGCTTCTCCCCGCTCACACCCAAGGATCCGCCCATGACAGGCTTCGATCGCCAGACGATCTCCGACACGACCGCCAAAATGCTGCTCGAAGTGCAAGCCGTGCACTTCAACGCGGAGAAACCGTACATTTTCACGTCCGGCTGGGCGAGCCCGGTTTATATCGATTGCCGCAAGCTGATCTCGTATCCGCGCGTGCGCCGCGGCCTGATGGAAATGGCCGAGACCACGATCCTGCGCGACGTCGGCTATGAGCAGATCGACGCGGTCGCCGGCGGCGAAACCGCCGGCATCCCGTTCGCCGCATGGCTGTCCGATCGCCTGATGGTGCCCATGCAATACGTGCGCAAGAAGCCGAAGGGTTTCGGCCGTAACGCGCAGATCGAAGGCCTGCTGACCGAAGGTCAACGCGTGCTGCTGGTCGAAGACCTGACCACGGACAGCCGCAGCAAGATCAACTTCATCAACGCGCTGCGCACCGCCGGCGCCACGGTGAACCACTGCTTCGTGCTGTTCCACTACAACATCTTCAAGGAAAGCGTGTCGGTGCTGAAAGACATCGACGTCGATCTGCACGCGCTTGCCACGTGGTGGGACGTGTTGCGCGTCGCGAAGGAAAACAAGTACTTCGACACCAAGACGCTCGACGAAGTGGAAAAATTCCTGCACGCGCCGGCCGAGTGGTCGGCTGCGCACGGCGGCGCAACCTCGACGCCGCAGTAAGCTTCGCCGCCTCGCGCGGATCGAATAAAAAGGGCGCCTGTCTTATCGACAGGCGCCCTTTTCTATTTTTGCCTTAGGCCTCGCGTGCGACCTTAAGACGCTCCGCTGTTGTCTTCGGTGGAATGCGACGACAGGTTCAGCAAGCCATTACTCTGCGCGTACTGGAACAGTTCGGAATCCCGTTCGATGCCGAGCTTGCGCATGGCCGTGTTCTTCTGCGTGCTGATGGTCTTGATGCTGCGGTTAAGGTGCTCCGATATCTCCTTGATCGTCATGCCCGACACGAACAGGCGCACCACTTCCAACTCTCGTTTCGACAACATCACTTCGTCGTTCTTGCCACCCGCATTCATGCGCAATGTATCGAGCGAGGCTTTCACCGACGGGCTCATATATTCCAGGTTGCGGCTGACGTGCTGCACCGCGAGCCCGATGTGGCTGAGATCGTCCGACTTGTTGACGACGGATGTGACACCGAGTTCGCTCAGCCGCTTGAGCAACGCAGCGTTCTCGAGCATCGTCAGGACGACGATGGGAAGCTTGGGAAAATTGCGGCGCAGATAGCCGATCAGCGGCAAACCGTCGCCGTATTGACCGCCAGGCATTGCCAGATCCGTGACGAGCACGTCACAGGCAATGGTCTGCAGCACCTTGATCAACTCGGTTGACTGCCGCGCACGCGCGACGACCTGTAGACCGGGAAACTTGAGCAAAGCCTGTTCGGCGCCGAACAAAATAACCGGATGGTCGTCAGCGACCACAACCCTGACTGGATCTTGCATTGCCCTCCCCTCGACAGATGAACCACTCTGCAAAACTTCCGACATGTCTTACGTATTCTAGATGCTGAAACGGGTAAGGGCGCGGGCTGCCTCCGCGCGGAAAATTCCTCCGACTATAGCCGATTCTGGTCTGCAAATCCCACCAGGCGGCAACAATGATGCGTCGTAGAGCTAATGTTAGACTTGGATCGACCTTGAGGCACAAAATAGGGACAATAACCATCGCGAGGATAACCGCCTCGCGCCCTCACAGGAGAACCGGCACATGCGCTCGCGTTGCCTGGTTGTTTCGATTGCTTCGCCGTTCCGCCGTCTGCCGTCGTTCCCTTGCGCCATGCTGGGCCTCGCGCTTCTGGCCGCGCATGGGCCTTATGCTCTTGCCGAAGGCGCGTTTGCGCTGACCAGCGCGAGCTTCCGCGCGGGCGGCACCGTGGCGGACGCTCAAGTTTTCAATCAGGACGACTGCAAAGGCGGCAACCGCTCACCGCAGCTTTCGTGGCACGACGCGCCGCCCGGCACGCGCGGCTTCGCGGTCACCATGTTCGATCAGGATGCGCCGGGCCGCGGCTGGTGGCACTGGTCGGTGGCGGGCATTCCCGCCACGGTCAACAGCTTGCCGGAAAACGCTAGTTCTTCCGGCTTCCTCAGCAAACTAGGCGCGGTCGAAGCACGCAACGACTTCGATACCGACGGCTATGGCGGCCCGTGTCCGCCGCCGGGCAAGCCGCATCGCTACATCATCACCGTTTATGCACTCAGCACCGTCGACCTGCGCCTTGCCCAAGGCCGTCCCGCGCTGATGTTCGATCATGAGATCGGCACCGCCACGCTCGGCTTTGCGCGGATGGTGGTCAATTACGGGCGCTGATCGCGCGCATTGCGGTACAGCCGGTCGCATGAAAACCGCGCCGCTGCGGCTGGCGTACGGCTTGCGTCGTATTGCCGCCCGCGCGGGAATTCTGTCATCGGCGCACGTAAGGTGCGGCCTGGCAGGTTGCGGCGTGCTCACCGCCGCGGGTGCGCACCACTGCCGTGCTCGACCCATCCTCTTTCACTTTGCTGGAGCGTCTCATGTCGAAGATCGTCATCGTTTATCACAGCGGCTACGGCCACACGAAGAAAGCCGCCGAGTCCGTGCTGGCTGGCGCCCTCGAAGCCGGCGCGGACGCGAGACTGTTGCCGGTCGGCGAGATCGACGATGCAGCGTGGGCCGAACTGGCCGCGGCAGACGCCATCATTTTCGGTGCGCCGACCTACATGGGCGGCCCTTCCGCCGACTTCAAAAAATTCGCCGATGCAAGCTCGAAGCCGTGGCTCGAGCAGGCGTGGAAGGACAAGATCGCGGCCGGCTTCACCAACTCCGCGACCATGAACGGCGACAAGTTCGCGACGATCCAGTACTTCGTCACGCTGGCCATGCAGCACGGCATGATCTGGGCAGGCACCGGCATGATGCCGTCCAACACCAAGGCGGCGACTCGCGACGACCTGAACTATGTGGGCGGCTCGACCGGCCTGCTCACCCAGTCACCGGCCGACGCTTCGCCAGAAGAAGCGCCGCCAGCCGGCGATCTCGAAACAGCACGGATGTTCGGCGCACGCGTGGCCGCGGTCACGGCGCGCTGGATCGCCGCGGCCCACTGACGCGCCGACTGCCGCGATCCGGCCGGCATCGGCTGGCATCTACCGCGTAACAGGTCACGCCGATGTCATGTTCGGCGTGCATCGTCGTTTTTTTCACCCCTTTTGCGCGTCCGGCGCCATCACGTCATAAAATGACGTTCCGGCGCGGTGTCGCGCCCCGTTTCCAGCAAGCCAGTGAGAGCGAGATGAGCACGAAAGTTTTTGTCGACGGACAGGAAGGCACGACCGGACTGAAGATTTTTGAATACCTGTCGCAACGCGCCGACGTAGAGATCCTGCGTATCGAAGAAGCGAAGCGCAAGGACCTCGAAGAGCGCCGTCGTCTCATCAACGCGTCGGACGTCACGTTCCTGTGCCTGCCGGATGTCGCCTCGCGTGAATCCGCTTCGCTGGTCGAGAACGATCGCACGGTGCTGATCGATGCTAGCACCGCGTTCCGCACGTCCGCCGACTGGGCTTACGGCTTGCCCGAACTGGCCCGCTCGCAACGCGAGCGTCTGCGCACGGCGAAACGCATTGCCGTGCCGGGCTGCCACGCTTCGGCCTTCGTGCTCGCCATGCGTCCGCTGGTCGAGGCCGGCGTGGTGGCGCCCGAGTTCGCTGCGCACGCTTACTCGATCACCGGCTACAGCGGCGGCGGCAAGAAAATGATTGCCGACTACGAAGCCGGCGGCAACGACAAGCTCAAAAGCCCGCGTCCGTACGCGCTCGGTCTCACGCACAAGCATCTGCCGGAAATGGCCGCGCATACCGGCCTGAAGTCGGCGCCGATCTTTACGCCGATCGTGGGCGATTTCTATAAGGGTCTCGCGGTCACCACGTTCTTCTCGCCGAACCAGTTGGCCAAGAAAGCCACGCCGCAAGACGTGCAGGCGCTGTTCGCCGAGTACTACGCGGGTGAGGCGTTTGTGCACGTCGCACCGTTCGACGCGGAAGCGAACCTCGACAGCGGCTTCTTCGACGTGCAGGCGAACAACGACACAAACCGGGTCGACCTGTTCGTATTCGGCAACGAAGAACGCTTCGTGACCGTCGCGCGTCTGGACAATCTGGGCAAGGGCGCGTCGGGCGCGGCGATTCAGTGCATGAACCTCGCGATCGGCGCCGCTGAGGAAAGCGGCTTGAAACGCTAATCAGTTTGCAATCGCGGACGGTAATTCGCCGTCAATCAATTGAAAGGCCGGTCTGCAAAAGACCGGCCTTTTTGTTTTAAATACGCACCATTCAAAATTCCCTTTCCGTGATTTATCAGTAGTAGCCCGTATTTCTTAAAAAATAAAAATCGGACTATCCAACAATCCGCCGGTAATTCATTCCGGATATCGACGCAGGGCGCATAGTTTTCCGCCTAGGGAAACTCCGGATTTTTTCGCGAACGGTCGTTCGCAGATGATAGAGCCATTTTGCCCGAAGCCTTACCTGGAAAGGGAGTGCGACGAAACAACGTTGCCGCCATTCAGGCCAAAAATCCTTTTTCGTTTAAAAGACCCGCAGACGTCCACGCGGTGCGCGTGCGCCAAAAATTGCGCTGTTTGAATCGGTCTTTTTAGACGGCTCATTCAATTGACAGCCATTATCCGCGCAGCGAAATTAGTTCGCACAATTACATGAAGGGAGACAGCTGCATGTCGCATGCCATTACTCGAGGCCTCGCGCTGGCCATTGCCACGGCCCCATTCCTGATCGCTTGCGGCGGCGGCAAGGCCGACAATCCAGGTCCGATCAACGCACCGCAATGTTCGGGCGCGAGTTGCGGCGTGCAAGGTCCGCCCGCCTCGGGCGCCGGCGCGGCGGCGTTGTGCCCGGCAACCGCCGACATCGTCAAAAGCACCTTCCTGGGTGGCGCGGGCAGCGGCGAAGTGGTGCAGCTGAACATCGATGCGACGGCGATGACGTACACGCTGAAGTGGCTCAAGTCGCCGATCCCGCTAACCAGCGCCGATGTCACGATCACGCGCGAAGGCACTCAGATTACCGGCGCGGTAATTCATCCGCCAACGGGCATGCTGCCGACCGCGGAGCAAACGCGTTGCGCATTCATTCTCGGCAAAGGCACCGGCACCGCGCCTGCCAACGGCACGACCTACACGACGCCCGACTTCGTCAACAACCCGAACCCGCCGATGATCCTGGTGGGCCAGGGCGTGGCCGGCGGCGGCATTCCGGGCGCGACCGTCGAGTACGACGGACTCACCATCATTCCTGGCATCATCGATCACGTCGGCGCAGTCCCGAACCGGCACTTCGATTTCTATCCGTTCCTCGGCTTCGCCAACACGACGAACGACGTCACCAAGCTGGCCGGCACCTACAATGGTCTGCTGTATCACCTGGTGCCGTCGGGCTCGTACGCGGCGACGGCCACCAACACGGTCGAGACCTTCGACGCGGCCGGCAACTGCACGGGATCGAATCCGGCGAACGCAGCCTTTACGCCGAGTTCGAGCGGCTGCCTGACGACCGGCACGGCGTGGACCGCCAATAGCAGCGGTTACTTCGACAGCCAGAATGCACCGCAGATCGGCACGCAGCTCAAGCTGCCGCCGCTGAATCAGCCGAGCGGCGTGTCCGCGTCGGCGCACATGATTCTCGGCCAGGTGAACGGCGCCACGGTGCCGCTCGTGATCCGCACGGGCTCCGTGAATCTCGGCACCGCCCCGCTGCACCTTGACGCCAAGGTCGACGACGAATCCGGCATCGCGATGCTCGCCGCCGCCACACCGCTTGCCTCCGGCGGCTTCGACGGCGGCTACGTCGGTGCGGACTCCAACTTCAAATACACCGCGGCGTTGATCCAGGGCGGCGTCGGCACCTTCATCAATCCGTCGACTTCCGCTGGTGAAGACGGCTTCGGCCTCGGCTACGGTTTGCCGAGTCCGGGACTGGTCGGTGTCCAGCAGGCCAACGGTCAAAAGGGCCTCGCGATCTCGTCCGGCGGCCTGTATGCGATCGAGATCCAGGGAACCGTCAATGGCGGCGTAGCGCCGACGTCGCAACTCAGCAGCACGGCTTCGAGCGCGCCTTACTTCGGCATCGGAGCGCAAATCAGCAAGTGAATCACGCGAGTGAGCCACGCAGGTAAGCCACAGCGGACCGGCAGTGGGCGGCATGAGAGACAAATAGCAAAAAGGTGGCGGGACTGGGAGCCGGCCACACACAACGAAAAAATTCTGGAGGCGGTATGAATTGGAGAATCCTTTCGGTGCTCGCTCTTGCAGCACCGTTGTTGGGGGCGTGCGGCGGCGGCGGCGGAGGCGACGGCCCGGTGACGGAAGTCCGTCTGTGTCCGGCGTCGCTGGACTACGGCACGGTGTTCACGGGCGGCGGCGGTGACGGCGAACTGGTCAAGCTGCAGCTCGATACGACCAAGATGACCTGGCAAGTCAACTACATCGAGTCGCCGATCCCGGCGACCACCGGTACGGTCGTCCCGACGCGCGCGGGCCAGACCGCCAGCGGCACACTGACTCAGGAAACCCTGCTGCCGACCAACAAGCTCAACCAGTGCGCGTTCCGCCTGAACGGCGCGAGTCTCGATCCGAATCGTCCGGCGCGGATTTTCGTCGGCGAAGGCGTGGCGGGCGGCACGATCCCGGGCGCGGAGATTTCGTTCGGCGGGATTCTTGGCGTGGGCGCCGTGCCTGATACCAAGTTCCCGTACTACCCGTTCATCGGCTTCTCGTCGATTGAAACGAATCTCGCGAACGTGGCCGGCACGTACAACCAGCTCGGCTATCACCAGGTGCCGTCGCAAAACTTCGCGCCGGTCGCGGTCGATTCGAAGATCACGATCAACGCGGACGGCACGTGGACCGAGTGCGACAACTCCGGCGTCAACGCGGGCAAGTGTCAGCAGCCGGGGAGCAACTTCGCGCCGGCGGCGGACGGCAGCGGCGCGTTCCAGACCAACAACTTCCTCGGCCAGGCTAAACCGACCCTCGCGGCGACCCCGAAAGCACGTGGCTACATGATCGTCGGCAAGCTGCGCAACCAGCTTGTGCCGATCCTGGTGCGAGCGGGCGCGGCGAACTCATCGGTGACGGTGCCGCAAAACGGCGCGCTCGGCCCGTACGCCGACGACGAATCAGGCATCTCGATTCTGTCGCCGCAAAGCGCGATCACGGTGAACTCGCAGAACGGGGAGTACATCGGCGTGGATAGCCAGTTCGACTACCGCACCACCGCGCTCGAAGGCACCGAGGCCACGCTGCTCGATCCGTTCAACGCCTCGCAGGCATCGCTCGCGACAGCGCTGAATCTGGACTTCACACAAGCCGTGCCCGGCGTGGTGACGACGACGCGAGTGGGCGCTTCCACCGGCACCACGCCGACCGGAAAGATGATCTTCACAGGTGGTGTGTTCGGCTACCTGGATCTGACCAACGCGGCCTCGCCGTACTTCACGATCGGCGCCTTCGTCCAGTAACGGACGCAGCACGCGCCGCCAATCCGCAACGTGGCGTTCGCGTCCCGGCTGCCGCGCAGTGTGACCGCTCGGCAGCCGGTGCCCAACGAATATGCAGCGCGCCGGCGTGGTTGCGAACCCGTCGCCGCTTGCCGCGCGCGATGAGCTTGAGCCGCGCCTCAGGAGGAACAAGATGAAAAAAATCTATTTCGCGTTACTGGCCGCCTGCCTGTCCGCCAGCGCGCACGCCCAGCATGCGGGCGACAACGTCGCCGTGCTCGGCTGGTTTCACGTGATGCCACAGGATTCGAGCTCGCCGCTCACCACCACCGTCGCGCCGACGCCGATCAACACGCCGCTGCGTCTGCCGAGTTCTTTCACGTCGCCCGGCACGAGTTTGTCGACCAACAGCGCCGACACCGTCGGCCTGGTGTTCAGCCACTACCTTACCGATCACATCGCCGTGACGACGGTGGCGGGCGTGCCGCCGGTCTTCAAGATCTACGGGCACGGCACCATCAAACCGCCGGGACCGGCCGGTGCGCTCGGCCAGCAGGATCTGGGCGATCCGCAGGCCAACCCGATCGTCAAGAGCGTGCGCCAGTGGAGCCCGGCGCTGCTGTTCCAGTACTACTTCAATGCCCCGACGGCGCATTTTCGGCCATTTGTCGGCATCGGCGTGTCCTATAACTGGTTCTCCGACGTTCAGCTGAGCGAGAACTTTGTCCAGTCGACGCAGAACAACCTCGGCGCGGTGCTGGCTGCCGGCGCGGGCAAGCCGGGGCAGACGCAGGTGTCGGCGAAAGCGTCGTCGTCATGGGCGCCGGTGTTCAACGCGGGCCTCGCGTACAACATCACCGATCACTGGGGTCTCGTGGCATCGGTCACCTATATTCCGCTGAAGACGACCTCGTCGGTCATCATCAAGGCGGCGGACGGCACGGAACTGGGCGTGTCGAAAGCGGAATTGAAGGCCGACCCGATCATTTCGTTCCTCGCCGTCTCGTACAAGTTCTAAGTTCGGTCCTGACGCAAGAAAGCCGGCGGCCCTGCGCAAGGGTCAGCCGGCTTTGTCCTTTCTGGGAACGGGAAATTCGAGGCAAAAAAAAGCCCGCCTAAGTTGGCGGGCTGAATCCATATCAGAGGAGACATGGAGGAGACAAGACAAACTATAGCAAACGGCTTGGTGCGGCGCAACATGCTAATTAGGGTAGACCCTCGACGTTGCAAATACACAACAGCTCGCCAAAATGTCCCGTCGTCTCCGCGGCGCCGCGCCTCGCGCTCAGTGGCGCACCAGCGCCATCATCGCGCCGAAGCCGACGAACACGCCGCCCGTCAGCCGATTGAACAGGCGGGCGACGCTGCGGCTCTTCAATTTCGCGCCGATGCGAGTGCCGAATCCCGCGTACACCAGATACCAGCTCACCTCGATCACGGCGAACGTGGCGACGAGTACGCCAAACTGCGGCAGCTTCGGCTGCGCGGCGTCGATGAATTGCGGCAGCAGCGCCGCAGCGAACAAAATCGCCTTGGGATTGCTGCCTGCGACCAGAAAGCCGTTGCGAAACAGCGCGAAGCGCGAGCGCGCGGGCTTCGCGGCGAGTTCGTCGGCAGTGCCGGCGGTGGCTTCGTCGGCCGGCGCGCGCCACGCCTTGATGCCGAGATACACGAGGTAAGCGGCGCCGATCATCCGCAGCGCGTTGAACATGGCTGGCCATGCTGCGAGGAAAACACCGAGACCCGCCGCCGACACCGCCAGCATCGACACCAGCGCCGACAGGCAACCGGCCATGGTCGCGCTGGAACGGCGCAAGCCGTGCTGGGCGCCGTGCGTCATCACGAGCAACATGTTCGGACCGGGAATCGCTGAAACGACGAAGACAGTGGCGACGAATAGCCACCAGGTATGCAGACTCATGGGAAGCACGGCGGATAAGGGAACGGGCGGCTATTATGCCCGCCCGCGTCCGTCACTGCCGCCTGTCAGTTGCTTTTAGCTTTTAGCGCCCGGCTCGCCGCGCGGCGACCTGCCCCAGCACCGCGAAATCCTTCTCGCCGTCGCCGTGAGCCACGGCTTCGATCAAGCTATCGCGCACCACGCTGGCGATCGGCAGCGGCGTCGTCACGGCGTCGGCAGCGGCCAGCGCGAGACGAATGTCCTTCAGACCGAGACGCGCCTTGAACAGCGCCGGCTCGTAGCGCTGCTCCGCGATCAGTTTGCCGTAGCCGGAATAGACCGGTCCCGGAAACAGGCCGCCCGTGATGACGTCGAGGAAATCCTGCATAGCGACGCCGTGCCCGGTCACCAGCGTAGCCGCTTCGCCGAGTGTCTCGACCGCCGCGCCGAGCATGAAGTTGGCGGCGAGCTTCATGACGTTCGCCTGCTGCGGCAACGAACCGATGCGCCAGGTCTTCTGGCCGATCACATCGAAAATCGGCTGAACACGATCGATCGATTCGGCCGGTCCGCCCGCCACGATGGTCAGCTTGCCCGCCGCCGCGACATCGGGCCGGCCTAACACCGGCGCGGCGACGTAGTTGACGCCGCGCGACGCGTGCGCCGTCGCCAGTTCCTCGGCCAGCGCCACCGAGATCGTCGCCATGTTCACGTGGATCAGCCCGCGCGGAGCGTGTTCCAGCAACGAAGCGGTGATGACCTCGCGCAAGGCGCTATCGTCGGCGAGCATGGAGAACACGGCGTCGCCCGCAAACGCTTCGGCCGGCGTCGCAACGACGCGCGCGCCTGCGTCGGCGAGCGGCTGCGCGCGCTCCGGTGAGCGGTTCCACACGCGCACCTGATGCCCGGCTTTCAACATGTTTGCAACCATCGCGGCGCCCATCTCGCCGAGACCGATAAAACCGATGTCCATCTGTCGCTCCGTCTTCTAAAGAACTGGAAGTAAAACACACCCATGCGACACGTGCAGGACAGCGCGCAAAGAAACGCGGTGCGATACTGCGGTGATGGTGACCGCGACATTCCGCTTCTACGAGGAGCTGAACGATTTTCTCGCCCGGCCGTTGCGCCGGCGCGCGTTCAGCTACGCCTGCGCGCCGGGCGCCACCGCAAAGCACATGATCGAAGCGCTCGGCGTGCCGCACACGGAGGTCGAACTGATTCTGGTCAACGGCGAGTCGGTCGGTTTCAATCATCCGCTCGCGGACGGCGATCGCATAGCCGTTTATCCGAAGTTTGAAGCGCTCGATATCCAGCCGCTCCTGCGCGTGCGCGAACGTCCGTTGCGCGTGGTGCGTTTCATCGCCGACGCGCATCTGGGTGGCCTCGCGCCGCTTCTGCGACTCGCCGGCTTCGACACGCTGTACGACAACCACTATCCCGACGCCGACATCGAGGCGCTCGCCGCCGCGCAGCAGCGCATCGTCCTGACACGCGACCGCGAGTTATTGAAACGCCGCAGCATCACGCATGGCTGCTATGTCCGCACGCTCAGGCCGCGCGAACAACTGCGCGAAGTGTTTGAACGGCTCGATCTGGCCGGTAGCGCGCAGCCGTTCCGCCTATGCCTGATGTGCAATGTGCCGCTGCGGCGCATCCCCAAGGAAGAAGTCGGCACGCGTGCGCCCGACGGTGTGCTGGAACGGCATGCGCAATTCGTTACCTGCGACGTGTGCCGTCGAGTGTTCTGGGAAGGCACGCATTGGCAAAGAATGCGCGCGCTGATGGACAGCGTGGCTGCCGCGCCGGGCCAGTCCGTTTGAACCTGCAACGAGGTTCATGCCGGTTCCGAACAGGCGTGCCAAGCCGTGCGCGCGGAACCCGAACGCCGCGCGCTCGCCCGAGGTCCGGCGCGGTGCGTACAATGCGGGATTACTTATCTGGCAGAGGCCTTCCGAATGGCGATGAAAAAAACCGACCTTGAAAAGAACAAGGCGCTCAAGCTGAACAACGCACTGAAACTGTCGACCGCCGACCGTTTCGGCAAGGCCGCCGCAGCCGAACCGAAGCTCGATCGCCGCGAACAGCGCAAGCTCGATCAGGCGCAGGGCCTCGTCGCGTTTGCGTGCAAGCTGAACGGCGATCTGGTGACCGAGCTGAAAGAGCGCGCCGCGACCCACCCCGAAGGCATGACCGGTTTGCTGAACGAAGTCATCAAACGCGGCCTTGCCGGCTAATCGCCGCAACAAAAGCTGCCCCAAATGCAAAAAGGCCAGAGCTTGTGCTCTGGCCTTTTTGCTTGCGACACCTGCATCCGGTCGTGCTGCACTCGCCAGCATGCGGCGCCGTGCGATCGACCGGCGAAGCTGGCCCGAAGAATCGGGCAGCAGCTTAGTTTTGCGTGCCCTTGTCGTTCGTGCCAGCTGCCGAAGCGGCTGCCGAAACCGGAGCGCGCTTGCCGTGCGTGTTCAGCTTCTTGACGTGATGCTTCTTCGGCGCGCTTGCTGCAGCAGCCGGTGCTGCGTCCGACGCTTGTGCGAAAGCTTGAACAGAAACCAGCGCGATCGAAGCGGCTGCGAGCGAGACGATAACTTTTTTCATGTGTTGTTCCCCAAACCTGGACGACTGAGTCAATGTGAATGAATAAGCTGCACGGTGAAGCAGACAGGGCTTGAGGCGCCTTCCCGCTCCCCGCGGGAGAGTATTACCCAGTGTAGGCGGTTTGTCATGCCCAAAACTCGATATGTATTTTCCGGGAGACAGCTTGCTTTCGACCTGCTTTCACTCATTAAGCGACCCGTACCAGGGGATTCACCTAGACCGACTGGAGCGAGGTTACGCGGCAAGCTGGCGTTCTCCAAAAAGGTCGGCAAACACATGATGTAGCGGTGTGCGCCCATATCGGGCTTTTCCGCGCAGGTGGATAAAATCGACGCCTGCCCGTCACGACAACCGAATTACAAAGACCACCGTTGAAAGCCGAAACCCGCCAACACCTGCGTGCCAATGTCCTGATGCTGATCGCCGCGATAATCTGGGGTTCCGCGTTCGTCGCGCAACGCCTGAGTCTCGATGCGATCGGCCCGTTTCTCTTCACCGGACTGCGCTTCCTGCTCGGCGCGCTCGTCGTGCTCACGCTGATCGTTTGCGTGCGGCGCCCGGCACTCACCGAACTGTGGAAGCGCGAGCCCGGTGGCGCACGTGAGCTATTCGGCGCGGGCGTGCTGCTCGGCGCAGTGCTGGCCGCCTCGATTTCATTGCAGCAGATCGGCCTGCAATACACGAAGGTCGCCAACGCGGGTTTTATCAGTTCGCTGTACGTAGTGATCGTGCCGCTTCTCGGCGTGCTGTTCAGGCATCGCACGGGAATCGGCACGTGGCTCGGTGCGGCGCTCGCGGCCGCGGGCATGTATTTTGTGAGCGTCAACGAACATTTCTCGATGCTGTACGGCGACTGGTATCAGCTCGCGGGCGCGCTCGTGATCTCCATTCAGATGATGCTGGTCGGACGTTTCGCGCTGCGCCACGACACGCTGATGCTTGCGCTCGTTCAGTTCGTGACGTGCGGGCTCGCGTGTCTCATAGTCGGTCTCGCCATTGAACCCATCAGCCTCGCGGTGATCGTTCGCGCCGCGCCGACCATCCTATACGGCGGGGCGCTGTCGGTCGGCATCGCCTATACGATTCAGGTCGTCGCGCAAAAGCATGCGGCGCCGTCGCACGCGGCGGTGATTTTCAGCATGGAGGGCGTATTCGCCGCGCTCGCGGCGTGGGTCGTGCTCGGCGAAACACTGTCGGCACGCGCGCTGTTCGGATGCGCGCTGATGCTCGCGGGTTTGATCGTGTGTCAGGTGATGCCGGCGTGGCAACGCGGGCGAGAACGCGTGCCTGGCGCGTCGTCTTGAGGATGCAGCCAGTCGCCGCATTGGAAAGGGACGCGCACAAGGTATTTGCGCAGGCGGCCGCTGTCGCCGGCTTGCTCGCCGTCCTCAGGCCGCCCGCGGATGCGCAAGCAAAGCCGGCGTATCGGCGGTCGGCGGAAATACACACCAGCAGCCGTCGTCGTGACGAAAGAAGAACAGCCCGCGCGAGCCCGCCTGAAGCGAAGTCGCGACGCGCACATAACGTCGGCCTCCCAGGCGGGTGCGGCTGAATTCGGTGACATGAACGGGCGCCGAAGGCTCCGGCGCAAGCCATTTCTCGACCAGGAACCGCAGCGATCGTTCGCTCGCCGTTCTCATGACCTGCTCCGGGCGGGCTTGTCCTGATGCGGGTCGCGCGTGGCGTCAGTGCTGTCGTCGGTGTCGGCGACCTCAGCTTCGTGTTCAGAGGAGGCGAGCGCGATGGCCCGGTTGGTGGCTGCCGCCCGCAACGTGCTGCAATGGGTGGCATGTCGGATATCCGACAGAAGACGGACAAGCTGTCGTGCTGTTCTGCGTTTCATTACACACCCCCGCACTGCACCAATAACCTCAGAAAACACTTTAACTCTATGCCTGGATCGGGCGTTGCCGAAATGGTTTTGACTAAATAGCAACAGTTGCGCTTGCAAAAAGAGAGACGCAATCTTTGTACCGTCCGTCTTCAATGTGCGCGTGCGGCGGGGGGCGGTCTGTACGCTGGCGAGCGCTTGGACAGGTTGAAAAACTTGCCCGGCATCTATTGGAAAAACGACTTCAAACGCGAGTTATCCACATTTCCCTCTGAATAACTTCGGGATAGCGCATGGAACAGCCTGTGTGCGGAATCTTGATAAGACGGCTCGCGAGGCAAGCTCCATCAGAGTTATCCCGGTTTGGTAGTTTTTCTACAGGCGTGATCCGCAGGGTTATGGAGTTCGCATGACATTGATGCGACGGAACAAATAGGAGTTATCCACAGAAGGGGTTAACCCTTGTTAACTATTACTACATATGTATACGTATGAAGTAAAAGACATAGGATAAGTGATGGATCGCGATGTGATCGAAGGCTGATCGGATCTTGACCAGCCTCGACACCGCGAACTTCCGCAGATGAATCAGGGCACTACACCGGCTCCGCTCGCCGGTTGCAGAGACGCCGCCTTGCCGATTGCATCGGGCATCTCGGGAACGGGCAACGGCGCAGTTGTCTCGACCGGCACCGGCAGGAGACGGGTCTCGATGCGATTACTGACGACCGGCTGGGTGCGCACCACCGTTTGCAAATAGTGGTCGACGAGTCCAAAGAAACGGTCGTAGAACTTGCCCGACGGAATTGTCTCGCTGGAAATCTTGACCATCGCATCGCTGTTCGAGCGGATCGGCAGCGACAGGGAACCCAGCACGCTCAGCCCGACGCTCGCCGATGTATCGCTTTTCTTCAGCGCAAAGCCGTTTTGCACGGCATTGACGTAGACGATGCTGGTGTCGCTCGCCTCTTCGCCCGGCGTGCAGACCACATGAAATTCGACGACCACGTGGGTGTCGCCCGTCGGCTGGAAGTTCTTGGTGCCGTCGACGGTGTCGTTGCGCGTCATCGTCGTCAGATAGCCTTGGCTCAGGAGCGCCCGGCGCGCCGCCTCGCAGCTATCCGTCGTGCTCGAATTGAAATTGCGCGCATACGGGCTCGCGCCTGTTTCGAACAATTCCTGCTGGAATTTAGGCTGCGGCGTGCTGCTACAGGCGGCAAGGGTCAGCAGGCCGAAACACGCGGCGGCTGTGATTCTGGAAAGCGAGGTCAACATGGTCGATCGGAAGAGGCGCTGCGTCAGCGCGAATGGGAATGCATTGTAGAGCGGTTCCGAAGTGTGCGTAAAAAGCGCGCAACGGGTGTCTTTCCGGACGTGACAGAGCATCGCGGCAGCTGTGACGCCGCGGCATGAAAAGAGACCGAATGTCGCTTAGTGCGACGTCGTATGAAGTCCAGTCGCCGACGTCGCCGTGCCGTTCAACCCGGCGGCATTGACGGCCGGAACCGTAAACGCGTTGGCCCAGTTGCCCGGCTCCGCGCAACGGTCAGACGTGGGTCGCGCCGCGCACATTCCGGCCTGCGCGTCCGATTGCTGCGCACCGTCTTGCGACGGGGCGACCGCCGCAAAGTCTTCGACGCGCAAGCTCACTTTCTGCGCGTACGCTTGCGATCCGCCGTAGCTCTTGAGCGCGGCGTTCATGTCGCCGTTGGCCGAGCGCATGTAGCCGTACAGAATCGCCGAGCCCACTTCGATGTTCGCGGTCGGCTCGGTGAGGTCCTTGACGTTCCTCAACAGTCCGCGATGCGCGCCAGGCACGACCTGCATGAGCCCGGTTGCGCCATTGGCGCCCTTGGCCTTTTCCTTGAAGCGGGATTCGATCGATATGATCGCCAGCAGGAGCGCCGGCGGGAGGGAATATTTCGAGGCGGCGGCTTGCACCGCGTCGGAAATCTTTTGAGCCTTTTCCTTTGCCAGACCGAATTTTTGCGTCAGATACGCGGACATGCGGTCTGTGTTTTCGTCGGCCGTCGCGGTCCGCATCAGGCCGAGCGAAAGCACGATCAGGCAAAGTAACCGGCTCATAACGGTGGATGGGGAAAAAGGGGACCCGGCCATTATAGCTCTGCCCCTAAATCAGCCCTAGAAAGAACCAAAATTCGTCTTAGGAATTGCGGGCGGCTCTTCATGGTTCGGGTTCAGTGCGAGAGCTTGGGCTTCAGCACGTAGCCGTCGTTCAGCGTCGCCAGGAAAGCGGCGACGTCGTCGATATCGTGCTCTGACCAGACAGGGCGCTCGCCGGCTTTGCGTGTGAGCGGTTCGTCGGTCGTATCGACGTTCACGCGTAGCGCGACGGGCAAGTCGTTGAACTTGTCGATCTTGCCGTGCACGTCTTTTGGATACCACTTCGCCGGACTGGTATCGCGCTGCACGTAGAAGCGCAATGCGTCCTTCAGCGAGTGGAAGCGGCCGTTGTGGAAGAACACCTGACGCGTCGCCGTATTGCGCAGCGACACCGATTTGAAGAGCCCGCAATTGCTGCTGTCGCTCGACTGATCAGTTCGCAGCGGACCGCACAAGCCCATGTCGAAGTACTTCGGATCGGCATTCGCTCGCAACTCGGGATTGCGCGGCACGCCGAGCGCCTGGAAATTGAAGTCGGTGAACAGCGGATGAGAACCGTCGGCGCCCATCTGATCGATATGGCAGGAAGCGCAATTGCCGCCCGCCGGATTGTCGAACAGCTTCTTGCCTCTCAACTCCTGTGCTGTTAGTTGCAATTTACCGTCCAGATAATAGTCGAACTTGCTGCTGTACGGATGAAAACTCGGGTCCTCGAGTTCGAAGCGCTCGATCGCAGACAGGGCTTGGGCGAACGCCTTGGCGCGGTCGACGAAGATGTTCTGGCCGAACACTTCCTTGAAGCGCGCCGCGTACGGCGCCTGCTCCAGTTTCGCGAGCACGGCCGCGGGATCCTTGTTGGCCATCTCGTTCGGATTGAACAGGGGGAAACTCGCCTGATCGTGCAGATGGTTGAAGCGCCCATCCCAACCGAAACCGCCCACCGGCGCATTGTCCGTTTCGCTCAGACGCTCGGAGAGGCTCGCAGCCTGCGCGTGGCTCCACATCGGCGTGCGGTTCAACACGTAGCGCAGGCTCGGCACGGCGCGCGTGCCCTGCGAGTGCATATCCGCCCCACCCAACTGCGCCGCGAGCCCGTTGGGCGGCCCATACGCATGCGACGGGCTATGGCAGCTCGCGCACGACATCTTGCCCGAGGCGGACAACGTGGCATCGAAGAAGATCAGCTTGCCGAGCGCGGCGGCATCGCTATAGACCGGCTCCGTGTCGGCTGCGGCGGCAGCCACCGCGGCAGCGGGCAGCACCGTGAACGCACTCGCATTGTTGCCGTAAGCCGGCCATCTCGCGCGCCGTATGACGCGCGTGCGAAGGATGCCGTCACGCCGTCATTGCGCGTAACGGCGATGCAGCGCCGCCGCAACTTCCGACATCTGCGCGCGCAACTCGGGCGGCGCCAGCACCTCTGCCTCGGTGCCGAAGCGCAGCAACTCTGCGCACGCCTGCCTCACCGAACCGACGGGCAGCGTCACGGTGCGCCAACCATCGGTGGGATCCGGCTCGCCGACGATCGCCGCCGAACGCGCGAACGGCGAGATGAAAACGTCGAGCATCCGCATGCCCCAAGGCGACAGACGCAGCGTCGCTTCGCTCGCGTGCATTTCTTCGGAGAGACGCTGCGTGCTGTCCTGCCAGTAGGCGGCAAGATCGAACGTGAGCGGCCGCTCGAACGTCTCGTCCAGCAGGTTCAATTCGAGAATGCGCGAAATGCGGTAGATGCGCACATCCTGCCCGACGCGCCCGACCACATACCACGCGCCGCTTTTCAGCACGATGCCGAGCGGTTCGATCCGGCGAAACTTCTCGGCTTTCCAGCTTTGATAGCGAATCTCCAGCGGATGCTGCTCCCACACCGCACGCGCGATCGACGGCAGATGGGCGGGCTCGTCCGCGTCCGAAAACCACGCCGGGGCGTCGAGATGAAAACGCGAACGCATGCGCTCCGCGGTCGAGCGCAATTCGACGGGCAGAGCGGCCAGCAACTTGGTCTGCGCACCGGCCATCACCGCACCCAGGCCGAGCGCCTGCATTGGGCCGGGCAGGCCGCCGAGAAACAGCGACTCCGCTTCCTGCGAGGACAGGCCGTTCAGCCGCGTGCGGTAGCCGTCGAGCAGGCGGTAGCCGCCTTCCGCTCCGCGCTCGCTATGCACGGGGACGCCCGCGGCGCTAAGGGCGTCGATGTCGCGATAGATGGTGCGCAACGACACCGCGCATTCATCGGCGAGGAACTGCGCGGTGACCCGGCCACGCGCCTGCAGCGTCATCAGGATGGAAAGAAGGCGGCTCGCTCTCATGCGGACAAGTGTAGCCATACCTGACACAAACTGACAGGTATGGACGCTTAGGATGAACACATCTCCGGCGCCTCGTCGGCGCCTCAAGCCCGGTTTTTTCGTCCACCACGCTCATTCGGGAAAGCTCAAACCATGACCACGGATCGCACGATCACACTGTTCCACTCGCCGCAATGCCGCTCCGTCAGCGCGCTCACGCTGCTCGAAGAGCTTGGTGCGCCTTACCAGTTGAAGGTACTGAACATGAAAGCCGGCGAGCAGCGTCAAGCGCCCTATCTCGCCATCAATCCGCTCGGTAAAGTGCCGGCGATTCTTCACGGCGACGCGCTGATCACCGAACAGGTCGCCATCTTCATCTATCTGGCCGATCTGTTTCCTGAAGCCGGACTCGCGCCGGCGCTCGACGATCCGTCGCGCGGGCCGTATCTGCGCTGGCTGGTGTACTACGCGGCGTGCTACGAACCAGCGCTAGTCGACAAGGCGATGAAGCGCGACCCGGCCCCGCCCGCCACGTCGCCCTACGGCGATTTCGATTCGATGATCGGAACGGTGACGAGCCAGTTGCAAGCCGCGCCCTATCTGCTCGGAGACACGATGTCGGCAGCGGATATCTTGTGGGGCATCGCCTTGCATTGGGGGATGATGTTCAAGCTGGTGCCCGAAACGCCAGTCCTGCTCGAGTATGTCGAGCGCATCTGCTCGCGGCCGAGCTTTGTGCGCGTGAGCGAGCAGGACGTGGCGCTGGCGGCCGAGCATGCGGCGGCAGTCAAAGACGCCTGACTAGACTCGCGGGCGGGCTCGCCGCCAGCCGTCGCCCGGTGCGCTAGCCGGCTCGCCGGTTGAATCCGCCCGGCTTTGAGACAATGAAGGCCGCCGGCGAATGTCCTCCCCGGACAACCGGGTGTAGGCTTGGCGTTTCGTGCCGCTGCCGGCCCATCGAACAAGAGATGTTTTCAGGTATGAGCAAGACCGCATTCATTCCCAGCGTCCCCGCAACGTCGGAAGACGACTTTGAAATTTCAGCCACGTCGAAGCTGGCCGGCTACCGGCGTTTCTTCGGCGTGTTGAAAGTGGTTCGAACCACCGACGGACGCGTGCTGTTTCCGTTCGACGGCGCGCCCGAACTCGGGCCGTACGCGACCAAGCTCGAAGCCGTCGCGGCGGCGCAGGTGTATGGCGAACATATTGTCACCAGCGATCTGGCGCGGCCGGAGTTGTAGGCGCGAGTGGGTGACCGGTGTCGGGTTGGCCGTTGGCGGTGATCACTTCGGGAGCAGCAAATGATCTGTGCGCGCAAAGTCGGATCATCGGCCGCAGTCGTGTGGCGGGCGGCCTCTCTCGTGAGCGTGCTCGCCGCCGTGCTCTGTCAATCCAGTTTCGCGCAGGACGCGGGCGTTCCCGCCGGACAGCAGGCGCTCGGACGCGCCGAGGTGATTCACGCACAGGTTCGCGTCGTTGCCATCAATACCGCCACGAATAGCGTCACGCTGCGTGGTCCGCGCGGCAATCTCGCCGACGTCGACGTCAATCCTTCCCTGGCCGATGTCGGCCGGCTTAAGGTCGGCGACAAGCTCAACGTTGCTTATCAGCAAGCGCTGCTGCTGAACATCGACAGGCTCGCGACCCAAGGTGTGCGCGAGCGCGTGGAGACGACCGCGGCAATACCGGCGTCGGCAGGTTATGCGTCGTCGGCGCATAGCGTGACCGTTGTCGCGACGGTGATGAAGATCGATCGCAAGAGCCGCATGGTGACGCTGCGTGGCCCGAAGCATCAGCAGGTGCTCAGGGCCTCGAAGGGTCTTTCGCTCGATGGGTTGAAAGTCGGCGATAGCGTGCGCGCGGAATTCGTTTCGGCGGCGGCGGTGGAACTGGTGAGGGAGTAGCGACTATCGCTGCCGTTGCCGATGCGTAACGTGGTCGGCAAGCAGCCGATGCATCGTGGCCAATAAAATTGGCCCTTCTACCGGCTTACGAAGGAACCCGTCGTAGCTGACGAAAGCAGGTGGACTAGGCTCTCCGGAAACCAGAATGAAAGCGAAGTCCGCTAATCCGGGAAGTGTTCGCAACCGATGGCAGAACTCGCTGCCCGACATGACCGGCATCCGCCAATCCGCGACCACGATATCGACTGGGGCTTCAATGAACATGGCCAAGGCCGACTGGCCGTCGCCGGCGCACCTTACTTCAAATCCATCACCGGCACAAATGGCGCTCCATGCGGCCAATGCCTCCTCGTCATCGTCTACCAGCAGTACGCTTGCCATACCCATTCGTCCGAGTCGCCATATTCGTTTGGCAACTCGATGACGGCCAAAGTTCACACGGCCGTTCAGGCTCATCTCAATCATCTGGAATGCAGTAAAAGATACTGAGTGAGACAGCAGCGCTAAGATCGATCGACGAAGTGGATGCGGCGCTTTGCGCGTTGACCGCTCATTTCCTGCAAGAAGGGAATGTCGTGACGTATGGCGATGAACTCGGCGAATTCATCGTCGTACCGGCTCAAATTGACCGCGGCAGAAGGACCTAAGTCGGGCTCCTTGAGCGATTGAACTTATATTCGTGGGCTCAAAGGCGGTCTGCAACGAATAAGATGCCGTAAAGCGCGAAGCGCTTCTAGCCGTGAGGTAGAAGCGCTTCGATTACATGCTAACAACCGTCAACGACCCAGCCCCGCAATCACTCCACCGTCACCGACTTCGCCAGGTTCCGCGGCTTGTCCACATCCGTGCCCCGCGCGCATGCCGTGTGATACGCCAGCAACTGCAGCGGCACCACATGCAAAATCGGCGACAACAAACCATAGTGCTCCGGCATCCGGATCACATGCAGACCTTCGTCATTGACGATCTTCGTATCCGCATCCGCGAACACATACAGCTCGCCGCCGCGCGCGCGCACTTCCTGAATATTCGACTTCAGCTTTTCCAGCAGCGCGTCGTTCGGCGCCACCGTCACCACCGGCATCGCTTCCGTCACGAGCGCGAGGGGCCCATGCTTCAACTCACCGGCCGGATAAGCCTCGGCGTGAATATACGAGATCTCCTTGAGCTTCAGCGCGCCTTCGAGTGCGATCGGATAATGCAGGCCACGCCCGAGGAACAGCGCATGTTCCTTGCGCGAAAACTCCTCCGACCACGCGATGATCTGCGGCTCCAGCGCCAGCACGCTATTCAACGCCGCAGGCAAGTGGCGCAGCTGCTTCAGGTATTCCGCTTCCTGCTCTTCATTCACGCGACCGCGCATCTTGCCCAGCGTCGCCGCCAGCACGAATAGCGCAACCAGTTGCGTGGTGAACGCCTTGGTCGACGCCACGCCGATTTCGCGGCCCGCGTGCGTCAGGAACGAGAATTCCGTCTGGCGCACCATCGCGCTCGCACCGACGTTGCAGACCGCCAGCGTATGCTTGTGACCGAGTCCCTGCGCATGCTTGAGCGCGGCGAGCGTGTCCGCCGTTTCGCCCGATTGGGAGATCACCACCACCAGTTGCTTCGGGTTCGCCACCGACTCACGGTAGCGGTACTCGCTGGCAATTTCCACCTGAGTCGGAATCTTCGCGATCGATTCGAGCCAGTACTTCGCCGTCAGCCCCGAGTAGTAGCTCGTGCCGCACGCCAGGATCAACAGGCTGTCGATCTCCGCGAACACTTTGCCCGCGCCCTCGCCGAACAGCGATGCATCGAACGAATCGGCTTGCGGAATCGTGTCCGTGATCGCGCGCGGTTGCTCGAAAATTTCCTTCTGCATGAAGTGACGATACGGACCGAGTTCGACCGCGCCGCCATATGCCGCTACCTCACGCACTTCGCGCGGCGTTTCATTGCCGTCGCGATCGGCGATTCGCACGCCCTCTAGCGACAGTTCGCACACGTCGCCTTCTTCGAGGAAGATGAACCGTTCGGTGCTGCCCGCAAGCGCCAACGCGTCCGAGGCGAGGAAGTTCTCGCCCTGGCCGAGCCCGACCACCAGCGGCGAACCCTGACGCGCGCCGACCACGGTATGCGGCTGGTCCTTATGCAACACAGCGATCGCATAAGCGCCGTGCAATTGCCCGACGGTTTCACGCACCGCCGCGAACAGATCGCCGCGATACAGGCTGTGAATCAGGTGAGCGATAACCTCGGTGTCGGTCTGCGAGACAAACGTATAGCCCTTGCCACGCAGCATTTCACGCAGCGATTCGTAGTTCTCGATGATGCCGTTGTGTACCAACGCCAGAGTATCTTTCGAGAAGATCGGGTGTGCGTTGTCCGTGACCGGTGCGCCGTGCGTCGCCCAGCGCGTGTGAGCGATGCCCGTGATGCCTTCGAGGTAGCTCTCGCGCACCTGCTCGTCGAGATCGGCCACGCGCGCCACGCTGCGCGCGCGACGCGGACCGTCTTCGCCGAGCACGGCCACGCCGCACGAATCGTAGCCGCGATATTCGAGGCGACGCAGTCCTTCGATCAGGACGGGAACGATGTTACGTTGCGCTACCGCGCCGACAATGCCACACATGGCTCATTCCTTTTGAGTGCTCTAGGTGCTGGATTTCAGTGAGCGCGCCTGTTACGCGCACCATGCCTATCAGCTCTTCTTTTTGGTCGGACGCACGTAGCCCGTTTTGCTCGTTTGCGTCTTATCGTTCAGGGCCAGCGCGTCGGCTTCGACGTCCTTCCAGACCGTGGTGCCCGCCGCGATCGTCGCGCCGCGCTTCACGCGCACCGGCGCAACCAGTTGCGTATCCGAACCGACGAACACGTCGTCTTCAATGATCGTGCGGGATTTGTTCGCGCCGTCGTAATTGCAGGTGATGGTGCCCGCGCCGATGTTCACGCGCGCGCCGATATCCGCGTCGCCGATATACGTGAGGTGGTTCGCTTTCGAACCGCGGCCGAGCACCGCGTTCTTCACCTCGACGAAGTTGCCGACATGCGACTCGTCGTGCAGCGACGCGCCGGGGCGCAAGCGCGCATACGGTCCGAGCACGGCATTCGCGCCGACTTCGGCGCCCTCGATGTGCGTGAATGCGTCGACGCGCGTACCGGCGCCGATGCTCGCATCGCGGATCACGCAGTTCGGTCCGATGGTGACGTTGTCAGCCAGCGTCACGCGGCCTTCGAACACGCAGTTCACGTCGATCGAGACATCGCGGCCGCATTCGAGCGTGCCGCGCACATCAAGCCGCGCCGGATCGGCGAGCGTTACCCCCGCGACCAGCAGCGCGTCCGCCACGTTGTGCTGATGAATGCGCTCGAGTTCGGCAAGCTGCTGCTTGCTGTTCACGCCGAGCGTTTCCCACTCGTCTTCCGGCTGCGTGGTCACGACTTCGAGCCCGGCTTCGATTGCCATCTCGACCGCGTCGGTCAGATAGAACTCGCCTTGCGCATTGTCGTTCTTCAGCGCGGCAAGCCAGCCGCCCAAACGCTGCGTCGGCGCGACGATGATGCCGGTGTTGATCTCGGCAATCTCGAGCTGCTCGGGCGTGGCGTCTTTCTGCTCGACGATGCGCGCTACCTTGCCTTGCGCGTCACGCACGATGCGGCCGTAGCCGCTCGGGTCCGCGAGCGTGACGGTGAGCACGCCGTAACCGCCTTGCCCCGCCTGCTCAGTCAGCGCCTGCAGCGTGCCGGCGCGCGTGAGCGGCACGTCGCCGTAAAGCACCAGCGTGGGCGCGGACGGATCGAGCAGCGGCAACGCCTGCTGCACCGCGTGCCCCGTGCCGAGTTGCTGTTCCTGCACGGCAAACTGCACGTCAGGAGCGGCAACCGCTTTGCGCACGGCTTCGGCGCCATGGCCGATCACCACGACGAGATGCGTGGGCTTGAGCGTGCGAGCCGTGTCGATGACGTGAGCGAGGAGCGGCCGGCCAGCCAGGGGATGAAGCACCTTGGGAAGCGCGGACCGCATGCGCTTGCCGGTGCCTGCCGCCAAAATCACAATGTTCATGGCACGGCAAATAGACGAGTTTGGAGGCGACGATTCTAACACGCACCCTCTAGCGAAAAGGGCCGCTGTGGCGGCCTCGATGCCTACTGCAATGTGCGGAAACGCCCATACCACGGGCGTTTTTTGTCAAAGATCGTCGAACTGGACGATGGAAATCGACTTTGTTGCGCCGGGCATTGCGCTTTCTCCGGCATCGGTCGAACACGGCTCTTCGTCGAAGGCGATATCGCCTTGCGGATCGGCGTCGCCGGTCGCTCGCAGGCCCGCGAACGGGAACAGCTTGTGGTCCATCAAATGCGAGGGCACGACGTTGGACAAGGCATTGAACATATTTTCGATGCGCCCCGGGAAGCGCTTCTCCCAATCGCGCACGAGCGCCTTCATTTCCGCGCGCTTCAGATTCGGCTGACTGCCGCACAGGTTGCACGGAATGATCGGGAATTCACGCAGCTCGGCGTACTTCTCCAGATCGGTTTCCTTCACGTAGGCGAGAGGGCGAATCACGATATTCTTGCCGTCGTCCGATTGCAGCTTGGGCGGCATGCCCTTCAGCTTGCCGCCGTAAAACATGTTCAGCAGCAGCGTTTGCAGAATGTCGTCGCGATGATGACCGAGCGCGATCTTGGTCGCGCCGAGTTCGCCGGCCACGCGGTAAAGAATGCCGCGCCGCAGCCGCGAGCAGAGCGAGCAGGTAGTCTTACCCTCCGGCACGAGCCGCTTGACGATGCTGTACGTGTCCTGATTCTCGATATGAAACGGAATGTCGAGCTGCTTCAGGTACTCGGGCAGCACGTGCTCGGGAAAGCCTGGCTGCTTCTGGTCGAGGTTCACCGCGACGATATCGAAGTTGATCGGCGCGCGCTCGCGCAGCCGCATCAGAATTTCGAGCATCGCGTAGCTGTCCTTGCCGCCCGACAGGCACACCATGACCTTGTCGCCGTTCTCGATCATGTTGAAGTCGACGATTGCCTCGCCGACCTGGCGCGCGAGCCGCTTGAAGAGCTTGTTGTTCTCGTACGCTTCCTTCTGCTCACGGCGCGTGAGCGGCGTCTTGGCGCGCGCGGCGGCTTGCCCGGCCTCGCTTGCATCGGCAGTCGGAGCGGTGGCCACGGTCGCGGCGCCGTTCGGGATTTCCGGAGCATTCATGGCTCAATCCTCTTTGATACGGAAGACTTCGACGCCCACCGCGTCGCAATCAGGATAAACGTCTGGCTTTTCCGTCGACACGCGCGCGGCCCGCACTTGCGGATGCTCGAGCATGGTCTTGACGAGGTCGTCGCAGAGTGTTTCCTGCAAGTGGATGTGACCTTGCTCGACCCGGCGTGAGATGGTGGAGCGCATGAAGTCGTAGTCGACGACTTCGTTCAGCTTGTCCTGAACCGGCGTGGACAGCGCGAGCGGCACGAACAGTTCGACGTTGATCACGACGCGCTGTTCGCCGCGCTTTTCGAAGTCGTGCACGCCGATGTTGATATGCACTTCGTAATTGCGCAGAAAAAGCCGGCGGCAATCGGCGAGCCGGGGATGCGAAAGAGCGGCAAACATGTTCGTTCCAGTCGAAAAAGGCGTGCGGAGCACGCAAAGGGACGCTTCGCAGCGCGGCGGCCGCCGCTAATACGGCCGGCCGCGCGCGCTTCAGGCGCCCGTCAAAAACATAACGTCGCGCGGCAGAGGCACGAGGTGCTGCCCGCCGTCGACCACCAGCGTCGTTCCGGTGACGCCGGCTGCATCCGCGAGATACAGCGCGGCGGCGACAATATCCTCGGCCCGCGACGCGCGGCCCAAAGGCGTAGTACGGTGTGCGGCGGCGAAACCGTCCGGCGTTTGATCGCCGGATTGCATCGTCAGACCGGGCGCCAGCCCGACCACGCGCACTTTCGGCGCCAACGCCTGCGCCAGCGCGACCGTGGCCGTCTGCAACGCCGCCTTGGTCAGCGTGTACGACAGATAGTCCGGGTTCATGTTGTACAGCTTCTGATCCAGCACATTGATGACGACGCCGCGCAGGCTTTCGTCGGTGCGCGCGGCATCCGGCGTCGCCTCGAACAGCCTGCGCGCCAGCACCAGCGGCGCGGCGACGTTCATCGCTGTCAGCTTCAGCAGCAGGTCGTAACCGACGGTCTGCGCCGTGTCCTCTTCGAAGCGCGACGCATTGTTGACGATACACGACGGCCGGCCCAAGGCGTCGATACAAGCCGGCAAAAGGCGCTCGACCTGCGCCTCATCGCCCAATTCGGCCTGCAAGGCGACAGCCCGGCGGCCCAAGGCGGTGATTTCAGCGACCAGTTCGCCCGCTTCCTCGCTCGAAGCGCCGTAATGGACGGCCACGTCCCAGCCACGCGCGGCAAAGCCGAGCGCGAGAGCGCGCCCGATACGGCGGGCGGCGCCGGTAATCAGCACGACGCGCGGCGTGTCGGGCGCGCGGGGGGGGGCGGTGTCCAGAGAGGCCGTCATTTACAATGCGGGGATGAATCCGAAAGCTCACCAACCCGATAGTTTACCTGCTCCCGGCCCGAGCGCGCTTGCGCAGTCCGAAGCGCTGGTCGCGCAGATCCGTACGGAGCTCGACGCCGCCGGCGGCTGGTTGCCGTTCGACCGCTACATGGAACGTGCGCTGTACGCGCCGGGACTCGGCTATTACAGCGGCGGCGCCCGCAAATTCGGGCTGCGCGGCGACGACGGCAGCGACTTCGTTACCGCCCCGGAACTGTCGCCGCTGTTCGCCGCGACGCTGGCGCGCCCGGTGGCCGAGGCCTTGCAAGCGAGCGGCACGCGCGACGTGATGGAATTCGGCGCCGGCACGGGCAAGCTCGCCGCCGGCGTGCTGAACGCGCTCGACGCATTGGGTGCGGAATTCGACAGCTACTCGATCGTGGATCTGTCCGGCGAGCTTCGCGAACGCCAACGGGAAACGATCGAAGCCGCCGCGCCCACGCTTGCTGCCAAAGTGCGCTGGCTGGATGCTTTGCCGGAGCGGTTCGAGGGCGTGGTGATCGGCAACGAGGTGTTGGACGCGATGCCGGTGCGGCTGTTCGCGTTCAACGGCGGGGCGTGGCTCGAGCGCGGCGTGGTATGGCGCAACGAGGCGTTCGCATTCGACGACCGGCCTGTGTCCGCCGTGGCGGACCTCGCGCTGCTGTCGGAAATCGAAACCGTCGGCGAAGACTACGTGACCGAGACGCACGACGCGGCGAGCGCATTCACACGCACCATCTGCACGATGCTTGCGCGGGGCGCGGCCTTCTTCATCGACTATGGTTTTCCGCGTCACGAGTATTACCATGCGCAGCGCGCACAGGGCACGTTGATGTGTCACTACCGGCATCGGGCGCATGGCGATCCGTTCCTCTATCCGGGTTTGCAGGACATCACGGCGCATGTGGAATTTACCGGCATCGCCGAAGCGGGCGTCGAGACGGGCGCGGATTTGCTGGGCTTTACGTCGCAAGCGCGGTTTCTGCTGAATGCCGGGATTACCGATGTGTTATCTGAAATCGATCCTGCGGATACGGCGAGATATTTGCCTGCGGCGAATGCGGTGCAGAAGTTGTTGTCGGAGGCGGAGATGGGCGAACTGTTCAAGGTGATCGCGTTTTCGCGCGGACTGGATGACACGCTGCAAGCGTTTTCCAGCGGCGACCGGTCGCATACGTTGTGAATTTTTGCTTCAGGAGGCGGCCATGATTCGCTGGCTGTTGACTACGTTTATTGCGGTGGCGGTGTTGTCGTCCTGCTGGCCGTGGCTTAGGAAGATTGGCATTGGGCGTTTGCCCGGTGATGTGACATTGCGGATTTTTGGGCGGGAGTATCCGTTTCCGTTTATGTCGACGTTGGTGCTTTCTATGGTGTTGTCGATTGTTGCCAGGGTTTTGTAGGGTGGCGTTTTTTGCCTTTGGCGGTGAGAGTGCTTTCTTTTTTCTGATTGCCTTGGGGTGTTGGCCTTTTCTTGAATTTTTAGTGGTCTATTAGCGTTGCCCCTGTGCGGGGCGGCACTTACTTCTCTTTGCCGGCCGCAAAGAGAAGTAAGCAAGAGAAAGCGGCTCAAACCGCTAATTCTTAAGCGGGTCCCCCGAACCTGTCCGCATTTTTGTGTGCGAGGCGGTTAGCGGAGTTACCCGCGTGCGTTGGTAAAACGCTCTCCAAACAGAATAGCGAACTGGTTCATGGCGGAGGACCAGTCGAATGCCGCCCGTACAGACTTCGCCAGCACGTTGCGCAATGCCAGCCACAGTAGCTTGATGGCGGCCTCGTCGTTGGGGAAGTGGCCGCGGGTCTTGATGATCTTGCGTAGTTGCATGTTCAGACTCTCAATGGCATTCGTGGTGTAGACGACACGGCGTATGTCGGGCGGAAACACGAAGAACGGTGTGACGTTCTCCCACGCCCGTCGCCACGACTGCACGATGGTCGGATACTTCGCACCCCATGGCCCTTCGGCAAAGGCCTCCAGGGCCTGCTGCGCGG
>NZ_PVZB01000042.1 GCF_003002025.1 Paraburkholderia sp. BL25I1N1
CCGCAGGACACGCCGCGCTTCGAAGCGATGCTCGGTGACGGCAGCCAGTGGGGCATGAATATCCAGTACGCGGTTCAGCCTTCGCCGGATGGGCTCGCGCAGGCGTTCATCATCGGCCGGGATTTTGTGGGCAACGATCCGTCGGCGCTGATTCTCGGCGACAACATTTTCTACGGCCACGATCTCGCGAAGCAACTGGAGCGCGCCAACGAGAAGGCCGACGGCGCCACGGTCTTCGCGTACCACGTGCACGATCCTGAACGCTATGGCGTGGTCGAATTCGACAGGCAGTTCCGCGCGCTGTCGATCGAAGAGAAGCCGGCCAGGCCGCGCTCGAACTACGCGGTCACGGGTCTGTACTTCTACGACAGACAGGTCTGCGACATTGCTGCGGACATCAAGCCGTCGTCGCGTGGCGAGCTCGAAATCACGGACGTCAACTCGCGATATCTCGCCAACGCCGCGCTCAATGTCGAGATCATGGGCCGTGGTTTCGCGTGGCTCGACACTGGTACACATGATTCGCTGATCGAAGCCGCGACCTTCATCGCTACGCTGCAGAAGCGCCAGGGTTTGGTGGTCGCGTGTCCGGAGGAAATCGCTTACCGGCAGCAGTGGATCGACGGCGAGCAGTTGCAGGCGCTCGCCAGACCGCTCGCGAAGAACGCTTACGGCAAGTATCTACAAAACCTTCTTACGGATCAAGTGGCATGGCCATCCAAGTAACCGCAACCGCGCTGCCTGAAGTCAAGATCATCGAGCCCAAAGTGTTCGGCGACGCGAGAGGCTTTTTCTTCGAGAGCTTCAATGCGAAGGAATTCGCCGAGCAGGTCGAGCCGGGCGTCGAGTTCGTGCAGGACAACCATTCGCGCTCCGCGAAGGGCGTGCTGCGCGGGTTGCACTACCAGGTCCAGAATGCGCAGGGCAAGCTCGTGCGCGTCGTCGAAGGTGAAGTGTTCGACGTCGCGGTCGACATCCGCAAGAGTTCGCCGAATTTCGGCAAGTGGGCGGGCGTGGTTCTGTCGGTCGACAACCATCGACAGTTGTGGGTCCCGCCCGGTTTTGCGCACGGTTTTGTGGTGCTGTCCGAGTCCGCGCAATTCCTCTACAAGACCACCGACTACTGGTATCCCGAGCACGAGCGCAGCATCGTCTGGAACGATCCGGCCATCGGCATCGAGTGGCCGATCAAGGAAGAGCCGCTGCTGGCGGCGAAAGACGCGGCAGCCAAGCCGTTAGCCGATGCTGCCGTGTTCGAATAAGGTCCCAGAGCGTGAGTCAATATCATATGGCGAGGACGGCAACACAATTGCAAACTGGAATGAAATTCCTGGTCTTGTCAGGAGATGTAATGAGACTGTTGCACGCTTGGCTTTTGTGTCTTTTGGCGGTGTCCGCCTCCGGCTTCGCTCAGAGCACATCGAGCCGGCAATCGGCTCTGTCGACTTACTCCACCGGTGATGCGAGCGCATTGGACTATACGTCGGTTGATCCAGCCACATTGACTTCTTACTCGTCGACTGGCTTGACAGTGTCAGATGATTCGGACACGTCGAAATTGGGGCACTACAAACGTCGCTACGCCGGCCACCAACGTCGACGAGACCTCGACGACAGGAAGGAGGCCAGCAGTTCGCCTTACGAGCCACCAAACCTGACCAAAGAAGCGACCCTAGGGAAAGATTTGATAGACGAGCCAGATTACTTCACCAACATGATGCTTGAATCCACATCTGAGACTGGCGACAATCTTGCTCTTGGCGAAAAAAACAAAAAAGGGCGCCAACTAAGGTCTCAAATGTCAAAGAAGCAAGCGCTTAAGTCGTCTCTTCTATCCCAAGGCCGCTCCGCAGACACGAATAACGTTAGCTCCTATTCCGAAGCGACTTCATCACTTGACACCACTGAGGCGTCGCCCAGCTACAAGCGCTTCAGGCTAAGCCCCGCAATGAAGTCCTACAAAGGCATGCTAAGCGGTGCGGATGCCAACTGACAGGGTGTTTACAGGTTCGTACATACCCCCATTTCATCTCCGCATATATGGGGACAAGCGGATCAATACCGCTTCCTTTGGTATCCGCAATCGCCGCTCGCAACGACCGGCCTTCGGCCTGAAGGCCCAATGTTTCGCACAATAGTTTGCTGGGGCCTTGTCGAACGCTCGGTTCCAAACTGGTAGACTATGGCGCTGCCTGCTTTGGAGCCATCGTGCGAGATTTGCCAAGACTGACACGCTTAAGAAACATCGGCGAGAGTCTCGCCCTCGTGTTCCTTGCCATTGCCGTTTGCATTGCCGTCTTGATCAGCAAGATCTGCGGCAGCGTCGGCGCCGTGTGGGGATACCGTAGGCATCGCCACCAACAACAGAGCGGCGAGATGGACGGATATATGCGGTCGCTGCATGAGGCGCACACCAGTAGCACGTCTGAGAATCGGGCAGAACATCGTGTGAGAAAACGTCACGAATCCAATCAACGCCTCGAGCGCCGTGCTAGCGAGGAGAATGCCTCTGCCCCTCCCTGCCCGGCAGAAGACGCTCACAGCCGAGACTGAACGCGAGACCACAAGCCCGCCCTGCGCGTGCCGACGCCGGAAGCGAATCTAATTATTTAGAGTCGGCGCGTCGCGTAGATCCTGAACAACATTATCTTCCACAGAAACCCTCATTGGATTATCGGTGCGGATCCAGGCATTGATTCTCGCCACGTTTTCCTGTCCCGTTTCACCAGAAAGGAAACGCACAGACCGGGACGTGCCAGTCGAAACAAAAATCCGGTTCCTTGTGACCTGCCATTGTCTGGACAGGCTTCCCGGACCAACCCAGATCGCGTAATAGCAATCGCCAACCAACTCATTCTCGTAGATTCGACCGAAATTCCATCCTTTGCTCGCCGAGTTGGCACCGGTTACAACGTGACTGCCTCGCCCCAGCATCTGCTCTTTTCTCACCCTTCCGCCCGCGATCCATTGGGGAGAAAAACTTTTATTCTCGTATATTTCAGCATTCCCAGCGCAATAAAAATGAATATTATTGCATTTATTCAAAATATTATTCATTACGCGGATGCCGCGATTTCGCTCAGATATCCAGATCCCGCCCACCTCTGCATATCTGCTATTTGACGCAATAGCGCATTGATTCAGCGAGTTATGGTGAATATCGACGTTCAGATTCGAATTATTCACACCGTGAGCATAAAAGAATTCGGAAAACTGGTCCACAGTATCTCTGGCTAGCAGAATGCCAATGGCATCGGTTCTCGAAATTTTGTTGAAGGAAACTTCACCTCCCGACACGCCGCCCAAGAAAATTCCTCTAGCGGCACCATCCTCGCAAGTGTTATCCGAAATTGTGACGTTCAAGCTATATCTCTGGCCTGAAGTATTCCCAACGTATGATTCATCATTTCCCGTGAACCAAGTTACGGCAACACAATCGTCCCCCGTGAAACTCACGCGATTTGAAATGATTCTTATGTTGGCTCCGCAACCCTGACAAGTTATGCCGTCGGCTTTGGTACGATGGACATAATTGCCGTGAATATAAACATTGGTCGATTTTTGCACCCAGATCCCGGCCGACCAACTTCCATCGATCTCCATTTCTGAAATTTCTATCCCTTGAACTCCCTCCGCATATATTGCAAAATTATTGTCGATCCGTGTAGCGGGCGCCGATACGTAAGCAATTTTTCCATTTCGCAACTGCAGATTCTGGCATCCGCCTAGCCCGGACGAAGATTTGAATGTGAGCCCCGACGGCGAAGGACCTGTCGGGGTAGGCCGGTCTATCAGGAGGGTTGAACCATTCAGATCCAATGCGGCGTTCTTTAGATCAACGAATACGAGGGGCTGGACGCGATAGACCTTTCCCTTTCCCGCAACGACCTCGACATTGGAATGCAAGGCTCGCGTGAAATAATCGGTATCGTCGTCAACTCCGTTACCCCTCGCACCCGTCTCGTCGATACGAACGATAGTTTCGTTGCCGTTCAGCCCGGAAATGCCAGACGAAACAGCTAAACCGTTTTTCGCAGTTCGTCCCAAGGATGGCAGCAGAAAAGACATGCCGCTCAGGATAGCTTTCACAACGGAGCGTCTTTTCTCCGGGCGATCAACCAATTTCATCGGCTCTCCCCCGACCGCGAACCAAACGTCTCCGCCGACGGAACGGCGCCGTCGCCCGATCCGTCAGCTCGCTCGTCCATCGTCGGCGCTACTGCGTCATAAACCCTTTCATGTTGGGCCGCTATCTCGTCCCAAGTAGGCGCAATATTCCTTCGTACCGGTGGGCTCCAAGGCCCGGTCCAGTCCAGAATCCTTGCCGCTATATTTGCAGGATCATCGTCCGCGGCAACCAGGAGCACACGCTCGTCACTCGAAGGCTCATACCCCGTTCCACACTGCTCGAACTCGTCCTCCGCGTTCGGAAATGTGGAAAGAACCCGCGTTCCCAGTTCCGCGGAATACCAGAAACTTCCTCGTCTCGCTGAAAGACCGTCAGAAAATAGCTGAAGAACCATGTCACACGCAGAAAGCGTTAAAGCCAGTTCATCCGCCCGCTCGATATAACCACATAATTCGACATTGCTTTCCAGCCCATACTCCGCAATTTTCCCACGAAAATTTTCCCGTTTCTCGTCGTGCCCGTCCGGAAAGTCGCCGCACATAACCAGTTTCACTGCGCAACCTTTGCTGAGCAGTTCCTTGACGATATGCAGCATTTTTTCCGGCTGCTTCCATTCATAGACGAATCCGAAAAAGCCTAGCACTAACTGCCGAGTGCACCCGCTATCGTTATGCCCGCTTTTTTCGACGCACAGGCGCGACAGCGCATTTTCACGTGCTGCCAGAATACCGGCTGCTTCAAGTTCTGGAATATCGACATTCACGGCGATCGGAATGACAAACTGCTGTTGAACACGTCTTATATACTTCGCGATTCGTGAACTCAAAAACGCTTTCCGCTCCCGTTCAGAGGCAAAGATGAGAACGTCTGCCAGAAGAATGGTCAAGCAAACACTTGCACGACGCAACACATGCATGCTTCTCCATTCGTGCAATGTGACGGCCAGGCGGCTCGATCGAAAAAACATCCGACCAATGACCGGCATAACACCTGGCATGACAGATGTTCCCCACCCTTCAACCGGATATTGAATATGCACGATATTCGATCGGCTAAAGAATCGAAGAAATCCAAGCCATTCAAGAATATTCCCTGGTTTGAACCTTGAGTGAACAAAGCCAATCCTGGTGCCAAGAGGTGCTCGTCGGCCTAGAGCTGCTGCCACCTGTTCCGCATAGTCTCCGATACCGTCACGATCAATTGCGGGGTCGTGACCAACCACGTAGTCGACATGAATCATATAATCCTCGATAAATCTGGCCAACTACTCCATAAACCCCGCGGTGCCCACCGCCTCTGAGTCCGGAATTACTGCCTGATACATCTGCAGCATTTTTTCGTTCATTGCCTGCGATTTAAAAACGCTGGTATAGCGGTCACGCGCTGCGCGCCTCAAGAGGGTCAGGTTTTCAAGCTCCAGGTCCGAGAAAAAGGCGACCGCCTTCTCTCCGTTTTCAAAATCGAGGTGATAGCCGCTAATTGCGTGTTCCACGATATCCGGCAACGCTCCAGCCACATTGCATATCACCGGCGTGCCCGCTCTGAGTGCTTCAACGGCAACGAGGCCAAAGCCCTCCCAACGCGAAGGCACCACAAGAGCGTCCGCGAGTTCATAAAAAATCTGCAAAGCATCTCGTTCCTGCCAGCCGATGATTTGCACGTTCTCAGGACACGATCCACGGACCTGAGCCCACCAGCCGGAATTGACGACCGCCTCCCCTACCACCGTCAATTCGATATCTTTTCGTGCAGCCAGTCGAAGCGCGTTGAACAACAGATCGACACCCTTCTGATAGTCCAGCCGACCGACGAATAACAGCCGTATTACGCGGCTTTGGGATGAGACACACTGATTCCGCGGCGCGTCCGACACGACATCGGAGATCCCGCTTACGATCAGTTCAAGCTTCAGTTTCGGCAAGCCGGCGTCGAGTGCAGCGTTATACTCGTGTTCGGAAATGCAAACGATCTTGTTACACGCCAACGCGAGCATAGTTTCGATCTTCTTCCACAGCCAGTTCGTGCCCTCGGCACCCTGGCGCAGATACGACCAACCGTGCGGACAATAAATTACCTTCGTCTCCTTCCGTACTGCCATCAACACAACACGACCAATGGCGCCGGCAAAAGAGCTGTGCAGGTGGATGACGTCCGGCCTTTGTGTCCTGACGATCTTGAGAATCGCGAGGCAGAGATTCAGCATCGTAGAGAAGGAACGCCCCTGTCTCCTGAATTCCCAAGCAACGGCTTCGTGGAACTCGCTTCGCCTCTCATCTCCTTCGCGCGGGACGATTATGTGGACATTGTCCGCTCCGTACAAACCGACCTGGTACGGAATAATTTCCGCCAAATACGATTCGATGCCGCCCTTCAGGGTCTCGCACACGTGCACTATTTTCATTAGGTCCCCCCGATTGCATCTCGAGCCAGAATCAAACTCACTTGCTGGTCAATGTAGTTTTTTGAGGTCAGCGTTTCGTTGCGCGCGCGATAGAACGCTGCGCGCTGATAACTCCTTCGTGCCGAGACATCCGTGGCAAATTTCCTGACTTGCGAACCAAGCGATTCGGCACTTCCGGTCTCGTAGTACATGATTTCGCCTTCGTCAAAATAGTCAGTCAGTCCTCCGGTATTTGCCGCGATAACAGGCACGCCCAGGAACGCCGCCTCCAGTACACATGTAATGCCGGACGCATGCATGTTGCTTTTAAGCGGCACGACGACGAGGTCCGCCCAGGCATACGCATCCTTGACTTCAGCCAGCGAATTCGCGGACTCTATTTCCCAATCGTCTGGATATGACGCGACAGATTTCTTGAAGGTGCGGCTAAGCACCCGGATGCGGACGTCGCGCGCCTCGGACAGAGCAGCACAAAACGTCTTCCAGTCGCGATGTTCGTCGTTGCCAATTGCTAAAATTCTCAGCGCCGAATCGTCCCGTACAGCCGGGAGTTCCTCAGCCGAAAAGCTGTCATGACAAATGCCGAATTTCACCGACCTTGCGTTGATCCGGCTGTCGAGTTGATTCAGCCAGTCCTGGTTCTGGCTCGACAACGTTATCACCAGATCTGCCTTCCTCAAAACGGCTCCGAGGATCCTTGCGCCGAACTTACTTTGCTGTTTCAGTAGGTCTGGGGACCAGATAATCTGGCATACCGTCTTTCCTTTTATCAGCCACGGGAAAACTGTCCTCAACAGTAGAACAGAGAACGTTTCTCTATCCGTGTGTGTAAAGATGTAGTCGGCCTTTGCCATGCCTCTGATATTTCTCACAGCATGCACAAGATCAGCCCGAAAAATTCTGGAGATACTTTTTCTTATAATCCTGGAAAGGTAGTTTTCGTTAACTGATTGCGAGTAAAACACATCGAATCCAGACTCCTCCAGATAATGATATCCATAGGGAGATCTGTCCGGTCGAATGCCTTCTTCGAAGGATTTCTTCCAGTTCTCAACGGAAATCTCGGCCCAAAGCAATACGAATGCTTTTCGCACGACTCACGCTCCGTTCTCAGCGAGAACCACATTTGGGAGCGCCTTCGTCCAGCATTCGTAATAACCAGAGTTTTTGCCGTACGAGTTATCAATCAAAACAATTTGCTTGTCTAGCAAGGCACCGAGAATATGCCCATGCAATCTCGACGTCACAACGCGCTCATATTTCGAGAAGAAATTCACATTCGCTTCGATGATTGAACGCACCATCGGCAAGTACATTTTCCACGGACGAACTAGCCTGACCGGAGCCATCCCGGCAACCCGATGAAATTTGCTCGACCATTGCTCGAGAAACGGTGCCGAAAACTTTTGCAAATCGTTCCAATCCCCTTGGAAATCCATTGCATGAACCGGCAATTCCGAGACAGGTGAAGCCTGCGGCTGCTCTTTGTCTCCACGAATGAGCCAGAGCGTCCCTTTCGCGGCGCCCGGCATTGCAGGTTTGAATGGCGCTGACCCGTAAAGCCAATGCGCCATGTCCGGCAAGAGATAGACCTTGTCGCTCAGAAAGTCCAACGCAAACTTGTGGCTTTTTTCATCTCTAACGCAGATGTGCAGATTTTTATGACTTCGGAAAATTGCCGCCGACTCCTTGGCCTTGGCAATATCAGAAAAATGAATCGTCTGCGGCAAGAGAACAATTTTATTATTGGAGAATCGCGTCACGATTTGTTCACGGAACGATTGATGCCACGGATAAAGGTCGCCGAAATTACCTCCTCCCTGCAATACGATAGTTCTGTTGCCAACCGCGCTTCTTGAAAGTTGCGACTTCTCCTTCAGACTAAATCGGTCGTCGATCACAATATTGTTATCTCGAAAGAAATTCTCACTTCCCTGAAATATCAAAAGATCCCCGATATTGAAGTAAACGGGATAGTCGGCAAATATTATGTGCTCGCCCTGCGGAATGATTTCCAGCAACGACGTCAGTTTGCATTTAATTGAATTCATTTAGCCTACCCGTTTAAAAAACTCCAAGGCCCCACCCCAGTCGGTTCGTGAAGGCATCCAATTTTCAGATCCGGTCTCAAAAGCACTCTTAAACATCACCCACGCTACAGTGAGTTTTAGAACGGAGGACATCAGAATCCCGGTCGCGACGCCCACGACACCAAGCTGCAACCCGAGAAAATACGCGAATACCATCGCGGACAAACCGCCCACCAACTGGCGGATCGCCCCCTTATGCGGTTCGCCTACCGCACTGAATGCCTGAGAAACAATCAGGCTTCCTCCGGCCACACAGGAGTCCATAGACAGAATGCACAGCACCTTGACAAATCGGGAAATCTCCACGTTCGCGATAAAGAACGACGACAGCATTACCGGAGCCAGGCAGCCCACCATTAGCACAGACAAAACCGTGATATATCGGAAATTAACCGCGGTTTGTGCCACCACTGCACTTCTAGATTTTCCGATTGCCTTTGCCAGAAGCACTTGACTCAACGAAATTGGGATCTGGCCGACGCCTCGCGCAATTGCTCCGACGATCGTATAAACGCCCACCTCCCGCATTGGCATGGACAGTGCAATCAGCGCGATCTTATCCACCTGCCAAACCAGGATATTCATTACATCGCCAATCCAGTACAGCGAGGCCAGGCGGCCCAGCTCGCGAACGTCCTTGCGGCCCACCACTCCTCTACTTTTGTATTCCTTGACGCAGATGAGCATCGCATACGCACTGCTTACCAGCGATCCTGCGGCGTAGGCAGCGAGATAAGCTTGCGTTTCCACCACCGAAAAAAGACCGAAAACCAGAATTCCCAGTGCCGTCACTGCGGGCGACATCAATCGCGAGACACTAAATACATGGAACAGCTTTTCGGTTTGGCATGCTCCCGAAAACAGCGCGTAGAGGATCGTCGAATCGGTCAGAACGATTGTCCAAATTGTTACCAAATTTCTATCGGCCGAAATTTTGCTGGCGATATATGGCGCAACTTTCAGGCTTAGGAGCGTACCCGCACCAATGGAAAAAATGGCACAGACAATCAAACATCTAAAAAGACTTTCCGCGCGCTCGGGGAATCGTTGCGTCAGGTAAACGAAACCCAAATGAAGACCGAAGCAGCATATCGAAGCTAATAATGGCGGATAGGCCATGATCGCCGTAACTGCGCCGCGCGTGCTTAAACCGGCGAACAGTGACGTAAGGGCCACGTTCCCGAAATTCAGCCCCAATATCGCCACGTTCGATCCCAGCGCCTGGCGAAAGAGTGAGTTGAAGTGTCGCGTCATATCCGCACTCTCATTGAGTTCCCGGTAGCTATTCGTCTGGAACCGCGGTTAAACACCCACTCAATCAAGGCAACGAAAATCACCAGGAATAAGTACCGGTTGGTATAAAACACCGCCAACACCGGGTCACCGTTTCTAAATAAAAACCAGCAATACATGATAAAAATCATGTAAGCGCTCAGGAAACTCCAGTTTTTTCGCGTTCTGCTCTTCAGCCATCGATCAACCCGGCCGATAAGGTATCCGAGCGCAATCCCATATGGAATCAGGCCAAGCCACCCGAACACGAGAAAGGCGTAACCAAAAATCGTCGGCGGAATTCCCCAGCCCGAAATTCCCATCGATCGCTCAACCAGAATGTGGTCTAGCGGGACATATGAGTCGAACGGCATGAACGGCGAGACAAGCGCCGTGACGTGAAGCCAACCATAATCGTAATCAGTCAACGCGATGCCCTTCTGGTACACATTCATGATCTGATCGAGTACCCAGAATTCGGACGTGTCGAGTAAAGCCAAAGGAACGGCGGCAGCGTCGCCAGGCTGAAATCCGGATCTGACGAGAAACAGCAGGAAGAGCATTCCCGCCGCTGCGAAGCCGATTAGTGCGAGCCTTTGCAGTCTAACCACGGACTTCCTTGCAACCAGCGTGACGATAATCGCCATCAATACGTCGAACGCATACTCGCGCTTGATGAAGCAGACCGCCATCACCAGCGAACTCCCGCACAAAACGGAATAGAAAATCACCATTTTTCTAGATTTCTCGAGCGCAAACAGCGCTGCACTTACGATAGCGAATCCCGAAATCAGCGTGTAAATCGACCCGTTCTTGCTCGCGGAACCCACCTCGTCCTGAGTCGCCGCGAAATAAGTCTCCGCGTTGTAATTGGCGATCAGTCCCTCCACCCCACCGACAGCCTTTAAATAGCTGACAAAGAACAGGATGGAACAGGCAATCATGAATAGACTGAGGATGACCGCCAGCTTCGAACCCTTTGCCGGTGCACCAAGGGGAACGCTATCTGTCCCACTAAGCTTGGTCCCAGACAAAAACGCGTAGACAAATAGAACTGTTCCAATGATCCATTGGTTGTCGTCACTGAGATCGAAACCCGAAAATTTGTCGATCGCACCCAGCAAAACCAGGGCGGCGCGCGGCAGCACGTAAAGACTAAATACAATGAGCATCACAAACGCCGGTCCGGCGAGATTCTTCTTGGTCGCCTCCAATAGCGAACACGCGATCGTCACCAAACAAATGATTCCGAAAACGGGATAAATCTGAGCCCCAAGCGCGGCAAAAAGCGCGCTCAAGCCCAATAGCAAATTTAAGGGGAGTGCCCTTCGCGGTGTCGAATATGTTCCAAAGGTTGCCATAGCGGTTCGTCAGCCGGGACGCCGAAGTTGACCTGACAGGCCATGTGCCACCCCGGTCGCAATCGCTACGGCTCCTGCGTAATTTCCCCTTATGACACGGCGAGCGAGCCTGCCCGACAAGGAGACGAGTAGCGGAACGACCCAGTGATATTTGAAGTGGCTTCTAAGGAAAATGACCGAGCCGCGAGAAAAGAAGTAGTCAAATCGAGGGCTTCCTTTGCCGACTGTGTTCGACTCCGCATGCATGACGATCGACTTGTCGGCAAAGGAAATCGACCAGCTCTTTTTCGTCAACCGGAAACAGTAATCAGCGTCTTCCCAGTAGAGAAAGTACTTCTCTGAGAGCGGCCCGATGTCCTCGTACGCATCCCGGCGAATCAGACAACTTGCCCCACACAGGTAGTCCAGCTTTGTGTCGGCCGTAAAATTTTCAACGTGCATCGATCGACCGGTAATACGGTTGATTACTCCGCCGCCGGCACAGATAGTCTTTTCGACATCGTGCAGATGGACAATCCGCGATCCGACCGCGCCTATGGCATCACTCTGTTCTGCGACCGACACGAGCTCCGACAGCGTGTCTTTGCGAACGATGGTGTCGTTGTTCAGCAACCAGAAGTATTTGACCGCCGAGTCCCGCAACGCATTCATCGCCAGATTGCATGCAGCGGCGAAGCCGTCGTTGGAATCCGAGTGTATAGCCTTGACCGACGGTTCAAGCTCCATGAATCGTTCATAGGAGCCGTCGCCCGAACAATTGTCTACAACGACTATGGAATAAGAGCCATAATCGAGTTGTTCAAGCGATTCGATACAGCGCAACGTATCCTTGGCGTTTTTATAATTCACAAGGACCACAGCGACGTGATGAGCGTCGGCCAACGTGCTCGACGGAGGACTTTTTCCGTCGTGACGACGCGTGCTGATTGACGAGATCTTGTTCATTTCGTTAGTTGACCGTATTCATACGCGTAGTACCGCCCATATCTGCGACCGTAGCCGAGCGCGGTGCGAGGCAGATCGTTAAGCAATGCGCCCTTCAGTGCAACCCCGCCGTGCTGCAGTCGCCGAACGGACTCAATGATTTCATGCAGCGGATGCTGCGCATAACGCAACGCCAAAAGTGTTGTCCCGGCATGCTTTCCGATAATCGCGGCATCCGTCACAGCGAGGACTGGCGGACTGTCCACGATCACTAGGTCGTATGAAGTACGCAGTTTCTCCAGCATTTCCCCGAATCTCGCGTTGGTCAGCAACTCGGACGGATTCGGCGGCACGGTTCCGGTCGAAATGAAATCGAGCCCCGGAAGAACGTCCCGCTGAATAACTTCGTCCAGACTGATCTCGCCCAATATGCAGTCACTCACTCCTGGTTCCCGTGCCAAACCAAAGCAATCGTGCACGTGTCCACGACGCAGGTCACAATCTATTAACAACACCTTCTTACCGGAGGATGCCAGTATCGTTGCGAGGTTGGCGACAATGAACGATTTGCCCACGCTAGGGCTCGGACTCGTGACCATGGCGACATTGTTCTCAGCTTCGAGCATGGCGAATTGAATTGCCGTTCTCAGGCTGCGCAAACTTTCGACTGTCGTATCCGCGGGATTCTGGTGAGCAAGGATATGAAAGCCTTTTACGCGCTGACGAACCGCATCGTCCAGCGCGCGTTGCTCTTCGCTGTGTGGAATCGTTGCAAAGATGGGCAAACCAGTAGCGCGCTCAATCGCATCACCACTCTCAACGCCACCAAAGAACGCTTTCCGCACAAACGCGCTCGTCACGCCGAAAATGGCGCCCAACACAACACCCATTGCGATCACTAAAGCCTTCTTCGGCTTGATCGGCTCTTCCGAATCCTGTGCAAAATCGACCACGCGCACGTTGCCGACTTTGCCCGCCTTCAAGACACGGAGCTGCTGTGCACTATTCAGAAGGCCCGTGTAGAGATCCGTATCGACAGCAACATCGCGCATAAGACGCAAAGCGCCCTGCTCCAGGTTGGGCAAGCGGGAGATTCTGCCGCCGAGCGACTCAGTTTGACCCTTTGCGGACGCAATCTGCTTATCGAGCGCAACGACACTCGGATGCTCCTCCGTGAAACGCTGCCTCAACTCGAGCCGTCTTTGCTGCAACTCGAGAAGGGCGGTGTTCGAATCCACGGATTGTTGCAATATGAGCTTCGCTTCTTCACTCAGATTGACAGTGCCTTTCTCATTTCTAAAACGGTTGTACTTGGCCTCCGCATCGTCAAGCTGGCTCTTCAACTGAGGGAGCTGGCGGTCGAGAAACTCGATGGTTTGTTGTGCTTCCGCCGATTTCAACGCAACGTTTTGCGTCACGTACTCGTTAGCGACCGCATCCAAAATACTTTTGGTCTTCTTTGGATCCGGTCCGTTCAGGGTGACGCTGAGGATACCGGACTGCTTGCCCTTTTCTTCTATCTTGAGATCGTCCTGAAGATCCTCCACCGCCTGAAGTTCGGAACTGCGCTTGAGAATGAACTCAGTTCCTGGACGAGCAGCCAGCCTCGCTACGAGCAGCGTGACTTCACCGTCGTCGACCCGGCCTCTGGCGACACGATTCAACTTTCCTTCGAGCACGAAGTCGCCCGAACTCTTCAATATGTAAGAGTCACGACCGGTAGTTACCAGCGTGAATTTTCGCTTCCAGTATGTTTTTGGAACGTCGAATTGATTGACCTGAATGCTCTCACCGCCCCAGGCAAAGCGGTTCAGACCGAGAAATGACGGCGCGATTTCGGCCGGCTCGGGCCCCGACATCCTGCTCTCGTAGCGATTGCTCACCCATCCGCCAATGATCGGAAAATGCCTGGGCGTGGCGTCGATAAAGAGCTTCAAACTCGAAACCGCGGACCCAACCACAAGTCGTGATCGCAGAAGTTCGATCTCCGCGGTGGTTGCAGATTTGGCGTCCAGGAGTGGCGCGAGATCGCCAAGCAGATTCTTTTCGGAGAGGTCGGATTCTTCGACCTGAATCAGAATATTAGCTTCGTAGATGGGGCGAGCGCCGAAGGCGTAGATGACGCTGAGCGAGACCACAAACGCCATGATTCCCGCAATGAGCCACCGCCCTTCGTATATCAACGAAAGGTAATCGGCAAACGAAACGTCGTCATCGGCACTGGTAGCGTCAAGCGACGCAGGTAGATTAGCAGCCATTTGTTACCTATATTTATACGTTCAATTCTTCCAGCGCGTAAGACCAACGCCTCAAGCCGGTTTCGATCGACGCAAACGCATTCTCAAACTCAGCTTTGCCTTTCTGGTAAGGGTCAGCCACGTCGAATTGTTGGAAATGGCCCACTCGATACGTTCGGCCTGTTGCGAACCTGTAGGTGTCCTCAACCCTCTTCTTCTGGTCGGCGGACATGACCAGAATCATGTCCGCAGCCTTAACCATGGACCAACTTAGTTGTCGGGCCACGTGCATCTCCAGACAGAGCCCTCGTTCTGTCATAACCGACACGGCAAACGGATCGGCCTTTCTTCCAATCAGCGCGTTCAATCCCGCGGAGCTAACATGGAGTTGTGGAAACAGATCATTAGCCAGCGCCTCGGCCATAGGGCTTCGGCAGATATTCCCCTCGCAGACAATCAGAATGGAATTGACGCTCATTTCGTCACAATTGCAGTGGTTAGACCGGCGTTGATCGCTGGCAAGAGCAGGCTCAGAACACGGCTGAATCGGACAAGCCCGCTCCCATCCACATACACCACGTCCTTCGGATGCAAGTGGAACTCGTTCGCCAGAATCATTGATACGGGCGAGCGGGCGTCCAGGTGGAAGACTTCGGGCTTTGCACCTCCGGAACTGCGTATTACGTAGAGTTGCGCTGCGTCGGCAGAATTCGCGTTGATACTTCCCGCCTGAGCCAGAGCTTCACTAAGCGTCAGCGCGCCGTTTCTCGACGGATAGGCAGTAGACGGTTTATTTACTTCGCCCATGACATAGACGCCGCTTTCGTCTCGCGAGACGACTCGCAGCAGATCACCGTTCTGCATCAAGATCTTTGAAGGGTTCTCTCCGCGAGCAAGCATCCTCGCGAGATCTATCGGATAGGAGACACCGTCGCGCACCAATAGCAATCGGCTCTGGTCAGCGCTGTCAGCGAGTCCACCTGCTCGAGTGATCGCCTCGTAGAGCGTCATCGGAATGTCGGTTATGGATACGGCTCCCGGATTCCTGACCTGGCCGTCGACGTAGACCTCTTTGGCACGGTAGGACGCAACCCTGACCGTGACCTGTGGATTCTCGAAGACTCGCCTCAAGGCGGCGGCAATGCGATCCTGGGCCTCCCCAACTTGAAGGCCGCGGACAGCAATCTTTCCAGCGTACGGAAACCGAACCGTACCGTCTTTTTCGATAACGAAACCGGCTGCCGGATCCGTACTGCGTTGTACGTTTGTCTGGGTCTGCTGCATGCCCTGTGCAACTGCAAGTTCAGGATGATCCCAAACCGTAATCTGCAGTACGTCGCCTACTCCAAGCGTATATCCGGAGGTGTATGCGAAAAGCTTGTTGCTTTCAACCGCGGTCGGTTGCCCCACTTCATCTCGCATCGTCCTGATCAATGCGGTATTGATGTCGACTATCGGAACCTGAAGATCGACTGGCGGAGTCTGCGCGTCGCCACTAGTCAGCGGTAACGTTGCAGGTGTCGTCATTCGCATTCCAGGAGCGACCGAGCAGGCCGACAGAATTACGCTTGCAGCTACTCCGGCCAGCAATTGAAAACCGCGACGGCAATCAGTTCCTTTACAGCCAACGGCCCACTTCCACAATAATGCCATCAGATAATCCTTCAAATGCTTTTCATTGATTTCGAATTCGGCGGCAGCGTCAATTGCAACAAATCGCACGATCTCCCCGTGAATCGTGTATGAAAATGCGTTGCCCATTTCCGCCTGCGGTTCGATTGACCGGTAGATTTCCGCACAATCGACACGGTAACCGTGCCGAGGGTCCGCACACGCCCGGCGGCTAATGCTTCTGTGCGCCGACTGAGGATCACGCGCGGACTTATATGGAACCTGCTCGGGTTGCTGATTCGTTAATAGGCGTTGCTGCTCACCAGTCCCTTAACCATCGTCGCAATCACAATTCGCATGTCCAATCCAAATGACCAGTTCTGCAGGTAATAGAGATCATGTTCGACGCGCTTCTGCATCTTCTCAAGTCGATCCGTCTCCCCCCGGAACCCGTTTATCTGCGCCCAACCGGTAATGCCAGGTTTAATCCGATAACGATGGATATAACCATCAACAACCTTTTGATATATTTCGTCATGCTCAATCGCATGCGGCCGTGGCCCAACCACCGACATGTCGCCGCGGAGCACATTAAAAAACTGCGGCAGTTCATCGAGACTTGTCTTGCGCAGGAGCGCGCCTGCTCGCGTGATGCGTGGATCGCCCTTGGTCGCCTGAGTGACCACGCCAGCTTTCTCGGCATGAGCACGCATAGTCCGGAACTTATAGATCCGGAACACCTGCCCATCTGCACCCTTCCGATACTGCGTAAAGAAAACCGGACCGCGCGACGAGCACTTCACCGTGATCGCGATTACCAGCAGCAACGGCGTCAACGCGAGCAGCGCCAGCGCCGCGAACAACCGGTCGAAGATCTCTTTCTGCACCATTGCCCGTGCGGGCAGTGGCGACGCAACCAAGCTGATTGCCGGCGCGCCGATCAGATCCACCACGCCCGCGTCGAACAACGCCATGCTGCGCACATCCGGGATGAAGCGGATGTTCACGAGGTCGTCGCGGAATTCGTTCACGAAACGTAGCATGGTCTGCGCTTCCGACAATGGCAACGCCAACCAGATTTCCTGAATCCCGCTCTTTCGTACGTGTTCGGAGAACTTACCGAAGTCCTCAAAAGTGGGAATGCCTTTGGGTGCGAAAACTTCCCCCGCGCCAACCTCGAATAGAGCCGACATGCGGAAGCCGCTCGCGGGTGCGGCCAGCACCTTGCTCACGACTTCCCTGCAATGAACTCCGCCGCCAACTACGGCGACGTTGCGCAAATTCATACCAACGTAGCGCACGCTACGCAGCACCGTATGCAGCAACAGACGCGATCCGATCAAGCCACCCGCGCTAGTAGCGGTCCAATAAATGAACCAGAGGCGTGAGATCATATCCGTGCGATGCACGGAGAACATCAGCACGAGCCCGCCCGCCTGGACCAGCAGCCACGCCAACGAAACCTGCCCGCTCAGACGCAACAACGAGCGACCGCGCCATGATTCATAGAGGCCGAATACCGGAAACGAGACCAGAGCAAGCGCGACCGAAAACGTGATGAATGCGCCATCCACCCGAGTCTGCGCCAGATCCTCAAAGCGAATGTTCGATGCCAGAAGCGCACCGGCCACGATGACAATCACGTCGACAAGCCGCGCCAGTAACCCTTGTATTCCGAGCATGTTGCGATTTCCCCGCCAGAAGATGGACAACGTGTTGCGCCAAAGCGTCACGCCCGCCCGTATGTATCGTCCAACCGAATAATGTCGTCTTCACCGAGATATGAGCCGGACTGCACTTCGATCAATTCGAGCGGCAGCTTTCCCGGGTTCTCGAGTCGATGCGCCACCCCCAACGGAATGAACGTCGACTGGTTCTCGCTCAACACGAATTCCTCATTGCCGCGTGTGACCAATGCCGTGCCACTCACCACTGTCCAATGTTCGGCACGGTGGTGATGAAGTTGCAGCGACAGGCGTCCACCCGGGTTGACCACAATCCGCTTGACCTGGAAGCGCTCACCTCGGTCGATCGAATCGTAGTAACCCCACGGACGACGGACCTTGCGATGAACCTCCGCTTCAGGCGCCTGCAGTGCCCGCATCCGGCTAACCACACTCTTCACCTCCTGGAGGCGGGAACGGTCGGCTACCAGCACGGCGTCGTCTGTTTCAACCACCACCACGTTGGTCATGCCAACGCACGCGATCAGACGCTTCTCGGAATGAGCGAAGCTGGAAGTGGTACCCTCAAAAACGACACGGCCGCGAGAAGCGTTGCCATCATTGTCTTTCTCGAGTGCATCCCAGACCGCGTCCCACGAACCGAGGTCGGACCAGCCCGCGCTGAGCTGCACCACGACACCTTCCGCCAAGCCTTGTTGCGATCCGAGGTGTTCCATCACCGCATAGTCGATAGAGTCGGTCGGGGATGACTTGAACGCTTCCGCGCCCGGCCGGAAAAAAGAAGAGTCGCTGTGACCCTGCACCTGCGCCTGCAGACACGCGTCATACATTGCTGGCTGAAGCCGCTTGAGCGTCGTTAGCCACACGCTCGCGCGCAAAACAAAGATGCCGCTATTCCACCAGTGCTGGCCCGACGCCGCGTATAAAGCAGCGACTTCTGCCGCCGGCTTCTCCACGAAGTGCTCAATGAGATGCGCACTGCCACTAATCTCATCACCGAGTTTGATATAACCGAAACCCGTATCGGCACGCGTGGGTGGCACACCCAGTGCGACGATCGCGCCTCGATCGGCGTGCTGTGCGGCCACAGCGATTGCCGCCTGGAAGGCCGCAACGTCGACGATCGCATGATCCGCAGGCATGACCAGCATGATCGCGTCATCCCCATCGGTGCACGCCATCGTGGCCGCCAACGTCAGTGCCGGCGCAGTGTCACGGCGAGCCGGTTCCACCACGATACGTGCCTCGAGCCCCTGTTCACGCAACTGCTCCGACGTCACAAAACGGTGCTCGTTTCCACAGACGACAATCGGAGTAGCCACCAATCGCCCTTGCACATTGAAGCCTTTCACCCGCTGCACGGTAGCTTGCAGCAGCGATTCCGACCCGAGTACGTCAATCAACTGCTTCGGATACTGTTCACGCGACACGGGCCACAGCCGTGAGCCAGCCCCGCCGGCGAGCACCACCGGGACGAGCCGGACGGGCGCAGCGGAGAACCCCTGTTCCGTCGAAACCGCCTTGCGGTCGTCAGCGTACGCGACCGTTTCATCCGTCGATGTGTTCTCCATATGCAGTCCTGTTTGTGGTTCCAACTTGAGCAGCCTTCGCAAAGCAGTGTTTTGCTCTATGCTATTTATTTCATGTGGCGCAACTGTTGATCCCAGCCCATTTTGATGGACTTTGGTACACGGACAGTTGCACTGCCGAATCAGAAAAAACAATGCGGTAACCCTTCGGCCACTGGTCGACATGATCCAGCAACCGGGGTCGTTCGTGACTCTCAATAGGACTTGCCCATCTATGCAACATCATCTTTGATGGACTGAACCGATGTGATATTCGTGGCGTCTCCAGCCACTTTCGACTTTCGCCCGCCGATTGCGTGAGCGAATTCAAAATGCAAATCGCATCCTTCTTAGAAGCCATGCGCAGTTTTTGACTCAACCGTATTCCGGTGTCAATCGGTCCACGCTCACTTCCGTCCCACTGGTAACGCTATTGCTACTCGTTGCCCGCGTAAAATCGCGCTTTCTCTTTCGTATTTCGGTTGTAGTCGTAACCGCTAACCTGAAAAATGCACTGCGACCTCAGTTGCAGTGCATCATACATAGGCCGCCTTCTCACGTTGTATGACTGACGGAAAACGCCAATATGTTGGCGTTTTAGCCCATTCGGTTATCACGCCTCGGAACGGGCACCCTTTTGAGCCGATGGGGTTCGCCACTTCGAGTGGCGCGATCACGCCGTCAATTTATAGCACCCTCGCGTAGATGCGTCCCGCGCCGAATTCAGTGGTCTGATCGTCGCCTTTCCCGCGTACGTCTGGACGAAATCTGCAGATACCACGCTAGAGGGCTCCCAACAGTTTTGCTCGATTTGGCTTGCAGCAGACGCAGAGGCTTGTCACGTCAATCGAATTCCGCCGTTCGGGCGTTAGTTTAAGTGCCGACAATGCACCGTTCAACGAAAGACAGCTATCGACTTTTTCGAGATCGAAAACGCACTCAGCGCCGTCTCCTGATTTGCCAAAGATCCCTGGGCTTGGCGCGTCTTGGCAAATGTCCATGGCAGCTACGCCACCAATCTGTCCGCCCTGCGTCGGTTTGGTTGCCGATTGCAGACAACAGCCGGCGAGGTGGCGAGCGCTGTCGGAGCCACGTCCAGCCGGCTCTCGACGCATTTTCTTGCCATGTACGACAAAGACGGAACTGGCGGCCTTCACGAGAACAACAGATATCCCGTAAGAGACGCAATTCCAACCAACAGGCTAAGAATTGCCCACAGCCGCAAGCGCATCATCAGTTTGGCACGTGATGCTTCCCAGGTTCCACGCGCCCGATGTGGCTGAAACTCGAGAAATATCAATGGCCGGTCGTGCCGCTTCCCAACCTTCAAGGCGGAGAACACGCTAAAAGCCAGATAGACGAACGCCCATCCGAAGCAGAGGTGTGCGAGGACAGAAAGATGAATTACCATATATTTCACCGACTTAGGACGAACGATAGAGATTCTTCAAGACTGCAGGCCGCCACTTCACGTTTCGTGACAAACGTTTGGCCGTATCCGTCTAATTCATTGATAGTCGGAATACCATTTTCACTCCCTTGCACAACACGACCTGCCCTCCCTGCGTGAAAGCCGCGCCGCATCTTTTTGGCAAACGTATCCGTCAAAGATGTAGCTCAATCCGCCACCCTAAATACGGATTCTCAAAGTGATGTCCACAGCACGGCTAGCCAACCGGTCCATATGAGAGGGCGGCATGTCGGATGTTGAAAAGCAACTATTGAAATTTTCAGTGCAACATAGATTGATCGCACTTCTGCTCGCGAGAGTCAGCCGTACGACTCAGCCCCGTGGACGACATCTACCAGAATTTCTCGCACGTCCGCTCCAGGAGCAATCCTTGGCGCTGGATGCCATCTCGGCATCCACACTGCCGCAACGGACACGAACCGATCTCGCGCAGCGATAATCGTCGAATCGAAAATCACTAACAAGCTCGTGGATGACTTTCTCATGTGCTGACCGGCCCGCCCCAGACCAGAGGCATAGCCAGCTCATCACGATTTCAAAGGCACCTGCCTAGCCGCGTTTCCACCGCCTAGAGAGAGTCAAATTTTAGAACCGTTATCGACGCCCTGCACGGTCCGACCCTCGCTCTCCTTTCGCAGCTTTCAAAGCTCCTTTCTCGATGTTCCGCCCGTCGAGCAACGTGCGATTCTTACCGACGCATTCAGTTCGTCCGTGGAAGCAGGTCGGAAGAAGATGACTGCGCACGACAACAACCCCGATGCATGCCGCCAAATCTGGCGCGCCGGGGAATTGAATCCAGACATGAGGTGCACCATGCAGGCGTGGTGAATCTCGGCCACTGCGGGAGACCGATAGTCGAGATGCCCGGAGTCAACCAATGTGCCCGCTAGGGCGTTTGCATCGATCGTCACCGTCGACACACGTAGCATTTGCGCTGCGAGCGCTTCCGCGCGACTGCCCAACGATACGCGCGCTAGCAGATCAAGTCGGCCATTCACAGACATCCAAAGATGCGCGGATTCAACAGTGTGCTCTGCCGTCAGCCATTTTCCGGTTAGACGATGTCTTACCAATTGCGACACGACGAGATAGGTTAAGAGGTCGGCGCGAGAAAGAATATCGGGTTGAGTTGACCAGGGCATATCGAGTCAGTGGAATTAGCTGGGTCACACATGCGGCGCGCAACGAGTTGTTGTCAGCGGCCCTCACTACGAAGACGATCTCTCCTGGTAAATTGGCCACGCACGTGACGAAGATTTTTGTCACCGCCCGGAAGCGTGAATCCATCCTCGCACCGCCAAATAACATTCACGCCAGACTGCCTCCGTCGCACGTCTTCACCGAGGTTCGCTTGAGTTGCTCAGTGAGCCTTTGTGCACGGTATTCCAATGTCAGGCGCTGCATGCCAGACGGCGCGACAGCCGTTCAGGTCCAAGCAGAGTCGAGTGGATTTGACCGACTGCGCAGGCTTCAACGGTTGGCGATTTCGCTGGCGCACCACCAGTCGGGACGCAACCAGATATTCGAGTAATTCCGTACATGCGTGAAGATCAAATCCGATGAGCCGATCCATCATTGGCGACGCAAGTGGACGCGATCATACGGTCGCGTATTTTTGGAAATGGCGGTGACGTCCCCGTGCATATGACCGGTGACGCCGATGCAAAGCTCCGCCAGACGGTACATGTCTAACGCCACGCAAGATCTGTAATCCCCCGACGTATTGTCCTGTGGGCTATGTGATTTGGTCCGCCAAAACATTGAAGGATTCCGCCCCTCATCGAAATCCACGGACGGGCAACAGAGGCCACCGCATCGCACGCGATCCCGAACCGTGTCACGGATCGGTGTACGGCGCCACGGATGATCTCGGTAATGGCGGCAGTTGAAAATAGTGTTGGACGCGGACCCGGACGGCCTCAAGAAGGCGGTTGCTTGCTGGATTTTGCAACGCCGATTTAGCCGGTTTCGCACATCGATTTAGCCTTGAAGAAGCTCAAGCCTTCAATGACGATGCGGTAAGCTTCGGCAGCCGGTTGAGGTTGAAGGCTTCCAGTGTCTTGCCTAGCCCGAAGCCGGCACGCACGAGACGCGCGCTGAGCTTCTTCTGGTCCCGCTGCGCGACTTCTTCATGCAGGAACCTGGTGGGATATTTCGGTGTAAGCAACCTGACCGTCGATCGCCTGACGGTTGCGCTGCTCAAGCGAGTCGAGTACGCCGGACAGGTGCAGTTGCTTGAGGACCATATTCAGTTCAGGATTGGGATTCGTGAGGTTCAATGCAGGAGAAGGGAGCGGACGTCACGACCGAAGCGGCCGCCGTTCAGATAGGTCAGCAGGCGCCGCCGACGTTTGCGCGCTGCTGCTGCGGGCTCGCTGTCCAGTCTCTTGTCGAGAATGGCCTTGACGGTGCGGTACTTCGGGCTCGCAGATGCAAGCACTCGCTCGCACGCGGCGTCCAGTCGCTGATCGCCGAACTTCTTGCGCATACGGACGATGCCCTGCACGCTACGCAGGTTCACGAGCACTGTGTCGTGAACACCGCGAGAGCCAGTGTGTGACGGCGTGGCCCGACCTCATTGGCACGAGCCAGGCACCGCTGCCGATCGTGTTCGAGCCACGCCTGCGCCGTCGGCGGCTGGCGGCCACGCACTGTGTGGCGCTCGCCAGGCTTGCGCGGCCGCGGACGGGATCGCAACGAGTTCTTGCTGGTGGAAAGTTGTACGACCGTACCCATCTGGAAAGTTCGAATCGCGTTCAACGCCCGGCGCCCATGGCGCCTATACGCCGATCCCGAAACGGCTCGATAACGCCGATCGTTGACACAACGCAACATATAGGCCGACGTTCTGCCGCTCGAAACCACGAGTGGCGTTTTGCGCCAATCTTTTGGCGATCAAGGATAAACCGTCGTTAGTGACATTCACGAACCGCTAGCGGTATTCTTCGAGAGTTTTCGGAAGGCTGCCAAAGTCGGCTTCCGTTAACGCCGCAGCGATTCCGCAACGGCGCACCGAAGACCACGCCCGCAGCCGCTCCGGTCAGAAACCGATCGCCCCTGGCGCGGTGCTGGCCCGTAGATCGCGAACGACCACCCGCAGCACACTATATCGAGAGTCCTCGATCCTTCTTCATATTCGTCACACATGACAATTCAGGTTACACACACGGCAATTCGTGATGTCAAAATGATTGAGCCGCGCATTGTCTCGGACAGGCGCGGCGTTTCATTTGACAGCTTCGATCAGGAAGACTTCGACGAACATGTGGCGCGTGGTTATCGTTTTGTCCAGGAGCGTCACTCTGTGTCGGCGCACAACGTTTTGTGTGGGCTCCACTATCAGATTCAGAGGCCGCAGGGAAAGCTGGTTCGGGTCGTAAACGGCGAACTGGTAAACGTGGCGGTCGATCTGCGGCGTTGGTCGCCCACCTTCGGGCGCTATGTTAGCGCGCGGCTGTCTGCGGCGAACTGTCGTCAGCTCTGGATTCCGCCGGGCTTCGCGAACGGGTTCCTCGTACTCTCCGACGTGGCGGAAGTGTTGTGCAAGACGACCGAAAAACGTCTGCCGGAGTACGAACGCACGCTGCAGTGGGATGACGCCGATATCGCCATCGAATGGGACCTGAGAGATGTGCCCATCACGTCCGAGCGCGACTCTGTGGGTACGCGCTTTAGCATGGCCGAGGTGTACTGAAAAGGGGCTCCATTCGCGCGACAATGACCCTCCTCCGCTAACCGATGAAGCTCCCCCAACCGCCGCCATCACGAACCAGCAGGATCTCCTTAGCCGTGTTGAAAGAGCGCTTGCTACCTATTAGCGTGACGTCAATATACCGGTGAATACATCGAAAGCTGACCGCCATCGCCCATACCACAACGTCGACGATTTCAGATCGGCAGCAGAGACAAATGCTCTTCAAGGTATGCACGAAACTCGACACGTACCTCAGGATGCCGCAGCGCAAATTCCACTGTCGCCTTCAAATATCCGATTTTACTGCCGCAGTCAAAACGCGTACCGCGATACTTGTATGCTAGCACTTGTTCATCGGCAAGCAGCGACTCAATTGCATCCGTCAACTGGAGTTCCCCACCGGTACCCGGCTTTATTGCGCGCAGATGTTTGAAAATGCGAGGCTTCAGCACATATCGACCCACAACACCGAGATTTGAAGGCGCCGCGCTCGGCTCAGGCTTTTCAACAATACCTGACATCTTGATGATCGACTCCTCCCATTCCTTGCCGTCGACGATTCCGTACGATTTGGTATCCTGCACCGGGATCTCCTCAACGCCGATCACCGAGCTATGGTAGTGATCGAACACCTCGATCATTTGCGTCATGACGGGAGGACTGCCATACAGAAGGTCGTCTGCGAGAATCACGGCGAACGGATTATCACCTACCAGCTTCTCCGCGCACAGTACTGCGTGCCCGAGGCCGAGCGCCTCCGACTGGCGTACGTAAAAACAGTCGACATGGCTCGGCTTGATGCTGCGCACCAGTTCGAGCAGCTTGTCCTTGCCACGCGCTTCCAATTCCGCTTCAACTTCGTACGACTTATCGAAATGATCTTCGATGGCCCGCTTGCTGCGGCCCGTGACGAAAATCATTTCAGTGATACCGGAGGCCATGGCTTCCTCGACGGCGTATTGAATCAGCGGTTTATCGACAATCGGTAGCATCTCCTTTGGGCTAGCCTTCGTGGCGGGGAGAAATCGAGTACCGAGACCCGCTACTGGAAATACTGCCTTTGTAACTTTTAGCATGAGGAACTCCGAAAGTCATTAAATACGGTCATGTCGCGATCAGGTCACCCCTGCACTAGTGATTAGCACGCAATGCTAGGCGCAGCGATGGAACCCGCTAAGCCTGTGGGAGAGGTTCAACGCGTCAGACTTGAGACCGGTTGGTCGGTGGCGACCACCTAGATTCAGCGGATGTCGCTCACAGCAGGCAAAACATTGGCGCGAGAGCATAATGCCTTAGTTGTTAACGTCGCCCCGAACGCATAAGCGTTTCAATTTTGGCTGAGCCAGCCCTAATCACTACATTTTCGTTAGCCCAGCTTCCCCCTCGCCCGTGATCTTCGCTTCGGTGCCGAGCCGTTACCGCAACTTCCATCCATTGTCCTTTCTCCAGTAATTAACTGGTCCGAATGAGTAACCTGAACATCTCCTTATCTACCAATCTCTCTGCGAGCTGACCGAAAAATCGCCGATGAACCATGATAGACAGATCGTCTGATCTACAATGCAGCAGATCGGGAATGATCGAGACCTCAACACCTATGGTCACGACACTTTTACATCAGGAGCCCGAATTTATAATTCTTCTGTCAATGGACATGTAGAGACCGCAAAGCTAGCTACGTTTCCCAATTGCAATGTCATGGCATGTCTTTAAAACGGCCGGAGAACCGCCTTTCCTGTTTAAATCTGCTTGCTCATACGATACTCAGTGGGCGTTGTCGTCAGATGCTTGCGAAAGAGTTTCGCTAGCCGACCGCCACTTCCAATACCGCAATGACGCGCCACCTTGTCGACTGGAAGGTCCGTTTCGACAAGGAGGCGACAGCTCATATCAAGCCGCACGTACAGCAGGTACTCAGACGGTGTCACGCCCATCTCAATCTTGAAACGCCGGAGGAAATTTCGATCGCTCATACCAACAATCTGCGCTGCCTCCTCGATCGATATAGGACGGTGCCCGTTCGTTTCCAGCCATTTTGCCGACGCCTTGATTTTCTCGCTCACGCCAGCCGAAGTATTCTTGCGCACAATCCCCCTAAACGGGGAACCTGTAGACGGAGCGACCCGGTCAGCGATCTTTCGAGCAATTTCAACCCCAAAATCGTCCTCAATCACCGCAATGGCCGTTCGAAACAGACTAGCGGAAGCGCTCGAAGAGTCGTTACCTGAACCAGTCCGCACGGTTTCCCACGTGCGGTCGTCGTAGCGCTTAACACCATCATCGACTGCCTTCCCGAAGCAGGCAGCGTCGACAAGCGCCCGCCCTTCGCCGATCGGGAATACGAGATCGCCGCGCCAATGCGCCCGACGAAGCCACGCAATCAAGTGTTCATCGCGCAGAGCATCACTCACCCCTCCGCCACCGGCAACAAATAAAGCGTGAAAGCGCCCAGAGTCGCGCTGTGCTTCGATACCCTCGGTCCAGACGAGGACCGATGAAGAACTCGCGATGCTGCCTCCCCCTGCCGATAACAAAATGACGTCGTAACTTGTCGTGCCGCACGGCTCGACCACAGTGAGTCCATTCGCCGACTGGAATACCTCCGCGATCGATGCGGCGTCTGGAAGGGCAAAGCCACTGAATAAAACGATGCCTATACGCTTCGTCGCGCTACAGGTCTCTGGCATGATGTGAGGTCCCATTGCGCTTTTGCGGCTGGCGACTGAAGAATGCTCCATCGGATTTTCCCCGGAAATTGGTTGCCCGCTCAGACTTGCTTTGAGTCAAATTTGGGGTCTGGACTGATCGTACATAAGGATGGACTGCGACGCATTTTTCTGGCCGAATCGATCAATATGTTGGCGGGTATGATCAACCCTTTAGGCGACATGTACGGCGCGGCGCGCTGCGGCGGGAAATTCTTCGGTTTTAGCGGGAACGGGACTTCAGGCAGAATGGGCCGAAGTCGTCGCCCACGCAGTAGTAGTAGTTCGCCATCGCGCAACCATCGACCGCCCGCGGATACCTAACGCCGGTGCATGCATATTGGCGCCGCTCGGTGCGCACACCCGCGCCTTCTCGCGGACGCGCCCGGCGTACAGAATCCCTTCGTCGGCGTCGAACCGCGACTTCCAAAGTTGGAGTGGCATTTGAACTTCGCCACCGGGCGCCGGCTCGCAGCAAGCTTGCAACGGCCTCTCTCCTTTCCTGTCGTGCCAATCTTCACCAATTTCGCATTGAAGCTCGTTGACCCGGTCTAAGCTGAAATGGCAGGAATCACCGTAACTCACGCAGCGTGTCACGGATGCCGCTTCCCGGGCAGAAATTACGCCGGCGTCGAACATGCACTCGTGGTTCACGCGACGTAGTGCAAAAGAGTAGAGAGTGCTCGGATCCGTCTGGCGCTGAACTCATCGATAGGAGAAGGGTCGCAAACATGCACGTCACGTCCGCCCCAAAAGAACCGGCGATTCAGCGCCATGCTCGCATCGGTTGAGGGTGGTCATTCAGCGTAACGAACACTCTCACGGACATGCTGGCTTGCAGCGAGCGATGTGAAAGGCGTATGCAAAGCACGTCGCTAAGCTTATCTCGTCGGACATCGGGACATTTCCATCGGGCACCACAATGTCGTAGTTGAAAAATGGTGCGTCAATGTTGTGCAGACCAACTGATAAGACAATGACAGTGATTGCTCGAATTCGATTTCTTCGTCGTTATCTATTCGCGCCGCCGTTGCATGATTCCACAGAACGAAATGCCGACTATCTGCATCACCGACAGCGGCGAGTAGCCCGCGGCTACGAGATCAGTGCCACATTTGAACGTCTTAGTGGCTCTTGTCCGGACGACACCTTTCCATGTCACGTTCAGTCAACATTTTGACTCAATCCGCCACGAATGTCCGCTGTCTACTTCGAACGATTAAACTCCATTTCGGTCTTTCGAGGAGGCGCCTCTCTGAGGCAACCCCGCCCCTCGATTTCGCCTGCCGCCCCCTCGGACGGCAGGCATTTTTTCTTGAACCGCCAGATTCGGTTCGCTACCATAACGTCAACGATGTATAAGTTCATATTGCGTACGGGTACATCAAAACCCTCCTTTCGAGCTTCCAATATATAAGTTACGCGCAACAGGAGGTTGCCATGAAAATTTATTTGCTGCCCGGCAGTGATCAAATTTGTGAACCACCCCGTCGTACCTTTCGCTTTTCGCGCCGACGTATGAAGTCCGGCACGCAGATCGATTTCGCTGCTCAGTACGATCGTTCCCATCTGACTTCCTGCAGATGAGGCATTTCATTCTTTCCCCATGTCTCGTCGGGTCGCAACGGTAGGATCGCTGTCACTCTCCGTTTAAAGTGAAAGCGCGGCCGTAGTTGTGCGACACTACTCAGTAGAAAAATTGTTTATATAAGCGAATAGGGCACGTATGGACGAGAAAGTGACGTATGTGTACGAGTACACTGGCGGCTTTGGCATATACCGTACTACCGGGTTGCGGATGATACATCTGCTTCCCCTTGTCGGAGACAACGTTATCATGGCGGTCGACGAACCGGGGTTCGATAGCGTTCTAAAGGTGAAGTCACGGCTCTTTGAGTACGACAAGAGGGGTTCATTGACTATCACTTTTAGTCTGTCTCATACGATCGCTTAAGATTGCCAGGGAATCCCCCGAGCCGATCGGCGCGTATCATAGTTCGAAAAGTATTAGGCGCGATGAAAAGTGGCGGACAAGGCCACGAAATTGACCGAATCCGGCAATGAAACGGGCCGGCGTGGGCCGCCGATAGCCACGCAAAGCGCCAATATTGAAGTATCGGAGTGAAGGAAAGGCCGTCGGGAGCGGGGAAGACACCGAACACACTGAACTCATGCGCTTCGATAGAGATTCCCAAAAAACAACCCGAAGAGTCTTCGTATTGGAGGCCGCCGGACGGCGCGCAACTCGGTTACGGCTTGTGCGTGGTCATAGAACGCGCAGTTCACCGCCACCAAGTCGCACTCGACGGAATCCGCCAACATTTTGACGGAGGCAATCAGATTTGAGGCTAAATACTCTCCCTTGAGATCTTCGATCCCGCGTGGCGTTAACTCGATGCGACCGCCTGCGCGACAGGGGCGGTCAATCTTTTTGCGCTTCTGTCAAGCCACAGCTCGCCTACTAAGCATTGCGTGTCGAAATCCGTCTGCGAACCCAATTCCCGATGACCCAGCCACTCGATTTTGGCCTGCTTGGGTCCGCAAAACTATTGACCTATCTCGTCGTGTCACAATTGAAAGAGCATCACGCCACCGGTAGAAGGCTCAGGGTTGAACACCTGCTCGAAGCTGGGCGTTGCTGGACGCGATCCAACGGCGGCGACATTAACTGACCGCAGCGTTTGACGCTAGCCAGGCGGGGCAGTAACTGGGAACATGTAGCACGGATATCGGAGATGACATTTGACGCGAAGGCCGTAGCGAGCATGTTTGTCGACGTGTATCTCGACTTCCGGTCTCCAGCCGTAGCCGAGATTTGCCCTAGTCAGGCACTGAAGTCGTCGAATAGCAACGCGGTAGGATTGTCCGGCGTGGCGCCTATCGCGAATATAACACCCACTTCCTAACCAATCATCTCGCGCCCACCGGTATTTGAGCATAATGTGGAATTCACTCAGCAACTTTGGCGACGCCGCAGTAACTCTCCCGCTGGCAATGGGCTGCGCAATGTGGATTGCCATGTCTGATCGGCGAATGGCTGCTTACTGGCTGATTTCTCTGGCAGTGGGCATGGCGATCGTCGGAGCAACAAAGATCCTCTACGCCGGATGCGGCATAGAAATCAGGGAAGTCGGTTTTCGCGTGGTCAGCGGACACACGATGCTCTCGTCGGCCGTGTGGACGACTTGCATCGCGTTGTTTCTGCGCCGTGCGGGGCGTTCGTCCATCGGCGTAACCCTAGGCCTCGCAGGGGGTGCCGTCATAGGCGCAGCTCGTGTGTTCGAGGAAGCCCACACGGTGTCAGAGGTCATCGCGGGTTGGGCTATTGGCTCGGCTGTCGCTTTGTTCTTCGTACGCTCGCTGGCCAACTCGCATGTTCAACTACGAGGAACTATTGTCGCAGCCGTGTCACTTCTGCTGGTATCGGGGATAGCTTATGGACATAACGCGCCTTTCCAGTCCCTGATCGACCAGTACTCACCTGCCATCTGCAGACGCTTCCAGTAAGTCATCCTGGTAGCACGTTTCATTATGCACGGGGGCTACCGTCGTTTCTACTGCTCAAGAAAAAATCGGCCAAGGCGGTTTAATCGGGTAGCGAAGAGCGTAGAAAACTCGCCTGATCGACGGTCTTTGTTATGCGCTCGACAGACGAGAAGTCAAATTCTTTCTGACCGTCACATCACTCATTCAACTTCATATCTTGCTCTTCGCTCGTAGCCGATGATCCGGTAATCTTAAGAACGCGGTCGATACGGATTCCCAGCGACAGTACCGAGTTCCGCCCGAAACTGACGCAGCTTTTCGTTCTGTCGCCCTCTTTTTAAGCTTGCTTATATGCATTAGCTCGAGGAGTTTCTCATTGCTCATCGCGAGCGGAAAGGAGATATTCTTCAAGCTGGGTCACCTGAATTCCCACGGACAACCACGGTCGAACTTGGGCAGCTCTTACAGTTTTTGGCACAAGTCGCACAACTGCGACCGGAGCCTTTTATGGTACCCCTCCAGCCTCTTGCTGAACATACAGTTTGAATGCGGGCGCAATCTATCGAATTTTCCGACTTACACAGGAGCCGAGCCGGATAACGACGGCCGTCGCATCAAAAATGGGCGCATCATCGGTTTGTCGAATATGCGCTTATGATCTGCCGATCCCATGCCGTAGTCACCGCCCGCGTCGAGGAAGCGGGCAGCGGCTACGGCATGGTTTGCCCGAAACCGCCTGCCAAACCTCCGGCCTTATGCAGCGCGTCCCTGGATCGAGAGCACGTCGGCGGTACAGATGCTGGGATTGCTCAACGAGCATGTCCGAGAAGACCCAGTCGTGCATCGCGTTGGGGTCTTCGGCCATATTCCGCTCGCGCGCACCGACGACGGAATCCGCGGTTTCGCAGGCGCTGTCATCAATTGTCTGATGTCTTGTTTCTGCATGATCGCGCTAGCAGCAAACTGGCAGCGTATCTAGGTCTGAGGCATGTCAGCCACCCTCCACGTGGAACAATCAAGCCTCCGTCCCACCTCTCGTAATAAGGCGGAAAGCGCTAGCGGCAAAGTACCGGCATCAACGTTCCGATGATTTCCTTTAAATCATTCAACATATAAGCTAATTCAAAAGACGCCCTATACACTCCGTCTCATTTACCCAAATTTATGCCTCGCTAATACTCTGTATCTTTCCGCACCATACCACGACTCACCCGACATGAATACGCACCATGTTCATGCGCCTCCTAGCCGCTCAGTTTCTTAAATTTCCAATGCTCAGCTCGATCACCATGTAATAATGACGTCAGAATCATTTGTGTAACATGTGTTATCAAAAATAAAGAAAGTTTCGAGAGAAAGGCCTTTGCAGGTCAAACATTCCGAGGGAAAAATGGAATCAGTGCATACTCTGCCCCGCTGCTCGCGGCAAGGTACGGTGACGACGCAGGTAAACGACATCACTAGCGTCGACATAGCGTTGTTCAATGGTTTTGCTCTGCCAAAGGTTGCAGCGATTATCGAGATCTTCCAGAAGGCAAACGCACTCGTTGCAGCGCAGCGATCGGCCCGCACACGCTACGACGTTTCATTGCTGTCGGCGTCAGGTGGTCGCATTGCGAGTTCGTCGTCGGTGTTCGTCTGGACAGATAGCGTTGACTCGCACCGCGGCACAAATGGCACGCATCTGCTCTTCATTGCGGGCGGTGCGGGCGTGCAGTTCGCGTGCCGCGACGAACGCCTTGGCAACTGGTTGCGCCGGAGGCACCCGTTCAGCGAGATCGTTCATCCGATCGCGGAGGGACGGCTGCTTCTGGAGGTGGCCGGACTTCCCAGCCGGTATTGCCCTCTTCTGTATGGCGGCACCGAAGCGCACGGTCTTTATCAGACAAGCCAGCTGAGTGAAGCGCCGGCCGCCGTGGCGACAGCACTACGTGTCGTTGAAGAGGACTTAGGACCAGAACTGGCGCGGCTGGTTGCCGAATCCGTCGCGCCGGGGCACAGGACTTCCTTTAACTCGTCAATCGCGCGCAACGCGAAGTGGCAAGTCAGTGAAAAAATCATGGCCTCCGCGCGCTGGCTGGAGGCTAATGTCGAACGCCCCGTCTCTATTGACGACGCAGCTCAGGTCGCAGTAATGAGCGAACGCAACTTCCTGCGGCGCTTCAAGAGCGAGATCGGTACGACGCCTTCCGACTATCTGCTTCGGGCACGTTTGAACTTGAGTTGCCGGATGCTGCTCGAATCGCGTTTGCCTGTCGACAAGATAGCCCGGCGCTGCGGTATCGGCAGCGGCGCCCAATTGGCCAAGCTGTTCAGAAAGTATCTGGCGACGACACCGAGCGACTACCGGACGCGCAAAACGACCCCTCAGGGTGGTTCGTCCTGAGTGTCTGCGGTGCGCTCAACTTGAATTCGACATGAAGGCGCATTGTGCGAAATTTTCGGTTTAGTCTCGAGCGGTGCACTCACAATTGCGCATCACGGTGCTCACTGCCGTTGGGTTCGAGAGGCGCGCGTCACGCACGGCTCAGGATGTTACACCTCTAAAGTCGGCGTGTTCGCTTTGGCCAGAACAAGTAGTTCTGCCGTCCTCTCGCATCAGGCGCCAGCTTGACCTTTGCATATACCCGTCATCCAAACGATGATCTGGTTGACTCGCGAAGCGCGGCCCGGTCATCCTCGGAATAAAGCCCTCCTCGTCCGGTGGGTGGGCACGTTCTTTCCTCGGCCATCTGATCCTCCCCGGGGACGAAGCACCTTGTCGCTGCAACGTCGAACCGTTCGGCAATGCATTAGCCGAGAGGGTATCGAGCATCTCTTGTCGCTGCAGAGTGTCTGATAGTGTCGCCGGCGGCGGTCACCGGCCACGCCGCAGAAAGGTCGTATTTTCACCTGACGATGGCGCAGGATGGCTTAGTAGACCGCGCACTAGAACCATGAATGAGCTACCAATGGGCACTACACCGATTGTCAGCACTGACGATTCGCGGACCTGTCGCTCTCATATATGGCTGCATTCGCCAACATTGGGTCTCATTCCGACACGCGGTGTCGGAAATTCAAATTGTTCTATAGGATCGACCCCGGTGGCTAGATCTCTTCAGTGAGGGCACAGACATTTCAACGTTAGAGATCTGAGGGGAGCCATAGATCGGGAGGCGGAGACGAGTGGTGGGCGACTGTTGAGATTTTTGCTACAGAAAAGCGCCAGGTTGCGCTCGTGCGTTTGACAAGTCCGCAGCGTCGAGGCGGCCTACAAATCGATTGGCTGCTCGCACGTGCCGAGCAGGTCAGTTGCAAATTCACAAGAAGCGACGTGTCGATCGACTCTGCGTTGCCGGGGCTCGCGCTCGTTAGATACGCTTGACGCTCACGACGACGTTCTACTTTTTCAGCAGGTTGGACCCGACACCGTTTATGCGGATGCCGTTGGTATCTCGCGCGGGTACCGAAATTCTTACGCAGTCCGACATTGGTCTGTTTGCAGTGTGAAAGCCACGCGCGGCCATATTGCGCACCTTCGTGCCTACCGACGAAATTCTCTTAGTCGTCGAAAGAAGTTAATCGCGTGGAAAACGCAATGGGTGGATCCGTTCTGTCGTGTGATCCCAGCTTTGTTGCTACGTCCGTCAATGGCTTGAACATGAAAGGGACTCTGCAGATTGCGCATATATCGACCTCAATCCGCGCCGCAAGCGCTGGCGCTCGGCGCTGTACTGGCATTTTCTGCGTCGGCGCACGCTGTCGACCCAGCCCTGAGCTCCCTCGGCCAGGCAGGCGGTCTGGTAATCCCCTATGCGTTCCCATTGCCGGAGGGCGTCGGCGAGGGGCAGTACAACAACTACATCGACCCCCGCTACGGTACGCAAGCAACAGGCTCTCAGATCTATTGGGGTGCCGTCGGGCTCTTGCCGTACATTGAGGTGGCCGGCGGATTGGCGAACTATCCCGCGGATGTGCCGACCAGATACGCCGGACAGGATCATTTTATCTTTCGTCATTTGATGGCCGATGTCAAATTGGCAGTCCCGCAGTTTTTCAAATATCAGCCGGCCATCGCGTTCGGCATGACCGACATCGGTGGTCAAACACATTTTTTTCGCTCGAAGTACGGCGCGGTATCACAGCCCATTGGGCCGCTCAACCTGACAATCGGCTATGGACAAGGCGATCGGCTTGATGGCCTATTCGGAGGTGCCCAGTTGTCGCTCTGGCAGACGGGACTATCGCTGCTGGCTGAACATGACTCGAAGACGCCCTACATAGGCGTGCGTTATCAGTCGCCCCGCATCACCTGGCTAGCCGATGCCAACGTAATCGCTACGATAATGCGTGCGGTCAGGTCGACAGACGGCGTATCGCCGCGGACATCGATCTCGGTGGGCATCCAGATCCCGTTCGGCGAGCGGTTCAATTCACGGCGCTGCACAGACGGTCTGTGCGATGGCACCAACGCTCAGATGCAGCAGGGACCAACCGATGCGGACGCAAGCGAAGCTATCGTGCCGCGTAGCATGCAGCCGCTTCTCGAGCCACGAGCTGTGGAGCAGCCGGATCGCGCTGCCGGAGAGGCGGTTCCATTTGTGCCGCCGCTGCGATCCTATGCGTCGGTCGTCGTAGCCAATACAACCTCTGCGGTGTCTACTGAGCACGCGCCGGCCATTTCCGAGTCGCTGGACACGTCCGCGCTCGATTCGATTGCCACGGAATTGTTTGCCGCAGGTCTCGAACGCGTGCGCGTGGGAATCAGCGGCCGGGATCTCATCGTCGAATATGAGAACCACCGGTACAACCAGAACGAGGCTGACGCGCTTGGCATCGTGCTGGGAGTGGCGAGTATCAATGCACCGCGTGACATCGAGCGAATACGCGCAGTAGTCAAGAAGGCCAACGAACCGCTCGCCGACATCGCCGTCGATCGTAAAGCCTATGCACATTTCCTCGCCGGCGGGGCACCTTCCGCGGCAAGTGCATCGATGACGATGCGAACGCGGCCGACTTATGACCCGGACTCGATTGCATGGCATGGCGATGATCGGCGTCATGGACTCACGCGCATTCAGATCTCGCCCGTGACGAGTTATCTGTATGGCACCGAGTACGGAAACTTCGATATTTCTTTCGGGGCGAATATTCAAGGATTCGTTCCGCTGTGGCGTGGCGCTGAACTGTACGCAAGCTACATCGCCCCGTTGTACAACACGGCGAATATGGACAGTCACCGGGTGTTCAGCCAATACCGCCTGCGCGGCGGCCTGGCCACTGCGGCGTTGGCTCAAAGTTTCTGGGTCATGCCGGGAGTCCTGAATGTGGCCGCCGTAGGTAAGTTCAACTACCACTACATTGGCATCGAGAACGAAACAACTGCGTTCGTCCCTGGCCGGCCGGATGTCGTGCGAGTACGTCTCGCCTATCTGCATCAGGAGCCCGGTGAAGATACGCTGTCGCATCAGGAAAACGCAACGATCACCTACCGATGGGTCCAACCTTCGTGGAATCTATGGGTCGAAGCTGGGGTGGCACGCTACGTGGGGGGCGACAAGGGTCCCCTTATCACGCTGACCCGCTGGTTCGACGATGTGTCTGTCAGTGTTCATGGCGAACACAGCGGCCGGGGAAGCTTCCTCGGTGCAAGCATCAGCTTCCCTCTCACGCCGCGTCAAGGTATGAAACCGGGTATTACTCAAGTAGACGGGGCCCAGGCGTTTGCGCTGGATTTCCGTACACGCGTTGGATCGACCAACTACCTGTCGCCCGGTGGAGCAGAGAACCTCAACTTCCCGTATAGCACCGGCCAATATCTGCTGAACCAGGGACGTTTTAGCGCGGCATATTTTTCGACGCAGATGTATCGCATGCGTGACGCGTATATCCGCTATGCGCGACCGGACAATGGGCCGCCGAAGCTGGATTGACATGGCAAGCCAACCGGTTCCTCGACAGCTACAAAAATGGCGTTGTGGCTTGACCGTGAAAGCAGTTAGCAAGAGGTAGCGACAGTGCAGGCTTATCCGCCTGCGAAATTATGAGTGACTTTCTCTCGGAGAAGTACCATGAAACTAGTTGATACCCGCGCGTGGCGGGCGCTGCAGTATGGATCGATTGTGCTCGCGAGCAGCACGCTCGTCGCATGCGGAGGAGGCGGCGATTCGCCACGTTCGACTATCAAAGGAACGGTAGCAGTCGGCGCTCCGGTGGCCAACGGGGCCATCCAGATGAGCTGTAAGAATGGCTCCAGCAACGCGACTTCAGATTCGAACGGAGCATATTCGAGTACGTTTCACTTCGACGGCCCATGCCTGCTTACGGTCACAAGTGGTTCAATCGTCCTCAATTCATTTGCCGCCGGTGCGGGGACATACAACATTACGTCGCTTACCCAGCTACTCTTGAGCTATCTGGCTGGACAGCTCGGCACGACGCTCAACGGTCTGATTGCCGGCATCACGACCAATTCGACCTACCAGAGCGCGCTGACGAATAGCACGGTGATAGCAAATGCAGAAAACGCGGTGGCGCGACTGATCAAGAGCATGTATGGCGTAACGTTATCAACAAACTCGTTCTTGACTGTATCGTTCACCCCGGGCCAACCAGGGGCAGACGCGGATCTCGACGCCCTGCTGACCGCCGGTGCAATTACGAGTAACGGCCAACCCACCGCAGCGCTTGCCAGCGCGGCGCTTGCTGCGGGCGCTGCGGCACCCATTTCAGGCACCGGTGGCTCATCTACCCCGACCGGCGGAACAGGCGGAACGGGCGGAGCCGGTGGAACCGGGACGTAGAAAAGATGGTGCGCGATGAGGCTTGCAAGCTCGTTCCCACTCGGGAGTAAGTCGAACGGGGCCGCGGGCTACGCTCGATTTTTGACGAGCGTACGCCCGCACAGTACGCTGCGAAATGTTGACCTGCTGTTCAGTGGCGACGCACTTCAATCGCGAGTTCATCATCCTGCTCGTGCGTTGATAAGCGCCCGCAACTGACGCCGTCGCGAGCGAGTTGCCTGACGTCAGTTCCGGCGCTGGGCAATCGGACATACGTTTCGACGAGAACACTTTGCCTTTGCCGGTCAAGCTTAAGCAACGATTCAGGTTCGGGCGCGCATTCGTGGTTGTACTTTGCCATGATGCGAGCCCTGTGTGGACAGCTCGCTACAACCGATATCTGGCGGAGCATTGCAGTTCAGCTTGTCCACCCGCGCCAGGACTGCCGATCATCCCGGACGAATAGATTCGATGGCAGCAACTTATCGGCCCTCGCCATACCAGACCGTCAATCAGGCTGACATGCAGACGTCACTATTTGCGTCACAGCCCTTCAAGGCAGATTTGCAATCGTCTGTTCAATTTGTTATGATTTTTATAGTGACTTGCGTGGCAAAACCGTCGCAAGTAGAAGGGGGCCGGTTCCAACGGGTCGTACCGGCAGGAGGCATCGACAGGCTACCCCGTCGCCGATAACCGACACGCGCGGCGCGTACGTGATGATAAAGACGCAGGCTAAAAAGTACTGTAAATGCACAACCCGCAAACGAATGGGAAAGCCAGCCGATTCGTGGCTGCAATCCGACCCGTCAAGAGTGGTAACGGACAGCTTTGGTTCCGCATGCCCCTGCGCGAATCAGTCAGATCTGTTTGCGCCGCTCGCTCGGGGGCACCTCGTCTCCGTGGTCGACTATCGAGTCGGCTTGTCGTGTCGTTGGCAATACCGCTAGCATGCCTTTCATCGTGTAGAGCATGATTAGCGCGCCCGCGAAATCGCCTACGAACATGGCAAAAAGACGTTCGGCAATGTTCTCCGTGTCGCCTTGCAGAGCAAACCAGATGTGGTGCAGAAGCGGATTCACTACTGAATATGCGAAGGCAAGAACAAGAAGCCGCTTGGGCGTGAGATTCGTCAGCGACGCACGTAGTTTATAGCGCTCCAGCGCAAGCCGGTAGACCGCATACGGCGCCACCGTCGCAATGATCCCCCCCGCAAATGAGCGAACGGGGTCTTGCGGAAAGAAGTAAAAGAAGTCAACCAGCCAGCTCGCGATGAGCAGGCCGATTGCGCCGTCGCCGCCTAACAGCAATATGCTCAGAAGCCGGACGCCAGATGGCAAGTAAATCCAGTTCACACCACGCACGAACTCAGTGTGCGTGAAGATTTCCTGATTGATCCATAGCGACAGCATGAAGACGACCGCGGTGCCGACCACCGACCAGAAATGCAAACGTAAGCTAGACATCGAGGTAGAATAAAGATCGCCCGGATCGACTGAGCAGCATCATAGCCCATCCATCGGTCAGCGTGCGACCGACCCTGTATTTGAGCGTAATCCATGACGCGCCCTGCCGACCTCTACCTCCGGTTTCTGCAACTTGCCGAAGCGCTTCGCGGCCTGCCTTCGCTGCCGTTGCTCGACCCGCTGGAAGAGCGGATTCTGGAATTCGTCGCCCGCGCTGCCCAAACCAAGGACCGGCTATCCGTCAGAGACCTGATGGGGGTGAGCGAACTCGGCTCGCCGGCCACTTTGCATGCCCGTATTACATCCATGCGCGACAAGGGCTGGATCATGCTGTCTGACACCGAGGACGCACGGCGCAAACAGATCGAACTTACGCAAGCCGCTCTGCGCCATTTTGACAAGCTGTCAGAGTGTCTCGTGAAGGCCGCAAAGAACGCTTAGCGTTCTGTCTCCTCTAGAAGTCTTCGGTAAATTGCACACGGGCAAGCCCTGATACCACGCCAGGTCTAACTACGGACGCTCGTTGGTGCAGACAGCTATCAAAAAATATCACGCAGGCCCGTTGCGAAACCCGTCTGATTGCTCCGACCCGGTAATGCAATTGTCGGCGCCGCTCACTTTGTTGAATCGATGGTGCCGCATGCTTCCAGGGGGTTGCAATAGCGAATACTCCGCACGCACCGCCATCATATAGCAGCTACTCGAGGCAGGGGTGCAGCCCGTAGTCGTTGCATTGCGCGTGCATCCAATAACTCGAATATTGCCGCAACAAAAAACCCGCCCGCAAGCACGCATATCTTGCAAGCTCACAGCGACATCGTTATACTTTTTATAACATGAACCTGAGAGAGCTTACACAGATGGAAAGCACCGCGCCGACCGGCATATTTGTCGCGGCACCGCGTATTGGCAGTCGGGTCGCAGGTCGGTGGCTAGCGTCTTATCCAACATTTCAAGACTCCTTGCGGCGCAGCGAAACATCATTCGGAAAACTTCCGCGACACGCAAGAATGGCAGCACTCAAACGCACTACGGGAGACGCAGTGCGGGACCCGACTGCTGCGACAGTGCTCGATGACATTGGTGCGTCGTATGTGGAATTGTCCACATGCCTCGTAGAAGATGCCGTTGAGTGCTATCTCGCAACCCCAGACAAACAGTGCAAACTCGCATACCGTCCGGAATAACGAATTGCTTGATGACGTCGTCGAACAGATTGTAGGCATAAGCCAGCCTCACGTTGCGAGGCCGCCATGCTTACTTCTACCGGGGCAGGGTGTTTTCCTTGACGGCTGGATGCGATTTTTCTCATATCGCGCGCGAGGCGACAGAACTATTCCCCTGCTTGCCATCGACTGGAAAAGTTTCCAGGAATGTCTCTGTTCCATTCCTTCAAGAAGCGTAGTTGCATGAATTCAAACGCCGTTTGCAACGGCGGCACACTCAAAAATCGGAATGTCGACTCAGCTGTTAATCCGGCCAACTACGCCTACAGCCGAACGATTACTCATAGATCGCTAGCAACGTCCATCGAGCTCGAAATCGCTCTTCCAGGCGTTAGCGTATTCGACCGCGTGATAGTGACGCCGCCGTCATTTGCGTAACGCACATCCATAACAAAACGATAGGGCCTCGAAACAGGCTTTGCGGACCAAAACATTCTGGGGAAAGATAAATGGAGCTGGCACGCACACCGCCGCGATACTCGCGGCAAACTACCGCACCGACGCAAGTAAGAGCGATGACTCGCGTCGACATCGCGCTGTTCAATGGATTTGCACTGCCAGAGGTCGCAGCAGTAATCGAGATCTTCCAGAAGGCAAACTCGCTTGTTGCCGCGCAGCGGCCGGGTCGTGCACGCTACGACGTCTCGCTGCTTTCGGCCGCGGGTGGGCGCATCGCCAGTTCATCATCAGTATTTGTCTGGACCGACGATGTCCAGTCGCACCGCGGTACGAACGACACGCACCTGTTGTTCATTGCCGGCGGGGCTGAAGTACAGCAGGCGTCACGCGACGAACGCCTAAGCAACTGGCTACGTCGCAGGCATCCATTCAGCGAGATCGTGCACCCCATTGCGGAAGGCCGGCTGATTCTGGAGGCGGCCGGCCTTCCCAGTCGCTACTGTCAGATACAGTACGGCGGTCACGAGCCATACAGCCCGCATCCGGCGCAGTCGTTGACAGAAGCGCCGGGCGCCGTATCAACGGCGCTGCGCATCGTGGAAGAGAATCTCGGGTCCGATCTGGCGCGGGAGGTTGCGGCGTCGATCGTGCCCCAGCATCACTCGCCGTTCACTTCGCCTAGCACGCCCAGCGTGGCAACACAGATCAGTGAGAAGATCATGGCATCTGCACGCTGGCTGGAGGCGAACGTCGATCTTCCCGTTTCAATTGATGATGCGGCGCAGGTCGCGGCGATGAGCGAGCGCAACTTCCTGCGCCGCTTCAAGAGTGAAATCGGCATGACACCCTCCGACTATCTCCTTCGAGCGCGTCTGAATATGAGCTGCCGGATGCTCCTCGACTCGAGTCTGCCGATCGATAAGATCGCGCGACGCTGCGGTATCAGCGGCGGCGGCCGGCTGGCCAAACTGTTCAGGAAGTATCTGGCGACAACACCCACCGACTATCGGAATTTGCAGGCACGCGCCTACGGGCCGCCTGTCCCAGCACGCACGACTCGGTCCGTCCCATCGGCGGGTAACCGCACATGACACTGTCGCCTCAAGTGTTCGCGACGCGTTGCCAGAAAGGATTTGCATTTTGATTCAGGACCAGCAAACTGACACGGCGTCTTTGTAGCGTCGCCTATTCAATGTGACAAACCCACGCTTGCAATGAATCGAATGCCGGTAGGAGCTTGACCGCAGTCGCCGGCAATGTCCGCTCACCAATAGTAGGTCACCTTCACGCCGAAGGTTCGCGGCGCAGCGAACGCATATCGATAGGAGTCGTCGAATGAGTATTCTTCAGCCGCCATATACGTAAGTGTGTTTGTGACATTGCGCACATAGGCAAGCACTTCGAAGTCCTTGCCATTCGGGACATAGGTCGCCGAAAGGTCTGCGGTCAATCGGGGTTTCTCGTAGTCGTCGCCGTAATTGAATACCGTGAAATGCTGGCTGCTCTGAAATTTTGCATCCACCCGTCCGATCAGGCGGCCGGACGGCACTGGCCAAGCGTGCTCGATACCGAGACCGACTGACCATGTTGGACTTTGCGGTGGTGCGTTGCCAGCGAGCTGCACATTCTGCCCTCCATCACCTTCCACAAGAAAATCCGTGAAGCGCGCGTGCAGCCAGGCCACGGAAAGATTGATCTTGCCGATCGGCTCAATCAACGCCAGCACGTCGGTATCCGCGCCATAAATTTGCGTGCGTCCGGCATTGACGATCTTCGTGCCGACTTGCCCGTTCGCAAACGGCACCAACTGCGAGATCTGTTGGCCGGTGTAGTCGTAATCGAACGCGCTGGCATTGATTTGCAGCCGCCCGCTGAGCCAGCGCGTCTTTGCGCCCAGCTCAACGCCCTTGACCGTTTCGGGTGCGTACGGTCCCGCCGATGAAAACCCGCCCGCCTTGTAGCCGGTGTCGTATCGCATATAGGTCATCACCACAGCACTCGGCGACCATTGTGCCGCAAGATGCACCGTCGGCTTCGACCACGAACCGGAGTTGTCCTGCGACACATGGGTGTAGGTCAGCGGCTGCGCGCTTGAATCCGCGAAAAAGTACTCGCCAACGCGACTCTTTTCGTCCCAGGTCATTCGAAGGCCGGCCGTCAGCTTGACCTTATCCGTGAGCTCAAACGATGTCTGTCCGAACGCGGCTGTTGAGGCTGTATGCAGGTCGTAGGCGAATGCGAGTGTTGGCAGATACATGCCGCCCGCGAATGGTGCCACGTTCGCGCTGTAGAGGGACGACGACTCCTCGAAGTACGACGCGCCTGCCTGCCACGACCAGCGCGTGTCGCCGAGGGATGCCACCCGCAATTCGTGATTCTGCGTTTTCGGATATTCGTTCTGCTGATACGACACCGGTGCACCAGGGCTCGCGCTGCTGTCACCATCGTGGTGGTACGCCAGGCTGTCGTACCCTCCTGTGTAACTTAGCTCAACTGCGGGAAGGTCGTAGGTGAAGCTCCACCGTGCGAGCGTGTCCGAAATATTTAACGACTGCGGCGTAGCGTATGTGAACGTGCGCGGATCATCAGGAAACTGAGGTTTCTCGTGAGACACGCTCTCATCGGCATTATAGACGTACGGGATGTCGAGCGACACCGGACCAACGCCCCTCATCGTGGTCTGCTGCACGGTAAACAGCACGTGGAACTCCCGGGACGGTTCCACGGCAACGGAGAGGCGGCCAGAACGCGTGTTTTCGTCGTCGCCATCGGACTGCGGCGCATTGTTCAGATACCCGTCGTGTCGACGCGAGACCACTGCGACTCGAAACTGCACGGCATCGTTCACAGGAACATTCAACATTGCGGCGAGATTGCGGGCGTTGTAATTGCCGAGGTCAATCGACGCGCTACCTTCCACATCCTTTGCAGGCTTAGCCGTGACGATGTTAATCAGCCCGCCGTTGGCGTTGCGCCCATAAAGCGTGTTCTGCGGTCCGCGCAACACCTCGATGCCTTCGAGGTCGTAGAGTGTTCCGCTTAGCGCGTACGGACGGTTGACTGAACTGCCGTCGGTCACTACCACCACCGCGGGATCGCCGACCTCGGTCACATCGCGGCTCGAAATGCCACGGATCGTGATGACCGGCACCACCGTCTGCACCTGTGCGAAGTTTACGTCCGGCGCAATTGTACTCAGGGACTTGAGGTCGCTCACACCGAGACCCTCGAGCCTGACTCCGCCATATACGCTCATGGCCACCGGCGTCTTCTGTTCCAATTCAGGCTTCTTTTCTGCCGTCACGACGAGCGGCGGAAGTTGGTCCATGGCTAGCTTATTCTGGTGGTCAACGTGAGCCTCGGGTGGCGGCGGAGCGGTGGCGGCCTCTGCCCCCGACGCCCATGACTGCCCGCCCAGGCAAAAGGCGATGACACTTGTCACACCGCAAAGCAGGCGCGGTAAGCGGCGATGCTCTCTCGTTGGATGAATCAGTGGTGGTCGCAGATTTTCTGAAGATATGAATACTTTCGTCACGGGGCCACATACAAACATCATCATTCACAGTCATTGGAGGCAAGGCACGCACATTCGGCACGCGGCAAAGCGGGAGGTGCCCAAGGTAGTGGAAAGATCAATATGGTGTTCGCACAGTAACGACAAAGAACTCCGGCTGACCTGCCCGTCTGGGCTGCGGATTGTCTCACGGGATTGCCATTCGATACCGGGACGCCGACATGTTTAACAAGCGCGACATTGAGGCCGCAGGCGTCAGCTCAGGGCGACGCCGCGCGAAATGCACATTGAGAATACGGCAAAGCTTATCCGAATATGAGTTGACCGGCGTGCGCATCTATTGATAAATCTATATTAATCAACAGAATAGCGCTTCACTTCACTCCGCGGATAGCGGACTACACGCGCACATGTGCGAACTCAGAGAATCACTCTGCGGCCGGGGCGGCGGCATGCAAATAGCTTGTCTAACTCCTTCCACGCGCATTAACGACCTCAAGTCGTTCAGACCTATATTCGGCCGATTCGACATCGCTTATCGCACCAGAATCGCCAGGATGACCATGTCTTCATGTCCTGCTCAGTCGACATTTTGACCCTGCGCCGCTTGCGTCGGTCGCATATTCCAATCGCATAGGCTCGCCTTGGGCCTTTCGAGGAGCACTTCTTTGAGGCAATCCCCCGCCCCCGCTTGACGCCGGGCATATCCGCTCACGGCAGGTTCTTCTTGGAACGCACCCATTTGTCTCCCAGCGGATGGTCTATCGCGCATAAGTTGGCGTTGCGGATAATAGCAATCGACATCATTTTGAACTCTCGAAGTTAAATTCCGCACTCCTCGGCAGATCCCCAGATCCCGTTGCGCAATACTGCGAAACATATAGCCCGTTGCGCCGTTTTTTCGTTTTTTCGGTTAGTTCGGACCAATGCGTACAACTTGGCCAACGCTACGTGCGCTTGAAACATTCGCGCCTGCACCTTTATGCACCGGCCTTCCCACTCCCGCAAACCCTCACCTTTCCTGTGGTCAGGATAATCCCGATTACAAGGCCGCCCGAGTCCGCAAGTGCACGTCAGAGCGAGACATTCTGTTACCGATGCGGCGTACCGATGTGAACCGTCTTTGCGTGCCAGTTCATGTCGCGCTCGATGCCATGCAGCGCGGCAAGGCAAGCTAAACGCAGTCGACACTATGCCAGGCGATGATCCTGAGCGGGCTGCTGGCCGGTGCGTGCGGCGACGTCGTCGCCTTCGCACAGTTGCGTAGCGCCGAAGATACCTTCTCCGCCGCGTTTGACCGCAGTCGTGCGTCAGGCGTCTCGCTAACCGATGACGACGGCTTCGGGCAGTTTGCATTGACCCGCGCGACAAACAACGACAGCTACAGCGTATAAGGCTCGCCGCGATCAATTACGTCGCCGACAGACTCTAATGCTGCCGGGCATGGCTTTAAACTGAATTCCACCTCTTCCGTGTCCCCTCCTGATATGGAGTCAGCCTGGGAACGCACGGGCTTTTTTCTGCCCGAACCGCTGCTCAAAACAGAAGAAAGATAGTCGACTGCGAGGCAGGACCCTCTCATTTGCCGGGTGCGCCGCCATTGGAGGATTTCGGCATTTTGAACAGCAATTTGCCGGCCGCGGCGCAAATGAAAATGCGGTCGCAGTGGGTTCAAAAAACGACGGGCCGCGGCAGCTCGACATTTTCGTCTGGCCAGGTAATGTGCGGCTCACAGCCTGCGCAATCGGCGGGCGGTTTGGCGTTGAATGGAAGGCGCCAACCACTTGGCAGGCAGTGCAATGTCACCTGAGTCGTCGAAACGCACTGGGCGCTGGAGACAGATGCAAACATATTCCGGCTTACCGGTAAAACCAGGTCAGGGCCGCAGGAAAGTCTCCCATAATTGAGAGGGACCCTGTATGAGGACAAGGACAGGCATCATCGTGAAATCGTGAACCAACATAGGGTGAACAGGGAAGCGCAGTTTCCTCCCAGAAAGCGATTCGAGGAAGCTTAACCATTGAAGTCGGAGTCAGGGAGCGCAGCCCGGCGGTCGCATTGAGCCACAGGCCGCCTTGAAAAATGCCCAACGACCCCCGGCGTCTATGTCAGATCAGGCGTTCATGGAGATTGGCGAACTGGCGTTCCCCGCGAGGAACGCTCTCAGCTTCCGCTCTGCCGCAAGTACCTCGTGTAGCGGTACACCGGCCAGTTGCGAATCATAAAGGGCAACAAGCGCTTCGAAGTCATCAATCGTGTCGCCCGGCAAACGCCACTCGCCACACTCGTGAGCGCGCGCCAAAGTCGCTTCAACGGCGTACTCGGCGATCCTGAACTGCTCCACGGGGCGACTTCCAAATCCAGCACGCTGCAGGAACCAGCTCAGATACACCGCGCGCATCAATTCATTGATCAGGTGTCCATTTCCGTGACCGCTCCGACACGCGACGAGAGCAAGATGAATGGCAAGCGACTGCTCGCTCGCCGAAGCGCGATCCATTGGCAACAAAAGCGCCTTGGTCAACGGTCTATGGCCGCGGGCACTGCGGGTTTTGTTTCGTCTGGAAGACACAGATTCGAGGTTACAAGGAGCGTTTGGTGAACGGACGAATTATAGCTGGATAACTCGCGACATGTTCAACAGCCGCCCCGATGACTTCAGTGCGAGACAGCGAGAGCGCGGCGTTCGCCTTGCGGCCATACTCGCAACGGCTTTCCCCCGACCTCGGCCCGCAGCGCACCCGGCGCGACGTGTCGATCACACCCACAAAGTCGCGACGAAGTGGGCAGCGACCGGGCGCGATTCGCTGGGCAGTCCTGCCGTTTGATTCGCAGGCGGCATTTCTCGCAATGTGCCGCCGAAATACCCTCTAGCAGAGCGCGTTCGCAGCCTGAGGCTTTGCGAGGAAGTCGTCGTGGTCGAGCGAACTAGACCAAATGCGCCAACGCATCGTCGGCAACTGGAAAGAGCCGGCTGCACTGCTTCGTGACCGACTGAATTCCAATCGATGTGCCTTTATCGCGCGCCACCACGGAATGTTCTCTCTGGTCGGATTCAACGCGCGGCAAATCTCGACCTTACGCAAAAAGCACTCTGTCTATATCGCCTGATTCAAGACTGAATTTCGCAAGTCGATTTGCGCCAAGCATTGAGGATGTTGCAGGAGCGTTTGCCCACGTCGTTCAGGCTTCTACTAGACACCTCGCTCGCGCTGCCGGTCGGCCAGTCACTCAAGCCACTCACGCGCGCCGCGTTGCACCGGATCGTGAAGGACGTCTTCAGCGGCGCCGCAGACTCGTTGCGTTCGCGTGGCGACGACCATGCGCAGCGCGCTGACCACCTCGAGTAGGCATCGGCACACTGGCTACGTCACAGTGCCGGGTCACATATGGCGGATCAGCACCTCGATCTGCGACTCGTGCGCGATAACCTCGGGCATGCCTCACTGACGACAACCAGTCAGTATCTGCACATGGACGATGATCGCCGGCATCGCGAAACCGACGAGAACACCGGATCGACTGTGACGCTCGACGCGACCCGGACGATGACGGCGAGAGGTCGACTCCGGCGCCACTATCCCCTCCCCCGACCGGCGGCAACTCAAGGCTTGATCAGGAAATCGTCGGCCTTGAGTCTACCACTTCGCCCGGACGCAGACGGATCCTTCTTTCAGCGACCGCGATAATGCGGCGCCGTCCGTCAGCAAAAGCCTTAGCATGCGGACCTGGTCAGCACCGGCGGGTAACCAGAATCGCGCTTCGAGCGCTTCCCGCGTGATCGCACAGGCGACCTGCCGTGTAGCCCGGTGCGGGCCTCATAGAAGACCGGGTGGCGGGCACGCGACGGCGAAAGACGGTTAGTTGCATCCTTTCATTCAAGCCGGACCGCAAAGTGAGCCTTTACGGGAGAGCAACCGCCTTCTGAAGGCAATCAGCTGTCAGGCCCGTGGATTTCTCCACAAACGCGCGCGTTCGATTCCGCGGATAAAGAGAGGCCGCCCTTGACCTATTCGTCCACTGGACTTCACTGTTGCGAACAATGTCTTCCGCACGTACTGCAAGTTGCAGGTGTTGTTCAATAATGAGGAAGCAGATCGACCGCGTTCTGATGGCTCTGTCGCGATAAGGATGGCAGGACGAGAAAGTGCCGATATGATAAGGATGACTTAGATGACCAGCGAATAGAATTGCTCTGCAGCAGTCAACTGGATCCCAGCGGGTTTCATCTGCCCC
>NZ_PVZB01000043.1 GCF_003002025.1 Paraburkholderia sp. BL25I1N1
ACGTCGAGGTTCTTCTTCTCGTTCCAGCCGCCGATGTTGTACGTCTCACCCGGCGTGCCGCGCGCGAGTACTTCGCGGATCGCGCTGCAATGGTCACCGACATACAGCCAGTCGCGCACGTTCTGACCGTCGCCATACACCGGCAGCGGCTTGCCGCCGAGCGCGTTGGCGATCATCAGCGGAATCAGTTTTTCGGGAAACTGGTAGGGACCGTAGTTGTTCGAGCAGTTCGTAGTGAGCACCGGCAGGCCATACGTATGATGGTAGGCGCGCACCAGATGATCGGAACCTGCCTTCGTAGCCGAGTAGGGACTGTTCGGCGCGTACGGCGTGGTCTCGGAGAATTGCGGATCGGTCGCGGAGAGCGAGCCGAATACTTCATCGGTCGAGACGTGCAGGAAGCGGAACGCGGCCTTGTCGGCCTCGCCGAGCGCAGTCCAGTACTGACGGGCCGCTTCCAGCAGCGTAAAGGTACCCACCACGTTCGTTTGCACGAAATCAGCCGGGCCATGAATCGAACGGTCCACGTGGCTCTCGGCGGCAAAGTGCAATACGGCACGTGGCTTGTGCTCGGTGAAGAGCGCGTCGAGCGCGGCGCGATCGCAGATATCCGCGCGCACGAAAATGTGCTTCGGATTGTTTTGTTGCGACTTGAGCGTACCCAGATTGCCGGCGTACGTCAGCTTGTCCACGTTCAGTACCGCTTCGTCCGACGCATTGAGCCAGTCGAGCACGAAATTGGCGCCGATAAAACCGGCGCCGCCCGTTACCAGAATCATGAAATTCCCTTCCAGATGATGGTGGCAGGTCAAAGTAAATGGACCAACCTGCTACCACGCGTTGTGGTGTCGTAATCTTGTCGACGCCCGCCGCCGCCCGCGCTCTGCGGACGGACGCTCAAACGCCAATCTTATGAAGCCCCGATTATAAAGCCGCCCAAGGCAAAAACTAGAACCCTAACAACTTGAAACAGCTTGACAAGTTTGGTTTCCATCAGCTAATTCGGCCGTCACTTTCATGTCGCATGTCGCTGTGAGCGGTCGCAAGCATGATGGAACGCCGCGCGGATGAAACGGCTAGCGGTCTGATTCAGCGTCATGCACTCGGAAAAACGGTAGCAAACGCCGCATACGTCTGATCAAATCAGCCTGCAATGCGGCGCATTGTGATTGTTTATACGCGAACGAAAAGTCGCGCGTCACCATGCCCCAAATAGATGGCGGATCGCCGCGTAAATGCGGCCGATTATGCCGCCAGCATCCAGCGCAGCGTATCCATGAACGGAATCGCCTCGACTTTCGGCACGAGCGTGCGCAGTTTGGCGGGCGAACCGGCCAGCATCTTCACATCGGTTTGCCGCACGAAGGCGGGATTGATCTGAATCTCGAGTTCATGCCCGGTCAGATCACTCGCCGCAGAAAGGATTTCGCGCAATGTAAAGGGCGTGCCGGTGCAGACATTCACCGTTTCCGAGGCGGCCTCGGAGTCGAGCAAGGCTTCATAAGCGCTTGCCACGTAGCGCACGTCGGAGAAATCGCGCGCTACGTCGATATTGCCGAGTTCGATCGACGGTTCGCGGCGCGCAAAGTGCTCGACGATCTTGGGCACGAGGAAGTTGGATGCCTGGCCGCGGCCGGTATAGTTGAACGGCCGCACGATCAGAATCGGCAGGCGGTCGAACCAGGTCCGCACCATCGTTTCCATCGCTGCCTTGCTGGCCGCGTAGTGATTGACCGGCGTGACCGGAAAGCTCTCGTCGATCGCTGCGCTCGTCACGTTGCCGTACACGTTCGCGCTGCTCGCGATCAGCAGCTTGCGCGGCGTATGACCGACGGCGGCGCACGCCTCCAACAGGTTCAGCGTGCCGATCACGTTGACGCGGTAAAAGTCGAGCGGATCGTTATGGCCTACGAAGCTGATCGCAGCGAGGTGGACGATGTAGTCGGGCCGCGCGATTTCGATCACGCGCCGGCAGGCGTCCGGCGACGTGATGTCGAGCCGCAGGCGCGTCGGCGTTTCCGCCTCATCGCGCCCCGCGACCGTTTCGATCACGGTGTGGCCGCGTCCGAGCAGGTTGTCGACCAGATAGCGGCCAGTGAAGCCGCTCGCCCCGGTGACGAGCGTACGAATAGGTTGCTCTGCATGAAAAGACGACATGCTTTCTCCGTTCATGAAAGTCATCCTGTTGTGTCGCAATATCTTGGGCGCCCTGCGCCGGGCCGCTTGCCAGCGGCGCCTTGGCCCGATACCAAGCCTTCAAACGGGCTATTATGTCACGCTAATATGTTGCATTGCCCAACGCGGCACGCCGCGTGCGTAACAGCGTGTATCAAACCGCACTCATTTCCTCGATGACACCCGCCACTACGTCTCCCGCGCTTTCCGATCCGCCCCTACTCCCGCTCGCCTTCGGCGATCTGCAAGGCTGCCGCACGCCGTTCCAGCAACTGCTGGCCAAGGCCGCGCCGCCAGCCGGCACGCCGCTGTGGTTCGCGGGCGACCTGATCAACCGCGGCACCGAGTCGCTGGCCACGTTGCGCGACGTCATCGCGCTCGGCGAGCAGGCAGTGCCGGTGCTGGGCAATCACGATCTGCATCTGCTGTCGGTGTCGGCGGGGATTCGCAAGTCGAAGAAAGGCGACACGATCGACGAGATTCTCGCCGCGCCGGATTCCGCCGACCTGCTCGAGTGGATCCGCCACCGTCCCATCGCGCACTTCGACAACGGCATGCTGATGGTCCACGCGGGCGTGCTGCCGCAGTGGGACGTGAATCTGACGCTCGAACTCGCCGACGAATTGCAGCGCGCCCTGCGTGCGCCGAACTGGAAGGAGACGCTCGCCGGTTTGTACGGCAACGAGCCGAACCGCTGGAAACCGGGACTGAAAGGCATCGAGCGGCTGCGTTTGACGTGCAGCGCGTTGACGCGCATCCGCTTCTGCACCGCCGAAGGCACCATGGATTTCAGCAGCAGCGGCGGCCTGAATGCGGCGCCGCCGGGTTGCATGCCGTGGTTCGATGTCCCAGCGCGCAAGACCGCCGATGTGACCGTGGTGTTCGGTCATTGGGCCGCGCTCGGGCTGATTCTGCGTGACAACCTGATAGGCCTCGATTCAGGCTGCGTGTGGGGCGAACAACTGTCCGCCGTGCGTCTCGCGCAACAGCCCGCGGAGCGTACGCTGACACAGGTCGAGTGCGAGAACTGCCGCGCTGCGGCCGGCGGCAATTAAGCCGCCACGGCGACCCGGTCACATGTCGGGATCGACCATAGGTCGAAATTCAGGCCGAACGCCCTGACCGGTCGACCTGATCGACCGGTTCTTCAACCGGTTCTTCAATCAGCTTTGCCGCTGCGGCAGACGTAGCGGGCCGCTCCGCCATCACCGCGCCCGTCATCGCGGCGCCGCTTTGCATCTCCCGCAATGCGGCGGCGATCACGCCTTCCGCTTCCGCCGCCAATGTGCGCCGGTCGGCGCCCGGCGCGAGCGGTGCGCAGACATAGATATGCGCGGTGAGCGGTCCGCCGCCCAGCAGCAGATTCAGCGAATCGGCGAGCGACAGATCGTCGATATAGGCGGGCGCCGTGGATTGCCGGCCCTGCGCGTCCTCATACATTATGCACAGCGGCTGCACCGGCGCCGACGCCGACACGGCCGCCTGAAACATGTTCGCGTGAAACGGCAGCAGCCCAAGCCCATTGGAGGTGGTGCCTTCGGGAAACACGCACATCAGTTCGCCCGCGCTTAGGCGGTCGGACAGTTCATGCATGATCCGCCTGGCGTCGCTGCGCTTTTCGCGCTGAATGAACACCGTGTCCAGTTGCTGCGCGAGCCAGCCGACCACCGGCCATTGCCGGATCTCGGCCTTCGAGACAAACGGCGTGGGCCGCCACGCGTTGATCACGTAGATGTCGATCCACGAAATGTGGTTGGCGACCACCAGCGCGCCGCGATCGAGCCGCGCGCTGTCGTTATGCACGACGAGCCGCATACCGCACAGGCGCAGCATCTTCAGCGACCATTCGCGATTGAGCGTGTGACGCACCTCGGCGCTGGCTTTGGGAAAGCGCGTCGCCACGATCCACATGCCGTGCAGCAGATGAACGACGAGACGGGCCTTGCGTAACGCGAGCTTCATGGTCGGAGCGTTCCTGATTGGGCCAGCGAGCCGGCCTATGAGCGGGACAATGAACGTGGCAGCATCGCGGCTATCAACGCTGTTCGAATGCGACATGCCCGGACACGATGGTCGCACGCACGCGCGCCGGCAGTTCGTAACCGAGGAACGGCGTGTTATGCCCTTGGCTCTTCAGCGCACGCGGCTCGACGCGCCAATGCGCGTTGCGGTCGAACACGCAGAGATCGGCCACGCCGCCCACGGCGATACGGCCGGCCGCGTCCAGTTTGAGCACGTTGGCCGGCGCCGTGGTGATGCGGTTCAGCGCCTTCGCGAGCGGCACGCGTGCTTCGTCGGCCCACTTCACCGTCAGCGACAGGAACAGCTCCAGCCCGGTCGCACCGGGGGTAGCCTCGGCGAACGGCAGCAGCTTTTCGTCGTCGTCGACCGGCGTGTGGTCGGAGCAGATCGCGTCGATCGTGCCGTCGACCAGGCCCGCGCGAATCGCTTCACGATCGCGCTGTTGACGCAGCGGCGGATCGAGGCGGAACTGCGCGTCGAAATAGCCGATGTCGAGGTCGATCAGATGCACGTGATTCACGGTGACGTCGCACGACACCGGCAAGCCTTCAGCCTTCGCCGCGCGCATCAACGCAATGCCCGCCGCCGCCGACACGTGCGACAGATGCACCCTCGCGCCGGTCACGCGCACCAGTTCGAAGATGGTGTGCAGCGCGATGGTTTCCGCCGACACCGGCACGCCCGAGAGCCCCAGCCGCGACGCCAGCGCGCCGCTCGCGGCCACGCCGCCTTTGCCGAGATAGGCGTCCACGGGACGCAGCCACACGGTATAGCCGTAGGTGTTCGCGTATTGCAGCGCGCGCATCAGCACCTGCGTATCGACCACCGGCACGTCGGCCTGCGAAAAGCCGATGCAGCCCGCTTCGGTCAACTCGACCATCTCCGTGATGACCTGCCCCTTGAGGCCGACCGTCAGCGCGCCGAGCGGATAGACATGCGCCTGGTCCAGATTGCGCGCGCGGAACTTGAGCATCTCGACGAGGCCCGGTTCATCGAGCGTCGGATCGGTGTCCGGCGGGCAGACGAGGCTCGTCACGCCGCCCGCGAGCGCGGCGGCCATTTCGGATTCGAGCGTCGCCTTGTGTTCGTAGCCCGGCTCGCGCAACCGCGCCGATAGGTCGACCAGACCGGGCGCGACGCAGAGACCTTGGGCGTCGATCGTCTTCTCCGGGTGGAAATCCGCGGGCGCGTGGCCGATGGCGGCGATCTTGCCCGCAGCGATAAAAATGTCCTGCTGCTGTTCGGTGCCCGCTACCGGATCGATCAGCGTGCCGCCTTGAATATGAATCTTCATGCGCTGCCTTATATTCAGCTGAGTTCAGCTAATTCCGCGTTACGTGTCGCGGGTTCGTACTGTGCGTGAGTGACGCGGCTCCGCATCTGCGGAATCAATCGTGATTGCCCGCGACAATTCCCATCACCGCCATGCGCACCGCGATACCGAAAGTCACCTGATTCAGAATCACCGATTGCGGACCGTCGGCCACTTGCGAATCGATTTCGACGCCGCGATTCATCGGGCCGGGGTGCATCACGATCGCGTCGGGCGCGGCGAGCGCGAGACGCTCGGGCGTCAAGCCCCAGCTCTTGAAATACTCCTGCGCCGACGGCAGCAACGCGCCGCTCATCCGTTCGTTCTGCAGACGCAGCATGATGATCACGTCGACGTCCTTCAGGCCTTCGTCGAGGTTGTGAAACACGCGTACGCCCATTTGTTCAAGGCCGCCCGGCAACAGCGTGCGCGGACCGATCGCGCGCACTTCCGGCACGCCGAGCGTGGTCAGCGCGTGAATGTCCGAGCGCGCGACGCGCGAATGCAGAATGTCGCCGACAATCGCCACGCGCAACTTCGTGAAGTCCTTCTTGTAGTGGCGGATGGTGTACATGTCGAGCAGCCCCTGCGTGGGGTGCGCATGACGGCCGTCGCCGGCATTGATCACGTGCACGTGCGGCGCGCAATGCTGGGCGATCAGGTACGGCGCGCCGCTCGATGCATGGCGCACGACGAACATATCGGCATGCATCGCCGAGAGGTTGTTGATCGTGTCGAGCAGCGACTCGCCCTTGCTGGTCGACGACGCGTTGATATTCAAATTCAGCACGTCAGCCGACAGACGCGTCGCGGCGATCTCGAAGGTGGTGCGGGTGCGCGTCGAGTTCTCGAAGAACAGGTTGAACACCGACTTGCCGCGCAACAGCGGCACCTTCTTCACTTCGCGATCGGTCACGCTGACGAACTGATCGGCGGTGTCGAGAATGTGATTGACGATCGCCTTCGGCAAGCCCTCGATCGACAACAGATGTTTGAGCTCGCCGTTTTTCGTGAGCTGTGGGTTGCCCTTGAGGAAGCCGTAACGGAAGCGCTCGGTGGCGCTGTCGGCGGAATCCTTGGGGGCCTGGGTGGCGGTGGTCATGATGTACCTGCTTCAAATACGGACTTCAACGTGATCGGTGTCGATGCGGACCGCGTGTGACGATGCCGGGCCGGCTTTCGCGCGTTTAGCTGCGGCGAACGGCTCGATAAATCTCTCTTGCGTGGCCTGTGATGGCTCGATGCCATGCGCCGATTGCGACGGAACCGCTGCGCGCCTCGCACATCGCGCCCTGTTCAATCGACGCGTGCTTCAGTGTGAAAAGTGAAACGCTGCGCGGATGCGCCGCCTGCTTCGTCGCGCTCCGTGCGGGCCAGCACGAGCGTGGCGTCGGCGGGAATGTCCACCACGCCGCCGACAAAGCGTGCCGCAACCGGCAATTCACGTCCACCGCGATCGGCCAGCACCGCCAGTTCGACTGATGCCGGGCGGCCGTAGTCGTACAGTTCGTTGAGCGCCGCGCGAATCGTGCGGCCGGTGTAGAGAACGTCGTCGACCAGCACGATACGGCGGCCGTCGACCGAAAACGGCAGCGAGGTCGGGCTTGCCTGCGAGTGCAGCCCTTTTTTTGCGTAATCGTCGCGATGCAGCGCGACGTTCACCACGCCGAAACTCGGCAGGTTCAGGTCGCGCGCCAGCCGTTCGGCAAGCCACGCGCCGCCGCTGTAGATGCCGGCCAGCACGGCGCCCTCGGCGCCGTCTTTTCCGGCGCCGAGCTGGTCGCCATACACCGCGCGAATCTGCTCGAGCAACGCGCGATAAAGCGCTTCGGCGTCAATGGAACTCATGATCGTCGGAAAGTCCGTCTAGATATTGCTGGAGGATGATGCTGGCGGCTTCGGCGTCGAGCATGTCGGCGCGGCCGTTGCCTGCGCGGATTTCCGCCTTCGCCTCGACCGACGAATAGCGTTCGTCGACCCACGTGACGGGCAGATTGAAGCGGCCATTCAGCTGATTGCCGAAGCGCTTCGCGAGTTGCGTCATTTCGTGCGGCGTGCCGTCCGGATGCAATGGCAAACCGACCACGAGCGCGTTCGGTTTCCATTCGGCGATCAGCTTGCCGACTGCCTCGAACCGATATTCGCGGCTGCGGTTCTGCACGATCACGAGCGGCCGCGCGCGACGCGTCAGCGAATTGCCGACCGCCACGCCGATGCGTTTTTCACCGTAGTCGAACGCAAGCAGCGTCGCCTCACGTCCGGCCGGCAGACTCATGCGTGACCCGCCTCGCCAGACAGCATCGACAGGTTGATGCCGAGAAGAGCCAACGCGGCTTCGAGACGTTCTTCGGCAGGTACGTCGAAGATGATTTTCGGGTCGGCTTCGACCGTCAGCCAACCGTTTTTCGAAATCTCTTCTTCGAGCTGACCCGCGCCCCAGCCGGCATGGCCGAGCGTGAGGAGGAAACGCTCGGGACCCGTGCCGCTCGCCACGGCTTCGAGCACGTCTTTCGACGTGGTCATCTCGAGACCGCCCGGCACCGACATGGACGACGTGTACGCGTTACCGTCTTTCGGATCGTGCAGCACGAAGCCGCGCTCGGTTTGCACCGGGCCGCCGAAATAAACGGGCACATGGAGAAGGGGTTCGATCTCGAGCTTGAGATCGATGCGACTGAAGAGCGCTTGCAGGTCGATATCGGTCGGCCGGTTGATCACGAGGCCGAGCGCACCGCGCTCGCTGTGATCGCAAAGGTAGACCACCGTTCCCGAAAACGTCGGATCCGCCATGTTCGGCATGGCGATCAGGAACTGGTTGGTCAGATTGATGCGATCGGTACTCTTGGACATAGTTCGGATTTTAGCAAAGACGATGCAGGATGGCGGGGCTTTGAGCGTGGGACCGCGATGTGTGCCATGAAGCGTGCCGCGAGCCATCGACGGCGGATCAAGTTGCACTCTATCACGCACGCGGGCGCTCGCCACCGTGCAGGTTCCCGCTGTGTCGCGGCACGCGTGTTGCGTGGCGTGCGGCCACGTCGCTTCACCGCGGCCAGTGACGACCCGGTGACAGACGGACCGGCGCGCCCCACGACCCGGTGCGCCGATGACTCACGCGCCGCCCTGCTCGATGGAGCGCGTCAAGGCGGCCAGCGCGGTGCCGCCGCCGGGTGGCGCAACGCCCGCGGCAACTTTGTGCAGCGTGGCGCGCAAGGCTTCGGCGGCCTGCTCGAGTGTGCTCGCCGCCGGGGCGCCGACGATCACGTGCGCGCGTACCGCGGGCGTCGAGACGCCGGCATGCGCGCGACGGCGCCACGCGAGCCCCAGCGCATCGGCTAGCAGCGCCACGTGGCCGAGGCCCAGCGCGCACGCGGCGGAGCCGAGCCGGTAGGCGGCGTCGCCCGCCTGCAGCGCTTCGCTCGGATCGGCTTTCTCCGGCTGGTCCGCTGCACGGGCATGCTCGGTCAGCGCGGAGATCGATGCGTCCGCCGTTTGCAGAAAATCTTCGTAGGCGTTCACATTCACCGCCAGCACGCCCAATTCGCGCGTCAAGGCGCTACGGCTGGCGCTGATCGCCTGGGCCTGCACGGCGCCCGCTTCCCAAAGCATTTCGGACGCCTGGGTGCCCGCGACGTGCCAGTCGACCGTCAAGCCGTAGTCGTGCAGCACTTCCACCTGGTCGGCGTCTTCCGCGGCGGCGCCGAACAACGCGTAGTCGCGCCACAGCAGCGCAAGCGTTGCGCGCACGAGTGAGCGCGGCGCAAGCTCGATGCCGCGCGCGTGATCGGCGAGCGCAAGGTTGCAACGCGCGTAAAAACGCCGCGCGTCGGTTTCGCCCGTGGCGCGGCCGCTGACCCGCAACGCCTTGGCGCAAGCCTTGGCGAGTCGCCAGAAATCGTAGGGGTCCGGGCCGGCGAGTTCGCCGAAGACGGCGTCCAGTTCGTCGAGCGCCGCGTTGGTGACGGCCAGCGCCGTCGCACTGCCGGTGTTGGCCTGCGAGCGCAGCACCGGCAGCAGCGCGCGTTCGTAACGCGCGCGCAGATGCGCCAGTTGATCGGCGGGCTGCGTGTGCAGCGAGACCGGCGGCACCGGCCGCGCGGTCAACGCGAGATCTTCGAAGGCGATGGTGGAACCCGGTGTGTGCTCCGACAGATGCGTGCCGAGCGCCCGGTAATGATCGAACAGGACCGGCGAGCAGGACAGCTCGCGCAAGTTGTGACGCTCGAGCGCGGCGCGGAAGTCGCGCAACGCCGCGCCGAACACGGGGCGCGCGCTCAACGCGTCGACCGGGTCGCCCTCGACCAGCGGCGAAACCCGCACCAATGCGTCAGCGAAACGCTGAGCGCTCAGCCAGCCGGCCCCGCGCAGTGCGTGCGACGCACGCAGCAGCGCCGACGTGCTCTCGCTATGCTGTTCGAACGCCAGCAGCGCCTCGGCCAGCGCAAGCTCGGCGGGGCGCACGGCGCCGCCGCGCGGATTCGGCAAGGCATCGAAGGAAACGGGTGCAGCGGATTGAGGAGTCATGGGCAGGCGACACGAAGCTGACGGGCCGTCGCCTCTCCGCACGCAGACTGATCGGCTAACGCGCGAACCGGCGACAGGACAATGACAGACTAACGTTGCGACACGGCGCGGCCGAGGACGTTCCGCGTCGACGCGTTGGGGCAAACTTCAGAACGTACCGTGTGCGTTCGATCCGGCGCGGCACGCCGGCCGCGAAACATCACGCCAGCGCCGCGCCGCGGGCATGCGGCACGGCCCGCAGCCGGCCTGCCGGCTGCTCCCGGACTTCAGATCTGGACCATCTCGAAGTCTTCCTTACGCGCGCCGCACTCCGGGCAGGTCCAGTTAATGGGGACGTCTTCCCAGCGCGTGCCCGGCGCAATGCCTTCGTCCGGCAAACCGGCTTCTTCGTCGTAAATCCAGCCGCAAATCAGGCACATCCAGCTTTGATATTCCATTCTTGTGTCGCGTCGTAGAGTCCGGGGAAACGGGAGCCATGATGGTACCGTGTTGCCGCCCCAATGCCTAGCAATCAGACACGCGCGATCGTAGGGTGCGACGGCCTTTGGTTACGCAGTTGCGTCGCCCCGCGCAGTGGTTGCGACGTCGTGCCGCGCGCCGGCCCCACGCTTGCCGGCTGCGACGCATCGCGAGATGCGAAAAAACGCCCTCGGGACGGTTTAGGCCGCATAATTGAGTCGATTGCGCACTCTCTGCGCCTAAATTTAGCTCCTTTCCGCAAATCTTCATGCCCAGCGACACGCCTCCGATCGTTCTCACCTTCGGCCTTTCCGATCCCACCGGCGGCTCCGGCCTGCAAGCCGACCTGATGACTCTTGCCAGCATGGGTTGCCATGGCGTCTCTGTGCTCACGGGCTACACCGTGCGCGACTCGGCGAGCTGCGACGAAGTCACCGGGCTCGACCCCGAAGTGGTCGCGACCCAAGCGCGGATGCTGCTGGAAGACATGCCGATCGCCGCGTTCAAGGTCGGCGCCTGCACCCGCGCGGAAGTGGTGAGCGCGATTGCCGAAGTCGTCGCCGATTACGACGACATTCCACTGATTCTCGCCCCCGATTTCACGCTCGACGACGAGCACGTGCTGTCCGCCGACGAACTGCGCGAAGCGATCGCCGACCTGCTCGCGCCGCAAACCACGTTGCTGGTCGCCGATTCGGCAACACTGCTCGCGCTCGCCCAACCGGACGGCGACGCCGAAGCGCCCAGTCTCGACGCCGCCATCTCGCATCTGCTGTCGCAAGGCTGCGAATACATTCTGTCGACGGAAACCGGCACGCACCGGCACGTCAATACGCTCTTCAGCGAAGACGGCCAGTTGCGTCAGGACATGTGGGACCGTGGCAGCCATCGGATCATGGGCTTGACGGATACGTTGGGCGCGGCGATCGCCGCGTTGCTCGCCAACGGCCAGGATCCCGCCGAGGCGGTGCGCGAGGCGCAGGAGTATTTGTACCAGGCCGTGCGCAATGCGTTCCGGCCGGGCATGGGCGCGTATATGCCGGACCGGTTCTTCTGGGCGCGCAGTGCCGACGACGAAACGCCGCCGGCAGCCGGCAAGGACGCGGCGCCGGGCGAAGCGCGGCACTGATAGCCGGCGCGGAGCGTCGGCAGCCCTCTGATCCGGGCGCTTCTGCCCGCGGCGAGCGCCCATAAAAAAACCCGCATTTCTGCGGGTTTTTTCGTTTGGGAAGCACGCCTTGCGGCGCGCTTCCCCATGTGCTTCCAACTGAGCCTCCAGACGAGGCCCAATCGAAATTACATGTCCATGCCCATGCCGCCCATGCCGCCGGGCATACCGCCGCCCATCGGAGCATCTTCCTTCGGCAGTTCGCAAACAGCTGCGTCGGTCGTCAACAGCAGGCCGGCGACCGAAGCTGCGTTTTGCAGCGCCGTGCGCGTCACCTTCGTCGGGTCGACAACACCAGCGTCGACCAGGTCGACGTACTCGCCGGTTGCCGCGTTGTAGCCATAGTTGCCTTGGCCAGCAGCAACAGCTGCCACCACGACGCTGGCTTCTTCGCCACCGTTCGTGACGATCTGGCGCAGCGGCTCTTCCATCGCGCGCAGCACGATCTTGATACCTGCGTCCTGATCGGCGTTAGCGCCCTTCAGGCCGGCGATTGCCGTACGTGCACGGATCAGCGCGACGCCGCCGCCAGCCACGATGCCTTCTTCCACAGCTGCGCGCGTTGCGTGCAGTGCGTCTTCGACACGTGCCTTCTTTTCCTTCATTTCGACTTCGGTCGCAGCGCCGACCTTGATCACCGCAACACCGCCTGCCAGCTTGGCAACGCGCTCTTGCAGCTTTTCACGGTCGTAGTCCGACGTTGCTTCTTCGATTTGCGTGCGAACCTGCTTCACACGTGCTTCGATGGTGGCTGCTTCGCCAGCGCCGTCGATGATCGTGGTGTTTTCCTTGCCCACTTCGATACGCTTCGCTTGACCCAGTTCAGCCAGCGTTGCCTTTTCGAGCGTCAGGCCGGTTTCTTCAGCGATGACTTGACCGCCGGTCAGGATCGCGATGTCTTCCAGCATGGCCTTACGACGATCGCCGAAGCCCGGAGCCTTGACAGCAACGGTCTTCAGGATGCCGCGGATGTTGTTCACCACCAGCGTAGCCAGCGCTTCGCCTTCGACGTCTTCCGCGATGATCAGCAGCGGACGGCCAGCCTTGGCGACCTGTTCCAGTACCGGCAGCAGATCACGGATGTTCGACACCTTCTTGTCGTGCAGCAGCACGAACGGGTTTTCGAGCACGGCGACTTGCTTGTCCGGGTTGTTGATGAAGTACGGCGACAGGTAGCCGCGGTCGAATTGCATACCTTCGACCACGTCCAGCTCGTCTTGCAGCGACTTGCCGTCTTCAACCGTGATGACGCCTTCCTTGCCGACCTTGTCCATTGCTTCAGCGATACGATCGCCGATCGACGAGTCGCTGTTTGCCGAAATTGCGCCGACTTGTGCGATTTCCTTGTTGGTCGTGCACGGCTTGCTGATCTTGCGCAGCTCTTCGATCGCGGCCGTCACAGCCTTGTCGATACCGCGCTTCAGGTCCATCGGGTTCATGCCCGATGCAACGTACTTCATGCCTTCGCGGACGATCGACTGAGCCAGGACCGTTGCGGTCGTGGTGCCGTCACCTGCGTTGTCGCTGGTCTTGGAAGCCACTTCCTTGACCATTTGCGCGCCCATGTTCTGGAGCTTGTCTTTCAGTTCGATCTCTTTCGCGACCGACACACCGTCCTTCGTGACCGTCGGGCCGCCGAAGCTGCGTTCCAGGACAACGTTGCGACCCTTCGGGCCCAGCGTGACCTTCACAGCGTTCGCGAGGATATTCACGCCTTCAACCATCTTGGCACGGGCGGAATCACCGAATACGACGTCTTTAGCTGCCATCTTCTAACTCCTTGAATTCTTTAAGATACGACCGGGAAAAGCAGCGACTTGTCGCTTACTTCTGCACCACGGCCATGATGTCTTCTTCGCGCATCACGAGCAGTTCGTTGCCGTCGACCTTAACGGTCTGGCCTGCGTACTTGCCGAACAGAACGCGGTCACCCACCTTCACGTCGAGCGCGATTGCCGCGCCCTTGTCGTCACGCTTGCCCGGGCCGACTGCCAGAATTTCGCCTTGATCCGGCTTTTCTGCTGCGGCTTCGGGGATCACGATGCCCGACGCGGTCTTGGTTTCTTGATCCAGACGTTTGACGATCACGCGATCATGCAAAGGACGAAGGTTCATACATACTCCTCTCTTGATTGAGACTGAAGAACGCTGAGAAAACCCGACTGGCGGAGCCAACCGGCGATGTTGTTAGCACTCTCGTGCAGCGAGTGCTAATTATATGGACGGGTGGTGACAAATTCAAGAAGGGATGGTGCGGTTGTCGAGATTCGTGTCGAGATTCGCTTAACCTTGAACTTTGTTCGCTTATGTTTGGACTCGCGACTTGCGCGCGAACACCGCCACGGCTCGCACTTTCCATAAGAAACAATGAGTTAGAACCGGGGCCGCCGTGGTGTACGGGTTGTGCACGCTGCTAGGAAACCCAGTCGTTCCTGACGAAGTCGCCTCGCAAAACGCGGTGATGAACATTCGATCAAGGGTAAACCCCATAAACGATCGCGCTCTTCGGCCATGGTCGGGAATTCGAAAAACATCATGCAGCCCGCGACCGCAACCCTATCGCCCTCGTCGTGCGGATGCTCTGGATTCAGATTCTCGATCGTTAATTCATCACTTGGCGATGCGATAACGACGGCGTAAGGAGTCGCTGTACAAGCCCCCTCAGTACCTCTTCCATAGCGGCTTCAAACGATTCACCAGCATCACGCTTCCTCGTTGAGCTGGGCAAACTCACTATTGCCACAAGTTCAGACAGCTGGGATAGGTTGTGGCCGCGCCTTTCATCCATGTGCGTCACCAGTTCGTCATCGCTCGATGGCAAAATTTCTGGGTCGGAAATTGAGAGGTCGGTCGAGAGCAAAACGCGTGGCGGATCCGGAGACCGTCAATGACTGATCGCTTGAAGAGTCAATCCGTGAGTCGGCTTCGTATATCGCGGCCGTCGACAGACAGCGCTCTTGGCTTTTCCCAGAGCGGACATTGAATCACGTGTCGCCAGCCAAATTGTTGACGAAGAATTTCTGGCTAAACATACTCTCCCGCGTTTTCAACGGAGAGCCCCAGTGACGAGTGTTCACATCGACATACTACCGCGGGAAATTTCAACGGCACGCCTGAAACTTGTGCCGGCATGTGAGCAGTTCACGCATGAGTTGCGGGAATACTCCATTGAAAATCGCGCTCACCTACAGCCTTGGGAACCGCTTCGAGACGAAAGCTTCTTCGACACTGAATCCGTTTGCCAACGGCTGTCGACAATGGCGCATAACAACAGCTCGGGAGTCGCAGTGCATCTCCTTCTCATTTCGTCGGGAACCGGCGAAATAGTCGGTGATTGCAACTTCACGAACATCGTGCGCGGGCCCTTTCAGGCATGTCATCTTGGATTTTCGCTTGCAAAGCGGTTTGAAGGACAAGGTCTCATGCGCGAAGCATTGACGTCTGCCATTACTTATATCTTTGACGAAATTGGGTTGCACAGAATAATGGCGAATTTTAGGCCCGAAAATTTTCGTAGCGAACGACTATTAAAACGGCTAGGGTTCGAGCGTGAAGGCTTGGCTCGGTCCTATCTAAGGATCAATGGGGTATGGGCCGACCACGTGCTCACATCGCGAATCAATCAAGGTCCAGAACGTTAAACAGTCTTGCAGCCTTCTCCGACCTTTCGATTTCCGCAGGCTTAGAGCACACGGTGCCGTCAGGCGCCGCCGGTCGTCGGCTCACGCGTTCGGAACATCCACCAAGGTCCGAATCCGCTTTCCCATCTCGAACGCGCGAATTTCGTAGCCAAGTTCCTGGTACAGATTGACTGCCTGTTCGTTAAATTCCCAAACGGCTAGTCTGATGTCCGTGGCACCTTGGTTCCGCGCCCACTCTTCTGCGAGTTTAATAAGAGAACTGCCGACCCCGCGTCCTCTGATTTGTTCTGAGACTGCGACGGAGCCGATGCGACCAGCGATGGTCGGCTGCAATAACGGGCTTATCGGCTTCACCACCTGAATCGTAATGAAGCCGACGGCTTTGCTGCCAAGCTCAGCAAGGAACGTTGCTCGATCTTCTCCTTGCAGGCTGGAGAGCCAGTGCGGTTTGTCCCGGCCAAATTCTGTGGTGGCATCTGCGTAGATGTCGGGGCGTGCCAAGTGGTGGCCCGCATTCAAGATTTGACCCAATTCGCAGATTGTCAAAACATCTTCGATGGTCGCGCGTCGATAGCTTATCGGGAGGGTCATCGTCAGCTCTTAGAGGAGAAATAAAAAAGGCGCCTTAGGCGCCTTGGTCGTTGCACATGGAGTTTGACCGATGAGGTCGAATTCGATGCTCAGGACGTAACGAACCGCGGCGCAAAAGTTTGCGACCGTGACAATGACGAGACCGAATCGATACGTTACGGAGTTCCATGTGGCCGATATTGGCATATTAAATTCAATTTGTGAACTGACCGATGTGGTTCGGCGGCCGGGCCGACTTCCAGGGGGCGGCGAAACGAGCGCCGCACGCTATTGCGAATTGTCGATGATCGACACACGGTAGCCGACCGACTTTTCCTGGCCGAACTCTCCCCGATCCCGACGCGTGCGAGAACTCTCAAACCGCATATCGCGCGGAGCACCGCAACCAACCCAATCCCGCCAGTCGAATCACGAAAGGAACGGCAGTTAGCAGGCTCGAAAGAGACGCCCGACGCTTCCCATTTCCGCGATGGTGTCTATTCAAAGCCATGGATAGTTCATTTCGTTGGTACAGCTTATGAACGGATGGCGGCCTGCAGTCACTCAGATTAATCATCAGACAAAAATCCACCCGCTTACTGTCGCCTGCGAGCCTAACAAGATGCTTCCTTCATTAAAAAAAACAATAGCGCGAGAACGTTTGCGAGTCGCTCCCTGGGGAACCCCGCCCTTCAGGATCTTTGCCTTATAGCCGTAGTACCTGATGCGGGTGACTGATCCATCCGTTGAACAAGAACACCCCGCACTCCGGCATCTTCCAGGGCGTTAGCGCGGCAGCGATCCGCCATCGTCCTTGTTTACTACGCTTTCAGTGGAATCGAGACATGAACTTTAATCAGCTGTCAGTGAAAGCCAGACTCACGTGGGCGTTCGGCGTACTAGCCGCGCTTGTTCTTGTGGTCTCAGGCATTTCGTTAAAGGCATTGAGCGATTCCAATGACCAGTTCTCAGGTTACATATCGGGCGTCAACGCCCGCGGAGACATGGTCGTGGGCGTTCGAACCGCGGTTGATCAACGCGCTATCGCCGCTCGCAATCTGGTGCTGGTGACGAAACCGGAGGATCTGGCGATTGAAAAAGCTGCGGTGACGCAGGCCCACGAAACCGTCGCCAGCCGCCTTCGAAAGCTTAACGAGATGGTCGCCAATGCCAACGACGTGACCGCTCAGGCGCGCGAGCTTGTGGCAGAGATCAATCGTGTCGAATCGCTTTACGGACCGGTTGCGTCGGCTATCGTCGACCTTGCTTTGAACGGCAAGCATGACGCAGCCATCACGAAGATGAATGACGAATGCCGGCCACTGCTCGCTGCATTGGTCAAGGCGACGCAGGCTTACGCGGACTACGCCAATAGCGTTGAGTCGCAGTTGGTGCAGGAAGCGGCCGGGCACTACGTCAGCCAAAGGAATGTGCTGATCGCCATTTGCCTGGCGGCGGCCTTGGCCGGGGCGCTGGCCGGTGTGCTGATTACCCGCAGTTTGACACGTGCTCTCGGCGCGGAGCCGGCCGCACTGGGTGAAGTCACCCAGCGCGTGGCTGGTGGGGATCTGAGCCCCGTGCCGGGGGCGAACAATGCGCCTGCCGGGAGCGTACTGGCTTCGATGGGCGAGATGCAGGCAAGCCTCGTGCGCCTGATCGGCCAGGTTCGCGCCTCTGCGGACAGCATTGCCACCGGTTCGAGCCAGATCGCATCTGGCAACGTCGATCTTTCTTCCCGCACGGAACAGCAGGCGGCTTCACTGCAGGAAACCGCTGCGAGCATGGAAGAGCTGACATCAACAGTGAAGCAGAATGCCGAAAACGCGCAGCAGGCGAGTTCACTCTCGGCCAATGCGTCCGAAGTGGCGGGACGGGGGAATGAGGTTGTCAGTCAGGTGGTCGATACGATGGGCGAGATCAGCACGAGTTCCACCAAGATCGCGGATATCACGGGAATCATTGAAGGGATTGCTTTCCAGACCAACATCCTCGCGCTGAATGCGGCAGTGGAAGCAGCCCGTGCGGGCGAGCAGGGACGCGGGTTCGCGGTGGTCGCAAGCGAAGTGCGCAGCCTCGCCCAGCGCTCGTCCAGCGCGGCAAAGGAAATCAAGGACCTGATTAACGCCTCCGTGCAGAAGATCCAGAATGGCTCGTCGCTTGCGAATGAGGCGGGGAAGACGATGTCCGAGGTCACGCAGGCCGTGGCGCGTGTGACTGACATCATGGGCGAAATCGCCGCTGCGTCGACCGAACAAAGCCGGGGCATTGAGCAGGTCAGCCAAGCGATCACGCAGATGGACGAGGTCACGCAGCAGAACGCCGCGCTGGTGGAGGAAGCGGCAGCCGCATCGAAATCACTCGAGGATCAGGGGCGGCAGTTGAACCAGGCGATTGCGTTCTTCCGTCTGGATTCCCAGGCCGCTGCGCATGCAACGGACGGATCCGCCAACCCGTCAACCCTTCCGGCAACCCGCGCAGCGCGGCCGGCGACGAGGAAGGCTGCAACGCCCGTCCGGCCGGCCGCAGTGCCTCGTCTGGCAGGCGCCAGCGCAACGGCTGTCAACAGCGAAGGCTGGGACTCGTTCTGAGTTGCTTGAACGACATAATCAACGGAGCCCACCATGGAAACGATGGAAAGGGCTCACGCCGCTATCCCCGCGAGATTCGCCGCCGCGCATGCGGCCGCGGCGAATCCCGATCAGGCGGAGGCTGCATCGCACCTGGCCGGAGGATTCCTGATTTTCCGCTTGGTGCGGAAGAGTACAGCGTAGACATTCTGCAGGTCCAGGAGATCCGCTCGTATGAAGCGCCTAACCCCTCTTCACCGCCGAGCTTTTTCGGCGACGGGAAGCGACGACAAAGAAGCGAACGCTCCTTAGAACGTGTGTCGAATGCCGACGGCAAATGTGTTGCCGATGGGATGATCGCTCAGCTTGTCAATGGAGTAAATCGCGTAAATGTCCGTCCGCTTGGACAACAGATGATCGTAACCGAGAGCGGCGGTGTTTCGAAGGGTGTTGGTCGTATGCGTGGGCCCTGACCGTTGTGTGCGTGCCCACTCCGCAAGCAGGAAGTCAGCGGGCGAGAACGGGATCGACAAACCGGCTTCGTAAGTGTGGCTGCCTGTAGGCGTACTCACGTCACTCGTCATCGCCCACGCTCCGTAGAGCGTCACGACCTTGAAATCGTACGCTGCGCCCGCGAGATAGGCATACTGCGCTCCAACCGGCCCTGCTGCGGTGTACCGCACGCGCTGGCCGGACAGCACTGCCGTGAGACCGTGACCTTGATAATTCAAGTGAACGCCGAGGTTACCAATGCCAGGCGAACCCGCAACGCCACCCAGCCCGTAGATTACCGTTGCGCCGAAACCTTTAAAGTCCGGGGTCGTGTACTTGGCAGTGTTATTCCACGCCGTATCTCCGATGATCGTGCCGCCATAATTGGCCACGAATGTCTGGACAACGAGTGGAGAAAAGACGACAGATGATCCGAATGGATTGACGAGGGACTCTGCCGTATAGGTCGGGTTTCTGTGCCGTCCCAAGGTTAATTGGCCGAAGTCGCCTTTAAATCCCACGTACGCATTGCGTGACCAGAATGGGTCCGTCGCATTGCGACCCTGCGCGCCGTTTTGGGGCTGGAAGAAGCTCTCGAGGGCGAAGATGGCACTGACGCCGCCGCCTAGGTCTTCGTTGCCGCGGATTCCCCAGAAGGAAGTGGTAAGTCCGCCGCTCCCCATCAGTACCGCAGATTGCGGCGTGTCGCTGCGTTTGACACTCCCGACATAGGTGCCGATGAGGCCATAAAGCTGGACCTGCGAGCCGCTATCTGCGCGGGCGCCGACAGAAGTCAATGCTAAAACTGAGCAGAAAAGCGCTGTAAGTCCAAGCGTACCAACAATTCTCCGCGCGGGAGAGCTGGCCATTGCCCGTTGTGCCTTTTTCATTTCGGTTGTCTCCATTCATATTTTTTCGAATGATTTTTTTCGTGCGTCAACACTGAGTACTACTGATAGGGCGGCCTGGGGCGCTGGCGCGTGTCGCAAGCATGTCGGCAAAGCTAACGGTATTACGCGCCAGCGTGCTCCTTCCCTGGTGTCATATCCGGAGAAGGAGTCACAGCGATTCAGAGGCTACGGGGATATCTCTTCGAGAGCGCGATTGGTCGTCTCCACCATTCGCGCGGCGACGAAAAAGCCCACTGCACTGACCACGGCAAACATGACGAATACCGCAGCGATGCCCTTCCCTGTCAATACGACACCGACGATCGCTGGCGCTGCAGCAGAGGCTGCTCGCAACCAGGAAGTCGCGAGACCAGTACCGATGGCGCGCATCCGGGTCGGATAGATTTCAGGGGTGTAAAGGTACAGAAGTACAGTCGTGGTTGCTATCACGGCGTAGGCCGACGATCCCAGGAGCATCACTGACCATGCGCTGCCAGCTCCATGAATGCCCAGAGCGGCGAGCAGTATTGCGCTGATGATGAAACAGGCCATTGCCCAGCGACGGCGCCCTACCCGGTCTATCAGTAACGCGCAGGCAAGCACTCCGCACGTGCTAAGGACATTCGAGATTGACGCCATGTGAAGCGACTCTTGCAGCGGCAGATGGTAGACCGTCCTGTAGAGACTGGGCAGCCAGTTGTTAATGCCATTGGCCACAAAATAAGAGCTCGCCCAGAGCAACCACACGACAACGGTGCGTCCTCTGTAGAACGGGGAGAAGAGTTCTTTCCAGGTTCCTTTCTTCTTCGACTGGAGTCCGTTCAGAAGGCTCACAACGCGCTCGTCGACTTCGGCCCTCTGCGTTTGTGTGTCGAGGCTGCGCTTCGCCGTGCTTGCCTCCAGACGCTCGATGATTCGTTCCGCCTTATCGAAACGCCCCCTTGCAATGAGCCAGCGCGGCGATTCCGGAAGGCGTGCGATCAGGATCGCCACGGCGATGCCCGGAATCCCGCCGATGAGGAACATATACTCCCAGCCGAAGCGGGGGACGATGAAGGCACCAAGCTGCGCGGCCGCAAGGAGACCCAGCGGAAAAATGAGTTCGTACAGGATGAAGAAACGTCCTCGGCCATGGGCTTGAGAAAGTTCGTTAATGTAAGTGGCCGCCACGGGCACTTCTCCGCCTACTCCAATACCTTGCAGGAAGCGCATCAAGAAGAGCATAGGCAAGTTGCCGGTGAAGGCGCATGCGATGCTCATTGCGGACATGGCACCGACCGTTATCGTGGCGCTCGGCACCCGGCCAATGCGCTCGGCAAGCCAACCGAACACCAACGCTCCTACGACCTGTCCGAGATAGCCGGCGGCAATCAGCGCGCCGATCTGGCCGGGAGAAAGATGCCAGAGGCCGACGAGCACCGGAAGCACAAAAGCAAGCGAGAGGGCGTCAAACGCATCAAAGAGGGTCGCGCTGCCCATGACGATGCGTGCCTTGGTGTGCCATCGGCAGAACGGTACGTTCTCGATGCGGAACAGCAGGTTCGCCGCACGCAGTTGCTCGCTGACCGCGCGTGTTTCGCTCTGTGGTTGACCAATGCCCACACCGTAGGCGGTCGAAGGGGTGTTCATGCTGTCTCCTGTAAAGCTGCATTTTATGGACCCTCGGTCTTTTTCTTGTTTTGAAGCACCGATCGCTTTTCTCTCTTATTCTGTCGCGGCGTCGGAGCTTTTTTGGTCGTTTCCCGATCCTGTTATGGGCGACTCGCGGAACGAGGTTTCGCGAGTCACCGTTACTTCTCAACGCTTATAGCGAAGCGAAGCATCGCTTCGCTATCGTCATGCGGCTAAGGTGCGCCGCTCCCCCGTCAGTCGACGAGGCCGGCCGAACGAAGCGCGTCAGCGATTTCAACGTCCGCGCCTTCCGCGAGCGGCAGCAACGGCGAGCGCACCGTCGCGTGCTCGAGAATGCCGCGTGCCACGAGGCCGTGCTTGAGTGCAACGGTGCCTTCCATGTGCGAGCCACGGTGGTACACATTGCGCGTCACGGGCAGCAGGCGATCATGGATCGCGCGAGCCGCCTTGTAGTCTTTCGCCTTGCCCGCTTTGATCAGTTCGATGAGCGGCTCGGGGGCCAGGCCGCCATAGCCGACGAGTGCGCCATCAACATCAAACATCGTGTGCAGCAGATATTCGTCGTGGCAGGTGAGGATTTGCAGTTCCGGACGCTCGCGGCGAATGATGGGAATCTCCACGTCCCAGCGGCGCATGTTGCGCACGCCGTTCTTCATCGCAAAGACGCCAGGCTGCGCGGCGATTTCCAGTTGTGTTTCGAGGTTGTAGGTTGCCTTGGTGGCATCCGGGTACTGGAACAGGATGAGCGGCAGGCCGCTGCCTTCGTAGATCGCGCGATAGCGGTCTTGCGGTGCGCCCTTCTGATAACCGAAGCGCAGCCAGCCGTGCGACGGATACACCAGACCGGCCGAAGCGCCGGCTTCCACGGCACGCTTCGCTTCTTCGACCGCCACTTCGGTGCCTTCCAGCGTGATGCCGGCGATGACCGGGATCTTGCCGTCAACGGACTTCACGAAGCTTTGGATAACTTCAGCCTGTTCTTTCTGTGTGAGGAACGTACCTTCGCCAGCGTGGCCAAGAACCGTCAGACCTTTAACTCCCTCGATGCCGCCGAGCCAGGAACCCAGCCGTTGAATTGCTGCGTGGTCCACCGCTCCGTCGCGGGTGAAGGGTGTAACGGGTGCCGGGACCAAACCGCGCAGATCGATCGCTTTCATGACGTCTCCATCCAAATTGAGCTTTTTCGGCTCCTCTTTCTGCAGAGGAGAGCCCGCTGCTCGTTTCGCTTCAAGCCGGAACAACGGTGCATGCGTTGCAGTGTAGGGATGGACGGCTCATGCGAGAACTGTCTAACTGCACATTTCAGCTATACTGATTTGACATATCTCATCGAGGGGCCAAGCGGTGGACTACGCTGCCTGGAAGCTGTTTATCGACGCCGCGGAACTCGGGAGCCTGAGCAAGGCCGCGGTTGCTTATGGGACAAGTCAGCCGCATATCAGCCGCCAGATTGTTGAGCTTGAGCAGTACTGCGGTGGCCGTCTGTTTCAGCGCACCGGAAGAGGCGTGGTTTTGACCGAGTTGGGGGCGCGTATCGCCCCGCGCGTGAGGGTATGGCTGGCCAGTACGGAACAGTTGTCAAACGACATCCGCAGTACGGCGGGAGAGCCGATCGGTGTAGTCAGAATTGGGATTCTGCCCTCGACCGCGCATCCGCTTGTCAGCACCCTTTACCATCGCCTTCGAGAACGTTATCCCCTAGTGCAACTACAGGTTCGCGAAGGTCAAGGTGCGTTGCTGGAAACGTGGTTGGAAAACGGCAGTGTCGACATCGCAATCCTTTTTCGAAACAGTCCGACGCCGAAAAACGGTGACGAGTATCTGGTTGAGGCCGCAACTTACCTGGTCGGCGCAGAGGGCGATCCTCTGTTAAAGCAGCCTACGATTGCTTTTTCAAAGCTCGATGGGATTCCGCTGGTCTCTTTCTGCCGCCCCAACAGCTGGCGCGACCGACTCGAGCAAGTTGCCGGTGAACACCGGATCTCCCTGAACTTTGCGGCGGAAGCGGACTCGTTGAGTCTGCAGGCGCATATCGTTGCCGATGGCGGCGTCTATGCGTTGCTCGGACCTTACGCGATTGCCAACCTTGAAAAGGAGTGCCGGCTGCAGGCGTCGATGGTAGTCGAACCTACAGTGTCTCGCTTCATTGCGCTTGCCATGTCGCCCCACGGCGAACTGACACTTGCTTGCCGAACGGTCATGCAACTCACCAAGGAAATAGCGCGTTCGCGGAACCTTTCATCCGACCTCCAGCGGGGCGTGTCCGCAGCGTTTTTACGCTCCATTTAAAGGGCTGAAATCCGGCGCGCAGAAATCGTGTTTCGCAATTCACTTTTGTTTTTTCAAGGGTAACTAACTATATTTCGGCAGCTATACTCCTTCGGGTCCTTGCCGTAACGGCCGAACACTGCCCTCATAGGTGTGCGATGAAAAAGATTGTCCTTGCGACCGCGCTCACGTTGCTCGCCTCTTCTCCAATAGCTTCGTTTGCCCAAACCGACGCTCCGGTAACCCGAGCACAAGTACGCGCGGAACTTGCTGACCTCGAACGCGTTGGATACAACCCTATCCCTGACGATGTGGATTACCCGACCAGGCTGAACAACGCTGAAGCTCGATTGCAAGCTGACCGGATGGCGTCGCAACGTCAGGCTGCGAATCAGTCGGCCACGCAGCAACGGTAAACCTTTTACGCTTTTACGGCCCAGGCGGGCACCCATCGTTGCGCTCGGATGCCCTGTCGGCCGCCGTCGGTTTGCAAAACGGCGGCTCGTCGAGATAGGCGGCCTGTCGAGGACTGCACGGTGGGCGCATAACTATCTCCTGCCGCCTTCGAGCCTACCGCCGCGACCCAATGGAATACAGCAGCGTCGTTCTCTAGCGAATATTTCGGCGCCCAGCCGCTCGCCGGCGTTACGCAATGGATTTCGCCAGTCGCGGGTTCCGCTGCAACGAAGGTGAGCGTTCGTTGATCCGCGGACCGGTGTCTGTTTCGGCGATATCGCCAGCCGCGAACTGCTTGCGGTAAGCAGCGGGTGTGAGTTCTTTCAACGCCTTGAACTGTCGGTTGAAGTTGGCGACGTTCGGAAATCCAGACCGGGCTGCAACGACGGAAACAGGCGTGGAGGTATGTGCGAGCATCCGGCACGCATGTCCAATCCTGACCCGCGCGATATATCGGCCGACGCTCTCTCCAATGTGCTGCTCGAAGTAGCGCGCCAGAGAACGCTCCGACACGTTCGCAGCCTCGCAAAGTTCGGATAAACGCAGCGGCTCGGCGAAGCGTGAATCGATCATCGAAAGCACGCGATTGATACGCTCCGGTTCGTGGCCCGAAGGACCCTCTTTCCGATCGCTGAACGCGGCAGGCGAAGCGAGCGGCTCGCCGGGTGCTTCCGCTAGCGCGCACAAAACGTTCAGCACGACCGCAAGGCGTTGTCGCGGCGCGCTGGACAGCAGATTGTCGAGCTGGCCGTGCATGGCGAGGCCGACCTCCGGACCGAATGCCAGTCCGCACGCCGCCCGCCGTAGCAGGTTACGCAAAGGCGCATATTCCGGGCAGACATCCGCCAGCCGCCGCGCCCAGTCGCCGCCGAACCAGATCACGATCGCAACCTGAGGGGACGCCGCGTCAATCGAGCGGTTCGACGCCCACGTATGAGGAAGATTCGGCGGCACGAGAACCAGGTCTTCCTCTACATAGTCTGCAATCGAATCCCCGATATATCGCTTGCCCTGACTGTTCAACGTCAAGGTCAGTTCGTATTCGGGATGATGGTGCCATTCGAACGGAATGCGCGGCAGACGCCGATGGTAAACCCGGACCGAGCAGTCGTCGCCAAACTCGACATGTTCGTACGCTGGTTTCATGGCAGAAGGCGCAAAGAAATTGTCTGAATGGTATCACTTTTGTGGATGCGGTCGGCCTATCCTGCGGACATAGCAGAACCCACAAGGAGACGACATGGCACTCATCATCGACGATCTGCCGACAGCCATCCGGCAGGCCAAGCAGGAGCTTCGCGCACGACTTCCGAACTATCGTGATGTTTTCGCCGAGGTGGATGAAACAATCCGCGCCGAAGCCAGCAGAATTGCCGCGCAACGCAAGCGCGGCGAAAACGTGATCCCCGAAATCCAGTTCTCCGACATCGCGGCGCAGCGCGTGAGCGCCGAGCAGATCGAGCTCGTCAAAACGCGTGGCGCGTGTGTGATCCGCAATGTATTCGACCGCACTTTGGTGGAAGGGTGGGACCGCGACATCGCGGACTACGTCGAACGCAACGACCTGGATACGCGTCTGCAGAACCGCGCCGAGGACAAATACTTTGGCCAGCTCGCGTCGAGCAAACCACAGATTTACGGCGTGTACTGGTCAAAGCCGCAGGTCCTCGCACGCCAGGCGCCGTCGCTGACTGCGGCCCGTGTCTTTCTGAACCGGTTATGGCGCAATGAGAGTGAAGGCCGGGTCCATTTCGATCCAGAGCGGGTGCCGGTTTACGCGGACCGGATGCGTCGACGGCCGCCTGGTTCCGAGTCATTGGGCTTATCCGCGCACTGCGACGGCGGCTCGGTCGAGCGGTGGATCGAGGCGAATTTCCGCAAGGTGTACCGGCATGTGTTCGACGGCAACTGGCGTCGATATGATCCGTTCGACGCTGCGTTCCGGCCGGACGTAGAGGAGATTGCGTCGCCCGCCGTATGTTCGATGTTCCGCACGTTTCAGGGCTGGACCGCACTGACGCCGCAAGGTCCTGGGGACGGCACGTTGCAACTCGTCCCGATTGCGAATTCGATGGCCTATATCCTGTTGCGCGCCCTTCAGGACGATGTCGCCGACGACGACCTGTGCGGCGCGATGCCAGGCCGCGCGCTTTCCATCAAGCCGGAATTTCATGCGCCGCTTTTCGACGCGCTTTCATCGATTCCCCACATGCAGGCGGGCGACACCGTGTTCTGGCATAGCGACGTGATCCACGCAGTGGAAGACGCGCACCGCGGCGCAGGCTACAGCAACGTGATGTATATCGCGTCGGCGCCTGCGTGCGCCAAGAACGACGAATACCTCAAGCGCCAGTTGCCTAGCTTCCTTGAGGGCAAGAGTCCGCCTGACTTCCCCACTGACCATTTCGAAGTCGACTTCGTGGGACGCGCAACCGTCGAAGATCTGACACCGCTCGGTAAAGCCCAACTCGGTTTCGATCTGTAAGCGCTACCCTGGCGCACGCCTTCGCGGCGTGCGCCTGTCTGGTGATTCATAAAGAAAATTAACGGAGACAGCAATGAACAGAACACTCATGTCAGCTGCAATTGTCGCAGCGGCGCTCGCCACAAGCGCACAGGTCGCAAGTGCTGCCGAGTCGCTTTCGGTATTGCATTGGTGGACCTCGGGCGGTGAATCGAAGGCGATCAGAGTGCTTAAGAACGACATGAATAAACAGGGTTACGAGTGGAAAGACTTCGCCGTAGCCGGAGGAGCCGGGGCGGCTGCCATGACGGCGTTGAAAACGCAGGTCATGTCCGGCAACGCGCCGTCGGCTGCGCAGATCAAGGGGCCCTTGATACAGGACTGGGCTGATCAAGGCGTGCTGGTCGATATAGACAAGTCCGCGACCGACTGGAAAGCGCAGCTTCCAGCGCAGATCAACAAGACCATGATGTCGAAAGGCCACTACGTGGCCGCGCCATTCTCGGTCCACCGAATCAACTGGCTGTGGATCAACAAAGCCGCCCTCGACAAAGTGGGCGGCAAGGCGCCGACGACATGGCCGGAGTTCTTCGCGCTGGCCGACAGGTTCCGGGCTGCGGGCATTACGCCCGTCGCGCGTGGCGGCCAGCCGTGGCAAGACATGACCATCTGGGAGACGGTCGTACTTTCTCAGGGTGCGGATTTTTATCGAAAGGCCATGATCGATCTCGACCAGAAAACACTCACTTCGCCCCAGATGTTGCAGGTGTTCCAGACTGTCCGGAAGATTCAGGGTTACTTCGACAAAGGCTCGACTGGTCGCGACTGGAATCTCGCGACCGCCATGGTCATCAACGGATCGGGCGGGATGCAATTCATGGGGGACTGGGCGAAAGGTGAGTTCGCCAATGCGAACAAGAAGGCCGACGTTGACTATATCTGCGGGGCTGCGCCCGGTACGTCGAACGCTTTCACCTACACAGTAGATTCGTTCGTGTTTTTCCAGCAGAACGGCAAGAAAGAAGCGACGCCTGGACAGCTTGCGTTGGCCAGGACAATCATGTCCCCCGCCTTCCAGGAGCAATTCAGTCTTTACAAGGGTTCCATTCCGGTGAGGCAGGATGTTGCAATGGACAAATTCGACGCCTGCGCCAGGAAGTCGTACGCAGACGAGCAAACCACAATCAAATCCAACACGTTCTTTCCGTCGTTCGCGTTTGGTGATGTTCAGTCCTCAGCGACCGAAGGCGCGATTACCGATGTCGTGACGGGTTTCATGAACTCGAATGAAGACCCGCAAGAGGCGGTGCGCAAAGTCGCCGCTGCAGCGAAGATCAAATAGATACGAGCTTCCGGGCCGCCTCGAGAAAATCAAGTGGTCATGCAAGGTCATTCGAGGATATGGGGTGACCTTTATGAACGTCTCCTCCATGTCTCCATGATGTGGATTTAGCCCGCCCGCGCGGGCTTCTTTTCTTTGGCGATCCTCTCAGCCACCGCACTGTTGTGTAGCCTGACACGTATTTAGCGCCAGATGAAATAGCCGGAGCGGCTGGAGACGTATAGCGCGGCGCTGCATTCAGCGGTGACATAAAAAGATGCTACTGCGACCCGCAAATCAACGAAAAGAGGCCAGAAAAAAGCCCTATTCGTAACGCAAACGCACGCACATGACCGATAGAATTTCTTCCGATGCGCACGTTACGCAATGCCACGCGCCCGATACCTGTCGGATCGTTTTCTCACATCGGATTCTCGCTTAATTCAGCATGACACGGCTTGCACGGCACTACGTCCCAGACCAACCACAGCACGTTATCCTGCAGGGGCTCACAGGGCCTGCATTCCTGGACGAAGGCGACTACCGGTACTTCCTCGCCTGCCTGGCAGACGCGGCGCGCGTCGCCGATCTGGCAGTCCACGCGTGGGTACTCATGCCTGACGCGGTACAGCTGCTCGTCACGCCTTCGTACGAGTCGAGCGTAGCCATGGCGATGCAGGCGATCGGCCGCCGCTATATCGACACCTTCAACCGACGCCATGGACGCCGCGGCACGGTGTGGCGCGGCGAGTACCGCGCAACCGTGATCGAGCCCGATCGGTATTTCCTGCTCGCGAGCCAGGTCATCGATCATGCGCCGGTGCGCAACCGCGTCGTGGGCGAGCCGGGAAACTACCGGTGGTCGAGCTACGCGCACCACGTCGGGCTGCGTGTCGATAGCTTCATCAAGGATCATCCGCTCTACCGGGCGCTCGGCCATACGCCGTCCGAGCGCCAGCAGGCTTACCGCGATCTCGGCGCACAGGCCCTCGACGAACGCGATGTCGATAACCTGATGCAGTCGACGCTCAAGGGCTGGGTGCTCGGCAGCGCCACATATTGCGAGTGGGCGGCGCAGACAGCCAATCGACGTTTGATGCCCCTTCTGCTGCGTGACCGGCCGCGCAAAGTTCAGACGACGCGCGCCCTCGAACACGTGGGTTAATCGATAGATCGTCGTGGGTAGGAAGGCTCATGGCAGTGTGGGCATTCCTGCATGCCCACATTTGCTGATGCGATAACGCCACAATAGTTGCGCCTCCAACCTCACGCTCGCTGGACTTTATAAACGCGCATCTCGCGCCAGATGATCGAGCGGAGGTGCGTCGTCAGCCGCCTCCGCGTGCCCGACTGCCAGCTGCGCACCGAATTCAATCGTCATCCTCTCCTCCGCTAAATCCGACGTCCCGCGAATTAACTTGCATCCCGGCCAAATACTGTATAAATTTACAGTACTGTTTTTATATACAGGATCGGCCATGAATCAACTCATCCGCATCTTGAACGACGGTGACCGCGAAACGCTCGCGTCGTTACGCAAGCATGTCGGAGACGTGCGCGTGGCCGCTGCGGCGCGGCATCTGGGGAGTAACGGCAAACCGTACGTGTCCGCCGTGTGCCGCTATCTCGGCGTGCGTCCGCCAACGCCTCATCAACATAGCCGGCCTGTTGAAGACTGCATGGTCGGCGATAACTATCTAGCCCAGATCCGCGAGTTGTTGGCACAGCGAAACCGGGCGTTGTTGAAGCATCGACTTTAATGCTGCGAGTTACTGCGAGTCCTCAGGGAAATAACAACATGGTTAACGACGCTGCTCCCGATATGGAAGTCCACGACATCAACCCTGCCGCCCTCGAACGCGCACTCCGCAGCGCGTCGCTCGATCTGCAGCAGATCATTGCCACGGTCGCAGGTCGTCACCTCGATACTGGTCGTCGCCGTTACTCAAACAGCGCGCGATTGCCCACCTGGCGCACGCTGCTCGTAATCGACGAACAGGTCTTCGAGAATCGGGGCTTCGTGGCGAGACACAACGAGATCGTACGTTCGACGTTTGTCCGGTTTGAGGACAGCCGGTTGTGCGGGATGGATCTCGACGAACCCGTGGACTGGCGGCGTGACGACGACAACCTGCCAGCCGTGTACCTGCTTGTGCGCGCACTGGTGCAGGCCGACGGTGCTGACGGGGCCGCCCAGGACTGAAGTGTGAATATCGGCCCTTATAGGGTTGAATGCGCTTCAGAAGATTCAAAGTTAAATGAGCCAAATTCCAAATAGTTCAGACTTAAACGAACCACGAGTTCAGGGTGGCTGAGCGGTGCGCCCCGAAAGCTTCATCCCAGCGGCATGACTAGTTCAAGTCCAAACTCCGCATTTGCGCCGGGCCGCCACCACGACAGGAAATACTGCTTTTAAACAAAAAGTTACCCTGTGCCCAGTTGTCCCACAACGGTGCGCGCGCAGTCCCGCCCCCACGCCATCCCCGCACAGATCAAAAAAACAAAATGCGCGGGTGGAGCGACGTTGCACTCGTCGTTTCGACACGATCAACTTGTCTTGCAATACCTTGGAAGTGGCTGGTATCGACTCAAGTTTTCCACACGGTGTGCGCTATATGCCGCGAATCGCGGCCAGTAACAAATCAAATACGCGAGCGGAATGAAGGAAGTGACAGTAGTCACGCTGACAGTCGCGCTTATAAACAGGAATATCATCATGACGAAACCATCGCTCGCGGTAAACGCGATGACGGCGAAAACGACTAGTGCACCGAAGAGCCCCAATTCCGCAATTGTGGCGGGAAGGCCGCCAAACAGCGCACCGAGCGCCATGTCTTCCTGGATCAAGCGGATGTATGGAAGGTATTTGTAGTGGGCCATGATTTCTGCTGCAGTGACGCCCTTAACGATATCCTCGAGCCGCGCGTCGAACATGAACGCGTAGCCGGCCAACCGGTGGCCAAATGTGTCCGATCCGAAAAAGTCGTTGGATGCAAGGTACACCGAGATCACTGACATCACCACGTAATAGGCGCCCATTATCACCAGCGGATGGAGCGAGCGCAACTTGTCCCGAAATGGATAGACCGCTGCAAAGAGGAAAAGCACCATCGACGACTTCGAGAAGCTGATGAAAAGACCGAAGAGATAAAGAGCGATGAGTTTTTTATTGGGCGAATCGCTGTAAAGATGCAGGATAAGCGACACCGCAAGCAGCGAAGAGAAGAACCCCGCCTCGCGTGAGAATCCCGAGACGCGGGTAAAGAAGAAGACCTCATAGAAGTTCGTGTACGTCATTGTCGCGTTGTCGCCCCAGATCAGCTGCGAGAGATTCGTTGGGCCGAGCTGGTACGAGAAGTCACGATCGATGTAGTACATCGCAAACTGCACGGTTGCGAACAGAATGTTGACGACCATCCACGGATGAAGGTAACTAATGCGGCGCTCTGCCGTGTACATCAGGTAACCGATGCAGATGCCGATCGACAGAACCCGCACGGCTGCGGAAGGAGAAGTTAGCGCGCATGCCAAAGCCGCAATCAGCAATGGGCCGACCCAGCGGCGTGCCGTACTGGCGAGAAAACGGGAAAAATCCGGATCGAGAAACGGAATCACGATATAGAAGTAAAGCGTGGTCCCGTCCACCTGTGGATTGAGAATCACGCAGGTAAAAAACATATAGAACAACACGGATACTAGTCTGGAGTACATTGCTTTCTCAATGCAAGACGCGCAACAACCGTCAGGTCGCGATCACGAAGCGCCATGCTCTGCAGGTGGCGGAGTACTTGCCGCGGAGTAGGCCGCCGCATAGCTGTAGCTGCGTTTTTCACTGCGCCGTCGTGGCATCGCGTTGAATATCATGCCGATCAGACGCGCGCCCGCACGCTCGAGACCTTGCGCGGTGTCCTCCAGCTCTCGTTCGCTCTGGGCGTTCGGCCGTACCACGAGCACTGTCGATCCCGCGAGAGAAGCGATCAGGTTTGCATCACTAACTGCCAGCACTGGCGGTGTGTCTATGATGACCACGTCATACAGTCCGCCAAGACGGTCAAGTAGTTGTTGCATGCGAGGTGTCGAGAGCAACCGGGACGGATTGGACGGATACCGGCCCGCAGCGATGAACGAAAGTCCATGAACGTCGGTGCTTTGAATGACGGCACCGGCATCGACCTCACCACTCAGAATTTCAGCGAGGCCACCTCTGTTGGTCCGCTTCATGATGGCGGCCAAATGGCCTCGGCGCATATCGCCGTCGATCAGCAACACCCGCTTGCCGGCTTCCGCGCTCAGGACAGCCAGATTTGACGAGATAAAGCTTTTTCCAGTACCGGGCGTTGCGCCCGTCACGACAAGCACGTTGTTCGGGGCGTCCTGAATCTGCCGTTGCAATGACGCACGTATGCTTCGCAAAGCTTCGAGCGGCATGTCGTCATACCCGTCGGTGGCGAGCAGGAAGCGACCGCCGGCCAATACGGGGTCTTGCGGAGCAGAGCCCCCGTAGGTCAATCTGGGTGGCGATCCGGTTACCCTCTCGTCCCCTGTTTGCTGTGCTCGACCGGAAAGCCCTTTCTTCGCCGGCGGCAGGTTCAAATTCTGCGCACGGTCTAAGCGGGCCTGCTCGTCACTGAACAGCACGTGACCAAAAACAGGCAGGTTCAGATGTCGCTCGGCCACCAGCGAATTCTCGAGCGAGGAAGACCATAGGCGCCGGACAAAGATGTACAGGAACGCCGCGATCAGACCGCCGGCGGCGCCCACGCCGATCACCAGCGGGCGCTTGGGTTTCACAGGGTCAACGGGCAACAACGCGGTATCGATGATGTGCACGTTCCCAAGCGTCCCGGCCTGCGTCACCGCGAGTTCGTTGGATTTGTTGACCATTGCGACATAGATGTCCTCGGCCACCTTGACGTTACGCGTGAGGTCGGCCGAGCGACGCTCCGATGCGGGTAACTGGTCGAAGCGCGCTTCGAACGCACTCTTGGCATTTTGAAGTAGTGCAAGCTGGCTAACGATAGTCTGGACATCACGCGAGTTCGGCGCAAAGTGACTTTCCAACGCTGCTTTCTGTACCTTGAGTGTCGCGATCTGGCGATCGAACTCAATGCTTCCCTGGAGGTAGGAGGCGGCTTCGGTACCCGCCTGCATCGAGCTCGATGCAGTTCTGTACTGGCTCAGTTCGGCCTCTGCCTGCGTCAGGTTGGCGCGAAGCTGCGGCAGTTCTCCAATGATAAAGTCCCGGGTGGTAAGGGCCTCGGCGCGGTGCTGCGCGATATGAGACGCGATATAGCCTTGCGCGATGCCGTTGGCGATCGCCCGGGCCAATTCCGGATCGGTGTTCTCGTAGACGATCTGCACGACGCCGGTGTCCTTACCCGACTCGCTGACCTTCAACTGATGCTGGAAACGTTCGATTGCCTTGGCCTCACTTAAGCGCACTAGCGTGAATTCGGTTCCGGGGCGTGCAACGAGCCGATCCATCGTGAGAGCGACGCCATTGGCTTGAGACGGTACGCCGGGCGTGCCCACAAGCAAGGTCCGCCCGTTCTGATCGGCGAGACGGTAGCGGCCGTCAGCAAGCGCGGTCAACGTCAATGATTGGTCTTCGAGGCGGGCCGGCACGGTCAGCGAACCGACGGACGCCTCCTCTCCGCCCCATGCATAGGAACTCAAGCCGATGGGAGCCGGCATTGGCGAGCCCGGTGTGGCGAATTGCCGAATCATCGCCCCGATAACAGCGACGCTCTTCGGTGTTATTAAGGTATCCTGTTTGAATTTCCTGATCACCGGCGCAATCACGCTCCGGCTTTGGATAATCTGAATCTCGGCCTCGGTGGGTAGCGTGGGCGGAATGACCCGCTCCTGCGCCTTTGACGCTTCACCGAGCGCATTGGGCTGAGGGAAATCAACTTTGACCAACGCGTCGGCGGAATAGATTGGGGTCGCCGCGAATGCATAAAGCGCGGCCAGTCCCGTGACCAGCGCGACAATGCCGGCGATCAACCAGACGTTATCTACGATCTGCCGTGCCAGTTCGCGGGTTGACAACGCATCAGCGTTATTTTGTAGCACGATTGGCGGAGTACGGGAAACACTCGGATTCATACGACGAACTCCTTGTTTGTTGGAACCGGAGTGAACCACTGACCGGCAAATCCTCTCCCCGAACGCGCCTCGCCGATCGAACGGCGCATCAGATTGAATCAGGCATTCATCACGCTTTGGTGGGGATCAGGGGGCTCGTTGGCGGCAGGGGTCGTGCAGTCCGGTCTCACCTGATAGATTGCGGCGCCGCAGCGATAGCGTCTGTGCTTTACCGCACAAGACTCCCAAATCGCGTTATCCGAGATGTTGCCCACCAAATAGAAACAGCCCGCGGCTTGCAGGAAGCGCGCGGGCTGCGGGAGCGGGGGGTGCTACCCCAACACAGTAGTGTAATGGCTCAGGTCAGACCGGATTGGCGGCGACGAATTTCTTGAACGCCGAGTAGGACGGGTTTTTCGTGACGCCGTCCGCCTGTATGAGGCCGAAGTCAGGATCGATCAGGCAGTACATCTGGACCGACTGAATGTTGTACTGATCCTTGAGCGACCGGTACTCCGTCAGTGCCTCGGTTATGTAGCTAGCTTGCTGCGTCGGCGTAACCTGGCTTCCCTGCCAACCCCATTCCGTCAACCAGATTGGCAAGTTAAAGGAGTCCTTCAGAATCTGCAGCACATTCACGCAGGCGTTGTTTCGCCAACCGCAGGTGATATCGCCTGAACTCTGATACCAATGGAAAGTCGTGTAGTCCCAACGGACCGGGGCTGCACCCGAAACACCGTTGACGGAGCCATCAGGCGTGATACCGCTCCAAAGCATCTGCAGGGCACGATAGGCAAGCGGGATACCAACGTTGACACCGCACTGGATCGTCGGATCGATTGCCTTCACACCGTCGATCATGCCTCGAATGACGCCGCGGAACGCCGGCCAGATCGCGGGACTATAGTTATTTGTATTGCTTCCGTCACCGTTCGCAACCAGACCGTCCGCATCGAGTTCGTTGCCACACTCGATGTACTTAACAAGGCCTTTCAGCGGCTTGGCGATCGAGGCGCCAAGGTTGTAGCCTAACGTGTAGGCGGCCGATTCCGAACTGTTCTGGTTATAGGCGGTCGACCACACGTTAATACAGGGCATGATGGTCACGCCGCTGCCGGCGAACGCGCCGGTCAGTGCGTTGGCCACTGTTTGAGCCATGCCGGCATCCGCCACGTCCACGCGATAGTTCGTGACGCCGAGATCTTTGAGCAGTGCCAGTTGCGCAGCTGCCGACATGGTGTGGTAGATGCCGTCGGGCCACGCAAGGTGGCCATTCATGCCGTAGAACAGATTGCCCGAAGTCGACCCGGAACTTGCCCGGGTGACGTTGACGGTGATGGTCTGTGTGGTCTTAGTGCCGCCGGCCTGGCCAGCCGCGACCGAAAATGCGACCACGTCGATCTGGTGCGACCCCACGGACAATTTCGTCGTGTCAACCTGGACGGAAAATTTGCCGCTGCTCGGTGTGGTGTCGGGGCCGATCTTGGCAACCGTGGCGTGGTCATAAACGGCGACGTTGCGCCAGGTGGTGCCGGCCGTGCCGCTCACCGTGATGGTGCCGGACACAGTCGCGTTCGCCGCAGGCGTGGTCACCGTGAAGCCGTTTGAGCCGGCCCTGTTGGCCACGGTGGCGTCGTTGGCCACCGCCGCAGGCGAATCGCCGCTTCCGCCGCCGCCGCACGCGGAAAGCGCAATCGACCCGGCGCCCGCGATGAGACCGGCGAGGAACTTCCTTCGAGGGACGGATTCATTAGGAATCAGGGAAGGGACGGACAGTGGAAGATGTTGCTGATTTTTCGGTCGGTTGGGTAAGGTCATGAGTACAACTTACGCAGTTCGGTTGGGGATCGCAGTATATGTGCCCGACTTTTTCGTATGTTGTAACTGGATGTAAAAGCGCAGCAATAAGGCGAACTATCTCCAGACCAATGCGGAAAAGCAAATATCCGCATTACGCGTATCGAAAAAGAGAACATATGTGCGCCACCGAACATACGAAGTGTTGCCCACGCGCACGGATAAAAAAATTATTTACCTATTAATTGGGGGTTCTCAAATCTTAATTTTTGTGCTCAATCCCTTTCTGCTACGGCTCCTGCGCCTCGTTTCCAGAGAAACGAATTGCAATAAAAAGATCAAATAGTGAGACCAATTATTCATACAAATACGTTAATCGATGCTTGATTTTGTATGACGAATAACGTTTTGAATTAATAATCTCAAAAAGATGCCGACCCTTAAATAATTGACGGGTTTTCCATTAGTCACCATAGAAAATCTTTTAACCACGCCCATTCTGAAGTCCATTGCGAATTCCGCTCGCAAACGTTCAAGTTCTCGTCAGACGTTTGATTGATTCTCCAGATGAAATACCGATCGCGGACGTGATCTGGCACGCGTGAGCAACACGCTGTGGTTCAAACGCACGCTCGGCGGTGAATGCTGCGAAAGTTCGATGTCGTACTGACGAGCGGCCCAGCGCACCCTATCTTGGGTCTGCCCGCCGCGAAAGATGCGGTGCCCCGCGTTCTCCCCAGGTGCCGCAGCACCCGCCTCTTCGCTCGTCAAACCGACCGGGCCATTTTTCATCAGCGATTCAACGAGGATTGATCCGATGCCGACGATTCATCGCCGCCGCAGCCTGTTCAGATCACGCATATCCTGGCGCACTGCGCTGGCCGCACTGGTGTTTCTGGCTTTCTCAGGCGGCTCATACGCGCAGGTGACGCTGCAACTGGTCAACCCGCCGGGCTCGCAAGTCAACCTGACAAGCGGAAAGAAGACCCTCCAGTTCAAGGTCCTGTCGCCGGCCCGTTTGCGCGCAGCGAAAATGACAGTCGGCGTTTATTCCTACGACAGCGACGGCAAGGCCGCGCCCGCGCCACTCGCCTCGTACGAGAAAAGCGTCGGCAGCATGGAGGGTGGCAAGACTATCGACATCGAGGTACTGATCCCGCGTTCCGGTCTATACCGTGTCGACGCAACCTTGAAATCACCGGATGGGGAAATCCTCGGCAAGACCACGAGCACGCTGGCTGTCGTCACGAAACGCGACGAGGTCGGCCCTTCCGACTTCGGGGTCGGCACGCACTTCGCTCAACGCGTCACACCACCTGCATCGGTGCTACTGCCGCTCGTCAAGCAGGCTGGGTTTTCGTGGATTCGGGACGACCTCTATTGGGCGGCAATCGAGAAAAAGCCCGGTGTGTTCAAATTTCCCAAGAGCTATGACGCCTACCTGGCGTTGAGCAAACGGCTCGGCATTTCGACTGTAATCGTACTTGGCGGCGGTAACGCTGATGCCTACCCTGCCCTGTTTCCGAAATCGGACTTTCCATTTTCACCTGATGCCCGTGCGCGCTTTGCAGCTTACGTCGATGCAGTGGTGGCGCGATACGGCGACGACACTGTGGCTGAACCCTACGGCGGAACAGTTAGCCATTGGGAAGTGTGGAATGAGCCTGACTTTAGCAAGATCAGCTACGCCGCCTATCTTGCCCTGCTGTGGGAAACGTTCGGCGCGATTAAAGATGTGGATCCCAACGCATCGGTGATTTCTTGCGGCGGCGGCGGCTCGGGCGGCGGCCCCGGCGGCGACTGTGTGGTCGGCCTGCTCAAGGAAGGAGGACTAAACGACCAGACGGGCTTTAGCGTCCATCCATATATGTCGCCGAATACGCCAGAAAAGGGTTACCGAACCGTAGACGCACCAATCGACGCGGTGAGCATCCCCACAGTGTGGCCCTATCTGAAGGACTTTATCGCCGACCGGGTGAAAACAGACGGCCGACCTCTGCAAGTTTGGGTGACGGAGATGGGCTGGCCCGTCAATCCCAAGGAACCGGGGCAGGACGAGGCCATGCAAGCGGCCAATCTGGTGCGCAGCTATTTGTTGTCACGACGCTATGGCACGGTTCGCGTCCTGTTCTGGTATGACTTTGTCGATGACGGCACCGACCCATACAACATCGAACATAACTTCGGGTTGCTGCATTACGACCTGACACCGAAACCGGCATTCGTCGCGGCATCCGTATTAAGCAGCACAGTTGGCAAGCGACCGTGGGTGAAGGCGTTCATCGACTCGGAGAACGTCAAGGCATATCAATACGGAACCGACGATCCGGTTATCGCCGGTTGGACCGTCGACGGCAAGCAACATGATGCGGTCGTGAGCCTGCCGCCGGGAAAATACATACTGCGCGATTGGCAAGGTGTCGATACGCCTGTGTCGATTAGTGCTCAAGTCTTTCATTGGCGAGTGGGCTCAATTCCCCGCTACCTCATACCAGAACGACGCTAGCGTCGGCGCGACGGGAGCGACTATTCACGTCGTGCTCCGCGGCTCCTGAATCATCTTCCACCCATTACCGGCGGGGTCGCGAAACCCAGCGTCGACGCTGCCATAGCGGTCCACCGGTTCCTGGGTGAATTCCACGCCACTTTCCTTTAGCCGGGCATAGCTCGCGCGGCAATCGGACACCAGCAGGACGAGTGGCGGCATGGCGCCCTTCGCGACCATCGCGCGCAGAGTCTGCGCGGTGGCATCGTCGTGAATGGGCGGACCGGGTCTGAATAGCCCGAGCTGGAACGAAGGCTGGTCCGGATGCTGGACTGTCAGCCACCGGTAGGCGCCGTTCACCACGTCCGTATGCACGCGGAATCCGAGTTTGCCGACGTAGAATTCCAGCGCTTCGTCCTGATCGTCGACGTACACGCCCACCACACTGATACCCTGGTTCATGACACCTCCTTGGTTGATGGCCGCAATGTACCTTTGGCGGCACGGCGGCGCTTCTCCAAAACTGCGATGGTGAGATCGGGACGTTGAGCGGCCTTCAGAACGCAAGCGGGTACGCGATCGATCTGCTGCATGGCGGCCTGCGCCTCCCGGCGCATGGCGCTCGGGCTCCGACCGTTAATGTCGCGGAAGATGCGGCCAAAGGTGCCGAGGCTCTCCCAGCCGGTGGCGAAGGCAATTTCCGTAATGCTGAGCGCAGTGTCGCGCAGCAGGGTATTGGCTTGCTCGATGCGCCGCGTCAGCAGGTAGCGATGCGGCGGGATGCCGAAGGCCTGCTTGAACGAGCGCGCGAAATGGGCCTCGGACACGCCACTGACCGCAGCCAATCGTTCGACAGGCCAGGCCTCGTGCGAAGCAGCGTCCATTCGGTCTTTGGCGCGCAGCAGGCGACGCAACAGCGCCGGTGCCTGCAACGTGTCGATACCCGACGGCGCCGGAGACGAGGTGTATGGTTGTTTAGGTTCGGCCATGAGCGTCATTCTGTCGCCATCCTTCGTTGCGAGCGCGGTGCACGGTCAATTTTAGCGCGCCGGACTCCCAGCAGCCGGCTTTCGGCGCGTGCGGCGGCCGTCGGCCTTTGCCAGGACACGCCTTTGCGCAGCTTCGGTCGTCATCGCATTCCGCGCGGGACCGACCGACCTCAAAATTACACACCGCTGCATTACTATGGATAGCTGAATGACAACGCGAGAACAATCCATGAACGCATCGGCTATCTCTGCCCTGGCTGCCCTTGTCGGTGCCGCGATCGGCGGCTTGACTTCGGTTCTCGCCTCCTGGCTGACCCAACGCACCCAGGTTCGCGCGGAGTGGCTAGCGCATGATCTCGCGTGGCGGCAGGAACTGTACAAAGCGTTCATCGAGCAAGCGACGAATTGCTATGTGCACGCGCTGCAACACAAGGAACCCGATCTCGCCGGCCTGGGCAACCTCTACGCGGAGATCAGCCGCATGCGCCTCCGGTCGTCCCTCGAAGTCGCGGACGAAGCCGACGTGATCGGACGCAAGATCGTGGACACCTATCTCGCGCCAGACAAGTCTTTCATCGAGATTCGCGAGATGCTCGCGGATGGCTCGATCGACATTCTCGGCAAGTTCGGCGACGTGTGCCGCGCGGAATTCGCATCGCTGCGATCACAACAGCTCTGAGCGGCATAGCCGCACCGTTCAGCGTGGCTTCAGTTCAACAGGCGGATCAGCGCGATACCCGCCGCCGAGCGCCTTCGTCAAAGCAATTTCCTGACTGAGCACTTGACCGTTGAGCGTAAGCAGGGCGACCTGTTCCGCGATCACCGGCTGGCGCGCTTCGAGCGCCGCGAGCCGGCTCGTGAGTCCGCGTTGATAGTAAGCCTCAACACTGTCCCTCGTGAATGTAACCGATTCGATCCGCTGCTTCTGCAAAGTCTTCTGCGCATCGAGAGACTGCAGACGACTACCCGTCTGCGCGACATCGCGTACGGCGTTGAGAACGGCCTGGTTGTACTGCTCGATCAGCAGGTTGCTCCCCTCGCGCGCGCCGCTCAGGTTCGCATTGAGCCGGCCGCCGTCGAAGATCGGCAGATACAGGCCCGGAATCAGGTTGATCTGCTGGCTTGCATGCGTGAAGAGATCGGCGAGGTGCAAAGCGTTGAAGCCGAAAAATGCCTTGATGTCGAAGCTCGGATAAAACGCCGCCTTTGCCGCATCGATCTTGTCGAACGACGCCTCGACATACCATCGCATTGCCTGCAGATCGGGCCGCCGGGCCAGCAGCTCGTACGACAGCGTCGCCGGCAAGGCCGCCTGCGAACGTGGCAGCGCGACGGGTTCGATCGTGGGCAGCCCAGCGGGTCCGGCGCCGACCAGTGCCCGCATCGATTCGCGAAGTTGCTTGATCTGCCCTTGTGCCGACACGATCTGCTGCTCGATGGCCAACTGCTGCGCGCGTGCTTCTTCGAGCAGGGTGCGGGCTTCGAGGCCGCGCGCCGCACGCGCTTCGTGTGCTTGCACCGCGAACGCCGCGACCTCATGCGAGTCGCTCAGCAGATCGATCAGCTGATAAGTCGTTTGAATACCGTAGTAAAGCTGCGCGACATCCGTCGAGATTTCGAGTTCGACAGCGGATGTCTCGGCGAGCCGCGCATTGCTCACACCCAGCGACGCGGCGACCTCCGCGCGTTGCTTGCCCCAGATGTCGATATCCATGCTTGCACCCAGTCCAACGACGCCCTCCGTGTACCACGGCCCGGTCAGCCCCGCAGCCGGTTCGTTCTTCGCGAACGGGCCGAGAAAACCGTTCGCGGAAATATGCTCGCGATCCAGCGACGCCAGCGCGGCCACCTGAAGGTTGGATCCTGCTTTGGTCAGTTCCACGTCCGACTTCGCCTGTGCGACGCGCGTGCGCGCGATCACCATCGTCGGCGCGTCGGCGAGCGCCTGATCGATCAGCGCGTCGAGTTGCGCGTCGTGATAGCGCGTCCACCAGCGCGCAGCGGGCCAGCCGTCGCGTGCGAGATGGATGTCGTCCGCGAGATTGATCTGCTCGGGCGCGATCTCGGAATGGGGCGTGCCGTTGTGATGAATCAGCGCGCAACCCGACAGCAGTGACGATAGCCACGCGAGGCATAACGCGCGGCGACGCCATCGCCGATCGCACAAAACCGGTCGCGCCTTCATGCTCGTACCGCCGCTGATGCGTGCGCCGCGACCGGCGCCTCGATGCGCCAGTCCGGCAAGCCCGTGATCTGCCGTAACAGTTCGTCCGCTGCGGTGATGATCGACTGATCGGCAGGCAGAGCCGGTTCGCCCGCTTGCGCAGCGATCTCGATACGGCGCGGTGCGCGCGCATCGGGTGGGTTGGCCGCTAGCTCATCCGCGTACCGGTTGAGTTCGGTGCCGGCTTGTTGCTGGGCTGCGCGCACTACGTCGATCGTGTGTGGGCTCGCCAAGTCCGCCTGCGCCACCAACGTGTTGCGCAGCGCGTCGGCCGCCAGCATGATCTCGCGCCCCTGCGCGAGGACCGTTTGCGCGCGCAGTGTCAGTTGCGACTGCTCACTTTCCTGCCAGCCCGGTTCGAGCGCGACACGCGAGAGCGTCGTCTCGCAATCGGTCAGCACGGCCCACGCCTGCAACTGCCGCTGAGCATAAGGCAACTCATCTGCCTGCTCTTCGCCGACCTGCGGCGGGCGCACCTGTGCGGCGATCGCGCGCAACAGGGTAGCGAGCTTCAGCCGCAGCACGTCGCCCTCGCCCTCGCGCCAGAACGACATCTGCACGAACGTCGCCACACCGACGCCCAGCAGAATGCCGACCAGCCGGTCGCGT
>NZ_PVZB01000044.1 GCF_003002025.1 Paraburkholderia sp. BL25I1N1
ACGTCGAGGTTCTTCTTCTCGTTCCAGCCACCGATGTTGTACGTCTCGCCCGGTGTGCCGCGCGCGAGCACTTCACGGATCGCGCTGCAATGGTCGCCGACATACAGCCAGTCGCGCACGTTCTGACCGTCGCCATAGACCGGCAGCGGCTTGCCGCCGAGCGCGTTGGCGATCATCAGCGGAATCAGTTTCTCGGGGAACTGGTACGGACCGTAGTTGTTCGAGCAGTTCGTGGTGAGCACCGGCAGGCCATACGTATGATGGTAGGCGCGCACCAGATGATCGGAACCTGCCTTGGTGGCCGAGTAAGGGCTATTCGGCGCGTACGGCGTGGTCTCGGAGAATTGCGGATCGGTTGCGGATAGCGAGCCGAACACTTCGTCGGTAGAAACGTGCAGGAAGCGGAACGCGGCCTTGTCGGCCTCGCCGAGCGCAGTCCAGTACTGACGGGCCGCTTCCAGTAGCGTGAAGGTGCCCACGACATTGGTCAGCACGAAGCTCTCCGGCCCGTGAATGGACCGGTCGACGTGAGTCTCGGCCGCCAGATGGATGATTGCGCGAGGCTTGAACTCGGCAAGCAATTCGTCCATTGCGGCGCGGTCGCATATGTCCGCGCATACGAAAATATGCAGCGGATCGTGCTGCAGCGATTTCAGCGTGCCGAGATTGCCCGCATAGGTGAGCTTATCGACGTTCACCACGGGTTCATCGCAGAGTTGCAGCCAGTCAAGCACGAAGTTGGCGCCGATAAAACCGGCGCTGCCTGTCACCAAAATCATGGAAGCCCTTTGGAAGCCGCCTTCGCGCAGTTGCGCGAAGGTCGATGGAGTCTGGCTGACATCCGGTGCATTGCGCAGCTACGGGACGTCGGTAGAGCAGCTTTGGTATAGCGTTCCATCGCGGCTTCCATCGCCGCGAACAGATACAACCAGCCCAGTGTAGGGTTCTAGAAATCTTGTTTCAGTGCGGAAAGCAACATACACGCTTTCGCCTGCGCTAACGGGGGTAAGGAGGGAGCGCTTCGCGCGGTCGGGCCCTTGCAGTGCTCGCGTTGCCCGTGCCTCAAGCGCGTGGCGTTGACGCGGTTGGACATTATCGCCAGTGGCCAACTATTTTTTCTGAAAGCGGTGCCTGCGTCGCCGCGATGATCGGTGAGGTCTTCACGGATTACGGCGGATGGACCTGCCGATCGACATAGGGACGCCGGCTGCGTGGTGTCCGAAGAAAGCTTTATTTATCGCCCCGAGGTGTTCTGGAACGTGCGACACATAATGCGCATACGAAAACGCCAATGACAACGCCGAATATGAAGCAAAAGAAATGTGTCAAAACGCTCGACATTTACCTGGTCCTTTCAATTGAGGCGAGATTGAATTTATAACGATCACCTCCTTCGCGATTCACCGGGAAACCACCGCATGCAACCGGCAGAACAGCGAAGCCCGCACAGGCAGCAGCGACGGTATGAGGTGGCGATCGACGCGCTAATCATCATACTTTACTAGAAGCGCGACCAGGTCGATAAAGGGGCACGGCTGAAGCAGTACGCGTAGCGCGTGGCAGCGGGCGCAGCAAAGGCTCCAGCCGGACGCGGATGGTCGTTACCGCTGGAGGTCAAAACGTGAAGTCCCAGCCGCGCCTACGCGCGTGCCAAGTCGGCAGAAGCCCGGATGTAGTGCGACGCGAGGCAAGAACTGCGGGCCGCCGCGCAATGGCCGTTTGACAGACGCGGAAGGGAGTATCTGTCGCGCACGATCCCGGCGCCCGCGGCCGATCAATCGTGAGCGCACCTATATCACGATACACGAGCGGCGACCCGACGCCTGCCGATACCGGCGTCAGGTTCCCTCAAGTCAAGTGCTCGCCGCGTTTACCGCCATGAAACGGTAGCAATCCACGCGAAGGCATCACATATTGCCGGGCACCCCAGACGTCAATGCGGATCGCGAACAGGGCGAAGCCGTCAGCGCGTGACCTCCGTCGCGTTGATACGCGGCAATAACCGGTCGAATTCGCGCTTCACGATCTCATAGCATTCGCAAGAGCGCGCCTCGAGTCCTGTCCGATCGAGAATCCGGACACGGCCGCGACTGTGGTGGATGAGATCGGCTTCGCACAGCTTGCCGGACGCCTCAGTCACGCCTTCACGACGCACACCGAGCATGTCGGCAATGACTTGCTGCGTGACGTGCAAATCGCTTGTGCCCGACCGATCGATATCGACCAGCAACCAACGGCACAGCTGCTCGTCCAGTCGATGCAGCCTGTTGCACGCCGCGGTCTGTGCGACCTGGGTAAGGAGAGCCTGCATGTACAACAGCATTGATGAGCGCAGAGAAGCGCAGTCGCGCAACGCTTCGCGCAGCGCGGTAGCGCTGATTCGATAAGCAAACCCCCGGCATTGAGCCTGAACGCTGGCTGGCATGGTGTCGCCGCCCGTCAGGATCGGCACGCCGGTCGTGCCATCCCTGCCGATTGCGGCGATTTCCACCGAACTGCCATTCTCCATCGTCTGCAGCAGAGACACGATCGCTGTGGCCGGAAAATAGACAGTTCGTATGAGTTCACCGGATTTCGACAGCAGTTGAGCCGGACTCAATTCGACGAGTTCGAGATGAGGAAGCAGCGCTTCCCACTCATGCGTTGGGAGCGCCTCGAGCAGGCGGTTGCCACGGCGGTATGACTGGAATGTCGTCATCATTTCCCTCACGTAAGTATCGCAGCCTGCCTGGGTATGGCAGGCCTCGCTCGAATAGAGGAGCCAATGGCGATGCATCGGCCTAATTCGCGCGGTCGGCAAACAGAAGCGGTAATGGAGACGATCAAAGCTTCGCACTGGTCATCGCGTTGCGTTCGATGTCGCAACGCAGCATAACCGCTGAAGAAGGTCGCGCCAATAATGCTGGCGGAATAGCCCGCACGATCGGCGGATTTAAGGGGACTTATTTGCGGTGAACGTTCGCTGAGGCGCTGGACGCCGGCGTCACTTTGCGGCAGATCGAAAGAACCCCGATCTTAGTTGAAGTGTCAACCATTACTATTTTAAAACCGCAACATGTCGAATTTATTAAGGATGGCTATGGAAATAAAAGCGGGACAATGTGCCGTGTCCGAGCACCTCGAATAGGTAAGCCACAGGTTGCAGGTCACAGTCAGCGGCGATGGTCCGCTCGACCGCGACGCGGCCGGCCACTGGCATGACCGTCGTCGTCCGCCGTTGCGATCATTTCCGCTTCCTGCATGGCGGCCGTCTCGGCCAGCGCTTTCAGAACGCCAGTCAGAATCCTCTTGCCGATTTCATGGTGAAAGATCCAGACGCCGTGGATTCGTCCAGTGAAGGCGGCCTCGCTCCCGATCTCAGGGTCGGGCCGAAAGCCCGAACCCAGCCCAAACGTGAAGAGTCCGCGTATCACCTTGCCGTTGATGTCAATCGGACGACCGAACTTGTCGATCTCGATGCCGCCCTGGCAGAACTGTAGGGGGATCTCCACTTCTAGATGGTCCACCAGCGCGGACATGTTGGGTCTGTAGCCCGCGCTGTGGATCACGCCACATGATTGCGCGAGACGGGTCGCAGCACGGGCGCGTTCGTCTTCTCCACAGGCGGCGTCGATCAATTCGATCCGCGGCTTCGCGCCCGCAACCCGGCCCTCCGACATCACCGCACATGCGATCTCGAATGCGCGGTAGCGCAGGCCACTCGAACGATTGACCCGCCGCGTGACCGGGCAAATATCGTTGACTGGATCGACCGGATAACCCCATGCGAGCGCCTCTTCCACGGTTTCGAAAAACAACCGCACGGGCGAGCGATGAATGATGGTGATCTCATCGAGTCCACCGCCGCCGAGATCTGTCGCGAGACGCTCGGTCATCGTGAACGCGCTGTGCGCGCCGCCGATGATCGTGATCCGGTTGGTACGCCGGGCTGCGGGAGGAGCGAACATAGGCGCGAAGGTGTCGACGAGTTGCGTGCTCGTGAGCCTCAGCAGTTCGTCCGATGTCGCGGTGATGACACCGTTGCCCGGCGCTGGGATGTCAAGCGTGCGGCACAGTTCATCGAGCTCCTCGACGCGCTGCGTTCCGCCGAGATTCATCACGACGGTATCGCTGATCATCATGCGGCGTGCCGCTGGTTTGCGCGTGTCGTGATAAGCGATTTCGAAGCGGCCGTCCTGACTGTGGCGAACCGCATCGATTTCGTGTCCGCGCAGAACGTCGACGTCGAAATGTTCGACGAGGTGCGCGATGAGCCGCTCGGCCGCCAGCGTAAGCAGTTCGCCGACCTCCGAGAGCAGCGGCGCACCTTCGGGGTCGGCGGCCATTTTTTTGTGCAACTCGTTGTATTCGCGAATGTCGCCGAACACCTCGTCAAAGCGTTCGTCCTCGAGACACGCAAGGAAAGACTTAGCGACCGAGTTGCCCGTGACGTTCACATAGTCACCGAGTTTGCCTGCTCCGAAGCGCATGCGTCTGTCGATGATCAGCAAGCCGTTTCTGGCGACCTCAGCGAGCTTGCCGCTCTTGAACGCATAGAACAGAAAGCCCATTCCTGCTGGGCCGGCGCCGCACAGCACACACGAGTAATCGCTTGGTACGTTCCCGGAATTATCCGGCTCTACCGCTGAGGACCTCTGCATGACTTTGGGGCTCGATAGTTGTCCGCTGTGAATCGATGCGCACCATGCGCGTTGCCGGCGTTGAGGAATGCCCTCGAGTCCGATTCAACACACAATATCCCTTAATGCGACGCATCACTCTGTGCGCTCGCGTACGGACAATATTTTGGAACCTTACCGCAAGTTATCGGATTCCTAACATTTTGCTGTACGGAAGCATGTTCCGGCCGCGAATTGCACCGGGAAAAGTTCTCTTGAACGGCAATCGACATGCCATGGAAGCACGAAGTACCTACACGTGTTGCTTATCTTACAAAAATTCACAATTAGGATTTCTGAATTAAATTGAGGTTTAATGCGCGATTGAAAGCGGCGCTCACCAACAACGCGAGCGCGGCCATTTTCACTACGCCATCTGAAACACCGCCACCGCATCCCGCAAAATCGTCGCCTGCTCTTCCAGCGATTTCGCCGCCGCAGCGGCTTCTTCCACGAGCGCCGCATTGTGTTGCGTGACTTCGTCGATCTGCGAGACGGCCTTGTTGACCTGTTCGATACCGTCGCTCTGCTCGAGTGCGGACGCCTCGATCTCATTCATCACGCCGGTCACGCGCTCGACGGCGCTCATCGCTTCATGAATCGTCTTCTGCGCGTCGGACACGAGGGACGCGCCCTCCTGGACCTTGGCGGCCGACTCACCGATCAACTCCTTAATCTCTTTCGCCGCCGCGCCTGAGCGCTGAGCGAGGCTGCGCACTTCCGACGCCACCACCGCGAACCCCCGCCCCTGCTCGCCCGCGCGCGCTGCCTCCACTGCCGCGTTCAGCGCCAGAATGTTGGTCTGAAACGCAATCCCTTCGATCATGCCGATGATTTCCGTCACCTTGCGCGACGACTCGCTGATCCCATCCATCGTTTCAGTAACACGCGACACCACTTTGCCGCCACGCGTGACTGTGTCGAGCGCGCCATGGGCGAGCCGGTTCGCCTGCTTCGCGTTGTCCGCGTTCTGTTTCACCGTGGCCGACAACTGCTCCATGCTCGCCGCGGTCTGCTGAAGCGCCGCAGCCTGCTGCTCGGTGCGTGAGGACAGATCCGCATTGCCCGACGCAATCTCGTTGGCTCCCTGAGTGATCGCCGTCGTGCTGCCGCGTACTTTCGATACGGTCTCGACGAGGCCGTCGCGCATCTTCGTCAAGGCGCCCAGCAACTGGCCCATCTCGTTGCGCGACTTGACTTTGATAGCCACCGTCAAATCACCGGCGGCGATGCGCTCGAAATGCTCGACGGTTGCGTTGACCGGCTTGATCAACGCGACTGACAAACCGATCCGCGCAGCCACCCCGATCACGAGCGCGATGGCGCCGATCGCGGCGAACAGCAGCGTCGCGATCTGGAAGCGCTGCGCGGCCGTTTGCGCTTGCTGATGCTGGCTGTCGATCCGCGAGCGTTCGAGCGCGTCGATCGCTTTCGAATAAGTAGCGTAAAAACCGTTCGCCGTCTCGCCCTGAATATTGCGGAAGGTATTGAAGTCGAAATCCGCAAGCGCCTTGAATTCCGGCTCGATCGCCTTGTCGACCAGCGCGCTGCGCGCCTGTTCCACGGACTGCGCGAGCTTCTGCTCGTTGTCGTCGGCAAAAGGGCCGGCCATGTAATTGCGGAAGTCTTTGTTCGATTCGACCAGCACCTTGTGCGCGGCCGGCAACAGGTCGTCGGTCTGCTTGCCGACGCTAAAGAGCGTCTGATACGAACCCAGTGCGAGCTGCACTTGCAGCAGCTTCTCGGAGCTCGCCTTCAGATGCGACAACGCGGCGGCGCTGCGTTGCGTGTCGTCGAGACTGCTGTTGGCGAGCTTGAGCGCGCCATAGCCGACACCGATCACTGTCAGCAGGAAAGCGACGAATACGCTGATCACCAGCGTCAGGCCGCCACGAATTGTGATGTTATTTAGCATTGGGTCTCCGGAACGTCTTGCCGATCGGCGGCGAAACAGGTTGGCAGGCGCGCGCGCCATCTTTTTGCGCGCGACTTACTCTTCGCCGCATCCAGGTTAACGACCTCGCACGGCCACTGCTAAATAGGTGGAATCCATGACTGGCGGGCGTTTGCGAGCGGCTTTGACCTCACTATCTGGGATCCGCGGGCTACCACGCGGCACCGCTGCTTTTCCGGGCGTGGCGCGTTTCGTTTGTATAATTCGGCGTCTTCGCTCAGGCCCACTTTCATGCTTAGTTTTGCGCTCGGCTTTCTCGTTTCACTGCTGATCACGCTGTTGATCGTGCGCTACGCGCATCTGCATGAAAAATTCTCCACCGACACCGATCTGGCCGGCGTGCAGAAATTTCATGTGCGCCCGGTGCCGCGCATCGGCGGGACCGGCATTCTGCTTGGGCTGATCGTCTCCGCCGTGCAGTTGCATCACCAGTATCCCGCCGTGTCGGGCGGCATCCTCGGGCTGATTGCATGCGGCATGCCGGCCTTCGGCTCAGGATTGGTCGAGGACCTGACCAAGCGCGTGTCGCCGCTTGCAAGGCTCGTCTGCACAATGGCGGCGGCCGCGCTCGCGTATTTCCTGCTGAACATCGCCGTGACGCGCATCAGCGTGCCGCCGCTCGACTTCCTGCTCTCGTACGCGGTGATCTCCTGCGCGGTCACGGTGCTGGCGGTTGCCGCGCTCGCCAACGCGATCAATATCATCGACGGCTTCAACGGACTCGCGTCGATGGTCGCGTTCATGATGTTCGCCTCGCTCGCCTACGTGGCGTTCCAGGTGTCCGATCCGATCGTGCTGTCCGCCTCGTTCATGATGATGGGCGCGGTGCTCGGCTTCTTCATCTGGAATTTCCCGGCGGGGCTGATCTTTCTCGGCGACGGCGGCGCGTATTTCATCGGCTTCATGCTGGCCGAACTGTCGATCATGCTGGTGATGCGCAATCGCGACGTATCGGCGTGGTATCCGGTGCTGCTGTTCATGTATCCGATCTTCGAAACCTGCTTCTCGATCTACCGGAAGAAATTCATTCGCGGCATGTCGCCCGGCATTCCCGACGGCGTGCATCTGCACATGCTGGTGTATAAGCGGCTGATGCGCTGGGCGGTCGGCGCGCGCACCGCGCGCGAATTGACGCGGCGTAACTCGCTAACGTCGCCGTACTTGTGGCTGCTGTGTCTGATCGCGGTCGTGCCGGCGACGTTGTTCTGGCGGCACACGCTGCATCTGTTCTGCTTCGTGGTGGTGTTCGCCGGGACGTATGTCTGGCTCTACGTGAGTATCGTGCGCTTCAAGTCGCCGCGGTGGATGGTGGTGCGAAAGACCCGGCGGTAACGAAAAAAGGCGCTCGAATAAGCGCCTTTTGTTTTGTGCGTTTCTTCACGGCGGGCTTGCGACTCCAGGCCGCAGCGAAAGCCAGCCTTCACCGGTTCATGGTCACGAAGCCCGCGTCGCCGAGGCTACGCTATGCAACGCCGGCGCGGCAGCCGGCTGATACTCCGGCACCCAGCGCCGCAGATCGCGGCGCACCTCCTGGTCGCTTGGCACACGATGCTGCATCAGCCAGGGCAGCAGTTCGTCGAGGAGATTGTCGGGCGCTTCACGCGCCTGCGCGATGCGCAGCTTGGGATGCGGCGTGCGCGTGGTCGCTTCGTCGTCGGCCAGCAGTTCCTCATAGAGCTTCTCGCCGGGACGCAGGCCCGTGAAGACAATACGGATGTGCTCCTCGCTGAAGCCATACAGGCGGATCAGGTCACGCGCCAGATCGACGATCTTCACCGGCTCGCCCATATCGAGAATGAAGATCTCGCCGCCGTGCCCCATGCTCGACGCTTGCAGCACGAGTTGCGACGCCTCGGGGATCGTCATGAAAAAGCGCGTGATCTCCGGATGGGTGACCGTAACCGGCCCACCTTTCGCGATCTGTTGCTGAAACTTGGGAATCACACTGCCCGCGCTGCCGAGTACATTGCCGAACCGCACCGTTTCGAACTGCGTGCGCGTGCTGGTCTGCTGCAGCGCCTGGCAGGCCATCTCCGCGAGGCGCTTGCTCGCGCCCATCACGTTGGTCGGGTTCACTGCCTTGTCGGTGGAGATCAGCACGAAATGCTTCACGTCGTGACGAATCGCCGCGCGTGCGACACGGTATGTGCCCAGCACGTTGTTGCGCACCGCCTGCCATGCATTCAGCTCCTCCATCAACGGCACGTGCTTGTAGGCCGCGGCGTGAAAGAGAATGTGCGGCGTGTAGCGCGAGAGCACCTGATCGAGCAGCAAGGAATCTTTGGCGTCGCCGATCACCGGCACCACGGAGAGCTTCGGAAAGCGCTCATGCAGTTCTTCCGCGAGACGGTACATCGCGTATTCGGACAGATCGAACGCGATCAATTGCGCGGGTTCGAAGCGCAGAATCTGGCGGCACAGCTCCGAGCCGATCGAGCCGCCCGCGCCCGTCACCATCACCACGCGGCCGCTCAACAGCGCTTCGACGTGCGGCATGTCGATACGTACCGGTTCGCGCCCGAGCAGGTCTTCGAGATCGATCTGACGCACGCGCGACAGGAACGCTTCGCCTTGCGTGAGCGTGGTCAACGCGGGCAGCACCATGGCCCGCACGCCGGCGCGCACGCACAGCGTTGCCACGCGGCGTTGCGCATCGACCGACGCCGACGGAATCGCGATGATCGCGTGCTCGACCTTCATGTCCGAAGCCCAGTGCTGCAGATCGCTGATTGGCCCCCACACCTTGTAACCGTAGATTTCGCGGCCCTGCTTCGCGGGGTCGTCGTCGAGCAGGCCCACCAGCCGCCATTCGCTCGAACGCGACAGTTCGCGCGCCAGGCTCGCGCCCGCATTGCCCGCGCCGAGCACCACCACCGGCTTGCCCTGTCCGACGAGGCCGCCGTACAGATAGAACTCCTTGGAAGCGCGATAGAGCGCGCGCGAGCCGCCCATGGCGAGGAACAACAGAAGCGGAGAAACAGCGAGTACGGAGCGCGGAATGATGGGATGCGGTTGGGCCATGACGGCCACCATCATCATCACGAATGCGCCGGCCAGCACGGCTTTGGCGATGCGCATCAGGTCCGGCAGGCTCGCAAACACCCACATGCCCCGATAGAGGCCGAAGATGCGGAACATCACACCGTAGACGGGGAGCACCCAGATGAGGGTTCGGACGGCGCCGGACCAGAACTCGACCGGAACGTAGCCATTGAAGCGGATCAGATATGCCGCGAGCCAGGTGCCCGCGACTGCGCAAAGGTCGAAGGCGAAAGCGCTAAATGATAGCCATGAGGCTTTGTGTCGAAGCATCGGCGTCACACCTCAGGTTGTTCGGAAACTGCTATCCGGAATCGACGCCAGCGTGAATCGACTCCGATACCCATCAATACCAGTACGATCACCCATGCACCCACGCTACACCATTGAAGCGCTGAAGGCCAGCCAAGCGACACGACAGCAAGTATTATACCAGCCGCCATTACTGCATACCATAGGATGGCCGTCTTCGAATGCCCGAGCCCGTACTGGACCATGCGTTGGTAGTAGTGCTCGCGGTGTGCCTGCCAGATTTTCTCGCCGCGCAGGAGCCGCCGTAGCAGTGTGACCGACGCGTCGCCGATGAACGGCGAAAACACCAGCGCCGGAAACCAGATCGGCCAGACGCCGTCACTCCAGCCCCAATAGCCGAAAGCGCCCGCCAGGAAGCCGAGCGGAATCGACCCGGCGTCGCCGAGGAAGATTTTTGCCGGGTGGAAGTTGAAGATCAGAAAGCCCGCGGCCGCGCCCGCCACGGCGGCCGAGGCCCACGTGAGTTCCGGCGACGGATGCGCGGTGAGCGCGGCCCCGGCAGCGTAGCCCGCGAAGCCGAACAGCGTCATGCCGCCGGCAAGGCCGTCCGCACCGTCCATAAAATTGTAAAGATTGACCAGCCAGAGCAGTAAAAACGACAAGGCCGCCAGCAGCCAGAGCGGCGCCGACGCGGGGTGCGCCCAGACGAAAATCGCCACCGCGGCCAGGTGCGCCGCGAACCGGACCCGCGCGGGCAGGCCGCGCCGGTCGTCGATCTGCGAGACCGCCGCCAGCACCGCGGCGCACAGCGCGGCAAGCCAGAGATGTGGCGCGACGACAAGCGTCCCCACGACCACCACCGGAACGATGCCCCAACCGCCCACCCGCGGCGTGGGCCGTGTGTGCAACGAGCGGTCGTTGGGAATGTCGGTGGCCAGACGCCACGCGAGGCCGGTCCTGAGCAGCGTCCACAGGATCGCCGCGCAGGCACAAGCAGAGCCGAGCGCGATCAGGATCACGGTCGTCCAGCCCGGCATCGTGGAATGGGACATCAGCATGCGTGCCTCAATGCGTGGATCGGTACCAGTGGGCTGTCGCGGCCAGCCCTTCTTCGGTGGAATGCGGCGCCTGCCAGCCCAGCACCGTGCGAATCCGGCTGGTGTCGAGCTGCAATGAGCCGACCAGCCGGTCTACTTGCGCCGTGCGCCCGGTCAGGCGGCCGGCGAGGCGCAGCCAGCTCTCAGGCACGGGCAGCAAACGCGCGGGCCGGCCAAGGTGGCGGCCAAGCGCGCGCGCCAGTTCGGCGATCGTCAACGCGTCATCGTCCGCAACGTGGAAGCACTGCTGGGCCGCGCGCGCGTCGGTCGCGCAATGCACTAAAGCGTCCGCGAGATTGTCGACATAGATGAGGCTCCGTCTTGCACGAAGCGCGCCGAGCGGCAGCGGTACGCCCTTCCATACGGCGCTCATCAGGCTCAGGAAATTAGCCCGCACGTCCGGACCATAAACCAGCGGCGGGCGCACGATCACGATCTCGAGGCCGGTCTCCGCACCCAGGCGGATCAGCGCTTCTTCGGCAGCGAGTTTCGAGCGACCGTACGGATCATGCGGCGCCGGCGAATCGTCTTCGCGCACCGGGCGGCCCGAATCGGCTTCGGTCATCGCCTTGATGCTGCTGACGAAGACAAAGCGCCGCACGCCGTGCCGCCGCGCGGCGCGCGCGACACGCAGCGTGCCCTCGACATTGGTCGCCTGGAACGCAGCCTCTGGATCGGCGGCATCCTCGAGCATGACATGCACGCGCGCCGCCAGATGCACGACGCAATCCACCTGCAATGCGGCCGGCCAGCCTGCGTCGATACCCGCGAAATTCACGCTGGGGGCGACCCATTCGTGCACGCCGCGTTCTGGCTGCATCTCACGCCGCACAAGGCCGGTGACCGTGTTGCCGGAGTCACGCAACGCACGGCACAGCGCGCGGCCCACAAAGCCGTTGGCGCCGGTAACGAGCACCCGGCTCATAGCCACTTCCAGCCGAACCGGTCGAAGAACTTGTACGCCGAAGACATGAACATGCGGATATGCACGGAGCCCTTGCGTGCCGCGCCGCCGCCGTGATGCAACACGCGCACCGCGGGCGCGTAGACGACACGGGTGACGTCATGCGCGCGAAGACTCAGATCATAGTCCTCGAAGTAGAGGAAATAACGGGCGTCGAAGCCCGCCAACTGCTTCAAGGCCGTCATGCGAAACAGCATGAAACAACCGCTGACGATCGGCGGATCCCACACTGTGTCCCGCGCATTGATCCGGTCGCGCATCTCATAGCGCGCGAGTCGACGGACAAACAGCCGACGCATTCCCGAGGGCAAAAAGCCGCGTACAAACAGATCGAGCAAGGTAGGGTAACGCCGGCACAAGAACTGTTGCTCGCCATGCTCGTCGCCGATCCATGGCGTGATGAGGCCGGCTTCGGGATGCGCATCGAAAAAATCGAGCGCTTCGCGAAGCGCGTCGCTCGCCAGATCGATGTCGGGATTCAGCACCAGGTGATAGCGGCTGGCACTGCGTTCGATTGCCAGATTGTGGCCCCGGCCGTAGCCCACGTTTCCCTGTCCCGCAATGATCGTACAAACGATGCCGCGAGCCCCGACTTCCTCTAGCGTTGCCGGGATGTCGGGCAGGCCGCCGTTGTCCACCAGATATAGCGTCACCGGGAGTTGCGGTCGGCTGACGTGCAGCGCATCGCACGCGGCGGCAAGCCCCGAGAGCGTGGACACCAGCTGTTCTGTATCCGGGTTGTAGACCACCACCGACACGGACAACCCGTCGGACAGGGGATGCAGAGTGCGCGTTTCTTTCATGTAGAACTGCGTGCCTTATCGTGGGCACTTCGGTGGGCACATCGGATGGGCACTTCGAAAGCCGACGTTGCGTAGACGCAACAAACCCGAAGTTTGCTCAAATTTTCGCGGTTCGGCAACCCGTCTTTCCCTTTGTTACGCCCGATACGATTCCGTTAAGCGCCATTTGACACGCTTTGATTCGGGTCTTCCGCCTCAGAATCAATCACTTTACCTGTAAGGTTGTGCGCGTTATCGCAGAATAGTAAAGTAACGCCGCCAAACTCCGGCCGCGTGTTACCGGACGAGATTCGGGCTTCAGCGCAGCGCCACAGACGGCAGCCGTCCGCTCAACAAATCTGACAACCGCCCTCAGGGCAGAATGAATGCGCAGCAGACCACTCGTCGTCGACCTCGACGGCACATTGATTCGCTCAGACATCCTGATCGAGTCTGGATTTGCCTATCTGAAGGCCGCCCCGCAACGCTTTTATGAGCCGCTGCTGTGGCTCGCGCGCGGCGGCAAGCCGGGTTTGAAAGCGGGCCTCGCCGACGCGACGAACGTGGACGTCGCCGTGCTGCCCTACGACGCCACCGTCCTGCAATGGCTGAAGGTTGAACGCGACGCCGGCCGCTCGCTGGTGCTGGCCACGGCAAGCCACGAACGTTATGCGCAGGCCATCTCGGCCCATCTCGGCATTTTCGACAGGACGTTCGCAACGAACGGCAGCATCAACCTGTCCGCTCACAACAAGCGCGATACGCTGGTCGCCGAGTACGGCGAAAAAGGCTTCGACTACGCCGGAAATTCGCACGACGACCTGGCGGTCTGGCAATCCGCCGACCGCGCGTACGTGGTGAATCCGTCCAACGGGGTGGAACGCGCGGCGCGCAAGATCGGCAATGTGGAGCGGGTGATCGAATCACGCCCGCCCGCCACGAAGACGTGGGCCAAATCCTTGCGCCTGCATCAGTGGCTGAAGAACCTTTTGATCTTCTTGCCGCTGCTGGCCGCACATAAGTTGTCTTCCCCTGAACTGACTCTCGCTGCTCTGCTGGCGTTTCTCACGTTCGGCCTGTGCGCCTCAAGTGTCTATCTGCTCAACGACCTGCTCGATCTCGAAGACGACCGTCATCACCCCGTCAAACGCAAACGTCCGCTCGCTTCCGGCGCACTGCCGCTCACATGGGGACTCGCGCTCTTTCCTGTCTTGCTGGTGGTCGCGTTCGTCACGGCGTGGTTTTTCCTGCCTTGGCAATTCTGCGCGGCGCTGTTCGGCTATTACGTATTGACGCTGGCGTACTCCACGTTCCTGAAACGCCAGGTGATGGTCGACGTGGTGGTGCTGGCCATGCTGTATACGATGCGCATCATCGCCGGAACGGCGGCGGTCGACGCGCAACTGACCTTCTGGCTGCTCGCCTTCTCGATGTTCATCTTCCTGAGCCTCGCGCTCGTCAAGCGCTACGCCGAACTGCATTCGATGAAAGCGCGCGGCCTCGTCAAGACGCGCGGGCGCGGCTATGTGGCGAGCGACCTGTCGCTCATCTCATCGCTTGGAACCTCGTCCGGCTATCTGGCCGTGCTCGTGCTTGCGCTCTATATTCAGGACGCGAAAACCGCCGGCATGTACCGCCATCCGCAAGTCATCTGGCTCGCCTGTCCGCTGCTGCTCTATTGGGTCAGCCGCACCTGGATCATCGCGCATCGCGGTCTGATGCACGACGATCCGATTGTCTTCGCGGCGCGCGACCGGGTCAGCCTCGCAGTCGTCGTGCTGTGCGGCCTGATTTTCTGGGCCGCGATCTAGGCGATGAGTCGAGTTCTGTCATGGGGACGTTACCCGCCAATACCGCAGGAAGCGCATGCGATCGCATGGCGTGATGCCGCGCGCGCCACGTGGTCGGACGCGGCCGGGGAACACGGCACCACGCTCGCCTTCGGCAATGGCCGCAGCTACGGCGACAGTTGCCTCGCCGCCTCCGGCCATGTCGTGCAAACGCTGCCGCTCGACCGGCTGATTGCCGCCGACTGGCAAACCGGTGTGTTGCGCGCGGAACCCGGCGTCACGCTCGAGCAAATACTCGACGTCGCGATTCCACGCGGCTGGATGCTGCCGGTCACACCGGGCACGAAATACGCGACTTTAGGCGGAGCGATTGCCAACGACGTTCACGGCAAGAATCACCATGTGCGCGGCACCTTCGGCCGGCATGTGCGCCGCTTCGCGCTGGCGCGCAGCGACGGCTCACAGTTCGAGTGCTCGCCCGACGAGCAAGCCGAATTTTTCGCCGCCACGATCGGCGGCCTCGGGCTGACCGGGCTGATCCTGTGGGCGGAGATTCAGTTGATGCCGATCCGCTCGAGCCTGATCGACATGACCAGCATCCGCTTCGGCGATCTGGACGAGTTCTTCGCGTTGTCGGAAAGGCTCGACCCATTGCATGAATACAGTGTGGCGTGGGTGGATTGCCAAAGTCGCGGCTCGGCGCTCGGACGCGGTATCTTCATGGCCGGCGACCATGCGACGGATGGACCGCTCGAAGTCACGCGGCGAAAGAAGCGCACGGTCCCCTTCACGCTGCCGATTCCGGTGTTCAACCGCTTCACGTTGCGCGCGTTCAACGAGCTCTACTATCAGAAGCAGCAGCGCGGCGAAGTCGTCGCGCAGGTCGGTTACGACGCCTACTTCTACCCGCTGGACAGCTTGCTGGAATGGAATCGAATCTACGGGCGCGCGGGCTTTCAGCAATACCAATGCGTGGTGCCGCCGGCCACGGCGCGCGACGCGATCCGCGCGATTCTCGACGCGATTGCCGAAAGCGGCACGGGCTCATTTCTCGCCGTATTGAAACGCTGCGGTGATTTGCGTTCGCCGGGCCTGTTGTCGTTTCCGATGGAAGGCACGTCCCTCGCTCTCGATTTCCCGCAGCGCGACGCATTGAATACCCGGCTCTTTGCGAATCTCGATGCCATCGTGCGCGAAGCCGGCGGCCGGATCTATCCGGCCAAAGACGCGCACATGCCCGGCGCCGACTTTCGCGCCGCTTACCCTCAATGGCAGCAACTCGAAGCGCTGCGCGACCCCGCGTTACTCTCGCGTTTCTGGGAACGGACCACACGAACATGAAAAACATTCTTATCGTCGGCGCCACGTCGGCGATCGCCATCGCCTGTGCGCGCCAATGGGCCACCCAGGGCGCACGTTTTTTCCTGGTTGCCCGCAACGGCGAGCGTCTTCAGCAGGTGGCCGCCGATCTGACCGCGCGCGGCGCGCAACTGGCGGCCTGTCATCAACTCGATATCGATCGCCTGGATCTGCATGCGCGCATGCTCGAACAGTGCCAGAGAGAACTCGGCGCGCTCGATATCGTGCTAGTCGCGCCCGGCACCTTGCCGGACCAGGCCGTGTGCCAGGCGGACCCCGCGGTGGCCGTGCGTGAATTCAACACCAATGCCGTTTCAGTGATCGCGTTGCTGACGCCGATTGCCAACATCCTGGAAGCGCAGAAGCGCGGTGCATTGGCGGTCATCTCGTCGGTGGCGGGCGATCGCGGCCGACCCTCGAACTATCTGTACGGCAGCGCGAAGGCGGCGCTTTCCGCGTTCTGCGAGGGACTGAATGCACGGCTGTTCAAAGCCGGCGTCCACGTTCTGACCATCAAACCGGGCTTCGTGGCGACGCCGATGACAGCCGGTTTGCCGTTGCCCGGGCCGCTTGTCGCGACGCCTGATCAGGTGGCGAGCGATATCGTGCGCGCGGTTGAGAAGCGCAAGGACGTGCTCTACACGCGCTGGTTCTGGGCGATCATCATGCTGATCATCCGCTCGGTGCCGCGCTTCCTGTTCAAGCGGGCGTCCCTGTAAAGGGAAATCGGGACGATGAGTCGGCGAGAAACTTCTGGCAACTACGCGGTATTCGCGCTGGGCGTCATCACGTTCGCAACGACGGTGTTCGCGGTGTGGCAGCACTTCTCGCCGTTGCCATACGGCGACTCGTGGGACGGCTCCATTGGCTTCTATATGCGCGCCGCGCAAGATCCCTGGCACGCGTTTTTCGAACAGCATAACGAACATCGCCTGACTTTCTCGCGATTGATATTTTTCGCCGACATTCGTTATTTCGGCGGCCGAAATGTCTTTTCCCTCATTTCCAACCTGGTGCTCGCGGGTGCGCTGGCGGCGGCTTTTTTCCGCATCACGATCCACTACCGCCCCACCCTCACACGGCAGACGCGCTTTGGACTGGCGGGCGCCATCCTCGTATTCGCCTTCTCGTGGATGCAGCGGGAAAACTTCGCATGGGGATTTCAAAGCCAGTGGTTCGCCGTTTATCTCTTTGCGCTGCTTGCGTTCCATTCAATCGATCGTACCGCCGAAGCCAATGCCGGTGCCGAACAGGCCAAACGGCTCGGCTGGCTGACGGTGGTGTTAGTCAGTGCGTGGCTCGCGGCATACTCGATGTCGAGCGGTGTACTGGTGCTTCCCGCGCTTATCGTGCAGGCACTTTACGTGCGGCTGAAACCGCGCGAACTGCTGGCAATCGTGATCGTGACCGTTGCCGTATGGCTCGCCTATTTCATCGACTGGCACAAGCCGGGTAGCAGCGGCAATCTGCTCGCCGGCGTACGCGAACATCCGATTGCTGCGATTCGCTACGTACTGCTCTATCTGGGCTCGCCGGCCTTTCAGATCAGGACCGGCCTCGCGGGCGCCTACGTCACGGGTATTCTGGTGTTGGCGGCGCTCGCGGCAAACTGCTTCAGACTCTTGCGTGCCGGTGCCGATCGTCCGCAAGGGGTGGCCCTGCTCGTCTTTGCCTTGTTCATCGCGGGCAATGCGTTGCTGACGGCGAGCGGGCGGCTTTGGTTCGGCCTGGAGACAGCGCTGGCTTCCCGCTATACGACCGCCTCGCTGATGGGCTGGCTCGCGCTGATCCTCTTTGCTGCGCTGAACAGCCGCACACCGGAACAATTGAGGCGTGCCGTCTTCGTCGCCGCACTCGCCACCCTGGCCATCGCGTCGGGTCAACGCTTCTTCGTGCGGGCGGATCGTGACGAGACTTACGCACGTTTCGTCGCCGGCCTCGCGCTGCGGGCTCATGTCTATGATCCTGAGATCATCCGCCCGGTCTATCCGTTTCCTGATGCTCTGCCGAACATCGCACGGCAAGCCGAGGCGGAACACCTGTCCATATTCGCGCCCGATCAGCCCGACTATCTGGTGCCGCCGAGCCAGGTCAACGCGCCCTCGCCCTGCGCCGGCAGCATCGACGACATCTCCGCGACGACGAGCCCCGGCATATATCGCGCGACGGGTTGGATTTACGATCAGGCAGACAAGCGCACGCCACGCGCAATCGTCGTTACCGACGCCACAGGAATGACGCTTGGCACCGGCGTCGTTGGCGGCGAGCGAGGCGACGTTCGCAACGTATTCGGACGAAGCGCCCGATACAGCGGCTGGACGGCCTTTTTCAAGGCACCGGCGAGCGGCGGGATACGAGTCGATGGACAAACCGCCACCGGTGCGTATTGCGCACTGCAAGCCGAAAAACCGATGCCCGCAGTATTGCCTGCCGCAGCGACCATTCAATAAACACTGCCCGCAGCGGCCGCCGGCGGTTTCCAGGCCGTTTCTGGAGACGCCTCGGCTTGCTAGTATCATCTAGCCCTTACAAAGTTGCTGAACGCCCCATTCAAAGAGTTAACGCATGAACCAAACCCGCATCCTTCTTCCAGGCGGCGCCGGCCTTGTCGGCCAGAACCTCGTTGCGCGCCTCAAAGCGCGCGGCTACGACAATCTGGTCGTGATCGACAAGCACAAGGCCAACCTGGAAGTGCTTCGCAAGGTCCATCCTGACGTCACGGCAATTTATGCCGACCTGGCCGAACCGGGCGGTTGGGAGCAGCACTTCGAAGGCGCGGATCTCGTCGTGATGCTGCAGGCACAGATCGGCGCTCCGACCATCGAACCGTTCATTCGCAACAACATCACGTCCACGCGGAACGTGCTCGATGTGATCAAGCGCAACCAGATTCCGTACACCGTGCACATCAGCTCTTCGGTGGTGAATTCCGTGGGCGAGGATTTCTATACCGACACGAAACGCGAGCAGGAAGAGATCGTGCACGCCTCGGGCATCGAATGCGTCGTGTTGCGGCCCACGCTGATGTTCGGCTGGTTCGACCGCAAGCACCTGGGCTGGCTGTCGCGCTTCATGCATCGCGTGCCGGTGTTCCCGATTCCCGGCAGCGGCAAATACATGCGTCAGCCGCTTTATGTCGGCGACTTCTGCAATGTGATCATCAGTTGCATCGAGTCGCGCATCAAGGGCCAGTCGTTCAATATCACCGGCCTCGAACGCGTGGACTATATCGACATCATCCGCCAGATCAAGCGCGCCACTCGCGCACCGTGCGCGATCGTGCGAATTCCGTATGGTCTCTTCTATGTGCTGCTGAAGGTGTATGCCATCTTCGACAAGAACCCACCGTTCACCGCGGACCAGCTCAAAGCGTTGACGGCCGGCGACGAATTCGAAGTGATCGACTGGGAAGGCATCTTCAAGATCCGCGCGACGCCGTTCGCAAAGGCCATGGACGAGACCTTCAACGATCCGACGTATAGCCACATCGCACTGGAATTTTGAGCCAAGCCACGTTATGAGCGAACAACGCATTGCAGTACTCGGCGCCGGACCGATGGGTCTCGGCGCCGCCTACCAGCTCGTCAAGGACGGGCGCAAGCCGGTCATATTCGAAGCAGACGACCGGGTTGGCGGGATGGCCGCGTGTTTCGACTTCGGCGGCCTCTCGATCGAACGTTACTACCATTTCCACGCGATCTCGGATCACGCTTTCTTTGAGGTGCTGCGCGAGCTGGGACTCGAAGAAAAAATGCAGTGGCGCGAAACGAAGATGGGCTACTTCTACCAAGGCCGCGTGCAGCCATGGGGCAACCCCATGGCGCTTCTGAAGTTCAAGGGGCTCAGCCTGCAAGCCAAATTCCGCTATGGCCTGCACGCGTTTCTGTCGACCAAGCGCAACGACTGGAAGCCGCTCGATCACGTCGAAGCGACGGGCTGGATTCGTCGCTGGATCGGCGAAGAAGCGTGGGAAGTGTTGTGGCGGCGGCTGTTCGACTACAAGTTCTACGACTACGCGTACAACCTGTCCGCAGCGTGGATCTGGAGTCGTATTCGCCGCATCGGCCGTTCGCGCTACAACCTCTTTCACGAGAAACTCGGCTACCTCGAAGGCGGCTCCGATACGCTGCTGGAAGGTATGCGCCGTTATATCGAGGCCAACGGCGGCGAGTTTCGTCTCGGCACGCCCGCGCAGAAGGTCGTGATCGAGAACGGTAAAGTCAAGGGTATCGAAGCCGACGGTGAGTTCCTGCCGTTCGACAAGGTCATCAGCACGATTCCGCTGCCCTATGTGCCGCGCGTGATGCCGGATCTGCCCACCGAGATTCTCGACGCATTCCGCAGCGTCAAGAACGTGGCCGTGGTGTGCATTATCGCCAAGCTGAAGAAACCGGTAACCGAAAACTTCTGGCTGAACACCAACGATCCGGAGATGGACATTCCGGGCATTGTCGAATACACGAATCTGCGACCGCTCGATCATCACGTCGTCTACGTGCCGTTCTATATTCCGGGCGAACATCCGAAGTACCAGGAACCGGATTCGGCGTTCATCGACAAAGTGAAACGCTATCTGATGAAAATCAATCCGGCATTGAAGCCTGACGATTTCATCGACGTGCGCGCGAGCCGGTATCGTTTTGCGCAACCGATTTGCGAACCGGGTTATCTCGACCGCCTGCCGCCGATCCAGTTGCCGGTGGAAGGCCTGCTCGTGGCCGATACGTCTTACTACTACCCGGAAGACCGTGGCATCTCGGAGAGTATCGGGCTATCGCGCAAGATGGCGAAGATGATATGACCCGGGTTCATGCACTCGCCAAGCGTACCTTCGTCTCGAAGAGCTTTCTGCTGTTCCTGTTGACCGGCGGCTTTGCCGCGGCGGTCAACTGGGGCAGCCGGATTGTCTATAACAAGTGGATGCCCTACTCGGCCGCCATTGTCGTCGCGTATATCACCGGGATGATCACCGCGTTCATTCTCGCGAAGCTGTTCGTGTTCACGAAGAGCACGCAGTCGACGGGGCGGTCGGTGTTCTTCTTTACGCTCGTCAATCTCGTTGCTGTCGTGCAGACCTGGGCCGTGAGCGTCGGATTGGCGTACTACGTGTTTCCGCGGATGGGCATGACCTGGCATGCGCGCGATCTTGCGCATGCCGTCGGCGTGGCTGTACCGGTGTTCACGAGCTACGTGGGGCACAAGCGGTGGAGCTTCAGGCACTGAAAGATCGGCGCGACGTAGCCGATCTATCCGCGCACACGATCAGCGCGCAGGCTTGACCTCTGCCCGGAACACATCACCTGGTGGCGCATGAACGAGGAAAACGCCATCTTGCGCCGACACGATTTCATAGGGATACCAAGGAACCCTGAATCGCAAGGCGCTATTCACCAGCATCAGCAATAAGAGCAGCGCAGCGGCGTAGCGGGCAAGCGCGATTCTGCTTCTGGCGGCCACGATCACGAACGTCCACATGCACAGAACGAGCGGAAAGAACGTGTACCGCGCACTCACGCCCGACCACCGGACAGGCAACTCCGGCGCATCACTCCGCACCACGCCGAGCATCCAGAACACGACGGCGAGCGCGAGCGCTATCACGCAGACGTTGCGCCATTTGCCGCGCAAAGTCGCCACGCACGCCAGAACCGCGGCCAACAGTGCGAATGAAACATAAAACATGCCCTTGCCCAAACCATTGATCCACCGGTCGGCGAGTAAGAAGTCGAGCACGAAATAGCGGAAAAAAGCGCCCTGCCAGCCGAAGTGCAAATATTCGCTTGCTGCGTGGGCTGCCGGATGGTTTGGCGGGCTTGTCAGTAGCGTCACTAGTTGAACCGCGCCGCCGGTCACAACCACCAGCAGCGGCAACCAACACAGGCGCTTTCCAGACCGCTTCAGGTGAGCCACGATGCCCAGCGCGGCAACGGGCGAAAACAGAATACTGAACGGGCCGGTCAGCGAGAGGAGACCGATAGCGACACAACGGCTGAAAATCCGATTCGTGTCGGTGCGCTGCGCGCTGTCCCAGATCATCGCAATAAGCACGGGCGCGAGTACCCATTGGAGATTCGTGACGGTCAACCAGGCCTCGCCATTGTGAGGAATGAGAACGGGCGACAGACCGATCAGCCAGGCGCCGGTGCGCGGCAAATAGCGCGCGGCGATCAGATACAGGTACAGGCAGGAAACAAGAGTGGTGGACGTGGTCAGCCAGACAAACGCATGCGGCGTTGAAATAACTGTCCCGAACCACGTATAGCCATATATCAGCAAACGCGGCACCGCATGCAGGTATCCTGCATAAGGCGTGATGATGGCTCGAGCGCCGAGTTCGAAACCTTCTTTGATGAAAATGGGCGCGTCTTCCGCCCATAGATAACCGTGCGTCAGCCGGCCGTGCATGCGGATAAATAGCACGACAAGCGCGAGAACAAAGACAAAAGCGCCGTCGACTAAAGACCGCCGTCGTGACAGTTCATTCTCAATGCTAGAAACGGGGTCTATCTGAATCTCGGCCATCGTTATCGTTGAACAAGGTTCGCACTATTTGCTGAACGCTCAGCAGCCTTTGGCGACAAGCGGCGGCGCAAAGCGCGCGCCCAGTTTTGCGACGGCACTTCGACCAGCCTGTTCATCACGAAAGCGAGAACCAGCGCGCCACAAATCGTGGCGATCCAGACAGGAACCGGCCCGAAGCGCGTATAGAGAACTACCAGTGACACGCTCAGTATCACGTAGTGGTTGAGATACAGGCTGTAGGAGATTTTCCCCAACCAATGTCCAATCGAATAAACGCGCCCTTCCTTGATGGTGAAGGACAGCGCCATCAACAGGAATGCGCCGATTGAAACGCCCAGGTCGCCGAAAATGCGTCCGCCGATGCTCCACGGATTGTCGAACGGGTAGGAGAACAGGACCAACGCCGCGATCCACCACATGGTGCGAGACTTGGCCGGCAATGCAGTAACCTTGTCGACAATCTGAAAACGACACGAATAAAACCACGCGCCTATGACAAAGAATGTCCCGTAGTGCGTCGTCAGGAGCGCATCCTGAAGCGGCCAGGGAATATGGGTAGGCGATCCAGCCAACGCCGCAATACCGATGAGCGTCGAGCTTACTACCGCTGCAATGACGGCCTTGAATCGAAAACGGTTGACGAGAAAGGCAATGATCGGGAATGCCAACGACCATCTCATTTCATGCACGATCGACCACATCGGCGGATTGATCGCGCCGGTGTCATAGCTTCCAATCATTTTCAGATGATCGAAGATCACCTGCTTATCGAGGACGGGATGCGCTGTGTACATCCAGCCGCGCTCCCAGACATAGCCCGCGCGGCCGACGAGCCAGTACAGACCGACGGCGACCACGAGCGATCCAATGAACGGAGGATAAAGCCGGATGATCCGCGCGGCGGCAAACGTAAGGTAACGGCGCGACCTCAGTTCGCCGTACATATGCGCGAGCGCATAGCCGCTGAGCATGAAGAACACGATCACTGCCTGGTGGCCGGCCCATAAAACACGCAGGGGAGTCCATTTCAGCCATCCCCATAGCGGCTCGACCTTGTAGAGCCCTGCCACCGTGGTATGCGCGAAAACGACGATCAAGGCCGCATAGCCCCGCAGCATGTCCAGCGACGGCGCTCGGTCCTTTCCCGCGTTTACCGAATCCACCATGAATCGCCTCTCCCGCCGCCTATTTCTGAGACAACGATTTTACCAGTGATTTTCCGGCATTTTTCCCTTCCCACGATTCGGCGGGAGCGGAATCTCCCCAATGCATGACATCAATTGATGGAGCGAGCCTTTTGCGCGGCGCTATCTGCCGCGATCACGAGTCGATTTTTCCGATGCCACGCAAAGGTTTGACGGGCCTCACCGCACGGGTTTGATTGTCGTCACGAATAAATCGCCAGGTGGAGGCGATAACCGGTACGAAACGACATTACCGGTCACTAGCGACGTAATATTCGTCGCTGGCCAATTTCCGCTCGCAAAGCCAGTCGCGCTGGACATGCAGACCAGCAGCAGGAGCGCTCCCGCTGCCGATTTGGCACCAACGCCATTCGCCTTTGAAAGGCAAATGACAAATGTCCAGAAGCAGAATATGAACGGCACGTAGAGATATCTCGATCCGCCCATCGACCATCTCATGGCGAGATCCGTGCGTCCAAACCGGGCGATGCCAAGTGCCCAGAACAGGACAGCGAGAAAAAGAAGTGCGGCACACGCAAAACGGTAATTGCCGGGCGTCTTGTACAGCGCAAAACCACAACATGCGATAGCGATTAGCGACAGGCAAATACGCACGCCACCGCTCCATTGATCGTTCAACGAAGCTGGACTTAAAAAATCGAGAACAAAATAACGAAGGAAAGAACTGATCCAGTGGAAATCAGCCGGATTGAATTTGACCAGGCCACCTTGCGAACTCGCGTGCATCAAGCACGCCATTTGGGCTGTCAGTGCCAAACCGTACGCGACAAACAGGCCCCATGTGCGGCGTGTCCACGCGTGCCGCCCCTTGATGAAAGCAGCCCCAACGACGAACACACTGAACACAAGCCCAAACGGACCCGTCAGAGCCAGCAGCACGATCAGCACCGCGTCGAGATAAAACACTCGCGCTGGAAAAACCTGTCCGGCCACGAATTCTCGCCAGAGCAGAACGAGAAGCAAAGGCCCGAGAATCCACTGGAGATTGGTGACGGTCAGCCATATTTCGCCATCCTGAGGGACGACAATCAGCGCAAGCGCGAAGCACATGGCCGCAACGCGGCCGACATGGCGATACACGGCAGTAAACAGCAGTGTTGCAGCGCCGGCCAGCACGATCGCGCAGACCCACGCCAGGACCAGCGGCGCATGGACAGGCGAACCCACGGATGCATACGCCGCAACGAGCAGACGCGGAACCGCGTGGAGATAGCCCGCGTACGGAGCAAATATCGACCTGAAGCCTTCCTCGTAGCCGCCCTTGAGAAAGACCGATGCGTCCTCCGCCCACAGGAAGCCTTGTGTCAGACGTTGCGGCATCCGCGCGAACGTCAGCCCGAGCGCGATTGCGAAGACGGCTAGCAACCAGATCCCGTTAGAGGCCTTGTCATCGATTACCGGTACATTCGGGCCGGCCGTGATGGGCGCCCCCGCTGCCCAGGTGCGGTCTTTGGATTTCATATATTTTTTATCGATCAATACCACATGGCCACGCTGACAGCGGTCGGCCGAATGCGCGCTGAACGCAAGCGCAAGCGCAAGCGGGCGAGCTCAACGGATGCCCGGCCCGCGACCGCCGGCGAAATGCCAATCAGGACTGCGCAAACTTCGATTTCAGAATGGCGACGATCTGCTTGCCCGCAGTCCCATCGCCAAACGGATTCTTGCCGGCGGACATTGCTTGATAAGCAGCAGGATCATCGAGCAAACGCGCCGTCTCACGAACGATCGTGGCCACGTCCGTGCCGACCAGTTTGTTGACGCCGGACTCGACGCCTTCCGGCCGCTCGGTCACATCGCGCATCACGAGAACCGGCTTGCCCAACGCGGGCCCCTCTTCCTGAATGCCGCCCGAGTCGGTCAGGATGATGTGGCTGGCCGCCATGAGCCGCTGGAACGGCTTGTAGGTCAACGGCTCTTCCAGATAGACGCCCGGCTGATCGCTCAACACGCGGTTGACCACTTCCCGGACTTTTGGATTCATATGCACCGGATAGACGATACGTACGTCTGGATGCGCCTCGGCGATTGTCCGCAACGCCGTGCAGATGTTCTCGAAGCCAGGCCCGAAACTCTCGCGACGATGCCCCGTCACCAGCACGATGCGCCGCCCTTCGGCGAGTGCGGCCTCGACACGCTCCGGCAATTCGACATGCTCGTTCTTCAGGCGCTCGAGCATCAGATACAGCGCATCCACCACGGTATTGCCGGTCACGAAGATCTGCTCCGCGGGCACCTGCTCCGCCAGCAAATTTTTCTTCGACAGTTCCGTCGGTGCGAAATGGAGATCGGTCACGAGCGAGGCCACGCGTCGATTGAGTTCCTCCGGAAACGGCGCGGCCATGTCATGGCTGCGCAACCCGGCTTCGATGTGCCCGACCCGTATGCGACGATAGAACGCCGTCAACGCTGCCACCTGAACGGTCATCGTGTCGCCCTGCACGAGGATGATGTCGGGCGACTGCGCGGCGAGGAATTCGTCGATCGCGGTGAAGAGACGCGCGCTCAGCCCCGCCAGCGACTGATTCTGCGACATCACATCCAGACTCGCGTCCGGCGTCACGCCGAAGTCCGCGAAAGCCTGCATCAACATTTCCCGATGCTGTCCGACCGAGCACAGGCACACGTCGAAATCGTCGGGCGCCGCGCGCAGCGCCTGCACCACCGAGATCACCTTGATCGCTTCCGGCCGTGTGCCGGCAAACACCACTACTTTTTTCTTTGCCATGGTAGATATCCTTTGAAACCGGCAGCTTCAGACCACTTCGGGCCGCGCATCGGTCAACTTGAAGTAACGGCTTTGACGCTGAGGCAGATACGACGCGTAGCGAACGCAATCGGCGTTCGTGCGAGTCAGGATGGCCGCGAAAATCTCGGCGTGCCGCGTGTAGGCTTCCGTCGGTGTCATCGACTGGAACGACTGCTGCAAACTCTCGCGCGGCTGGCGCACCGGCCGCTCGGCGTGCTCGACCATCGTTCTGGCCAGTTCGTCGCGAACCGCGTGCAGTTCCCACTCGTTGGCGATGGCCTGATAGAACTCGGCGCCGTCCAGTGTCGACCAGTCGTCACGATAGGCGCGAATCACGGTGCTTGCCTCGCCAATCAACTGTTCGCGGGCGCCGCCCACATCGGTGGCGATGACCGGCGCGTTGCGCTGAAGCGTCTCCGATATCGCCAGACTCCAGCCTTCGGTAAAGGACGGCATCACGACCGCGCGCGCCAGATCGACGAATCGATAGACGTCGGACCGATAGCCGGGCATCGACACCACCCCTTGCAGCCCGTGATGCGCAATGCGCTCCTGGAGCCGCGCGGCGTAGCCGGCATCCGAATGCTTGCCGAGGATCACGAGACGGATGTCGGGCCGCTTCGCATGCGCGATCGCAAACGCGTCGATCAACAGACCCTGACCCTTCACCGGGTTGATCGAGGCGACATTGACGAAGACCGGACTATCCGCCGGAAATCCGAGTTCCTCGCGCAGCGCGAGGTCGCGCTCCGGCTCGAGCAAGGGCATCGCGCTGCCCGAGTCGCAGCCGTTCGGCACGACGATCATGCGGTCCGCGCTCAGGCGCAGGTTCACATCGGCGAACATCGCGACATTGGCCGACACGCAGATATAAGCGTCCGTCACCTCGTCCACGCGACGCCACTGTTCCTTGCCCGCGGCGTCGAGCCACATGTACATGTTATGCACGGTCTGGACGAACGGTATCTTCAGCGAAGCGCAGACCTCGCTGAGCGACAGCGAATAGTGAGCATTGACGAGCGCCACCTTCCGCTCGAGCAGCACTGCGCGAAGCTCGGCGGGATCGCCTGGCAGGCGCACGTAGTCGAACTGGCGCTCCTTGAGTTCAGCCTCGGCCTCGGGCGCGATTTCGCTCGTGAAGCCGAGCATGGGTTGAAAGCCCGCCTTGCCCAAACGGTCCAGCAAGTCGAAGACGACACGTTCCAGACCGCCGACCATGAAGCTGTCGACCTGCAGCATCACGACCGGCGCGACTGGCGGGTTGAAGGCGGCAGCGTCCGGCACGGTCAGCGGCTGCGTGCTATTGATCGCTTTCCAGAAACGGCGCGCGGAGTCAACGACATTCGCGGGTGTCGCTTCGATCACCATGGGGTGAAGCAACGCCAGCCCAAGGAACACGTGATGGTCGAGTGCAATACACAAGTCCACATGGTCGTAGACGTCGCTGCGCAACGCGTACGGATTGTCGCCGGCCTTGAACACGACGACGATCACCACGCCAGGCGCCTGCGGTCCCAAAGACCGCAAATCGGCGGCGGCGATGATTTTCAGTTGCGTGTCATCTGCATTCAGATCGCCCGCACCACGCTCGCTTGCAGGCAAGACTGACGCGAGCGCCTGACTGGACGCCCAATGCGGCGCATCCGCGTCGAACTGCGCGAGCCATTGCGCGACGCGCCGTTCGTTCAGCAACAATGGCGCATTGGGGAAGCGCTTGACGGGAGTCGGGACCGGCGCGGGAGGTGGAGCGGCCGGTGCGGGCTGGCGGGTGCGGCCCGTCATGCCAAACCGCCGCGAAAGCCCACGAGCCGCGCGCAGGAACCTGGCCTTCAAGGTTCGCGCAACGGCGACGCGCAGCGCCTCGCTGGTGAGCACCTGTTCCTTGAGTGCAAGCGCAAGACGAGCCTTTTCTGCTTCGTCTGCAGCAGCAGCCTGTTTGAGAGCAGCCACTTCGCGATCCTTCTCTCTAATCACGCCTTCGAGGCGGTCTGCCTCGATCCTGCCCGCCTGAATCAAGCCCTCAAGGCGAGCCTCCTCATCTTTGCCTTGCCGGATGACGCCTTCCAGCCGCTCGGCTTCGCCTTGCATGTTCCGGATGACGCCTTCCAGCCGGTCGGCTTCGCCTTGCATGTGTCGGGCGACATCCTCCAGACGCTGTGTTTCGACGTACAGGAAGGCGTTGCGGTCCAGCAAGGCTTCGATCTGGGTGTCCTTCACTTCGAACACGCGCTCGTAAAATCCTCGGTGTTCGCGCCACACCAGGCCGGGCCGATACTCGGCATCGGCCAGATAATTCAGAAGGTAAGCGCACCGTGCGCCTAATTCGGCCAGTTGCGATACTTCCGGCAAGCCGAAGCCCAGCGGCTTCGCCGTGTCGCCGAGAATGTTCACCCAGTCGCCCGACAGAACCCGTTGGACTTCCTGCACCGCCCGCTGGAGATACTGGCGCGCGGCCTCATAGTCGCGGCGGCCTACGGCAAAGCTGGCCGCCAGATCGAGCGCCGCAACCGTCTTGGTTGCCAGCAGCGGACTGAACGGAACCGGGTCCATCGCGGCGCACCTCAACGCCCAAGCCTCGGCACCTTCCAGATCGCCTATCGCCTGCAACAGTTTCGCGGCCACATAACTCTGCGAGATCGACCAGCGCAGATGTTGTGCGTCCTTCTTATCCGAATCCAGGTACGCCTGAATTTCCGCCACGCAAGTGCGCACCGTATCCGTCGAGGCTCGCGCGGCAAGCACGCGATACGCGTGGCCGCAAAGCGCGGCGCCATAGTCGGCGGTGTCGTGCGGCGCCTGCTCCAGGACGCGCGCTTGCAAGCTGCCCAGTTCGGCATCGTTGTTCATGCGCGTGCCGATGGTCACCATGCTCCTGAAGAGCCATGGATTCACCATGCCGCGTCCGTCCGGCAATACATTGAACGCCGGCGAATCGGCGTGCTGGTACATCGTATCGACAAAAGCCGACGCATCCGCACCGACAGGATCACGCATCGAGACGACGATCACATGACCGTCGCTGGCCAAGAGGGGCTCGTCGAGTGCCATCTTGCGCCAGGCGACGTCCGACGGCACACCTGGAGGCGAAATAAACGCACATTCCGGCAGCCAGCTTGCATGGGTCGAACCGGCACTGGAGCGCAGCAGTTCGATCGGCGACTGTAATTCGACGGACGCGTCGCCCGTCCTCTGCGGCGCCTGGAGGCCCAGAATCAACCGGCCGCCCGGCCGCACGATGTCGGCAAGCCGCGGCCAGTCGAGCGGCGCGAAGCGGCGAACGTCGCGGCAAATCACCACGTCGAATGAATGGCTCGCAAGCTCATGCAAGGCCTCGCTGGCCCACGGCTTGAAATCGACGCGGCCGGCAACGCCATATTGAGCCGACGCATAACCGCACCGCGACGCCTCCGGCACGATGCCGAGCACGTGGCGCGCGGCCGAGTTCTGCGCAACGACGTAAGCGCCGCTGCCGGCCGTATTGTCCAGCACGAGAACGGCGTCGCCGGCTCGAACGAAACCGTCGATCTGCGTGAACTCAGCGACTGCGGTTTGCGACGCCGGGTCGGTATGCCGCAAGATATCTTCGGCGGGTGCCGAGCTTTGTTCCGTCGACGCGTTCGCGGCACGCTCGAACGCGCAGACTTCGTAGCCGCCCACCGGCGGCAGCGGACGAGTCAGCCGCGCGAAGGTCAAGCGCGCGTGAATGCGAAAGCCAAGTTCGAAGGCCTGTTTTTTGGCCTCGCCGGCTGAGGCAGCGTCGGTCCCGTTCTGCGCGACCGGCGTCACCAGCGCGACGTTCCTGATCCCCGCGTCCGCAATCAGCTTGAGCCACGTTGCCGCTTCGGCGGCCAGGCTGTCCGGCGGAAGAACCACGATCGCCGCGTCGAACGATTCACGCCGGGCAATGTCGAGAGCGGGCGCCGTCACGGACGCCGCTTCGAGCCGGTCGGGCACGAACCGATGATCGGCTTGCGCGCCGCCATCCGCGTCGAGCGAAAGCGCATACGGATCGGTTCCGGCGGCCAGCAGAAAGTCGAGCGCATCAGCGGCATGCGCGCCGATGTACAGGATCCTGCCGTGTCCGAAACAGGTGACGCACTGGCGCAAGCATGCTCGCACATCGTGGCTTGAAAACACGGTCATACAGTCGATACCAAGGTTTTGTACGGCGAGCCGTTTTGTCGAAGAAGGTCAGTCGTCCAGATGGTTGCGCCTGACGCGCGTTGACTTACGAGGCTTCGCCGGTGGGTGCTTCAAGTTCGGCGCGCATGTGCAGATCGCACACGCCGCCGAAGAAATGCGTGTCGACGCGCGCGCGGACCATGAAGAACGCGGCCTCGTCGATCCAGTGCAAGATCGCCTGATCGGAGAAGTTCATCGACTCCTGGTGGATCAGCGAGGCTTGCACTTCGTAGAAGTTTTCGCCTAGCGCGCAGCGGTCCATCGTGAAGACGACGGAATGCTCTTCGCCCGCGCGGAATTTGCGGTTCCAGAAAATGAAGCCGTCCTGCTTGCCGGCGATCAGTTCAGCGTCCTGGTTGAACGTGCCCCAGGAGTACATCTTGATGCCTTCCTTGTTGCGGATACGCAGATTGACATAGAGCTTGTCCATGTCCTCACGGATCGAGAATTTCACCACGATCTTGATCGTATCGCCGGTATAGAACGTGGTGCATTGCTCGCCCGCGCCGTCCAGCACGGAGACGTCTGTAATCATCGCTTCGAGGCTGCCGAATTCGAACTTGCCGCCTTCGTTGCGCGCCTCCGTTTCCTGCTGGTCCGTTGCGTCCGCGACGTTCGACACGGCTTGCCCGAGATGCCCTTCGGCGGCGGCGGCTTCGAGCGGTTCGGCTGTCGCGGCGGGCGCCGTCAACTGCGGCGACTCGACGGGCGCCGCGACCACCGGTGCGGTGTTCGCCTTGAGCGCCTGCTTGTGCTCGGCGATTTCCTTCTGCTTGGCGAGGTTTTCCTCGTCGTGCAGCAGTTTGCGATAGGCCAGCACGACTTCACCGGAAGGCCCGGAGGCCATCACCTCGCCGTGGTGGAGCAAAATCGCGCGGTCGGTAAACGTGCGGACCGACTCGATGTCGTGCGACACGAAGAGAATCGCGACGCCACGATCGCGCAGCTGGCGAATGCGCTGATAGCAGCGCTTCTGGAACAGCGCGTCGCCCACGGCCAGTGCCTCGTCGACGATCAGCACATCCGGGTTCAGTTGCACCTGCACTGCAAAGGCAACGCGCACCATCATCCCGCTCGAGTAGTGCTTGACGGGTTGGTCGAAGAAATCGCCGATCGCCGCGAAGCGGATGATCTCCGGCATCGCCGCGTCCATTTCCTTGCGCGTCAGGCCAAGAATCGAGCCGTTCAGATAGGCGTTCTCGCGGCCGGTAAACTCCGGATTGAAACCGCTGCCCAGCTCCAGCAGGGCCGCGACCCGGCCATGCACTTCCACGTCGCCCTGGGTGGGCGAGAGGACGCCGGCGATGATCTGCAGCAGCGTCGATTTACCGGCGCCGTTACGGCCCACGATACCCACCGCTTCGCCCTTCTTCACGTTGAATGAGATGTTGCGCAGCGGCCAGAATTCGCCGAAAAACTGCCGACGCCCACGAAGCAGCATCTGCGCCAGCCGATGGTGAGGCTTCGCATAAAGTTCGTAACGCTTGCTCAAATCGCGAACGTGGATAGCTATATCGTCCAAGACCACTCTCTTTGTTGATGAACAGCTTTACACAAAGCTGTGATCGGGAGCCGCCCGCCTCTCGTGCGCGGCGGCCCCGGTTAGCCGACTAGGTCAGCGCCTCGATGAGTTCCTTCTCGCCCGTGGCCTTCTGCTCGACCAGCCGCTCGCAGATGGTCCGATTGTGCGCGGCCATCTCCATGCGCGTGGCCGCGTCCGGAATCAGCCCCTTGGCAAAATCCTCGACGCTCACGTAACGCATGCCGTACGTATTGAAGTCGCCGATGTTGGGCGTGTCCACGATGGGCACGATGCCGAACGCCAGGTACTCGATCAACTTCGTCGGACAGGACACGTGGTTCACCACCATGTCGTCGCGCAGAATGAAGCCGAAATGGCACTGCTGGTACACCTCGTTGAGCTCGGCACGCGTCGCGCTGGCCACATGGAAGTTCGGGTGGTTTTGAACCTCGGGCGCCGCCGCGTTTCTCATCACCTCGACATCCGGCGTGTACATCCACCAGTCGGCATGGTCCAGTGCGCGTGCGACCACGTTCATCATGGCGGGTACGTTTTGCCATTTCTGCGTACCACCGGCATAAATGACCGTGGGCCGGCCATCCTTGTAGGGCCGCGCCCCTTCGCTTCCTTCTTCCAGTGCGAAGATCGGCAACACGATCACTTTCGCGCGCAGCAACTCGCGGTACTTGTGCGCGAGATAGTTGCCCATGGCCTGCGACACGACGATCACACGGCTCGCTTTTTCCACCGCCATGCGCTCACAATCGTCATGGATGCGCGCGGAGAAGAAATCATTGTGCATCCGAAACTCTTCGGGCACGACACCGTGCACGTCGAGGACCCACTTCAAACCCGGCGCGCGAAGCGCCGCTTCCGCCGCCGCATTCGGCATGCGCAAGACGCTGTGGAAATAAACGCGTTTGAAGCGGCGCGCCAGCAGCGCGACGACCCGGCGCTGATTGCGCGACCTCAGGTGGATATTCAGCACCCAGGCGTTGTGCGCCGCCCTTTCGATAAAGGGCTTGGCCTCCACGTGATCCCGCACATCGCAATACACCCGGTGTTTCGAAGGGAACAGCGAATCGATCGCTTTGACGCGCTGGAAATAGCCGTCGCGCTCGCGCTCTTTGGTCGGATACGGCGCGAAGAAAAGAATTCCGTCGCCGTGCCGGAGTAGCTGCAACAATTCGTATCCGCGCACGAGGCGGCTCACCTTCGAGGTGGGGAACTGCGCCGCGCGAGCCAGCCGGTTCGTCACGCGTTGCTTGAGGCTGAGCGGCTTGTCCTGCGACTTGGCGGCTTGCATCGCGGTCAGCTCGCGAGCCATGCCCGACGTCCGGGCGACCAGCGCATCCAGTTCATCGGCGAACGACTCGAATCGAACCTTCATGCGCTGCACGGCTTCCGGCGACGCACTCTGGCCGTCCGCCGACAGGTATAGCTCGATGTCCGTATCCAGGCTGTTGATCGCGGGCAACAGCGACGCCACCGACGCGGGTTGGTCGACATGCCGCCCCATCACCAGCGAACGCAGATCGTTCAACTGCTCAGTCTGCCTGCGCGCGATTTCGCCACCCAAGTGCTTCGAATAGGCTTCGAGGCCTTCCACGAGCGTGCGCATCTGGCGTGCGTACAGGTGATGCGTTTCGAGGTGAATCGGAAACCGTTTCGGCGAGGCAATCGCAAACAACGAATCCTGCATCCAGGCGGTCACGGACAGGCGCGTGCGGTCCAGCCATGCGCGGCCATGCTTCTCTTCGAAGCGCGCGCGGTTCTGCGCGGCGAATCCTTGCGCCTCCACCACGTCCAGCTTGCCGAACGAAGCCGAGCCCCAGTGATGGATATACACATCGCGCGCCACGTACATTTTGAATCCGCCTTGCAAGATGCGGACGCAGTGGTCGTCGTCTTCGTAAGCGCCTGGAAAGAAGCGTTCGTCGAGCGTTCCGACGCTTTCGATCAACTCCCGCGAAAACAGCACGCAGTAGTAACTCAGGAAGTCGCTGTCGACGGTCAGGCCGAGCCAGCCTTCGCGCCGGCGAATCGCGAACTCCGTGAGCACCGGCATATCGAGCGCGGCGCTGCCTTCACCCAGTCTGTTGCGGTCGCCGAGATGATAGGGAATGGGAATGCCCTGCTCATTGTTCGACGCGTTGGTCAGCGGGCCGATCGCATCCTTACCCGCCGCGACGAGATAGTCCAGCCAATGGTCGGTGACGATGACGTCGCTATTGAGCAGGCAGATATGCGTGATCGTCGAATCCGCGAGGCAGTACTGGATGCCGATGTTATTGCCACCGGAAAAGCCGAGGTTCTTATCTTGCTGAAAGAATTTGCCTTGCAAGCCGTGCTCGGCGACGGCGTGTTCGAACGTGGCCTGCACGGCGGCACGCTCGGCCGGCCGGGATGCGTTATCGATCGCGGCCACTACGAATTCCGTATCGCTGCGGGTCTTGATCAGACTCTCGATCGCAAGCGCGAACACCTCCGCTGAATTGAAGGTTACGATAACAATGCCAACACGCGCCTTCTTGCTATTCATTATATTGATCCAATACCTGCCGACGTTAATTCGACTTATACCTTTAAGCGAATTTCCTAAAGCACATCAGGAAACCCTTTTTTGGATTTCATAAAAAACCAATAGCATGCGCACAGAAAGGCAATCGACACGGCCAACTGAATAATCATGCCGACCGCGTCCGGCCATTGGCCAAAGAAAAATACATGCCGCACGTTTTCCAGCACCGGTGTAAAAGGATTCATCGCGACCGCGAATCGCAGGATTTGCGGCACCATGTCGAGCGGATAAAACACCGGGCTCAGATACATGATAGCCATGGAAATGGGCGGCACCAGCAGCTTGATATCGGGCAGATATACGCCGAGCGACGCCAACAGATACGTCACGCCCAGCACTGCGAAGAACATCGGCAGCAGAACGACCGGCAGCGCAATGGCGGACAGCGGCGGCAGGCCGACGAACACCAGGTTGAACAGGAGCAGAAGGCCATAGCCGATCGCCGCGTTCACGACCGCGGACACAGTAATGGCGAGCGGCAACACCTCGAGCGGGAACACGACCTTTTTGATAAAGTTCGGATTCTCGCGCATCAGCATCGGCGCGCGCAGAAAGCATTCGGAAAAGAACGTGTAGGTGATGAGTCCGCTGAAAAGAATCAGCGCGGACGCCTTACTGTTTAACCCTTCGCCGGCCCAGCGCGCCTTAAACACCACGCTAAAAACAAAGAAATAGACCAGTAAAGTCAGGATTGGCGTAACGATCATCCAGACGGAGCCGAGCGCCGAACCGCGGAATTTAGTCGCAAGGTCACGGCGGACAAAGTCCCACAAGAGCGACCGATGCCGCAAAACAGAAATTTGCATTGATAGGTTCCGACAAACCATCTGCGCTTCGATTGTCAGACCGATGCAGACGGTGCTAAAAATTCCGACGGCGTATTGACAGGCGCGCCGGAACGTCATGAATATGTGTGGATGCAGCCGCCGCCATCTTAACCCGGCATTCTGCCGTAGCGGACTGAACCCCGTCAAATCAAGCGCCAGCGTGCCGCAGCCGGCTTCGTGCAGACGCCAGGCCGTCGGCGCCGCTATTCGAACTGGCCGATGCGCGGCGGCGACGCCAGCGTAAACGGCAGCACCTCGCAGCTGAGCGACAGATTCGGGTTGTACGCCGGATCGCGTTCGAACCAGCCTTCCCAACGTGCCTCCATGCGGCGGATTTCGCTCACGAACCGCTCGTACTTCGCCGGATCCAGGTCCGAGCCGCGCGTTGCCGATTCGTGATGGTACATCTCGGCATACGGCGTCCAGATATTGCGGTAGCCCGCCTTCAGCAGCTTCATGCAGAAGTCCACGTCGTTGAAGGCGACGGCCAGGTCTTCTTCCAGTCCGCCCACTTCGTCGTAGACCGACTTCTTGACCACGAGGCAAGCAGCGGTCACCGCCGACAGATTCTGCGTCGCCACCGCGCGTCCGAAGTACCCGAAGTGACCGCGCTTCATCATGTGATGCATATGGCCGGCAATTCCGCCGAGACCGAGCACCACGCCGCCGTGCTGCAACGCATCAGTGGGATACCACAGGCAGGCGCCCACCGCGCCGACGCGCGGCAGATTGGCCAGACTGACCATTTCATTCAACCAGTCCGGAGAGATCACCTCGATATCGTTATTCAACAGACACAGGAATTCACCGGTCGCAACGCGCGCCGCGTGATTATTCAATGCCGAGAAATTGAACGGCGATTCATCGCGTAAAACGCGCACATTGGAACGCTGCGATATTTCGTCGAAATATTTCATTGTCTCCGGCTGCACGCTGCCGTTGTCGACGATGATGATTTCGAAATTCTGATAAAGCGTGTAGGTAAAAACGCTGTCCAGACATTGCTTGAGCAGCGCAAGCCCATCCCGCGTCGGAATGATGATCGACACTTTGGGTTGCGGACTGGGCAGCGTATAACGCACGCGCAGCACCCCGAGTGATTCAACCGGATGCTCGACCGTCGCGCTGATATTCGCGCGCTTCAGGTGATCTTCCAACGCGCGAATCGCGGCGATCAGCGCATACGGCTTCTCGCTGCCGCTGCCCGCCGTGCTGCCGGGCACGATGCGCCAGTGATACAGCACATGCGGAATGTGGATCACGCTGTCGTCGCCGGCAAGCTCCACGCAGCGCAATGCCAGGTCGTAATCCTGGCTGCCTTCGAAGCCCTTCCTGAAACCGCCCGCTTCGCGAACCAGCCTGGTTTCCAACACGCCCAGATGGGAAAACATGTTCTGCGTGAGGAACATCTGCGGGTTCCAGTCGGACTTGAAGTACGGCGTGGTGCGCTTGCCCTCGGTGGTGAGCTTGTCTTCGTCGCTGTAGAACATCCGGCCCTGCGGATGCAGATTGATGTAGCGCGCCACCATGTACAACGCGTGCGGCGGAAGCAGATCGTCGTGATCCAGCAAGGCGACGTATTCGCCCGTTGCAAGCGCGAGTGCGCTATTGCTGGCCTCGGAAATGTGGCCGTTCGTCTCGCGGAAGACGACCTTGATGCGGCTGTCGGCCGCGGCCAGTTCCTGCAGGACAGCCTTGACGTGCGGCTGGGTGGAAGCGTCGTCCGCAATGCACAGCTCCCAATGCGGATATATCTGCGTCTGCACCGACGCAACCATCTCGCGCAGCAGACGTTCGTCGCTGTTGTACGTGGGCACGACGACGGAGATCAGCGGCTTGCGCGCCAGCAGAGCAATTTCCGCTTCGATTTCGCGTTGCTTGTCCTGCGTGACCGTATCGTACTGGCTGATCCACTCATGGTAGACCTCGTCACGCGGCGGACCGTCGGCGAATCCGCGTCCGCTTTTGAGCCGGCGCACGCGCGCCACGACGCCCGGCAGGCCTTCGCGCCCGATCACCGACGCGTAATAGCCCAGCGCGCTGCCCAGCCCGCCCCTGACCTCGGCTTGCCGGCCAATGGTGCTGAATGCGAGCCGCACCGCCGCCGCGATACGGCTCACCGAGCGCAGCGGTGCCGTCACGCGCCACGAAGTCGAATTAAGCAACGTGGCCTGCTCAACCTCCAGCTTCAGAATCCGATTGTTAAGCTTGGCGATCGACTCGCCGTCGTTCAGCGCGTCACCGAGCTGTTTCTCGAGCTGCGCCACACGCGCCTGAAGACCGCGCGCATCTTCAGCGCCGGACGATAACGGCTTATCGTGGGAGACGTCCTGACTGACTGCATCCTGCTGATGCCCGCTAAATTTCGTATTCATGCAATTCCTTCCTGCGCGTCCGACGAGATGCCTGCTGCCCGTGGAGTTCGTGGTCAATGGCATCGACTGCTGTCGCACCGCTTTCTAAAGTCTACCTAGCCGCCCGCGGATGCCGTCCCACATACCGAGCAAGGCCATTTTCAGATGGGCCATCCGCTCCGAGGGCATCAATGAATAAATGACCAGCCGCACCGGAAACTTGACCAGTTCGGACGACTTCCAGGTCCAGGGCACATAAGAGCGGCGAATCAGCACGACGGCGTTGCGGAACAGGTAGTAGTGACGCAACGGGCTGTGCATGGGATACGCGCGCCCCAGTACGCGGACCGGCTCGCCGCCAAGTTCATGGCTCATGTGCACCCACGGCACGCCCAATACCCGGTAGCCTTTCTGCTTGGCACGCACACACCATTCCAGGTCGACGAAATCAATGAAAAGCGCGTCGTCCATCGGGCCGATGCTCGACCACCAGCGCAAATTGATGCACGACCCCGACGAAATCAGGAAGTCGACCTCGATAGGCTGATCGCCCTGCGGCACGATCCGCTCCAGCGTGCCCCACTTGAAGCGCACGAACGGCGCGAGGCCGCGCAGACGCGCATCTTCGTAAGCCGGACCCGCCAGCGCGACCCGCTCGCCCGATGCGTTGGCCGCCTCGATGACCTTCGGCAACTCCGTGAACAGCGCCGCAGGCGGCTCGCTGTCCTGATCGAAGATGATCGCCATATCGAAGCCGCCGCGAATCAGCGCTTCGACGCCCTGATTGATCGCCGTCGCGATGCCCGCGTTCTCGCCGTTGGGCAGGTATTCGATCGTGGCGGCCAGTCCCAGCTCGCTCGCCGGCCGCACGCCTGGCGTGTTGTCGACCACCACGCAGTGCATTCTTGCGGCGAGCCGGTTGGCCCGCTCGATACAGGCCGCATCGGGGTTGTAGAAAACAACGACGGCGCCCGTACGCGATGTCAGCGGCGTGCTGCTCAACGCTCGGCCAGGCAGAGTTGCAAGGCGTCGCGCCAATCCGGCGCCTGCACGCCGAACGTCCGTGCAAGCTTGTCATTCGACATGCGCGAGTTGCCGGGCCGCTTCGCCGGCGTCGGATAGGAGGCAGCCGGGATCGGCTTGACGGTCGGCGTTTTCGCTAGGCCCGACAGTTCGAAAATGGCCTCGGCAAAACCGTGCCACGACGCCGAACCCGTCGCGGTCAGGTGATAAACGCCCGAATGCTGCTGCCACCAGTCGCTCTGGCCAGGCGCCGCCGCTTGTGCGAGTACGTTTGCCGTGAGCGTGGCAATCGTTTTTGACCAGGTCGGCGCGCCGATCTGGTCGGCGACCACGCTCAATTCGTCGCGCTCCGCGCCGAGGCGCAGCATTGTCAGCAGAAAGTTCTTGCCACGCGTGCCGTACACCCAGCTCGTGCGCAAGATGAGGTGCGCGCAGCCGCTTGCGGCAATGGCCCGCTCCCCAACCAGCTTGCTGCGCCCATATGCGTTTTGCGGATCGGTGGGATCGTCTTCGACGTAGGCGCCGTTTTTCTCGCCGTTGAAGACGTAGTCGGTCGAATAGTGGACCAGCGCCGCACCCAGCTTTTTCGCTTCTTCAGCCAGCACGCCCGGCACTTCGCCGTTGATGCGCATGGCGAGATCGAGTTCCTCTTCCGCTTTGTCAACCGCGGTATAGGCCGCGGGATTGACGATCAGCGTCGGCCGGATGTTGCGCACCACGGCGCGAACCTGATCCGGATCGGACAGGTCCATCGCGGCGCGGTCCACCGCGACCACGGTGCCGAGCCCCTGCAACGTACGCGCGAGCTCGAAACCGACCTGGCCGTTTACGCCGGTGAGGAGGATCGTCCGCTTGGCATCATGTGCGCTCATGCCAACCCCTTACGCGAAGACGTCAGCATCGGCCAGACGCTTGGCTGCCGCGTCTTTCGCCGCCAGCAGCGGCTCTTCGTCGATGGGCCACTCGATGCCGATGGCCGGATCGTTCCAGACGATGCTGCGCTCGTGCTCGGGATACCAGTAGTCTGTGGTCTTGTAGAGGAACTGCGCGGACTCGGACAGCACCACGAAACCGTGCGCAAAACCAGGTGGGACCCACAACTGGCGATGGTTGTCGACCGACAGAACCACGCCCGCCCACTTGCCGTAATTCGGCGAACTCTTGCGGATGTCGACAGCGACGTCGAACACTTCACCTTCGACGACGCGCACGAGCTTGCCCTGCGCATTCTGGACCTGGTAGTGCAACCCGCGCAGCACGCCCTTCGCGGAGCGCGAATGGTTGTCCTGCACGAACTCGACGCCCGGCTCGACCTGCTCGGCGAATTCCTTCGCATTGAAGCTCTCGAAGAAAAAGCCTCTCGCATCGCCGAACACTTTGGGCTCGATGATCTTGACTTCAGGCAGCGCGGTTGCGGTTACTTGGATGGCCATGCCACTTGGTCCGTAAGAAGGTTTTGTAGATACTTGCCGTAAGCGTTCTTCGCGAGCGGCTTGGCCAGCGCAAGCAATTGCTCGCCGTCGATCCACTGCTGCCGGTAAGCGATTTCCTCCGGACACGCGACCACCAGACCCTGACGCTTCTGCAGCGTGGCGATGAAGGTCGCGGCTTCGATCAGCGAATCATGCGTGCCGGTATCGAGCCACGCGAAACCACGGCCCATGATCTCGACATTGAGCGCGGCGTTGGCGAGATAACGCGAGTTGACGTCGGTGATCTCGAGTTCGCCACGCGGCGACGGCTTGATGTCCGCGGCAATATCGCAGACCTGCCTGTCGTAGAAGTACAGACCCGTGACCGCGTAGTTCGAGCGCGGCTTGACCGGCTTTTCTTCGATCGACAGCGCGCGGAACTGCCTGTCGAATTCGACCACGCCATAACGCTCAGGATCGTGCACGTGATACGCGAAAACCGTGGCGCCATCGGCTTTCTCGTTGGCACGCTCAAGCTGCTTCGCGAGATCGTGGCCGTAGAAAATGTTGTCGCCGAGAATCAGCGCCGACGGATCATTGCCCACAAAATCCCGGCCGATAATGAACGCCTGCGCGAGCCCATCCGGCGAAGGCTGAACCGCGTACTGGATATTCATGCCCCACTGGCTGCCGTCACCCAGCATCGCTTCGAAGCGCGGCGTGTCCTGCGG
>NZ_PVZB01000045.1 GCF_003002025.1 Paraburkholderia sp. BL25I1N1
GATCGTCCACGCTTTTCAGCTTGCGCATTATCGAAGGATGAGGTTGCGAAGGCCCCAGTCTAACCGAGTCAAATTCACTATTTGCACCAGAACCCACGGCGGGACCAGCGTCAGGCAGCGGATTGCGCACCCCAACTGCTATTGGTGCCGGCGGCGTAGTCCATCAGCGTATCGAGCACCTCCTTCGCCGCGTGGCTGAGTTCATAATTGTCGGCCGTCACGATGTACTCAGATAGTCGGGTACGCACGCTGATAGCGAGCGGTCTGACGAGGCGCCCGTCTTCGATCATTTCCGTGCAGCCGTAGGACCAGGCGAGCGCGACACCTTTTCCGGCACACGCCGCGCGGTAAGCCAGATCGAAATTGCTGACACGGATCGAGCTGTGATGATCGCGCGGCTCGACGCCCGCCAGTTCGAACCAGTCGTCCCAGCAGTTGCATATCGACAGACCGGCTTCAACGTCGATCAGCACTTCGTTCTGTAAATCGCATGCGCTCTGGATGGAGTGTTGCTCAAGGTAAGACGGGCTGCAGACCGGAAAAATTTCTTCATCGAACAGCTTGTATTTGGCGAGACCGGGCCAGTGGCCGTCTCCATAGTGGATAGCGAGATCGACGGCCTCACGGCGCGGATCGACCGGCTGATCGCTGGCGAGTACGCGGATGTCGATTTCCGGATGGCGTTCGCGGAACCGGATGATGGCCGGCATCAGCCAGAAGCTCGACATCGCCACGCTCGCAGCGATCGTCACGCTGGTCGATTCGAGATTCTCGATGATGGCCACCGCGCGGCGAATCGACATCAGGCTTTGCGCGATTGCCTGTTGAAAGACCATGCCGGCTTTGGTCAGCTCGATTTCGCGGTGCCGCCGATTGAAAAGCGGAACGCCAATCCTTTCTTCCAGCACCTGAATCTGCCGGCTCACCGCACCTTGCGACAGGTTTAGTTCTTCGGCCGCGCGCGTGAAGCTCAGGAGCCGTGCCGAGGCTTCGAACGCGCCAACTGCGTTGAGGGGAGGCAGACGTTTCCTCGGCTTGATCATCGTGCTTCCCTGTGAGAACGGCGGCGTTTGCGAGCGTTCCGCGTCCTGTCGGTCACGCTTTGTTCAGAATGCTGTCATGAAAAAACGTTAGTCAAAAAACAATTCGACTGGAATCCGGGTAAATCCTCACCAGACGGCCTGGTCAGGGCCCACATTTGTTTCGCCGTCCGTGCAAGCATTGTCGCGCGCGTCGCGCTCGCATGCAAAAATGCATGTCAGACATCAGTAAAAATGGCTTGTCCCGTCAAAATTGGAGTCCTCTAATGACATCAAGCCCTGAGAGGGCCGTCGCTGCCGCATATCTCAGGGTGCACATGGGATTTTCTGGAAACATCAGGATGGGACATGTTCGACCATAAAAAACTCGACGCTTTGCTGGCGGCCTATACGCCGGGACGCCCTCTTGAGCAGGCGTTTTACAAGGACGCGGAACTATTCGAGGCGGATCTCGCACTCATCTGGCAGCGAAAGTGGCTGTTTGCCGGCTTGAGCTGCGAGATCAGGCAGACCGGCGAGTGGTTCACGGTGCAGATTGGCGAGACGTCGGTTATCGTCGTGCGGGATCGTGCAGGTGCCGTGCGCGCCTTCTTTAACACCTGCCGTCATCGAGGCTCGCGCATCTGTGCGGGTGAGAAGGGCAAGTCAGGCGCATTCGCCTGCCCGTACCACCAATGGACCTATGGCCTCGATGGCAAGCTGATGTTCGCGCGCAACATGGGCGAGTCGTTTGACCTGTCGGCCTTCTCCCTGAAGCCGGTTGCGTGCGAGGTCGTAGCGGGCTATGTGTTTATCTGCCTGTCCAGTACGCCCGACGATTTCAGCGGCTTTCGCCGCCGCGTTGAACCGTACCTCGCGCCGCACGGCATCGAAGATGCCAAGATCGCCTACGAATCCACGATGGTCGAGAAAGGCAACTGGAAACTGGTACTCGAAAATAATCGCGAGTGCTACCACTGCAGCGCCAATCATCCGGAATTGCTGCGCACGATTTCCGAGTTCGATGGTCCGACCGATCCGCGCTATGGCGGCGAGTTTGCGGCGAAGAGCGAACGCGACGAGGCGCGCTGGCGGCAGGTCGGCCTGCCGTACGCGCCCGTCGAAGAAGAACCGGTGTATCGGATGGTGCGAGCCGCGCTGGAGCGGGGCGTGTCTTTCACGATGACGGGTGAAGCGGCCTGCAGCAAGGTCATGGGAATGCTTCCCGAGCGGGACGTCGGCGCGTTGCGTCTGCTGCGTTTCCCCAATACGTGGAATCATGCGCTGGGTGATCACGCGCTGGCATTCCGTCTCTTGCCGCTCGGCCCGCGCGAGACACAAGTCACGACAAAATGGATCGTGCACAAGGACGCGGTCGAAGGCGTCGATTACGACCTCGACACGCTGACCGAAGTCTGGAAAGCGACCAACGCACAGGATCAGCGACTGGTCGAAACGAATCAGCTCGGCATCAATTCAATTGGCTACGAGCCAGGAGTCTATTCGGAACAGGTGGAGTCCGGCGTTATGGCATTCGTGGACTGGTACATCGATGCCCTCAGAGAAGGCCTCGCGCAGATGCCGAGGACCGTGCCGCTCAAGGTGTGTTGACAGTGGCCGCGAATCAGGCAGGCTCTTTACCGTCAACGCGCGATGATGGCTTCTTACTGGTGGAGTGTGTGGCAGTGGCCGACGAATCCGTGAACGTGAAAACGTTCGAATTCGTCTCCGTTGACGGCAGGTCGCTCGACTATGCAGCGGGGCAGCACATCACAGTTGAAGCGCCGACCCTCAGCGGCATTCTGTACCGCTGCTACACGTTGTCGTCGACGCCGACGCGCGCGGGGCGCTTCGCGATAACGGCGAAAGCCGCGCCTCATGGTCCGGTGTCCGCATGGTTGCATCAGGAAATCGCGCCAGGCGCTCGCCTTCGGATCTCCCCACCTTCAGGCGCGTTCACCGCTCCTGAAGCAACCGGAGGCGCGTATTTATTCGTCGCTGGCGGTGTGGGCATTACACCGCTCCTGTCGATGACAAGGGCGTTATACGACGCGCGCGCCGAGATCGATCTTATCTTCCTGCAATGTGCGAGCACGCAGGAAGATCTTCTGTTTCGCAAGGAACTGGAGCAGATGGCGGCATCCTGGCCGAGTCTGCGAGTCAAGCTGACGGTATCGCGCGAGGCCGCTGTACCGCTTCTCGCTGGCCGGCTTGAACGCGCCAGATTGGCCCAATGGATTCCCGATATCGCGAAGCGCACGGTTTATTGCTGCGGCCCTGATGCATTCATGAAGACTGTCTACGAGGCTGCGGTGAGCCTTGGCGTTGCACCGCAACGGTATCACCAGGAGAGTTTCGTGCTGCCGCCCGCCGCGAGTGCGACCGCGTTTGAAGCCGTAGTGCCGACGGCGCAGGTCAGTGTGATGCTTGCAGCGTCCAGACTCGAGTGTGTCGCGTCAACGAACGATGTGCTGATAGACGCCGCCCAGTCCGTGGGCGTCGTGATCCCGAGTGCGTGCCGCGCCGGTATGTGCGGCACCTGCAAGACACGTGTGATTGCGGGCCAGGTCGAGATGGCGCACAACGGCGGCATCACCGATGAAGAGATAGCAGAGGGATGGATCCTGACCTGTTGTGCACGCCCGCTAACGGACATAGAACTGGACTGTTAGGCTGACAGGTTCGATTCTATGGTGGATGAATTCGTCAAACAATCAGTATGCCTAATGTCATTGCGGTGCGGTTTTTCACATGCGGAATTGCATGAAAACCATGTTCTAAATTCGTTTGAGAAAAGAATTAACGCTTCTTAGCATGCATGTCACACGCGCTGAAGCATTCAATCGCGACATGATGGACGAGATGCCGGTTCTGTCGCTTTTCGATACACGCACACACGAATGAAAGGGAATTCATGAAAAGTCATTGTCAGGTGGCGGTTATCGGCGGAGGTGTGGTTGGCGCCTCGGTGCTGTACCACTTAACGAAATTCGGCTGGACCGACGTCGTGATGCTTGAGCGCAAGGTTCTCACCGCCGGGTCGACATGGCATGCGGCCGCCGGCTTCCATGCGTTTAACGGCGATCCCAACGTCGTCAGGCTGCAGAGTTACACGATCTCGCTCTACAAGGAAATTGAGGAAGAGGGCGATCAGAATGTCGGCCTGCATGTGCCTGGCGGCATCACCATGGCGGCAACACCTGAGCGCTGGGAGTTTCTGCGCACCGAGTGGTCACGGCACCGTTTCATGGGTCTCGACACCGAGTTGATCACGCCGTCCGAGATCAAGGTAATGTGTCCGCTCGTCGACGTGAGCGAGGTGAAGGGAGGCCTGTGGGCGCCGAACGAAGGCCACCTGGACCCTTACGGATGTACTCAGGCCTATGCGCGCGCCGCGCGAAGACGCGGCGCGGATATCTATCAGCATACGCGGGTAGAGGCGCTCGAACCGCGCGCGGATGGCAGCTGGACGGTCATTACCGATCAGGGGGTGATTCATGCCGAGCATGTGGTCAACGCAGCGGGACTGTGGGCGCGGGAAGTCGGTGCCATGGCTGGCGTGAAGCTGCCGCTCATTCCGATGGAGCATCACTATCTCATCACGGAAGACATTCCGGAGCTCGTCACGCTCGGACGGGAGATACCGGTGATGGTCGACCTCGATGGCGAAATTTACATGCGCCAGGAACACCACGGTGTTCTGTTCGGTGTGTACGAGAAGCGCTCGACACCATGGTCGCTGGACGGCACACCGTGGGAATACGGCGAGACCGATCTGTTGCCGCCGCGGCTCGAGCGTATCGAAGACGAACTGATGCGCGGCTTCGAACGCTTTCCGAGCGTGGGAAACGCCGGTATCAAACGCGTCGTCAATGGGCCCTTCACATTTACGCCGGACGGCAATCCGCTCGTCGGCCCCGTGCGCGGTTTGCGCAACTACTGGGCGGCTTGTGGCTGCATGGCGGGCTTCAGTCAGGGCGGCGGCGTCGGCCTGGCACTGGCGCAGTGGATGATCGAGGGCGAACCGCAAGACAACGTGTTCGCGATGGATGTGGCGCGTTTTCCAGACCTCACACAGACCTACGTCGCGGCCAAAGCGCGGGAATTTTACGAGCACCGTTTCTACCTCGCGCGGCCGAATGAGCAGTGGCCCGCGGGCCGCCCACTCAAGACCACGCCGCTATACGACCTGCAGGAGCAGGCGAATGCCGTATTCGGTGTCAACTACGGACTTGAAACGCCGATGTGGTTTGCGCCGGCCGGTCAGCCCGCTCATGAAACGCCGACGTTTCGCCGGTCGAATGCCTTCGACACCGTAGCCGCGGAATGCCGCGCCATTCGCGAGCAGGTGGGTCTGTTCGATGCAAGTGGTTATGCGAAGTACGAAATCAGCGGACCTGGCGCAGAACTGTGGGTCGACCGGTTGTTCGCCAGCCGTTTGCCGGAAGTCGGCCGTGCCCGGCTTGCACCGCTCCTTTCGCCGTCGGGCCGTCTCAAGGGCGATCTGACGATTCTGCGGCTCGCGGCGCAGCGGTTCCTCGTGACGGGGTCCGGTTACCTGCAGGAGTGGCATCTGCGCTGGTTCGAGGACCATCTGCCGGCAGACGGAAGTGTGCGCATCGACAACCGCAGCGAGTCGCTGGCGATGCTCGCGATCGCGGGTCCAAATGCAAAGGCACTGGTTGGCGAAGTCTTCGGCACCGCGGCAATTGCTGCGGCCCAGCGCTTCATGTCGGTCGCCCGGATCGATGCGGGCTTTGCCCCGGCGTGGATCGCACGTCTGTCGCTGACCGGTGAACTGGGCTACGAGATCTACGTCGAGAATCACTATCTGCGCAGCGTCTACCAACGGTTACTCGCGGCGGGCGGCGCTTTCGGGCTGCATCAGTACGGCGTATGGGCGTTGCTGTCGACGCGCCTCGAAAAGGGCTTCGGCATCTGGTCACGTGAATTCGGCCCCGAATACACGCCGGCCATGGCGGATCTCGAACGCTTCATCGCCTTCGACAAGGGCGACTTCATCGGGCGCGAGGCCGTGCTCGCGCGACGCGGCGTGACGCCTGTGCACCGGCTCCTCACGTTCGAAATCGATGCTGTCGACGCAGACGCGAGCGGTTTCGAGCCGGTCTGGGTGGGCGACGCGGTTGCGGGCTACACCACATCGGGGGGCTATGGCCACACGACGGGCAAGAGTCTCGCCATGGGTTACGTGAAGAGTGAATACCTCGTCGGTGCGAACGCATTCGAGATCCAGATTCTCGGCGAGCGCCGGCCGGCAAGGATACTGACAGCGCCAGCATACGATCCGGATGGCGCGCGTATGCGCGGATAGTACGACGGCTTCGGCGCATGCCAGCCGTGGGGGCAGCGATCATTCAATGAGCAGGGTGACTATGAAAATCGTGGTGGCAGTCAAGCGCGTGATCGATTCGAACGTGAAGCCGCGGGTGCGCGCGGACCAGACGGGAGTCGATATGACGAACGTGAAGATGTCGATGAATCCGTTCGACGAAATCGCCGTCGAGGAAGCCGTGCGCCTGAAGGAAGCGGGTGTCGCGACCGAAGTGATTGCTGTGTCGGCCGGTGTTGCGCAGGCGCAGGAAACACTGCGTACGGCGCTGGCGATCGGCGCGGATCGGGCAATCCTGATCGAGTCGAATGAAGAAATTCAGCCGCTGGCGGTGGCCAGACTGCTGCATGCGGTCATCGAGCGCGAAAACCCGCGACTCGTGATTCTCGGCAAGCAGGCAATCGACGACGACTCGAACCAGACCGGCCAGATGCTCGCAGCGCTGACAGGCTGGCCGCAGGCCACCTTCGCGGCGAAGGTGGATCTGGTGGATGGCGCGGCGCTCGTTTGCCGTGAAGTGGACGGCGGTACCGAGACGGTGTCGCTCAGTTTGCCCGCCGTCATTACGACGGATCTGCGTCTGAACGAGCCGCGCTATGTAACCCTGCCGAGCATCATGAAGGCGAAGAAAAAGCCGCTGCAGACACTGACGCCCGGCGAGCTCGGCGTGGACGTGACGCCCCGGCTGAAAACGCTGAAGGTCGTGGAGCCGCCCAGGCGTGCCGCCGGTGTCAGGGTGCCGGACGTGCAGACTTTGCTCGACAAGCTTAAGACTGAAGCCAGAGTAATCTGAGCAGCACGAGGAGACAATGACATGACGATTCTGGTTATCGCCGAACACGCCGGCGGCGCGATCAAAACTTCAACGCTCAACGCAGTGACTGCGGCAGCGGTAATCGCCACGTTCACCGGCCAGCCGATTCATTTGCTGGTAGCGGGCTATAAGGCACAAGGCGTCGCTGACGCCGCGTCGAGGATCGCTGGTGTGAGCCGCGTATTGCTCGCCGACGCGCCGCAACTCGAGGCGGGACTGGCGGAGAACCTTGACGCGACGGCACTGGCGTTGCTGCGCCGCGAGAGCGGGATTTACTCGCATGTGCTGGTGGCCGCCACCGCCTACGGCAAGAACATCGCGCCCCGCCTTGCCGCCAGGCTCGATGTCGCGCAGATCAGCGACATCATCGCGATCGTGGGAGCCGATACTTTCGACCGGCCGATCTATGCTGGCAACGCTATCGCCACCGTGCAATCGTGCGATCCGGTCAAGGTCGTCACGGTGCGGACCACGGCGTTCGATCCCGCCGCCGAAGAGGGAGGCGGTGCGACCGTGGAGAGAATCGAAGCGGCACCGGATACCGGCATCTCACGGTTGGTCAGCCGCGAGTTGACCAAGCAGGACCGGCCTGAATTGACGTCCGCGGCTATCGTCGTGTCCGGCGGCCGGGGACTTGGCAGCGCGGAGAACTACGCGAAAGTACTCACGCCATTGGCGGACAAGCTCAACGCCGCACTCGGCGCCTCTCGCGCCGCGGTGGACGCAGGGTTTGTCCCGAATGACTATCAGGTTGGTCAGACGGGCAAGATTGTCGCGCCGCAACTGTATGTGGCCGTGGGTATTTCCGGCGCGATCCAGCATCTCGCAGGGATGAAAGATGCCAAGGTCATTGTTGCAATCAACAAAGACCCGGAGGCGCCGATTTTCGGCATCGCGGATTACGCGCTCGAAGCCGATCTGTTCGTCGCAGTGCCCGAGATGACAGCCGCGTTATAACAACCACTCGTAGTCCGCAAAGGGAATGGAGAAAAACATGTTCAACTGCATCGCAAGACGTATGGTCGTCGGACTCGTGTTGGGCGCGGCCGCTCTGGCGCAGAATGCCCATGCCGCAGCCACGGATTCTGCCTGGTGTGCATCTGGCAAGCCGGTGAAATTCGCTGAAATGGGCTGGGACAGTGCCAGATTCATGACCGAGGTGATTCGATATGTGCTCGAGAAGGGCTACGGCTGCAAGACCGATCAGACACCCGGCACCAACGCCATTGCCCTGCAAGGCGTGGTGATGAACGACCTGAACGTGATGGTCGAATACTGGTCCGGCCGCACGCCGGCATACGAAAGCGCGGCGCGTGAGGGCAAGGTCAGGATTCTCGGCTCGCTGATCTCTGGTGGCAGCGTGGAGGGCTATTACGTGCCGGAATACGTCATCAAGGGTGACCCTGCACGCGGTATCAAGCCGGTCGCTCCGGAGTTGCGGAGCATTACGGATCTGCCGAAATACAAGGATCTGTTCGCCGACGACGAGGACCCATCGAAAGGACGGCTCTATAACTGCCCGATTGGCTGGCAATGCGAGGCCGACACGGTGCAGAAGATGAAAGCCTACAAGCTTGACAACGCGTTCACCGACTTTCATCCTGGTTCCGGGCCAGCGCTCGATTCGGCCATTGAATCGGCGTACACGCGCGGCAAGCCGATCCTGTTCTACTATTGGGAGCCGTCGACGATCCTTGGCCGTTTCAAGGCCGTCCGTCTCGCCGAGCCCGCGTTCAACGAAGCCTGCTGGAAAACCATCAACGGCAGCAAGGATGGGAATCCGTGCGGATCGGCCTCGCCGCCCACGGCGCTGCGCATTGTGGTGTCGAACGCGCTGTACTCGGCCGATCCGCAGATCGTCGGACTCTTCGAGAAAGTGCAGTTCCCGATGGAATCGATCAACGCGGTTCTCGCACGCATGGCAAGCGCAAAAACGCCGCCGCGCCAGGCCGCGATCGACTTCCTGAAGGCCAACCCCGATATGCTGTCGCACTGGGTGCCGGCCGATGTGTTGAGCAAGGTACGCAGCAGTCTGCAGTGACATTGCACGCGGTGCGCGCCGGAAACGGCCGCGCTCTTCCGTGTATCGCATTGGATGGATGCCGGCGCCGCCATGCTGCGCCGGCGCGACTCACAGTACAGGTGCCGTGTGAATGGAATATTCTTGCAACTCGATCTGGGCGACCCGATCAACCGCTTCTTCATGGGGCTCGTGGCGCAATATGGCGACCTGTTCCACCGCATCAGCGCGCTCCTGCTGGGTTATGCGCTCAATCCCGTCGAGACGATGCTCAAGGGTGCGCCGCCGCTTGTCGTGATCGGCGTGGTAGGCGCGATCACGTGGCTCGGTTCGCGCAAGATCGCACTCACGGTGCTGCTCGCCGCGATGACGTACCTGATAGGCTGCCTCGGGCTATGGGACAAGCTGATGCAGACCTGCGCGATCATGCTGACGGCGATGATCCTGACGGTGCTGATCGGCCTCCCGCTCGGTATCGCAATCTCGCGCAGCCGCTGGTTGGCTCGGGTGATCAATCCGATCCTCGACATGATGCAGACACTGCCTTCGTTCGTGTATCTGATTCCGGTCGTGATGCTGTTTGGCCTCGGCCGCGTGCCGGCGATCTTCGCTACGATGATTTACGCGTTGCCACCCCTGGTCCGTCTGACCGACCTTGGCTTGCGGCAGGTGCCGGGCGACGTATTGGAGGCCGCGAGGGCTTTCGGCGCGACACCGGGCCAGCAACTGCTTGCTGTGGAGCTGCCGCTCGCGTTGCCTTCCATTATGGCGGGCATTAACCAGGCCGTGATGATGTCGTTGGCAATGGTCGTCATTGCGTCGATGATCGGTGCGCGCGGACTCGGAGAGGATGTGCTCGCGGGCATCAACAATCTGGATATGGGACAGGGTGTAGTCGGCGGCGTGGCAATCGTGATACTGGCGATCGTATTCGACCGCATCACCCAGTCGTTCGGCATCGGCAAGCGCGCGCGGCGCGGACAAAGTGAGAGTCTTCGATGAACATTTCTTCACTGCGCAACATTGTGCGTGGTCTTGAATCCGGCACGGCGCCGCTGAAGAGCGCAGTGCCGTCGGCCATGGAAACCACAAAAACGGCAGGGTTCGCTGCTGTGGCCGAAACCACGGCGCTGCTCGAACTGCGCGGGCTTTACAAGGTGTTCGGACCGCATTCGCGGCAGATTCGCGAGGCACTTGAACAGGCCCGGGCAGGCATATCCAAGGAACAGATTCTTTCCGCGACCGGGTGCAACGTCGCGGTGCGCGATGTGTCGCTGTCAGTGTATCCGGGTGAGATCTTCGTCATCATGGGGCTCTCGGGTTCGGGCAAGTCGACACTTGTGCGGCACTTCAACCGTCTGGTCGAGCCGACCGCGGGACAACTGCTGTTTCGCGGCACCGACGTACTGAAGCTCAATGCTCGGCAGTTGCGCGAAATGCGGCGCTTCCACATTGGCATGGTCTTTCAGAGCTTTGCACTGCTGCCGCACAAGACCGTGCTGGAGAACGTGACCTTCGGGCGCTGGATTCGTGGCGACGACGCGGCGGCGTCGCGCGAGGCGGCACGCGCGTGGATCAATGGCCGGCTCGGTTTGCAGGGCTACGACGATCGCTATCCGGACGAGCTATCGGGCGGCATGCGTCAACGTGTCGGGTTGGCCCGTGCGCTCGTTGCCGAACCTGACGTGCTATTGATGGACGAAGCCTTCAGCGCGCTCGATCCGCTGATTCGCGCGGAAATGCAGGACATCCTGCTCGAAATGCAGGCCGACCTGCGGCGCACGATTGTCTTCATCACGCACGATCTGGACGAAGCGATGAAGATCGGGTCGCGTATCGCCATCATGAAGGATGGCGCAGTCATTCAGGTCGGCACACCCGAGCAGATTCGCACGAATCCGGCGAACGACTACGTGCGGCGCTTTGTCGATGCCCGGTGACGCCTGGCTCGTTTCTACACGAATACGCCGCTGATGCGCTCGATTCGCTGTTGAATGCCACATTGCTATGCGAATGCCGGCGCGTATTCGTGCGGGGCTGGCGCCCGGGTCCGGAAGCGGTAGCACCGCGTGTGGACGTCAGTTTGTATGTTCCGCTCGCGGATTCCCCGTCGACGTTCGACGATCTCGCCGATGTGGTCGATTACGAAGCGGTGTATCACATCCTGCATTTGCATCCTTTCGTAGCTGCGCGGGAATACAGCCGTGCAGTCGCGGCGGACCTGATGAAGGATCCCAGGATCGCTGCCGTGCGGATCGCGATACACTTGCCTTTCGTCACGCCGGTCGACAGCTATTTTCTACGTGACGCAGATTCAGCGTTTGCGACAGCCGCGACGAGAACCGTGCCTTGACACGGACAAATGGCAGGGCGGGTCTACGAGACCAGGCGCCGGCCACGGCGCCACTTGCACGTATGGTTTTATCGGACCACTGTTTCTGGCACAAGCTGGCGATCGATGCCGTTCTGGTGACATGCGGCAAGCACGGTATTGCGAAGCAGGCAAGCGATCGTCATGGGGCCCACTCCGCCCGGGACCGGCGTAATCGCGCCGGCGCGCGAAGTGGCCGATTTGAAGTCGACATCGCCTACCAGCCGAAACCCTTGCTGTTCCGAACCGGTCCGGTTAATGCCGACGTCGATCACCGTCGCCCCTGGCTTGATCCAGTTCTCATTCACGAGTTCGGCGCGACCTACGGCAACAAACAGGATATCGGCCTGGCGGCAAATTGCTTCGATGTCACGCGTACGCGAGTGCGCGATCGTCACGGTGCAGTTTTCCTGCAATAACAAAACCGCCAGCGGTTTGCCGACAATGTTGGAGCGGCCTACGACCACCGCATGCAAGCCCGCCAGCGACTCGCCCAGCTGTTGTTTCGCGAGCATGACGCAACCCTGCGGCGTACAGGGCACGAGAGCGTGTGGCGCGCCGTTCAGCAGGCCACCGGCATTGAGCGCATGGAAGCCGTCCACGTCTTTTTCAGCCGCGATTGTCGCGATCACCTGTGCTTCGTCGATATGTGCGGGCAGCGGCAATTGCACGAGGATGCCGTGTACCGCGGGGTCGTCATTCAGCGTGCGAACGAGTGCGAGCAACACGTCGCTCGACGTGTCGGGCGGCAAGCGGTGCTCGACGCTGCGAATGCCCGCCTCGCCGGCCTGGCGAACCTTGTTGCGCACATAGACCTGGCTTGCCGGGTCCTCGCCGACCAGCACGACCGCGAGAGCGGGCTGAATGCGATGCAGCCCGGTCAAAGTCGTGACTGCTGCACGGGTGGCCGCATTGAGGCGCGCGGCGCATGCCTTTCCGTCGATGATCATGGGGATGAGGAGTTCAGAAGTAAAAGAGCTGACGCGGTTAGACGCAAGGCCGAATAACAGACCTACACCGTCATGCCTGGGCAGGCAAGAATTCGGACGCGGCGTCGATCAGCCAGTGCACCAGAAAGGCGGCGTAAGAGGCATCGACGTAGACCAGATAGTCGTTGTTGCCCTGATGCAGAAGCATCGTCGGCAAACCGGCGAAGCGTGTCGTCACCACGCGTCCGATGGGACAGGCCACGGAGGAAAAGTCGATTGCGCTGCCTTTGGCAAGCAGCGATGCCGAATCTGCGCCACTCACCTGGAACCCGGTGCGGCTGTCGGAGATGAGCGTGGCCGTCGCGAAGCGGCCGTCGCATGCTGCGCGCACTGCGCGCAGATGCGCTTCTTCATCGTCGAGCGGGCAGAAATAGAGCCATTCGGTCGGTCCGGACCAGGCAAGACAGGTCTCGCCGCGCGTGGCGAAACGCTCTGGCGTGGGCAGCGCAAGACCCGTGGCGTCGCCAATGGCCTCGGCGAAATCGGCGTCATGAGCATCGCCTTGCAGTCGAACGATGCCGCCAAGCGGCTGTTCGTCGACGCAAAGCGTCGGGCCGCGGACGGGAAATCGCTCAGGTGGCGCCCATTGGCGTGTCACGTAGATTGCTGCTTCGAGCTTAGCCATGCAGACGCTCTCCCTGCGGATCAAAATGGGCGGGCGGCACGACGCGCGCGGTCGTCACTTTGCCCTTGGCATAGATGTGGACCTGCTCGCCGAGGCGAGCGGAGCCGTTGCGCAGAATGCCGAGCCCGATTGCCTTGCCGAGCATCGGGCTGATGCAGGCGGCAGTTACGTAACCGTGGGATTTGACCGGCATGTGCGGCGTGGCTTCGTCGATAAAATGGCCGCCCACCGGCAGCGGCACGTCGGGCACTAGCGATTCGAGCCCCACGAACTGGAGGCGCGCGTCGCCACAATCGGCAGCCCGTTGCAACGAGCGGCGCCCAATGAAGTCGGTGGTCTTTTTGTCGATGATCTTGCCCCAGCCAATGTCGAGTGCGTTGGAGCTGCCGTCGGTATCGCTGCCGATATGCAGGTAGCCTTTCTCGGTACGCATCACTTCAAGCGCCTCGATGCCATAGGGTGCGATGCCAAACTCGGCGCCCGCGTCGCTTATGCATTGCCACAAGGACTGCGCGTAACGCGCGGGCACCGACACTTCGAATGTGACCTCCCCGGTAAAACTCGCCCGCAATATGCGGGCGGGCACACCTGCAAAATGGCCGGAGCGGAACTGCATATGCGCGAAGGCGTCTGCGTCGAAATCGATATCCGACTCGATCTTCTGCAGCACCTGGCGTGCCTTGGGACCCGAGACGGTGACGTTCGCCCATTGCGTCGTCACGTTGGTGACGTGTACGCGAAGTTCCGGCCACTCGCACTGCAGATACTCTTCGAAAAGCAAAAAGACCCGTGCGACCGCGCCGCTCGTGGCGTGCACGAGAAAATGATCGTCGGCGAGGCGAACGATAACACCGTCGTCGATGAGGACGCCGTTGTCGTTGCTCAGCATGGCATAGCGCGCAAAGCCCGGCTTGAGCGTTGCCAGATTATTGACGTAGACGCGGTTGAGAAACGCGGCGGCGTCTGGCCCCCTGAGTTCGATCTTGCCGAGCGGCGAGCCGTCGAACAGTCCGACGCCGTGACGCACGGCCAGCACCTCGCGCAGCGTTGCCGTGGCAATCCCTTCGTCTTCGCGCGGATAGTATTCCGGTCTGCGCCAGCCGTAGTCGCCGAAATGCGCCGCCTGTGCCGCGTGCCAGGCGTGGGCGGGCAACGTCTGCCACGGCGCGTAACGCTCACCGACGGTCGGCCCGGCAAACGTGCCGAGCGTGACAGGCTGATAAGGCGGGCGGAATCGGGTCGTGCCGACCTGCGGTATCGGCTTGCCGGTCAATTCCGCCATCACGGCGAGAATATTGAAGTTACCCGACTTGCCCTGATCGATGCTCATGCCGCCGGTCGTATAGCGCTTCACGTGTTCCACCGACACGTAGTTCTCGCGAAGCGCGAGTTCCACGTCCGACACCTTGACGTCGTATTGAAAATCGAGCCACTGTTTGTCGGTGCGGGCGCCGCGTGTGTACCAGTACGGCTCGATGCGCAACGTCTCGTCGAGGCCGGTATCGACGACAGGCGCGCCGGTCGACAGGTCGTGGGCGCCGCCGGACGGCTCTGCCATTTCCCGGCCGGCGCGCGCTCCGTCGGCGAGGCATCCGGTCAGTGTGAACTTCCCGTTTGCCGCGCCAACGACGCGCACCGGCTGCTCGCATCCATCCGGCACGAGGCACAGATTCGCTTCGTCGTAGCGCAGCTTGCCGCCGGCCTGGCTGAAAAGATGCACGGTCGGGGTCCAGCCACCCGACATCGCGAGCAGATCGCAGGGAAGGGTGACGATGGCGGCGCCCAGTTGCCCGCCACCGAGGTGTCGTGCGAGTCGTACAGCTGCGATCTTGCGACGACCTTGAGTGGCGAGGATGCCGTGTGCCGGATAGTGAGCGATGCCTCGCTCGTGGAGACACTGCTGCAGCGTCTCGTCGACGTTCACCCGCGTATCGACGACCGAAAGTTCGCGCACGCCGGCTTCGTGCAGATCGATCGCGGTGCGATATGCGTCGTCATGGTTCGTCACGATCACCACGCGCTGACCGCACACAACGCCGAAGCGGTTCACATAGGCCCGTACCGCTGCCGCGAGCATCACGCCGGGGCGGTCATTGTTCGGAAAGACGAGTGGCCGTTCAAGGGCGCCTGTGGCGAGAATGACCGCTGAGGCGCGGATCCGCCACAGGCGCTCACGCAGCGTGCCAAGGCGATCTTGCGCCCGCACGGGAGCGGCAATGCGCTCTGCGGCAGCCAGAAAATTGTTTTCGTAATAGCCGCTGACCGTGGTGCGAGTCAACAGTTGTACGTTCGGTAGTGCCCGCAGTTGCTCCACGACCCGTTCAACCCAACGGCCTGCCGATTCACCGTTGATCCGCATCTGCTCGTTCAGGAGCGCGCCGCCGAGTGCATCTCGATCGTCGACTAGCACCACGCGTACGCCGCGTTGCCCGGCCGCGAGCGCAGCCGAAAGGCCAGCCGGGCCGCCGCCGCAGATCAGCACATCGCAGTGGAGATTGCGCTTCTGATAGGTTTGCGCATCGCGGGAGGTCGGGGCCCTGCCGAGCCCTGCGATTCTGCGTACCACACGCTCATACATATGCCAGTTCGGCCAGATCATCGACTTGTAATAGAACGAAGCCGGCAAGACCCGTTGAAACAAATCGAGCAAGCCGAGCAGATCCCAGCGAACTGAAGGCCACGCGTTCTGGCTGGTGGCGCGCAGGCCTTCATAAAGCATGACCAGGGTGGCACGCGCGTTAGGTTCGTCCAGGCCGCCCGCTTCGAGTTGCACCAGTGCGTTGCATTCCTCGACGCCTGCGCTGAAGACGCCGCGCGGCCGGTGCAGTTTGAAACTGCGGCCCACGATGTCGATTCCGTTAGCCAGTAACGCGGAAGCCAGGGTGTCGCCTTCAAGGCCGACGTAGTGACGTCCGTCGAACGTAAATCCCAGTGGCTTGCGCGCGACTCCCGCGGGCGCATCGTACGGCGCAATGCGCTTACGCTGCTTCATGAATGCCTCCCTGCAAAGTCGTGTCCTTGGCACTGGCGCGCGCTATCGGCAGGACGCGTGTGATCTTGTGACTGGCGGTATCGCGCTCGATGCCGAACCAGCGGCGGCAACCGAACGTATGCCGCCAGCGCTCGGGCGCCGGGCCGCGCACGTTGTCGCGCGTGAACAGATAGTCGGCCCAGTCTTCATCACTCAATTGCTGCGGATCAGCCGGACGCGTGCGATCGAACGGACCGCCAAAGGTGAACTCTTCCTCGTCGCGGGTAGTGCCGCAGTAGGGACACGGAATGCGTAACATGCGTCTCTCCCTTCAATGGTCGACGCCGGCTGCGGCCGCTTCGTTGATGAAGCGGCCGCTGGCAAAGCGATCGAGTCCGAATGGTGCGATCAGGTGGTGGGGGCGATCGTTCGCGATGGTGTAAGCGAAGGTGTCGCCACCGGCCGGAATCGCCTTGAAGCCGCCAGTGCCCCAGCCCGTGCTGATGTAGAGGCCGCTCACCGGTGTCTTGCCGACGATGGGACTCGAATCCGGAGAAATGTCGACAATGCCGGCCCACTGGCGCATCAGCTTGAGGCGGCTGAATGAGGGAAAGAGGTTCAGCACCGCGCTCAGCGTATCCTCCAGGGCGGGGAGATTGCCGCGCTGGCCATACGAGGGGTAGCTGTCAGCGCGCCCGCCGATCAGGATTTCGCCGCGATCCGACTGGCTCACATATGTGTGAACGACCGGCGACACCACCAGTCCGTCCAGTGCTGGCTTGACCGGCTCACTGACCATGGCCTGCAGCACACCGCTGGTGATCGGCAGTGTCATGCCGGCCATTCTCGCGAGCAGCGAAGAATGACCGGCTACTGCGATGGCCACCTTGTCCGCCGTGATCACACCACTTTTCGTCTCGACGCCGCGCACCCGGTTGCCGGAACGCACGATCCCCGTCACCTCGCAGTTCTGCACGATGTCCACGCCGAGCGCGTCGGCCGCACGCGCATAACCCCACGCGACAGCATCATGGCGCGCTACGCCGGCTCGGCGCTGAACGAATCCGCCGAGAATCGGGAAGCGGGCGCCGGCGCTGGTGTCGAGCAAGGGCATGAAGTCCTTGACCTGGCCGATATCCATCATCTGCGCGTCGATGCCCTGCAACTGGATCGAATTCGACCAGCGCTCCAGCATGTCCATCTGATGAGGACTGTGAGCAAGCGTCAGCGCGCCACGCTGGCTTAGCATCACGTTGTAGTTCAGTTCACGGCTCAGGCCTTCATAGAGGCGCAGTGAATGCTCGAAAAAATTGGTACTTTCGGGATAAAAGTAGTTCGAGCGGATCGCCGTTGTGTTGCGCCCCGTATTGCCGCCACCCAGCCAGCCCTTTTCGAGGATGGCGACATTCGTAATGCCATGCTTTTTGGCGAGGTAATAGGCCGTGGCAAGACCTTGCCCGCCGCCACCGATGATCACCACATCGTAGTGCGCCTTGGGCGGGCGGGTGTGCCACGCCGGTGCCCATTTGCGATGCCCCGACAGCGCATGTTTGGCGATAGCCCAGAATGAATATTTTTCCACGCAACACCTCAGGAGCGTGACGCCGGACGGCGTCGCTTACAGAATCACAGTACGATTGCCGTTCAGAAAGATGCGGCCTTCGCTGAACAGACGCACCGCGCTGGCGAGCGCCACCGCCTCCGTGTCCTGGCCAACGAGCACCATGTTTTCCGCCGTATAGGCGTGGTCGATCGGCTTGACTTCCTGCGCGATAATGGGGCCTTCGTCGAGGTCTTCAGTCACATAGTGTGCCGTTGCGCCGATTACCTTGACGCCGCGTTCGTGCGCCTGGTGATACGGCCGTGCCCCCTTGAAGCCAGGCAGGAACGAGTGATGGATATTGATTGCGCGGCCGGCGAGGCGGCGGCTCATGCCGTCGGACAGGATCTGCATGTAGCGGGCGAGTACCAGCAACTCCGCATGCTTTTCGTCGAAAAGATCGAGAATTTTCGCTTCCTGCTCCGCCTTGGTCGCCGGCGTGACCGGAAGATGATGGAAGGGGATGCCATACCATTGGACAAGGCCACGACAATCGTCGTGGTTCGAGACAACCCCGACAATTTCAACCTTGAGTGCGCCCGCCCGCCACTTTGTGAGTAGCAGGTTCAGGCAATGATCGTATCGCGACACGGCGATGAGCACTTTCGGCCGGTAATCCGCGCGCCGGATTGCGAAGCTCATGTCCAGGTCCGACGCGAGTTCAGTCAATGCATCATTCAAATGGTCAATCGAGGATTTCAGCAACTGGTCGTTGAACACCATCCGGGCAAAGAAAGTCCCGGTTTGCGGATCACCGTAATGAAATGACTCGGTGACGAAAGCGCCTTGCTCGAAAAGCAAACCCGAAACCTTCGAGAGGATGCCGAGCCGGTCCGGGCATCGGAAGGTAAACAGGTACTGCACGGAAGAGGAGTCGTTTGCATTGATCATGTTTGCGGTCCTGCCTGGTCCCATGCACATGGGCTGCGATGATTGATAAGCCGCATTGATCCCAAGGGAGCGGCGCTTCCTGGCAGTGACAGGGACGTGCTGGACAACCAGCGCGGTGCAAGACCGGTAACAATTAACAATAAAAAATTATTGTTAGTTGGCGAGGGAAGCGACCGGCGCCGTCTTCATGCGGACGGCATCGGTCGACTTCTCGCAGCCACACCGCAATGTCCCTGACTCTGCGTATGGCGGCAGTATAGGCATCGTGATTCGAATAAAACAATAAAAATTTAATGTTACTTGTTTGTGAATCGTGTCGGCGCCTTTCCTGGTGTGAGGTTTCGCGCGGTGTTACATGGTCCAGATGACAAGGTAGAATGGGCGGATCGCAATCCGAGCCCAGGAAACACAGCGTGCCAACACTTGCATCCCGACCGGCGTCTTCGCGTAGAACGCAGGAAGAGCGTAGTCATGCCACGCAAAGCCGGATCATCCGGTCAGCGCTCCGGTTGCTGGAAAAGAAGGGGATTCAGGGCGCCAATCTGCAGGACATTGCTCGCGGAGCCCGGGTGACACTCGGGGCGTTGCAGCATCACTTCGGCAGCCGGCAGGCACTGATGGAGCGTCTGATCGATGAGGTAATGGCGCCCCTTTCCGACGACAGCAGCGTGTGGCCGTCGCCGGCGCTTCCTCTGGAAGAGCGGGCAAAGGCATTCGTACAGGCGGCGTGGCATTCCATGTACGGCGCGCCGAGCTACGTCGCTGCGTGGAGCCTGTTCTTTGGCTGCAAAGCTTCGCCGGAACTGTTCGCCCGCATCGGGGTCGGCCGTGCACGCAATGACCCCGTATTTTTCGACCGTTTTGTCGAGCATTTCCCCGAAATCGTGGCTTCCTGTCCGGATCCGCGCCATTGTGCCGGCCTCGTATTCGCGAGCCTGCGCGGAATGGGCGTGCTGAACGTATTTACGGTGTCGACTGAAGAAATCGACGGTCAACTGCAAATGCTGAGCTGGATGATTATTCAGGCCGGCACGCCTGCAAAATCTGGCTGCGCGACTGCCCCGAAGCCCGCGCGCAAGTCGCGAAAGGCCGCCGCCTGAAGCCGCAGGTCAGCGGCGCCGATACTTTTGCCAGTCAAATTGACGGGCTCGCCGTCGGGGCGTGGCATGCAAAAACTGATGCAAGGCATTCGCTTTTTTCGATTGCCCCATTTGTTTTGGCTAACTCTAATTCGCTTGCGGGCTAAGCGGACGTCATATGCGACCGCGGGCCGGTTAGGTCATCGCGACATGTAACAGCCGGCGAACAATATCCGCTTGATGGGGGAGGGGCGGGTTAGTCCCGAAATCCGGAATTGATTCGAATCGCCCTTGTCAGGCTAGGTTATTCCGCAGGGACATGACCGAAGAATCCGGACGCCTGACGCATTAGGTTGTCGTAGCAAAAGCCCCGGTCTTGATTTTATAATAAGGATTACATATGAGTAAGAAAATCGCTTTGGCTTGCGCTCTTGTCTTCTGTGGTATGGCCCATGCGCAATCATCGGTGACGCTCTACGGTTTGATCGATGCAGGCATCACCTACACCAACAACCTGACCGGTTCCGTAGGCAACGGCAGCGCGCTGCAGTTTATCTCCGGCTCATCGCAAGGAGACCGCTGGGGACTGAAGGGAGCCGAGGATCTCGGCGGCGGAACCAGGCTGGACTTTGTGCTCGAAAACGGATTCGTGCTCGCCAACGGCAAGCTCGGGCAAGGTGGTCGCATGTTTGGTCTTCAGTCATACGTCGGCTTGTCAGGACCGTGGGGCGCGCTGACCATGGGACGCCAGTATGACCTGATCGGCTGGATCTTCCCGGCCTATGCCGTGGCATCGAATACGCCTGCCGGATTGCTTGCGTGGAGCCTGCCAACCAACGCGGCGGGCGGATACACGCTCGACAACCGCGTGTGGGGCGACGAAGTCGACAATTCGGTCAAGTACATGTCGCCGAATTTTGGTGGATTTTCATTTGGTGCGATGTACGGCTTTGGCAATATCGCCGGCTCGTTAGGGACCAACAGCAGCACCAATTTCTCTGTCAGCTACGATCATGGGCCGTTCAGCGCAACACTGGCATACATGGCGATTCACAATGTTACGACCTCGGCAAATTCGGTGGAATACGCTGCGGGCGCCGCGTACATGATCGGCAAAGTTCGGATATTCGGGCTCGTCACCGACGTTCAACTTTCCAGCGGAGCAAAGCAGCGAGCGACGACGTTCGAAGGAGGCGCGGCCTATGCGCTGCGCCCTGATCTCTCGCTCGCTGCCGGCTATCAGTTCCAGAAGCGTAACAACGACGTGGGAAGCGCGAATCAATTGACATTGAGCGCGGACTATTTTCTTTCAAAACAGACGGACGTCTATCTTGTTGGCGCGCTTGGCCACGATTACGGATATGGTGCTCAGGTTCAAGCCGGCTATGGATCAGTATCGAGCACGTCGACTCAGGTTGCGGCGCGCGTAGGACTGCGCCATAAGTTCTAGCGCCATGCTTTCAACAGGAGCAGTTCGTTGCACATGGTTTCCGGACCCAGGGAGCGCATTGGAATCTCGTGAGAAACGTGCTGCGTCTGTCGATCACCCTGTTATCACATTCTGCTTCGGTGTCCCGCGTAGACCTTTCGTGCGTCCAATCGCCGTCAATCTTACGTTCGGCGACTCTTCCAGCAAGTCCCATAATATCTCGCCGCCTACTTCGGCCTTAGCCTGCATGGCCGCGCGATTTTCAAGGTAACCGAGAGCACAAGCGACGACACATGCGCTGAGGGCCATGTGGCGAATGCCATGCAGTGGCGCGGTGGGCACGACGCGGATCCAGTCAACATTTTCGCCTGATACGAGAATCGGTTGCAGCCGGATGCACCGCTTTTTGAGAGAGGCGTGACGATTTTGATGGGATTCATGCGATTCGTGGATGAGCTTCCAGATCGCAGGGAATACCGACGCGATCGTTGAACTCACCGCCGGTCATCGATTGGAGATCGTCCCGAACGTCAAGATCGATGCCTCGGCGCATGCGCGGCGCCAGCCATGGCGCGCTTATGCAACGCTGCACGTTTGGCGCAAATACGAAGCACAACGCGAATGACGCCGGGTCATCTGATTCCGAGTCCGCTGGGCGACATAGTCTCGCGTGCCGAGGACGATCTTTTGACGGCCCTGTTCCTCGCCGACCAACACCGCTTTCCCTCGACTCCATTCGCACAGCGCCAATACACAGCGGCTCCTCTGATCCTGCAGGCGCAAGAGCAAATTGCCGAGCTTTTTACTGGCGAGCGACGCGTGCTCGCTGTTTCTTTTCAATTGCGCGGCAGATCCTTTCAGCCGCGAATCGGGAAGGAGCTCACTGCACTTCCGTACGGGACAGTAGTTTCCTACGGAACGATCGCAAAGTCGCATGGGTTTGGACCCGGTAACGCGCGCAGTCGCAAGCGCTACCTCTGCAAAACCCCGTGATCGTTCCCTGCGACCGGTCGTCTCGGCTTAGGGGGATCCCGCTGCTACGCCGTAGGCATCGATCGGAACAAATGGCCTTACTCACGCTCGAAAAGCATGCGGATGCGGTAGAGCCCGTTAATCTACTGGTTCTACGTCTTCCACTATGAATCTTATCGAGCTTTTCGCGCTGGCCGCGATCTGGGGTGCGTAGTTCCAGTTCCTATTCATGCGCGTGGCCACGCCGGAATTCGGGCCGATTGTTTTGATCGCCCTGCGCGTCGCAATCGCGGCGCTCGTTTTAACTCCGGTCGGTGCTTCGCATCCGCGGATGCGCGTAGCCAATTTAGATCCCAAGCGTGGCCTTCGTTTGTCGTGGGCGCGGTCAACTCTGCCGTACCGTTTTACCTGCTCGCATATTCTACCGTCTGCGTCGACGCCGGCTTTGATTCACTCCTGAAACGCGACAAGGCCACTCTGGGTCGGGCGCTTACCATATTTCGGCGAATTTGATGACTACTCGCCAGGCAATGCAGGCAGGCAAACCAGTGCGGCGCAATTGGCAACACCGGGCGCTAAGCCACGTCCGGTAGAGGACTCGACGACTCAGAACGTCCTTGCGGCATTTATCGGCCCGTTTCTTTTCAGTCTAGTTTGCATCGTCTGTTGGATCGTTAGCCGAAGTTCACCTTGCACATCCATCCGGCTGTTCGCGTTTGTGCCGGGTTGTCCCTCCATCTATCGCAGCGCCGCACCTCGTCCGCGCACGTGTCACCCGCAAATACAGAGGCCCCGCACATTCATCCGATGCTTCGCTCGACATTCGCGCTTCGGCAAGGCCCCGCATGCGCGACGCTAACTGAAACTGAATTTCAGTTACGGGTGGACGCGCAAACGGAAGGGGTCGATGCAAGGCCGACACAGCATCCATTGGCCAAGGCGCGGCACGCTCAAGCTAGCTGTTCAGTTCCCGACTGGTACTAATACTGACGCCATTCTGGTTGACAGCCTTCACGATGACACATATCGTTAACTGAAATTGAGATTCACTTAATATCGTATTTGGCTTGTTTGCAGCGCATGCCGCACCGCACTGCCCCTCTTTATCGAAAGTAATAAAATGACACGGAGACACAAATGAATGTCAGAATTTCGGCGATAGTCAGCGTAGCTGTTTCGCTGATGACGGCAGGGTGTGGCGACGGGGGTGTACAGACTGCGTCGCCGCAGCAGCCGACGTTAGCGGAAATGTGCACCACCCAGACCATGCAGAAAGCAATGCCGACGGGGGTCACGGTCAAGGACATCCCGAATTTGTGGACGAGCCTGCCCGCAGTATTCCGCGCGACCAAAGGAGGGGTCAACCTGCTAGCTGAGAATGCCTTGGGCGATGGTGCGCCCGCCTATTGTCTGGTTACCGGGAGTTTCGTTACCAATTCCGTCACCGGCAAGACCGCAAATTTTGCAGCAGGATTTCCTGCTGCGGATAAGTGGAACGGCAAGTACCTCCAGATTGGATGCGGTGGCAACTGCGGAAACGTTGGTGAGTCGGGAGCTCCCAATCCAGCTCATCTCCGCGCTGGTTTTGCGGTCTGGCAAACCGACGACGGTCATGTAGACGGTTCCATTGCTGCAACAGGAACATCCCTCGAGTCCGACAGTAGTTGGGCCGTAAGTTCTCCAGGTGTGCAAAACACCGATGCTGTACAGGATTATCTGCATCGCGCGGTGCATACAATGGCGATACTTGGCCAGCAGGCAACGGCGTCTGCATACAACGTTCAGACCGTGAAGCGTTCATATTTTATGGGTTGCTCGGACGGTGGTCGCGAAGCGATGGTTGAAGCAACGAAGTATCCACAGGACTTTGACGGAATCGTAGCAGGCGCGCCGTATAACCCTCGCAAGAATCATCCTAACTTCATGACGCGCGCACTTGTTCAGCTTCGCAGCACGAGTGCTCAATTATCGGGCGCGCAAATGAAGCTTGTTGCCTCCGCTATGACGACTGCCTGTGATGCAGCTGACGGTGTCACAGATGGGCTGATACAAAATCCAAACGCGTGCAACTTCAATCCCCGCAAAGACATCCCAATGTGTGCAGCAGGCGCCGCCGGAAGCGATTCGTGCTTGAGTTCGGATCAGATCGATAGTGTGGCCGCGATCGTCTCGGCTGCCCGCGACCAGACCGGCTCCGTTCTTGCTGCGGGTTGGTCGCCGGGTACATTAGCGGACGCAGCCGACACGGCCGCCTTCCCGTCACAGCCGGCTCAGGGTCCCGACCCGTTCGGTCCTCAACCCTACCTCACGATGTTCAACGACTGGGCGTTCTCGAACTACACGCTAAAGAACATCGTTTTCAGCGGTGACCCGAAATATGATGGAAGAACGACGCTCGGACAGGCGTTTGGGCTTTCGGATCCTGCGGACCCTTCGACATTCCATGTCACGTTCCCCTCGCAGACTACGGACGCGATCCAGAACGCGTTCCTCAATGGCACGTGGGATGATCCGGCGGCTCTTGCACCGTTCATTCAAAAAGGTGGAAAACTGTTCATGTATCACGGCCTCACCGATCCCTATCTGAATGCGAACAACACGGTCACGTACTATGAGAATCTTGCGTCTGCGGAAGGGGGATATGCGGCGCTGGAGAAAAACGTGCGACTCTTCCTGGCTCCGGGCATGGATCATTGTCAGGGCGGAGTTGGTCCCAACGCTTTCGTAAGCCAGTATCAACAGTTCTCTCCAACAATTCCATTTGACCCACAGCACGATGCACTTGCTTCGCTGGACAATTGGGTAGGAACCGGCCAGGCACCCGACAGCATTATCGCGACGAAGTATACCGACGACGACTCAACAAAACCTGTGTCGCGCACCATGCCGCTTTGTCCTTTCCCTGCACAAGCACATTACTCAGGGTCTGGATCACCGGCAGACGCTGCAAACTGGAGTTGTGCGGACGGGGACAACTCGATGCTTCGCCTGGGGACCGCAGGCACGTTAGCTGGGATGCAGTAACCATAGACTTGCGGTGGGGCAGTAGCTCGAAAGCAAACTGCCTCACTCTTGTTTTGAGTCAGAGATAAGCGTCTCGCCCGACTTGCTATCAATCACATCTTCGAAATCAGATCTGATGTGGCGTCTGCCAACGGCTGAGCTTTCAGGAAAAGCCGTTGGGACCGGAGACCCTTGTTTTTGGGGGGCAACAAAGTAAGCCCGAGGACTCGGGGCTCGTCAAACGCAGATTCTGTTTAAGCGGCAAGAATCTGGCGCCATGGCCGACTAATCCGCAATAATCACCTCGAGCGACCGGCCGAGGTGAATGCCGGCAAACTGCACTTCCCGCTTGAGCCTCTCCAGTTTGCGGCCCATTGCCTGGCAAGCCGGTTCCCCGCCGAGCTTAGGATTCAGTAGGCGGGAGGAGCGAACGGTCGCGAGTTGCCCGAAACCCCTCGCAGACAAAAAGCGATAATCGCCGAAGCGTGGGCGGCTAGTTCCGGCGAAGGTTCTGCGGGGTTAATCGTAAGTGGCGCCACCAGCCCCTCAAATAGACATCCAACGATGCAATCCGCCGAGGCGGAGGCATCCTGAACGGGGAATTCGTTCCCTGCGACTCCTTGCTCGATGATCGTCTTGAATACTCGCGACAGCGCGCGGTGATAGACAAGGCGAGCTGCCTCCACGTCGGGCTCGACCGGCTCGGCAACGAGAGCATGGGCCAGGCGATGCCCGCGTAATGCTCTGCTTGCAAATGTCCATGCTGCAGCACCAAGCCGATCGCGAGCAGTTCCATCACGCATCGCGATTCCGGCGACCACATCCACTTCCCGCTGGGCGGTCGTCTTCACAACCTCGACCATGAGTTCTGTTCTCGACGGGAAGTAGCGATAGAGCGTTCCAATCGCAATTCCGGCTGCGTCTGCGATCGACGACATCTGCGCCTCGCGAAATCCCGATTGCGCGACCAGCGTACGCGCAGCCTTAAGAATCAGCGGATATTTGTCTGCGCCGCGGCGACGGATGCGAACGCGCGGTGCGTTAAGTAGATCTTCCATTTCAGCTCACCGTCGGTGCGGATGTCCTATGGGGGTCGGAAGGCCTGCCGGGCGCATCCTCTCAAAGTCATTATGACATGGCAGTTTGCGACGATCATCCGGACGCGCCGGAGCCGGGTGCTAATACCTGGCTTTTCGAGCTTGACAGTGAGGCGGCGCCGCATTAATGTTAAGCGAATCGAGATTCTACTTAAACACGATCATTGACTCGCCCTCGGTCTTAAAAAATTCAGGAGACAGATATGGATATCAAAACGACTCTTTCGGACCCGCGCCTGCGGGTGACGGAACTGGTGAGTCAATACACCGATCCTTCCGCAAGTGTGGCCTGGCTCCTGTGCGACAGGCACAATCCCCAGAGCGTGGCGTACGAGGTCGTTGATGCGACGCTCGAGGCAAAACGTTTGACCTATGGTGAACTGAGGCGTCAGTCCGAGGCATTTGCCGCCGGTCTTGCATCGCTTGGAATAGGAAAAGGCGATAGGGTCGCTACTCTGGCCGGCAAAAGTCAGGAATACCTGATCGCGCTGATGGCGATCTGGAGGCTCGGCGCGGTGCATGTGCCGCTCTTCACGGCATTTGCGCCGGCCGCGATAGCGGTGAGGCTGACCGGCAGTCGCGCGAGGGTCGTGATCTGCGATTCGGCTCAAGCTCCAAAGCTAGCCAGGGGCGAAGATATGCCTGAAAACCCTTTGCGGCGTGTTGTAGTGATCGGCGGTGAGCAAGCGGCGAACGCCGATCCGCTGGCCGTTACTTTCGAATCAGTTCTCAAGGGCGGTGCGCAGCAGCCGGTAAGCGCGGCTGCCTCACTGGGCGGCGATGCCCCTTTCATCCACATCTTCACCTCCGGTACCACGGGTCGGCCGAAGGCGGTGGTCGTTCCGGTTCGAGCGCTTGCGGCATTCCATAGCTATGTCGAATTCGGTATTGGCTTACGCGATGACGATGTCTACTGGTGCGCTGCTGACCCCGGCTGGGGCTACGGCCTATACTTTGGCGTGCTCGGATCCTTTTGCACCGGCGTTCACAGTGTCCTGCTGAAAGCCGGGTTTGAGCCCCTGACGACGTACCGCGTCCTGGTCGATCGCAACGTGACAAACTTTGCTGCTGCGCCGACCGTGTATCGCTCCTTGTTGTGTTCGGAAATTGAGCCGCCTCCCGGCCTTGCACTCCGTTGCGCCTCAAGTGCGGGCGAACCGCTCACACCGGATGTGAATGAATGGGCAGTCGGCGCCCTTGGCGTCGAAGTGTTTGATCATTACGGTCAAACGGAAGCTGGCATGCTCATCAATAACCATCATGACCCACGTCTCGCGCGGCCTGTGAAAGCGGGCTCAATGGGTGTCGCGATGCCCGGATGGAAGGCGGTTGTGCTCGATCGCGATAATGACGTCGAGATCGGAGTCGGCGAGGTGGGCCGAGTCGCGTTCGAACTGGCGGAAAGCCCGCTGGCCTGGTTCAAGGGCTACGAGGACGATCCTGCGAAAAGCGCGGAGCGGTTTGCTGGCGACGGAAGATGGTATCTGAGCGGCGACCTGGGCCGCGTCGACGAAGACGGTTACTTCTTCTTTTCCTCGCGAGAGGACGACGTAATTATCATGGCTGGCTACCGGATCGGCCCGTTTGAGGTCGAATCGGTGATCGCCGCGCACCCGGATGTCGCCGAATGCGCAGTGATTGCGGTACCGGATAAGGTGCGGGGCGAGGTTATCGAGGCGTACGTCGTACTGCGTCGGCATGAAAAGGCGGGGCCCAAAATGGAACATGAGATTCAGCAGTGGGTAAAGACTCGCTATGCGGCTCACGCTTACCCTCGCCAGGTCCACTTTTCCGCCGAGCTTCCCAAAACTCCGAGCGGGAAGATTCAGCGGTTTGTGCTGCGGGAGCAGCGGAAAAAAGACGGTCCTATTGCCGCGGCCGTGCCGGGACGAATTAGTCTTGCCATTACTAAAGAGTGACCAACCTATGAATGCAACGCCCTCCGTGAGCGCGATCGAAGCTATTGTCCAACGTCGGTCGGTAAGACGATTTTTGGATACGCTTATTACCGCGGACGTGATCGACGACATTCTCAACCTGGCTGCAAGAGCCCCTTCAGGTACGAACATTCAGCCTTGGCACGTTCATGTGGTAACCGGCAATGCCAGAAATCGGCTGTCCGCAGCCGTATTGGAGGCCGCTCGCGAAGGTAGGCGGTGTGACGAGTATGCCTACATGCCGGAAAAACTGAAGGATGTCCACCTATCGCGACGACGCAAGGTCGGCTTCGACCTATACAGTCTTTACGGGATTGAGCGCTCAGACCATGTTTCCCGCAATGAGGCGATGCTTCGCAATTTCACGTTCTTCGGTGCCCCCGTCGGCCTGTTCTTCACCATGGATAGATATCTCCTGGCGGGCTCATGGCTTGACAGCGGAATGTTCATGCAGAACGTAATGATCGCCGCACAGTGCTACGGAATTGCGTCATGCCCGCAGCAAGCCTGGTGCGAATATGGCGGCGTCGTCCACGACGTCCTGAACATCCCTGACAGCCAGATTTTACTGTCGGGCATGGCTCTCGGATATGAGGATACGTCGGCTGACGAAAATAGATTGCGGACGGAGCGAGCGCCTGCTCGAGAGTTCGCGATTTACCACAATGAATAACGGCGCGGTGCGAACCAGCCAACGGAACACTCTCTAATAGCTCAATCCCGCTCCGGCGGGAAAAGCGAGCCCCGCGCCGTTGACGCGGCCCGTAGACAATAAGGAATCCTATGCGTATAGAAGGTAAGACGTTTCTAGTGACAGGCGGCGCCTCGGGACTTGGTGCCGCCACCGTGGAGGCACTCGTGAGTAAAGGTGCTGTGGTTGTAGTTGCGGACCGAAATTCGGACGCCGGCGCCGCTCTCAGACAACGTTACGGGTCTGACATCGAGTTCATTCAGGCTGACGTGACGAGCGAAGATAGCATCGTCAAAGCCCTCGACCTGGCTGTCGGGCTTAGCGGGACATTTTCTGGCGTCGTCAGCTGTGCCGGGGTCGCGCCGGCGGAACGCATCTTCGGCCGAAACGGAATACATGGGCTGCAAAGCTTTCGCGCAGCCGTGGACGTCAATCTCGTCGGAACATTTAACGTATTAAGGGTCGCCGCCGACAGGCTGGTCAAGCGTGATGGTACCGGCGGCGAAGAGGAAAATGGCGTAATCATAAACACTGCGTCCGTTGCCGCCTACGACGGCCAGATTGGGCAAGTCGCGTACGCCGCGTCAAAAGGCGGCGTCGTCGCGATGACGTTGCCCGCGGCTCGGGAACTGGCAAGGCATTCAATCCGCGTAGTGACCATTGCCCCGGGGATCATGGAAACGCCAATGCTTCTCGCAATGCCGGACGAAGTCCGGGCATCGCTGGCGGCGACGGTGCCCTTTCCGAGCCGTCTTGGAAAGCCACAGGAGTTTGCGTCGCTTGTGTGTCATGTAATCGAGAATCCGTATCTAAACGGGGAGGTGATCCGACTAGACGGGGCGATCAGGATGGCTGCGAAATGACCGATAGCAAGGTCCGGCTGGAGCGGAATGCGCCTGCATCGAACGACCAATGCGCCTCAAGGCACGTACTGGAATTCAATGCGCGCTGCCGAGGCTTGGGCTCGGCCGTGCCTCGATCCAGACAAGGGCAGGCCGGAACGTCGGCGGGGACGATGGAACGCGCAGCGGGGCGCGAACTCGTGCAGGCAACATTCGCCGTACAGTTCGCGATATCGCCGGTTCTCGATTGTTGTGAATTCAATGCGGATACCCGTCGAGCGAACGGGAGTGGCGTCAGTGAGTGAGGGCCGTACCTACACTGCGTTGCCTGATCACGTGAACCAGCTTATCTAGTTAATCAGTTTCAGCCGCACATTTGCTATTGACTGAGGAGACACAAAATGCATCGTATAGACGTACGTAAGTTGGCCGACGAAGCAAGCTTCAACCGGTTCCACGCACTGGTTCTTTTCTGGGGAGTGCTCATCCTTATCCTCGATGGCTACGACCTCGCCGTCGTGGGCGCGGCGCTGCCGTCAATCATGAAGGACATGGGCGTTGAAGCTACGAAGGCGGGCTTCATGGTCAGTTCAGCACTATTCGGCATGATGTTCGGCGCAATTTTCTTTGGTACCCTGGCTGACAAGCTTGGACGTCCCTTTATGATCGCCGTCTGCGTTTCCTTATTCAGCGTCTTCACGGCGACCGCTGGGTTGGCACACGAACCAGTCACCTTCAGCATTGCGCGCTTCGTCGCCGGACTAGGTATTGGCGGGGTTCTACCTATCGTCACGGCCCAGATGGCAGAGTTTTCGCCCCGCAGGATCAGAGCTCGGCTGGTGACCTTTGTCTTCGCGGGCTATTCGGTAGGCGGTGTCCTGGTGGCTTTGATTGGGAAACAACTGATTGCAGCGTATGGCTGGCAGTCGATGTTCTACGTTGCAGGCGCACCGGTGCTATTCATTCCACTGCTTCTGAAGACGATGCCGGAGTCAATGCCTTTCCTGATGAAAAAGCACCGCTACGATGACGTCCAGAAGGTCGCCAGGAAACTGGTACCTGGATACGATCTTCAAGAGCATGAGACATTTGCCGTACCGATCGATGACCCGGCGTCAGACGCCTCGGTATCCAGACTGTTCAGCGATGGACGCGGCCTCAGCACGGCGATGATCTGGATCGCCTTTGTGACGGGTCTGTTCATGGTGTACTCACTAAGTTCGTGGTTGACGAAGTTGATGGCTATGGCGGGTCACAGTCTCGGCTCGGCGTTGACTTTTGTACTGATCTTCAACGTAGGCGCGATGATCGGTGCGGTGCTTGGCGGCTGGCTTGGCGACAGACTCAATATCAAATACGTGCTTATCGGGTTCTACGCGACTGGAGCGCTTTCCTTGACGTTGATGGGCTATACAAAGTCAACAGAGCTGTTATACCTCGTCGTGTTCATCGTTGGGGCTTCGACGCTCGGTACGCAACTCCTGGCATATGCATATGCTGGTGAGTTCTACCCGATGGCGATCCGCTCGACTGGGGTCGGATTTGCATCGGGTCTGGGACGTTTGGGGGCAGTCTGTGCGCCAGTAGTGATCGGTTCCCTCGTCGCGATGAAGTTGCCGCTCGAGCAGAACTTCATGGCCATTGCGTTGGCAAGTCTGATAGGGATGGTCGCCGTCTCGTTAATCAATCAACGTTTGTCGGGTGCCACGCACGTCTATAACTTAGTTGCGGGGGCGGAGCGAGCTGGCACTATATCTGACGTATCAGAAAGATATGCCCCGGCCATCGGTAGTGGCGGTCAAGGTGCCTTCCAGGCAACGGCCCGATTTGAGACCGACGTCCGTGTTACTGGCAGTACGCCTTCAAGACCGAGGAAGGAAAATTGAAAGTTAACGCGGGATGCCGTTCCAGATGGCCCTATGTGCCCAGCTCAACGTCAATCCCGGAACACCTTAAGAGGTATGGAGGATCTATGACACAACACGACCCAATCGTTATTGTCGGGGCCGCCCGCACCCCGATGGGCGCACTGCAAGGGGATCTTGCGTCGCTCACCGCTGCGGAACTTGGGGCCGTCGCTATACGTTCGGCGATACTACGGTCGGGACTTGCGCCCGAACATGTCGAGGAAGTATTAATGGGCTGTGTCTTATCTGCTGGCCTGGGTCAGGCACCTGCGCGTCAGGCATCGCGCGCGGCAGGAATCCCTGATTCGACCGGTTGCACAACAGTCAACAAAATGTGCGGGTCAGGCATGAAAGCCGCAATGTTAGCGCACGATCTACTGTTGGCGGGAAGCAACCGAATCATGGTGGCCGGCGGAATGGAGAGCATGTCTAACGCTCCATACCTGTTGGACAAAGCACGCGCAGGTTACCGGATGGGCCATGGGAAGCTGACCGATCATATGTTTGTCGACGGGTTGGAGGATGCATATGATCCTGGGCGCCTGATGGGGACGTTCGCGGAGGATACCGCACAGACCTATGGCATTACTCGAGAGGCGCAGGATGCTTTCGCTCTGACTTCTCTTAATCGAGCACTCGCCGCCACTGCCGACGGCACGTTCGCAGACGAGATCGCCGCCGTCTCCGTCAAGGGAAGAAAGGGTGAAGTTTTGATTGCACAGGACCAACAGCCCCAGATGGCGCAGCCCGAAAAGATTTCAACACTCAAGCCCGCCTTCAGAGAAGGCGGAACAGTTACCGCAGCGAACTCTTCTTCGATTTCCGACGGAGCCGCTGCGCTCGTGATGATGCGTCGTTCAGAGGTGCAAATGCGCGATCTAAAGCCTGTCGCGACAATCGTTGCCCATAACACTTTCGCCCAGCTACCGTCGCTCTTTACCACCGCACCCGTGGGCGCGATCAAGGGTTTGCTCGAGAAGGCCTGCTGGAGTGCCGCGGAGGTTGACCTATGGGAGATCAACGAGGCCTTTGCGGTGGTGGCGATGGTAGCCATGCGCGATCTGGGCCTACCTCACCAAAAAGTAAACATCCACGGCGGTGCTTGTGCCCTGGGCCATCCAATTGGCGCCTCGGGAGCACGGATAATCGTTACTCTCCTCTACGCGCTAAAAAAATACGGCAAGACACGGGGGGTTGCGTCGCTTTGCCTCGGAGGGGGTGAAGCTACAGCGATAGCTATCGAGGTGGTGTGAGTTCGATCCGCCGTCGCTGCATGCCTGGAGTCTGCGCAAGCCCACATAGAAATGAATAGGGCATTGTCAGGTTGTGTGACTCGTCGGATAAGATGATGCGATGAAGAAATCGAAATCGCTCTATCACGGTCACAGTTTCCCGGCTAGTGTCATTAGTTACGCTGTTCGATGGTATTTCCGCTTTCATTTGAGCCTGCGCGACATTGAGGAACTGCTTTTCGAGCGCGGCGTGATCGTGACATACGAGACGATCCGATGCTGGTGTGACAAGTTTGGTAAGGGCTTTGCTCATCGAGTGAAAGCGGGGCGACGCAAGCCGGGCGGTACATGGCACCTTGACGAGGAGAGTGCGTCACGAACACAGGCGTGAGCTGGTTCTGCCGAATTGCGGCTTCCGCCGCAGCCTCGGGACGGGGAAGTCCCTTCTATGAGGATCTGTTTGTCAAGCCGCTTGCCGTTTGACAAACAGATGGTCGCCGATGTTTCGGATTGCAGTTTATTTGACGAGAAAGCATTGCTTGCATTTAAGGTCCGTCACATTTTTTCCCATGAGTAGTCTGAGGCCGTTCAATCGCGCTCGTGAGACTCGAGGTCTGCACTCACCTTCTATCCGCTGGCCAACGGTGTGACCAGCCCCATCCTGCATGCGCGCTTCGCCCGGATATCTCCGGGGCACGCGTCCCATCTTTCAATCGGTTGCACTACAGGCAACCAGGACTTCCCACGGACGCGTACACTTCAGACCGTTTGTGCTGACGAACCGTTTCCTCCTTTCCGGCAAGCCGTCAGGGATTATGCAGACTTCAACTGCGCGCCTTCAGGTAATACGCCGTCCGTCAGATAACGCCACAACGCAATCGCAAGACGGCGGGCGACCGCCACGATTGCAACCCGCCGGATTCGGCGGCTCGACGGCGTACCCTGCGTGCGCCGATGGAACCAGAGTGTGAGCGCGCTGTCTGGCTGGTAGCGCAGCCACGACCATGCCATCTCGATCAGCAGCGCACGCACTCGCCGGTTGCCCTGTTTGCTGATGCCCTGATCCACACGGCTCTCGCCGCTGTCGAAGGGTTGCGGCGCGAGGCCAACGCAAGCACCGACCTGACGGCGGTTGCTGAATTGCCGCCAGAACAGTTCTAGCGCCAGTCTTGATCCGCCAACTGGCCCGATGCCGTTCAGGCGTGTGAGGCGATCGATCCGCTCACGCGCAGGCTCGGGCAGACTGGTTTCTCGCGTCTTCTCCAGGGTGGCCAGTTGCTGCTCGACGAGTGTCAGTCGCTCGCACTCGCGAACCAGCCGTTCATGGAGCTCTGCCGGGAGCGGCGCACCATCGTGACACCGTGGCTCCCCGCGGGCGAGTCGGCCGGCGAACTTCCTGCTATCGACCTCATCCCAGCAACCGAGTGTGATCAGTAACTTGCGCATGCGGTCACGGTGCTGGAGGACTTCCTTCTGCAGTTGCCCGCGATCGCGCATCAGATGGCGGGATGCTTCATCCTGCGCCGATGGCACCCGGATCACCCGCATGCGGTCGCGTTCGCCGCGCAGCCAGGCACGCAGACTGATGACAAGTTTGATTGCATCGAGCCGGTCAGTCTTCGCGCGCCGCTTGTGGCGTTCAACCGGGATGCTCGCAGGATCGACGACGTGACATTCGATCCCGCGAGCCTGCAGCGCACGATAGATCCAGAACGAATCCTGGCCCGCCTCATAGCTGACGACGACTCGTGCATCCGCTGGCAGTGCCCATTTCGCTCTTTGCTGCCCGATCAACGTTAGCACCGCATGCAGACGGGATGCGGCTTGTGGCTCCGCTACCGTGTGTACGGCCGGGCTGTCGCGGCGACCGTCATGTAACGCAACCTTCCACTTCGCCGCAGCCAGTTCCAGCGATACCGCCAGCACGAGCGCTTCCGAATGCGTCACGTTTGCCTGATCTGTGCGCATGATCCTCTCCTTGAGTAACGGGCACACGGCCGATTTTACGATCAGCGTAGTGCGGGCTCCGTAGCCCCGTCCTACATAGGATCTTTCATTCGACAGAACCTGTTGCGTTCATCGAAGCCCGTGAAACGGCGCTCGTGTTTGGGAATCAGAATGGGCTCGAAACCTCGCAGGGCGATTCGTTGCGCCGGGTTGAGCCGTTGAACGGATAGTGACTTTAATGCCGGCGACGCCAAATCTTCTGCAGCGACTGTTTCCCTGCACGTACATGTATAAGCGAACATTCCACGCATTGCTGATTCCGCATGTCTGCGCGATAGGTGTCGTCTGGCGATGTGTGCGTTTTACGAACAGGCTAGTGCAAAAAAATCGGTTGTGACGCAGTCATCGCGTCGGTAGATTTGAACACATTCATCCACTGCATAGTGCCAATCATGAATGTTCAGCACAAGTCGCCTTCCTTTCAATGGGACGACCCCCTCCTGCTCTCACAACAACTGACTGAGGAAGAGCGTCTCGTGCAGGACTCTGCACACGCGTACTGCCAAGAGCGCCTTGGACCTCGGGTTCTGGAAGCATTCCGAAAAGAATCGACAGACCCGGCCATCTTTCGCGAAATGGGCGAGCTCGGCCTGCTGGGCGCTACGATTCCCGAAGAGTATGGTGGCGCTGGTCTCAACTACGTGAGCTATGGACTCGTGGCCCGCGAAGTCGAGCGCGTTGACTCCGGGTATCGTTCGATGATGAGTGTTCAGTCGTCGCTCGTGATGGTGCCCATCAACGAATTTGGTTCGGATGCGATGCGCCAGAAGTATCTCCCCAAGCTTGCCAGCGGTGAATGGATTGGCTGCTTCGGTTTGACGGAGCCCAACCATGGCTCGGACCCGGGCAGCATGGCGACGCGTGCGAAGCAAGTCGACGGCGGGTACTCGCTGAGTGGCAGCAAGATGTGGATTACGAACAGCCCCATCGCGCAGGTGTTCGTCGTCTGGGCGAAGGACGATGAAGGTGCGATTCGCGGGTTCGTCCTCGAAAAGGGCTGGAAGGGACTCTCCGCACCGGTAATCCACGGGAAGGTGGGCCTGCGTGCCTCTATTACGGGCGAAATCGTGATGGACGAAGTTTTCTGCCCGGAAGAGAACGCTTTCGAAAATGTGCGCGGGCTTAAGGGTCCGTTCACGTGCCTCAACAGTGCTCGTTACGGCATCGCATGGGGCGCACTCGGTGCGGCCGAGGATTGCTGGCATCGTGCACGTCAGTACGTCGTCGACCGCAAACAATTCGGGCGCCCTCTGGCCGCGAACCAGCTCGTGCAAAAGAAGCTTGCCGACATGCAGACCGAAATCACCCTCGGGCTCGGCGGTTGTCTCCGACTGGGCCGCATGAAGGACGAGGGCACCGCTGCAGCGGAAATCACCTCGCTCATGAAGCGCAATTCGTGTGGCAAGGCACTCGATATCGCGCGTGTCGCACGCGACATGCTGGGCGGCAATGGCATCAGTGACGAGTTCGGTGTTGCGCGTCACTTGGTGAATCTCGAAGTCGTCAACACGTACGAGGGCACGCACGACATTCACGCGCTGATTCTCGGCCGTGCCATCACGGGCATCGCGGCGTTCTAACCGGCCATGGACAAGACACTATCAGTGGGCGCGCTCGAAGGCGTTCGCGTCCTGGACCTCTCGCGCGTACTGGCAGGTCCGTGGGCAAGTCAGTTGCTGGCCGACCTAGGGGCAGACGTGGTCAAGGTTGAGCGGCCACGCACGGGTGATGATACCCGGGCATGGGGGCCGCCATGGCTAGCCGACGGCGAAGGCGACGCGACGGGCGAGTCCGCCTATTACCTGTGTGCGAACCGCAACAAGCGGTCGGTGACCATCGATATCAGCCATCCCGACGGGCAGGCACTGATAAAGCGTATGGCCGCTGAGGCAGACGTGTTTATCGAGAACTTTAAAGTTGGCGGTCTTAAGCAGTACGGTCTCGATTACGCGTCGCTGAAGGCAGTCAACCCTCGCCTGATTTATTGCTCCATCACGGGCTTTGGTCAGGATGGCCCCTACGCAAGCCGCGCCGGTTACGACTTCCTCATTCAAGGGATGGGCGGACTGATGAGTCTGACCGGACGTGCGGATGGCACCGAAGGTGCGGGCCCGGTGAAGGTCGGTGTTGCGCTCACGGACGTCATGACGGGGCTGTATGCAACGGTCGGCATCCTCGCCGCGTTGGCGCGACGTGACCGTAGTGGCGAGGGCCAGCACGTCGACCTTTCCCTGCTCGACGTCCAGATTGCGAGTCTGGCGAACCAGGCGTCCAACTATCTGATTGGGGGGATGGTGCCAAGCCGTCTCGGTAATGCTCACCCGAACATCGTTCCCTACCAGGAATTTTCGACCGCGGACGGGTACATGATTATCGCGGTCGGCAATGATGGGCAGTTCCGCCACTGTTGCGAGGCCTTGGGTCTGGCCGGACTTCCAATCGACGAACGCTTTCTGACGAACCCGCTGCGCGTAAAGCATCGAGCAGAGCTCGTGGCGCTGCTCGAGGCTGCAACGAAGACGCGGAACACCCGTGAGTGGGTGAAGGCGATGGAAGCGGTCGGAGTGCCTTGTGGGCCCATCAACAATGTCGCTGAGGTGTTCGAGGACCAGCACGTGCTTGCGCGCGGTGTTCGTGTCGAGATGCCGCACGTTTCTGGGGGAAACGTCGCCATGGTCGCGAACCCCATCCGTATGTCCGAATCCCCGGTTCAATATCGCAGTGCGCCGCCCAGGCTCGGGCAGCACACAGACGAAGTGTTGTTGGGCTGGTTGCGTCTGTCTGGCGAAGAAGTTGACACGCTAAGAGAGTCAAAAGTCCTCTGAGGGACAACGCTCGACGTGTCGATGAAGTTGGCGCGCAGGTGCTTCTTGGTTCGCAGGCAGTCGGTGAGGCACCCGGTTTCGAACGAGCTCCGCGGGCGTAGCGAAAAAAGAGATGAAAGACACGAGTGCAAAGCTGCTGCAGCGATGCGGCGACTTTCGTTCAGCACGACGGTCAGCGCCTTCGCGGAGTCAGATTTCATCATTGAGGCGGTGACTGAGGACGTCCTCACTAAACAGCAGATTCTCATCTCGTCGGACGCAGTGATTCGTCCGGACGCAGTGCTTGCGACGAATACCTCCTCGGTCTCGATAACGAAGCTTGGAGAGTGGCAATCGCCTCATCGGAATGCACTTCTTTAATCCGGTTCCCGCGATGAGACTTGTGGAGGTCATTCGGGGTGTGCGCACCGACGACGCGACTTTCGCGACAGCTGTCCAGTTGGCTGAGTTGCTGGGAAAACATTCAATCGGGATGAGGAATTCTCCCGGCTTCGTGGTCAACCGGATTCTGATTCCAATGATTAACGAGGCGATTCTTGTGCTGCAGGAGGGTGTTGCAAGCGCCGCCGATATCGACGAGGGAATGAAGCTGGGGGCGAACCATCCCATTGGTCCGCTGGCCCTCGCGGACTTAGTTGGACTCGACACCGTGCTCGCAATTATGGCCGTCCTTCATGATGAGTTCGGCGACCAGAAGTATCGGCCGGCCCTGTTGCTGCGCGAGATGGTTGCGGCGGGCGCCCTCGGCCGCAAGTCCGGCAGCGGGTTCCATAAATATTGAGGCGAAGGGCTGTCGTAGCCCTGTTCCAAACAGGAGAGCAAACGTGAAGGTTCTCGTGGCCATAAAGCGCGTGGTCGACTACAACGTGAAGGTCCGCGTGAAGTCGGATGGCACCGGCGTCGACATCGCCAATGTGAAGATGTCAATGAACCCATTCGACGAAATAGCTATAGAAGAGGCCGTGCGGCTGAAGGAGGCGGGGATTGTGACAGAGGTCATCGCCGTGTCCGCAGGCGTTACCCAAGTCCAGGAGACGTTGCGGACGGCGCTTGCAATCGGCGCCGACCGGGCGATTCTCGTGGAGTCGAATGAAGACTTGCAACCACTGGCTGTCGCGAAGGTACTTAAGGCGCTGATGGACAAGGAGAAGCCGGAGCTGGTGATTCTCGGAAAGCAGGCAATCGACGACGACTCGAATCAGACCGGTCAGATACTTGCGGCGCTGGCTAACCTGCCGCAGGCTACGTTCGCGTCTGAAATCACTGTCGCCGATGGCAAGGCGGAGGTAGTCCGTGAAGTCGATGGTGGCGCAGAGACGCTCTCGCTGCGGTTGCCCGCGGTCGTGACGACCGACCTGCGGTTGAACGAGCCGCGCTACGTGACGTTGCCAAACATCATGAAAGCGAAAAAGAAGCCGCTGGAGACTGTGAGGCCCGAAGACCTCGGCGTAGACGTTACACCGCGTCTGAAGACGCTCAAGGTCGCTGAGCCGGCGCACCGTGGCGCGGGCGTGAGGGTTGCCGACGTGAAGACCCTGGTCGAGAAGCTGAAGACCGAAGCTAAGGTGCTGTGAGGAGCGAAACGATTATGACGAATCTGGTGATTGCTGAACACGACAACGCGTCAATTAAGGCCGCGACACTTAACGCTGTAGCTGCCGCACAGAAGATTGGCGGCGATATTCACCTGCTGGTGGCGGGGTACAACGCTCAGGCAGCGGCCGACGAAGCTGCAAAGCTCGGGGGCGTTTCGAAGGTGTTGCTCGCCGATGCACCGCAACTCGAAGCCGGACTCGCTGAGAATGTCGAGGCCACGGTGCGCTCCGTTGCCAAGGACTATTCTCACATCCTGGCGGCGGCGACTGCTGCCGGGAAGAATGTGGCGCCGCGTATTGCTGCAACGCTCGATGTTGCGCAAATCAGCGATATCACGGCGGTGGTGAATGCTGATACGTTCGAGCGGCCAGTTTACGCTGGGAATGCGATTGCCACCGTGCAATCGGTTGACCCAGTGAAGGTCATCACGGTGCGCACGACCGCGTTCCACCCCGTTGCCGCGGAGGGTGGTAGCGCACAGGTCGAGAAGATTGAAGCCGCCGCTGACGCAGGGCTTGCGCAGTTCGTCAGCCGCGAGGTGGCAAAGCTCGAGCGGCCCGACCTTACCAGTGCCAAAATCATCGTCTCGGGCGGTCGGGGGCTGGGTAGCGCTGAGAACTACAAGAAGGTCCTTGAGCCGCTCGCAGACAAACTCTGCGCCGCGCTCGGTGCGTCGCGCGCGGCGGTTGACGCGGGCTACGTGCCGAACGACTACCAGGTGGGCCAGACGGGCAAGATAGTGGCGCCGCAGTTGTATGTCGCGGTCGGTATTTCAGGCGCAATCCAGCATCTCGCCGGCATGAAGGATTCGAAGGTCATTGTTGCCATCAACAAGGACGAGGAGGCGCCCATCTTCAGCGTGGCCGACTATGGCCTCGTTGGTGACCTGTTCACTGTGGTTGCCGAACTAACCAACGAGATTTGAAAAAGCGGCCTCTAAGGCTATTTAGCGGTCGAGTGGGCACTGTCAACTTATCGAGAGCGGGGCGTAAAAGCGGGAGAAAGAGCACGCCTCAAAATGAGTAGGATGGATTTTGGGCGAGTTCGGTGAATTC
>NZ_PVZB01000046.1 GCF_003002025.1 Paraburkholderia sp. BL25I1N1
TCAATCAGTTCGCCATTCTGTTCGGCGAGCGGTTCACCAGCGCCATCAACTGAGATTTCTAACCGGCCTCAGCACACAAGATTTCTGACACGTCCGCTAGAGCCTGAACACCTGAACGCCTGAACACCCTGCCGCCGAACGCCATCGCTTCCCAGTTGTGAGAAGCGCTGCGCCGAGGCGGCAGTTCTCATTTTGCCCGCAATAAATCCAGTACTTCGCCAGACCCAACGCGTTCGCCTCTCAACAGAACGCAGCCCCCTCTCGCCGCAACACCCCTCGCGCGAAATACCGTAACCGTCATGCACACGATTCATGACGGCCATTTTTGGCCTGAATTTGACCGCCTATTTCCGCGGTCATATTGTTCGGCCATGCCTGCCGGGCTCGTCTCGCCGCTCCTGCCGAACACCATGACAAGAACGCGCGACCCTCCACATCGTGACCCTCCACCTGCCATGACCCGCCATGAATTCTGACGCGACAGCCGCTCTGACACCTCTGCCCGCAACCCGGCCCACCAGCAAGGTTCGTCGCGCAGTGACGACCGCCGTGCTCGGGCAGGTCCTCGAATGGTATGACTTCTTCCTTTACGGCACCGCTGCCGCGCTCGTGTTCGGCAAGCTGTTCTTTCCCGTCGGCAGCGATCCGTTGACGGGTACGATCGCCGCATTCGGCGGCTTTACGGTGGGCTTTATCGCGCGGCCTATCGGCGGCGTGTTGTGCGGCCATATCGGCGATCGCTACGGCCGCAAGACGGTCATGATGCTGACGCTGCTCGTCATGGGCACGGCCACCGTCTGCATGGGTCTGCTGCCGACCTATCAACAGATCGGCCTTGCCGCGCCAGTCTTGCTGGTGCTGTTGCGCATTCTGCAAGGCCTCGCCGCCGGCGGCGAATGGAGCGGCAGCATCCTGCTGATTCACGAAAGCGCGCCCGCCTCGCGGCGTGGCGCGCTCGCCGCCTGGAGTCCGTGCGGCGCGGCGTTCGGCTTCGTGCTGTCCACCGCCGCGTTTCTGCTCGTGCAAACGCTCTCTCCCGCCGACTTCCACAGCTGGGGCTGGCGCGTGCCGTTCCTCTGCAGCGCCGTGCTGGTCGCGCTCGGTCTGTGGATGCGCCGCTCCGTCGACGAAAGCGCGGAGTTCGCCGCCGTCAAGGCGACGCGCCGCGACGCCCGCATGCCGATCGTCGAAGTACTGCGCCAATGTCCGCGTCAGGTGCTGACCGTGTTCGGCCTGCGCTTCGGTGAAGGCGCGGCGTCGTACATCTTCTTCGCGTTCTCGATTGCGTACGGCCAGTTCATCGGCCTCAAATCGAGTTGGGTGCTAGGCGGCCTGACCGTGTCGATGCTGCTGATGATTCCCGTGTCCCTGTTGATGGGCCGTCTCACGGACCGCGTCGGCCGCAAGCCGGTTTATCTCGCCGGCGCCGTGGCGATGGTGCTGGTCGCCTATCCGTATTTCACGTTGCTCGGCTCCGGCGTGCTGTGGAAAGTCGTCGCGGCGCTCGTGCTCGCCAACAGCATCACGCTCGGCATTCTGGAAGGCGCGCAGCCCGCTTTCATCAGCGAATTGCTGCCCGTTCATTTGCGCTTCTCGGGGCTCGGCATTGGCCGCGAGATTTCGTCGGTACTCGGCGGTGGCCTCTCGCCGATGGTGGCGACCGCGCTGCTCGCGCATTACCGCAGCGCCGCGCCGGTGGCGATTTATCTCGTCGTGCTCGGCTTGATCACGGTGCTCGCGACCTGTCTCGCGCCGGAAACCTTTCCCAAAGCGCTACGGCTTCAGGCGAAAGCCAAAGAGCACGCCGGGCACGAAAGCGTCTAAGCCCGCTTCTTCCGCACCCATTCACTTTCTTTCGAAGCCGTCATCATGCAAAGCCTTCAGATGAGCACTCTTTCGACTTACGCCTACGAACTGCGCGCGACCGATCACGCGGATCCGTATCCCGACTACACCGGCCCGCTCACACTCGATGCGCTGATCGGTGAGATCGAACGCCGCCGCGACGAGTTCGATCGTCTCTCGCACGTGCCGCGCGACATGATCGCGAAGATGAAGCGCGCCGGCATCTTTCGGGCGAGCACGCCGCAGCGCTTCGGCGGCGACGCGCGGCCGCCGGCGCAATTCCTGCGGATGCTCGAACGCATCGCGACCGCCGACGGCTCCGCCGCGTGGGTCGCGGCGTTCGGCTCGGCGAATACCTACCTCGCCGCTTTGCCGATCGAAACGCAGCAGCAGATTTACGCCGCCGGCCCCGACCAGGTTTTCTCGGGCGGCCTCTATCCGCTGCAACCCGCGACGAAAGCGCCGGGTGGCTTCGTGGTCAGTGGGCAGTGGCGCTTCGCGAGCGGCTGCAAGGGCGCGGACTGGATCGGCGTCGGCATCGGCGGCACGCCCGCCAATTCCGGCGATGCGGGCGCGGGCAAGCCGTTCACGGCCGTGTTCCCCGCGCATGAAGTGGAGATCGTCGAGAACTGGAACGTGGTCGGCATGCAGGGAACGGGCAGCCACGATTTGCGGCTGCGCGAGAAATTCGTCGATACGCAATGGACCTTCGTGCGCGGCGGCGCGGCGCTGATCGACGAACCGCTTTACCGCTATCCCGCCGTCGCGTATCAGGCGCAGGTGCACGCCGCCGTCAACATCGGCCTCGCGCGCGCGGCGCTCGATCTGCTGACGGACATGTCCGGTTCGACCAAAACCACCACCGGCGCGCCGCGTCTCGCCGACCGTGGCTACTACCGCTCGGGCCTCGCGAAAGCGGAGGCCAACTGGCGCAGCGCCCGCGCATTCTTCTACGAATCCGCCGATGCCGCGTGGCGCACGATCATCGACGGCGATCCCGTCTCGCAGGAACAGGCCAATCTATTGCGCCTCAGCGCGACGCACGCCGCGCAGATCGGCGCGGAAGTGGTGATGCAGGCGTATCAGATGGCGGGCATCGCCGCGATCTATCGCGAGAACCGTTTGCAGCGCCTCGTGCGCGATTCGATCGTCGTGACACAGCATGCGTTTCTCGGCGAAGGCACGTATGACGCATCCGGCGCGCTGTTCGCCGGCGTGCCGCCGGTCACGCCGTTTCCCTAACGCCGCGCGTCCTGACTCATGCCATGCAAAAGGAAAACATCGTGATGATCGAAGACACCAGAAAGCGTTTCCGCGATGCGATGGCGTGCCTGCCGGCCGCCGTCAACATCGTCACCACCGACGGGCCCGGCGGCCGCTGCGGCATTACTGCAAGCGCGGTGTGCTCGGTGACGGACGCGCCGCCCACCATGCTCGTGTGTATCAATCAGGCCAGCTATGTGCATGCCGTACTGCATCGCAACCGCAGCGTGTGCATCAACGTGCTTGCCGCCGAGTGCCAGGAAGTGGCCTGTGATTTCGCCGGCATGACCGCGTGCTCGATGGACGAACGCTTCGGACGCCATGCGTGGACCAGCGGCGCTTTGCAGGCGCCGGTGCTCGCGGATGCGATCGCCAGTCTCGAAGGCGAGATCGTCGACATCAAGACGGTCGGCTCGCACTCGGTCATGTTCGCGCAGATTCGGCACATCGCGTTGCGCTCGGACGGCGATGGACTCATCTATTTCGGACGAGAGTTTCATCGGTTGACACGGCCGCAAGCGGCGGCGCGCCTGGTTGCAACGCCCGGCGCGAGGTGAGCGTGGAAGTCTGCTTCTTTCTCCTTGGCCACGGTACGCCTGCATGTGCGCCGCGCTTCGAGCTAGCACCGCGAAACGTAGAGGGATTGCGCCGTTCCGTAATCCACGTGCCGACGGAATCGGACGACTGCGATCCTTTCTCGAAGTCCGACGCATCCGCGCGACCTCGCTGCGTGCTGCAATGGTATTTCGACGACCTCGAACTGCTTGAACAAGCGCTGCAACCGAAGGGTGCGATTCACGACGTCGTAAAGGAATCTGCGAGCGTAGGTCTCACCTTTGTGCAGCAAGCCATGGCGGTCAGGCAATTCACCACCCCGAATCCAGGCGATCTTGGCGCACGCGCCGAATACTGCACCTACCTCGTCAGCTACGAAGGCGAAGCGCAGGACTTCAACGCGTGGCTCTCGCATTACCTCGCGCATCATCCACCGCTGATGGCGCAATTGCCCGGCATTCGCGAGCTCGAAATCTACACGCGGCTCGATTACCGCTCGGGTCTCGACGTCGAGCGCGCCACGGCCATGCAACGCAACAAAGTCGTCTTCGACGATTCCGCGTCGCTGGCGGACGCGCTGGCCTCGCCGATACGCGCCAGCATGAAGCAGGACTTCAACGCTTTTCCGCCCTACAGCGGCGCGACGCTGCATTTCCCTATGCGTAGCATTTACGGTAATCTGAAACCCAAATAAACGCCCGCCCTCGCCGCGATCCGAACGTCATGACCAAGTCGCATCCCGGCATTACGGATTTGAACCTGCTGCGCGTGTTCCTGGCCATCTCCGATCTGCGCAGCCTGACCGCTGCGGGCGAGCGTCTCGGACTTACACAACCGGCGGTCAGCCACGCGTTGCGCCGGCTGCGCGTTTTATTCGACGACCCGCTGTTCGTTCGCACGCCCACCGGCATGGTGCCCACCGACGCCGCGTTGCGCCTGCACGCGCCGTTGACTCAAGCACTCGGCATTATCAACGACGCGGTCCAGCAAATCGCCAAATTCGATCCCGCCACGGCGCAGCGCGTGTTTCGCGTGTCCATGTCGGATATGTCGGAGTTCTATTTCCTGCCGCCGCTTCTTTCGATGCTCGACCGCAGCGCGCGCGGCATTCACCTGGAGATCGCGAACGTCTCCGTCGATTCGGTGAGTTCGGCCATGCGCAGCGGCAAGATCGACCTGGCGCTCGGCTACGTGCCCGGTCTCGATCCAGGATGCGTGAGCAGGACGCTCTTCGTCGACGAACATGTTTGCGTGGTGCGGGCCGGTCATCCGTTGCGCAAACAGAAGCCGACCAAAGACGACCTCGCGAGCCTGCGCTACGTCTACGCCAGCACCAACGCGACCGGCCACCGGATGGTCGAACAGTGGCTCGAAGAGTTGAATCTGCGCCGCGATATCGTGCTGCGTCTGCCGCATTTCGTGGTGGCGCCGGAAATCGTTCAGCATACCGACCTCGCCGTGATCTTTCCGCGGAGTATCGCGCAGCGCTTCAATCGCAACAAAGCCTTTCGCATTTTGCCGTTGCCGTTCGCGCTGCCGCCCATCGAAATCCAGGTCCACTCGCACTCGCAATTTTCGGCTGATCCGGGCATCGCGTGGTTGCTCGATGAGATTTACGGCATGTTCCATCAACCGCCTGATAGCGCAAAGACGCGGACGCCGGCTGAACCGTGAAGCCACTCGGCTTAGCTTCGGATACTGACGCTGGGTACTTTCATTGTCGGCAACCATGACAGTCACATCCACCGGTCGTAGGTCGTTCCGCACCGGGGCCTTTGCCGGCGTAATGGTGGCGGCGCGAACCCGCATCACCTAATGCCCCGGCTTCAACGCCGCATACGCCCCGGGCGTGATCCCATAAGCCCGCTTGAACAACCGGTTGAGATGGCTTTGATCGTAAAACCCCACGGCCGCCGCAGCCGTCGCCGCGCTCTGCCCTGAGGCAAGCATCCGCTTCGCCGCCAGCAACCTCACCTGGGTCGCGTAGGCGTGCGGCGGCAGCCCGAATTCCTTGCAGAAAGCGCGCGTGAGGTAGTAGCGGCTCAGTCCCACCAGTTCCGCCAGTTCATCGACCGAAATATCGCGCTCGTAATTGGCGGCGACGTACTCCCGCACCTGCTCCATCTTGCGCGCCTCGCGCCGAGGTTCTCCCATCTCCTCAGCCGAGCGCCCATAGCGCCCGACCAGCATCCCCATCGCGGCCCACCAGTTCGCCTGACGCTCCATCAGCGACACCGCGCCCTGTTCGTCCAGGCTCGCATGCGCCTTGACCAGCAGGCCCGCGAGATGCGGATCCTGATACAGCCCAGGCGGAATCAGCAGTGGTTTGTCGGCGCGCGCGTCGGGAGAGAAGACTGCGCTGAGCGCGCCGAGCCCTTCCATGTCCAGGTAGATCGCGCGATAAATCCATTCGCGCCCCTCCCAGACCTCACCGCTATGGTATTCGCCAGGCCCGAAGACCAGCACGCTGCCGGGGCCGGCAACCTCGCTGCCCGCGCGCGTATGACATTGGCCCGCGCCGATTTCGGTCATGACGATGACGAGTTCGTCATGCAGATGCCGATCGAACTTGTGATTGCCGTAACGGGCGCTCGCGAGACATGCGCCGTCGAGCGCGCCGTCGCGCCAGCAGACCACTTCCGGCTCGCTTTTATCCGATGTCTCCATAGCTCGCGCCCCCTGTTCTTCAAACCAGTTCGATTCTGACCCGGCGATTACGACGGCCCTTGTTCTCTATCTTCGCGATGCGAATGGGCCGCGACTGCGCGGTATTGGTCAGGTGAGTGCCGCCGCACGCCTGCCGGTCCAGATCGCCGATCTCGACGATGCGCACCGTGCCGTCCGGCGTCGGCGGCGGCGCCACCGAGAGGCTGCGGATCAGACCTTGCGTTGCCTTTGCTTCGTCGGCGCCGACGTAATAGGTGCGCACCTCCATCGCGCTGCGGATCACCTCGTTGACCGGTTCTTCCAGCAGACGCAGCGCGTCGTTGTCTGCTTCGGGCAGATCGAAGTCCATGCGCGCGGTGCCGTCGGCGTTGATCTGTGCGCCGGTCACGAGCGCGCCGGCAAAGCGCTGGTACACCAACGCGTTGAGAATATGCGTGACGGTATGGAGTTGCGCGACCGTGGCGCGCCGCGCCGCGTCGATGGCCACGTGCACGTTGCCGTCCAGTTCGAGCGGTTCGTCGAGCAGATGCCAGAGCACGTCCCCTTCCGCCGCGACACCGGTGATGCGCACGGCGCCATGCGCGTGCGTCAGCGTGGCGGCGTCCGAGACCTGGCCGCCGCCGCCCGGATGCAAGGCGGAACGGCCCAGCACGACCTCGCCGGGCCGCGCGGCAATCACGGCCGTTTCAAAGTCCAGCAGATCCGGCTGCTCGTGGCAAAGATAATGCGGCACCTTGATGTCCTCGCGGAAATTGACTGAATACGCCTAGGATACCCAGTTCCGCGGGCGGCCGTCTTGGTTAAAAATGCCCTGCGGAGGCTGACCGGGCAAACTCATGTCGGCGGATATGGAACAGCCTCTGCCGGAAGCGCTCCGGACAAGGCCCATTTCTCGCGAATTCCAGTATCCTGAACCATCTCGCTGAACGCACCCAACCGCCCCGGCTTTCCTCAATGAATCTATCTTTTGAAGTCCTGCAGGTACTCGATGCAATCGATCGAACCGGCACGTTTGCGAACGCCGCCGAAACGCTTCACAAAGTGCCGTCGTCGCTCAGTTATCTGGTTCAGAAACTCGAACTCGATCTAGGCGTCAAGCTGTTCGACCGCACTGGCCGGCGTGCCACGCTGACGCACGCGGGACGCGTGGTCGTCGAGGAAGGCCGGCGTCTGCTGGAAGCGGCCGAAGCGCTCGAATTCAAGGCGAAGCGAATTGAGCACGGCTGGGAATCCGATCTGCACATCGCCGTCGACGAGATCATTCCGTTCGACCTGCTCTGGCATCACGTCAGCGAGTTCTACAAGCTGAAGCTGGAAACGAAGCTGCATCTGTCGAAAGAAGTGTTGGGCGGCTCGTGGGACGCGCTGCTCACTCGTCGCGCGGATCTGATCGTCGGCGCGGCCGGCGATCCGCCGCCTATTCCCAATCTGATCGCGAAACCGATCGGCTCGCTGAAACATGTGTTCGTGGTGGCGCCGGATCATCCGTTGGCGTCGATACCCGGACCACTCACGATGGACATCGTCGCGCGCCATCGCGCGGTCGCGATCGGCGATACGTCGCGCAAACTCGCGCCGCGCACGATCGCGCTCGCCGTCAATCAGGAAGTGCTCACGGTGCCGACGCTCGAAGCCAAGCTTGCCGCACAGATCAGGGGCCTCGCCGCGGGCACGATCCCGGAATGCCTCGCCGTCGGCGCGCTAAGGCAAGGCGAACTGGTGCAAAAGGAAGTGATCGGCATGCGCGACGTCACGCATTTCTATCTGGCGTGGCGCGACAACGAGAGCGGCAACGCGCTGCAATGGTGGGTCGATCAGTTGAACCGGCCGGACCTGATCGACGACGTAGTGCAACAGCGCATGCTGCACGGTTGAGGTTCGATGACTAGCAGGCTTCGCTGATCTCGTCCGGCGGCGGGTCGTCGAACGACGCCGCATTGGCATCCGCATGCGGGTGCATCCGCGTATCGATTCCTGTTGCAATAGCGGCAGGCGCGCATGCTTCAGCCGCCGCACGCAGCAATGTTTTAGCCGCCTTGAAGTCGTCCCAATCGCGGCCCTCCGTCAATCTCGCGCAAGCGGACCTCAGCAGTTGCACCGCCTCCGCGCTCCGGCCTTGCGCATGCCAAAGCCGCGCGAGGCTGGTCGCGGCCCGCAGTTGCAACGTGCCGCAACCCTGTACCGACGATTCTTCGACCGCCGCGGTCAAACTCGCCTGCGCCTGCGTCGCCGCAGCACCGAACGGCGACTGGCCAAAGCCGTTTTCCATCAGCACTAGTTCGGCGTGCACGCGTCTGAGTTCGGCCGCATACCACTGGTCGCCGGTTTCGTCGCCCCGCGCGAGCGCAGCCGCCACGGCGGCGATGCCTTCTTCAAGCTGTCCGGCACGGCCGAGCGCAAGGCCGTATTGCGCGACGAGCATGGCGCGTGGCGCGGCGTAGCCGAGCGCGTCGAGATCGTCCAACGCGGTGCGGAAGCTGTGCACGCGCTGCGCGCTGCTGTCATCCAGCGAATGCAGGTATTCGTCGAAACAGCGGCAGCACGCATGCGCCACCCGCAGCCCGCCGCGCGTCGACACGTCCTGCAATAGCTCAATGGCCTGAGCCGCCCGCTCACGATCGCCGGCCAGCAGCGCCAGCGGAATTTCCGCCTCGACCAGCACATAGCACGTGACGATAGCCTGCTCCTGCCGGTACGCTTCGGCAACGCATGCCTCGGCGACCCTGAGCGACTGATCGCGCGCGCCCTGCAAGCCGAGCACGCGAGCAAACGTCGCGCGGCCGACCACGCCCTGATCGATCGATTGCCCCAACGGCAGCCGATGCTGCAGACGGCCGGCATGCTGCAAAAGCTGATCGAGCGAGGCGCGCGCCTGGTGCTGATCGCCCGCATAGTGCGAGGCAATGCCGAGCAGGCGATGAGCGAGAATCCCGTTGGCGGTATTGCCCGTCTCGGCGGCGAGCAAAGCGAAGCGCTGCGCGAACGCCAGCGCGTTGCGCGCCTCGCCGGAGGACTGGCTCGCGTTCCACATGCCCCACAACGCGCGCGCTTCGAACGTCTGATCACCGAGCGCAATCGCGAGCGCGAGCACTTCGGCCCAGATGCCGAGCGTTTCGCGATCCGGTCCATTGACGTAGACAAGCGCTGCACCGAGCGCGGCCAGCAATTGCATGCGCACGCGTAAATGGCGCGGCGAGCGCGAGCCCTGATACGTCGCGTCCACAGCGTCGAGCGCGCGCCGCGTCCACACGCAGCATTCGTCGACCAGCGAAAGCTCATACAGCAGCGACACGAACTTCACGGCCAGCGTTTCACCCAGCGCAGCGTCGCCTTTGGGCGATAGCGCCCAGCCCAGCGCGGCTCGCAAATCGTCGAGTTGCTCACGCATGCGGTGATGCCAGCCGTGCCGTTCGGTGCCCACGGCGTCCGCTTCACGCGCTCCATTGGAGGCGTCGCTCGACGGATCGCGTTCGAGCAGGTTGGAAAAATAGCGTGCATGAGCGAGCGTGATGAGACGCCGTTCGCCGTTGTCGTCGAGCTTTTGCATCGCGTAGGCACGCGTGGTTTCCAGCAGCCGATACCTCGCCTTGCCGCGCTCGGCCTGCATCACCACCAGCGATTTTTCGACGAGCCCGGATAGCGCCGCGATCACGTCCGATTCGCGCAAGCCTTCGTCGCTTACGAGAGCGATCGCCGAGTCGATCGTGAAGCTGTTGACGAAAACGCCGAGCCGGCGCAACGTCGTGCGCTCCGCGTCGTCGAGCAACGCGTGGCTCCAATCGAGCGTCGCCTTCAAGGTCTGGTGGCGCGGCAACGCCGTGCGATTGCCGCCCGTCAGCATGTTGAAGCGGTCGTCGAGATGATCGGCGAGCGTCTCGATACCGAGGATCGCGGCGCGCGCCGCCGCCAGTTCGATGGCCAGCGGAATGCCGTCGAGGCGGCGGCATACGGTGCCGGTCAAATGGATGCTTCTGTCGTCGGACGAAAAACGCGCGTCGATCGCGCGAGCGCGTGACAGGAACAACTGGACGGCACTGTGTTGCAACACACACTGACTCTCGGCGTCGCGAGCGGGCACGTCGAGTGACGCCACCCAGTACAGATGTTCGTCCACGACACGCAGGGGTTCGCGGCTGGTCGCGAGAATCCGCATGGCCGGACTCACGTTCACGAGCGCTTCGGCCAGTTCGGCCGCGGGACCTAGCACATGCTCGCAGTTGTCCAGCACGAACAGCACGCGCCGTTCGCCGAGTTCCTTGCTGATGCGGGCCAGCGTAAGCGGGCCACTCGCGGCGCTCACGCCGACGCTATTGGCGAACATGGCGAGCACGCTGTTCGCGTCCACGGCGCACGCAAGCGGCACGAGATAGACACCTTCGGGAAAGTGCGCCAGTAAGCTGCGTGCGATCTCGATGGCCAGGCGCGTCTTGCCGATTCCGCCCGAGCCGACGAGCGTCACATGACGCGTTGAAGCGAGCGCCTCTGCAATGTCGTTGATTGCCTGGTCCCGCCCGATCAGCGACGAGCTATTGGCCGGCAGATTGTTGGGAGTACCGCGAAGGGATGCGCTGTCTTCAGCGGCGTCGGACGCGTCATCGCGAGCGGCATTGCCCGGCTGTTCCGCGGATGCGTCTCGCGACACCAGCCGGTAGCCTCTTCCCGACACGGTCTGTATGAGGTTGCGGCTCTCGCCCAGCACCTTGCGCAAGGCGGACATATGCACCTGAAGATTGTTCTCTTCAACGATCGTGTCCGGCCAGACCTGCTCGAGCATGGCGCTCTTCGACACCAGCGCGCCGTTCGCGCCGATCAGCACCGCCAGGATATCGAATGCACGGCTGCCGATGCGCACAGGCTGGCCGTCGAGAAACAGTTCCCGGCTGGCGAGGTCCACCTGAAGCGGGCCAATGCGGATCATTGCCTGAGTATCCAAGACGCTGCGGGAAGAGGAAACACTGAGCATTGATCACTCAGCGTTATGTCCCCGAAGTCTAGACCAACCGCGAATACGCATGCGCGGAAAAAACTGAACCTATCGTTCAAATTTTTTGTACTGAGCAAGCGGCTGCTGGTGACGGACCGCGTACCCGCAGTGGCGCGCTAACGCGAGTCGCCCGTCAAGACAGTGGACGCCATGCAGGCAATGACGGAAGCCAGAATCATGGCGTCCGCATTGGCGGGAACCGCGCTGCGTATTCTCGGCTTGTAGATTGCGTCGTCACGGCGAATCGTCGCGCCGCTCAGTGCGCAACGTCCCTTGATGCGGGCGCGGCAGCAGATCCACACCTGGTCGACGTATTGACAGCGGGTCGCGTCCCGCCACAGCACGGCGATCGATGTGTCCGACAGACGCTCGAGTATTTCGATCTGGATATGACGCGACGGCGTGTCCGCCGCGCCGGCGACGCGTTTAGACCGCGGCTTGAGATAGGCTTCGCCTTCGGTCTCGTTGCAATAGCCCGCCAACAGCCGGTTGATCACGTGATCCCATACCGGCGCGCGCCGATCGTCCGGCATCGCCGGCGCGTTCTCGCTGACCTGACAGCACGCTCCACGACGAACGCGCGTCTCGTACTGAACCGTATCCGTGCGTTGCGCCAAGGGGGTTTCGATATGCATGATGCTGCTCCCGAAGTGTGTGCGGGTGGAACCGATCAGCACTGATGTCAGCGGCCGGGTGCGGCCTCGTAGTTGACCGGCACCCAGTCGTATTTGCGGCCGTTTTTTCTGATGTGCCCGAGGCCCGGAAAGGCGACATGCGCCGCGCCGATCAGATAGCGTTTGCTGGCCGCAAGTTCGAATGATGAGCGGCGCGAGCGCCGCGCGTCCGCCGCGCTGGTGTCGTATTCGACCGAAGCTGCCGGGTCCTGTAACTGGATCGACGCGACGTGGATAATGTCGCCCCACACCAGCAAATCCTGCGATTCGCTCTCCACCAGATAGCCGGTGTGGCCCGGCGTGTGGCCGGGCAAGACGACCGCGCGAATGCCCGTTTCGAGTTCGGCGTCGCCACTGAACGGCTTGAAGCGTCCGGCCGCGACGTAAGGCGCGACAGAGGCGCTGGCCGCGTCGAAGAAGGTGCTGAGAAAAGCGGGCGCTTTCGACTTGTTGGATGGGTTCAGCCAGTAGTCGGCTTCAACCTGGCTCACTCGCACAACCGCGTTCGGAAATGCCATCTGGCCGTTCGATACGATGCCGCCGACATGGTCCTTATGCAGATGCGTCAGCAGCACTTCGTCGATCTGCTCGGGCTGATAGCCGGCCGCGCGCAGGTTCTCGGGCAACTTGCCGCAGCAGTCGCCGTACAGCACGCCCGCGCCGGAATCGATCAGAATCAGCTTCGAACCGGTGTTGACCAGAAACGCGTTGATGGAACCTTGCACCGGCGCCTGCAGAAAATCGCGTTGGAGATCGCGCGCGATTTCGGCTTTCGACACGTCCTTCACGACTGTATCGATCGGAAACGGATGCGTGCCGTCAAGCAGCGCGGTCACTTCAAAGCCGCCGAGCATGATCCGGTAAAAGCCCGGTCCCTGCGTTTTCACCTGAGGCGCGGCGGCGTACGCGGAAGCGCTCGCCATGCTCGCCGCCAGACTCACTACGAACGCGCACCACGTGCTTGCATGCATCGTCCATTTGCGCCGTATCCACTTCATGATTCGATCCCTCGTGTTCATCGTGAATATGCTGAAAAGCATAGCGGCCACCTGCCGGGCGCACTCGCTAATTTTTATTAATCATCCTGAGTAGTCACCGTCGCGAGCCGGCTCAGATACGCATGAATCTGCGCGACGACCGCTGCGCCGTCGCCCACGGCGGCGGCCACCCGTTTCGCGGATTCCGAGCGCACGTCGCCCACCGCGAACATGCCCGGCACGCTGGTTTCCAGCGGATATCGCGCACTGGCTTGCGAGAACCCATGCTCGCTGCGCGCAAAACCGGTGACGACGAAACCGCGGTTATCCAACTCCACGCCGCTCATGTCGAGCCAATCCGTCTTCGGGTCCGCGCCAATAAACAGAAACAGATGGCGCGATGCCACCACTTCGTCCTCGCCATCCTGTTCGTGCCGCACGTGCAGATGCGTGAGTCCGGCTTCGTCGCCTTCGAGCGCGCGCAGTGTGCAACTGGTGCAAAGCGTCACGTTGGGCAAAGAGCCGATCCGGTCGATCAGATACTTCGACATGCTCGCGTTGAGGTCCTTGCCGCGAATCAGCACGCGAATGCTGCGCGCGAAGTTGGCGAGGAACACGACCGCCTGACCGGCGGAATTGCCGCCGCCCATCAGCACGATGTCCTGGCCTTTCACCAGCTTCGCTTCGATCGTCGACGCCCAGTAGTACGTGCCGCGTCCTTCGAAGCGCTCGAAACCCGCCACCGCCGGCTTGCGATACGCGGCGCCGCTCGCCACCACGACCGTGCGCGCGTTGATGCGCTGGCCGTCGAGCAGCGTGAGCAGGAACATGCCTTCGTTGCGGCACACCTCGGTGACTTTGCCGGGAATCGCCAGATGCGCGCCGAACTTCAGCGCCTGCTGGAACGCGCGCGCGGCGAGCGCCTGCCCCGAAATGCCGGTGGGAAAGCCAAGATAGTTTTCGATGCGCGAACTCGCGCCGGCCTGGCCGCCCGGCGCCCTCTGATCGAACACCGCAACCGAGAGTCCTTCCGTCGCGGCGTACACGGACGCAGCAAGTCCCGCCGGTCCCGCGCCGACGATCGCGACGTCGTACACATGCGATTGCTCGAAGGTCGGCACGAGGCCGAGGCACGACGCGAGCTGCACTTCGTCGGGCGCACGCAGCACGTTGCCGTTCGGGCAGAACACCAGCGGAAAATCGCCGGGGCCGGTGGTCATGCCACCCAGCAGCGTGATGGCTTCGGGATCGGTGCGCGCGTCGATCACCATCGCGGGATAGGCGTTGCGGCGCAGAAAGCCTTGCAGCCTGATGAGCCGGTCATCGTTCCCATTGCCGACGATGATCGGCCCCAGTCCCTGCTCGATGAGCCCGAGCCGCCGCAGAATCAGCGCGCGCATGATGTGTTCGCCGAGTTGCGCGTCGGCGACGATCAGCGCCCGCAGCCGCTCCGGCTCGATCACGAGCGTCTCGGCGTCGGTCAATGCCACGCCGTCGATCAATGCGGGCTTGCCGGAGAGTTGCGCCATCTCCGCCATGAAGTGGCCGTCTTCATGTTCCGTGACGAGCGTCGAGCGTCCGAAGCTGTCGCGTGAATAAATGCTCACGCGGCCGCGCAACAGCACGAACAGGCCGAGCGCGATCTTGCCGGTTTCGAAGATCAGTTCGCCGGCCTTGAACGACATGGGCGTGGCGAAACGCCGAAGGCTTTGAATCTCCGCGGGTGAAAGCCGCGGGAACATCTGGTGCTGCCGGTATTCCAGCGACGAATACGGAAACTCGAGTTCGGACGGCGCCGCCGCTTCGACCTGTAGACCAGGCGTGCTCATAAAAAATAACCTCTTCTGACACGCCTCGCTGACGACGTGGTGCCGATACGGCGTTACCAGCCGAACTTGAGTTCGGCGCCTACATAGTCGGAATTGCGCGCGCCGAGGTCGCGCAGCGACGGTCCGACCTGAAAATGCACGGCTTCGAGCGCGGCGGCGAGATTCGCGGTGACCGCATAGTCGGCGCGCAGTTGCGTATAGAAACCGGTCCAGCGGCTGCCGTGTCCTGCCGTCCCCGGCACGACTGCCGAGCCTTGCTGATATACGGCGTCGGCGGTGGTCTCGCGCCATTGCAGCCCCACGCCCGCGAGCAGCGAGAGCTTGCTGTTCGGTTTGACGATCAGCGACGGCTTGACGTGAATCACGTTCGAGTAGCCGGTATAACCGGCGAGCGCGAAGTAGTAGCCGTTCGGAAAGAGCGGATTGAAGGTGCCGATGCGGCCGTCTCCGGGATGTGTGTCGCCCGAGGCCGCATCGATCTGCAGACCGAGACGCGGCGTCCACGGCAGCGAAGCCAGCGTGTAGCCGGCGAGCGTGCCCACCGCCCACGCACCGATCGTCTTGTTGCCGACATGGCCCGACTGATACATCGCCTCCGCGTCCCAGTCGATGTGATTGACCGAGCCGGCGTAACGCGCGTCGAACACGTCGCGACGCTCGTTGCCGGTCGCGTCGAGAAAGCGCGCGTTGCTGCGGTTATAGCGGGAGTAATAGGCGGACAGATCGCCCGGACCGACTGCCTTGCGCTCGACCCGCACGCCGCTGAAGGTCAGGTCGCGATTGGAAACGTCGTCGAAATCCGAGTTGTCGCGGTACTGCACCGGTTGCGTCGCATACGCGATCCAGCGCCACGGGCCGGTTTCATAGTCGGCCCAGATGGCGTCGAAGGCCTGGCGCACGTTCGGGCCGTCACGCACGGAAATGAACCGCTGCAAGTCGAACGCCATCTCCTGGCGGCCGACGCGGAACTTGAAGGTGCCGGGTCCGAGCGGCTCGGTGACGGCGACGAACGCCTGGCGCAGGTCGAGCGGATTCTTGTCGACCGGCGAGACGTTGTCTTTACCGAAAGGCCGCGCGTCCTCGAACTGCGTGAAGATCTGCACATGAGGGCCGAGGCGCACATCCGCGTGAACTTCGAGACGTTGCAGCACATACGTGTCGTCGTGGCCCGAACCGAGGCCGAAGAGCGGCGCGTCGTTCATTTCGAGCCGCTCGCGCAGCACCATGCCGAGCGAGATATACGCGTCGGGATTGCCGAACAGCGGAATGTATTTCAGCGAGTCGAAGGGCTTCTTCGGCACGCACGGATTGGCGAGTGCCGACCAGTTTTCCTGCCAGCGGTTGAACATGACAGCGGGCCGCGCGCATGAAGTGCCTGCCGCCGTTGTCGTTGCCGTTGTGCTCGGCGTACTGGTCGTGCTGGTATCGTCCGCACCGCCGAGCGCGGTGTCCGCCGCCGACGCCGCCGACGCCGGCAGTGCGGCCGCCAGCCCCGCGCTGATCAACAGCGCGCGGGCCGCGCGCAGCGCCGAGCGCCGGCGTAGCCGCTCGCGCGGCCGCACCGCCTGCATGGTCTGCAACGTCCGCATGAGGCCTGCTTTACTGGCCATCGTGCACTTCGGCGATATAGCCACCCGGGAATTCGAGCACCGCGCTCTTGCCCGCTTCGCTGCTGTACGGCTGCGACACCACCTTCGCGCCGGCCGCTTGCGCGCGCTCGAGCGTCTGCGCGAGATCGTCGACGGCATAGCCGGTCGTTTCACGTCCGAACGGGAACGGCAGCTTGCCGTCCGTGACGAACACCACCATGCGGCCGAAACCCGAATTGATGCGGATCTCGCGAATCGTCTCGCCGGGACGGCCAATCACGCCGGCATCCGCGCGCGGGTTATCCGACACCACCTTGCCATGCGAAAAATGCACCCAGCGACGCACGAAGTTGTTGGCCTCATAACGCGACACATACACGCGGTTATCCGGCACGCTGTGCAACGGCGCGTAGTTCGGCGCCTTGGTGTGCCAATAGAGCTGCATCGTCAGGCCGCCCGGCCATTGAATGATCGCGTCCTTGCCGATCGGATCGTCGAAGCTATCGACCAGCACGTCGGCGCCCGCCGCGCGCGCCGCCTTCACCGCCTGGTCGATGTTGGTGACCAGATAGCCGGTGCGTTCATTGCCGAACGGATAGGGAATCGGCGTTTCGAAGCCGAATACCGACAGCATGCCGACCGGAGTCTGCACGTATTGCGACGCGGTCTTGCTCGGCGTCGGCGTCACGGTGAACACCGCGCGCGGCGACGCCTTGCCGCCGAACGTGGCGAGAAAGCTGGTGACGAACGCGTCGAGATCCGCCGAGGCGACGTACACATGGGTCGTGTCGTACTGCGCGCCGACCGAGACGTCGGGCATGCGCGCCGCGAGCGCGGTCTTGCCGCTCGAGACTTCCGGCGGGCCGTTATCGGCGAACGCGGACGAGACCGGCGCGAGGCCGATCAGCAAGGCTACGCAAAAAGCCGCAATGGGACGAAAGCGTTGAAGCGATGTGAACATGTGATTACCCGATCGTGTTAGCAATATCTGAATAGGCGGCCGGCAGGATCAGCCACCCTCTTTTGTCGCGCCGGGCGTGGCCGGCTTTTGCGCCGGGCTGCCCTGCTGCCGCTCGGCGACCTGAACCGTGGTCGTCTGCGCGAAAAACTGCGCCTTGACGACCGGTATCGCGTGCTCGCCCAGCACCATGCCGAGCAGGCCCGCAAGCGCGATCAGCGGCGGCGCCGGCGACTGCACCTTGAGCAGCCAGTAAAGAAGTCCAACGCCGAAGCCGACTCCCAATGAAATGATGTAGCCCATGCTGATTTCCTTTGTATGCACACTTGCGGCGAACCGCGTCGTCAATTCGCCCACTCCGAACCCAGCACCAGCCCGCAGAAATTCAGCCGGCGATAGTTCGGGTCCCACCGGTCGAGCACGTCGGCATTCACGGTGCCGAACGTCGTCTCGGGACGATGCTCCATGCCGCGCGCGTACGCTTCGATGATCTGTTTCTTGAAGCCGGCCTCACGCGGACAGGCCTGCACGATCTCGTCGCGCTGCTGCGCGGTGAACTCGCCATAGCGGGCGCCGCGAATATCCATCTGCACGCCCGCGCTCACCAGCGCCACGAGCGGCGACAAATGTTCCGGAATGCCCGGCGTCGTGTGCAACGCGATCGCCGCCCAGACCTCGCCGATCGCGCCGGCGGCAACGCCGTACTGGAGCATGAAGTCGCGCGCCTCGTTCGCGCTGTCCACTTCATAGCGACGGGGGGACCGCTGATGCCGCACATTCAACCCGACGTTGTGAAACAACGCGCTTACGTACAGCAACTCCGCATCGAACGTCAGCTTGTCGCGCACGCCGGTCAACACGCCGAACAGATATGCCCTGAGCGCGTGATGAAACATCAGGCTCGACTCCGTGGCGCGGATCCGATCGGTTGCGGCCCGCGCCAACGGACTGTCGGGAATGTCGACTCCCGCGATGGTCTTCTTCACGTCTCCTCCTCCCTATCCGACATTCGCTTGCGGGCGCGCCTCGCCGACAGACTGTTCAAGGCAGCGTAGCGAATTACCCTCATAAAGACTTTGGCGAATCCTTAAAAAGACTTAATCCACGCGGCACGGCTCGCCCTCCGTTCACAGCGTGAGGTCGTGGATGCGCCGGACCCCATCGCGAATCCATTGCAGCAGACCGCCTGAGCTTGAATCGGCGTCGTCCGGCGGCGCCAGCATCAGCTTCTCCGTTTCATGGTGTTCGGACAGCAGCCGGCACATTTCGCGTCCCACTTCGGGACGCCGCGCGAGAATCGGCGTCAACGCGGCCTTGTCGAGCTGGAAAACGGTGACTCGCGTCAGCGCATGGACGATCACACCGGTCTTGACGCCGGCCAGGATGCCCGACTGGCCGATCGAGTCGCCCGGCGCGAGGCGGCGCAGCTCGAGCTCGCCGCTGTCCTTCGGCACGGTGACTTTCGCCACGCCGCTTGCCAGAATGTGCAACGCGTGGCCGCTTTCGTCGGCCGCGCTGTAGATGGTTTCGCCGACGTCGAACTCATGGCGCGTCAGTTGCGCGGCCAACTCCGCGATGCCGTTGTCGTCGAGCGTCTGGAAAATGAGCACGCTGCGCAGCAGGCGCTGCTTTTCATCCGCGGCCTCGTTCACGGGCTCGACCACGGATAGCGGATGCAGCACCACACCGCGCGATGACAGATGCCGGTGCGCGAGATCGAATAGCTCGTTGCGCACGTCGATCTTCCTGCTCAGCGAATCGACATAGCAGACGATCTCGTACTCGATCGCGTCATTGGTCGCACGCCGCACGCTGACCACCGGCTTCGGCTCGGCAAGCACGTTCTCCGAGCTTGCCGCCGCGTTGGCGAGCGCCTGCAACACGGTGGCGGGCCGCACGGAAGGCTTGACCGGCAGCAGCACGCTGATGCCGTGCGTATGCGAAGGCTGGTTGGCATTGACGATATTGGTGCGCGCCGCCACGCTATTGGGAATCACGACGATGTTGCCCTGCCCGTTCAGCAGGCTCGTCGCGCGCCAGTTGGTTTCCACCACCTTGCCTTCGACTTCGCCGATCGTCACCCAGTCGCCGATCGAAAACGGCCCCGTGGCGTTGAGCACCACGCCTGAGAACACGTCGTTGAGCGTGCTCTGAATCGCGAGACCGAGCACGATCGCGAGCGCGCCCGAGGTCGCGAGCAGGCCGCGCACCGGCAGTTCCAGCACAAAGGCAATCGCGCCGACCGCGGCCGCCAGAAACACCAGCGCGCCGAACACGTCCTGAAACAGGCGCTCCTTGTGCCAGCTCTCCGGCAGCACGGTGCGATCCAGCACGATCGTCACGAGCCGCGCGCCTTGCAGCCACCACACCACTTCCAGCAATTGCGCGAGCAGATGACGCACCGGCTCGTCCGGCCACGGCGCCGCGCGCAGCGGATTCATGCCGTAACTGAACAGCACATAGGTCGACAAGCCGAACATCAGCGCACGCAGTGCGAGACGCCCCTTGTCCGTTTTACGGGTCATGAAACGCCAGGCGAGGAAATCGAGAACCAGAATGCCCAGCCCATACAGCACACCATCGTTCAGGGTCGGCATAAAGGTGCTCGCTGGCCTCGTGGCATCAAGCGGTGAATGTCAGAACGCGAAACAGCTACAACCCAGCGCGCCCCAGAAGCCGTTCGAATCGCTGACCGGCACGTTCTTGCGCCACGCCCAGCCGTGCGCGTGGGCATGCACGCCGCACAGATTGACGCAACCGTCCACGCACGCCACCGCCGTCGGTTTATAACGGCTGTAGCCGCCGAACTCCGCGACCGGCGACCACGACGGACTGACCGGCAGATCAGGCGGCGCGAGCGGCGCGAACTCGTCGTCCGCATAGACGATCTTGCCGCCCACCACCGTCATGTTCGAGGTGAGGAACTTGATGCGGCTCTCGTCGACCGTGAAGAAGTCTTCGCTGAGCACCGCGAAGTCCGCGAACTGGCCGGGCACCAGCGCACCCTTGCGCTCCTCCTCGTTCGAGAACCATGCGCTGCCCACCGTATAGCGGCGCAGGGCTTCCATGCGGTCGAGCCTGTTCTCGGCCGAATACATCTGCGTGCCGCCCACCGTCTTGCCCGACACCATCCAGTACAGCGAGACGAACGGATTGAAACTGGCGACGCGGGTCGCGTCCGTGCCCGCGCCGACCGGCAGGCCGGCGTCGAGCATGTGGCGGATCGGCGGCGTGCGCTTCACCGCTTCTTCGCCGTATTGATGGATGAAGTACTCGCCCTGATACGCCATGCGGTGCTGGATCGCAATGCCGCCGCCGAGCGCCCGCACGCGCTCGATGTTTTTCTGCGTGATGGTCTCGCAGTGGTCGAAGAACCAGCGCAGTCCGTTGAACGGAATTTCGGCGTTGACGCGTTCGAACACATTCAGGAAGCGTTCGATCGATTCGTTATAAGTCGCATGCAGACGGAACGGCCAGCGGTTCGCCACCAGCAGCTTGACGACGGCTTCGAGTTCGTCTTCGAGCGAGTCGGGCAGATCCGGACGCGGCTCAAGAAAGTCTTCGAAGTCCGCAGCGGAAAACACCAGCATTTCGCCGGCGCCATTCACGCGCAGGAAGTCATCGCCCTCGCCGGGTTTGGTCATCTTCACCCACCGGGCAAAGTCTTCGATTTCCTTCTTGGCGTTCTGCGTGAACAGGTTGTAGGCGATCCGCACGGTCAGTTCGCTGTGCTTCGCCATGTCCATGATGACGGCATAGTCGTCGGGATAGGCCTGATATCCGCCGCCCGCGTCGATCGCGCTCGTCACGCCGAGGCGGTTTAGTTCGCGCATGAAATGGCGCGTGGAATTGCGCTGATCCTCGGGCGCGAGCTTTGGGCCTTTCGCGAGCGTCGCGTATAGAAGTCCGGCGTTTGGCCGCGCGATCAGCATGCCCGTCGGATTGCCGCGCTTGTCGCGCTGAATCTCGCCGCCGGGAGGATTAGGCGTGTCTTTCGTATAACCGACCGCGCGTAGTGCCGCTGCATTCAGTAGCGCGCTGTCGTACAGATGCAGGATGAACACCGGCGTATCCGGCGCAATCGCATTGATTTCTTCGAGCGTCGGTCCTCGGCGCTCGGCGAACTGGAATTCGTTCCAGCCGCCCACCACGCGCACCCACTGCGGCGCCGGCGTGCGGGCCACCTGCTTGCGCAACATGTCGAGCGCGTCGGCTAGCGACGGCACGCCGTCCCAGCGCAATTCCATGTTGAAGTTCAGGCCGCCGCGAATGATGTGCAGGTGCGAGTCGTTCAGCCCCGGAATGACCGTACGGCCTTTCAGATCGATGTGGCGTGTCGCGTCGTTGGCGTGCCGCATCACGGCATCGCGCGAACCCGCAGCGACGATACGGCCGTTCGCCACGGCGAGCGCATCGGCGAAAGAGCGCTTGTCGTCCTGCGTGGCGATCTTGCCGTTGAAAAAGACGACCTCGGCCGGCGTCGGCGCGGAAGGTGTGGAAGTCATGGCGGTCCTCATGGGAGAGCGCTCCGCCGGGCACGCACGGAGCTATTTCCGGGCAAGCCCGGAAATGGAAAACAGGGAAGCCTGGAGGCGCACGGCCGGCGCGCCTTCCAACGAGCACTCGAACGGATGCCGCAGCCGGCACGAGCCTGGTGGATATGCCGGCCCACGGTTGTTGAACGGCGCAACATCCATACGCTCCGGCCGGCGTCACGCCGCGCCGGTGCGCTGAGTCAGCCGGTTAGCCCGCTTCGCTCGCGTGCTCGCCGAGAATCGACTTCGCGTAACGCACGCCGATGCCATAGGCGCTGTGCGCCTTCAGGATGTCCATGCAGCCTTCGTACGTTTCGCTGCGTCCCCAGTCGCGTTGCAGTTCGAACATGTACTGGAACGAGGTCATCGGTACCGCGCCGGCCTGGATGATGCGTTGCACCGCGCGTTCGTGCGCTTCCGTGGTGATGTCGCCGCATGCGTCGGTCGGCACGTAGATTTCGTAGCCTTCATTGATCATCTGGATGGTCGGGAACGATACGCATACTTCCGTCCACAGGCCGGCGAGCACGATCTTCTTGCGGCCGGTCGCCTCGATAGCCTTGCGGAAGTTCACGTCTTCCCACGAGTTCATCGACGTACGGTCGATCGGCGTGTACTCCGGGAAAACCGATTGCACTTCCGGCACCATGTCGCCGCTGAACGACTTGGCGGCCACCGTGGTCAGGATCGTCGGGACCTTGAAGAGCTTCGAGGCCTTCGCGATTGCCTGGACGTTGTGCAGGATAGTGGTCCGCTCATGCGACGTCGTTCCGAAGAACATCTGCGGCTGGTAGTCGATCAGGGCAACCGCACATGAATCAGGGGTCAAGAGTTCTTTAGGCATTACGGGCTCCGTATTGAATGGACAAAGCATGTCTGAGAGACGTGCCGTGCTCGCTTGAACAGCGAGGAAAACTGGAGCCGAGTCTATCGACGGGGCTTCGCGGAGTCCTTGTGGAAGTCCTTAATCGTTCTTAAAAATGATGACGGCGCGGAGTCGATTGCATTCCTGCAAGCGCCAGTGCGAGATGTCGCCAGGTGGTGTCGGCGCGCGCCGGTAGATCGGCGTACACAAGCAAGCGCATTCAGAAGAATTAAGCAATCTGAAGTTCTCTACAGCGGCTCGCACCGTACGATTGAAAACTGCGATGGCCGCCACAACGGGCGGCAGCGGCAACGCACACGCAGGCAATGCATCCCACTCACAGCATGGAGAGCGTCACACGATGAACACGGTAACCACGAAAGACGGCACGCGAATCTTCTTCAAGGACTGGGGCACCGGCAAGCCCGTTGTCTTCTCGCACGGCTGGCCGCTCGACGCCGATGCGTGGGACGCACAAATGCTGTTTCTGGTGCAGAAGGGCTATCGTGTCATCGCTCACGACCGGCGCGGCCACGGCCGCTCCGATCAGCCGTCGCACGGCAACGACATGGACACCTACGCCGACGATCTGGCCGCGGTCATCGACGCGCTCGACCTGAAGGACGCGACGCTCGTCGGCCATTCGACTGGCGGCGGCGAGGTGGCTCACTACATCGGCCGCCACGGCACCGCGCGGGTGGCGAAGGCCGTGTTGATCGGCGCCGTGCCGCCGCTCATGCTCAAGACCGAAGGCAATCCGGACGGCCTGCCGATGTCGGTGTTCGACGGCATTCGCGCGAACGTGGCATGGAACCGTTCGCAGTTCTATAAGGAACTTGCCGTGCCGTTCTACGGCTTCAACCGGCCCAATGCCGAAGTCTCGCAAGGCACGATCGACGAGTTCTGGCGCGAAGGCATGCGTGGTTCGATCCAGGGCCAGTATGAATGCGTCAAACAATTCTCCGAAGTGGACTACACCGAGGACCTGAAGAAGATCGACGTGCCCACGCTGATCCTGCACGGCGACGACGACCAGATCGTGCCGATCGACGACTCGGCCCGCCTGTCGGCGAAGCTGGTGAAAAACGCCATGCTGAAGGTTTATCCGGGTGCACCGCACGGCATGTGCACGACGGAAGCGGCTAAGGTCAACGCGGATCTGCTTGAGTTTCTGCAAAGCTGATGACGGCCGGGGTGCCGGTTGTGGATGCAGCGGCAGGGGGCAAGTTGGTTACGTTGTAGACGCGGCGCGGCAGCCTGGTGGATTCACTTCGGCGGGCGCCGCGCCGCGTTGTTTTTACGGGCTCGAATCAGATCGTCCAATATAGGTTGTCGGCGTTTTAGCTTTGCGTTCCTACTCCCCGCCGAATGCCGGTTCAGAATTTCCATGCCGCATTTGCAGGGCGCCATGGTTATCGCGACGGCGCACAGATGTAATCAAAGGATTACGGGTAGCCGCGCCGCATATGCGCGGCGGTGCGACAAAGTCGGTGCGACTGCCTTACGTTCGCGCCAGAGTTGCATCTCGCGGATTCGATAGGTTGTCATCGGACCCGTTGCAGTCTTCCGACGCAAAGTAATGTCAACGGCCGCTGCATGTCCGTTGCGGCCGCTCATCACGTTCAATTGAATTGGGTGACAAACGTCCGCTCCTCTTGCATTTTTGTCGCGGTTGCGCTGCGCCCCGTGACCCGTACGGCTACCCAGCTAGCTGCTGACCGCTAGAGCGCACGGATTTTCTGTACGACGGAGTCCGCGCTCAGGGATGGCGCGGCCAGAATATGTTCGACGCGCGCGGCTTGCTTTCGAACAGGGTGGACGATATCGTTCGTGATACTTACAAATCCTTCCGCCTCCAACGTTTTAACCACCCTCTCTACATAATCAGATACTTGACGCTGGGTGATTCCGCGGAAAAGCGATGCCATCTTTCGTCCACCGCCGGCCTGTTTGTACAGTTTGCGAAGTATCGTCATCAACGCCTTCATTTGTGCTGGCAGGTTCGACTGTAAGACGGCGTTATTGGTCGCCATATCGTCGAAATTTTCGACCGTACAGTCCACGAATATCTCCCTAGGCAACCCTCTTTCATCTGCGATGCCAACCGCACGGAGAATGAGGCAATTGTGAAAGGTTATTCCTCCTGCCATACCTTCGGCACTAACGATCAGTTCCGAGATTAAGCAATCACGCACGGTCATCCCTTGAACAATTACGTCCTCGAGATTAATCTTTCCAAGAGTTGCCGACGAAATTTCCAGCCCCCTGAAATCAATCTCTGGTAGCCCTTCCTGAAGCGCCATGCTAAGTATGACCGACATAAGGTCAGCCAAGGCTTGCGCATCCTGGTTGTTTGCCGATGATTGGCGGTGAAGTGACTGTGCGACCGAAATTAGCGTGGATGTCTGGTAACCCTCGCGCTTTAGTAAATGCGTAGTCATGGCAATAGCTTTCTCCGATAGCTCTGCTATGGCTAGCGAGTTGTTATCTTTAAAATTCTCGGCGATCAACCTAAAGAAAGTTCCGCCTTGCAGGGCCGCGAGCATATCTTCGTCCACAAACGACCTAGAACCAGGATCTTGCTCGCGCTGGGTTAACCCAGGCAACCGTTGCAATTGAGCTAGCACCCCTTCGCCAGCGGACTGGCCTGTCTCGGCAAAAAAGGCATCGGAGAGGTCTGCACCAGTGATTGGTCCTGTTCCGGACGATCGACCACGTACCGAAAAAGCAAGCCGCTCCATTACGGCACGTAAGGTTTGTGCTTCCATGGTAGCGGATTCCAGTGCCGCCTCGCGCTCGGTGATTTTCGTCAGAAAAGAATCCCACGCGTGACCAAATCCCGCAGATCCATCGATGTTTGTAATTTCACCGATAAGATCTTTCTGGATCAAATAACCGAGCAAAAGTGGTTTTCTTGGTAACCAATCAGGAAGCTCCTTCGAGACTCCATTTTTATCTAGGAACTCGCGGACGCCGTCTTCTGTGAATTCACCAAGCCGGAATGCCTTGCATACTTTAGCCCCGACGGAAAGGGCAGCGGTAATCTCGCTTTCATCATCAAAATAGTGATCACGGCCGCAGATCAGTACGCCAATTCCAGCGGGAATCTTTGCCAAAAAGTCTCGCACTCCAGTTAATGCCTCCCGGCGAGCCTCACGCATAAAGGTTTTATCATCCTTTCGGATGATCGATTGTGCGGCAACCTCGTCGAAACCATCAAGCAGTAAAGTCGCCATTCCTGACCGCCATGCAATCGTAAGATCTTCACGCGGCGAGTAACCAATAGACCGAGCATGCCTCTCAAGCATTTCATCTGCATAGGGTTGCGCCCAGTGTTCTCGCAGATTAAGTGAAAGCGGCACCGGCATATGAGAATTTCTCTGAAACTCGTCAGCCAATCTGAGAAATATTTGCCGGGTCGTGATACTTTTACCTGCCCCAAATGGCGCCAACAAAAATGCTATGCCACCAGACTTGATACACCCAATTACTTCATCAAGATCCGACTGCTGATTCAGGGAGAACGAAAGTTTCCGACCGGGAGCCTTGTCTGCAATAAGATTAATGGGCAATTCTACATACTTAGCGTCGTCGATTGTTATGGAGTCTGTATGTGGGTCACGGCAGAACCGAACACTGCCTTGCGGCGGAGATTCAGATATTTTAATCCATCAAAAGCACGGCGCCGAAATTGATCCAGCGTTATTAATGTAACCTTGTTTTTCCTAGCAACCTCAACATGCTGCGCATCCAGTTGCTTCTCAGTTATGAGCCATTTTGAAATTGATATCGCCGTCTTGATTTCATGCGTTTCTGCGGCATTCAGTTTTTTAACGTCTGCCCGCACCTTCTCCAGCCGAGTACTCGTGGTCACCATGATGAGGTGGGTAACGTCCCTCAAACGGGCAATCCCGTCGAGCTCTTGGATCACCGCATCGCCTTCGTAATGCGATGGCTGACAATCACCTGGGGCGAGGCCCCAGACGGCCTCGGCCGCCTGCCGTACATTCGCTTCAAATTGCATGTTGTATTTGTATTCGGCGTCACTCATTATTTTCCCCGGTTCATCCTCTTTAAATCGCATTGACCCCGATGATTTGACGTGCCCGTGATCTCTGGCACGCAACAAACGTCGTTGTTAATCTCGCAACCTCCGCATCTTACCGTTTATTCGCTCAGACTTTGGTGACCGCGGTGTATGCCATCCTGTGCCTGAGATTATGAGCCCTTGTACTCCGCTGGCAAAAGCAGCTAGAGGTTGGCGAATGATGCTAAGGGTGCCGTTCTTTTGCGACGGATATTCAAACACCCCTGCCGCGGGCCTGATGCCCACGCCGGGTTGACAGAAGGCTGCAATCGGCAGCAGCCGCCCCGAAGCGGACAGTCACCTTCGCCGGAAGCGGTCGCTCGAAACAGACCCAATCTACCTCGCCGTCGACCGGCCACACAAGATCCAGCCCCTTCGAATACGTCACGCGGGAGCATGGGATTCAAGCCAGCCGTTCGCTCAAAGATCACCTTCAGTGCGGTCGAGATCACGGGTTCGCGTCTCTCGGCAGACATGAGTCTTCCTGTGAGTCGCTTCCTCGTTGTCGTGCAGTTGCCGGTTAAATAGATCAGGGATCTACGAGGTCTTACCACCAAGGCGAGGAAAACAAGATCCATTTCACCCGCTGACTTCCCTCCGAGCTGGTCAACAGATCGATGGGACGTTGATTGTCCAACATCGGAACTTCGCTATACAGCCATCGGATCGCATCTGACTTCAGGCAACCCCAGAGAGCCGTGGCAACGGTGTCGTCCGCAACCAACCTCATCAGTTCGTCGGTAATGCTGTTCACCTTCCACTCTGGGGCCAATGCTTTGACAAACCCGTCCCAACCGTTAAGCTCCGGATTCACTTGCCTCCTGCAGTCCATGAATTCAGCTCCTTGGTTGTAATTGCCGACAATTTACCTGAGGTGCTCGACTGACGGATAGTGGCCGGAACTGGCCTGAAGCCTTTGGATCAGTCCGCCTCCAAGCGCACGTTTCAGAGGTGTTGGAGGCGGAGACCTACCCACCGTTCATGACAACTGGATCGATCTCACTATCCGTCAGCCCGAATCTCGCCATGCGAGCGCGATGATCCGGCGAGCCGAGATATGAACGAAGTCGCTGATTCACCGATCTTAGAAGATCCGCGTTCTGTCGGTTAAATGAAAATGCACCCAGCGGAGGCGTCCGCTGTCTACCGTTCATTTCCGGCTCGTGCGCGACCGCCTCGATCATAGAGCGGCCCATTCCGCTCGCAACAATTCGATTTCCCAAAGCCGTACTCGCATATGCGTCAATCGCGCCAGAAAGAACGGCCGCGATCGCGTCGGCTTGTCGCTCGAAGATGACAATTTGCTCCTCGCTTACCCCCGACGCCGTCGCCGAATCGTGCTGTACCTGTCCGCCAATGATGCCGAGGCGCGCATCAGGACATTCGGCGATTGAGGAGTAGCTACTGAGCGCTTTCGGGTTTCCAGGTCGAACGAGAAAGCCGTCCTCGATTCCCCACACCGGCACGCTGAACGCGACAGTATTGGCACGCTGCGGCGTCACAAAGAGAGGAACGTTCATGTCCCAGCGACCTGCTTCAACGCCGGGTAGCAATTCGCTGAACGTCGTCAGGCAATGCTCGATCCTACTGACGCCGATCTGACGCAGGATCGTCCTCGCGAGCTCGATATCAGCACCGGTAGCGGTGCCGTCGGCTTCGGTCCAGCCAAACGGCGGTTCCTCGATATACGCAATCGTTACCTTCATCGCTTCGTCTCGCAAACCGAAAAACGGCCGTCAAGTCTGGGGCCGATTGTTGACGATTTTACTCGCATGCACGAATGTCGCTTCATGGCCAATTTTTCGAGGGATGCGTTCGTCTCTCATCGTCGATGCTCGTTCAACGCCCCTCAGCGGTCGAGGCGGCATAGCACCGGATCTGCGTCGGCCGAGCCGCTGTTCGCGGCGACACGTACGGCCGGTGAATACCGTGCGCACAGCGCAGATGGCACACCGACCGAAAACACACCACCGGAGGATGTGAGTGAGTGGCCGGCGTTCAGCGACGCTGCTCAGCGCCTCGCCTTCGCGACGCGCATTCCGAGTCCGACCGCGATCGTGGTGGCGCCGGACTGAGCCATAGCAGCACGCGCGGCGCTCGAAGTGTCTGACTTGATGGGTTTATGGCGACGTCTTCCTGGCCAGAACGTAGTAATACGATCGGCCGCCCTGGTCGGAGTATTCGAGAAGGTAATCGCCATCAGGAACCGTCATGGGTTCGAACGTGGTTATGATTCCGCGGTCCTTGACTGTGCGATCCAGATCCGTTGGCGTATTCAAGCTGTAGAAATTGACCCCATAGGCGGGCGAGTCGCACATCATGGCCGAATAACTCCTGCTTGCCCAACCGCGACACTTCTTGCGACAGAAGGGCAGATCCGGAAGTCGGGCTCGTCAACGTGATGTCGAGCCCGTCAGAACCGTAGGCTTTGCGAATTACCGCACCTGTGAAGTGGCGGTGATCGCGACGGCTATCGACGATCTCGTAAGTACCAGCCAGGTTAACCGTGGCCGTATGCAAACCGGATTTCTGTTCTCCAACCGGGCGCGGGTCGTGGTAGGTCAGGCAACCGTACAGAGAAAGTGGCAGGCAAAGCGCTGCGAGGTAACAAAGGCGCATAGTTGTTGTTAAGTGCTGTGCGGTGTTCAAGAGGTACCCTTGTTAGGGAAACCTATGGCTAGCGGCTAGCCTGTAGTGGTTAAAACCGTTCCGTTTTTCGCAATGCGTGCGTTTTTTCCGGTGACGTGAGCTATCATTTCCCAGGCTTATTCGTTACTAGAACACGGACTTAATGATGCGTTTTACCCCCGCAATCAGGTCATCTACTTGAACTGTTGTTGGCTCGGAGTCCTTGCTGTGGTCACACACATTCCTCACGTCCGCAAGGTGCTGAATGAACCGCCACGTTGCAATGTCGATTGCATTCTCAGACTTTAAGCGCCGTTGAAATCAGCGATGGTGAGATTCTTTTTCGCGAAAGTAAAATTGCGATTGTCGCACACGACCCAAGTATCTTTCCAGCACAACTCCAGCAACTGCACCGGCACCGGCACCGGCACCGGCACCGGCACCGGCACCACTGTGACCGAACATAATACCGGTTGCACCATGTTCGGCGTCGAAACCGTAGACAGAGACGGCACCCGTGTAATCAGATGTATAAAGGCACGCGCCGGTTTTCAACCGCGACAGTTGCAAAAAACCGGCCGGACGCTCGGCAAATCTCCTCATCCAGTTGCATCACAATATCTTTCGATTCACTTTCATAATTGGCGGAGTTTCGCCAAAAAATAATTCAAGTTAACTGCGAAACCGCCGTTAAGGAGACTTGAATTGACTCGGTTAGATTCGCGTACGCGCCCTGCGTTGTCGAATCTACGTGCCGTCAAGTTTGAACACAATGAGGGGCCGACGGTCCCGCTTTTCATCGAAGTACCCATCGTCATTAGCCGGGCTCAGTAATGAATCTAAAAGGACTATCTCTATTCTTGTGTTCCGCCGTATTGGCAGGATGCGCGACGACTCCGCCGATCTCGCTGACCGCGCAGGAGCAGCACGAACTCGCAAGCGTTACCGGCACATTGTTTATCCCGCAAAGCAGTTTGCTCATCACCGTTACACCGACCAATGCAGGCGCAACGGGTCTCCTGGGGGCGCTGGTGGCGGCTGGAATCGATGCCGCCCGTCGATCTTCCGCAGAAAAAGACGCCGCCCCGATCATCGAGCAACTGCGCGATTACGACTTCCGCACGGTGATGAAACAGGCCTCTAACGATGCACTCGGCACAGTCACGGATGTCAAGTTCAGAGCGCCGTTGGACGTAGATACGGTCGCTTCGAGCACGCAGAAAAGAATCATCTATGACAAGTCGTCGGCAAGTGCGATCCTGTTTGTTGACGTCGGCTACCAGATGCAGTCGGGAAATCTTTATATCTCCGCTAACGCGGTGATGTATCCAAAATCCAATGAATTGCTGCAGTTCAGGAAGAAGCCGAACGAGTCGGACCCGCTAGACGCTGGCAATGCCATCTATCGAAAGACGTTCAACTTCGGGAAGCAGAATGTTTCGGCGACCGACATCAAAAGTGGTCTGACCGAAGGCGCTAACAGTATCGCGACGCAACTGGCAGCCGACCTCAATCATCCGCTTTGACTCACCGGGCTCGTCACGTGGATATAGTGGAAAAGAAAGATTCCATAACCCATGCAAGAGTCGATCGAGCCAGCATTGCTGCGAGATGTCGTATCGGCCTAAAGTTTTCGTCTTATAAGCCGATACCTCTGGGCTGAGCCGTCAACCTCCGGCGGCTCGAAACTACCTGTTCTATCGCAAGCGACGACGCTGTTCGGGGGGCCAGTGGACTAATGTCACTTGGCAAGGCCTTTGGGTTTTACGTAGGGGCAGTGATCGCGCTCGTTGTTGGCGCTTTGATAGCTGGAGCAGCTAAAGCACCGTTCGTTTACTTTGTCGTTTATTTTGCCTGCGGCATCTTTTTAAAACCGTACGGTGTTGCGAAACTTGATTACGTTCCACCCAGTGTATAACACGCTGCAAAACGTTTTCTCGACTAAAGTTCGCGCGCTGATATTCTGGCCCATTTCTTACCTGGTCCTGATCGGCAAAATTGCCGTAGTCCGCGCTATTTGATCTGGCCACCCCGGGAAGCTTCTCCAGCCGTGCGCTCGACAGGCAGACTGAGCGCCACATCGGCTATGCGACTGCCGGCGCGCTGCCTGATATACGGTGCATAGAACGATCCGGAGCAGTCCGTCCGCTCAACGAAGCAGCCCTTGCCGGATCGGCAATGACGTGAGTGCTGTTCCGTTCTGGACGCGCTCTCGTCTTATGCAGCGCAGCCGCTAGTTCCGCTCACATTGGTCGGCGCGATTCTATAAACAATGCTTGGCGTGTCTCCCGGTACATCGTCGAGAGTTCCGAATTGAGTTAACCCCGCCTTCTCCAGAACGTTCCGAGAGGCGACATAGTTGCTCCGTACCAAGGCGAAGATCTCCTGCAAATGCAGGGCTTGAAACCCGAATTTGATTGCCGAGGTAGCCAACTCGGTCGCAAGCCCTCGCCCCCACGCCTCTACCCCGAGCCGATAGCCCAGATTCGCCTTTACCTCATCGCCGAATGGCCTATATGAAAGGCCGCCGAACCCGACAACCTCGCTCGGCCGGGCTGCCCAGGCAACTGCCCACGCGCCGAACCCGTTCCTGATCCAATGATCGAGCCATTGAGCCATTGTTGTCTCGGCGTCGGCGAGGGAGCGCATCGGCCCAGCCGGATTAAATGCGTTTGTGAGTGGATCACCATAGATACGGAACAGAGCATCTACATCCGAGTTGGTCGGCTGACGCAGAATCATTCTTGCGGTACCGATGTTGTGCATTGAAACGATCGCATGCGCGCTGGTCATACGTTGTTTTTGTCCCTCTGGCGCACTAGGTTAGGTAGGACGACGATAGTAGCAGAACGAAAACGAATGCGACTCTCGCCCAGATAAGACTCGGATGTTGTCAACAACTAACGCGGCCCTGTCGAGGGGCCGTTGTTGGTAGCCGAGCGACGGTATATTTCAAGTCGCTTCACCGAACTGGCTGCGATATTTGAGGAACCCGCGCTTCCGGTCGCCACGGAAACCGGCGTTCTCGAAGAAACGGTGTGCGTCCACGTGAGACGCCGAACTGAGCAGCATCATTTTCGAACAGTTCTGCGAGAGGCAGAATCGCTCGACCTCCCCTAATAGCGCCTGCCCGATCTCTTGTCCACGGCATTCCTGATAAACGACGAGATTCTCGAGTACAGCAAAAGGCTGTCCGGCGTACATAACGTCCGCACAAAGGCAAACCAATACGGTACCCCGGACATAGCCATCAATCTCGCAGACTAGGAGGCGAGTGCGACGGTCTACCTCAAGCGCTTCGACCTGGGACTCCGTAACCATGACGTTTTCGTCGTCGACCAACTGGCGATACAACGCCTGAAGGATTTCCGCGTCGGCGCGCCGCGCTGCTCGGATGTACTTTCCAGCGCGAGATTGTTGATGATATGAACGCCCACGTCGGCCGGCCGTCTATTGCCGACCAGCGTCCCACGAGCGAGCGCGATGCTCATCTCGGCCGCGCGATGCAAACGGCACGAGCCAACCCTGAACGGTCTCTCAGGTTTGTCGAAACCGGTCATTCACAGTCCTTGAATTTACCGGACGAATAAACCTAAATCAGCGCAAGTTCATTCGACGCACGCCGGCGTTCCTCTACCATTGCTTCGATTAAAGAGGCAAGATCGTCTGTGGCCGGATCACGAATCCCTGACGAGCGATGCAATTCGAGATCTGCTGGCGGTAGCGGCGGCAACCCTTCAGCGGCACCCAATACGCGCCAGTTGGACGGCAGCGTACAGCGGTCAATGATCGTCGCCGCCGCACCGTGATTCACGGCCACCTTGATGCCGGTCGGGCTCTGGCTCGTATAGATCACGTGATACGAGCGGTCCAGTGCCGCCAGCGCCTCAAGTCCTCGCTGCCGGTAGCAGCAAGTCTCCGGAAACAACGCGAGCGGCACCGAGGCCTTCCGGTCGAGCACGAAATCCTTGTGCGCCGCCCACACCACATTTTCCCGCCCCAGGCTCCGGCCACCCGTCGTCGAACCGTGCCGCACGACGAGTGCGAGATCCAGCTCGCCCGCCTGCAACCGCTCCAGCAATTCGAGCGACATCCGGCAATGGATGTGCGGCCGCGCACCTGGCCGCAGCTCATAAAATTTTTTCAGCAGATCCGGTAGCCACAGTTCGGCGTAATCCTCAGGCAGTCCAAAACGGATCACGCCTTCGCGGCTGCTCCGGTTTAGTGCAGCGATCGCTTCGTTTTGCACCTGAATAATGCGCCGCGCGTGAATCAGGAAGTTCTCCCCGTCGCGCGATAGCGCGAGACGCCGGCTATTGCGCAAGAACATGTGTGTTTCGAGACGCTCTTCAAGGGTGCGAATCCGCAGACTGATAGTGGATTGTGTGCGATGCAGTTGCTTTGCGGCAGCGGTGAAGCCGCCACTGTCAACGACAGCGACGAATGCACGCACCAGTTCGGGGTCCAGAGAGCTGAGTTTGGACCAATCGGGTCCGCTGATGGCTGCCATCGGAATTACTCGCTTTCCAAAGAAATTTGGCGATCAAAACATGAGGACGTCGGTGAGCTGATTGTTGTCGAAAACAATTCAGCTCACAAATCAACCTTCGAACCACAAAACTGGAGCCGCACCGTGTCAGCCAGCCTGCCTCTTGCCGACGCCGAATGTACCGATCTGGGCGATATAGTCGATACCGAGCGTTATCCGTTGCACGATCCAGACCACCCCCGCATGCGTGAGCTCGTCGCAAGCTGCCGGGCGCATCTTGCCGGCAACGGCAGCGCCGTGCTGCACGGTTTTCTGCGTTCGGCTGCTTTGGAGCAGGCTCGCGCCGAAGGGTTGGCGCTCGCCAGGAAGACGTACTTTTCGAGCCGCAAGGTCAACGCATATTTCACCGCCGACGATCCGTCTTTGCCCGAGGGCGATCCGCGCCGCGTGTTCATGGACCGTACCAGCGGCTTCGTCACGCGCGACTTGATTCCGGGCGACGCGATCATTCACCGCATCTACGTGGCTCACGCCATGAAACGCTTTGTCGCGGCTTGCCTTGGCGAAGAGCGTATCTGGGAATACGCCGACCCGTATGCAGGCCTTGTACAGAACGTCATGCCGCCGGGCACCGAACAGCCGTGGCACTACGACACCAATGAATTCATCGTTTCGATGATGACGCAACAGCCCAACGCGGGCGGCGATTTCGAGTACTGCCCGAACATCCGTTCTCCTGGCGGCGAGAACTACGGCGGCGTCGGCGCGGTGGTACGCGGCGAAACTCGTGCGCCGATCAACGTCATTACGCTGCAGCCGGGCGACCTGCAACTGTTCAAGGGCCGTTTCTCATTGCACCGCGTGACGCTTGTGCAAGGCGAGATTGACCGTCATACCGCGATCTTCGCGTATTCGAAGAAGCCTGGCGTGATTGGGCGGCTGGAGCGTACCCGCCAGCTCTATGGACGCGTGTCCGAGATGCATCTGGAAGCCGAACAAAAGCTGGTCCGTGCCGACAATCTTGTCGATTGAAGTCGCTTTCAAGTCCCTGCCGAAGCCGCTGCGGTAAACCTCGTCGTTCCCAATACTTATAACGCGCTCTCACTGACACCATGACAATTCTTCGCCCGACTCATCACCCGGAAGATTGCGAACCGACTGCGGAAGAAATTGCGCAGATCCAGCGCGACCGGCTCGCCGCCGTGCGCCGCGAACTCAGGAAGCGCGACCTCACCGCCGCGATCCTTTTCGATCCCACGCACATGCGCTACGCAACCGGTTCGCGCAACATGCAGGTCTATTCGATGCGTAACCCTGCGCGCTATGTGTTCGTGCCCGCCGAAGGCAAGGTGGTTTTGTTCGAATACGCAGGCTGCGATTTTCTGGCTGAAGGACTCGACACGGTTGACGAGGTACGGCCCGCCACGGCGATTTCCTACTACTTCTGCGACGATATGCTCGGCCGCGTTACCGAACGCTGGGCCGACGAAATGGACGAGCTGGTAAAGCAGTGCGGCGGCGGCAAGCGCATCGCAATCGAAAGCGCGACCTCGGCAGCGGCGTTCGCGTTGCAGGCACGCGGCTACCAGATCTCCGACGCACAGGAACCGCTCGAGCGCGCTCGGGCGATCAAGGTGCCCAACGAGATCAAGATGATCCGCTCGTCGCTGCGCGCGGCCGAAGAAGGCGTGCGCAAGCTGGAAGCTGCGCTCGTGCCCGGCATCAGCGAAAACGAACTGTGGTCGCATCTGCACAAGCACATCATCGAGACTGACGGCGACTATGTTGAAACGCGACTCATCAGTTCGGGGCCGCGAACGAACCCGTGGTTCCAGGAAAGCAGTCCGCGCAAGATTCAGGCAGGCGAACTGGTTGGCCTTGATACCGACGTGGTGGGGCGCTTCGGCTATTACGCCGATTTTTCGCGCACCTTTCTGTGCGGCGACGGTCCCGCAACACCCGCGCAAAAGAATCTCTACCGCCTCGCTTACGAGCAAGTCCATTCGAACATGGAAAATGTGCGCGCCGGCACGACCTTCCAGGAGTTCATCGCCAAGGCCTGGAAAATCCCCGGTCCGTATCAGGCACGCCGCTACTTCGCCCTCGCGCATGGCGTGGGCATGACCGGAGAATATCCGTACATCGTTCATCGCGAAGACAACGAAGCGAAAGGTTACGACGGCGTGATCGAGCCGGGCATGACGCTGTGCATCGAGAGTTATATCGGCCACGAAGACGGCGGCGAAGGCGTCAAACTGGAAGAACAGGTGTACGTACGTGACGATGGCCATGTCGAACTGTTGTCCGACTATCCATTCGAAAACCGCCTGCTCGCCTGATTTTCAAGCACCTACGGCTGCTTGGTGAGCACAAAGGCGGCCTTCCCTGATCCAGGAGTTGAATATCTATGAATAAGTGGCTGAAAACGGCATTGCTAGTTCTTGCGATGTGTCATATATCAGCGGCCGCTGCTGGGCCGAAGGACACGCCGATCACGATTGGCGTGAACAACTGGGCGGAGAACATTGCAGTCGCGAATCTATGGAAAGTTTTGCTCACGCAGAGGGGCTACACGGTCAACCTGCAACCGGGCGACAAGGCAATCATCTATAGTGGCGTCGCACAAGGAAAGCTAGACCTGACTTTCGAGGTATGGCTGCCGTCGGCCGACGCCGCCCCCTACGACAATGTGAAGGCCCGCGTGGAAAAAATCGGCCCTTGGTTCGATAAAGCGCAACTGGGTTTGGCCGTACCGGATTACGTAAAGATCGACAGCGTCGATCAGTTGAATGACCAGGCAGCTCAGTTTATGCACGATGGCCACGCTACGATCTTCGGCATCGAATCGGGCAGCGGGCTGATGAAGCTGACGGCGAAGGCGAAGACGGACTACAGCCTGAATTACTCGGTGCTGGCGTCGTCGGAGGCGGCTATGCTACTGCAGTTAGCGCGCGCCGAACAGGGACACCAGCCAATCGTGGTAACACTGTGGAATCCCCATTGGGTGTGGGCGAAGTATCCGATGCACTATCTGAAGGATCCGAAGGGCACATTCGGCACGCCGGATGCGATTTATTGCATCGCTGCATCACATTTCTCGCATGACTATCCGGATCCGTCGCGCTGGCTGCATCAGTGGAAGATGGATGACCAGACGCTTGGCTCGCTTATGGACGATATTCGGACGGGAGGCGAGGCCACGCCGGAAAAAGGTGTAGCGGCGTGGATCGGCAAGAATCCTTCGCTAGTAGCGCAATGGTTCAAGTAGCCGTGGCGTTGATGTAAAACCTACCCGTTCGTCATGCAATCGCGACGACGTCAGCCGCCCGATGTCACGCGACTATTGTCCCGGATCGACGCCATCCCGCCGATCCGGGAGCCGAGGTGGCGGCCCCTGTTGCCGTTCAGATTTACTGCTAGCCATGATCACAGATACTGCTAGCGACGAAAACTTCGAAAGCCTCTCAGGAAAGACAGCGCGCGACTTTGGGCTGAAACAGTCTGCGCTGCATCGTCGCAACAAAGTAAGCGATCGATAAACGACGCCTTTCAGTCATCGAACGTGTAAGAACGTTCTGATAATCTTCGCCTCTCATTCTCGCTCACCAGGAGCAATGACATGCGTTGGATACTGATTGTTGTACTGGCAATCGTATGCCCGTGCTCCGCGCTAGCCGCCCCGGCCGCTTTTTACGCAGGCGTAATCCGTCTCACGGTGGCGGGCGAGGCGGCTCCTTTCGACGCGGTCGTCTTTTACCCTACGCTTGAACGTGAGGTTCCGTGGCAAGCGGGTCCGTTCACCGTCGAGGCGACGCGCAATGCTTCGCCCGCACCGCATAGTCGCTTCCCGGTCGTATTGATCTCACACGGGCGAGGTGGCGGCCCCCTCAGCCACCGTGAATTGGCTAGCGTTCTGGCTCGCGCCGGATTTATCGCCGTCTTGCCGACCCACGTTGGTGACGCTTCAGGCTATCCCCGAGCGCCCTCGCAAGCCCAGATTCTGATCGATCGCCCCCGGCAGGCGGAAGCCGCGCTCAATGCAGTCCTCACAGATCCACGGTTTTCGGCAAGCGCCGACGCCGGACGAATCGGCATGATCGGATACTCGGCAGGCGGCTACACGGCGCTGATTCTGGCGGGAGCGAAACCCGACTTTGCGTCCGCCAGTGCATACTGCGCGAGCCACGATGATCCCGGATCGTGTCCGCGTTCAGCATCCGGCAATGGTACGAACGGCGCCCAGGGTAAAGCGGCCGTACCCAACCAATTGGTAAGCTGGCAACCGCCCGTTGATCGTCGCCTGAAGGCCTTGGTGCTGATGGATCCATTGGCCATGATGTTTGAGGCGCCTGGCTTGTCCGCTGTACGCGTACCGACGATGCTTTATCGACCGCAGGACGACAGCTATCTTGGTTCTGCGAGAAACTCTCTCGCCGTTATGTCAGGCTTGCCCACACCGCCTGCAACCCACATCGTGCCAGGCAATCACTTCGTTTTCATTGATCCTTGTCCGGCCTCGGTCGCAGTCAGTGCGGCGCTGATCTGCCAGGACGCGCCCGGGATCGATCGGGTGGAGATTCACCGACAGATCGATCAGGAGGTCGTGAACTTCTTACGAGCAAATCTATAAGTCATCCGGGATGAGCTGACATGGCCCACGGCATGAGCGCCGCATAGTCGTCGGCGGTTGTAGCGAGGGGCAACTTCTCCAACAGCGAGACGGCAACAAAAGTGGGACCGATGTTCGCCAATCTGCGAGCGCGCTTGCCAAGTTTCCCCTGCCCTGCGCGTCTGACACGATTGTCGACGATTCACGAGATACACTTGAGCGACCGTTCTGCCCTGCCGCCGCTCGAACGCAACTAGACGTCACCGATTTGTGTCCCCGCCTGTCCATGCTCACAAAGGACTGTTCTGCGCATATTGAGCGAGCCGCTTGTCGATCCATCCCCGGTTCCTGATGGCTTGTCACCCTCACCAGGTGCTATGTTAAGTACTGCGGGACTAATGGCGAAAATCAGTGATGGGAGAGGAATAATGGCGAAAATTATCAATCTCTATCGCTATCCAATCAAGGGGCTCTCTCCCGAGCCCTTGACGGAAATGGCCGTCAGCCACGGGCAAGGACTGTCCTTCGACCGCGCATTCGCGCTGGCGCTCGGCACGACGCGTTTCGATCCGGAAGCCCCCGAGCCGCTCGACAAGGGCCATTTCCTGATGCTGCGCAAGAATGAAAAGCTTGCCGCGCTGGCGACGCGGCTGGATCCAGAGACCGGCACGCTAACCATTCGCTATCGCGGTGAGCTTGTGCTTGAGGCGGCGACGACGAATGCTGCGGGCCGTGAGGCGATCGAGGATTTCATGGCGACTTATCTGGGCGAAGCGACTGAAGGCCGCCCCCGCCTGGTCTCGGCCGCAGGCCACAAATTCACGGACGTCGGCGTGGTCTCGCCGGTCATGATGAAAGCGATCTCGGTGATCAACCTGGCCTCCGTGCGGGCGCTTGAGGAGGCGACCGGGACTTCCGTGCA
>NZ_PVZB01000047.1 GCF_003002025.1 Paraburkholderia sp. BL25I1N1
CGATTTCTTTCCCATCAACATTCTCCAAAGTGTATTTACTCTCGGCGGGCAGCGGCGAAGAGAAAGCGCAAAGTTGCGAATCGGATGCCTAAGAGTACCACCCTCGTGAATTCGAGCGATCACTGCCTCGGTTTGTGTCCGCCTCGTCCGTCGGCGAATCCATGAAACTGAAGATCGCCGGTCACGCGCGCGCCCGGCATTTACCCCAGCAAGCAGGTGGGAGTTTCCCCTGGGGGCGACAACGGCCTGACTTCGGTCGTTCGGTCTTAAGCAGGCCGAAAGTCCGTTCGGGGTGTGCGCCGTGAAAAGGTGGCGCTTTCCAGCGGGTGTAAGCCCCGCCCGGCAACCGCTTCAGCCGGAAGCAACCGGAGCAGTCATGGAGGTAACGAAGTGGCTGAAGCCTTCGGGTAAGCGTGTCACGAATTGGTGACAGCGCGAGTGTGCAGGCCGTAACGCGAGTGAACGCTGAGCAAACCTCGAAAAGGACGTTGCGCAGGCCGACCCGGCAACCCTATCGGGGAAGGCTGATACGACTGGGTGAATGAGCAGGCTGGACGCCCAGTCGCTGCGCCGGGGTAGTGGCGACAGCATGTACACAAGGAAAGCGTACGCAACACGGGAAGTCCCTCGGCGTGGTCAGGGATGACCAACCGGACACCCGTGAGGGACAGGCCGGGCGCCTTGGGATGACGGAGAGGCCCGTAGTACCGGTGAAGCGGGTAATGCCGGTGGAGGGAAGGGGCCTCAGTTCAAGACAGACGCAATACGTAGTGAGGACGCGGAGGTTGGGCAACCTATCAACTCCGATTCGTGTTCAGAAGCTGCAGACGGCGTTACACGCGAAAGTGAAGGCAGAAGCTGGGTACCGCTTCTACGCGCTGTACGACAAGATCTATCGTGAGGATGTGCTGGCGCATGCGTACGCCCAGTGCCGCTCTAACAAGGGCGCGCCGGGTGTCGACCGACAGGACTTCGCGGAGGTCGAAGCGCACGGGGTGCAGAAGTGGCTCGGCGAACTGGCGCTTGCGATTGATTGGCGCGTTCACAGGGGTCTCCTGGCGGCTCCCTCGGAAGCGCGTTTATCCACAACTGCTCAGCCAGCGAGCGGGGCGCGCCTCGCGGTCCGATTACCGACCCTATCGCTCGTTTGAACAGGGAGGTCGCACCTCCGGCAGCGGCGAAAAAACTTCAACGCTGCGTGTAAAAGCCGGCCGGCATTTCGCCGTTACGTCCTTTACGACCGCGGCGTGATGCGCACTCGAAGTTGCGCATCTGGCCGGCCTCGAGGCCGCAATGCCATGATGGTCAAGGTGAAACGTAGCGGCGGCGAAGTGCGCGTGCCACGGCGGTTGTGCCGGTTTCCAGTGGGAATGCCGGTTGCTGCGCCGACAGCGTGCATCAGGTCCGTAACGTAAGGCACGATTCTGGCCATGCGTTCGGTAGTGACTTCAAAACAGCGGGAGACAGACAGTGAACACGAGAAGACAGACGTTGTTAGCTGCAGCGCTTTTGATCACAGTATCCGCCCTATGCGGCGGGTGTAACCGTTCCAACGATTCGACAAACGATCACTCCCCGAGCAGTATGCAAGCAGCCAGCGGGCCGCAGGTCGCGGCGCCCGCCACCGCCGCGAGCGATCACCCCGCAGGCGCAAGCCAGTAGGTCCCGGTTCGTTGCAGCGAGAGGCGCGTATATGGGCATCTAACCATACGGGTAACTGATCGAATGAAGCGATCTTCGAACCGTCGCGCCGGCGTCAACACCAGGCTCGGTGCAGGGGCCTCAGGGCTCGTTTGCCATGCAACCGCGAAGCGCGCGCGTCTACATTTCCTTGCGGCCGTTGGCATCTCGGCCGCAGTGCCGAACGTGGCCGGAGCCAGTGCCCCTGTGCAGCAAAGTGCCACGCAACCCGCCGGCGTGCAGGCGCAGCACATCGCTCAACTATGGAATCTTTCGCTGGTCGTCTGCGGGGTCGTATTTGCTCTGGTGCTTCTCGCGACCCTCGTAGCGTTGAAACGCAATCGTGACCGGGACGGGCAAGGACCGCCCATGCGGGCCCCTGACCTGGCTTCGCTCACGCAGCCGGAAGTCCGTACGCGACGCCTCGTCATTGGTGTGAGCATGTTGTCGGTCATCGTCCTTGTTGGACTCATCGTCGCAGACGTGCTCACGGATCGCGCGCTGTCGATGCTGCCCGTGGACAAGCCCGTACGGATTGAGATGGTGGGAGCGCAATGGTGGTGGCAGGTCTCGTACCCAGCCGGAGCCGGACAGCCGGGTTTTGTCACTGCAAACGAGCTGCACGTGCCGGTTGGCCGTCCCGTCATCGTCTCATTGCAGGCAAGCGATGTGATCCACAGTTTCTGGGTGCCGAGCTTGCATGGCAAGAAGGATATGCTTCCGGGCATCGACACCACTATCGAATTTCGCGCTGACCGGGAAGGCGTGTACCGCGGTCAGTGTGCGGAGTTCTGCGGCGTAGAGCATGCGCTCATGGCCATGCTCGTAGTTGCCGACCCGCCCGAGCGCTATGCGGCTTGGATCGCGCAGCAGTCCCAGCCCGCCGCTCAGACAACGGACACCGTCACACTGCATGGCCGCGAAACGTTCGAACGCGCGAGTTGTGCAAATTGCCATACCGTTCGCGGCACTGGCGCATCCGGCACGAACGGCCCGGACCTGACTCACCTGATGAGTAGAAAGACGATTGCCGCGGGCGTTCTGACCAATACGCCGCAAAATCTTGCCGCGTGGATACGCAATCCGAATGCACAGAAACCGGGTACGACGATGCCGGCGGTTCCGCTTTCTGAAGCTGACCGCCTCGCGGTCGTCCGATGGCTTGCGACCCTCCAATGAGCACCACAGAAACATACCATGACCCCGAAGCCCGCTGGCAGGTGAAAGACGGCCCGGACGCGGGCGAAGGCGCGCCCGCCGCGCTTGCGCGGACCTGGCGCGATCCGCGCGGCGTGGCCGGATGGTTTAGCGCGATCGACCATAAGAGCATCGCACGGCGTTTCATGGTCACCACATTTGTCTTCTTCCTGCTGGCGGGGTTGATGGCGCTCGTCATGCGCGCACAACTGGCGCGCCCAGCGAGCCGCCTCGTCGGCCCGGATATGTACGACCAGCTCTTTACGGTTCACGGCACCGCAATGATGTTCCTGTTCGCCGTGCCGGTAATGCAGGCGGTGGCGATGTACCTGATTCCACTGCTAATCGGTGCGCGCAGCGTTGCGTTCCCACGCATGAACGCCTACGCCTACTGGATGTTTCTCTTTGGTGGCCTCACCTTGTTCATCGCATTCGGGCTCGGTGCCGGACCGCGCTCGGGATGGTTCAGTTACGTGCCGCTCGCAGGCCCGGACTACGCAACCGGCAAGGGCAGCGATATCTGGGCGCAGATGATCACGTTTACCGAACTGTCCTCGCTGCTCGTTGCAATCGTGCTGATCACGACGATCCTGAAGATGCGTGCACCGGGCATGTCGCTCAATCGCTTGCCGCTTTTCGCGTGGGCCACGCTCGTTACGCAGTTCATGGTGCTTTTCGCGATGCCGGCGGTGATGCTGGCAAGCACCGCGCTGATTCTCGACCGCCTCGTCGGCACGCAGTTCTACAATCCGGCGCTCGGCGGCGACGTCCTGTTGTGGCAGCACCTGTTCTGGTTCTTCGGCCATCCCGAGGTCTACCTGATTTTCATACCGGCACTTGGTTTCATGTCGTCGATCATCGAGACGTTCGCGCGCCGTCCGATCTTCGGCTATTCTGCGATGGTCCTATCCCTGATCGCGACGGCGTTCCTCGCGTTTGGACTGTGGGTTCACCACATGTTCGCGACAGCCGTTCCCGACCTTGGCAAGACCTTCTTCACGGCGGCAAGCGTGCTGATCGCGGTGCCGTCGGGCGTTCAGATCTATTGCTGGCTGGCTACGCTGCTCACGGGGCGGCTGCACTTGAAACCGCCACTCCTGTTCGTTCTCGCATTCTTTTTTATTCTCGTGCTCGGCGGGCTGACAGGCATCATGCTCGGCGCGGTGCCACTCGATCTGCAGGTGCACGATACGTATTTTGTCGTGGCCCACCTGCATTACGTCCTGCTCGGCGGCGCCGTATTCCCGCTATTCGGTGCTTTCCACTACTGGTTTCCGAAATTCACTGGCCGCATGCTCGGGGAACGGCTGGCGCGCTGGCAATTCTGGCTGTTCTTCAGCGGCTTCAATGTCGCATTTTTTCCGATGCATCTGCTCGGTTTGCACGGCATGCCTCGTCGCGTGTGGACATATCCGGAAGGTATGGGTTGGGACGGCATGAACCTGATCGCGACCGTCGGGGCATACACGATTGCGCTAAGCGTCCTGCTTTTCATTGTGAACGTGGCCACGAGCCTGCGTTGGGGCGCGCGCGCCGGGAATAATCCGTGGGGAGCGGGCACGCTCGAGTGGAGTGTGCCGAGTGCACCGCCGCCGCATAACTTCGACGCGCTGCCCGTGGTGCGCGGTCGCGCGCCGCTGTGGGAGGGGTACAGTGGGCGGGGCGGCGTGGCCGGGCTCGCAGTCCATGCGCGTGAAGTGCTAACCACTACCGCGTTGGACGCGGTGCCGGACACGCGGCCTCTTTTCCCGGGCCCGTCGATCTGGCCTTTCCTGAGTGCGGTCGCTACGACGGTGTTTTTTATCGGCTCGATATTTACGCCGTCCGCCGTGTGGTGGGGAACGGTGCCGGTCGCGGTGACGATGATCGTCTGGTTCTGGCCCAGCCGGCGGGAGAATCGCGTTGCGCGTGCGCTCGAACGCTGGCCCGAACCTGGTCTCGAGCACAAATCGACACGACAAACGCGCCCTACGAACGCGCGCAACAGTACGTCGGAACGCGGCAGCAGGCGGGAGCGCAAAGCGGTCGAAGTGGTCGACGTGCGAGCGCTCCCCAGCTTCGGCTTCAGTCATCGCAGCCTGATGTGGTGGGCCACCGCGGGGCTAATGCTGATTGAAGGCAGCGTCTTTGCCATGGCAATCGGCATGTACTTCTATCTGCGTACGGTGAACGCGGCATGGCCTCTGCATGCGCCGCCGCCTTCGCTTACGTGGGGGACGATCAACACCGCACTGCTTGTCGCGAGCCTGTGGCCGAACCAGCTTGCGAAAAATGCGGCGCAACAGGGGCAGCGTGAGAAAGCGCGCTCGTGGCTGCTTGTCTGTCTAGCGTTCGCGCTCGCGTTTCTCGTGGTGCGGGGATTCGAGTTTTCCGCGCTGAATGTCATCTGGTACGCCAATGCGTACGGGTCAATTGTCTGGGTGCTGCTCGGGTTGCACACCACACACCTGATTACCGACACCGTGGACACAGCCGTGCTCACCGCGCTGCTCTACACGGGCCCGTTCGAAAAACGCAGGCTGCTCGACACGAGCGAGAACGCGGTCTACTGGTATTTCGTCGTGCTGACTTGGCTACCCATTTACGCAGTCATTTATCTCGTGCCACGGGTGCATCTATGAAACGCGCCGACATGTCCGTCTGGCCAGGTCTCCTGGCCGCGCCGGTGGCGGTGCTCGGCGCGCAGAGCATCAACTACGCTCTCGTGCAGGTGGCGTGCAGGACCGGCAGCCACGTGGCGCTTGATGCGGTAAGCGCGGCCGGCTTCCTGTTCTGCGTTGCAGCGGCGTGGCTCGCCTATCGCCGCTGGCGCGCTGCTGCAAGCGTGCCCGCCGCGAACTATGTCTCGCATGGCGCCCGTCGGCCGTTTTTTGCGCTCATGGCGATGGCCGTGGCCGCGCTGTGCGCGCTGATCCAGTTGATGATGTGGTTTCCACAATGGCTCCTGTCACCCTGCCGATGAGGGCGGCGTACCGCGCGGCATGCCGCATCGCCGCGCCTGCCGCCATGCTGCTACACCCTTCGCCGACGTGGGCGCATGTGCTTACCGACGCGGAGAAAGCAGCGCCGTCGTTCGGCTGGTCGTTCGACGCATGGGTTGCTGTGCTCCTGTTTGTCAGTACGGCCGCCTACGCGAGCGGCTATCTTCGGTTGTTGCGGCGCGGTTCGCGGCGCAGCCGCTCGCGGCGGACCTGGCACGCCGGCGCATTCGCGACCGGGACGCTCGCCCTGATATTCGCGTTGTGCTCCCCGCTCGACAGGCTTTCCGCAGCGCTTTTTTCCGCGCACATGGTCCAGCATGAAACGATGATGCTGATTGCCGCACCGCTTCTCGTGCTCGGGCGCCCGCTCGGTGTATGGATCTGGTCTCTGCCGCGAGCGGGACGCCGCTGGGTTGGGCGGTCGGTGCTGGCACCCACGTTCGCGCGCGTCTGGCGCCGCATCACATCACCGCTCGCGGGATGGATGCTGCATGCCGCAGCGCTGTGGGGCTGGCATGCGCCGGCGCTGTTCGAGGCCGCCCTCGCGCAACCGTGGATACATACGCTGCAGCATACGAGCTTCATGCTGAGCGCGCTGGTTTTCTGGTGGACCGTATTCGGCGAAGGCGTGTCCCGTCGATCAGGCGGCCATGCAATGCTGTCCGTCTTCACGACCATGGTCCATACCAGCGCGCTCGGCGCGTTGATCGCGCTCGCGCCAGGCCTGTGGTATCCGTCTTACGTCGAGCCCACCAGTGCGCTCGGCTTCGATCCGTTACTCGACCAGCAGGCGGGTGGGCTCATCATGTGGGTGCCGGGCGCGGCGGCTTATCTGATTGGCGGCCTGACGATTGGGATGCGATGGCTGCGCGGCTATGAGCCGCCACGAGCCCGCGCGGAATCCGCCGCGGCCTTGTCGGGGGAGAGCGCGCAATGAGCGCACTACCTACATTGCGCAGATGTGCGGCAAGCCGGTCATCGCAGATACTGGCCGTCATACCGTTCATGCTGGCAGTCGTTTGGCCAGCTTCGGCATTGCACGACGTGTACGGTGAGGAAGCGTCAGCCGCGCGCATGACCGGTGCGGCAGGTAAGAGTGCGGCCTCCGGCCCCGCAGCCGCTTTGCCGACGCTCGCAATGACACAGTCCGACGCTGCGATGCTCGCCCGCGGAGCGTATGTCGCCAAAGCCGGCGATTGCGCGGGTTGCCACACAGCGACCCAAGGCGGTGCGCCGTACGCGGGCGGCCTCGGCATCAGTTCGCCATTTGGCACCATCGAGTCGACCAACATCACGCCCGACCCCCGTTTCGGAATCGGCGCATACAGTTACGACGACTTTTCGCGCGTCTTGCGCAAAGGCATTGCACGCGGCGGCAAGCGGCTCTATCCGGCCATGCCGTACACGGCCTACGCGAAGATGGACGAAGCCGATCTGCGGGCACTCTACGCGTTCATGATGCACGGCGTTGCGCCGGTGCCGAAGCCCAACATCAAGTCAGATGTCTCCTTTCCATTCAACCAGCGTTGGGGCCTGTGGATCTGGCAGATGGCCTTCGTGCCTGACAAGCCTTATGAGCCGCGTGCCGCCCATGACGCACAGTGGAATCGCGGAGCCTATCTGGTGCAATCCCTCGGACATTGCGGCAGTTGTCACACGCCGCGCGGCGCGGCGTACCAGGAAAGCGGGACCGACGAATCGTCGGCAAATTTTCTGACCGGCAGCGTCAATGACCATTGGTTCGCGCCGAATCTTACCGGTGACCGCGGCTCAGGCTTGGGTCGCTGGCAGGCGAACGAAATTGCCGCGTTTCTGAAGACGGGACATGCTGACGGTAACGTCGCCTACGGCAGCATGGTCCAGCAAATCGAGGACAGTTCGCAATATCTCACGGACGACGATCTGCTTGCCATCGGCCGCTATCTCAAGTCATTGCCGCCGCGCGGGGCCTCGGGTACTTACGCGCCGCGCGAGGACGCTGCGCGCAAACCAATCAACGGCAGCCGGGTGCCGGACACGCTATCGGTGGGCTTCAATGTGTATCGATCGTTTTGCGCGCAGTGTCATGGCGCGGCGGGCGAGGGGGTGCGCAACGCTTTTCCCGCTCTTGCGGGCAATTCGTCAGTGCTCGCGGAGGACACGACGTCGCTGATTCGCCTCATGGTGGAAGGTGGCAATAGCCCTTCGACGCTGACCGGGCCGCGGCGCCAGCAGATGCCGCGTTTCGCCGGGACGCTGGCCGACGTGCAGATCGCCCAGGTGCTGACTTACATTCGCGGCGCGTGGGGCAACAACGCACAGCAGCTCACTGCGAACGACGTCAGTTCGCTGCGGGACAAACTGCACAAATAGCGTTCTGCAAAGGGGGATGGGCATTGAATCGCCGCCCTCTTTTGCGGCCAGCGGGCACTGCCGTTGCGCCGTGACAGGCTCCGCTCACCGTATGAGGAGTGCACCGTCGCACAGCGCAAGACCATCGATGATCTGTTTGTCCACATACTTTCCGATATCTATAGTGCGGAAAAGCAGTTGACCAATGCCCTGGCTAAGCTGTCAAGCGCCGCTTCCGATCCGCAACTGGTGAAGCGCTCAAGCTTTACCTTGAAGAAACGCGAGGGCAGGTGGAACGGATCGATCAGGTTGTCGAGACGTGCAACATCCGTTTGAAGCGAATGAAGTGCGTGGCAATGGAAGGATTGATCGAGGAAGGTCAGGAACTGATCGACGAGATCGAGAAAGGGCCGGTCCTGGACGCGGGGCTCGTGGCCGCGGCGCAGAAGGTCGAGCATTACGAAATCGCTGCATACGGCAGTCTTTGCGCTATCGGTAAGCAACTTCGTTTCGCCGAGGGGGTGAAGCTGCTCGAGGCAACGCTCGAGGAAGAAAAGGCGACTGATCTGAAGTTGAGTGAGTTTGCCGAAAGGGCGGGTAACGCGAATGCCTCGCAGCAGGACGGCGAAGATGAAACCACACGAAAGAGCAGCAGTAAGTCGAAGGCTGGCCACGCGAAAGCCGAGGCCTGAACGAGCGTAGAGCGACCTCGGACTGCGGAGCGCGCGAGTGCTCCGCGGCCACTGATACCCTTTGCAAAATTCCAGCGATTCACGCACAGCGGTTCAGGGTATGTGGCTTGCTGCGACGATGCCGAGTCGGCCGTCATCCTGAACACATCAAGAGGGTTCCATGAAAAAAGCATTTGTTGTCACATTCACTTCCAGTATTCTCTGCCTCGCGGGTCCTGCCGCTTTGGCCCAGACGCAAGCCGCATCGACCACCGCCGCTAATCAGCTGCCGCAGGTGGACAAGGATTTCGTGCAGGCCGCGACAATGTCTTCGTCAACCGAGATTGACGCCTCAAAGCTCGCGACCAGCACGTCGACCGATAAAGACGTGAAGTCGTTTGCTCATCATATGATGATGGACCACACCAAGCTGACGCTTCAGTTAAAGATGGCGGCGCCGCATGGTGTAGAAGTTCCCAAGGACAATTCCGATACGGCGGTGCTGGACTCCCTGAAGCCGCTGAAAGGCAAAGCTTTCGACCAGGCGTACATCCAGAAGGTGGGCCTCGAGGGGCACAAGGCGGCGGTAGCGGCGTTCGAGAAGGAAGCCGAGCAAGGGCAGAACGCGGACCTCAAGGCAGCTGCGCAGAAGGCCTTGCCGACCATCAAGGAGCATTACAAAATGGCGCAGGATCTGGCCGCGAAGAAAGGTGTAACCGAGTAACCGGACGCTTCTGTGGCGAGCCTTCTGAGTGGGGCGCGGGCGGAGGTGCACGCGCCCCACCATGCTGTCTACCGGACCGATCGCGCGCTACTGCGCAAACAGCGCGAGCCCATCAAAATCAGCAAGGCGCCCATGCCGAGCGTTGCCAATGGAAAGGTCCCGGCAGTGTTGATGGCAATTTCGCCAGGGCGCTGCGCAAGCAACTGCATCCGCCGCCGCGTCATGCTAGCCCCCAGAGTACGCAGTTCGCTCTTAAGCGCCCGCTCGGCAGCGGGTAGCAACACGGCTTCTTCATCAGCGACGTGATGAATAACTTCACGCATCAATTGAAAAAACGAGCTGTCGTAGGCTGAGTCATCGGGCTTCATCTCTCGAAGTTTGCGGATCATTTTCCGCATTTTGTCGTGCTCAGGCTGGCTCTTGCGCAGCGTATCGTCGTCTGGCAAAACGCGGGCAATGGCGGGATAAAAGATTTCTTCTTCGAGTTGTGCATGAATCTCCAACGCGGCGCAGGTCGAAGAGACGATAGCGCGCTTGCGCCAGCCCAGACCATCCGGATGATACCGATGAAATGCCGCAAGGGCATGCATATGGTCCAGGCGAATCATGGAAGTGATGGTGGGCGACATTGAGAGGTTACCTGATGGCATGTTTTTTCCAGATCAAGGTCAGAGTGCATTGCCGGACGGCCCGCTTGTCGACGGCGAAGGCCGCGAATGCCCTCCCGAAAAAGGGCTTGCTGATCAACACGATCCCTCCGGATGCCGACCTCGGCTTACGAGCGGAAGCTGGTTGAAATAATGTTCAATACGTGACAGCGCATAGAGTGCGGCGGCTGAGCGAACGTCATTGCGCTCGCCGCGAAACCGGCGGGTTTCTGAAAAGGTCACGATAGCTTCTTCGCGCGTGCGGAATGACCAGGCAAAACATTGCGTGCCCGCAGGCGGATCGCCTTCAGGAACCTCGTCGGCCACGCCCGTGTTCGACACCGCTACATCTGCGCAGCAACCTTCCTGGCAAAGCGCACCTTCTGCCATTTCTTTTGCAACTTCCTCGCTGGTCAGCCCGTAGTCACGGATCGTGGTTGCTTTTACACCGAGGAATCCGACCTTGCCCGAAGGGGAGTAGCTGATGAACCCCACATCCAGACAGGAGCCGCTGCCGGGCACCGTTGCGAGATACGACGCAATTTGACCTGCCGTGCAGGATTCAGCAGTGGCGAGTCTGAGGCGACGCGACGACAGGAACGATACGGCTGATTCCGGAATTTTCATCGTGCCCCCGACCATTGTCTCCACACGCGTCTTAGCGCAATTTGCGGACCACCTACCAAAGCAAAGGCAGCAGGCTTTCTTTGATTCTGTGGCTGCCAGGCATAGCGCATGCGCGTCAACGATAGACAGGGCTCGGCGAGGGGAAGCAGGATCAGGCGGCGGATCACTTGGCGCCCCATGCATGCGCTTCACGAGATTCGCCTCTCTCGCACATTATTGCCGGTTCTACGGAAGCTGCTTATGCGTAGCTTGCGGGCATGGCGAACAAGGAGAAAGCCGATAAGGTCTTCGGTCATACCACCGCCGGACTTTTTTTGGCTACTCGCATCTGACCGGAGGCTATCCCGGCGGCCAGGCGGAATATGTTCGCGTTCCGATGGCAGACACTACACACGTCAAGATTCCGGAGGGACTCACCGACGAGCAGGTCCTGTTTCTCGGTGACATTTTCCCAACTGGGTGGCAGGCCGCGCTGAACCGCGATATTCAGCCCGACGACACCGTTGCCATCGGGGGCGCGGGACCGGTCGGGCAGATGGCAATTCGTAGCGCGATCCTGCCGGGTGCAAAGCAGGTGGTCGTGATCGACGTGTGCCTGAGCGGCTCGCCATGGCGCAAGCGAGCGGGGCAGTCACGATCAACTTCGATCAGGAAAGCGTCCTTGATCGCCTCAAGGACCTCACGCAGGGAAAAGGTCCGGAAAAGTGCATCGACGCGGTCGGCATGGAATCGCACGCTACGCGCTCGTTCGACGCCGTGTACGACAGGGTCAAGCAAGCGGTGATGCTGGAGACAGATCGCCCGCATGTGCTGCGTGAAATGATCTACGTGTGCCGCCCTGCAGGTACGCCCTCGGTGCCGGGTGTGTATGGCGGACTGATCGACAAAATCCCGTTCGGCGCTTCGATGAACAAGGGGCCGACCTGGAAGATGGGGCAGACCCACGTCAACCGGTGGACCGACGATCTGCTCAAACGCATACAGGAAGGTCAGATCGATCCTTCTTTTGTTGTTACTTACACAGTGTCGCTGGAAGATGGTCCTGGCATGTACCAACATTCCGCGACAAGGAGGACGGTTGCATCAAGGTGGTACTCAAACCGTAGTGCGAGCGGACAGCAGGCGCGATCGAGGGACGATGCAATGCGACCGGAACCCGCGCGCTGAACGAGACGATTGAATTGAATCGACGAAATAGCGATTCAAGTTCAAAGCAAAAGTCCACGCATGGCAGGAATACCGCTTGCAGCGCCATCCGTTATGCAACGGACGCGACGCTTACGCAGCGTGCCGGGTACGAAGGTGTCGGCGTGGCCGAAAAGATCGGTGAGCACGTGCGCGATTCGAAAACCGGCGACCGCGTCGTCATTCCGTCGACAGTGGCATGCGGCTATCGCTGTGGCGATTTGCAACGCGTTCAAGATCGCGTCCGAGGTCGAACATCCGCGCCAGATTTACGGGCTGTCTAACGGTGACATCCTTGTGGTGGTCGGGCGCGCATGCGCCTGTCGTGACCGGCTTCGTGCAATGGCGCAACGCCCGTACCTGTGCGAGGCATGCCCAATGCTCACTTAACGGGCGACGCCGTGCGCACGTTCCTTACTTACCAAGGCAGGCCTGCGGCTATAACGAACAGGAGCTAATGCCATGAACCGCAGACTGAATTACGCCGCCGCCGTCCTTTGTATCGCCGCCATGGCGGCAGCCGGAGCAGGCTGCAAACGTGCAGGTAACGAGAGCGGTAAGCTTTCTTCAATGGATGCCGCCAGCAGCGGTGTGATAAGCAACTCCGCGGCGCCGAACGGCACGGACAGTAGCGACGCCGCGAAACGTGCGAACGCTTCCGCCGGTTCGGCGGCAAGCAGCGTTGGCCCTGCCGGCAGCGAGGCGACGGCGAATCAGTCGCCGAACGCGCAGCCCTCCAGTTCGCAATAACGCTGCGCCGGCTCTGTGCTTCAGGTTGCCAGGTGGCGCGCGGCGTCCAGGTGCCGCTCACTTGAGCGCCGGGTGGGCGCAGCGCCGAATGAAGAGGGCCACGATTTCGCGAGTCGGAACGCTCGCCGGCAAAGTGGCAATCTTTCGAGGGGTGAACCATCCACACGCCGCAATTTCATTGCTGGCGCGGGCTGGCACATCCGGCGCCAATTCGGCGAGAAAAACATAATGCCGTTTGGCGAGCCCGCCGAATTGAAAGAGATAGTCGAGACTCAGCGGGCTAATCGACGTCTCTTCCACCAATTCCCGACGGCACGCTTCGGCCGGGGTCTCGGACACGGTTCGCTTGCCGCCGGGCAATGACTACCTGGTCACTCGCGAGGAGTGCTCGCGAGCGACGAGTAGTATGCGCCCGTCACGAATGCATATGGCGGTCGATCTGTCTTCCATGGCTTCTGGTATTTGGGTCCGCTGTACATGAATGGCCGAGTAGTTCCATAGCGAGCCAGGACTTCTCTGTCCGCCGGCCGCGCGACGCAGTCGACAGGCGGCTGGATGCGAAAAAAATGCCCACCTCGCTGGGTGGGCGGCGCGCATGCGAACCACGCAAATCCGGTGCGGTAGAACCTGCGCTCCATCCCCAACTTTTAAGCTCGTTTCGAAAGTCCCGCCTGCCAGTCCGAGTTGCCGCGCCAGGCAATCAGTGATTCAAAGCAGACCAAACGACTTGCGATTAACTGCCTGTCCGCAACCGCTGTTCCCGTCACCCGCGAAATGTCTGATTGGATTCGGAACGCTACGATTGAAGACCGGAAATACCGGTTGCAAGAGCGGATACGTACTGTCCCATCTGCAAAGCAGGCCGAATCATGTGGAAACCGATCCCACTATCGTGAACTGGTTGTCGGTGTCGGACCTGTATCAACTCCCCGTATCGGTGGGCGGCTGCTGTGGGCATCGCGAAGCGACGCACGCATCACACCGGCAATCGAGCAACCGGTATTCCTGGCGTAAACCAGCGCGCCGTCGGCCACTTCCTACAGTTCGCCGCGCGCAGCGAGTTCGACGATACGGTCGGCGGTCCGGCAGGCTATGGCCTGGATTGTCAGCGAAGGATTCACGCCGCCCACGGTCGGAAACACTGAACCGTCGCAGACCCACAAGTTCGGGATATCCCAACTGCGGCAGTCGGCGTTGACCACGCTCGTCGACGGATGCGCGCCCATGCGCGCCGTGCCGTTGAGGTGGCACGTGTCGTCGGTTTCGCGCCAGATGTCGATGCCGCCAGCTGCCGCGAGCGCCTGTTCCATGAAGTTCAGCGAGTGCGTGATCAGCCGCTTGTCGTTGTCGCACATCGAATACGTTACGCGCGCGACGGGCAGACCGTACTGGTCTTTCTCATCGGCGAGCGTTACGCGGTTGCGTTCCTGCGGCAACATCTCGCCGACTATCTTCAGACCGGCCTGATGGTTATACTTTTGCATCTCGCGGGTCAGTGCATCGCCCCACAAACCGCGCCCGTTCTGCACGCTCGCCCAGGCAACAGGCAGCGGCCCCTGGCTCATATACGCGTAACCGCCGAAGAAGTCTTTACCCGTGTCCTTGTAGTTCCAGTGTTCGGTAATGGCGAGCGAAGGCGGTCCCTTGTACCAGCGGATTTCTTCGTCGAAGGTGCCGTAGACGGCCTGATTCGACTGCGCCATCAGGTTCTTGCCGACAAGCCCCGAGCTATTCGCGAGACCGTCCGGATAGCGTCCGTTCGCCGACATCAGCAACAAGCGCGGTGTTTCGATCGCGTAGCCCGCCACCACCACGTTTTTCGCGCGCTGGAATTGCCAGCGTCCTTCGCGCAGATATTCCACGCCGGTAACAAGGCCTGCGTCGTTGGTGGCAATTCGACCCACCATTGCCAGATCGCGTATCTCGGCGCCGGCGTTCACCGCGCGTGGAATCCACGTGACAAGCGCGCTTTGCTTGGCATTGGTCGCGCAGCCCGACGTGCAGAATCCGCGATACACGCAGGGATGCGCTTTGCCGCGCGGCGCGGATAGTGTTGCGAGCGGCGTCGCGGTCCAGTCGATACCCAGCGCCTGCGCGCCGCGCGCGAGCACGAGCGCCGCGGCATTCAGTTCGTGCGCGCGATACGGATAGCGCGGGCGCTTCGGTCCCCACGGGTAGTTGACCGGCCCGGAAATCTTCAATGCGTCTTCGACCTGTGTGTAATAGCGCCACATCTCCTGCCAGTCGAGCGGCCAGTCGGCGCCATAACCGAGCACGCTGCGCGACTTGAACCACTCCGGTCGAAAGCGCAGCGACACCATTGCAAAGTGCACCGTGCTGCCGCCAACCGCTTTGCCGCTGTTGTTATTGCCGAGCTGGAGCGGGTTTTCGCCGTCGCAGATGCGCTCGTCGGTCCAGTAGAGCTTGGACTGGTGGTGTTCGTCAGAGGCGAATTCTTCGAGTGGGCGCCACCACGCGCCGGCATCGAATGCGACGACGCTAAAGCCCTGTTCCGCCAGCCGGCAGGCGAGCGCGCCGCCGCCCGCGCCGGTGCCGACAATCGCGAAATCGACTTCCTCGCCGTTCGGATATTCGCGCATCGGTATCCAGCCGCCGCGCTCGAACACATCGGGAGCGCGCCCGTTCGTGCCACGTGGATGATGTTGCGCTTCATCGAGCACGCTGGTTCTCCTTACGGGCTTTGTCCGTGTCGCCGGGTTTGGCCTCGGCGGCCTCCCACGGGTCGCGGCGGTCGTAGTAAAGGCGCACGTAGCCCCGCGGATTCGCCGGCCCGCCAAAGCCCATTTCGCTCCACGCGTGGGGGTGTGCGTAGTACATGCCGCAGATATCGTGCAGCAGACGTTCGGCGAAGAACACGGCGGCGGGCATGCCGTTCCACGCGTCGCCGGTCAGCTCGCCGCGTTGCATCGAGTCGAGCAGTGCGTGCTGACCCGGCTTGTCGAGGCTGCCGAACGGCAGACCGTGACGCGCGCGGCTTTCCACATCGAGCGCGGCAAGGCCCGTGCGCCACGCCTGCTGCAGCGGCGGCAGACGTGCGTCGCGATACCCGTCGCCGGTATTTTGCGCGAGCTTTGCGTCGAGCAGCTGCGCAAGCGGCACCACCGGCTGCGCATTCGCCTGCGGCACGATGCACGCGCACACGGCGCACACCGCCAGCCATTCGACGGCGTTAAAGAAATGCGGCTCGGCGGGCGTGGCGAGCCGCTGCGCGATCACTGCGCGAGTGGCCTCGTCCCACGACGGCGTGTCGCGTTTGTCGAGCACGTCGTAGCCCGGATAGCGGGTGGCTCTCTTCGCGTGCCTGGTATCGTTCATGTTTCGCTCTCCCTCAAACGCAAAGCGGCGAGACCGGCCAGTGCCAAGGCCGAGAAGCTGGGTGGCGCGGGCAACGGCGGTCCGCTGAAGATGTTCTGGCTCCAGTTGCGCCAGCCGCCTTGCCGGCGCGCGATGCCGCGCGCGTGAAAGCCCGCGCCGACGAAACCGAGCGCCGTGGTAGCGCGCAACCAGAAGCGTGTGAACCAGCGCTCGCGCGGCACGGCGAGCGCGGCCTGGGCAAGCAGCACGGCGGCGAGTGGCGGCACCGAGACGGGTGCATACATTGCGCGATGCTGGAACGCGCCGCGAAAATGCAGCAGCGCGGCCTCACCCGCTGTGCCGATCAACCCCGCGCTGACCAGCAGACCAAGCGCGCGCCCGGCCTGCATGCCGAACAATTGCGGATCGTGCGTCGGCTCGTCGCGCAGTTGTTCCGCCACCGCGCCTAGCGCGCCGGAGAGCAACAGCGCCATTGGCGCGCCTACCGGCGCGGCGTGAAAGAGGTTGTTCCAGCTCCAGCCGCCGGGACGCTTCGTGACGTTGTACAGATGGAAACCGGTTCCCGCGATGCCCGCGGCGGCGGCGGCGAGATAGATGGCATGACGCACCTGATGCGTCTGCTGCCGGTGATCGCGTCCGCCATGCAGACCGGCGAGCAAGGACAGCGTGCCGGAGACGAGCGGCGTGAACATCGCCGGATTGTCGAACGATCCGCGATAGTGCTCCATGGCGCTGTCGGCGAGCACCGAGAGCGCGAGCAGCGCGGAACTGTGATTGAAACGCTGAGCAGCGGCGATATGCGCTCGAACACGCGGTGTCCGCAGCGCGGGCGATCGGACGGGTCTCGCGAACGCGTCCCTGATTGCACCGATCTCCTGCGTGCCAGCCGTTTCGTGCTTCGCCGGACGCAACGCCAGCGCCGCCACGGCGGTCACGCCGGCGACCGCGTACAGCAGGCCCGGAAGTCGTTGAGAGGTCATGCGTCGTTCCCCGCTATTTGATCTGGTACGAGGTTGCATCGCGGAGTTTGAACTCGAGGCCGCAACCGGGGCGTGTCAGGTCCGGCGCGATCGCACCGTTCGCCGCGCGCGGTGCGCCGTCGAACAGCAGCGATTCGATCCGCACGTGATCGTGAAACCACTCCTGATGACGCAGACGCGGCACCGCGCACGCAACGTGCAGATGCAGCGCAGGCGCGCAGTGCGCCGACAGCGGCACATGAAACGCGTCGCAAAGCGCCGCAGCCTGCATGAAGCCGGTGATCCCGCCGCAACGGCTCACGTCGGCCTGCAGGACATCCACGGCTTGCGAGCTGAGCAGATGCCGGAAATCGTCGAGCGTGTAGCCGTATTCGCCGGCGGCGATCTCCATGCCGGGCGGCGCGTGTTCGCGCACGAAGCGCAGACCAGATCGCTCGTCCGAGGAAACCGGTTCTTCGAACCATTGCACCTGCTGGTCGATACAGCGCCGCGCCCAAAGCAAAGCGGTTTGCGGCGTGAACGCGCCGTTGGCGTCGACGAACAGGCCGGCATCGCCGATCGCCGCGCGCGCTGTTTGCACGCGCGCGGGGTCTTTATCCGGCTCGCTGCCGATCTTGATCTTCACCCAGCGGCAGCCGTCGCGCTCCACCCAGCCGCCTAGCTGCTCGCGTATCTGCTTATCGCTGCAGGTCGTGAAGCCGCCGCTGCCGTATATCGGCACCGACTCGCGCGCGGCGCCGAGCAGGCGCACGAGCGGCACGTCGAGCAGTTTCGCCTTGAGGTCCCACAGTGCGCAGTCCACCGCAGAGATAGCCGTGGCGGCGAGACCCGAGCGGCCGAGGTTGCGCACCTGGCGCTGCATGCGGTCCCAGATCGCGCGGATGTCCCACGCGTCGCGCTGCAAGATGCATTCGCCGAGCGTGTCGCAAATCAGGCCGGTCACACTTTTATCGCTATACGTATAGCCGATTCCGCTTTGGCCGGCCGCATCCACTTCCACGACGACAAGTGTGGTCGCGTTCCATTCGAACGTGCCGTCGGCTTCCGGCGCATCGGTCGGAATACGGTAAGCATGCGCGCGCACGGCGGTAATCGGCGCATGCAGCGCGCCCGTCTGCGGTGGGGCGCGCCTGGTCATTTGCCGTGATGACCGGGCAACACGGCGCCGAGCACCTGCTTCGCCGTTTCCACGATCACGTTGCCTTCGTTCGGATCGCCCTTCATCAGCGTCGAGGCAAATGCCTTGGCCTGCCCGAGCGTGATATGCGGTGGCAACGGTGCGATGTTTGGATCGGCCTTGACTTCGATCACGACGGGGCGGTCCGAGGCCAGCGCCTGGTCCCATGCGGCGCCCATCTGTTCTTCGTTGTCGACGTAGATGCCTTTCAGGCCGATTAACTCCGCGAACTTGTGATACGGCACCGACGGAATATCCTGCGACGCCTCGTATTTCGGCTCGCCTTCCATGACACGCTGCTCCCAGGTGACCTGATTGAGATCGCAGTTGTTCAGCACCATGCAGATCCAGCGTGGATCGGCCCAGTCTTTCCAGTACTTCGATACGGTGATCAGCTCCGCCATGTTGTTCATCTGCATCGCGCCGTCGCCGACCAGCGCGATCACCGGGCGCTCGGAAAACGCAAATTTGGCGGCAATAGCATATGGAACGGCCGCACCCATCGATGCGAGTCCACCCGACAGCGAGCACATCATGCCGCGCTGCACCTTGAGGTCGCGCGCGTACCAGTTCGCGCAGGAACCCGAATCGCTCGTGACAATGGCGTTCGCGGGAATGCGTTTGGACAGTTCCCAAACGGTGCGCTGCGGATTGACTGCGTCTTTGCCCGCCCCGTGTGCGCGCTTATCGAGCGTTTTCCACCAATCGGCGGTCCAGCCTTCAATCTTCTTACGCCACGTGCGATCCTTCTTTTCTTCGAGCAGCGGCAGCAGCGCGCGGAGCGTTTCCGCACTGTCGCCGACGAGATTCACTTCCATCGGATAGCGCAGGCTCAGCATGTCGGCCTTCACATCGATCTGCACGCCCCGCGCTTCGCCTTCTTTTGGCAAGAACTCCGAGTAGGGGAAACCCGAGCCGATCATCAGCAGCGTGTCGCATTCCATCATGAGGTCGTAACTCGGCTTGGTGCCGAGCAGACCGATCGAGCCGGTGACCCACGGCAGATCGTCGGGCAGCACGGCCTTGCCGAGCAACGCCTTGGCGACACCCGCTCCGAGTTTTTCGGCGACGGCGATGACTTCGTCCGTGGCATGAAGCGCGCCCGCTCCGACGAGTATCGCCACCTTCTTGCCAGCGTTGAGCACGTTCGCGGCTTGCTGTAGATCGTCCGGGAAAGGCACGATGCGCGGCGCGCGATAGCCAACGCCCGAATGAAGCGTGCCGTGTTTGCGCGCGGGCGCTTCATAAGGGGCGTCCTGCAAGTCGTTAGGCAGGATCATCGCTGTTACTTTGCGTTCCGAAAGCGCGGTGCGCACGGCGCGGTCCACGATATGACGCACCTGCGCGGGCACCGAAGCCTGTTCGACGAATGCGCCGGCGACGTCCTTGAACAACGAAAGCAGGTCGAGTTCCTGCTGATAGTGACCGCCCAGCGCAGCCCGTGCCTGCTGGCCCGCAATGGCGAGCACCGGCATATGATCCATTCGTGCGTCATAAAGTCCGGTAATCAGATGCGACGCACCTGGACCTGAGGTGGCAATGCACACGCCCAGCTCGCCAGTGAATTTTGCATGCGCGGATGCCATGAAGGCTGCCATTTCTTCATGGCGGACCTGAATGAATTCGATGGGCTGCGTCGGATTGCCCGACTTCGATTTTTTCGCCTCTGATTGTGCGCGGTTGAGTGCGCCGAATACGCCGTTGATGCCGTCGCCGGGATAGCCATAAATGCGGCGGACGCCCCACGCATGCAATCGTTCAATGATGAAATCGCCGACAGTTTGTGCCATGGACTGCTCCTGAAAAAGTCCTCTTTGCAGTGTCCAGCCGCAAACGCCGTACCGCTGTCTTTCAGTCGGTAATGCTGAACTGCTCCTCGCTCTCCTCCTATAAGCGAGCGTTATCAACGTGAGCGAGACGCGAACGGATAGCCGAGCGAGGTCCGCTTATTGCTGACGCCTCGGAAGTGGAGCAGGTCTTCAACGCGTGTGGAGTTGCTCGCACGCTGAACCGATGGAGATAACGGCATGAGCAAGGTCGCGGTCATTACCGGCGCTAGCGCGGGCGTCGGGCGAGCCGCTGTCGAGGAATTTGCGCGGCATGGATACGATGTGGGGCTCCTCGCGCGCGACGCCGCCCGTCTGGAACGCGCCGCCGCCGAACTGCAAACGGCCTATGGCGTGCGTGCGCTCGACATTCCCACTGACGTGGCCGATTCGGCAGCAGTGGCGTCTGCGGCTGCCCGCGTCGAACAGGAACTCGGACCGATCGACGTGTGGGTCAACGTTGCGATGGCGACGGTCTTTGCACCGGTGTCGGCGCTCACCGCGCGAGAGTTCGAACGCGGCACACAGGTCACGTATCTGGGCCAGGTGCATGGCACGATGGCGGCGCTCGCGCGCATGCGCACTCGAAATCGCGGCACCATTGTGAATGTCGGCTCCGCGCTCGGTTACCGATCCGTGCCGCTCCAGTCCATTTACTGCGGTGCGAAATTCGCCGTGCGTGGCTTTACCGACGCGTTGCGCTCCGAAATCATCCACGACCGGCTGAACGTTCATCTGACCATGGTCGATTTGCCCGCCGTCAATACGCCGCAATTCGACTGGGCGCTCAACAAGATGGGACGAAAAGCCCAGCCCGTTGCGCCGATTTTCCAGCCGGAAGTGGCGGCGCGCGCGATCTTCTTCGCGGCGACGCATCGCCGCAGGCAAGTCTGGATAGGGTTCTCCACGGTCAAGGCGATTCTTGCGAACCGGATTGCGCCGGGATGGATCGACAAATATCTGGCGAAGGCAGGCTACGACGGCCAGCTTACCGATGAGCTGTTGGAACCGGATACGCCGGGCAATCTGTTCGATCCGATACCGGGCGCTTACGGCGCACATGGCCGCTTCGACAGTCAGTCGAGAGCAACCAGTTGGGAAATGCTGACGAGTCGGCATCGCAACGCCTTCTGGGCGCTGGCCGGCATCGGTGTCGTGAGTGGCCTGAGTTTCCTGGCGAGCAGAAAGAGAAGAACATGAAACCTTTGCAAGGCGGGAAAAGTGAGCCGGCCGATTGAAGATTATGCACTGCTGGGCGATGGCGACACAGCCGCATTGCTGAGCAGGGACGGCACTATCGACTGGCTCTGCTGGCCGCGGTTTGACGGCGACGCCTGCTTTGCCTCCCTGCTCGGCAAGGAAGAACACGGGCAATGGTCTCTCGCGCCGGCTCAGGCGCCCGGCGCGGTGCTGGCGCGCAGTCGTCGGTATCAGGACGACACGCTTGTCATGGAAACCGACTTGTGCACGGCGAGCGGCGAAGTGCGAATCATCGATTTCATGCCTGTAAATAAGGCGTTTTCTTCGATCGTACGCATCGTCGTTGGGCTGAGTGGGAGCGTGGCCATGCGCAGTTGCGTGCGCTTGCGCTTCGACTACGGCGCGCTTGCGCCGTGGCTCGAAATGTCCGGCGACGATGTCATCGCCAAGGTCGGGCCCGATCTGGTGGTTTTGCGCGCGCCCGTAAAGCTTCGCATAGAAGGAGAGTCGGTCGAGGCGCGATTCAACGTAACGGCAGAGCAGCGCATAGCGTTCGTCATGAGCTACGGGCAATCGCACGAGCCGCTTCCAGCATCGATCGACGCGGAAGCGGCGCTCACTTCGACGCAACATTTCTGGCGCGACTGGATCGGCCGCTTCGACGACGGCAAGACGCACTGGCCGCGTCAGGTTCGCCGCTCGCTGATCACGTTGAAGGCGCTGATTCATCGGCACAGCGGTGCGCTCGTTGCCGCGCCGACCACCTCGTTGCCCGAAGCGCCCGGCGGCGAGATGAACTGGGACTACCGTTACTGCTGGCTGCGCGATGCGAGTTTCACGATGACCGCGTTGCTCAACGCCGGCTATCACGAAGAGGCGCAGGACTGGCGGGACTGGCTGTTACGCGCGATTGCGGGCTCGCCGGACAAAATGCGGATCATGTATCGGGTGGATGGCGGACGCCGTTTGCCGGAACGGAGCGTGAACTCGTTGCCCGGTTACCGTTTCGCCACGCCGGTGCGTATCGGCAATGCCGCTTCCAGCCAGCATCAGCTAGACGTGTACGGCGAGGTAATCGAGTGTCTCGATCTGGCTAGTCGCGGCGGGCTTGCACCGTGTGAGCAGGAATTCGTCGTGGAGTACAAGCTGATCGAGCACGTCGAATCGATCTGGCAGAACGCGGGCTCGGGCATGTGGGAGTCGCGCACAAAACCACGCCATTACACGTATTCGAAGGTGCTGGCATGGGTCGCCCTCGACCGCTTTGTCAAACGCCACGAAACGCGAGGCATGGTGAGCACGGCCATGGTGGAACGGATCAGCGCATTGCGCGACACCGTGCACGAGGAAATCTGCCGCGAGGCATGGAACGCGGGCCTGGGCACCTTCACCCAGCACTATGGAACCCATGCAATCGATGCAAGCATATTGCTGCTGCCGCTGGTCGGCTTTCTTCCCGTCGACGACCCGCGCATGGCGTCCACTATCGCCACCATCGAGCGCGAGTTGAGCGAGGGTGACCTGATTCGCCGTAAGAAGCCCGTGACGGACGGACCGAACGAGGGCGTGTTCCTCGCATGCTCGTGCTGGATGGCGGAGTGCATGCAATTGCAAGGCCGCCAGCAGGATGCGCGGGCGCAGTTCGAACGGGTACTCGCTGTTGCCAACGACCTCGGCCTGCTCGCGGAAGAGTACGACGTACCGGGCCGCCACCTCGCAGGCAACTTCCCGCAGGCGCTCAGCCACCTTGCTCTCGTCAACGCGGCTCTTGCACTCAGTGGTCCGACGCTAAGGCGTGGCGATTACTAGCGTGTCCGAGTAAGGGCGCGACGCCGGCTTCGATACGCGCGCGGAAATAGCGTGCGGTCAGCGCGAGGCCGTCGTCCAGCGACGTGCGTGGCTGCCAGCCGAGCAACTCGCGGGCACGTGTGATATCAGGCTGTCGATGCGACGGGTCGTCGGCGGGAAGAGGCCGCATTTCGAGCGGCGAATTTGAAGCAGTGATCGCCACGATGCGCTGCGCGATCTCGCGCATGCTGACTTCATGAGGATTGCCGAGGTTCACGGGTGCGTCGAGATCCTCTTCCGTGTTCATCAAGCGGATAAAGGCGTCGATCATGTCGTCCACGTAACAGAAAGAGCGCGTCTGCGAGCCGTCGCCGTAAAGCGTGATCGGTTCGCCCCGCAAGGCTTGCATCATGAAATTGGAGATCACGCGGCCATCGGCCGGATGCGTGCGTGGTCCGTACGTGTTGAAAATGCGCGCGATGCGGACCGACAGACCATGCTGGCGCCTGTAGTCCATGAACAGCGTCTCCGCACAACGTTTGCCTTCGTCGTAGCAGGAGCGCGGGCCGATCGGGTTAACATGACCCCAGTAGCCTTCGGGCTGTGGGTGCACGCGTGCATCGCCGTAGACTTCGCTCGTCGATGCCTGGAAGATTTTCGCCTTCACGCGTTTGGCGAGGCCGAGCAGATTGATCGCGCCGTGTACGCTGGTCTTCGTGGTCTGCACCGGATCGTGCTGGTAGTGAATCGGCGAAGCAGGGCACGCGAGGTTATAAATCTCATCGACTTCCACATAGAGCGGGAACGTCACGTCGTGGCGCATCAATTCGAAATTGGCGCAGTCGAGCAGATGCGCGATATTGTCCTTCGTTCCAGTGTAGAAGTTGTCGACGCACAGCACATCGTGGCCTTGCGTCACGAGCCGTTCACACAAATGCGAGCCGAGAAATCCGGCGCCACCGGTAACCAGAATCCGCTTGCGGGTCAATTCTTTCATAATGCGTGGTCCTTGCTTGAAGTGCGGTGGACGGCGAATCAAGCGGTTACCTGTAAGAGCGTGTCGTGCCAGTCCTGCGCGAAACGGTCGATATGAAAGCGCTCCAGTGCGGTGCGCCGCGCGCCTTCGCCAAGCCGCCGTGCTTCGGCGGGATTGCGCAGCAGCGAGGTCATGATATCCACCAGCGCGTCGACGTCGGTGTGAATAAAGCCGTTTTCGCCGTTGCGTATCACCGTGGCGAGTTCGGTGGTGGCGAGACCGATAATGGGCATGCCGATCGTCATCGCCTCCACGATGGCAAGGCCAAGACTGGTCCAGCGAATCGGATTAAAGAAAAAACGGTAGCGCGCGCTGAATGCCGCCAGATCGAGATTGCCGATCTCGCCGATTCCACCCAGCCGCTCTGCGTCCATGCCCACGAGATCGAGCGGGACACGCGTACGCGCCTCGGTGAAAACGTCCGCGCCGAGCCGGCGCCCGCGCTGGGCGAGATGATTGACCACGACAATGCCGCGTTCGAGTTCGCCGCTGTAACGCACGTTATGGGGAACGACGACACCGTGCTCGATAACACGCGTGGGCGTAACGCCCGAGTCCCACATGAGCCGGTTGAAGTGCGTGACGTGAACCAGCAAAGTGTGAGGATCCTCGACCCAGTGCATTTGCTGGAAAGGGATCTCCTGCGGTGGATCGTGCTCGATATAGACGCGCGGCATGCGCTGCTGCGCCGGGCTCAACAACTGCTCCCTGTCGGTTTCCCAATGGCTTTTGTGCTGATACAGCACCACGTCGAACTGCGCGTTGGCCACTTCGTCGGCACTGATCTCATGCACGTTGTCGTCCCACGGCAGTACGCCGACTTTGCCCGCGTAACCGGGCGGATTACCTGGCTTCGTTACGACATAAAAGTCGTGCGGCGTCTGGGTCAGGTAGTAAAGGTAGTTGCCGTGGACGTGCCACGTCAGAACGCGTAGCCGACGGCAGTTACGCGGCATGATGAATTTCCTCTGTGAGTCCGCCGTCTCCGTGCAACGCGTTGGGCGCACCCGGTTCGGCGCCCGGCGCGAGCGCGAGTTGGACGCGCGCGGTTTGCACGACCTGTTCGACGCTGATGTTCAAAGCGCACGGATGACCGTACGGGCATTCGCGAAACATGCAGGGGCGGCATGGCGGATAGTCGGCGAGTACGCGGTGCTGCGCGTGATCCGACGGCGCCCAGCGGCGCGTGTCGCTGCCCGACGCAATCACTACCGAAGCCGTCTTGAGCGCCGCGGCGATGTGGGAAATGCCGGTGTCGTTGCATACCACGAGGCGCGCCTGCGCGACCAGCGCCGCCAGTCCGCCGAGCGAGGTGGCGCCCGCCAGATGCAACGCCGGCGAAGTCATCGCGCCCAGCACCGCACTGGTCAGCGGCGCCTCGGCGGCCGTTCCGGTGATGGCGATCTGCCAGCCGTCGGCGGCCAGGTTGTCGGCGACGGCGGCGAAGCGTTCCGCCGGCCAGCGGCGCGAGGGCAACTGCGCGCCGGGGTGAACCAGCACGAGGCGCGTTGGTTCCACGCCGTGTTTCGCGGCGAGCGTGGCATATTCGTCGCGGTCCCGGTGGTTCAACGGAAACGCCAGCCGGCGCTCGCTTCCTGGCGCGCCCAGGGCTTCCATTAGCGCGAGATAGCGTTCGACTTCGGGCAGGTCGTCGGGCCAGCCGATGAAACATCCGGACCGTTCCACTTCATCGGGTTGCACGAAGCCTGCTTGAGCCGTCGCGCCAAATTCGCGCAGCAGGTCGTTGGCGACACCGCCGCTGCCATGCAACTGAATCGCGAGGTCGAATCGCCGGGCGCGCATCTGTGCGAAAAAGTCCGGCAGACCGGCGTCTGTCTCCGGCTGTTCCGGAAAGCCCATTGCGCCAGGAAACACGATCAGTTCATCGACGAGCTCCACATAGCGCTCGACGAACGTTTGTGCCCATGGCAAGCCGATCAGCGCAATATGTGCGTGCGGCACCGTGCAGCGTAAGGCGCGCAACGCGGGGACGGCGCAAAGCATGTCACCGAGTTGCAGTGCGCGAAACACGACGATGCGGCGCGGCGCGAGCGCGCCCAGAAACGTGGGTGGATTCATGGAAAGAACACCTTGAAGCGGCAGGCGCCATAGAGCCGCCAGTAGATCGACAGAAATGGAATCGGAATCGACGTCCACGCCATTTCGAGAATGTGCCGCCAACTTCGATCGCGTCCGCGCAAACGCATCGCGCAGAAGTAACCGGTCAACCCAAGCCATACGATCAGCGCGACGAGCGCGACAGCATCGCGGCCCGTTAGCACGGCAACGCATGCAGTTAACACCGCGCAGAGGATTGCGTAGTACAACAGCGGCGGCGTCGCGCGAATGCGCGTTCTGAATAGCTGCGGATGCTTCTTGTAAAGCAATGCGTCGAACTGACTTTTCTTTTGCTGCGAAATGCTCACGCCCCAGCGCGCAGGTCGGACCGGATGCACGACCAGCGCTTTGGCCGCCTTCACGATCTCGCCGCCCGCCTGCAACAGCATGAATTGCAGGTCGGAGTCTTCACGCCACGCGGATGTGAAGCGTTCGTCAAATCCGCCGGTCAGCACGAGATACTCGCGCGCCACGAAAGCGTTCGCTGTGGCGAACTCCGCGCGTTCGAGGCCGCTGGCGTCGGCTTCGTAGTCGGTCGGCAAGTCGGGCAAGGGCACGACGATTTTTCCCGATGCGGCTGCAGCGCCGTTTCCGAGCGCCGCGATGCCTGCGGTGAGCCAGTTCGGGTCCGGCAGGGTGTCGTCGTCGGTGAAGGCAATCAACGGCGAGCGTGCCCGCTGCCATCCGGCGTTACGTGCGCCGGCCGGGCCTTGAGTGCGTGTGACCGGCACGTAGTGCACCGCGAGTCCTCGCTCGGCCTGTGCCGCACCGAAGCGCGCGACGCAAGCGCGCGTGGCGTCGTCGGGGCCGTCGTCGCAGACGATGATTTCGTACTCGTCCGCCGGAAGATTCTGCTTGCACAGTGCGTCGAGACACGTTGCGAGCATGTCGGGACGACGATACGTCGGCACGACCACAGAGACGCGCCGTGCGGGAACCTGCGGAACTTGCTCCGCGACACAAGCTGAAGTCCCTTCGCTCGCACCAGGCGAGGCGGCGCGCCCGGCGCCGTATTCCACCGAACCCGCAGCGGGCGAACTCATGCGGTAACTCCAGCTTTCTCGACGAGAAACGGCCCGATCACGAGCGCGTCGAGCGGCGAAGTCCAGAACGACTCCATGGCGTCGCGCGGAGAATTCACCATGGGCTCGCCGCGTGTATTGAACGACGTATTGACGAGAATCGGCACGCCCGTGCGCTGTCTGAACCCATCCAGCAGGTCGTAATACAGCGGATGCTGCGAGCGGTTCACGGTTTGTACCCGTGCGGTGCCGTCCACATGGCGAACCGCCGGAATGCGCTCTGCCTTATCCGCGCGCACGTCGAACACGAACAGCATGAATGGCGCGACGCGGCCGTCCACGAACCATTCGTTCGCATGCTCTTCCATGACGACCGGCGCGACCGGGCGAAAGTCTTCCCGGTCCTTGATTTCGTTGAGCCTGGCCTGCATGTGCGGATCGACGGGCGACGCGAGAATCGAGCGCGCGCCAAGCGCGCGAGGTCCGAATTCGGTGCGCCCTTGATACCAGCCGATCACCTTGCCCCCGGCGAGCAGACTGGCGGTGTCGCCCGCAATGTCGGTAAGACGGCGGTAGGGGATTTTCGACCAGATCAGAAACTGTTCGATTTCCGTTTCGCTATATTCGGGTCCGAGGTACGCGTGATCCATTTTCCATTGACGCGTGCGGTCGCCGCGCGCGGTGCGCTCGCGATAGTCGGTCCATAGCGCGGCGCCCAACGCGGTGCCCGCGTCACCTGCCGCGGGTTGGACCCATACTTCGTCGAACGGTCCGGCGTCGCGCAACTTGGAGTTCATTACGCAGTTCAACGCCACGCCGCCGGCCATGCTGAGTTTGCCCAAACCGGTTTGCCGGTGCAGCCAGTCCGCGAGTTGCAGCACCGTTTCTTCCAGCACGCGCTGCAACGAATGCGCGATGTCGAAGTGGCGCTGCTCGAGCGTTGCTCCGCGTTCGCGCGCGGGACCGAAGCGTTCGACAAGTCGCGGCGCTTCGACCGTATACGTTCCGTCACTGCGGTAGCGGACTATCTCGCGAAATACGTCGAGGTACTCCGGCTTGCCGTACGAGGCGAGCGCCATCACCTTGTACTCATCCGAAGAATGCAGAAAGCCGAGCCAGTCCGTTACGGCTTCGTAGAGCAAACCCAGCGAGTGCGGCAATTCCACCTGCTTGAGCCGTCTATATTCGCCGCCGACAAATTGCCCCATGCTGGTGGTCACGCCTTCGCCGCGACCGTCCATGGTGAGCACGGCCGTGTCGTCAAACGGAGCGGCAAGAAAAGCGCTGGCTTCATGCGCGAGATGGTGATCGACGAAATGCCACTTGAAGCCCTTGTCGCGGTCCACGCCCTGAAAGCGCTTCTTCAGATGATGCGGCGCGCCGTCGAGCAACTGCGCCCGGGCGTTGGCAATATAGCTGAGAAACAGGGGGTCCCATGGCGACGCCGAAGGATCGCTAAGGCGCGTGCCGGCCGGATCGAAGGGCAGTTCGATAACGGCGCCTGGCCGGCTCGGCATCCCCCCGAACAGATTCGGGTCGTACGAGTAGGCCACGTGATCGATATCCGCCAGCGTGATTCCGGCGGTCTTCAGACAATAGTCTATGGCGTCGAAGGGTAATTGCCACGTCGAGAACGGCACGGGGCGTTTGGCATGTTTGACGTGCGTGAAGCGCTCGTCTTCGGCGGCGGCCAGCACCACGCCGTCGCGCAATAAAGCGGCTGCACTATCGTGGTAGACCGCGTTGATTCCGAGTGTGTACATGATGGCTCGCAAAAAAGAAGGATGTTCAAGGGGCGAGAGATTGTTCGGCGAGAGACGTCGCGCCGACACCGGCCGATGCGGGCTCGGATCGGCGAGCCTCACCGCGCGCATCCGGCAAAGCGCGCAATTCGAGCGCGGCCTGCACGACATCGCCGGGCGCGACGCCGAGCAGACAGGCGTGATGCTCCTGTGGACAGACACTGCGATAACACCAGCGGCATTCGACGTCGCGAAACAGCACGCGGTGCGGCGTTTGCCACGGCGTGTGCTGCGGATTGGTGAGTGCGTACAGGTCGACCACGGGCGTCTTCAATGCGGAAGCCAGATGCACCGGCCCGCTGTTGTTCGAGACGAGTACGCTCGCGCGCTCGATCAGTGCCGCGAGTTCGCCGAGCGTGAGCGCGCCGCTCAGGTCATGGAGATGCGCGCGGGCGCCTGGCGCGGCGGTATGTATCACGGCGGCGACCAGTTCCCGCTCGCTCGAACTGCCGGTAATCAGCACCGGCACGCCGGCTTCACGCGAAAGCCGGGTTGCCACTTCGCCAAAGCGTTCCGGTGGATAGCGCCTCGACGCGGCGGTTGCGCCCGGATGCAGCACGATCCAGCCGTCATCGGACGCCACGCCACGCGCGGTGAGTTGCGCTTCGAGCGACCGGCGATCAGCGGTGTCGACGTGGAACCGCATATGCGTGTCCTGCGTTTGCGCGCCCACGTGGCGCACGAGATCGAGTTGCCGCTGCACTTCATGGCGGGTGCGTTGCTGCGGTTCCGGTTCGCGCAGCCAATCCGTCATTAGGGTGTAGGGATTTTCGCGGCAATGCGCGAGGCGCCGCGGAATGCCGGCCATATAGCAGAGCATTGCGGCGGGCAACGGGCTCTGACTGTAGACCGTGAAAATCACTGCGGCGTCGAAGCTGCCGCCGCGCAGTCGCTCTTGCATGCGCTGATCGTCCATCCAGGTGTGGCTGGCGTTCATCGGACGATCCACCCACGGCGCGTCGTAGACGAGCGCGTCGTCCACGTCGTCGAGAAACGGCGCGAGCGCAATGCCGCTACGCGATGCCAGCAACGTGATATGACGGTCTGGAGCGGACAGGCGCAGTGCGTGCAGCGCGGGCGTAGTCATCAGCACATCGCCGAGATTGTCGAGACGCACGCACAGAATGCGCTTGACGTCCTCGCCCCAGCTCGTAGCCGACGGCGTGTCGATCACGCGTGCGTGCGAAAGCGTTGGCGGCGTGAGCAGCAGGGGGGCGTACATCAGGCAACCTCCGTGCGTGGTAGCGCTCGCGCAGGGCGGCTGCCGTTGCATTCACGATCGTTTTCATTTGCGCTGTTCAGGCCGCTCACGACGATCCGCACGGCTTCATACAGGTCGGTTGCGCGCGCGGTCGGCACGCGGAATTCGCCGGCGAGCCATTCTGTTTCGTTGCCGTTGTCGAGCAACACCGTGCGGCAGCCCGCGCGGCTGCCCGCTTCGACGTCGTTAAGAATATCGCCGATGAACCAGCTTCGCGCGAGGTCGAGCCGATGTTCGCGCGCCGCTCGCAGCAACATGCCGGGCGCGGGCTTGCGGCAATCGCATTCGATCGCATACGGTGCCACGTGGCCGTGCGGATGGTGCGGACACCAGTACACGCCGCGCAGCACTGCGCCGCTTTCGGCGAACAGGGCATGCAATCGCGCTTCTACACTATTCAGTGCGGCAATGCCGAATTTGCCCAGCGCGACGCCCGCTTGATTGCTGACGACGAACAACGCAATAGAGTGCGCCGCGAGCAGGCGGAGCGCTTCACACGCGCCTGGCGCGAAACGCATCAGCGAGGGGGCGACGTTGTACGGCACGTCGTCGAGCAGCGTGCCGTCTTTATCGAGGAATACCGCGGGTTGCATGATGGAGGTCTCAACAAGAAACAAAGCCATTCCAGAGGACGCCGTTACGCGGGCGTCGTGACTCAAGGTCAAACAGTGCGCATGGTTCGTATGAGCACGCACGCTTGCGCATCAGCGCACTCATGTCCGCTAGCGCTGCGCCGCGCCCGCTGCCGCCCGCTTCGGTTCCGCGAACTGGTCTGCCTCGGTTCGCTCCGGTACGAGGCACGCGGCCCGCGCGTAGATCGCAGCCAGCGAATTACTGACCCCTTTCCATGTGAATTCGGCGTGCGCGCGTGCCAGTCCCGCCTCGCCCATGCGGCGCGCGAGCCCCGGGTCGCGGCGCAACTTGTCAAGACGTGCCGCAAGCGCGCCCGGATCGCGGGGCGGCACGAGAAAGCCGGTCACGCCGTCCGCGACCGAATAGCGAATGCCGCCCACATTCGCACCGATCACCGGCGTGCCGCACGCCATCGCCTCGACCGGGGTAATGCCGAAGGGCTCATACCAAGGCGTGGTGACGAATACGTCGGCGGCGCTGTAGAAGTAACGCAACTGCGCGCGGCCGCGCCGTCCAACGAAGGTGGTCTGCTGCTCCACGCCGCACTCCCGCGCAATGCCGTGCAGCCGCGCGATTTCCGGCGTGGCCAGTTCATTCGGGGCGTCCGAGTTGCCACCGACCACGTAAAGCCTCGCGGACGCGCGGAACGCCTGCTTCAGTATGCCGACGCCGCGCACCACGTTGTCGATGCCTTTGCGCTGTACGAGCCGGCCGAGTTGCAACACGACGAATTCGTCCTTGCGCCATCCCAGCGCGTCACGTGCGGTGGCGCGGTCCACGGGCCAGAATTCGTCGGCGTCGAAGCCGCATGGCACGATCTGAATACGCGAGCGGTCGGCGCGATAGTGTTCGACCAGATCGGCTTCGTCCTGCGGACATTCGGCCACGACGATATCGGAGCGTGCCACCAGTTCGTCTTCGATGGCGAAACGCTCGTCGGGGAAGCCGTCGGCGGCGCCCTGGTGAATACGGCGCACACGGCCAAGCGCATGGAAGGTAGTCACGAGCGGAATACCGAGCGCATCTTTGACCCGCAGCGCTGCCAGGCCGGACATAAAGAAGTTGGCGTGAATGACCTGATAAGGATCGCGTTCATGCCGGAAAAAGTCGATCAGAAACGCAGCGAACTCGTCCATGACCGGCAATAATTGCTCCTTGGGCAACTGCATCGGTGGCCCGGCCGGAACATGGATCACACGCACACCGTCCATGTCGGAGACGACCGGCAACAGTGCGCGGTCGCGTCGCGTGAAGACATCCACCTGGTGTCCCATAGCGACGAGTTCTCGCGCGACGTTGGCGACGTAGATGTTCTGCCCGCCGCTATCCACACCGCCGGCGACAGCGAGAGGGGAGGCGTGTTCACTGATAAGGGCGATTTTCATGACGTTCCTTGGCGAAGAAGCGATGACGATGGGAAGAGGCAGGCGGTTGAAGCGGACGCCGCATGCGGTGTGCCACTCCCTATTTTCTTTTTCGCATTCGCATCGGCAAGGCGTTTGCTAAAGGAGTGAGCGCTGTGGCGCGCCCCAATTCGCAGGCGAGAGAGGCGCTGTAGCGTTCCCTGATTTGCAAGGCTGCGTGTAACGTTGGCTGCGGAAATAAGGCCACACTGTGAGGTGTTCGTCGGCACGGTGTGGAAAATTCTTCGAATGTGCTGCACATGTGCCGTTTTTCTTGCGGCGCGGGATCGCAGCTTGCTGCGCACCGCTCTATGCGAAGCACGCTCACTTTTTTATCTTCGTGCGAGATCCTCCGGGGTCCGCATTCCTCACACGCCGCTACGCTCTCGCTTTCGCTTCGGTAGCGCGGCACTCCCTGCCCATGTCCGACTCGCCGACATCTTCCCGTTGAGAACTGACTGGCCGCATTGCTGCCGATCTATCGCGCGCGATCTGGCGCTATCGCAAGCAAACCATACTCGCGCTCGTGCTGATGATTGCGGCGAAACTGTCCGTTGTTTTGATTCCGCTCGTCCTCAAGCATATCGTCGACGAACTCGGTCATCCGTCGGCGCGGGCGCTATTTCCCGTTTTCCTGGTGCTGGCCTATGCATTACTGCGCTTTCTCGGCGATGCACTTAACGAAGCACGCGACGTAGCGTTCAGCATCGTTACGCAGCGAACGGTGGCCGCGTTTACCGAACGGACATTCGCGCATCTGCACCGGATGAGCGCGAGATTTCATGCACGGCGCGAGACGGGTGCGATTGTTCGGGACGTGCAGAAAGGGGCTGACGGTATCGGTTTTCTGCTAGGCGTCGCGTTGTTCACCATCGTGCCGACCGCCTTCGAGATCGCCGCTATCGTCTCGATCATGGTGCGCGGTTACGCGCGCGAATTCACGCTGGCGATCGCAGTCACCTTCGTAAGTTATGCCGTCTATACGTTTATCTTCACGCGCAGACGCTTCGCGTTCCAGCGCGCGGTGAACCGCCTGGAGGCGCAGTCGGACGGACGTCTTGTCGATAGTTTGCTCAACTACGATCCCGTCAAATATTTCGCGACTGAGGAAGTCGAAACACGCCGTTTGAGCGAGGTACTGGAAAAATGGGTGCATGCGAGAACGGCGAACCAGCGCGCGTTGACCGCACTGCATGTGGTGCAAAGCGCGGTTATAGCGCTTGGCGTAGCGGTCATCATGCTGCTCGCCACGCAGTACGTCGTGGCCGGCGCCATGAGTGTTGGCGATCTGATTCTGGTCAATGCATACCTGATCCAGATCTGCATGCCTTTAAATACGCTCGGGTTCGTGTTTCGCGAGACCAACGACGCGATGGTGAACGTAGAGCGCATGTTCGCGATTCTCGACACACGCGGCCAGGCTGGCGAAGATATCGACGAACCGTCGGCAAGGCCGCTGATCGTCAGCGCAGGGAAGATCGAATTCGAGCACGTGGATTTCGCCTGGCCGATACTGGTCCACAAACCCCGGAAACCTTCTTTCGTCATCTGCCAACTTGCACTTGCCCGGAAGTAAAAGGTGGCAGGACCGGCCACCACGTCTATTTCGGCGCCAAACGCTTTCGCGAATACCTGATCGAGATCGGCGTCTGCCCGGACGACAAGCCTTCGATTGCAGAGATTCGGGAGCCGGCAATCGTAGGTGGTTTCCGGCGATGGTTGCAAAAGCACCGGGGTGCGAAGGATCCAACCATTCGGCTCTACTGTCGTGATGCCGCAGTGATGCTGAAAGTGCTTGGCGATGACGCCAGCCAGTGGGATCCGAAGCAGATACGTACGTTCCTGCTGAACAGTGCCTGCAGTTGTGGTGCTGGTACCGCTGAAAAGCGGGTCACTAGCGCGCGAGCCTTCTTACGCTACCTCGGGGTTCACGATCTGTGTCGGCCGGGTCTCGATCAGGCGGTTCCGTCGTTGGCGCATTGGCGCCTGGCGTCACTGCCAAGGTGTCTGAGCGCTGACGAAGTTGACCGCCTGATCGCCGCATGCGATGACGACTCACGCAGGCGTCTTCGCGATCGTGCGATCGTCCTCCTGCTTGTGCGACTTGGGGTTCGCGCAGGTGACCTGGCGAACCTTCGCTTGAGCGATATCGAGTGGGACTCCGGGACGCTACGTGTCTTGGGAAAGGGGCGCTATGAAGTTCGCCTTCCGCTGCCGCAGGATGCTGGCGAGGCACTTCTGCGGTATCTCGAATCGCGACCTCGGGTTGCCGGCAGCGACCATGTCTTCGTTAGAAACATCGCACCCGTCAAGCCGCATATCTCAGGCGACGGCATATCTTCGATAGTGAAGCGCGCACTAAAACGGGCCGGGGTGAGTTCGCCCGCCAAAGGTGCACATCTGCTGCGCCACACGGCGGCGACTGAGATGTTGCGCCACGGGCTTCCCCTCGACCAGGTTGGCCTGATCCTGAGGCATCGCGGCATTGATACCACGGCGTATTACGCCAAGGTCGACGTAGCGCTGCTCAGCCAAATCGCTCGGCCATGGCCGGAGGTGGCGAAATGATGCCGGCCGTGGAGTCCTATCTTGCCGCGCGGCGTGCCGCCGGATTCAAACTGCTGAACGCAGACTACCTGTTGCGCAGTTTCGCGTGCTTTGCTGTCAAACGCGGTGAAATGCACGTTTGCACGCAGACAGCAATCGACTGGGCCGGCGAGGCTGCGTCGGTGGCCCAGCGTGACGCAAGGCTAAAGACCGTGTGTCGGTTCGCCCGGTACATGCGTATGGAGGATCAAAACCATGAACTACCACCCGCCCGCCACTTTGGTTACCGAAAGACGCGTCGCGTTCCGTTCATCTACACCTGCGCTGACATTGAGCGCTTGATAAACACAGCCTTGCAATCGGGCCCTCGGGGCACGTTGCAACCACAAACGTCTGCGACATTAATTGCCCTGCTGCTAGCCACGGGCATGCGGATCTCGGAGGCCCTGAACCTGCGCCTTGCCGACATGACTTCCGAAGGACTGCTGATTCGAAAGAGCAAATTCCAGAAGACCCGTCTAGTTCCACTGCACGAGACAGCGGTGGCGGGTTTGCAGAGGTATTTAGCACTGCGGCGACGAGCCTGCCCGGGTGATGACCATGTGTTCGTTGATGACGACGGTCACGCGCTCAGATACACGGTTACTTACTGGATGTTCCAGAAGCTGCTGAAGTTTGCCGGCATCGGCACCACCCACAACGGCCACCGTCCCCGCTTGCATGAGCTCAGACACACGTTCGCCGTCAGGGCACTGGAGGCAAGCCCGGAAGGCCGAGACCGGGTCGGGCGGCACATGTTGGCCCTTGCGACCTACATGGGACACGTCAACATCAACGCCACCTATTGGTATCTCGAGGCCACGCCCGCGCTCCTGCGCGACATTGCTGTCGCCGCAGAGGGGTTTCTCACCGGAGAACAGAAATGATGCCGATCGCACCGCACATTGTTGCATTCCTTCGTCAAAACCTTGCCCATGAGAGAGGCGCCAGCCAACACACCTGCGACTCCTATGCTTGCACCTTCCAGCTTCTGTTCGAGTTCGCCACCAGGCGACTCAAGGTGACGCCCTCGTCGCTAGCACTGGAGCAGCTCGATGCGAGGCTGATCAGCGACTTCCTGGAATATCTCGAAGACGCGCGCCACAATTCGCCTGAGACGCGTAAGGTCCGGCTGGCTGCAATCAGGTCATTCTTCCACTTCCTTGAGTATCGCGAGCCCGCGATTCTTGAGCAAGCGCGACGAATCCTGGGCATTCCCTATGAGAAAACCGATTCCCGTCTGGTGCCATATCTGCTCGAGGATGAGGTTCGGGCTCTGCTCGATGCGCCAGATCCGTCAACGCGCGAGGGTATTCGGGACCGGGCGATGCTGCATCTGGCCATCTGCGGCGGCCTGCGTGTATCGGAGCTGACGGGATTGCATACCGCCGATGTTGTGCTCCCGTCGTTGAGCATCCGTGTTCACGGCAAGGGCCGGCGGGAGCGCGCGTTGCCCCTGTGGAAAACGACCGCTAACGCGTTGCGTGCCTGGATGGTGATACGGGGAAGTGTCGCAGTACCGGAATTGTTCGTTAATGCACGGGGCGAAGCGATGAGCCGTTGGGGTTTCGCGTATGTCCTTAAATGCCACACTGCGACGGCTAGTCATAAGTGCCCCTCGCTGTCGAAGAAGCAGGTATCACCGCACGTCTTGAGGCACACCTGTGCAATGATAGTACTGCGAAGCACTCAGGAAATCCGAAAGATTTCCCTGTGGCTCGGGCACAGCGATCTGGCGACCACTGAAATCTACACTCGCGCTGATCCAACTGAGAAGCTCGAAGCCCTCAACGCGATCGTCCCACCGCATTTGCGCAGGGGTTCGTTCCGGCCGTCCGATAAGGTAATCGCCATGCTCAGGGCCAAGCTTTAATGGAGAGCTGAACGGGCGCGGAGTTCACTCCGTGCTCGCTCAGGGGTTGCCTTCTCCCCATAGCAAAACACTTCCCATAAGGCAGGAGTCGTACGCGACCTCGAGGTGGTCGCAGCCGGAACAGCGCAGCACAGCCCGCCCAGCGCCGCGGCGCGGCACTGTTCGATGGCCGCATGACCTTCAGCTACCACAGGCTCAGCGACACCGTACGTCGCCATGCCGGGCCCTAGGCGCGGAAGATGTCCGCGACCTCCAGCATGGGGTACTGCGCCGCGTTACTCGGAGGGCAGACGCTCCAGTGGACTGATGACCTCGCGCAGCAGGTCGGTGGCCACCTGGACGTAGAGCGCGGTGTTCTCGAGCTTGGCATGGCCGAGCAGCACCTGGATCACGCGGATGTCCACCTTCTGCTCGAGCAGGTGTGTCGCGAAACTGTGACGCAGGGTGTGCGGGGAGACGCGCTTGTCGATCTGCGC
>NZ_PVZB01000048.1 GCF_003002025.1 Paraburkholderia sp. BL25I1N1
GAATTCACCGAACTCGCCCAAAATCCATCCTACTCATTTTGAGGCGTGCTCTTTCTCCCGCTTTTACGCCCCGCTCTCGATAAGTTGACAGTGCCGTTCCTGGCAATACGCGTTGGCCGAGTCGCGCACCATACGCTCCTCATCGCTCAACTGTTGGTCGAGCAACAAGGGATCGTCCCAATGGAAGGCTGCGGATTTGCGCGCTGTGCTCATTCTGAAATCGGCAGGAGAGTGGAGTATCGGAAATCTAAGCAAAATATTGTCAACGCACAAACGCTTTGTTCGCACTCAATTGTGAAAAAATAGCACTTGTTAGTCGATCCTCCAATCCTTGAAAAGGCGGGCCCAATGCGACGCAAGATCCCTTCCACCTCTGCGCTATCAGCATTTGAATCGGCCGCGCGTCATCAGAGTTTTACGAAGGCGGCCGACGAACTGGCCGTGACGCAAAGCGCTGTGTGTCGTCAGATCGGCGTACTCGAGGACTTTCTGGGCGTGAAGCTATTCCGCCGCAGCCGGCGCGGTGTCGCGCTGACCGAAGCGGGTACGGCTTACAGTCGAAAGGTCGGTTCGTTGCTCGATATGGTCGAGCGCGATACTTTGGAGTTAATGGCAAAGGGCGGGCAGGGCGGCACGCTCGAGCTGGCTGTGGTACCAACCTTCGCGACTAAATGGCTGCTGCCGCGCATGCCTTTGTTTGTGCAGGAGCATCCGGATGTGACGGTGCATCTGGCAGCGCAGACGCGGCCGTTTTTATTCGGCGATACCGTGTTCGATGCTGCCATCCATGCGGGTACCGCTGGCTGGCCCGGAACGGAAAGTGTCTTCTTGATGGGAGAAAGCCTGATCGCGGTCTGTAGTCCCGGGCTTATCGCGCCGCGCAAGACGTTGGACCGGGCGGATTGGTCGCGTTATCCCCTGCTGCAGATGAGCACGCGTCCTTACGCGTGGCGGGACTGGTTTGCTTCGCGCGACATGCAGGTCGGTGGCGACATGTCGGGACCGCGTTTCGAACTGTTCTCGATGCTGGCGGAGGCCGCAGTGCATGGCATGGGCGTTGCCTTGATTCCGCGGCTGCTGGTGGAGGACGAACTGCGGCGAGGCGTACTGGTCGAAGCCTCCCGTTACGAGCATGCGAGCGATCGCTCTTACTACCTGATCTATCCCGAGCAAAAATCGGAGAACGTGGCACTGACCGTGTTTCGCGTCTGGATTGAATCGCAGGCGCGGCAATACTGGGCAACAGCACGGTTAGATTGAGCTGGCTCAAAGGCGCGCTGGTTCGATTCTATCCAACCAAGCGAGAAATCTGTGAGGCCAAAAAAAGGGGCTCTTTTAAAAGTGGAGTGGGTAATGCGGCTCACGAGGCATGCTGATTGATGGCCGAGAAGTCGAGCTTGCCGGCGATTAGGAACAACACGGTTCGCATGGTTTTGAAGCTGGCATATCCCCGCGCCTTGCGCTTGGCCGCTTGAAACAGGCCGTTGATCGCTTCAATGAAGCCATTGGTCTGGCGCGTCTGGGCCCAGGCGACGATGCCGTCGAAATGCCGGAGGATCATGCGTGCGACGTCCTTCATGGGTTCGACCTTGGAACGCATGACGCCGGTGCACCAGCGACGCAACATCTTGGAGACGACGTGGATCTGCTTGCGATCGAGAATCTCGCGCAACTGCTCGCGGTACATCCAGGCACGGGCGGTGCGGTTGGTGGTGTACTGGCTGATCAGCGCCTCGAGATCGGTCAGTTGCACGAGGTTCAGCTTGTCAGCATCCTTGAGCAACGACCAGCGCATGCCCTTCAGTGCGGGATCGGTCTTCTGCTGCTCGCGGCGCACTCCGTCGAGGGCTTTGGACGCGTGCGCAACCACATGAAACTTGTCGAACGTCACGCGTGCGTCGGGCAGATGCTCGTCCACGCCCTTGATGAAGGCGGGCGACATGTCGATGCTGACCGACTGGATCTGTGCAGGCGTTGCGTTGTGTTCCTCCAGGTGCCTGGCAAAGCGTTCGACGACGCCGGCATCCTCGCCTGGCGTGACGAAGACCACGCGCCGCTGATCCATGTCGGCGACCAGCGAGACATAGCCGTGGCCCCGTCGGCACGAGGTTTCGTCAATGGCCACTGCGCTCACGTCGGACAGGTCAGTCGCGGCCACGGCCAGATCGACATAACGGTCGCAAATGGCCTTCACGCGATGCCACGACAGGTTCACCAGGCGGGCCACCGCCGCAAATGTCATCTCCCGGCACAGCGTCAGCACGAGCGCTTCAAACAGCAGCGTAAAGCCATCCAGCTTGCCCATCCAGTCAGGCTGTGCGAGCCGCACCGAGCCGTCCGGCAAGCGCACACGCGGCACGCGCACCTCCAGATAACAGTCGAACTGGAAGAAATTCAGATGGCGCAACCGTTTGATAACCGTGTCGTGCACCGGGTGTTCGCCAGGCACCCCGGGGTAGGCAAACCGACTGTCCGCGACAAAGTCCACGGCAATAGTCAGTTCCGTGCCGAAATCGACACCTTGCACATACCACGGCGCCTTGATTCCAAGGGCGGCTTCAAACAGCTGAGTTTGGTTCGTCATCGTTCGCTTGGTCTTGCAGGGCTGGTTGCCGCATTCTGCCGCAACCAGCCCTGCACCGGCTTATTTGCACCACGCGCGTCAAGCGGTCGCTTCGCCGGGCTTGCGCCCGCGCTTGACCCGGCAGTCCACCCACTCGAGATTCGAAAGAAGCAAAAAAGGTTGGTCTAAAGCAGCGTGAGATCGACGATTGGTGTTTCGTCCGGGTGATTTGCGAAACGGTCTGCTCGATAAGGAGTGCGTAGTGCTTCGAAGTGGCCAATTGTCTGACGGAATGCGAATTCCGCCAGTATGGGCAGAGAAACATATAGATTTGGGTCGAGTCTTTCTTCCAACATATTTTCAGGCCGTCTTTTTGGAACGACGCGGGGTACCAGCTAGTGCATGTGGTACGGTCTTACCACTCGACACCCCAAGCGTTCGATCTTGAGTTCTCAGTCGCAGGATCAATTCGCCAGCAGACTCGATGTCCTCGCGCATAGCGGAACGAGCCGCTCGGGGGTTGCGATCCTTTATTGCTTGTACAATATGATAGTGATGCTCGATCATTGAGCGCCCACCTTGTTCATAGACCTCCGAGATGATTGGCCCCATCCGGATCCAAAGACGGGTCAAGATTTCCAGCAATTCTGGCGCCTTTGCAACGCGTGCCAATTCGAAGTGGAAGAGCTGATTGGTCTCAGTCCCTCGAGCGAAATCACCAGCCTTGATGGCCTCCTCATTTTCATTCACCAAAAGCAACAGACGATCGATATCTGCTTCGTCGGCTCTCTGAGCCGCTTGGGCCGCGGCAAGCCCTTCCAGCTCAACGCGAATCATCCGGATCTCAAGGTATTCGTCGGCCGAAATATGAGGAACACGAATATCACGAGCGTTCTGGAAAACTAAACCCCGATCCTGCACCAGCCGCAGCAACGCATCTCGCACCGGTGTGACGCTGGTACCCATCTGTGCAGCGATGTCCCTGATTCTAAGCCGGTCTCCGGGCCGCAGACCTCCCTTGATCAGCTGCGCAGAAATGACGCTATAGACCGTCTCGCCGAGATTTGTATGTCCGACGGCTTGAAACAAATTGGTCATCAATTTACCTTTAATGCAAGTTGGGACGGATGTCATCCCGCACGGCGCCAGACTGCATAAGACTGGGCGGGCAGCGTGATCCACCAAATACTCGATTACGCATTCCGCGCGAAGAAAGTGCTGCGACATACCATAAAGTGATCCTGCGCGTTCGGATAGTCTTCTGTCGGGCAAAACCTCCGAGGCCATCGAGCTGCCGATTCGATCACAGGCGGCGGCTAGTTATATAGGCACCATCTCGCTTTAATTACCCAATTTCTGTGCAGCGCCTCCAAATGTACCACCGGTCCCTCCGAAGGCATGCCGGTCGCACCGGACACGTCTGTTGGCATGCGGCCGCAACGGCCATTTCCATTCTTTGATTGGTTCAAAAATTCCTGACGCATCTCTGTGGCAATGCTCCAAATGAGGGAAAGCCCGATAGACAATGCCTATGCATGGATGCATCATACATCAAATTAGTGCAAGCTAGGCCGCGCAAATGCTAGGACGCTGGGACACTAAAAATCAATACGTGTATGTTTTCATTCGACATTTTCGCCTTAATCGTGTTAACACTGATTTTATCTGACATGGCGCGTAAATTGCTTTGAGGTGGGTGTAGTGTTGATGAAGGTGCAGACGTGTCAGCCAATACAACTTTACGGCTGAAGCCCTAGTTTTTTGGAAAAACTATGACCCACTCCGACATATCAATCCGCGACCGAGCCTGTTATCTCGGCGAAGTGCTAGCGCTGTTGAGCGTATTGAATGAGCAGGGCTGCGCGACGCATGATGCCTTGACTGGCACTGATATCGAGCACCGCGCACTGCTGGACTGGCGAACCAAGATCTCGCTGTGCCAACAATTGCGGCTGCATCGCAATGGTGTCCGCATGATGTCGGCGACATCGCTAGCATTAGCCGCTGGCCGACGTTTGCGTTTGTCATCGTTTGGTTTTGCTGGTAGTGCATTCGCGAGCGCAGATAGCTTAGCAACCGCCATCGAGATGACCAATCGGTTTGCGCCGCTCATGGGTGCCAAGTTCCATCTCAAGCTGCGCAAAGAAGGTTCTGAAGCGGTGCTGGGCTTCGAATTTCTCCACTCATTCGACATTCAGGAGCAGCGGTTTTGCATAGAACTAGAGATGTCGAAGATGCTTACGCTGCTGCGTGAGGCAATTTCGCCCGACTTCCGCCTTACGTCTGTCGCATTGAACACTTCTGCCGAGCTTGGCGGGACTAACAACCGCGAATATGCGATCACCTTCGGCACGTATCCCAGTTTCAACGCACCAAACTGTGAGATGCGCTTTGATTCGCGCTGGTTAAGAGCAAATCCGGTAGCGCGCTGCAATTTAATGTACGAGAGTTGCGTTGCGTCGTGCGAACGAATTATGAGTAAAGTTGAGCGCTGCGACGATGTTTGCATGCGAGTAAAAAATCGTCTCCTGTCCTACACAGACACTCTGCCAACGCTGACCGAGCTGGCGCAATGGATGAATGTGTCACCCCGCACGTTGCGACGTAAGCTCGCAGACCAGGGAATGTCCTACAACCAGCTCGTTGACGAGGTCCGCAAACAACTTGCGATAAACTTTTTGTCCACCAGCCGAATGTCGGCGGAAGAAATATCTGGCCGCGTCGGTTACAGCGACGCATCTAATTTCCGGCATGCCTTCAGGCGCTGGACAGGACTTTCGCCGAGTGATTTTCGTGAGAGCATGCTCCACGGCATGAGCGTGGCGTAGTCATCGGCAGTATTGATAATCGGCAGGTTTGTGAACAGCCAGACGGACAGCGATACGAATCGATGTGATCGGCCTTTCAGGTTCATGCCGGATCCCGGACTATGCCGAATCGAGAATCGTCGCCGTGGCTGACGAGCGACGGTGAGGTCAGTCGGAATCCGTGGACGCCAACGGCTAAGCAGCGATTTTACTCAAATGGAATCGCTGCGTGAAAGCGGCCGGCGACAGATAGTCCAGGCGTTCCTGTGTTCGCTGCCGGTTGTAAAAGATTTCGATGTATTCCGTGATTTCTTTGCAGGCCTGGTCGCGGGTCGAGAACTTGCGATGATAGACGAGTTCATTTTTCAATGAGCCCCAGAACGATTCAACGGGTGCGTTATCAAAACAATTTCCACGTCTACTCATTGATGCCTGCATGCCGAACTGTTTGAGGAGCTTCTGATAGGCGTGGGCGCAGTACTGGACTGCCACGATCCGTGTGCTATATCAGAGCGGCCGGTGGTCGGTGCGACGCGACAGCGCGAAACAGCGCCTGCATTACCAGCTGTTTTGTCATGCGCTCGCTCATAGCATAGCCGACGATCTCTCTGCTATACAGATCCTTGAGGCCGGCCAGATACAGCCATCCCTCATCGGTTGCGATGTAGGTAATGTCACCGCACCAGGCTTGATTCGGAGCGCTTGCACTGAAGTCCTGGTCCAGAATATTGGGTGCGACTGGAAGGTCGTGCATCGAATTGGTCGTCGCTTCGAACGTATCCGTCAGCGTAACCCGTCAGAAGTTGGAATTTAGTACGGGACCAACAACACTGCGAGAGATCAGGACGAGGTGAGCGAGATCCCACTGCGACAGTGCGACGGCTTTCTGGATGTCAGTAACCTTGATCATGCCAGTAGTGCCAGTCAGCGACGGCTACTTGTGTCGGTTCATCGCAGCTCACCGGAACGATCTGGGCCAGGGGTGCCACCACGTCACGTAGGCCCCACCGAACCCAGACGAAGATGCCAACCCGGCACAGGTCTTCATGAGCGAGTCCTGTGACCGAGACGTGTTCACCCGGGCGCAGCGGTGAAGAGGCCATTGCTTTGCGAATGCCGGCCTCGAACGGAAACGAGAGCTGTTCTTCCAGATAGCAATGCTACGACGTCGCCCGCTCTTCCTCGGTATAGGCGTCGATTTATGGAGTGAGATTTTTGCACATGTGCATGCGGATAAATCGTTTGTTTGACCGTAACGCGAAGCGTAGATTGAGCAGAAGGACTCTCCTCAACAAAAAACAGATGAGCCGTTTGCAAAAATACCGCCAGTCTTCAATGGGAAGACCCGTCGCTGCACGATAGGCAGTTATTCGCGGATTGGCTTGAGGTTACCGCGGAGGAGAAACGAATTGCGTACAAGGAGCGCGATATGAAAATCCAGACGATAGGTGTTGTGGGTGCAGGCCAGATGGGACAAGGCATCGCTCAGACGTGTGCGGCGTCAGGACTGAATGTTGTACTCAACGATATCGACCACGCGGCAATACAGCGCTGTCTGGAAGGTATCGCGGCTGCGTTCGAACGAATTGTATCGAAAGGGAAATTATCCAATTCCGAGGCGTCCGCGATACAGGCTCGGATTGATGGCGGCGTTGCATTGGAGCGTCTGGCGGCATGTGAGCTGGTAATCGAAGCCGTGACCGAAGATGTGCGCAACAAGCAGAATATTCTCAAACAGTTGGACTTGATCGTTGAGCCGGATACTATCGTCGCTACCAATACCTCGTCGGTATCGGTGACAAAGCTCGGTGCGACAATTTCAAATCCCGGCCGCTTCATAGGACTGCATTTCTTCAATCCTGTGCCGGTTATGGAGCTAGTCGAAGTCATCCGAGGCGCGCACACAAGTGACGCGACGTTCAATACGACGGTGGCGTTCGCAAAGCGTATTGGCAAAACACCTATCGACGTCAAAAATTCGCCAGGCTTCGCAGTGAACCGAATCTTGGTTCCTATGATCAATGAAGCGATTTGCATTTTGCACGAAGGACTCGCGAGCGCGGAAGATATAGATGCCGGCATGAGGCTGGGCGCGAATCATCCAATCGGGCCCCTCGCGTTGGCAGACCTAATCGGTCTTGACACTGTGCTGGCGATTATGGAGGTACTAAGTCGCGATTTTAACGATCCAAAATATCGGCCGGCACCATTGCTCAGAGAGCTTGTGGACGCCGGATCTCTCGGTCGAAAGACTCGTCGTGGTTTTTACGCCTATTGAATATCGCGATACAAGGATGAAATCTGGCCGGCGGAACGTTGATCGGATTCTTGTTTCATTGAAGGAGCAACATGAAAATTCTGGTGGCAGTGAAGCGTGTGGTGGACTACAACGTGAAGGTTCGTGTGAAGACGGACAATACCGGGGTCGACATTGTGAATGTCAAGATGTCGATGAACCCGTTCGACGAAATCGCCGTTGAAGAAGCCGTGCGTTTGAAAGAAGCGGGTGTAGCGACAGAAGTGATTGCAGTGTCGGCCGGTGCCGCCCAATGCCAAGAAACCCTGCGCACGGCACTGGCGATGGGCGCGGACCGCGCGATCCTGATCGAGTCGAACGAGGAGTTGCAGCCGCTGGCGGTGGCGAAACTGCTAAGGGCGCTGGTCGACAAGGAGCGGCCTTCCATCGTGATTCTTGGCAAGCAAGCAATTGACGACGACTCGAACCAGACGGGCCAGATGCTCGCTGCGCTCGCAACGCTACCTCAGGCTACATTTGCGGCCCAGATCGCTGTGGCGAATGGAAAGGTCACGGTGTCGCGTGAGGTCGATGGCGGCACGGAAACCTTGTCACTAAAACTGCCCGCGGTTGTCACGACCGACCTGCGTTTGAACGAGCCACGCTATGTGACGTTGCCGAATATTATGAAGGCGAAGAAGAAACCGCTTGAGATTGTGACATCCGGAGACTTGGGCGTCGATGTCAAGCCGCGACTAAAAACACTGAAAGTCAGCGATCCGCCGAGGCGCTTAGCTGGCGTGAAAGTGGCAGACGTGAAGACATTGATCGAAAAACTCACAACCGAAGCCAAGGTTATTTAATCAGCGTGAAATCGTAGAGACGAATGAGATGACAATTCTGGTAATTGCTGAGCACGATAACTCGTCGTTGAAGGCGGCGACACTAAACACCATCGGCGCTGGTGCGATGATAGCCACTTGCACAAATCAGGCTATTCATGTGCTCGTCGCCGGTCATGGTGCAATGGGAGTGGCGGAGGAGGTTGCCAGCGTGGCGGGAATCGAAAAGGTTCTTCTCGCGGATGCGCCTCAACTGGCAGAAGGCCTCGCGGAGAACGTTGAGGCAACAGTGCTGAGCATCGCTCACGGCTACTCGCATATCCTGGCACCAGCTACCGCATACGGTAAAAACATCGGGCCGCGTATTGCCGCAAAGCTAGACGTTGCGCAGATCAGTGAAATTACGGCTGTAAATTCCGCCGATACGTTTGAGCGACCAATATACGCATCCAATGTTATTTCGACTGTGCAGTCTAAAGATCCAATCAAGGTCATTACGGTCCGTGCAACCGGTTTTGAACCGGCCGCAATAGTAGGCGGTTGTGCATCGGTTGAGAGGATCGCAGCGGCGGCTGATGCAGGCGTCTCGCAATTCGTTAGCCGCGAGGTGACGAAGCTGGACCGTCCGGAACTGACGTCGGCGAACGTCATCGTATCGGGTGGGCGTGGTCTGGGTAGTGGCGAGAACTACACAAAGGTGCTCGAGCCTCTGGCCGACAAGCTGGGCGCTGCGATGGGCGCTTCCCGCGCAGCCGTCGATGCGGGGTACGTGCCAAACGATTATCAGGTCGGCCAGACAGGCAAGGTCGTCGCGCCGCAGCTGTACTTTGCGATTGGCATCTCCGGTGCGATACAGCATTTGGCCGGAATGAAGGACTCGAAGGTAATCGTCGCAATCAACAAAGATCCGGAAGCGCCAATTTTTAGCGTTGCGGATTATGGTCTGGTTGGAGATTTGTTTACGGTCGTTCCCGATCTCGTGAGCGAGGTTGAAAAAACCGTCTAATCCCTTGAATCTCTGCCCAAGATCGGGCTGCTGCTGCTGCTGCGGACTTATTCAGTCACGGTCTTTGCCGTGGACATATCTCCGCTCGCAGCAGGTAGGGCGGTGGTACGGTAGCCAAGATGGTGGGGCTACCTAAGCACGTGGATTCGCGTATTGGAGTTTGGTCACCGTTACTATTTGAGGAGTTAGGGGAAGGTTATGCCAAACATTTCCGAGAGGGATGATCGATTTGAAGCAGCGCGATTGGCAAATCGTAGCGACGCCGAACTGTGGCGCTGGTTCTGTCTAATGTACGAGGAAGGGCGCATTAGATGGTGTAAGTCCGGTCATGGCTGGCTCGTGAGCGTTGATCACAAACATCTGGCGACAGAGTCGCAGTTTGATGCAGCCATTCGAAATGCTCGACAGCGTTTCGAGTCAGGGTGCCGGTGGTCACCGAAAGCTAAACAAACATCAGGAATTGCATCTAAAGAATTGGATCGTCCAGTGCAAGTTGCAGACCGACCGACTTCGAATTCCGACGAGAAACGCCTAAAGCAAACCTCAAGGTTTCTGGCCGCACGCTGACCGGTTGACCCGTCTCAGCCGGTTGTCGTTTTCCAGGATGGAAAATTTTTTGCAGGGTGCCTCTTCATATCAAGTCTCCGTGGTGATCCCTCCTTGCGCGATGCGAATCGCCATAGTCTGCATTAGTTTAAAAACCGAGTCAGTGTTCGCCGGCAACTGCTGTTTGCCAAACATCAAAGTCGACGTACCTTCCAGCTGCGCAGCAATCAATGTTGCACGCGCCAGGCATTCGCGAGCGGTCGCGGATGAGTCTATCTCTCGCACTAGACCCGCATAAATCGCCCGATAGGTAGAGTACACCTTTCCCACGAGTTCGCGTGTCCTCTCCGAGTGTTGGGCCAGTGCGAACATTTCAAAGGAAAATCGACATACCCGCGGATCACGACCTTCCTCAGAGACGTCTTTGACAAGTTTGCGCAGACGATCAAGCGCAGATTTTCCGTCTGGATTCCCCATTTCTGTATACCGGTCCAAATAGAGCTTCATTAGCGCATCAATCGTCGAATGGAGCAGATCGTCATATGTTGGAAAGTAGTTCTGAAGCGCAGATGGGAGAATGCCAAGCTCCCTGGCCACTCGCGCTTGCGTGAAGTTCCCATATCCTTCTGTGGCGAGAAGGTTCGCGGCAGAGGAGACGATCTCGTTGATCTTGACCTCCCTGCGTTTCCCCTGAACCGTTGGTCGGTAGTAGACTTCATTCTGTCCCGTTGCGCGTATAGTCAGCTCGAATAGTCGCTGCTGGAATCGATCTTCAGGGTCAATGGGCGCGATGCGTGCACTGGCGCTATCGTCCGCGCCTACCGAAGGATCGGCTAAACAATGGAAAAGAGTATCGTTCCCCGGCGTCTTTGTGGACAAACCGACGATCAATTTCACAGCCCGCTTCGTTACGCGAATGAACTCTGCGTAGTCCTTATCTGAGTCTCCGCCGTGATAAGCGAAGATCATCATCCCGGTAATTTGGGAGACAAGAATGGATGCGCGTACCAGGCACTCCTCGCTGGTCAAAGCTGGGTGAATCTCGGCCAACAATTTCGAAAATATGCACCGACACTCCGCATACGTGTCGTCGACGAGCGCCGCTGCAAACGAATCGTGCTGGGAGAAAGCCCAGATTTGAAACATAAACTTCGGTAAGTCGGTTTCGTTGATATCTTGGATAATTCGCTCCACCAACACAGAGCAACGCCGCGCCGCACTGGCATCTTTCCGATTTGCTATTTCCCGGTAGGTGTCCAGTGTCTGGTTCAAGTATGCCTGCAAGGTTACACGTAGCAACTCTTCTTTCGTCCGATAGTAATACTGAAGATTTCCTAGTGTAATGCCAACGCGACTGGCCACGCGGCGGGTTGTAAACCTAGCGTACCCATCCTCCTGGAACGTTTGCTGGGCGGCATGGATGATCTGGGTAATGCGTAGCTCCCGATTTCGCCCCGTAGTCGTTCCTGTGCCGGACTTAGGCTGTCTAGCCTCATCAAGCGTCCAGTGCTTCACCGCCTTTTTCTGCATGCTGGCTCCCCTAAAAAATCTTGTACGACCCAAGCTACAGCTATAGGTCGAACAAATGGTATCACGAAATATTGAAATGTTTTTTTTGATGTTAGAGTCCGCGACCGATGGTTCCTGATTTGACAAATTGGTCCGGAACATCGGCGCTCGAATTTGGTGACAGAGCCATATGCGCCGCCTATCAGAACGATGTCCACGCGAACTGTACGTCTCACGAGGCAGTATTTTCCCTTACTTTAACGATCTTGCCTCTAGGTCCATCAGCGACTATTATTAGGTCAAGCGTACATATCGTTAAGCGACCTACCCCAACAAACCGGGTCAGTCAGAAGCTAGGAAAGTTCGTTTTCGGAGAAGAGGACGAACATGAAGAAGCGCTTTACGGAAGAGCAAATCACCGGGTTGCTGAAGGAAGCCGAGGCCGGCGTGCCGGCAAAGGAGCTGTGCAGCAAGCACGGCTTCAGTGACGCGTCGTTACAAGTGGCGCGAAGTTCGGCGGCAGGGAGGTGTCGGAAGCGCGCCGACTGCAGGAGCTGGAAGCCGAGAACGCGCGGCTGAAGGAACTGCTGGCCGAAGCGATGCTAGTTATGGAAGCGTTGAAGGTGGCCGTCCAGGGAAAGCCCTGAGCCCACAAGCCAAGCGCGAAGCAGTGGCGGCGATTCTGGAGAAGGTAAACATCTCGTAGCGCCGCGCCTGCCAGCTTGTCGGGCTATGTCGCCGCGTGTTGCATTACGAGGCGATGCCGGACCGCGAGAACGAAGCGCTGACGGCGCGCCTGGTGGAACTGGCGCATGACGGGCGGCGCTTCGGCTTCCGGCGGCTGCATGCACTCGTGGAGCGCGAAGGCATTCACGCGAATCACAAGCGCGTGCATAGCCTTTATCGTGAAGCTGGGCTGGCTTGGCCGTGCGACGCCGCCGTCGGTGCCACGGCGTCATGATTGAACGTGAGCAGTTGGCATTGACGGGCGGGCCTAACCAGGGTTGGTCAATTGACCTCGAGATGGATGCACTGTCGAACGGGCGGCGTCTGAAGTGCCTGACTGTCGTAGATGATTTCACCAAGGAGGCAGTCGATATCGTCGCGGAACACGGCATGTCCGGCTTGTACGTCGCGCGACCATTACTTTGTTCAAGTGACGTAAGTATGCCTGCGTTCGGCGAAATCTTATCACATTGTAAGGACGCCTATGTCCATCGTTCTTCTCAGTCACGCCGGGTATTTCGCCGAATCCGCCCAAAAAATGCTTAGCTGGCACCACAGTCCCGGACGTCAGGTCAGCACCGATTTGCGGTGTTTGCAATTGAAGATTTGAAATCTCGTGCAGAGGCAGGTGGCCGACAGGCACCCGGCTATGGCCTGTACGAACCTATCGTAAGAAAAATCTCGTGATTACCATCGACCTGTAGATAAACGTGGTCGGCCATGTAGGGGATGACATGAAGATGAAGCTGGAGTTGATGAAGGTAAGTGCTGCTGCAATCGCGCTGGCTGCGGCGATGTCCGGGAGTTGGGCTGCCGGTCCGGAAGACCTGGGTAAAAGTCTCACTCCATCCGGTGCGGAGATGAGTGGAAATAGTGACGCCACTATTCCGGTCTGGACGGGAGCCGAGCCGCCGCGCGCAGGATGGATTTACGGCAAAAATCGCAAAACCTACTGGCCGCACAGTGACGACAAGCCGCTGTTCATCATCGACGCGTCCAACGTCGGCAAATATGCGGATCACCTTACGGTTGGCGAGATTGAACTGCTCAAGACGAAAAAGGGGTACACCATGCCGGTATATTCCACCCATCGAGACTGTGGCATCCCTGACTTTGTTGCGAAGAATACCGTGCTGAATGCCCAAGGGCGCGGGAAAATCGGCGCCGATGGCTGGTCGCTCGAAGATGCGGCGTTGCCGGGTATTCCTTTCCCGTTCCCGAAAACTGGCATCGAAGCAATCTGGAACTGGCTGGCAAAATATCAGGGGGTCGGGAATGAAGAAGCGCGAGCGGTCTCGTATTTGTCGGCGCCACCAGGATCGGGGCGTGATGGCCTCGCGTATGTTAGTAGCGATGTCTTTTTCTATCCGAATGCACAAAAGGGTACCTCCAGTCCCAAGGACAACGGTGGCGTCCAGATTGCCAGCCACTACAATGCTCTGGAGCCTGCTTCCCAGCTCGGGTTTGCCAGTAACCAGACCTATTACTACAATAAGGATAACGAATCCTATGCCTATTTCCCTGGTCAGCGCCGCGTGCGCCGGCAGCCATCGTATGGCTACGACGCACCTATCATCGGATTTGAAAACCAGTACCCGGTTGACGACCAGCAAGTTTTTTACGGTAATCCGGATCGTTACAACTGGAAGCTTGTCGGCAAGAAAGAACTATATGTTTCCTATAACAATTTTCTTGCATGGGACAGTACGGGCGACTACAAGCAGAACCTGGGCCCTGACTACGTGAAGCCGTCCGGACGGCGCTATGAATTGCATCGCGTTTGGGTACTCGAGGCGACGGTTAAAGATGGCGTGCGACATTCGGCACCGAAACGCACGGTGTACCTAGACGAGGATAGCTGGATGACGGTGGCAGGCGAAGACTACGACGCGAAAGGAAATCTGTGGCGAGTTCACGAAGCCAGTCCGACGCCGGCCTACGAGCTAGGTGCTTGCGTTGCAGGTACGTACGTCTTCAATGACTTGATCAGTGGACGTTACGTCTGGGACCAAATCTGGTCGGGTCAAGGCACCAAGGATACCCGGTTCTTCACGGACCGATCGCAAGACCCGCGTCTGAGCCTCGACTGGTTTTCACCGGAAAACTTGCGTGCGATTAGCGAGCGTTGAGGCTTGCGCCAAGATTTCTGGCAGGCCTCCAATAACTGCCGCTGCCGCTCCGTCTGTTCCGAAAATACACGGGCCGGCAGCATTAACGACTGCATGGGATATATGCCGCCATCACCCCGGTATAACCAGTTGGCAAGATTGGTCAGTAATGTCGGGGCTCGCTGCTTGCATGAGTTCCCCCGGCGCGGGCGAGTAGTCGAAGACTGCTGCAACCTCATCACCTCGACCTCACAAGTTTTGGAGATGTATTTCATCCGCTGCCTTGCACATTTAAGTGCATCGGTTTGACAGTATCCAGATGGATTGAACAGAGAAAAATAGGAGCGAGGATGGCTGGGCAGCTAAAAAACATACTGATTGCATCGGCAGTGCTTTCGTCGCTGGCTGCAACACCGGTGGTGGCAATAACATTCCAAAACGATACCGGAACGCTGACAGGAGACTTTACAACTCTGCTTGGAACGGGTTTCGGCATGCGAGTTTCGGGCATAGACACATCGCCGGAATTCGCCGCTTCCGGCTTCGCAGTTTCAGGTGATAAAAACTACAGCAAGGATCACCTTTTCAGCCTGTATGTGAAAGTCACGCCTGAATTCTCATTCGCGCTACCGGAACAGGGTATTTCATTTCTGGCGCGCGCAACAATACAGCACGACTTTGCCGCCGACTGGACCAACAGTCCGTTGTCTCAACCGGCTCGCAATCAGTTGGTCAACAACCCCCAGCTCCTCGATCTCTGGGTCAGTAAGAGTTTCAACATCAATGGTCAGACCGGGCGCGTACGGATTGGCAATCAGGTTATTAACTGGGGCGAAACGCTCTATGCCGGCGGCGGCATCAACTCAATCAATGCCTACGACTACCAGAAATATGCCATTCCCGGCACGCTGCTCAAGGAAGTGCTGCTGCCGGCGCCAATGGTCAGTGTGGCAGGTGGCATTCTGCCTGGTCTGCGCGTCGAAACCTATTATCAGGTGGCATGGAATGCCGACAAATTTGCGCCGGCCGGTGGCTATTTTTCGACGAGCGATACTTTTGGCAACGGCAGCGGTTGGAATCAGATCAAACCTAGCAATAGCGGGCAGTTTGGCTTCTCGGGGCATTACAAGCCGGTTGGTAGCGGTGTTGACTTCGGTTTCTATTATCTTCACTACAACGACAAGGCCCCGGTGTATCAAACTGACGGTACGCCTAACGGCAGTTACCGCTATTTAGAGAATCGAAGCCTATATGGGGTGAGTTCGAACGGCGCAGTCGGTGATTGGGCGCTCGGATGGGAAGCATCTTACCGTCCAAGGGACGCCGTTGGCCTTGGTGGTTGCTACACATCTCCGCAGAGCACTTATAACCCAAGTGGGCCGTTCGCGGACACATCGGTTTGTCCGTACAGTATCGATGCTCGTAAGATCCAGACGAGCGTCAGCGCTGTATTAGGGATGACGCCAAGCGATTACCCCTTTTTGGTAAAGCACGTGCTTCATGCGAACAACGCCCAACTCTCGTTGGAAGCGGTTATGGTTCACTATAACATTGGTGCAGGCACTGTTAGTCGCAACCTGAACGGTGCTCAGGTATACCAGCCCGTTCTCGCCGGCGGATATTTTTTCCAGGATTCAAGCGGCAATCTGGTCAGTACCGCAAACAAATACTCGGGAAGCTTGAACGTCGATTTCAACTGGTCCTATGATGGCAACGTGATTCCCGGCTGGCTATTTACGCCTGACATCTTTTATTCGTATCAGTTGGGCGACAACCCCAGTGCCTTGGCAGGTGCACTAGCCGGAAACCAAGCGACCACCATAAGCTTGTTTTTTGTTCAGAATGCCTCGAAAAATGTCATAACGGCTGGCTTGTCCTATACAAATTATTTCGGCGGAAAAAATAGGCATCTTACCCGGCAGTACTACAGGGATCGCGACTTCGTTGGTGGCTATCTTAATGTCACGTTCTAAAGCTTTCGCGCATCACGGCATGTCGGACTCGCGGGTCTGGCGCGCATGTTTCTTAATCGTTGAGCGCGCAACATCATTCGCTGGTTGAGTCTATGCTGAAATTCCTTGTCAAAAATCTCGAAACATTTCTGTTCCGCTGGCGCTCTCCGTTTTTGGTGGGACTGCTCGGAATAACGATCGTGTTAGGCTGGTTCGGAGCGCAGCTTCGCATGGAGGCGGGCTTTGACAAACAGTTGCCGACTGGCCATGAGTACATTCAGACGTTTCTCAAATACCGTGCTCAGTTGTTCGGCGCAAATCGGTTGACCTTTGTCGTCAAAGCTCGCAAGGGCACCATCTTTACAAAACAGGGGCTTACGCGGCTATACGACGTGACCCAAGCGGTGACTTTTCTGCCCTACATCGACCGTTTGGGCGTGCAGTCGCTTTGGACCCCCAACACCTTCGTCAACGAAATCACAGAAGATGGTTTTCGCGCCGATCCTCTCATCCCAGGAACGGTGACCCCCGCAGAGCTTAACGATACAGTGATCGCCAACACCGCCCGGCTCTCCCGTGTCGGTGGCTACGTTGGTACCCTGGTGTCGCGAGATCAGACGAGCGCCATGATTGTTGCCGACCTCAACGATCGAACCGCCGATGGAGAGAAGCTAGATTACGTCATCTATAACAAACTGATCGAAAATCAAATACGCAAAAAGTTCGAGGACAAGGACTTCGAGATTCAGATCATCGGGTTTGCCAAGCAGATAGGCGATATATCGGAGGGCGCCTCGGCGGTGCTCAAGTTCTGCGCGATCGCGGTGTTCCTGACTGCGCTCGCGGTTTATTGGTATTGCCGTTCGGTACGCCTGATGTTACTTCCATTGCTTTGTTCGATGACATCGCTGGTATGGCAATTCGGCACACTGAAACTGATGGGCGTGGGATTGGACCCGCTAGGTGTACTCGTACCATTTCTAGTATTTGCCATCGGTGTCTCTCATGGCGTACAGCAGATCAATTTCATCGTACGCGGTCTTGGTCAGGGCAAGACGACAATGGAAGCTGCGCGCAATAGCTTCGCTGGGCTGTTGATCCCGGGAATGCTTGCGTTGATCACCGCGTTCGTCTCGTTCATAACGCTTCTGCTAATCCCAATCCCGATGATCCGCGAGTTGGCAATCACGGCTTCGCTCGGTGTCGGCTATAAGATCATCACGAACCTGATGATGTTGCCTCTGCTGGCGTCATATTTTCATTTTGACCAATCCTTCGCAGAGAAAACGATGCTGCGGCGTGAGAAACGTTTGCATCTGATCAAGGCATTGGCCGTCATCGCTCGACCTCGCAATGCCATCATCGTCACTGTACTGTCAATGCTTCTCCTGGCAACGTCAATCTGGCAAAGCCGGGACCGTATTGTAGGGACGCTGCAGGCCGGAGCGCCCGAGCTACGGTCCGATTCACGCTTCAATCGCGATGCGGTAGCGATTGCCAATGGCTACGACACAGGGCTGGATTGGCTCACGATCGTTTTCGAATCGCCGCCAAATTCATGTGACAACGTCGAAGTACCGCGGCATCAGGACGACTTCATTTGGCAGGTGGGGCACACGTCGGGTATTCGTGGCGTGGATGCCTTTGCTACTCGGCTGCGTGGCTATAGCGCAGGTTATAACGAAGGTAATCCGAAGATGGCGGTGATCCCGATCGATGCGGTAAATCTCGGCTCAATGGCCGCCGAGATCGCCCGTAACCGTGGCTACGTGAGCCCGGATTGCCGTATGAGCGCGGTTAACTTCTTCCTGACTGACCACAAGGCAGTCACGATCAAGCGGGTAGTCGATGTGGTTAAAAAGTTCCGCGCAGAAAATCCCAGACCCGACGTGAAAATTTCTCTTGCGTCGGGCAACGCAGGGGTCCAGGCCGCTATTGACGACGAACTGGAACGAAGTGAGTTGCCGATGTTGCTTTATGTCTATGCTGCGATTGTAGCGCTGGTACTGGTGGTTTACCGTGATATTCGCGCAACCATTGCATGTTGCCTGCCATTAACCATCGGTACTTTCATTGGTTATTGGTTCATGAAGGAATTGCAGATCGGGCTTACGGTGGCGACCTTGCCTGTCATGGTGTTGGCAGTAGGTATTGGAGTTGATTACGCACTGTACATCTACAACCGATTGCAGATGCATATGGCGGACGGAGATCCGATCGAGATTGCGATGCGGCGAGCGTTGGAGTTCGAAGGCATGGCCACCATTTTTACCGCCATTACGCTTGCCATTGGTGTCTCGACCTGGTCGTTCTCGGCCTTGAAATTCCAGGCTGATATGGGCATCTTGCTTGCCTTCATGTTTATCGTCAATTTGGTGATGGCGTTTACAGCTCTGCCTGCGCTGGCGGTTGTGCTGGAGTTGCTGATTCCGCGCCGGGGTCCAGTCCATTCTCCATCCATCCTTACTCACTGAATTATCATGAGCCATCGGTTTTTTCGACAATCACGGCGACTCGCGGGTATTTGCTTGCTGCAGGTCGGTGCTGCCTTGTTTTCGTTATTTTGGCAAATCGGCGCCGCGCAGTCCGCTGCACCGGCCAACCCCGCAGGCATTGATTTGCGCCCGGCGGTGACGAGCCCATGGGCCAGCCAGGCAATGATGCTCGGCGTCACACGGGCCGGCAAGCGCATAGTCGCGGTGGGGGACCACGGCGTTGTGCTGCTGTCCGATGACGACGGCAAGAGCTTTCGTCAGGCCAGGGCGGTGCCACGCCGCGCTACGCTCGCTGCGGTGAGTTTCGTGGACGAAAACGAGGGTTGGGCCGTAGGCCACGGAGGCACGATTCTGCACAGTACCGATGGTGGGGAGACTTGGACGGTTCAACGTGAAGACTACACTGTCGATCAGCCGCTCTTTGGTGTCTGGTTCAAGGATAAAAAAGTCGGTATCGCGGGCGGACTTTGGTCCTTGCTGTTGCGTACCGAAGACGGCGGAAAAACGTGGCAAAAAATAAAGTTACCTGCTGCATCCGGTGCGGCTCATGCTGACTACAGCCTGTTCTGTATCTTCGCCGGAGCGCGCGGGCAGTTGTTCATGACGGCGGAGCGAGGAACCGTCTACCGATCCGACGATGCGGGTCAATCGTGGCAGCCCCTGTTAACGATGTCGCCGGCCACGCTGTGGACTGGGTTGAGCTTGCGTGGTGGCGTGCTGTTGGTCGCCGGCGTGCGAGGCCACATATTGCGTAGCACAGACTTTGGCAGCACATGGAAGGAAGTCGATACAAGCAGCAAAGGTTCAATAACCGCGATGACTCAGCTAACGGACGGCAGCGTCATTGCAGTCGGCTTGGACGGTAGTTCGCTACTCAGCCACGACGATGGCGCTACCTTTACCGCGACGCCTCGCGCGGACCGTAGCACCGCGACTGCCGTTATCGCGACTCACCAGGGCACCCCTCTCGTGTTTACCGAAAATGGTGTCGAGCAGCCTTGATTGAGTTCATGATGCGCAAAACGGCTATCCGTTCAGCTCAATATTGGCTGGATGAACGAAGTCGATCCCGTTTCCGATTGTGCTTGTCAACTTAATTGCATCGTCTTGGAGACTGATTTGGTTGTGACGAGGCATGCGGGGCGTGCCTGAAAAAAATTAATGGTGCCAATGGAAAATCGGCTGGATCCATATCCAATCGATGTCTGTTGGCCCAAGTATTTGGGCTCTATCGCTTCCGAAAAGCATGACATTATTTACGTTGAACCTGACAATGTTTGCTTCAATACTTGACATGACTAATTTCATGTTCGGAACCTTCGAGAGAATTGCCGGAGGCAGGGATTGGGGGTCGTTTGGGTTGCTGGGTTTGGATCGTGCAGCAGGCAATTGATCGAGGCCGATTTCAGCGTCAATGCCTGAATTGTTCATCGTTGCAGCGGCCGCCGGCTTTGTGGAAACAGTAAAAATATATGGAAAAAGATTCTACGTTTGACCAGTTGCTGAGTAAGCAGGCTCTGCATGAGCTTGTTACGCTCTACGGGCGCGCGGCCGATCGTGGCGATGCGGGGTTGTTTGCCTCTGCTTACCACCCCGACGCAACGGTCGTATCGGGTAGCTACACCGGGCCCGCATCCGAATTCGTTGACTTGGCGATCGGCTGGGTACGCGCGAAGGTACGCACCTATCACCAGTTCTCCAATGAATTATTTGCCGTTCGAGGTGATGAGGCGATAGGGGAATGCTACTGCCTGTGTGTTGCTACGCAGCTCATTGATGGCGTGCCGATGGATAACTTGTCGGGTGGTCGGTATCTGGACCGGTTCGAGCGCCGAAACGGCATTTGGAAGTTCAGTCACCGGACATTCGTGCTGGATTGGGTGATCGAGCAGCCAAGCAACAGTAAGAAATATCCAGGGCCACGCGGTGATTGGGCGCCCCATGACCTGGTCTATCAACATTGGGCGGCTTTCAGCAATATCCATGGAGAAGGAAATGAGTGAGTACACAATTCCGGCGAACGTACCGAAGGATAACGTCGTTGATCTTGACATTTACAACGTTCCGGGCGGTGAGGACGATTTCCACGAGGCATGGCTGGCAGTACGACAACCTGGTAAGGATTTTTTGTGGACGCCGCACAATGGCGGCCATTGGATTGCTACTCGCGCCGTACACATCAAGGAAATCTGGACCGATGCACTGCGGTTCTCCAGTAGCGGCGTGATTATTCCAAAGTCGGATTCACAGCATTTCAAGCTGATCCCTTTGCAACTCGATGCGCCCGAGCACACGGAGTTCAAGCGTGCGGTCAGCCGTGGTTTAGGTCCGAAGCATGTGATGGCCATGCTGGAACCGATACGCGAGTTGGCGGCAGAACTGATCGATAAGGTAATCGATAAAGGACATTGCGAAGTACTGACCGAAATTGCAGAACCGTTGTCGATCAAATTGTTCTTGGCCTTTGCCGGGTTGCCCGTGGAGGATTGGCAGCGCCTGCGTCCGCTTGGATCGCAGATTGTTCGCAAGGACCAGAGCATGAGTGAGGAAGAGATGCTCGATATCGCGAACTCGTACCTGGAACCGTTTGTGCGGCGTTGTATGGAGTCGCCCGGCGAGGACGCGTTCAGCCGCATCTTTGCTGAACCGATTTTCGATCAGAATATGACGTTTGACGATGCAATGGCTGTTGCGCGTGACGTGCTGTTCGCCGGGCTTGATACGGTCTCCGCCAATCTTGGCTTTCTCACTTACCACCTGGCTCGTTACCCTGCGGATCGCAAAGCTCTGATTGAAAACCCTAAACTTCTGACCACAGCCATCGACGAGGTTCTGCGGCGCTATGTGACGATCGCGGGGGGCCGTGAGCTGACACAGGATGTGGAGATGGGTGGGGTAACGCTTCTGAAAGGAGATATCGTATGCGCGCCGTTTGTTCTGCACAATTTGGACGAGGAAGTCTTTGAGAGCCCGGGAGAGGTATTGTTGGACCGCAATGGGAAAGAGCACTTGACATTTGGCGCTGGACCCCATCGCTGCCCTGGCGCCAACCTTGCCAAGCTGGAGTTGATGACGTACACCCAGGTTCTGTTAAGCAAGATTCCAGACTTCGAACTGGATCCGGCGCACCCCGTGAGGATGAAGACGGGTGTCGTTGGCGCGCTCAATTCGCTGCACTTACGCTGGTAAAACTGCTATTCCTTGAGCCACCTTTTTCCGCGGCGCCGAGGGTAGGTTGTGAAAAAAAGATAACTCATCAAGATGGAGAAGAGATAATGTCCTCCAATGACGAATTGGAAATTCAAGAAAGCAATAAACAACTTGCGCGGCGCGGTTTCGAGATATTCAACGTCACGCGCGAATTATCTCAAGCGGGCGAGGTTTATGCGGAAGACGTCGCGAACTACGACAACGGCGTCTTTGGCTTTAAGGGCCTGAAGGCGATGGTCAATTGGGGGAAGCTTTTCGCGGATTGCGTTCCTGACATGCAGGCTCGTATCACCGAGCAACGCGCGGGTGACGGGTTTGTAGTGTCGCATTGGGAGTCGAGCGGCACCATCACTGGCAAGCTATGCGGTGTCGATCCTCATGGCGCACAGCTCGTACTGCACGGCCTCTATGTCGATATCTGTCGTGGCGGGAAGATTACTGAACATTGGGGCTACTACGACTCGGCCAGCTTCTTGCAGCAGGTTGGTGCCATCCGTATCCCGGAGAGCGCCGGGCATTTGCCTGAACCCGCGTGATTCGTTTGGCCACCTGGAGTCAATGTGATGGATAAGAGTAGTAGCCGCGAAGTAGTTTTTACAAACCGCGACACTTTGATCATGGCGCTGCTCATGGTCGTTGCTTATATGGCATTGGGTGTTGCGCCAATCCTGTATGGCGACCTCCTGATCGCTGGCAGGGTCAACGCGGTGCAACTCAGCCATGTCGCAGCGGCAGACTACCTGTCGGTTGGTCTCGCAAGTCTGTTCGCTCCACGTTTTTTTTCTCTCAGCAATGTACGTAGAACCGCAATTATTGGCGTGTTGCTGAATACGTTTGGCAATTTCTGGAGCACGCAGCTGAGCAGCGAATGGCTCATTGCCGGGCGTTTGGTGGCTGGAGCCGGTGGCGGCATATTGATCTGGCTGCAATACGAATTTGTGGCTCGCAATGCACGTGCGGAACGGTTGAGCGGATTATATCTGGCTGCATACGTCGCGTCGGCTGTCGTGGTCTCGACACTGGCGTCGGATGTGCTGGTTCCGCGATATGGCGTGAATGCTGTATTCGCAAGTATGGGTGTTGCGGCGCTGGTAACTGGCTTCGCGATTCTCTATGGTCCAAAGCGCATGGCCCCTATTGAGCATTCCACTGAGACGCCCGGCGACAATATTGAACATTTGACAATGCCATTTGCAGCGATTCTGGCGTTGCTCAGTGTGTTTTTCATAAATGCGTTTACTGCCACGTTATGGATCTACTTTGAGCCCATTACCGCTGCGGCAAATATTCCGAAGAGCACCTCGGACCTCGCAGCGATCCTGTCGCTTGTTCTTCAGGGCGGGGGGGCAATCTTGGCAGCTATGATTGCCCATCGAGTACGGTTTCTGCCGGTGCTCATTGTATGCAGCGTTATTTACATTCTCCAGGCCGTGTATGTTTTATGGGGACATCTGACCATCCCGGGCTTCTTGATGTTTTCCTTGGTGTTCGGTGGATTAGGCTATTTCATGGTGCCGTTCCAGATTGCATTGTCGGCGCACTGTGATCCCAGGCGGCGAGCGGTGTCGATTTTTGCTGTGCCTGTCGTGTTGGGGGCTGGGTTTGGACCATTAATATCGTCGCTGGCTATTTCTGATTCCGATGTCAGCGCAGGCGTGACAATCGCGTTGATTTGCAGCGTTCTGAGCTTCATGGCTCTGATCTGCGCAGCAGGATTGGGCCGAACGCGTCCGCAGCGGGTTCCCGTCGCGTGATTTAAGCCCGTTTTATGGAGTTCCGGTCCCTGCGGCGATCAACGGTCGCCGTTATTGGGCCCTTGGCAAGTGAGTGTTTGCTGGCCATTGTCGAAGATGCTTTGTGGGCGTGTTGCGCACCACCTTTTACGGTAAACATATATGAGCACTCGAACTGACTTGATCGAGGTACGCGTTACACGGAAGACCATGGAAGCTCTTGGAATAGCCTCTTTCGAACTGGCTCGCGTGGATCGATCATCGTTGCCAGCCTTTGAGCCGGGTGCACACATCGACGTTCACACGCCCGAAGGAATTGCTCGCCAGTACTCTTTATGTAATTCGCCTGATGAGACGCATCGCTATTTGATTGCTGTATTGCGCGATCCCCAGTCGCGCGGCGGCTCCGCCGCACTCGTTGACAAGCTCTTTGAGGGGGATCTGGTGCAGATCAGTGCACCACGTAATCACTTTCAGCTGGCAGCCGGGTCAAGCCATACCCTTTTGATCGGTGGTGGAATTGGTATCACGCCGTTACTGGCCATGGCCGAAAGTCTGTCCCGAGAAGGCCGGCCCTTCGAATTGCACTATTGCACTCGCTCGCCGGCTCATACCGCCTTCCATGCCGCCTTGAAAGAAGGCAACTTCAGCGACAGGGTCGAGTTTCACTTTGACGATGGTGCTGCCGAGCAGCGTTTGGATATTACAAAGAAACTATCGAGCTGCGACGCCAACACGCATTTGTACGTTTGTGGACCCAAGGGTTTCATGGACGCAGTGCTTGGAGCCGCCCGTTCAGAAGGATGGGCAGATGAACGAGTTCACTTTGAATATTTTGCCGCGGATGTGATGCGGAAGGCAGATGACGGAGCATTCGAAGTCGAAATCGCTAGTACCGGCGACGTGTATGTGGTACCGGCCGACAAGAGCATTTGCGATGTGCTAATTGCGCACGGCATCGACATCCCCATGTCTTGCGAAGAGGGTGTGTGTGGCACCTGCGCGACGGGCGTGATAGCCGGATTGCCGGACCATCGCGACATGTATCTCACGCGTACGGAACAGGCAAAGAATGACCAGATGATGCTGTGTTGCTCACGTGCGAAGTCGGCGAGGCTGGTGTTGGAACTGTAATCGTTCAGCATGTGTTTCCAATCTGAAAGGGGCGGGCGAATGACTGGCCTATCGTTGAGCCGACTACAAGGCGTCGAAGAATACGTTGAGAATCTGGTTGCAACTGACATCGTGCCTGGCATTGTGACGCTTGTGGCGCACCGCGGCGAGGTGGCGACGGTAGTCGTGGCAGGTTACCAGGACGAGGAGGGACGCAAGCCAATGCGCCGCGACTCGATCTTCCGTATCGCATCAATGACCAAACCAGTCACTGCGGTTGCCGTCTTGATGTTGATAGAGCAGGGGCGGCTTGCATTGACTGATCCAATCGAACGTTGGTTGCCTGAGTTTGGGCAGCCGCGTGTGTTGCGCACGCCCTCTGCAGAGCTTGATGACACGGTCGCGACCAATCGATCGATTACCGTTCTTGACTTGCTTAGCCACCGCGCGGGCTTGGGCTATTCCACCACCGTGCCGGGGCCGCTTGGTCGGGCATTACAGGCGGAAAGATTTCGGACTGATACCACCAGTTCCCTCGACCAATGGTTGGCCGCGCTGGCAGCCTTGCCGCTCGCTGATCAGCCGGGCGAACATTTTCGCTACGGCGTTTCGAGCGATGTGCTCGGGGTGTTGGTCGAGCGGGTCAGTAGTCGACCATTTGCCGTTTTTTTACGTGAATCCATTTTTGAACCTCTCGGCATGGGCGACACCGGTTTCTTTGTGCCCGCGGACAAACAGTCGCGCTTCACTACCGCCTATGGCGTCGGGGTCGACGGTCATCGTATGGTTTCCGATACCCCAGGGCTCAGCGTATGGAACAAGGTAGAGCGTTTCCCGGGGGGCGGCGGTGGCCTGGTTTCGACAGCAGACAATTACCTGTGCTTTGCCAACCTGCTACTCGGCCGCGGTCGCCTAGGCGACGTCCATCTGTTGTCGCCCCGTTCGGTGGCTCTGATGACGTGCAATTGGCTGACTGACCCGCAGCGCCAGGGCGAGGTGTTTGGCCACAATTTTTTCGCCGGCCAAGGGTACGGACTCGGCGTTTCGGTCGTCGATGATCTGCCTCGCCAACAGCAGGCGGTAGGCTTCGCGCAAGTTGGTAGCTATGGTTGGAGTGGACGGTTCGGCACTCACTGGCGCAACGATCCGATTGAGCAGACGACACTTCTTTACCTGACGCAGCTGCAGTCCACCGAGCTCACTGTGCGCCTGCCAGCCAGGGTCGCAGAGCGAGTGGCCGACGCGATCGATTATTGAGTGGCCGCATGTTGACGAATGATCCGGGTCGGAGCAATGACGACACATCGCACGAGGTCACTTGTTCCAACAGATTTTTGCGTCTCGCCTGGCTATATATGATGCAGCGCTCGCATCCCGTTTAATCACTGAGTTATCAGAGGAATTCCATCCGTGTCGAACCTTAAATTCCTGATCGGGGGCCGCCTGGTCGACGGCGCCAGAAAGTCTGCGGTTCTCAATCCGGCCACCGAGGAAGTGGTGGATGTGGCGCCACGCGCCTCGGCCGAGCAAATCAATGAAGCAGTGCAGGCCGCCAAGACGGCCTTTCCAGCCTGGTCGAACACGACTATTCACGAACGGCGGGAAGTCCTCCTGCGCATTGCCAAGGTCGTAGAGAACAATGTGACGGCGCTTGCGCCGCTTCTCACGCAGGAGCAGGGACAGCCGCTCGCCTACACTGAAGGGGAATTGAGGGGCTTTGCAGGTGCGCTGCGATATGCGGCCGATTCCCTGACTCTCCCGATCAAAGTACTCGAAGACAGCGCCGATCGCTACGTCAGATTGCTGCGCCGGCCGCTCGGGGTTGTGGCAGCGATCGTGCCGTGGAACTACCCGTTCGACGTGCTCGGCGCCAAATTGCCCGCGGCTTTGCTCGCGGGCAACACCGTGGTCGTCAAGCCGGCCGGTACGACGCCACTGACTACCTTGCGCCTCGGCGAGTTGCTGGCGGATGTGGTACCGCCTGGCGTGCTCAACATTGTGGCAGATGACAACGATCTGGGTGATGTGCTGACCCGGCATCCGGACGTCCGCAAAGTGTCGTTCACAGGGTCTATCGCCACGGGCAAGCGTGTCATGGCGGCGGCGTCCGAGTCACTGAAGCGCGTGACGTTGGAACTGGGAGGGAACGATCCTGCGCTGGTGCTCGAAGATGCCGATGTCGCGGCCGCTGTCGAGGGGATTTTCTTCCTCGGCTTCATCAACGTTGGGCAAGCATGTTGTGGCATCAAGCGTGTTTATGTCCATGCGTCGATTTACGATGCGGTTTGCCAAGGGCTGGCTGAAAAAGCTCGCGCGGCAAGACTTGGTAACGGGCTCGATCCCGACACGGAGTTCGGACCATTGCAGAACCGTGCTCAGTTCGAACGGGTCAAGGCGCTACTGGAAGATACGCGGCTGCATGGCAATATTATCGCTGGCGGGCGTGTCCGTGACGGTGCGGGTTATTTCATTGAGCCGACTATCGTGCGGGACATTGAAGACGGTTGCCGTATCGTCGACGAGGAACAGTTCGGCCCTATCTTGCCGGTTATCCGTTACACGGATCTTGATGACGCGATCCGCCGTGTTAACGGTACGCATTTCGGATTGGGGGCCTCGGTGTGGTCTAAAAACGCCGTGCGTGCCGGTGAAATTGCCCTGCGCATCGACTCGGGCATGGTCTGGGTTAACAAGCATGCCGACATTACCTTTGGCACCCCCTTCGTCGGTTCTGGCCAGTCCGGCATTGGCGCGGAGCTTGGGGAAGAAGGGCTGTTCGAATTCACACAGATCCAGGTCATAAACGAAGGGTCGCGTGCGGTGCAGAAAGGATAGGGCTGCAATGTCGAATAGAGCGTTTTCTTGTCTGTCTGTTCGCTGCGGAATTCCGGCTTGCGGTGTCGCTGCGTTTTGCTGCCCCTGCACGGCCAATACGCGATCCGAATCGGCACCAGTGCGAAACGGGACTAGGATCCGCAATCTGACGAAGGCACAGGTATGATTGATTGGAGATTATCCGCGGCGAGCATCCGTCGATTGCAGGCGGAACAAACGGACGGGACGTTGTCGGCACGGCAACTGGTCGATCTTTACCTGAAACGTATTACTGCTTTCGATCAATCCGCGCCAGCGATTAATGCCATTGCTACCATCAACGAACGTGCGACGGCGGAAGCAGATGCTCTGGATGCCGAACGGCGCGATGGCGTGCTGCGCGGAGCGCTGCATGGGATCCCCGTGCTGATAAAGGACAACATTGAGACGGCAGGCTTGCAGACCACGGCCGGCTGTACATTGCTCGCGGGCTGGAAGCCCGAGATTGATGCGGCAGTCGTTCGCCGGCTGCGTCAGGCGGGGGCGATCATTCTGGCCAAGACTAATATGCATGAGTTCGGCTACGGTATCCGTGGTTTTGGCTCGTATTTTGGCCAGGTACGCAACCCGTACGACCCTGAGTGTTATCCCGGCGGTTCGAGTAGCGGTTCCGCGGCCGGGCTTGCCGCTGGTTTTGGCGCGGTCGCGTTGGGCACCGACACCAGTGGCTCGATCGGCGTCCCGAGCGCGTACAACGGTCTTGTGGGCCTGCGTGTCACGCAGGGACTTATCAGCTGTGAGGGGATAGTGCCCCTGTCGTCGACGCAAGACGTTGTGGGGCCGATTGCCCGCACGGTGGAGGATGCGGCCACTGTCCTGGACGTCTTGACAGGCACCGACGTCGGTGGCGTCCAAGCGCCGACGTTTCCACTTGCGATGACGTACACGGCTGCACTTGGCACGGCGGAACTACGCAACGTGCGCATAGGCAGGCTCACGGATCTATTTCGGATCGATGCTGGAGATGACGAGGTGGCGGGAATCGTCGAACGTCGTCTGGATCTTATTGAGACCGCTGGCACGACGATTGTGGATGTTGAAATTTCAGCCTTGTCCGATTTGCTGAAAGACCGCTTGTGCGGCTCTCTTGTACTGGTGCAGGATTTCAAGTTCGATCTGGATGAATACTTGGCCAGGCGCCCGACGTCGCCGCTCCGATCGTTTCAGGCGCTGCTTGCTTCGGGGGTCTGCCACGCCGCGGTGATCGACAATCTGCGATTGTCCATGGCGACGGTCTCGCGAGTTACACAGGAATACTACGCGCACGTGGCCAAGCGCAGGATGCTGCGCGAAGTGATTGTCAAAGCGATGGACCAGCTCGGGCTCGATGCGTTGGTGTTTCCAACGATACGGCAGCCTGCGGGCCGAATTGGCGGACCGCAGAATGGGGCCAATAGTCAGTTAAGCGCCAATTCCGGCCTGCCGGCACTGACCTTGCCTAGCGGATATGCCGATGGCGGTGTGCCGGTCGGAATGGACATTCTCGGTCGCCCCTGGAGAGAATCCAGGCTCCTGGCGATCGGCCATGCCATTGAACAATGCACTCCGCCGCCTTCTCCCCCCGCTCTCACGTTCCGCGACGCTCCGATTGACGCTTCAACCAGCGCCGGAAGGAATTGATTCTTTATTCAATGGTTTATCGAGGAGTGCTAGATGTATATCCCTGAACTTCGCCCTGTCGTTACGTTACCGTCGAATACGTCGATTGAAACTATCTTCGAGGCAACGCAGCGAGATGGTGCGGTAATCGTAGCAAACCTGATCAGCGCAGAACGAGTGCGTCAGATCAATGCAGAACTCGATGCGACCCTCGACGGCCGCGGTGCGAGTTCGACAATCGCTTACGACAAGCAGTCCGATGGCCTGACCCGTCGCCTGTCTTCGTTGGTTGCCCGCAGCGCTGGCGTGGTCGACACGTTGCTGGAGCCGCAACTGTTGGGCTGGGCGGAGCGGACACTTGACGACAAAAGTTTGCAGCTGTGTTCTACGCAAATGTTGGAGGTCTGGCCGGGCGCGCCTGCTCAAACCCTGCACACAGACGAGGGCAATTGGCCGCCGTTTCTGCAGGGGCCTTACAACCGCGAGGTTCAATGCTGCTGTCTCGTGGCGCTGACTGACTTTACAGAAGAAAACGGGGCAACCCGCGTTCTTCCCGGTACACATCGTCATGCAATCAACTGGCTGGAGCTAACCGAGGTGCTGCCCTCGGTGCCGGCAGAAATGAAAGCGGGTAGCGCGCTTTTCTTTACTGGAAAGGTGGGGCACGGTGCTGGCGCCAATCGCTCCGGTGCGGCTCGCCGCGGGATGACGTTGACGTTTTGTCCAGGCTGGATCCGCCCCGGAGAGGCTCAGTGTCTGTCGGTCTCGAGAGAATTTGCAAAGCAGCTTCCTCAGCGTATGCGTGAGTTGATGGGGTTTCGTTCGTTTTATCAGGTTCTGGTGCCTGGGCAGGAACCGTTTGCCAGTCTTTGGCAGTACGAGATTGGCGATGCGTCGAGCGCGCTCGAAATCGGCCCGATCCGCTGATCATTGTGTCGGGATCGCCACCCGGTGCTATCTCATTTATCGAATGGCGGTGCTTTTCAAGCTGGCTGGCGCGCCGTGTATTTAATTAGGAAAGCATTTTTATGAGTCGCCTCTTTGATCCATTGGTAGTGCGCGACGTGACTATTCCTAATCGCTTGATGGTTTCGCCGATGTGCCAATACGGCGCACAAGAGGGCTATGCGACAGATTTTCACCTGGCACATCTGGGCAGATTCGCGCTCGGCGGATTTGGCCTGGTATGCGCGGAAGCGACGGCAGTGCTGCCAGAAGGACGGTCCACGCCCAAAGATCTCGGCATCTGGTCCGACGCTCATATTCCGATGCTGCAACGCATTACGTCGGTCATCAAGCAATCAGGGTCGGTGCCAGGAATTCAACTTGGACATGCCGGGGCCAAGGGGGGCTTGACTGAGCCTTGGGTTGGCAGCCGCCCGTCGGACGAAGCGTTCAATACGCCCGGGCAGGACCGTTGGGATACGATTTCGCCGAGCGGTTTGCCGGTTGGCGCGGGATGGCCGGCGCCGCGATCGATGACGGATAACGATCTCGCTCTTGTGGCGGCCGCTTTTCCGGCTGCTGCACAGCGTGCCGATCAGGCCGGTTTCGAGTTCATTGAGATCCATGGAGGACATGGTTATCTGCTGAGCCAATTTCTTTCGCCGCTCACCAATCTGCGCAGTGACGGCTACGGAGGCGATCGCGCCGGGCGCATGCGCCTGGCGCTCGAAGTGGTCGAGGCTGTACGCCGGGTCTGGCCGACGTCGAAACCGTTGTGTTTCCGTGTCTCTGCGGTCGATACCGGGGGCCCGGAAGGCGTGACTATCGAGGACACCATCGTGTTCTCGCGCGAACTCAAGAGGCGGGGTGTGGATTTGGTGGATTGCTCGTCGGGTGGAGTGCGCACCCATCCTTATAGATTGCCTGTCGGTTATGGCTATCAAACGCAATTCGCCGAGCAGGTTCGACATAGCGTCGACATTGGAAGTATTGCGGTAGGTCTGATTTTGGATGCAGTGCAGGCCAACGAAGTGATCGAAACGGGGAAAGCCGATCTCGTGGCGATTGGACGTGCGGCGCTCAACGATCCGAACTGGCCTCATCATGCCTATGCCGAATTGTTCCCCGAGCACGAATTCAAAAACTGGCCGGATCGCTATCGCTGGGGCCTGGAGCATCAAGCCAGGCAACTTGCGAAGGACGAACCTTTGCGCCGTGGTTGAAGCATTGCATAGAACACGGCTTCGCGGCGTTGACGTGTAGTGAGATCGATGGGAGAGAAGCGCGTGAGGGTTACATGAAGAAAGAAAATGTGTCGATTATCGGCTTGGGCGTGCTCGGGCGCGTAGTGGCCATGGCGCTGTTGCGTGCTGGACATCGTGTGCACGTCTGGAACCGTACCCCGGGTAAAGATGCTGCGCTGCTTGCTGTTGGTGCGTATATTGCGAGCGAGCCGGTACAGGCTCTCAACGAGAGCGAAGTGATTTACGTGGTTGTCAAGAGCTATGAAGTTGCACGCGAAGTGCTGGCAGCGGCAGGAGCGGATGGAGTGCTGTCGAGTCGGGTCGTGGTGCCATTGTGTTCCGGGACGCCAGCTCAGGCCAAGGCATTCGCAGAGTTTTGTACGGCTTGCGGTGCGCGTTGTCTTGACGGCATGCCGATGTGCTACCCGGACGGCCTTGGCACGGCGGAAGGCCTGACTGTCTATGCCGGCGACGCCTCGGTTTTCCAGGCGGTCGAGCATGTGCTCGCAGCATTGGGACCTGTCCGCTACCTCGGCTCTGAGCCGGGAGCGGTCAAGGCTTTAACTGCTGCACTATGCGTATTCAATCGGGGTGCGCTCGCTTCGTTCTTCGAGGCGGCTCGGCTGGTGGAAGCGTATGGCATGGAACTCGGCGTGTTTCTCGCGACCTTGCGCCACGGATATCGTTGCAATGTCGATGCAGTGCTAGAGCGCACTGTGTCCGCAGCAAGCCGGACTGGTGAGGTGCCGCCCGCAGAATACGCCACATTGGCAGCGCACGTGGATGCAGCTGCTTGTGATAGAGAGACCGTTGCCGCTTGTGGGCTTCGCTTGCCGGTGATGGAGCAGACCCAGAGATTCTTCGACGAGTTGATACGCTTTGGTGATGCCCAGGCCGATGTCGAGCATGCCTATCGGCCTTGGACAAAAGCAAACTGAGGATTTTTGCGCATCGCCACGGCGATGGAGCTGCCGATGATTAGTGCAATGTCGGCGATCGCGACGATACTGAGCGTTTCGCCCCACGGGGCATATCCGAAAAGCGTTGCCCAAATGATGCTGATATAGGTATATGGCGTCAGAACCGTGGTGGCAGTGCGTCGACCTTTCGCCCAGGCCAGGATCAAAGGGTGCGTGATCACTTCTCCCGCCGTGACGCTGCGCGCAGCGAGTCCGGTGATGCGGCAGGGTTTCTGGCCCAGCGTTACCAGTGCAGCGGCATCGGAATAACCCGATCCGGCGGCACGCGCGTCGGTATAAGGCTTGAGCTCTGCCAAAAACCGGTCAAGCACCTCGCGCGAAAACAGGTTCTTGATAATGATCGCGCCATCGCGCTCGGTGACTTCAAGGGCTTGCTCTGGCGAAATGTCAGCCGATAAGGTAGTGACGGGTTTCAATGTCTGCATGGTTGCAATCACTCATTCCCGGACATTATTTACGTTGACTCTCGCGTTATCGGACTCGAAGATGAATTCTTCGGCATGTTTTGACAAAGATGCTCAAATATGGAAAGGGCTTAATCATGATCGAGCAGCAGGAGCCTGAGGAATTGAGAACGACCGTGTGCGGTTGTGACACGTACGTGCTGCGAAGCGGTAAAGGCCCGACCGTGTTGTACCTCCACGGCGATCGAGGCGGTAGCGAGTGGACCACGATCCTTCAACGGCTCGCAGCAAACTTCG
>NZ_PVZB01000049.1 GCF_003002025.1 Paraburkholderia sp. BL25I1N1
ACGAATTCCAGACGCAGATTCATGGTGTCTCTCGGGTTCCAGGGCATAACCGGCTCCAGGCGATTCGCTCGCCCAGAGTGTTACCCATGTCTCCGCACACCTGTTACCCATGTCTCCGGTCCATACATGCACCGAAGGGTTCGAATGCAGCGAACGATTTCTCCGCGCCCAAGCCTGATATTAATTAGACATCCGTAGCGTTTCGCTTAGCCCGCATGCCGCCGACGGCACTTGAATCAGCCGCCTGCCCGCTTCGCTTTCCGCATTGCAGCATAGCCGTTACAATCGTTTATCGAAAAGATATTCGATCTCGACATTACTGAACCGTAGCAAAGGAGAAGACATGGAGATTCGCGACAACGTTTTCCTGATCACCGGCGGTGCATCAGGACTGGGCGCAGCCACGGCGCGCCTGTTCGTCGAAAACGGCGGCAAGGTGGTGCTCGCCGACCTGAATGTGGATGCGGGCGAGGCGCTCGCCGAGGAACTCGGCGGTGTGTTCGTCAAATGCGACGTGAGCCGCGAAGACGACGCCACCCAGGCCGTCGAAGCCGCCACCAGGCTCGGCACGCTGCGCGGTCTGGTCAATTGCGCGGGCGTCGCGCCGGCCGTCAAAACAGTCGGCAAGGACGGTCCCCATCCGCTCGACGCGTTCGCGCGCACCATCTCGATCAATCTGATCGGCACCTTCAACATGGTCCGGCTCGCCGCCGCGGCCATGTCGAAGAACGAGCCGAACGCGAATGGCGAGCGCGGCGTGATCATCAACACGGCGTCGGTGGCCGCGTTTGACGGCCAGATCGGCCAGGCGGCTTATGCGGCATCCAAGGCCGGTGTGGCCGGCATGACGCTGCCTATCGCACGCGACCTGTCACGCAACGCGATCCGCGTGATGACGATCGCACCGGGCATTTTCGAAACGCCCATGCTGCTCGGCATGCCGCAGGAAGTGCAGGACGCGCTCGGCGCGATGGTGCCGTTCCCGCCGCGCCTCGGCAAGCCGGCCGAGTACGCAATGCTGGCCAAGCAGATCTTCGACAATCCGATGCTCAACGGCGAAGTGATTCGACTGGACGGCGCGATCCGGATGCAGCCGAAGTAAGCTGACATGCAGCGCGCGGTTTCACAAAGCAAGCCGCGCTAAAGAAAAACGCCTGCACATGAATGATCCTGTGCAGGCGTTTTGTTTTGAGCGGTGGTAGCGATGCCCGTTGCCCAGGCGCGCTTTTTACTCGCCGTCGTCGTGCTGAGCACGCTGACGCAGTTCGTGCAATTGCGATTCCACCATGGTCGCGTCCTCGGCATCCGGCCGGTCGCCGAGATAACGCTCAAGGTCTTCGACCGCGGGGCGCAGATAATCGAGCCGCGCATAAGCGAAGCCGCGATCACGCACTTCCTCGATACTTTCCGGCAGCAGGATCACGAGACGCTGCTGCACCGCCAGCAGACGCTGCCAGCGTTCCGTCTGAAAATACGTGGACTTCAGATTGCGCAGCATACGCGCGATGATCTCGCGACGCGTGGCCGGTTGGAGCAGCATGCGCAGCGCCCTGCTCACCGATTCGCCCGCCGAGGCCACATACGGCTCCAGCATTTCCACCATTTCCGACTCGGACAGCGAGTGGCCGCTGGTCGGATCGAGCATCACGTCGCCATCGGGCGTGGTTACGCGCAACAGGAAGTGGCCGGGAAACGACACGCCGCGCACCGGCACGCCGATCTGTTCCGCCATTTCCAGATACAGCACCGCCAGCGAAATCGGAATGCCGCGGCGACGTTTGAGCACCGCGTTCAGATGGCTGTTGTCGGGGTCGTAATAGTCGTTGAGATTGCTGGCGAAACCCAGTTCGCGGAAGAAGAACCGGTTCAGAATGCCGACCTTCTGCTTGATGTTTGCGTCGTCCGGCATGCGTCGCTGCAAGCGCACCACGAGCTCGTCGATCTCGGCGAGCGTGCCTTGCAGATCGAGATCGGGATAGGCGTCCTGCGCGAGCGAGAGCGCCGCCTCGGTCAGCGGAAGACTGTCGTCTTCGGCGACGAGCGTGCTGAAATAGTCGAGAACTCGCGTCATCGTGATCACTTCACTCGCCTTTTGAAATACGCGTACTTGAAGCCCATCAGCCAAAGCATACCGAAATATAGCGCGGCGAACAGCACGAGGCACGCTGCGAGCAGCACCATGCGGTCGACCGGGCGACTGTGCATGCCGATCCAGTCGAAGCTGACGGCCAGCCAATGCATCGTGCCGGCCAGCACCAGACAGGCGCCGAACAACTGCACGAAAAATTTGAGCCAGCCGCTCGAAGGCGTATAGATGCCGCGCTTGCGCAGCCCGAGAAACAGCAGCAACGCATTACCGCAAGCGCCGAGCCCGACGCTCAGCGTCAGCCCCGCATGCGCGAAGATCGGCACGAACAGATAGTTGCTTAACTGCGTGAGAATCAGCACGCCGACGCCGATCTTCACCGGCGTTTTGATGTCCTGCTTCGCGTAGAAACCCGGCGCGAGGATCTTGATGAGAATCAGGCCGATCAGGCCGACGCCATACGCCGACAACGCGCGGGCGACCATCACCACCGAATTGCCGTCGAACTTGCCGTAGTGAAACAGCGTGGCGGTCAGCGGCTGCGCGAAGAAAAACAGCGCGACGGCGCTCGGCGCGGCCAGCAGGAAGGTGACGCGCAAGCCCCAGTCGAGCAGCGACGAATACTCGTGCGGGTCGGCGTCGACGTGCGCCTTTGACAGGCTCGGCAGCAGGATCGTGCCGAGCGCGACGCCCAGCAGCGCGGTCGGAAACTCCATCAGCCGGTCGGCGTAGTTGATCCACGACACGGCGCCCGGCCCGATGCGCGAGGCGATATTCGTGTTGATGATCAGGCTGATCTGCGCGACCGAGACGGCGAACATCGCGGGCACCATCTTCGACAGCACGCGCTTGACGCCGCGATGCGCGAGCGCCTTCAGCGGATTCAATCCGATGCGCGGAATCATGTCGATCTTCTTCAGACCCGGCAGCTGCACGAGGAATTGCAACACGCCGCCGGCGATCACCGCCCACGCGAGCGCATAGACCGGCGTTTGCAGACGCGGCGCGACGAACACGGCGGCGACGATGAACGCGACGTTCAGCAGAACCGGCGCGAACGCGGGCAGCGAAAAGTTCTTGTACGTATTCAGCACGCCCGACGCCAGCGACGTCAGCGAAATGAAAATGATGTACGGGAACATGATGCGCGTCATGGTGACCGCGAGGGCGTACGCCTGACCCTCGTGCGCGAGGCCCGAGGCGACGATGAACACCACGCCCGACGCGCCGACGACGCCTATCAGCGAGAGGACCGCCAGCGCCCAGGCGAGCACCGTCGAGGTGGCGTCGACCAGTGCTTTGGTGGCGTCGTGACCTTGCTGGTTCTTGAACTCGGCGAGGATCGGCACGAAGGCTTGCGAGAACGCGCCTTCGGCGGAGATACGGCGCAGCAGGTTCGGAATGCGGAAGGCGACGTAGAACGCGTCAGTGTATTGACTGGCACCGAACGCGCGTGCGATCAGCGTTTCGCGGGCCAGTCCGGTCACGCGAGACAGCAGCGTGAAGCCGCTGACCGTCAGCAGGGCTCGGAATAGATTCATGGGGCGCTTATTATACGGGTGCCGCGAGTGCGGACGACGAGCCGGAACGCGATTCGGACCGATTTGCCGCGCAGACGTTCGATCGAAAAACGAATCGCGGCGTCTTTTTGAGCGCGGCCGCGCCGTTCTGGGCCCTCGGACACGCCCCGCCTCCACTTTCCGCGCGGACTGCGGCACGCTTGCTCCATATGGCCGCCGAGCGGGCGCCGGACTTTGCGCAATTGGGCGGCAGAGCTTTGTGACGCTTTCCCGTTGCCACGTGCCTGATTTTGTTGCTATAATCGCTGGTTTCGAAGCTCGCTCAACTTTTCGGACGGGGTTCAGATCGGTCGTACGCTAGCCACAGCTAACCGCGCGCCATCTGCCAACAACCCTTGATTAGCCCGAAAACACAGGCTTGCCTTCGCGTAGTCCGATCGATTTTTTTCGACACTTTTGCGCTCTTGGGCAATCGCTTCCAAGAGTTCGATCTAAAAGCAGCGCCTCACCACTTGAAGGTCAGGTACTGGAAACAGGAACAGGATAAGGAACCGTCATGGCTAACTCCGCACAAGCACGCAAGCGCGCCCGCCAGGCCGCCAAGGCAAACTCGCATAACTCGGCACTGCGCTCGAAGTTCCGCACGGCTATCAAGGCTGTCCGCAAGGCGATCGACGCCGGCGACAAGGCCAAGGCCGCTGAAATCTTCCAGGCATCGTCGAAGACCATCGACATCATCGCCGACAAGAACATCGTTCACAAGAACAAGGCAGCTCGCCATAAGAGCCGCCTCGCTGCAGCCATCAAGGGTCTGCAAGCGTCCGCAGCACAGTAATCCCGGTCAGCCCGCTTCGGTGGGCTACCTCCTGTTTCCGCTGCACAGAAGGGCCCGCCTCGGCGGGCTTTTTTGCTTCGGACCGACAGATTCGCACTGCATCGCGTAGGCCGTCGCGCTCGTGACTGACGGACTGAGCGTAAAAAACCCGCTACCGGCGGGTTTTTGTTTTTGCTTTTGCTTTTGCTTTTGCCGAGCCGGCAGGCTCGCGCTAGATCACGTGCCGTTTCTCTTGCGGCGTGGCGTGCTCGAGTTGCAACTCGCACGCCTCGGTCACGACGAGGTCGTTGTCTTTAGCGAAGTTGAGGACGAAGTCGAAAGCCATGGGTTCGATGTCGCGCAAACGCGAATCGAGAATCACGCACTTGAGGTCGCCGATCATGGTCGGCCGCACGTACCGCGAGTACTGCATATAAGCGTTCGGCCCTTTCCTTGCGCCGGGGCCGAAGCAGGCCATGACGCCTGCGAGACGCTCCGACCAGTCGCTCGGCCGAAACTTTTTTCCCTTCGACGTGATGCCCTGAATGAAATATTCGGTTGGAGCTGCTTCGGCCATGTAGGAATACCTGTGTAACTGCCCAGCGGGATGACGGCAAAACGGACGGCGGAACGGCGCTGAATTGCCTGGTAATTGCTGAAACCCGCCTGAGACCCGCCTGGAACTCGCTGACCATGCCGCGTGGCGAACCACGCCGCCAGAAACCGCGAAGAGCCGGCTAAGCCGCCTTGGTGCTCATCGTAACGGCGCACCGCGAGCAGGTCATTCCGAACCGCGCGAGCCGAGGTCGGCCAAGCGAAATACCGGCCTGCTGGGCTTTGGGATAACCCGCGGATTATAACGCAGAGGACCCTTTTCCGCAGCGCACACAAGACATGTCTAACGGTTTCACGAGGCTTTCAGACAGCTTGCCCAGCCTTTTGGCCGACTCGTCAAATCGGGCGAAATCCTTTATGCTGCATTGAGTTACCACAAACGACGGCGGCGCCGTCCGGCAATCCTGCCGGGTGAGACCGCCGTATTTGTTTCATGACCGCCAAGAAAATTCGCCACTACCTGCAGTTCAAGGATTTCTCGCTGGAAGACTACGAGTACGTGCTGGAACGCGCGCGCATTCTGAAACGCAAATTCAAGAACTACGAGACTTACCATCCGCTGCACGATCGCACGCTGGCGATGATCTTCGAAAAAAATTCGACGCGCACGCGCCTGTCGTTCGAAGCCGGCATCTTCCAGTTGGGCGGCCACGCAGTTTTCATGAGCACGCGTGACACGCAGCTCGGCCGTGGCGAACCGATCGAAGACGCCGCGCAAGTGATCTCGCGCATGGTCGACATCATCATGATCCGCACGTTCGGCCAGGACATTCTTCAGCGCTTTTCCGAGAATTCGCGCGTGCCGGTGATCAACGGGCTCACCAACGAATATCACCCGTGCCAGGTCCTGGCGGACATCTTCACGTACTTCGAGCATCGCGGTCCGATTCGCGGCAAGACGGTCGCGTGGGTGGGCGACGCGAACAATATGCTGTACACGTGGATCGAAGCCGCACAGATTCTCGGCTTCAAGTTGCGTCTGTCCACGCCGCCGGGCTACAAGCTGGACCGCGCCATGGTCGCTGCCGAAAGCGCACCGTTCTACGAAGAATTCGACGATCCGAACGAGGCCTGCACCGGCGCCGACCTCGTGACCACGGACGTCTGGACCAGCATGGGCTTCGAAGCCGAAAACGAAGCGCGCAAGAAAGCCTTCGCCGACTGGTGCGTCGACGCCGACATGATGGCGCGCGCCAATGCCGACGCACTCTTCATGCACTGCCTGCCCGCCCACCGCGGCGAGGAAGTCAGCGCGGAAGTGATCGACGGCCCGCAAAGCGTTGTATGGGACGAGGCGGAAAATCGTCTGCATGTGCAAAAGGCCTTGATGGAATACCTGCTGCTCGGCAAGCTGAATCACTGAGCGAGCCGCTCGGTCGGCGTTGAGCGGCATCTGCGTGAAGCGCGACGGGGCCTTGAATACGAGGCAAGGCATCCACGTTTAGCGCCATGCATCGAGCCGGCGTCCACGGCCGCGACTGGCTGTAAACGGACCCGGCTTCGACACCGCACCGCCCCAAAAACGCGGGCGGCCTGCGGTTTAGTGTCAAAATAGTGGTTTTCCGCGCTCCGGGACCGCCGGCGCGCCTTGTTTTCCCGCTTTCTCCAGCTACGAGTTCACCATGAGCGATATCAAGAAAGTCGTGCTCGCCTATTCGGGCGGCCTCGACACCTCCGTCATCCTGAAGTGGTTGCAGGACAATTACGACGCCGAAGTCGTCACGTTCACGGCCGACATCGGCCAGGGCGAAGAGCTGGAACCGGCGCGCAAGAAAGCCCTGCAACTCGGCATCAAGCAGGACAACATCTTTATCGAAGACCTGCGCGAAGAATTCGTGCGCGACTACGTGTTCCCGATGTTCCGCGCCAACACGATCTATGAAGGCGAGTACCTGCTGGGCACGTCGATCGCGCGTCCGCTGATCGCCAAGCGTCAGATCGAAATCGCCCGCGCCACCGGCGCGCAAGCGGTGTCGCACGGCGCAACCGGCAAGGGCAACGACCAGGTTCGTTTCGAACTCGGTTACTACGCGCTGGAACCGGGCATCAAGGTGATCGCACCGTGGCGTGAATGGGACCTGCTGTCGCGCGAAAAGCTGCTCGCGTACGCGGAAAAGGCCGGCATTCCGATCGAAATGAAGCACAAGCAAGGCGGCGCCCCGTATTCCATGGACGCGAACCTGCTGCACATCTCGTTCGAAGGCCGTCACTTGGAAGACCCGAAGGCGGAAGCCGAAGCCGATATGTGGCGTTGGACCGTGTCGCCGGAACAGGCGCCGGACCAGGCTGAATACCTCGACATCGAATACGAGCACGGCGATCCGGTCGCGATCAACGGCAAGCGTCTGTCGGCTGCGGAAATGCTGACCGAGCTGAACCGGCTGGGCGGCAAGCACGGCATTGGCCGTCTGGATCTGGTGGAAAACCGTTACGTCGGCATGAAGTCGCGTGGCTGCTATGAAACGCCGGGCGGCACGATCATGCTGAAGGCGCACCGCGGCATCGAGTCGATCACGCTCGACCGTGAAGTGGCTCACCTGAAAGACGATCTGATGGCGCGCTACGCGTCGCTGATTTATAACGGCTACTGGTGGAGTCCGGAGCGCCGCGCGATCCAGGTGTTGATCGACCATACGCAAGAGAAGGTCAACGGCTGGGTGCGCGTTAAGCTGTATAAGGGCAGCGTCTCGGTGGTCGCACGCGATTCGAAGGAAACGCTGTTCGACAAGACGATTGCCACGTTCGACGACGACGGCGGCGCTTACAACCAGGCCGACGCCGGCGGCTTCATCAAGCTGAACGCGCTGCGCATGCGAATTGCGGAGAATGCGCGCCGTCAGCGTGACTGACAGCCGGCGTTTCGGCGCAGGATAACTTCGCGGTAACGAAGTCAAGCGCCGCGAGGCGCGGCCGAAGCCAAAACGTAGACGCAAAAAAGGCGCCGGAAGAAAATTCCCGGCGCCTTTTTTATATTCATCAACGAATCGTCACAAAAAAACCGGCTCCGCCTCCAACTCCACCCCAAATCGCTCCAACACATCGCGCTGAATCGCTTTTGCAAGCGCCAGCACCTCCGCCCCGCTCGCGCCGCCGCGATTCACCAGTACCAGCGCCTGCCGCTCATGCACGGCCGCCGCGCCCATCGCGCGGCCTTTCCAGCCGCATCGATCGATCAGCCAGCCGGCGGCGAGTTTCACCCGTCCATCCGGCTGACGGTACGACACGACGTCCGGCTCCCTGGCCTTCAGCGCCTCGAACGGCGCCGCCTCGATCACCGGATTTTTGAAGAAACTACCGGCGTTGCCGAGCTCCAGCGGATCGGGCAGCTTGGCGCGCCGCACCGCCACCACCGCATCGAAGATCGCCTGCGCGCTCGGCGGCGTATCCGCCTGGCCGCTCGCAGCCAATTCGCGGGCGAGATCGGCGTAGCCGGCACGCGGCTGCCAGACCTTCGGCAAACGGAATGTCACCGACGTGATCACGAAACGGTCCCGTCCTTCCCGTTTGAAAAAACTGTCGCGATAGCCGAAGCGGCACGCCTGCGCATCCATTTCGATGACGTCGCCGGTAGCCAGTTCAACCGCGCGCAGCGACGCGAAGCGCTCGACCATCTCCAACCCGTACGCGCCGATATTCTGAATCGGCGCCGCGCCCACGGTCCCCGGAATCAACGCGAGGTTTTCGAGACCCGGCAAACCTTGCGCCAAAGTCCAGCCGACGAACTCATGCCACGGCTCGCCGCCGGCCGCTTCGACGTACCATGCGTCATCGTCCTCGCGCACGACGCGGCGGCCTCGCAGCGCGATCAGCAGCACCAGGCCGCCAAAATCGCCGGTCAGCACGACATTGCTGCCGCCGCCCAGCACGAGACGCGGCAGGCCGGCTGCGCGCGGATCGCGCATCGCGGCCATTAGTTGCTCTTCACGCTCGATGCGGCAAGCAAACTGCGCGCGCACATCGAAGCCGAAGGTGTTGTGCGCCTTCAGCGGATAGCCGGCCATGAACGCGGCGGAGTGGGTTTGGGACATCGGAATCGGAACAGTGAAACGACGAATCAAGCAGCCGATGAAACCGGCTTCGGGCCCCGGCCGCGCGACAATGCGCGGCGGCCTTGGGCAAAAGGGAGTGGCGTCGGTAAAATGACGTCCGGTCCGTGATTATAGCGAGTGCCCCGTGAGCAGCCGTCCGGTTGCGTCACGCACCGCAGCACTATTGGGAGAAAAAAATGCCATCGTTTGACGTCGTCTGCGAAGCGAACATGATCGAAGTCAAGAACGCGATCGAGCAGTCCAACAAGGAAATTTCCACGCGCTTCGACTTCAAAGGGTCGGACGCGCGCGTCGAACACAAGGAAAACGAAATCACGGCCTACGCGGACGATGATTTCAAACTCGGTCAGGTCAAAGACGTGCTGTTGTCGAAAATGGCCAAGCGCAACGTGGACGTGCGCTTCCTCGACCATGGCAAGATCGAGAAGATCGGCGGCGACAAGGTCAAGCAGGTCATCAAGATCAAGAAAGGCGTGTCGGGCGATCTATCGAAGAAAATCGTGCGCCTCGTGAAGGACAGCAAGATCAAAGTCCAGGCGAGCATTCAGGGCGACGCGGTACGTATCACCGGCGGCAAGCGCGACGACCTGCAAAGCGTGATCGCCATGCTGCGCAAGGACGTGACCGATACGCCGCTCGACTTCAACAACTTCCGCGATTGATCTGCCGGCGCACGTGCGGGCGCCGAACGCGCGCACGGCACCGCGCATGACAGGTGTGCTGGGCGCTCAGCACCAGGCGCTGAGCGCTGGGTAGCCCGTATTGGGCTCGGCGTACCAGGCGCAAAACTGCCGGCGCGTAAGCGGGCGCCTGTCTCTAGCCTGCGCTGCCGTGCTCCACGCGGCATTCGCGCGGAGCCGTGCAGATGGTGCGCAGAGCACCAAAGCCCTAAGGCTTTAAAAGCACGAGCGCGAAAGCAGCGCACTTCAAACGTCGCTCCCCCCCGCCGGCTTCGCCGCCGTATCCGCCTTCTTCTTGGCTCCGATCCGGCTCTCCTGCCCGCGCATCAGCTTGGCGATATTGCCGCGATGCCGCCACACCAGCAGCGAACTCATCACGACGATCGCCAGCGCGATCACATGCGGTCCGAACAGAAAACCGTCGAAGATCGGCGCGAACACCGCCGCGGCCAACGCCGCCAGCGACGAATAGCGCGTGAAGAACGCCACGATCAGCCACGTCAGCAAAGTCGCGACGCCGAGAATCGGATTGATCGCGAGCAGCACGCCGGCCGCGGTCGCCACGCCCTTGCCGCCCTTGAAGCGGAAGAAAACCGGATACAGGTGACCAAGAAACACGGCCACTGACGCAATCGCCACCGAGGTCTCGTCGAGCCCGTAACGCGCGCCGTAGTGCACCACGAACCACACCGGCAGCCAGCCCTTGAATGCGTCGCCGATCAGCGTGAGAATCGCGGCCTTCTTGCTGCCGCTGCGCAGCACGTTGGTGGCGCCCGGGTTGCCCGAACCATACGAGCGCGGGTCGTCGAGGCCCATCGCGGCGCTCACGATCACGGCAAACGACACCGAACCGATCAGGTAGGCAACGACAGCAACGATCAGGTTTTGCATCTGGGACTCTTATAAGGATCGGCGGTCTGAAACTCGACACCCCAACCGCAACAGGGCGCGCAACTTGGAACAAGGCGGCGCACATTCTACCGAACCCGCGCACACGCAAAACATTCAGGCAAACGTCAATCGACGCTCGCGCACTGCACCGCCTTCGCCGCCAGTAACTCCGTCAGCACCTTCGGCTCGATGCTGATCAGAAAACCGCGCCGGCCGCCGTTCAGCCAGATTTTGTCCATGTCGAGAATGCTCGACTCGACGTACACCGGCATCTGCTTCTTCGTGCCGAAGGGCGAGGTGCCGCCGATCAGGTAGCCGGAATGCCGGTTCGCCACCTCGGGCTTGCACGGCTCGACGCGCTTCGCGCCGATCTGCCGCGCGAGGTTCTTGGTACTGACGGTGCGGTCGCCGTGCATCAGCACGATCAGCGGCTTGGCGTGCTCGTCTTCCATCACCAGCGTCTTCACGACGTGATGCTCGTCCACACCGAGCTGGCGCGCCGATTCCGCGGTGCCGCCGTGCTCGACGTAATCATAAGGATGTTCGCCGAAAGCGACGCCATGGCGGCGCAGAAACTGCGTGGCCGGCGTTTCGGAGACGTGTCTGGATTTGCTCATCGGCGCATTGTAATGGCGACTCTGCACAACGGCTATTTGCCGAACGGCTAATTGTGCGGGCCCAGCGGCTGTGGCACGATCGTTCGAGAATCTTCTGACGCACTGTACGTCGACCACCGAATCGTCTTTAGGAGACAGTGTTGAGCTTCGATTCGTCCACCCGTTCCACGATCGACATTTCCGCGCTGCTGGCAGCCCTGCCCGCACGCATCGCCGAGATTCCGGCGCTGGCTGCCGCACGCGATCCGCAGCACGTCGCCTTGATAGAGGATGCACGCCGCCTCACCAGCGCGCAACTGCTGCAGGCCGTCGACGCCGTCGCCGCGCTGCTGCGCGAAGCGGGCGTGCGCGGCGGCGATCGCGTGATGATCGTCGCGGAGAACAGCATCGTGCAGATCGTCCTCTTGTTCGCGACTGCCCGGCTCGACGCATGGGCGCTGGTATCGAACGCGCGCCTGTCCGCCGCCGAACTCGACTCGATCCGTGCGCACGCGCAGCCGCGCGTCGTCGCCTACGCCACGGAAAGCTCCGCGGACGCCAAGCTGCACGCCGAGCGCCATCAAGCCATCCAAACACCCACTATCGCGCCGGATATCGGCGCGTGGTCATACACGGTGGATAGCGCGGCGATAGCCGAACCGGTCGAAGCCGCAAGCGAGCGCCAATGCGCCGCGTTGATCTACACCACGGGCACCACCGGCGCGCCAAAGGGCGTAATGCTGTCGCATCGCAATCTGCTGTTTATCGCAGCGATTTCGAGCCGCCTGCGCAAAGTTGGCCCTGACGATGTCGTCTATGCCGTGCTGCCTATCTCGCACGTGTACGGTTTCGCGTCCGTCTGTCTGGGCAGCCTGCACGCAGGCGCGACCTTGCGACTCGCGCCGCGCTTCGCGCCAGAAGCCGTCCGCCGCGCCCTCGCCGAGGAACGCGTGTCGATTTTCCAGGGCGTGCCGGCCATGCACGCCAAACTGCTCGAACACCTGCAGACGCACGGCCACTCTTGGTCCGCACCGCAATTGCGCTTCGCCTATTCGGGCGGCTCGCCGCTCGATGCCGCCTTGAAAGCGCAGGTGGAAAGCGTCTACGGTCTGCCGCTGCACAACGGTTACGGCATGACCGAGAGCAGCCCGACCGTGTCGCACACCATGCTCGACGCGCCGCGCAGCGATTGTTCCGTCGGCGAGGTCATTCCGGGCGTCGAGGTGCGCTTCGTCGGGCTCGACGGCATCGACGCAGCGAAGGGCGAGATCGGCGAACTATGGGTGCGCGGCCCCAACGTGATGCTCGGCTACTACCGCAGCCCGGAGCAGACAGCCGCGGTCGTCACCGAAGACGGCTGGCTCAAAACCGGCGACCTCGCGCGGCAGGACGCGGACGGCGCCTTGCATATCGTCGGGCGCAGCAAGGAGCTGATCATTCGCTCGGGCTTCAACGTGTATCCGGCCGAGGTCGAACATGTGCTGAACGCGCATGCGCAAGTCGTACAGTCGGCGGTGATCGGACGCGCGGTGGAAGGTAACGAGGAAGTGGTCGCGTTCGTCGAGTTGCTTGCGGGCGCAGCGGTGACGCCCGCCGAACTGATCGATTGGTGCGGCGAGCGTCTCGCGCCGTACAAGCGTCCGGCCGAAGTCAAAGTGCTCGCCGCGTTGCCGGCGGCATCGACGGGCAAGATTCTCAAGCACCGGCTGCGCGAGTTTCTCTGAACGAAGCGCAAGCGCGCCGCGAATGCGTATCAGCCTCGCGGATGATGCTGCGCGTGCAGCGACTTCAACCGCTCCCGCGCCACATGCGTGTAGATCTGCGTGGTCGAAATATCCGTGTGGCCGAGCAGCAGTTGCACGACACGCAAGTCGGCGCCGTGATTGAGCAGATGCGTGGCGAACGCATGCCGCAAGGTATGCGGCGAGAGCGGCGCATGCACACCGGCTGCGCTCGCGTGACGCTTGATGATGTTCCAGAACTGCTGGCGCGTCATGCCTTCGGCGCGGCTCGTCACGAACAGCGCGTCGGTCGCGCGCGCGCCGAGCAACGCGGGCCGCGCCTCGCGCAGATAGCGTTCGATCCAGCTATGCGCTTCCTCGCCGAACGGAATCAGGCGCTCCTTCGAGCCCTTGCCCATGACGCGCACCACGCCTTCGTTCAGGCCCACTTCCACCGTCTTCAACGTGACGAGTTCGGTCACGCGCAAGCCGCTCGCGTACATCAACTCCAGCATCGTGCGATCGCGCAGGCCCAACGACGTATCGATGTCGGGCGCACCGAGCAGTGCTTCTACTTGCGCCTCGCTGAGCGTCGACGGAAAACGCGGCGGCTGTTTCGCCGAGCGGATGCGCACCGTCGGATCCACCTTCGTGCGATGCTCGCGAACGGCCCAACCGTAGTAGCGGCGAAACACCGACAGGCGCCGGTTCGCCGAAGTCGATTTGTCTTTCTGTCGCGCCGCGCTATAGGCGTTCAGATCGGCTTCGCTCGCGGTATCGAGCGACGTATTGCGGCTCTGCGCCAGCCATTCGCAAAAGAGCCGCAGATCGCGGCGGTACGCATCGAGCGTGTTGCGCGACAGTCCGTGTTCGAGCCACAGCGCGTCGCAGAACGCATCGATCGACGCCGAGCTGGCGACGAACAGAGGTGACGCGGTCACCGCGTCATCGGTCAACGTATCGCTCATGCGTAGGGAATGCCTTCATGCGCCAGCAGCCAGCGCTTGATGTTGCGGAAGAAACCCTCCTCGGCGTGATTCGCGAAGCCGCCGATGCCGCTCGAACTCACCACCCGATGACACGGAATCACGATCGGAAAGTAATTGGCGCCGCACGCCTGACCGACCGCGCGCGGCGCGCTGCCGAGTTGCCGCGCCAGTTGACCGTAAGTCAGCACGACGCCCGGCGGAATGTCGCTAATGGCCTGCCACACGCGCTTCTGAAACGCGGTGCCGACCGAGGCCAGCGGCAACTCGAACTTCGCCGACGCGCGCTCGAAATATCGCTCGATCTGCTCGGCCGCCTGCTTGGCCAAAGGCGTGTCGGGCGCGACGTTTTGCATCGAATCCGGCAGATAGACGATCTCGCGCACGGCCTCGCCTTCGAGGCGAATGCCGATCTTGCCGAACGGCGCGTCGATCACTGCGTTGAACATGATTGCCTGCTCCTCACTGGCGCGGGCGTTCGGGGTTGCAAGATAGCGTACCCGCATGGGGTGCAGACACGCTAAGCACACGAAGCACCGCCCGTTTGCCGCTACTTTACGCCGCTTCCAACGCCCATTCCACATGCTCGCGCACGACGGCGGAAGCGTCATCCGCACGCATTCTCAGCGCCTGCACGATCGCCTCGCGCGCCGGCCCGCTCAAACTGTCCGACGACGCACGCAGCGCGTTACCCATGCCCACCGCGAGATTGCGCAACCAGCTCTCGTAACCGATGCGGCGAATCGCGCTGCCCTGCATGCGCGTATCGAACTCGTCCGCGCTCCACGCGAACAATTCGACCAGCGACGCGCGATCGAGCCCATGCCGCACGTCGAAATCCGCGACCGGTGCGGCCTGCGCAAATTTGTTCCATGGACACACGAGTTGGCAATCGTCGCAGCCATACACACGATTGCCGATCAGCGGCCGCAATTCCAGGGGAATACTGCCCTTCAGTTCGATCGTGAGATAGGAGATACAGAGGCGCGCATCGACCTTGTAAGGCGCGACGATCGCCCCGGTCGGACACGCGCCGATACAGCGCGTGCAGCTTCCGCAATGCGAGCCCGGGGCCTCGGGTGCAAGTTCAGGCACAGTCTCGGCATCGGTCGGCAACGGCACATCGACATAAATCTCGCCGAGGAAAAACAGCGAACCCGCGTCACGTTGCAGCAGCAACGTATGCTTGCCGCGCCAGCCGATGCCGGCTCTCTGCGCCAGTTCTACTTCGAGCACCGGCGCCGAATCGGTAAATACGCGGTAGCCGAATGCGCCGATCTCGGCTTCAATTTTCTCGGCCAGATGTTGCAAACGGTTACGCATCACCTTGTGATAATCGCGGCCGCGCGCATAGATCGACACGACCGCCGCCGACGGGTCCGCGAGCCGCGCATGCTCGGCTGCGCGCCAGTCCCGCGTGAATGGGCCGTCCTGCAAAGCGCTTTCGCGCGCCTTTCCGCTCGATGTCTGCGCGGGCAAATAAGCGATGCGCGCCGTAATCACACGTCGCGTGCCGGCCACAAGCTCGGCCGGCCGCGCGCGTTTCATGCCGTGTTTCGCCATATAATCCATCTCGCCGTGGCAACCCGCTTCCAGCCAGGCTGCAAGCGGCGCTTCGGCAGCGGAGAGATCGGTATCGCTAATGCCGACCGCTCCGAAACCCAGTTCACGGCCCCACGTTTTGATGTTCAGCGCGAGCGCCTTCAGCGCCGCTTCATCGAAACAACGCTCGGCACGCGCATCGTCGTCAGACGCAGGCGTGCGGGAAACAGGGGACTCCGGACTTCGGTTCATCACGCCATTTTACGAGAATGCCTGCCAATCCCGATCTCGCGATCCAACCGCCCGCCAGCGCCCTGCTCGAACGCACCTTTGCGCTCGCGGACGAAGCCGCCACCATGGCCTTCGGCGAGCGCTTCGCGCAGGCGATCGAAAGCGTGCGCGAAGCCGCGCAACGCACGCCGGGCGCGGATGGCGACAAGGCGTTCTACGGACTGCAAGTCCAGCTCGTCGGCGACCTTGGCGCCGGCAAAACCACCCTCGTGCGCGCAACCTTGCGCGGCCTCGGCCACACCGGCCGCGTGCGCAGTCCCACTTACACACTCGTCGAACCCTACGTGCTCGAGCGGCCCGCCGGGGAACTCACGCTCTATCACTTCGATCTGTATAGATTCACCGATCCGGCCGAATGGGCCGACGCCGGCTTTCGCGAGTACTTCGACAGCGGCGCGATCTGCCTCGTCGAATGGCCGCAGCGCGCCGGGCGTCTTCTGGGCGTGCCGGATCTTGTCTTCTCGCTCGACCTCGACAATGAGAACGAGAACGAAAGCGACGGCCGTGTGCTCGTCGCACGGGCATACAGCGAATCAGGAAAGGCATGTCTCGAAAGATGTTGATCAAACCGTTCCGCTCGATCGAATCGGCGGCTACCGCAACGCATAACTGGCGGCGCCGGCAGATTCTCCGCGCGGGCGCGTCCACACTCGTGCTCGGTCTCGTCGCGCCGCGTCTTGCGTGGGCGAGTTCGGTGCTCGGCGTGCGGGTCTGGCCGGCGCGCGACTACACGCGCGTGACGATCGAATCCGATCAGCCGCTGCAGAACGCCCAGCAGTTGCTGCAGGGACCGGACCGGCTGGTGGTCGACCTGAGCGGCCTCGATCTGGATCAGTCGTTGAAAGACCTCGTCTCGAAGATCACGCCGAACGATCCGCAGATCTCGTCGGTGCGCGTCGGGCAATATCAGCCGCACGTGGTGCGCATGGTGTTCGACCTGAAGGGCTCGGTGAAGCCGCAGGTGTTCACGCTGCCGCCGGTCGGCGCGTACAAGTACCGGCTGGTGTTCGACCTGTATCCGGCGGTCGCGCCCGATCCGTTGATGGATCTGCTCGCGCAGACGGAACGCAAGCAGCAGACCTTCAACGAAGAGAACGGCGCGCCGCCGCCCGCCACGCTGAGCGGTCCGGGCACCACCCCGCCCACCGCCGACAACAGTGAGGCCTTCTTCGAGCGCTACGCGCAAAACGGCGGCAGCGGTAGCGGCTCCACTCCGGGCGTGCCGCGTCCGCCGGTGCATGTCGCGCCGACACCTGTGCCGCCGATGCTCGGCAAGCCGGCCACGCCTGCCGCGCCGGTGGCGCCGCCCACGGCCATCGCTCGCAATAAAGGCAACAGCGCCAGCACGCTGGGCGCGGACGACGCCGGCAGCGACGATACCTACGCCTTCACCAATCCCAAGTCCGGCAAGAGCAACACGGTGCGTCTGTTGACCGTCGCGATCGATCCGGGCCACGGCGGCGAAGACCCGGGCGCGATCGGCGGCTCGGGCACGTATGAGAAGCACGTCGCGCTCGACATCGCGAAGAAGCTGCGCGCGAAGATCGACGCGCAACCGAACATGCGCGCCATGATGACACGCGACGCCGACTTCTTCGTGCCGCTGAACGTGCGCGTGCAGAAGGCGCGGCGCGTCGGCGCGGACCTGTTCGTGTCGATCCATGCGGATGCGTTCACCACGCCCGACGCGAAGGGTTCGTCGGTGTTCGCGCTGTCCGAGCATGGCGCCTCGAGCGCCGCCGCGCGCTGGATGGCGAACAAGGAGAACTCGTCGGATCAGATTGGCGGCATCAACATCAAGTCCGCCGACGCGACCGTGAACCGCGCGCTGTTCGATATGTCCACCACCGCGCAGATTCGCGACTCGATGCGTTACGGCAACTTCGTGCTGAAGGAGATCGGCGGCATCAACAAGCTGCACAAGGGCTCGGTCGAACAGGCAGGCTTCGCGGTGCTGAAGGCGCCGGATATTCCATCGATCCTCGTGGAAACCGCCTTCATCAGCAACCCCGACGAAGAGCGCCGCCTGAATGACGACGCGTATCGCGAGAAGATGGCCGACGCGATCATGACCGGCATCAAGCGTTATTTTGCGGCGAATCCACCGCTCGCGAAGAACCGCATGACGTGAGGCTCGCGTGTGCAATGCGCACGATGCGATGATAACGGCCGCACGAAGCGGCCGTTTTTTCGTCCTGGTTCAGGCCAGCCGGCCGCTCAGCGCGTGAGCGAAAACCGCTGCACGGCCCAGCCGCCGAACACGTTCACGGCCAATCCCGCCATCACCAGCAAAGCGCCCGCGATCTGCGCCGCGGACAGATGCTCGTCGAGAAACAGCGACGCCGACGCGAGACCGACAATCGGCACCAGCAGCGAAAACGGCGCGACCTGGCTCGCCGGATAGCGTGACAGCAGACGGCTCCACAAGCCATAGCCGATCAGCGTGGCGATAAAAGCGAGATACACGATCGCGAAGATCGATGTCGCGCTGATGCCGGATAGCGCCGCGACGATCCGCTGCGGCCCCTCCAGCGCGTACGACAGCGCGAAAAACGGCAGCGGCGGAATGAGGCTGCCCCACACCACGAGTCCGACCAGGTCCACCTGGCCGACCTTTTTCGTAACGATGTTGCCGAGCGCCCACGAACAGGCGGCGCACAAGGTCAGGACAAAGCCGGCCAGCGTCATGGCGCTGCCGCCTTGCACGCCGATCACGGCGAGACCGCCGGCGGCGATCAGCAAACCCACCACATTCGGCAAACGGAACCGCTCGTGCAGGAACAGTGCGGCGAAAATCAGCGTGAAAAACGCCTGCGCCTGCAACACCAGCGAGGCCAGTCCGGCCGGCATGCCGACGTACATGGCCGAGAACAGGAACGCGAACTGGCCGAACGAAATCGTCGCGCCGTACGCAATCAGCCAGCGCCACGGCAGGTTGGGCCGTTTGATGAAAAACACCGCCGGCACGGCCGCGAGCGTGAAGCGCAGCGCGCCGAGCAGCATGGGCGGCACGCCATGCAGACCTACCTTGATTACGACGAAATTGACGCCCCACGCGATGACCACGACCATCGCAAGCAGCAAATCCCTCGGCGACATGCCGGACTCCAGTTGATTGTTCGATCTGGGAGTTTAGCGGAGGCGCGCGCTTGCAGAGTGCTTTAAAACGTAGTCAGCCGTTCAGCCAGTTTTCTATCCGCAGTCCTGGATAAGCCACAAAGTCGCGTTCATCGTTGGTGACGAGCACCACGTCGAGAGAGACAGCGTGCGCGGCGATCAGCTTGTCGAGTTGGTCTTTCTTGCGCTCGCGCGTCGCTTCACGGATCGGGCCGTACGCACTTGCCGCCGCGCTGTCGAACGGCATGACCTGAATATCCTCAGCAAGCGCCGCCAGGTTGCGACGCTCCCGCGCGCGATTCACCGACACGCTTACGCCGTATTCAAGTTCGGCGAAGGTGATGGCGGACATCACGACATCGCCGACAAAGCATTGCGCGAAGCGCGCGGCCACCTGCTCCGGCTGGTTCTTCATCAGGTAAATACACATGTTGGTGTCGAGCATATAGCGCGGCATTACAGATCCTCGCGCTCGGCCTGCTCGTGGTCGCCGCGGCCGGCCGCCATGAAATCGGGCCCGAATCTGGCGAATTTCTTGAGCACGCCGGCAAGCGGCCGACGCGTCGGACGAATCCGCAATTCGTCGCCCACGCGCTCGATTTCGACTTCGACGTCTGCACTGTCGAATGCCAATTCGGCGGGAATGCGCACCGCTTGCGAATTGCCATTACGGAAAACTTTGGTCAACATGCTCAGCTCCCAACACGGATGTACATTGGATGTACGTGCTTCCACTATAGCGATCCCCGCCAATATTGTAAATACACGTGTGTACAAAGGCAGTCAGAATGCGGTCGCCGCGTCAACCGCAGTAGAATCGTCTATTAAACACTCCCCGCCCACCCTTCTCACCGAGCCTGCCCATGTCCTCCTCGATCAAAGCAGTCCTCAAGCCGCATCTGCGCGACGTCGGCAGTCTGACCGTGCGGCGCGTGCTGCCGGCCATGGCGGCGCGCCTGATCGGCCCGTTCATCTTCTTCGATCACATGGGTCCGGCCGCCCTGGAACCGGGCGTGGGCCTCGACGTGCGGCCGCATCCGCATATCGGCCTCGCCACCGTGACCTATCTGTTCGAAGGCGCGATCATGCACCGCGACAGCCTCGGTTCGGCGCAAAAAATCGTCCCCGGCGACGTCAACTGGATGACGGCCGGGCGCGGCATCGTCCACTCCGAGCGCACACCGGACGAGGACCGCGCGAGCGGCCTGACCATGCACGGCATTCAGACGTGGGTCGCGCTGCCGCTCGACGACGAAGAGATCGAACCGTCGTTCGCGCATCACGCCGCCGACACGCTGCCGGTGGTCGAGCGCAACGGCGTCACGCTGCGGGTGATCGCGGGCACGGCGTTCGGCGCAACCTCCCCGGTCGAGACGTTTTCCGGCACGCTGTATGTGGCCGGCGAATTTGCGCCGGGCGGCGCCTTCGCGCTCGAACCGGAACACGAGGAACGCGGCGTCTATCTCGTCGACGGCGATCTGGAAATCGACGGCACGTCGCTCGAAGTCGGCCAGATGGCGGTGCTAGCGCTCGACGAAACGGTGACACTGGCGAGCACCCACGGCGCGCGCGTCATGCTGCTCGGCGGTGAAAAGCTCGACGGCGAGCGCTTTATCGAGTGGAATTTCGTCGCCAGTTCGCGTGAGAAAATCGAAGCCGCGAAGCGGGCGTGGACCAGTCAGGAAATGGGCAAGGTGCCGGGCGAAACCGAATGGATTCCGCTGCCCGAGCGCAAGTGAGGCACGCAAAAAAGCCACGCGGGTGAGCAAGGCAAGCAAGCACCGCAAGTAAGCGCAAGCGGTTCCGGCAGCATTGAATCCCCGGTGCTCGGCCCCAAATAGTCAACAGACCGTTTTATCGACGAGGACGCAATGGACACCACTCTGGCCACTTTCGAACAGGACGTCATCACGGCGTCGACACTGGCCCCCGTGCTGGTCGATTTCTGGGCGCCCTGGTGCGGCCCGTGCAAGACCCTCGGCCCGATGCTCGAAAAGCTCGAAGCCGAAGCCGCCGGCAAATGGAAGCTCGTGAAGGTGAACGTAGACGAGAACCAGGAACTGGCCGCGCATTTCCAGGTGCGCAGTATTCCGCACGTCATGGCTTTCGCCGATGGGCGACCGGTCGATCAGTTCGTCGGCGTGCTGCCTGAGGGCCAGTTGCGCGAGTTTATCGAGCGGCTCGTGCCGCAGGGCGCGGACGCGGCGCGTCTCGAAGCGCAAACCGCGCTGGCCGAAGGCCGCCGCGAAGATGCGTACGACGCGCTGCAGGCCGCCCTCGCCTACGATCCGGGTTTCGACGAAGCGCGCATGGACCGCATCGAAATGCTGCTCGAAGACAACCGTCTCGACGAAGCGCGCAACGAAGTCGATCTGCTGTCGCCGAAAACGACGCAAGGTATCGACGCACGTTTCAACGCGATCAAGACGCGTCTCGACGCCGTGGACGCCGCCGCGGATCTGCCGCCCACCGATGCGCTGGAAGCAAAGGTCGCGGCCGACCCGGCCGATCTCGAAGCGCGTTTCGATCTGGCCAGCGCGTTTATCGCCCGCCGCAAATACGCGGAAGCGCTCGAACAATTGCTGGCGATCGTGCAACGCGACCGCACGTTCCGCGAGGATATCGGCCGCAAAACGATGCTGTCGGTGTTCGACCTGGCGGCGCATCAGCCGGAGCTGGTATCGCAATGGCGGCGCAAGCTCAGCGCTTCGCTGTTCTGATCTGATCTGATTGGCTCACTCGATATTCAGGCGCGGCGCCGCCAGCCGCGCCTGAATGCGCCGTGGCACTCGTCGCGGTATGAATCACCTCAAGCCGTAGCCTGCTTCGCCAACGCCCGCAGCACATGCGCGGCGGCCGCAAATCCGAAGCTCGCCGTCACGCACACGCTCGAACCGAATCCCGCGCAGTTCAAACCAACCGGCCCCGTATGGCCCGGCGATGTGGTGACGTGCTCGGCCTCCTCGTCGATATCGCAGACGGCGGCTTCCGGGTAGATCAACGGTTCGTCGGAATACACAGCGCTTACCTTGAACTTCGCTTTCGGTCCACGCGGGAAACCGTGCTGTTTGCGCAGTTGTCCGCGCACTTTCGACAGCAACGGATCCTGTATCGTCAGCGCGAGATCGTCGATGCGAATGCGTGTCGGGTCGAGCTGGCCACCCGCGCCGCCGACCGTGATCAACGGTTGCTTCTTCTCCACGCACCATGCGATCAACGCGGTCTTGGTACGCACGCTGTCGATCGCATCGATCACGTAGTCGAAGCCGCCACCGAGCGTCGCGTCGAAGTTGTCCGGCTCGACGAAGTCCTCGATCAGGCGCACGTCGCAAAACGGATTGATCGCCGCGATGCGTTCGGCCATGGCCTCGACCTTCGGTTTTCCGTAGTTGCCGTCGAGCGCGTGGATCTGCCGGTTAGTGTTGCTCTCGGCGACGTTGTCGAGATCGATCAGCGTCAGCGTGCCGACCGCGCTGCGCGCCAGCGCTTCGGCCACCCACGACCCCACTCCGCCGATGCCGATCACCGCGACGTGCGCGCCTTCGAACGCGGCGAGCGCCGGCGCGCCGTACAAACGCGCGATGCCGCCGAAGCGCCGCTCACGGTCAGCGGTTTCTTTCCCGTCGAGGCTGGTAGTAAGATCGGTTTGCGCGGTGGTGCTGGACATGATGGCAGGGCTCGGTGGTCAGGCAAAAACACGAAGTGGCGACGCAAGGGCGTACGCAACCCCGTATTTTGCCTGAAGGCGTCAAAGTGCATCGCCGCGAAAAGCGCGGCACGGTAGCCACATACGCCGGCACGCATGCGCGCGCCGCGCGGGACCTTGATGTGGTTGCGGGCAAAAAATTAGCGGCTTAGCTATACTGATTGAACTGTAGCGTTCGCATAAGAACATGACCTCACTCGCCGAACTTCGAAAAAACTATTCGCTGGGTTCTTTGGACGTTGCCGATGTAGACCGTAACCCGTTTCGTCAATTCGATACGTGGTTTCAACAAGCGGTCGACGCCAAACTGCCCGAACCGAATACCATGACGCTGGCCACGGTCGACTCGCGCGGCCGGCCGTCGGCGCGCATCGTCCTGATCAAGGGCGTCGACGAGCGGGGTTTCGTGTTCTTCACCAATTACGAAAGCCGTAAAGGCCGCGAACTGGCGGCCAATCCTTACGCCAGCCTGCTGTTCTACTGGATCGAACTCGAACGCCAGGTGCGCGTGGAAGGCCACATCGTCAAAACCAGCGCGGAAGAAAGCGACGCGTATTTCGCGTCGCGCCCGCTCGGTTCACGCATCGGTGCATGGGCATCGAATCAGAGTCAGCCAATTGAAAGCCGCTCGCAGCTCGAAACACGCGAACGCGAAATCAGTTTGCAATACGGCGACCAGCCACCGCGCCCACCGCATTGGGGCGGTTATCGTTTGGTGCCCGAAGCAATCGAATTCTGGCAGGGCCGGCCGTCGCGTCTTCACGACCGCTTGCTCTATACGCGTTCAGGCGAACACAGCGACTGGCAAATCTCCCGCCTATCGCCTTGAATCGAAATACAACGCCGCCACCACGTTGCCAACGCAGCAGCGCGCGGCGGCCGGATGGCAACTCGCGGCATGGGAGTCGCGCTGCACGGGGCTGCGATCCACACAGGCTTTGCTCTAATTCAACGGACACGGAGAGATCACATGTTCTGGGAGAAGAAGCTGGCGCAGTGGGTGGAAGAGGTAAAAACGAGAGCTAACGTTCCCGCACGCCTCGTGCTGTGGGACGGTCAGCAACACGACTTCGGGCAGTTCGCCGCGCCTCAGGTCACGCTACACGTCAAAAGCGCCACGGCGCTGCCCTATCTGCTCGAACCGAGCCTCGACAATCTCGGCGAGGCGTACGTGAAGGGCAAGATCGACATCGAAGGCAAGCTGTCGGACATCATCAATATCGGCTATCAGCTGGCGCGCAATACCGTCACCAGCGCGGGCAAGCTGGCGCGCGTGCGACGCTACTTCAATCATTCGAAGGCGTCGGACAAGAAGGCGATCCAGTATCACTACGACGTCTCGAACGAGTTCTACAAGCTGTGGCTCGACGAGAACATGGTGTACTCGTGCGCGTACTTCGAGAACGGCGACGAAGACCTCGCCGCCGCGCAGATCAAGAAAATCGACCACATCCTCACCAAGATCCAGTTGCAACCGGGGCAGCGTCTGCTCGATATCGGCTGCGGCTGGGGCGCGCTCGTTCTGCGTGCGGCGCAGAAGTTCGGCGCGCAGTGTGTGGGCGTGACGCTTTCGCAGAACCAGTTCGATCTCGCCACGGCGCGTGTGAAAGCGGCGGGTCTCGAAGGCCAGATCGAGATTCGTCTGCAGGATTACCGTGACGTCGAAGGGCAATTTGATCGGATCACAAGCGTCGGCATGTTCGAGCACGTGGGCCGCAAGAATCTGCCGGGCTACTTCGAGAAGATTCGCGACCTGCTGACCGACGACGGCATCGCCATGAATCACGGCATTACGTCGAGCGATTCGGAAAGTGGCGAGACCGCGCTCGGCGGCGGCGAATTCATCGACCGTTATGTGTTTCCGGACGGGGAGCTGCCGCACATCAGTCTCGCGCTCGAATCGATGCAGCGCGGCGGGCTCGAAGCGGTTGACGTCGAAAGCCTGCGCCGTCACTATGCGCACACGCTGGACATCTGGGCGGAAAATTTCGAAGCGCATGCGGAGGAAGCCCGCAAGCTCGTCGACGACGAGAAATTCCGCATCTGGCGCGTGTACCTCGCTGGTTGCGCCTACGCGTTTGAAAACGACGACGTCTCGATTTACCAGGTGGTGTGCCGCAAAGCCGGCCGCAGCGCGAAAACCCTGCCGTGGTCGCGCCGCTATATGTACGACAAACCGCTGTGATAGGGTTGCGCCGCGGCGCCGTGCATGAGCGGGCGACGTGGCGCAAACCTTTGAACAGCAGGTCGAACACCGATGGACCCACGCGGGACAAGCGAAGTTGACCATCCGGTCGAGGGCGAAAACGGCGCCGACGGCGAAGCTGTACAGTTCGACCTGTTCGGGATGCCGGTGGACGCCGCAGCGGCGAAGGGCGATGGCGAGGTGAAGGTATCGCGTGGGACGGCCGGCTCAGATGCGGACGTTCTGCAAAAGGTAGAACGGCCAACTCCGCCCGCTGACACAGCCACCGCAGCGCAGCCCGCGCGCCGGCGTCAACCGCGCGCGACGAAGGCCGCAAGCCTCGGCTCCTTGTGGCAGGAAGATGAAGCGGCAGCGCCTGATGCCGCCATCACCGCGCCGGAAGCCAGCACTGCCCCCTCAGACGCGACCGCCCCCAAAAGGCGCCGCACTCGCGAAATCATTGCCGCCCCGCCCTCGCCCGAACTCCTCGCGCTTGCAGCGCAACTACCGCCGCAAGTCCATCTCGGCACTTCGACGTGGTCGTTTCCGGGCTGGAACGGCATCGTCTACGGCGACGATTACAGCAACAGCAAGCTCTCACGCGAAGGTCTCACGGCTTACGGCGCGCATCCGCTGCTGAAGACGGTCAGCATCGACCGGTCGTTTTATCAGGCGCTCACGGTCACCGAGTATTTGCGTTACGCGCAGCAAGTGCCCGAGCACTTCCGTTTCATCGTCAAAGCGCCGATGACGATCACCGATGCCACAGTGCGCGCCGAACGCGGCGAGCCGGTCTCGATGAATCCGTGCTTTCTGAACGCGCAAATGGCGATCGACGATTTCGTCACGCCGTGTCTCGAAGGGCTCGGCGCCAAGGCCGGCGCGCTGGTGTTCCAGCTTTCGCCGCTGCCGGATCAGATGCTCGCGCAGCCTGCGGTGTTCATCGAACGGCTGGCCGAATTTTTCAGCGCGCTGCCGAAGCTGCCGGACAGCGCCTGCTACGCGATCGAAATCCGTGATGGGAGTCTGCTCACACCGCGCTTCATCCGTACGCTCAAAGCGGCGGGCGTGCGCTATTGCGTCGGGATTCACGCGCGCATGCCTGATCCATTGCGCCAGGCTGCGGCGCTTGCGTTACTGGATGGTGAACCGGCCGGGCCGCTGATCGTGCGCTGGAGCCTGCACGGCGGCTTCAAATACGAACAGGCGAAGGCCAAGTACGAGCCGTTCAACCAGTTGGTCGATGAGGATCCGGCGACCCGCGCGTCACTCGCCGAACTGGCCGCGCGCTACGCGCTGGCAGGCCAGCCGGTGGTGATCGCGATCAACAATAAGGCGGAAGGCTCGGCACCGCTCAGTTGTGTGGAGCTGGCGCGAGCGATCATCGAAGCGTATGCACGGCTCGCTCATGAGCATGAGCATGAGCAAGACGACCATGAGCCATCGCCGTCTGAAGAGAACGAGCAGCCGCCCGACTCCGACGCCTGAGTCACGCGCAAGCAGCCGCTCATGCCGTTAGCTGGCCCTGATCCGGTGAGCAAACTTCTGACGAAACTTTGCCACCTTCGGCGCCACCACGAACGAGCAGTACCCCTGATCCGGGTGCTGCGCAAAATAGTTCTGGTGATAGGCTTCGGCAGGCCAATAATTACCGTCGAGCGGTAGCACTTGCGTGACGATCTGGCCGTCGTAAACGCGCTGTTCGCCGATCTCGCGAATGGCCTGCAACGCCGTTTCCCGCTGCGCGTCGGAATGCGTGAAGACCACCGAGCGATATTGCGTGCCCACGTCATTCCCCTGCCGGTTCAACTGCGTCGGATCGTGAATCGCAAAGAAGATATCGAGAATCTCGCGATAGCTGATCTTCGCCGGATCGAAGTCGACTTTGACGACTTCAGCGTGGCCGGTTTCGCCGTCGCACACCTGCTCATAAGTTGGACGCTGCGTCTTGCCACCCGCGTAGCCCGACTCCACCGCGTTCACGCCGTCGACGCCAAGGTACACCGCTTCGAGGCACCAGAAACACCCGCCACCCAAGGTGGCGACTTCGCCTGTTTGACTCATGCTGCTTGCTCCTTGAAACACATAGTCGGCCGCTGCCGTTCCACTGTTCGACGCAACGCTCATGCCACTATCCGAGCTTTCCAGCTTAGCGGCTTTTTCATTCACCGGCGGGGGTCGCGGCCGATCCCCCACGATTGCAGTTAAAATTGGGATAAATCGACGATTTTCACTATGACTTTCGAATCATTTGTTTCCAGCCGCACGCGAGATGGGTTCGGCCCGGCGCTCCCCCAGTTTGCGCCAGGGACCGGCGCCCGATGAAGCGCGCCAGCCCGCCCAACTTCGACCAGAACGCCTTCAAACAGGCGCTCAGCCAATTTGCCACCGGCGTCACCGTTATTACAACGCGAGCGGCGTCCGGCCAGTTGATCGGCATCACGGCCAGCTCATTTAATTCGGTTTCGCTCAACCCGCCACTGGTGTTGTGGAGTCTGGCCACGCGCTCGGCGTCGATGCCGGTGTTCCGCGCCAACAGCCACTACGTGGTCAATGTGCTGGCTTCGTCGCAACTCGATCTGTGCAAGCGTTTTGCGACCGTGAAGGGCGATCGCTTCGAAGGCGTGTCGCACGCGGAAGGCGACACCGGCATGCCGGTGCTCGACGGCGCGCTCGCCTGGTTCGAATGCCATAACCGCAGCCGCTACGAAGAAGGCGACCACGTGATTTTTGTCGGCGAAGTGGAGCGCTGCGGCGTGCACGAAAATGCCGCGGAGATGTCCCCGCTGGTATTTCAGAACGGCTTATTTCACGGACTCGCGCCGCTTTGAACGCTGAACCGGGTCGCGAGGCGGCGCGAACGGTTCGGGCGATCTGGCAATGACAGGCGGCGCGCGGCGCTCACCGCGAGAATAAAAAAATCGCTGCGCCCCACGACGGCGCCGCCGCCTGGTCACTCACTCAGCGATCGTTATGCGCAGCGCTATGTCCGCCGGTTTTCTTCACCAGCGAAACCGGCACGCCTGAATCTTCCTTGAGCGTCTGCAGCACGATATTCGAACGAATATCCATCACACCCGGCGCCTTGTAGAGACGCTGCAGCACGAAGTCCGAGTAATGTTTGAGGTTGTGCGCGAGGACTCGCAGCAGATAGTGGGTCTCGCCGGTCACGACGAACGCGCCGACCACTTCCGGCCAGTCGCGCACCGCTTCCGCAAAGCGTTCGTGCCAGTTCTCCTGGTCGTTGCGCATGGACACCTGCACGAACGCTTCCAGTTCGAAACCCAGCACTTCGCGATTGAGACATGCGCGGTAATGTTCGATGACGCCCTGCTCTTCGAGCAGGCGCAGGCGTCGTAGACAGGCTGACGGCGAGAGCGAAATGCGCTCCGCGAGGTCGAGATTGCTGATCCGTCCTTCTTGCTGAAGCACCGTCAAGATACGGCAATCGGTGGCGTCGAGCGAGATCGCGTTCATATTCGGTCTCCCTTTCCCGTTTGAATCAAATTATGTTCCAAGACACGGCGCAGAAGGAGATTTTTTCGCAATCACATTTCGCGGCAGGCCACCTATCATTCCCGGATAGACACAAACCGCCGATGCGACTATGCCAACACTTTGGGACATCACCCCCGCCGTCGATACCGCCACGCCCGTCTGGCCCGGCGACACGCCGGTGGGCATCGAGCGCGTGTGGCGCATGGAGGCGGGCTCGCCCGTCAATGTCGCGCGGCTGACGCTGTCGCCGCACACCGGCGCGCACACCGACGCGCCGCTGCACTATGACGCCGAAGGCGCCGCAATTGGCCACGTCCCCCTCGACGCCTACCTCGGCCGATGCCGCGTGATTCATTGCATCGGCGCATCGCCTGTTGTGACGCCACAACACCTGGCCGGCTCGCTCGACGACCTGCCGCCGCGAGTCTTACTGCGCACTTACAGAATCGCGCCCACCAGCGCGTGGGACAGCGCGTTCTGCGCGGTCGCGCCGGACACCATCGATCTGCTGGCGGCGCGCGGCGTGAAGCTGATCGGCATCGACACGCCATCGCTCGATCCGCAGGAATCGAAGACGATGGATGCTCACCACCGGATCCGCGCGCATCGCATGGCAATTCTCGAAGGCATCGTGCTCGACGACGTCCCGCCCGGCGACTACGAACTGATTGCGCTGCCGCTCAAGCTGACCACGCTCGATGCGAGTCCCGTGCGCGCGGTTCTGCGCGCGCTGCCCGAGTCTGCGCCCGATTTTCGGCCCGCTTCCCATTGAACGAACATCCCTGATCTGACTGACGGAATCACCATGAACCACCGTGACGAAGCACTGGCGCTCGACAGCGCCGACCCGCTGGCGACGCTGCGCGACCAGTTCGCGCTTTCGCCGACCACCATCTATCTGGACGGCAATTCGCTGGGCGTGCCGCCCGCGGCCGCCGCGCAGCGCGCGCAGACCGTGATCGGCGCCGAATGGGGCGAAGGCCTGATTCGTAGCTGGAACACCGCCGGCTGGTTCGAACTGCCGCGCCGCCTCGGCAACAAGCTTGCGCCGTTGATCGGCGCGGCCGAAAACGAAGTGGTCGTCACCGATACGATTTCGATCAATCTGTTCAAGCTGCTGTCGGCGGCCGTGCGCGTAGCGAATGCGCGCGATCCCAGGCGTCGCGTGATCGTCTCCGAGCGCTCGAATTTCCCGACAGATCTGTACATCGCGCAAGGTTTGATCGAGCAACTCGATCGCGGTTATGAACTGCGTCTCGTCGACGATCCTGCCGAACTGCCTGCCGCGATCGGCGACGACACCGCCATCGCGATGATCACGCACGTGAACTACCGCACCGGTTACATGCATGACATGGCCGCGCTCACCAGGCTGATCCACGATAAAGGCGCGCTCGCACTGTGGGACCTGGCGCATTCGGCGGGCGCGGTGCCGGTCGATCTGAACGGCGTCGGCGCGGACTATGCGGTGGGCTGCACGTATAAGTATTTGAACGGCGGGCCGGGTTCGCCCGCGTTCGTGTGGGTGCCCACGCATCATCAAAATGAATTTGCGCAGCCGCTGTCAGGATGGTGGGGACATCGCGCGCCGTTCAAGATGGATCCGGCGTATCAACCGGATGACGGCATCGGCCGGTTTTTGTGCGGCACGCAGCCGATGGTGTCAATGTCGCTCGTCGAATGCGGGCTCGATGTGTTTTTGCAAACCGATATGCAGGCGGTGCGCAAGAAGTCGCTGGCGTTGACCGATCTTTTCATCGAACTGGTCGAGGCGCGTTGCAGCGAATTTCCGTTGAAGCTCGTCACGCCGCGTGAGCATGCGCAGCGCGGCTCGCATGCGAGCTTCGAGCATCCGCAGGGTTATGAGGTGATGCAGGCGCTGATCGCGCGTGGGGTGATTGGCGATTATCGTGAGCCGCATGTGCTGCGGTTTGGTTTTACGCCGTTGTACACGCGTTTTGTCGATGTGTGGGATGCAGTGGAAACGTTGCGCGAGGTGCTCGTGAAGGAAACCTGGCGGGCACCTGAATTCGCCGCACGCGGCGCAGTGACCTGAGGAGCGCGCAATGACCGATCATATGCAAACACCGGGGCTGCCGGAAGAGAAACCGGCGCAGGGATGTCCGTTCGGGCATGGGGCAGTTGCTTCTAACGTGGCTTCCCCGGCCGCCGATTCGGGCGATGGCTGGCATGATGCGCAGCTCGACTTTTCGGACTCGATGAGCTACGGCGATTATCTGTCGTTGGGGACGGTGCTGGATGCGCAGCATCCGCTATCGCCGGATCACAATGAGATGCTGTTCATCATTCAGCATCAGACGAGCGAGTTGTGGATGAAGCTTGCTTTGTATGAGTTACGGGCGGCGCTGCAGGCCGTGCATCGGGATGAGTTGCCGCCGGCCTTCAAGATGCTCGCGCGCGTGTCGCGGATCATGGAGCAGCTCGTGCAGGCCTGGAGTGTTCTTGCGACTATGACGCCGTCTGAGTACACGGCTATGCGGCCTTATTTGGGGAGTTCTTCCGGGTTTCAGTCTTATCAGTATCGGCAGATTGAGTTTTTGCTCGGGAATAAGAATGAGCAGATGCTGAAGCCGCATGCGCATCGGGCTGATGTTTTGGCCGAGGTTAAGGGTTCGTTGGAAGCGCCTTCTTTTTATGATGAGGTTGTTCGGTTGCTCGCTCGGCGCGGGTTTCCTATCTCAGCCTCCAGGTTGGAGCGGGATTGGACTCAGCCTACTGTGCATGATGCTTCTGTTGAAGCGGCATGGTTGGAGGTTTATCGGAATCCTTCTCAACATTGGGAGCTGTATGAGATGGCTGAGGAACTTGTTGATCTTGAAGATGCCTTTCGGCAGTGGCGGTTTAGGCATGTGACTACTGTTGAACGGATTATTGGGTTTAAGCAAGGGACTGGGGGGACTAGTGGGGCTACTTATCTTCGGAAGATGTTGGATGTGGTTTTGTTTCCGGAGCTTTGGCATGTGAGGACTGTGTTGTAGTGGTTTTTTTGCGCGGTGGCTGGGTTTGTCTGTGATGCTAAGGGTTTTGGCCTTTCCTTGGTTTGTTCGTCGTCTATTAGCGTTGCCCCTGTGCGGGGCGGCACCTACTTCTCTTTGCCGCCGCAAAGAGAAGTAGGCAAGAGAAAGCGGCTCACACCGCTAGTTCTTAAGCGGGCTCCCCGCACAGTTGCGGTAGTGGTGCATCTGGAATCTGTGTTCTCGCACATTCCAAGTCTGTGACAAAGCGCTCATTCTTCCCGCCTCGCGCTCCGCGCTCGCCGGAACGGTCGGATCAAAACCCTCGGGCTTTTCTGTGTGCGGTGGGGCCGTCGGCTTCGCCTCGGCGATACCACATAACGGCGCTCGTTTCGAACGTGGGCTGGGCCCTGGATTGATCTCGTGGGCGATTCAGGAACACCCCGGAAATCGCACCATGACCAGATCGGTTCACGCATCATCCAGTAAACCGCGCCGCGCCCGTACGCAGATCACGGTTGAAAAGACCGCACAGGAAGCCGCCGCATTGAGCAAAACGCACTCGAAACAATTCGGCTATCTGGCCGCACTCGCGAGAACGGCGCAAACGTACCTTGCGACCGGGGAGAAGCGGCAGGCGGACTTCACGAAACTGGCGACCGCGCTCGCCGATGCCGCCGAACGGTATAGCAGCGAGGCGAACGCCGGCGATGGTAGCGTTCTCGCTGGTAGCGACAGGCAATGAACACCTGAATGACCGCGACGTAACGGCAGAAGTTTGCGGAGTGCGCGGGTCGCGCACAGAGCGTCGCCGGTCAAGCACTCACATTGACATTCAGAACTGTGCCGTCAACTGGAATCCGACCGTCACGTGCGCGGTCGGAAAGCCTGACGGCTCATATCGGCGTGTCAGCGAACAGGTCATAGGAGAGGCCGGCCAACTTCGCCAGCACCCCGCCGCTTTTTCGAACTGCGCCGCCATCCTGAAATCATTCGGACGTTTCCTGGCAACTTTTATGAGTCAGATCGGGATAGAAAGAGTATTCGTCTGAGAGCGTCCCATAGACATCGGAATCGGACGCCCTGAATAATCAGGGCATGAACCCACACCTGCTCTCTCCTCACGATCAGAGGCCCGCCTGCCTGCGTGCGCGCGCCTCCGGAATCATGCACCGATGTGCAGGGGACGCGACGTGATGGAGCGCGCCCGCTTCGATCTGCCCATGCCCGGCGTGGCGCTTTCACCGGAAAGCGTTGAACGTCTGATGGCCGAACCCTGGCGCTACGGG
>NZ_PVZB01000050.1 GCF_003002025.1 Paraburkholderia sp. BL25I1N1
CAATCAGTTCGCCATTCTGTTCGGCGAGCGGTTCACCAGCGCCATCAACTGAGATTTCTAACCGGCCTCAGCACACAAGATTTCTGACACGTCCCCACTTCGGGGTGTCGACCTACCGGAATTGGCTTACCACTGCTGCATTCTCTGCCGCGATGGTGGTCACGCGACAAACGGGAGCGGCGCACTCCCCGACTCGCCCCTTACCCATTTTGCGGCGCCTAGCCCAGACGAGTGAAAGCGAGGTTTTGTCTTCCATTTGACGACTAGGTGCTCGCAAGTTGCCACCTACTTCAGCTGCGACGTGACTAATCCGACCTACGCCAGAGGAGCCTCATGCCATCGAGAGACCCCCTTACACCCAGCACTCGCTTCCCCGATGACAACGCAATCCGACGAATCCTTGCGGACCGGATCGATACCCGCCGCGAGGGCGTAGGAATTGTCGTTGGAATGGTGGGCGACGGCGAGCGACGCGTCGTCGGCTATGGCCGATTCGGTCAGAACGACGCCCGTATCCCCGACCAGCACACTGCGTTCGAAATTGGATCTGTAACGAAAGTGTATACCGCGATCTTGCTCGCGGACATGATCGCGAGTGGCGAAGTCTCGCTTGACGAGCCGGTTCAGCGTCTCTTGCCCGGCCATCCGATCGTGCCAGAACGCAACGGCAGGACTATCACTCTACATGACCTTGCGACGCATACATCGGCGTTGCCCCGTCATCCCGACAACATGGTCGGGAACGGTTCACCCGACCCGTTCTCGGGTTACACGATCGATCTTCTTTACGCATTCCTGGCCCGCTACGAACTGACCCGCGACATCGGCTCGGAGTTCGAGTATTCGAACCTCGGCGTTGGCCTGCTGGGCTATGCCCTTGCATGTCGGGCAGGAACGGATTACGAAACCGTGCTGCGGGCTCGCATCCTCACACCGCTGCAACTGGCGAGTACGGCCATCGCACTGCCTGACGAGATTGAAAGGAGGTGCATCCCTGGTCACGACCTCGACCTGCGTTTCGCGCAGCGGATGGATCTCGGTCAGGTGTTTGGAGCGGCAGGGGCGTTGGTGTCCACGGTAGGTGATCAACTGCAATTTCTCGAAGCCGTGATGGGTCATCGGCCGTCCGCACTCGATAAGGCAATTGGCAATACGCTCGACATACGTCGGCAGCTCGGAGATCAGGTCATTCCACTTTGCTGGGGAACGGGCGTCTGCAGCATAGATGGCGAACCCGAATGGTTCGGCCACACCGGAGGAACACTGGGGTGCCGGTCGTTCATCGGGTTCGATCGTCGCGCATCACGAGGCGTCGTGGTGTTGGCGAACGCGGCGTTCGACGTCGGCGACATTGGCCTGCATCTCTTGAAACCCGAAAAACCTCTACGGCAACCGGTCAAGATTCGAAACGAGATCGACGTCGATCCTGCCCGCTTGCAATCCTATGCAGGGCGTTTCTGGCTGCGTCCGGACTTCATCCTGACGATGACGGTTGATAACGGACAACTTTTCACCCAAGGTACCGGGCAACCGAGAATCGCGTTGTATCCAGAGGCCGAACACCGATTTTTTGCCAAGATGATCGACGCGCAGATCACCTTCGAAATGGACGATCAAGGGATGGCCGAAAAGCTGACGCTGCATCAGAACGGATCCGATCTTGTCGCGCGCAAACTGGATTCTTGACGACGCGATCCTAGTATGACTATTCACTCGATCGTCTGCACAACATGACGATTCTCAACCGCAGCAATGTCCATCCGCTGAGCAAGCGAGGAGTCTGCAAGGTGATTGTCAACGACCTAGGCTTCAGGGACGAACGTCTCGAATTCGCCACGTGCTGGCCCATGCGATGGGCATACGCAGATCGAAACTCGTGAGCAGACGATCGGCTCCATCGAAGGGCCGCTTAGGCTGAATCCGCGCTCTACCATTTGGTGAGGTCGCTCGACGGCATTCCTAGAATGCGCGAAACAAATCGTCTTTCGGATACGGTAGTGCCAATTCCGGCATATCGTGTCTTCCGAAATATTGGATGGACTTGGTTTCGGAATCCGCGGGCACCCCGGAGCCGCCGATGATTATGCATTGAAACAGCGTCACTACGTACTCGACACGGTCGCCATTTGGATATGTGTATCGGAACGACCGGCCGCCGAACACGCCGAGAATACTGTGAATTCGAACCGCATATCCGGTCTCCTCCATTACCTCTCGAACGATTGCTTCTTGCGGGCTTTCTCCCAGTTCAATTCCGCCGGCCGGCAAACTCCACGCCTCACCTGACGACTTTTCCTGAAGGAGCAGTTTGCCTTCGTTATCGTGAATCACGGCTGCAACGGAGGGACTCAATAGCAAATCACTACCAACCTTTTTCCTCAGCCAACTGAGGTAGCTTTCGTTATCAACGTGCAGCGACACCTTCACCCCCCGATGAGTTCTTAGTTATTGGATTGTCGGCGATTTAGGGGTGTAGTCGACCGCCTCTTCCTGACCGAACAGAGCCCCAACTAAACCTCAGTGATCTAGCGCAATGCGGTAGCGAAGAGACTCAGCGAATCCATAGGCCGCCGTCTTTTTGAAGCGCTCGATCAAGACACCATTGCATGCTGCGATAACCCGCTGCGAGGCTAAATTCTCCGGGTCAACCGTTAGCTCGACGTAGGACAAACTTTGTCGCCTCGCTTCGCCCAGCATTAAATTGAGCGCTTGCCTGGCGTAGCCCTTGCCTCTCTTCCACGGTACGACTGAGAAGCCGATGTGTCCGAGTACATTCGGCGGCAATTCGGCGGTTCCAGACTGCCAACGAAATCCGATTGCGCCACTAACTTCGCCATCCCAAATCCATCGGACAATGCTTGGCAGACGCGCGACGGTCGAGCCATCGGGCAAAGGAATCGGTCCACCCGATGCGGTTGGATCATCCAGGCCGTCGACAAATGCCTCCGCGTTCACTTCGATAGCGTGCAATTGTTCGCGCGCAGCGACGTCTTTACGAACATTGTCCGGTGACCATCCCGTCTCAAGGGCCGAAACGTAGCTCGGCAGCAATGCGATCGTAGGTCTCAACAGTTCAATTGCGCTCATTTTGTTCGGTGCGTGTCAGGGAGCAATGATCGTTAGCAGTTTAAGCGGTGCCGTCGAATGGCTCAAAATAGCCGAACTTTACCGGATGCCCTTGAGCGTCGAATCGCTCCGCATGGATCAGCGCCCGGTTGTATTACCCGGCTCTCGACACAAGCTGGCAACGCGGCCTTGCTGCCGGAAACCCATCGCCTCGTATATCGCTCCGGCATGGTAGGTTTCATCTGCAACCATGACAAGCCGGTCCGAGCGTCCGGCGGTCAGCTTGACAACCTCGCTTACCAAAGTCTTGCAGACATTTTTGTTTCTATGCCGTGTCTCAGTAATAACTGCCTGGAAACGTCCAATGCCGTCGAGGAAGAATAAACCAAGACTTCCCACCTGCTCATCATCGATAAAAGCTCCCCACCAGTTTCCCAGACGGCGTTCGATCAGGTTCCTGTAAGCCCTCTGTTGATGCGCCATGTAACGCTGCGAGCTAATGCCCGTCGGATTTGGCATGTCGGCGAGTTGCATTCGGGACCAATCGTCCCATTCCCGCTGCATGGCAAACGGGCGCACCTTGACCAATGAATTGGTCGCAACTTGATTTATCTCATCAGGATGGGCCACCAGCACCCGACAGACAGTCGCCTCGTAGCCTTGTTTCACGAATTCGTCGAGGGTCACCACGCTGTCGGCGCTTTCTGGCCACGCAAATGTCTGGTGTGCAATCAGCGGTGGTGTCCCGATGAGTTGGGCAAAATCATGCTCCAGCCGCTTCAGATCACTTTCCGCTGGTCCCTGCTGCAGGACCAGCATGTTGCCAAAAAAGTATTCGGGCGCGTCTGGTGTGCGAACGACGATATAGTCATCCCGTGACTCGACTATCCCGGTTTCCGTGTGCAGCAATAGATCAGTACCGAGACCGAGGTTATCGGGAAAGTGGTGCATTTTTAGTATTGTTACCAACGAACGGAAATCGTTCTTCTGCTTTTATGCGTATTGACTCTTCGCTTACGGCGGATCACAACGTGCTGGAGGCCTCGTCGAAATCCGGCTCCATGGTTGCGATTCTCAGCGATCTACCGGATCGTGTCGACCGGCCATAATTGGCCCGTTGCGTTCCGCACGCCGCTCCTCACGGCTGCGTCCGTGACATGCTCTCGCGGGTGGAGAATCGCCGCCACCAACGGTTCAGTTTTTCGCATCCTTCCATTAAAGAAGCCGCTTCATGAGCCTGCATGAAGCACGCGAAGATCGGAGCGGCGTACAGATCGGCAAGTGTCACTTCGCCGCCGATCAGGAACCCTTGGTCATCCGACAGGCGGGTCAACTCGGATAAACACACAGCGGCACGCGGCAGCGCGGCGGTGATCTTCGGCTCGTTTGCCAGACGGCCTTCGCGAGTTGAAACTACGCGTTCAACGTATATGTCCCAAACCAGCGTTCGATATGCATAGGCATCCAGTATCGCGATAATCTGGTTTGCCCTGGCACGAGCTTTCGGATCTCTCGGCTGCAGTTTGACGCCGGGGAAAGCTTCGTCGATATAACGCACGATCGCGCCTGTCTCGTAAAGACGAAAATCGCCATGCTCGAAGGCCGGAATGCGACCGAACGGATGGCGTTCCAAATGCTCCTTCGGAACGCCGCTCGCTGCGAATACGTCTACCTCGACCAGACTGTATTTGATCTGCTTCTCTTCCAGAGCCAGCCGGGCGATTCGCACGTACACACTCCATGCGGCTCCGTACAGTTTCACCACTTCGGTCGTTGTCACAGGATCGCTCCATTCGCGTACGAGGGGGCGCGCAGTCGATAGGTTAAGCGCGAATCATCCCGTCAATTCACTGGAGTGGCATCCGGAAACGTCCATGCGCCGTTCAGAATCTCAGCACGTGGCCGATAGAGTCGCACCGTATAGTTCCATCCAGCAACGATCGGAAGGCAATTTTCGACGTGGCCATCGCAGCCACCGAACTGTATGGCGATCGAACCGTCAGCGCCCTTTTTTGCAGTAAGGTCATTGATCGAGTACGCGTTCGACGAGTTCTTTTGAAAATAGCCCCGTGCATTGTAGAGGCTCACCGACCAGAAGGCGTCCACGGGAACGTTTTTAACCACGAGTCGATAGATCGTCTTCCCGTCATTTCGCGGTGGTGTGAAGTTGAGGTAAATCGCGTCCCTGTCCGGATTGCCTCCCCACGCCGCGGCGGCTCCGAGCAGGCGTCGCACCGGGTCGACTTCCTCTTTGGTACCGAAGGCGTGCTTGAAATCTGGAATCGTCGACGCAAGAACCAGTAGCGCGTCGCGGACCTTTTTCTGACTTACCGGATCCCAGTTCGGCAGGTCGAGCTTGCCGGGCGTCTTCTGGCTTACTGTGATCGAGTCCTGTAGCTTGTGAACCTGCTCGATGTCCTCCTGGCTAGACGGCTCGACAAGGGTTCGAATCGCAACGGCAACGTAACGCGTGCCGACGCTCTCCCGCGTGAGGACATGCGTGCCTTCGCCGTAGAAGACGTTCGGCACATACTGATCCTCATTGATGATCTGTAACGCCATGAAGCGCTTGCCAGGATCAGGCATGTCGATCGTAACCGGCCCCGCATCGAGATCGAACACTCCTGACGTATAGAGCGTGTCGCGGTTCAGGCGTATGACCGTCTGATGATCAATCGGTGCAGGCTCCCGGCGGTGTTCCAACTTGCCAAGGGTCCCTTGCTTTACCAGTGAAGTGAAATACAGGTCCGACTCGGCGCGAACAAAATTGTCGACTGTTACCGGTACGGGCGATCCGCCAGACGACTGGGTCTGGGCGGCGACGACTCCCGCGGCAAACAGAAGCGTTGCCAACGTGATTGAGTATTTCATACCTGTCCTTTTGCTTATCTGACCTGGAATGGCGTCGTAGCGCAAGCGCGTCAACGCACTTCGGTAACGGCTTGCGGAGCCCATTTCCCCTGCTTGACGATGTCCTTACGTCAGCGAGAATTGATTGCCGGGCGCGGATGGCAGCCAGTTTGTTTGCGGCACGCCCTTGACAGTTGCGGGCCGATCGCGATTTTCAGTGATCCATCTGGCTCTTTCGTGAGACTGCGGTCCACTTTCTCCTGCCGGATCACCTGGAGACGGCCCAGTAGGTATGTGTAGGCGTCGGTCACGGTACGTTCATCGGGTTCGCAACTGCCGCCGTTTGCGACTGCGAAAACGCCGCACCTGGGATTCCAATGCCGGCCGCGAGAACCGACGCTACTACAACGCTTGCAAATACCTGCCTCGCCGCCGCGCAACCATGCGTGTACTACCTCCGTTCGAAAGGGATGTCGCTGTGTTCTGTCCCTGTCGGAGCATTGTTGAAACTTTCTGGAGAAATTGCAAGCTTTGGAAGCTTGCCCTAATGCCAGTGGTCAACGACCGAGAGGACACAGAGTGTGTCAAAACGTTAGCGCCTGAACTGAGTCAACGCGCCGAGACCGGGCGACTCATAAAGCGATTCGTCGAAGGCGATGCCCGCAACCAGGTCGCACTACTTCCTAATGTGTCGACGAAAAAATAGGACAGGACAGACGATCGCCGACTTTCGCCGTGACAGCGGCGCAGCGATTCGCAATGTATGCGGGCGTTTCGTCGAACTATGTCGCGGGCTGACGCTACTATCCAGTCACATGGTGACCATCGACGGTAGCAAATTCAAGGCGTCATACAGTCGCGACAGGAACTGCACGGCTAGCAAGCTCGATAAGCGTCGGCAGCAGATCATGAAAAGCGTGCAGCGATACCAATGCCGGATCTCGGACGAAACTGGTCAGCACGCGCACGCTCTACGGCCCTGCGCTTCATTCAGATTCCACCGAAAACCCCAGGTATTCGAACCTCGGAGCACTGTTCGCATCGACGAGAGAACTGAGCGCTCCCACCGACACAAGAACATCGACTGTCGTTCGGCGCTTCGACACGAAATGCCACGTTGGAGGCATAGCAGGAATGCTCGGTTCGTTGCTCGCCTGACGCAGCGCCGCCAGCAGATCGGCGCGATCCGGCGAATACGCGACAAAGCCTTCGTTCGACACCGCCGCCTGATCGATACCCATTGCCGCACACACCTGCTGCTTGATGGGAACGTCTTTCTCATCGGCATCGCGCGACTGCTGGATCAGTTGCGCGACGCCCGCGTCGACCAGCTTGCCAGCGCGCAACAACGGTGGCAATCCCGGCGTCCAGGCGTCGGGCGGACACGCTTTATGCGCGGGTGTCAGCGCGATGAATGGATTGATTTCCGCCGGATAGATCCGGCATACCAACGGCCTCTGTTCATAGATACCGCAGCGCATGTCGTCGCTAAGATTCGGGCATGGGCCGGGATGCGTGCCCGCCAGAATGACCACGATTCTCGCCGGCAAGGACCCACTCATCGCGGCAAACGATCGACGACGTTTTTGCGCCGCCTGAAGATTGTCCTCAGCGGGCTCTTCTGGCCACGGCAGCGCCTCGCAAAGAAGCTGCACTTCGTCGCCGTGCTCCAGCCAGGCAATCGCCTCGCTCACTGTCAATGGCAAACGCAGGTCGTGGCAACATTTGCCACACATCGTGCACGCAAAATCGATATCCATGTCTCATAGCCCTTGCGTCGCGCGACGCGGTCCGGTTATCCAGCTGCAAGTCCGGCAGACACACACGAGTGCGGACGCCCCCGGTGTGGTTACCGCTTAGCTGAAACAGTTGGGCTTTGTCGCGTGAAGGCGCCAGACATTACAGGCCACGACTTTTATTTTTAGTCCATTGCGTGATCTGCCTTTGCAAATCCCGCCCTGACGGCGCGAGCACGCGCTCGAGAAACTTCGCGCGGACGGCTTCTGGAAAAACCGTCAACTGGTTGTTGGCAAAGATTGCGATGGCAAATCCGCGCTCCGGAATCAGCGTGACGATGGCTCGACGGCCAGCCCGGCAATCCAAGAATCAATTCCGGCTTCGTCGACGTGCGGGACGTGGCCGATCTGCATGTGCGGGCCATGACTCACGAAGCCGCCGGCGGCGAGTGCTTTCTTGCCATCGCTGCCGAAAGCATGTGGCTGGCCGACGTCGCTCAGGTGCTCAAAGCGCGCATGGGGCGTTGTTTTGTACAGATGGCAGCACGCCCAAGTTTCGCCACGGTAGGGAAAGGCCGGAGTATTGTGTTACGCGTCGCGCGGCAATGCTCCCTTGCCGCGCTTACCTGCTAACCTAACCGCCTTGGCCGTGCGCGAGCGCCCCTCGAGAGACGGGGACGCCGCGTGGCCCATCAACCGAACTGCCGATGCCGCCACTGTTTCGCCGCCTACTGCTGCTGTTCCACGCGCTGCGTTACGGCGCGCGCCTGATCTGGCTTGCCGCGCCGCAAGACCACAAGCTGCACTGGATGATCGAGCTGATCGGCCGCCTGCATGCGGCTGAACGCAGCGGCAAGAGCCTGAGCGGTGTGCTGCCGGCACTCGGGCCGCTGGCGGCCCGGTTCGCGCAAACGCTGGCCGAACGGCCCGAACTTGCGACCGGCACCTTGCACGACGCCATCGACGCGATCGATCACATGGAAGCCCCGCTGCCGCCGCACGAGTCCGAACAGGCGCTCGCGCGCGCTTTCGGCAGGCCGCTCGCCACGCTGTTCAGCGCCGTGGACCTGGTGCCGGTGCGCAGCGGCTTCGCCGAACAGACGCATCTCGCGCGGCTCATCGTGCCGGTGAACGGCCATTACGAAGTAGCCATCAAGCTGGTGCGCGCCGACCAGTTGCAACAGATCGGCGATGAACTCGCGCTGCTGCGCTGGGTCGCGCGCTGGCTGGAGAAGTTTTCCGGCACCGCGCGCCGCCTGCAATTGCGCACGCTGGCGCAGACCTTCACGGACGACATCCTGCGCCGCTTCGATCTGCGTGCCGAAGCCGCCAATTTGAGCCAGACCGGCCATCATTTCGACGGCGACAAGCGCATCGTCGTGCCGGACGTGATCTGGGATCTTTGCACCGCCTATACGCTGACCATGCAACGCGTCAGCACCTTGCCGGTGAGCGACCTGCCCGGCCTGCATGCGCATCACATCAAACTCGCGCCGCTCGCCGCGCATATCGTCGAAGTGGTGACCGAGCAGGCGTTCGAGCATGGTTTCTTTCACGCCACGCTCGACGCGCGCCGCGTGCGCGTGAGCATCGAACCGGACACGCTGGGGCGCCTCGTGCTGGCGGAATTCTCGATCATGTCGAGTCTCTCGACCGGCGAGCGCGAGTTCTTCGTGCACGGCGCAACCGCGCTGTTCGAACAGGACTACGGGCGGCTCGCCGAAATACATCGCGATGCCGGGCACGTGCCGCACGACACGCGCGCCGAATTGCTCGAAGCCGAGTTGCGCACGCGCGCGGAGGCGCATTTCGCGGCCGCGCCGGAAGACCGTTCGGCGGGTTCGCTGTTTCATCATCTGCTACATGCGGTGCATCCGTTCGAGGGCGCGGTGCCCGCGCGGCTCGCGACCGCCCAGCGCTCATTTCATCAAGCGGAACTGCTGGCGCGCGCGCTGCATCCCGGCGTCGACACGTGGAATATCACCCGCGGCGTGCTGGCGGATATCGCGCGGCGCGACGTCGATCACCGCGGCTGGCTGAAACGGATTGGCCGCGAGTTGCCGCATCTCGCGCATATGCTGCCGCGTGTGCCGCAACTGGCGGTGCGCTATCTGCAACACGAGCACGATCTCGCGCGCACGCCGCAGCAGAATGCGCAACTGATGACGGAGATCGGTCGCGAATACCGCCGCACGCGGGTGCTGCTGTGGGCGTGCGCGGTGTGCGGCGGCGTGCTCGGCGCGGGGACGGTGCTGCTGATGTGGTGAAGTGCGCCGGTTCGCAGTTCAAACCACACTCCGCCAACACGTTCGGCCGATTGCAGTTTCGAGCAAGACGCGCGTTGCGTCTCCCGACAAGATGGCGGCTTTTCTCTTGACGCTTGCCGATGCTCGCTTCCTTTATCGCCGCTGTTTTCGTGGTGTTGTGGTCGACCGGTTTCGTGGTCGCCCGCGCGATTACACCGTATGCGGATCCTAACCTGTTCCTGCTCGCGCGCTTCGGCGGCACGGCGCTGATCTTCGCGCTGGCCGCGCTGTTTGCACGCGCCACGTGGCCCCGCGGGCGCGACTTCGGCAAACATCTGGTAGCTGGCGCGCTGCTGCAAGGCGTCTATCTCGGCGCGGGCTACTGGGCCGTCGCTCAAGGCTTGAGCGCGGGCGTGATGGCTTTGCTCGGCGCGCTGCAACCGCTCGCGACGGCCGCGGTCGCGGCGCCGCTCTTCGGCGAACGCCTGTCGCGGCGTGGCTGGACCGGCATGGCGCTCGGCCTTGCGGGCGTCGTGCTGGTGCTCGAACCGAAGCTGACGGCGGCCACGGCACCGACGCCGCACGGCAGCGCGCCCACCTGGCTCGTCGTGCTGATCTCGATCGCCGCGATCGGCGCGATTACGGCGGGCACGTTGTTCCAGAAGACTTCTTTGGCCAAGGCCGATATTCGCAGCGCGAGCGCGGTGCAGAACTTCGGCGCGGCGCTTGTCGCGGCCGGGCTTGCGCTCGCGCTCGGTGAACATCGCTGGATTGCGTCCGCCACGCTGTGGGGATCGCTCGCGTGGGGGATCGTGATGCTTTCCGGGATCAGCGTGACCTTGCTGGTGTGGATGATCAGACGCGGCGACGCGGCGCGCGCGACTGCGCTGATGTTTCTCGCGCCGCCGCTCGCCGCGCTCGAAGGCTATGTGGGCTTCGGCGAGACGCTGGTGCCGCTGCAGATTGCGGGGTTCGCGGTTGCGTTGGTAGGCGTGTTGCTCGCGCGGTCGTGACGGGCGGCTTGCTCAAAATGAGCGGCGCGGGCGCGACGAGTACCGCCGCGAATCAATCCGCCGTGTCCGCTCCGGCCGGCACTTTGGCGCGCGCCTTGCTGCCGGGCGCCGGCGCCCACGCCGGGCGGCTCTTGCGCGCCGAATCCACCACGGCAATGTAACGCCCAGCCCACGGCGTCACCTCTCGATCGCTTTTCAACACCCACAGCGACTTACCCGACTCGACGAGCGCGACATACTCGGCGTCGAGAATGCCATAGTGATCGATAAACGAATTGAGGGACGCGGGAATGCGCACGCAACCCTTCGAGTGACGCATGCCGAGCAGCGATTCGAGATGGTCGGGATCGGTGGCGTGCATCTGGAAACGCATCTGCGACATGCCGCCCTTGCCCCAACCGCGCTCGCCCTGGGCCCAGCCGAGGTCGAAGATCCGCATGTCGCGCTTGCCGTAGCCGCGAATATGGTTTTCGTTCTGCGTGCCTTCCGAACGGAAATCCATGTTGGCGGGCGTATGCTCGAACACGCCGAGCGGCGTGATGAAGTGGTCGTATTCGCCCGGCTGCCCCGTCGAAACCGGCGACGCGCCGATCAGCTGCCAACTGTCGGCCGGCGCGGCCCGAAAATAGATGAAAAGCGCCTGCACGTTGGCATTGCGATCGACCAGCACGACATACTCGCCCGACAGATCGCCGAGCATGTGCGCGCCGAGCGCGGCTTCCAGCCGATCGGCATAGGCTCGCTGATCCGCGGCCGGCACTTTCAGCGTGCGCGTGACGTTCTGCGCGAACACGTCCCGCAGCATGAACGCGCGACGCGGATCGACCACGCCGGCGGCATCCGGCGCCGCGACAGCCGACGCGCTGACGGCAACCACCGGACGATCCGCCGGCTTTGGCGCCGAGGCCGCAACGGGCGCCGAAGCTGCGATCGCCGCGCCGCATGACGCCATGCAAAATGCGGCGCTCAACGCGCGTGCCAAACGGCGCAAAGAAGGCAACGCGCGTGCGACGCTCCGCACGGAAAGTCGATACGGCATACACGACAGGTCGCGCGGACGATCGACCGGCGCGAAAGACAGACGGTCTATTACAGGCTGGCCAGGCCGCTTGGTGTGGTTCATCGCGTGTTTGAGCAAACCTGATTATTATTGACTGCTCGCCGGCTCATGCGGCGCTCTCAGAACGAGGATGTTACTAAGCACATTGCGATCTGTCGATGAAGATTCGCCGACTCAGTGATACCCCTGTAATAAGCGGACGTCTTTGCCGGTCAAAGCGGCGGATTTAAAGCGGTGCGAAGGTGAATTGAACCCGGGCCGGTTACGGTTCGATATGTGCGCGAGCGCGCAAGGAGCAAAGAGGAATCATGACGCAACACGATCCAGTCGCACGCCAGGCAAGCATCGCTGAGGAAATGCACATCAGCGCCGGGTTCGATCCTGAATATGAAATCGAGCGCCGGGTGGCTTTTCTCGCGAATTATCTGCGTAGCAGCGGCCTGAAAACGTATGTGCTCGGGATCAGCGGCGGCGTCGACTCGACAACCGCGGGGCGGCTCGCGCAACTCGCGGTTGAGCGATTGCGCGCCGAACATTACGACGCGCACTTCGTCGCAATACGTCTGCCTTACGGTGAACAGAAAGACGAAGCGGACGCGCAGCAGGCATTGCGCTTTATTCGCGCAGACGAAAATCTCACCATCGATATCAAACCCGCGGCCGATGCCATGCTCGCCGCGCTCGATCAAAGTGGCCTGCTCTACAAGGACGAATCGCAACAGGACTTCGTGCACGGCAATATCAAGGCGCGGCAGCGCATGATCGCGCAGTACGCGGTGGCGGGCGCGCGGGCCGGCGTGGTCATCGGTACGGATCACGCGGCCGAATCGGTGATGGGCTTTTTCACGAAGTTCGGCGACGGCGGCGCCGATGTGTTGCCGCTCACGGGGCTCAACAAGCGTCGCGTGCGCGCGCTGTCCAAAGCGCTGGGCGCCCCCGAAGCATTAGCGCACAAGGTGCCGACCGCCGACCTCGAAATGTTGCGGCCGCAACGGCCCGATGAGGATGCCTACGGCATTCCATACGACGCTATCGACGACTTCCTGGAGCGCAAACCGGTGAGCGATGCGGCGCGCGAGACCATCTTGCGCTTTTACGACGTCACGCGTCACAAGCGCGCGTTGCCGTACACGCCGTTCGATTGGCCGACTCAGACAAGCGGAGATTGAGAAAGGGATGGGTATGCGGGTGACGCGCCGAATGCGCCGTGCCGGGCGCTGCGCGGCGTGTCAGCTTACGTGCGCTCTTGTCGCGCAACGCATTGAGGATGAATCGATCGCGCCGGGTTACTGAGCCGCCGGCGGTTCGTCGGTGAACAGATCGGCGCTGGCTTCCAGCGTCTGACCGCCCAACTGCTTGCCGTGAATCTGCCGCGCGATCACTTCGCCTACATAGGGCACTTCGGCGTCCAGTTCGACCGTGGCGTACGCACTGGGCTTGCCGGCGTCGACCACCTCGATGTTTTTCGCGTAATGCCCAAGTTCGTGCTTGAGGAACTCCCGCACTTCCTGCTCGCTGCACGATTCCGCGATGTTGCGCACGATCAGGTTCATGCGGTCTACCCTCTGCGCGCGTTGCCGCCAGCGCCGCGATCCGCGGATTGCACGCGCACAGGGCGCAATGCGGCACGCTGTTTCGCCTGCTCGGCAGCGAGTTGGCGGATCAATGCAGCACCGGCGGCGCCCAAAGCGGCCAATGACAGATAGAAGGCGATCATTTAATTCTCCCCTGCGAGTTTCGTCCTGTACTCAGGATAGCCACAATCGACAGTAAAAGCGATGTAACACAGTGTCGTCAAAAAACGGACTTAAATATCGCCGTCAATGCACTGTACCTGAATAAGCGGCGTCAAAAATAGCAAAACAGCTGTTCATTTCCCGTGATAGGTCTGGCAAGCGCATCGAACGCGGGCGCTGAATGCAAAAACCGGGCCGCGACACGCATCGCCACGGCATCCTGCGGGGGACCTGCGCAAAAGGCGGACTGGTTGTCGCGATCAGTCCGCCGCTTGCACGTTGGCCGAACTCACCCACCATGCGTTCTTGCCTTGCGGCAGCTGAACCAGCACCGCGGACGGATCGTCGACGCCGTCATCCGCAATTTCGCATACTGCCAGACCGTCGGGCAGGCGCTTCACCTCGCCGGCCGACTGGAACAGCGCAACACGTTGCGCGCTCAACGGCCGCAACTGGCGATACACGTCGAAGCTGATGGCCGCGGGCACATCGCCGCGAATCTTCAGCGTGTCGGCCTGGCCGCAATGCACCGGCTCGGCGGCGAACACGGCAGCACTGCCGAATACGCAGCCGATAGAAAGAGCCATGGCGGCAAGACGTGAATGGATCATGATGATTCTCCGAAAACTAGATGGGGTCACGGCCTGCGAGTTGCAAGCCGCGTGGCTGAATAGATGCCAGATGCGCATGAACGAAGCAGGCGCCGCAAACGAGGCGGCCGGCTTCATGGCGGGTTGTCGGGGCCGGCGCCATGACCGTTGTCGCCGCCGGTGGCCACGTCGAGCCGGCTGACGTCGCAGGACGTTTGACTGAAGCCCGAATAAACCACCGACCAGTTGCCGATAATCGCGGCTTGCGCTTCGGCGAGGCTCAGTTTGCCTTCGCAGACGCAGCGCTTGAGCATGACTGCCGCGCGCGCCTTGCGGCGCTCGCCCTGGTGGCCGGCCCACGGCAGAAGATCGAGATTGGCGCGAGCGTCCGGCGAGCCGCCGAGCACGATAGGCACGCGGCGATCGAGCGCGAAGGAGGCGCCGTTGCCCGCATCGATTCCGCGCGCGGCGAGCATGCGGTCTTTGTGCGCCATCAGTTCGTCGAACGGCGGGGCCACCGTGTCAGCGTAACCGGGACGGCAAATCGTGTCCCCCACCGATTGCTGCGTGACGCGCTCGTCGAGCATGGCGGCGTCCTGGGCGCAAGCGTCGACCGTGCGTAGCATCACCAGCGCCGTGAAGCCAAGCGCGAGCGCAAAACGCGCAGTGCCGCGGGGACGCGCAACACCGCACCGGCGCGCGAGCGCCGGCAAAGCCGTGTCGTACGTACTGCTGGTCGCGTCGCTGGAATACTCTGTGCGACGCCTGTCTGCAATGCCTGCGTTCATTCGTCGGCGCGCCGGGAGCGGCACGCAATAGTTCAATTCGCAGACTAATTAAAACACATTCAATATGGATAAGTAAAAAAGCCTGACCATACGCGCCGCGCGCATAGGCCGCATTTAGCCGATTTGGCAGGCTGAGGAAACCGGCGGCGCGACCGCTCGCGCGCCGCCGGTCCCAGCCGCCTGATAGCCAGACGCCCTTGCGATGCCAGGGCGTTTCGCACGCGCCGCGTCCGCGACGCGACGCGTCGATTCGCCGCTACTGCGGCACACGCGCCTGCAATGCGCGGATACGAAACAGCGCCTGCGTGTTGGACACCGTCGTGTCGTACATCGTCGCGAGATCGGCCTTCAGCGCGGTACGCGATCCGCCGTCGAGATAAATCATATGTCCCGAAGGATAAAAGCGCGCCGACAGGTTCTGCCGGACCTGCTGGCTGAGCAACGGCATTTGCTGCAGATCGAGCACGGTCTGGTAAAACGGCGTGACGAAATCGAAGAAGCCGTTCGCCGACAGCACCTTCAGATCGGGATTGAGCGCCATCACGGCGGCCAGATCGCCGGCGGTATACAGAATGATGTTGCCCTTCGAGTCGACGCCCTTCTGCGCGCCCGTCGGATCGATGTGACTGAAGTCCCAGTACTTGAAGGCCTGGTCGTTCAGATCCGTGAACGACGAATTCGACGTGTACTTCAGTTGCTCGTTCAGATACACGTTCCACATCGTCGTGTACACGCCGGTGACCGCCGTCATGGTCGGGTCGTTGCCGCCGGAATTCGGGTCGATCTTGCCGGCAATGCCCGTGCCGATCGCCGTCACACGGCCGTCGTACTCGCCGAGCGCAAGCCCCTTGGATTTCAGCAGCGTGGTGAGGAACAGCGAATTGCCCCGGCTGTCGTACGAGGCGACATCCAGGCTCCACGCGAGCAAGGTCGTTTTGTCGATGCCCGTGTATTCGCTGAGCTTTTCGACCGTGGCCGCATCGGTGGTCGGAAACTTGCGCAGCGCGGCCAGATAGTCGGTGCGCGCGAACTGCGCGACTTCTTCGGCGAACGTGCCGAGATCGGTCGGTCGTGGCGCGATGCCGAGCTTCTTGTGATACCACGCGTCCGCGGCCGCCGTGGGCAGCGCGCCGACCGGATTGCCGGCCTGCGTGTAATCGAGAATCGACGATTGCAGCGTAATGCCGTTCAGATCCACGCCGTCTTCGTGCAAGCGGTACGCCAGCACGCAACTGCGCGCCGTGCCATACGACTCGCCGAACAGGTACTTCGGCGAATTCCAGCGGTTGTTCTTCGTCAGAAAACGCTTGATGAACTGCTTGATCGAGTCCGCGTCCTGGTCCACGCCCCAGAAGTCACGGTTCTTCTTCGGCGCGATCGCCGCCGAGTAGCCGGTGCCGACCGGGTTGATGAAAACGAGGTCGCTCTTGTCGAGCAGGCTATCCGGATTGTCTTCCATCGAATACGGCGCGGGCGGCGTGAAGCTCGGCATCGAGGTCTTGATGCGACGCGGCGCGAACGAACCCAGCAGCACGAATACCGACGACGATCCCGGGCCGCCGTTATAGAAGAACGTGACCGGCCGGGCTTCTTCCTTCTGGTTGTCCTGCGTGAACGCCACGTAGAACATGCGGGCTTCCGGCTGCGAACTACTCGGATCGACGATCACGAGGTGGCCCACGGTTGCCGTGTAGTTGATCTTGTGCCCGCCGATGGTGACCGAGTGGTGCGTGATCGCGGCGCTTTCATCGGTTGCGGTGACGGAATCGTCAGGCCCGTTGCCGTAAGCAACCGGATCGAAGAACGGCTGATCTTTGGCTTTGTGCGGCGCGCTGGCGGGCGCGGGCGCCGGAGCCGGCGTGCCCGAAGCATGCGAATTGTGCGACGGCTGCGGACTAACAGAAGCTGACTCGGTATTCGTCATGATCGCTCCATGGGTTCGTTCACGTCTTTTGTGCGCCCCGAAGGACTTTCTTCGGGGCGTGTGTTGCAGACTATAGTGCGGCCGCCACCTTCTGACCATTGGGACTGCCGAGCCCCGTGCAGGCATCCCAACCCGCGGATGCCGCGAAACTGCCGTTGTTGCCTTGCGTGATGTCGTTGCACGCGCCCGCCGCCTTGTACAGCTTAGGGTTGATGAAGCCGGCCGGCTGCCCTTTCGCCGCATTGATGCGCGCGATCAGCGCGGCCCACAGCGGCGCGACCGCGCTGGTGCCGCCGACCACCGTCTGCGTACCGTCGATCAATACACTGTAGCCGGTCACCGGCGAAGCGTCGCCCGCCACGTCGGGCACACCGCGCCCGCTGAGCGCTTTCTTGCCGCCCTTCGTCGACGTGGCGGACAAGCCCTTCTGCCAGACCGGCAGAGGGAAAGCCTGGCTCACGCCGCCGCCGGTCGCGCCGCCTTGCGCGCCGTCGTTCCAGACCGCCTCGTGCGAGATCGCGGTGCCCGACGCGGTGAGGCTCGTGCCGCCGCAGGCCAGCACATAGGGGCTCGACGCCGGGAAGTCGACCTGGTCGCTGCCCGTGCCGTCGCTCGAACCACTGTCGCCCGACGCCGCGCAGACCGTCACGCCAAGGGTTGCCGCAGACTGCAGCACGCTGTTGAAGGCCTGCAACGACTGACTGGTCCAGTTCGACTCCGGACCGCCCCAACTGATCGAAATCACCGACGGTTTGTTGGTCGTGTCGTGCACCGCGCGGCTCACCGCGTCGATAAAGCCGGCGTCGCTGTTCTGCGTGAAATACACCGCGATTTCCGCCCCGGGCGCGATTGCGCCGACAATTTCGATGTCAAGCGTGACTTCGCCGTCCGGTCCGTTCGGATCGCCGGTGGGCTGGTTGCTGCCCTGATCGACGCCGACCGACTTCACCTTCGGCGACCCAACACCGAGACTCGCGAAATAGGACTTGAGATCGCTGGCGTTATACCCGCCGCCCAGTTCGATGATGCCGACGCACTGCCCGCCACCGTCGCCTTGCGGAAAATGGTAGAGCGACGCCAGTTGCGGAGGCGTGAACGAAACCTGATGACCACGGGCCGGCTGGAACGGCGGCCGGATGCGAAAGTGCGGCCGCGCCTGCGGGCGGTTGTCGAGGCCGAGCACGGCCTGCACCACGCCGTGCAGATCGTCGGGCACACTGATCGCGCCGGTGCGGCCGCGGAACTGCCCAGACGTGTGATGTTCGTAATGTTCGAGCTTCACGGCGAACGCGTCCTGGAACTGGGCAATCGTGCCGCTCAGCAGCACCGTGCGCGCGGCCGGATCTTCGCGCACCACCGTCAAACCGTGCGCGCTGGCGAAGGCTTTGACTTTGGCGATGTCGTCCGGCGCGGCGCCGTAGTCCTTCGCGAGCGTCTCGCGCGACAACGGCTTGACGCTGGGATCGCCGGCTTCGATCTTGCTCATCAATGCGTCGAATTGCGCCTGCTGTTGACGGCGCAACATGACAAATACCTCGATCCGCTCCGTGGGATCGCATTGCCCGACGACTTTCGAACCCTGTTCCACTGTTCGCTCACTGCCTGGCAGCGGCTGCTTATTGACCATGGTGTCGACTCTCCAGTTAGCGTGACGGCGGGTTCCACGAGTTGGATGCACGCGCCACGCGCCTCTCACAACCTCATCGCCTGAAGGCGGCGGCAAGTTCGCTGTTTCAAGGACGTCAAAACGGTCCGACCAATCCATTCAAACACAGTTCCGGCGCGCGCGGCAGTTGTCCGAATGGCTAACGCCGCGTCGCCGCGACGCGCATCTTTCGCCGCTCGCGCTATGATGCTGCAGCGGCAATCCAGCCGTTACATTGCCTCGCGCGCCATCCGCGCGCACGATCAAAGAATCAGAGGAAGCCCCATGTCAATTTCGATGTATCAAGCATCACTGCCCGTATTGATTCGCGGCCTGACGAACCTGCAGGTCATTCTGGGCAAAGCCGAAGCGCATGCCGCCGCGAAACAGATCGAGCCCACGGTGTTCACCACCGGCCGGCTCGCACCAGACATGCTGCCGCTCACACGCCAGGTCTATATCGCGAGCGACACCGCGAAGGGCTGCGCCGCCCGGCTGGCCGACGTCGAAGCGCCGAAGTACGACGACGTCGAGCAGACTTTTGAAGAACTGATTGCCCGCCTTCAAAAGACGATCGATTATTTGAAGGAATTCAAGCCTGAGCAGATCGACGGCTCGGAAGAACGCCCGATCACGCTGAAGCTGCGCTCGGGTCCGGTCGAGTTCACAGGCCAGTCGTATCTGCTCGGTTTCGTGCTGCCGAACTTCTTTTTTCACGTCACGACGGCGTATGACATTCTGCGTCACAACGGCGTCGATCTCGGCAAGCTCGATTATCTCGGCGGCATCAAGTAAAGCGCGGGCCTGCGGACTCGAAGTTGGCGCGGATGCGGCAACGAGCGCTCACAGAGAGAGGCCTTTGGGAGCGGCAAAGATCGGCTCCCCGGCCGGCTCAAACGCGCGGCTGGAATGCGATGATCGCCATGCCGGCGAGCGTGAAAGCCACGCCGGCGGCGTCCCACAGCGTGGGCCGCACCTTGTCGATGCACCATAGCCAGGCAATCGCCACCGCTACATACACACCGCCGTAAGCCGCATACACGCGGCCTGCGGCGGTACCGTGCAAGGTCAGCAGCCAGGCGAACAGCGCGAGGCTCAGCGCGCCGGGCACCAGCAGCCAGATCGAACCGCCCTCTTTCAGCCAGCGCCACGGCAAATAGCAACCGACAATTTCGGCAATGGCGGTCACGGCATAGAGCAAAAAAGTTTTCATCGAGTGGGAATGCGAGTGATTGTGCCGCCACGAATAAGGTCTGGCGCTCTATTGGCTTTATTAACACAATCACTTTGCGCGCGGGCATGGCGCATGCGAGAGTCTTGGCATTTCCTTCAATTGCCAATGGCCATGAGCATCGCGTCACCCTGCATCGACATCTGCAAGTTCGACAGCAAAACCGGCTTCTGCATCGGCTGCATGCGCACGCGCGACGAATGCAAAAGCTGGAAGAAGATGAAAGACAAGCATCGCCGGAAAATCATCGAGGACCGCTCGCGGCGCGAGCACAAGCTGAGCAGATAAGCGGGCTCTCTTGCACGGTTCACGGCCGGGCGGTCTGGAGAAGCGCCGCGCCCTATCCAGCCAGAATCAGTCCAGCGAGAGCCGCAACGCGAAACCGATCAGCGCGGCCGAGAAGGTCCAGCGCTGCAGCGTCTGCGCTAGCGGATGGGCGCGCATCCAGCCGGCGATCCGCGCGGCGCCGATCGCGTACAGCACGTCGAAACAGGCGCCGATAGCGAGCAGCACCAGACCGAGTTCGACCATCTGCAAAGCCACCGGCCCCGCCTCCGGACGCACGAACTGCGGCAGCAGCACGGAGCAGAACAGCAGCGCCTTCGGGTTCAGCAGGTTGGTGAGCAAGCCCTTGACAAAAGCAGCCCGCAACGGACGAGACTCGACGCTTGCCATCGCCTCCGCGTGGCCGCCGGCGGCATGACCGCCAGGCAGCGCGAACACCGGCGACCGAAATATCTGAATTCCCACCCACGCGAGATAAACCGCGCCGCCATAGCGCACCACTTCGTATAACCACGGCGCGCTGCGCAATAACGCGGCCACGCCGCATGCCGAGAGCGTAACGTGCGTCGCGCGCGCGAGCCCGAGGCCGCCGGCAGCCGCGAAGCCGCTGCGCACGCCGCGTCCGATACTGGTTTGCAGCACCAGCGCCATGTCCGGTCCCGGCACGGCATAGACGACGAAAAGCGCCGCGATATACACGGCCAGCAGATGTGCGGAAATCATCGAATTCTCCTGTTTTCAAGGCTCTATCTTGCTATCGTCGGCGGAGGGTTTGCTGGCGAATTACCGGCTCCGACTGCTCGCCCGTGGAGGAATGCGCTAATATTGCGGCCCGAGCACCGGCTTTCCTCCAATCCGTCATCCGCACCACCGAGCCATGACAACCGACCTCGATAAAACCGACCGCGCGATCCTCGCCGCGCTTCAGAAAGATGGCCGTATGTCCAACGCGCGGCTGGCCGAAACGGTCGGCCTCAGCGAAACGCCCTGCGCACGCCGGCTGAAGCGCCTCGAAAACGACGGCTATATCGACCAGTACCGCGCGATGCTGTCGCGCTCCGCGCTCGGCTTCGGCGTGGTCGCGTTCGTCTACGTGCGTTTTGCCGTGCACGACCGCGCGGTGGCGACGCGCTTCGAGCGCGAGGTGCAGGCCATCCCGCGCATCCTCGCGTGTCACAACGTGTCGGGCAGCGCCGACTACATCCTGCAGGTGGTGGCACGCGATCTCGACGACTACGGCACCTTCATGCGCGATGAAATGCGTAGCCTGCCGGGCGTGACATCGGTGGAATCGGCGCTGTCGTTGCGCGAAGTGAAGGCCAACGGCGGCTTGCCGCTGTCCTGAACGCTAACGTGGCATAGTCACCCCTTTAAAACGGCGCGAGCCGACCAGTTGAACACGGAGTTCTCATGGATCACGAACAGGCGCGAGCCGAAGAAACCGCGGCAATGCAGCGTGTATTGACCGCGACCCAACGCGTGCAGTCGGCGTTCGCGTCGCTGCAATCGCAATTCCCGCCGGCCGGCAGCGGCACGCCTTCGCAGTTCGCGCTGCAAACATTCGATGCCGCGCTGCAAGAACTCGAAGACGCGCAAGCCGCATTCGACGAACTGCTTGGCGATCTGCTCGACGGCAATCGTTGAGACATCTCGAGGCGTGCTTCGCGGTGTAACGACAGCGAAGCGCGCCCGAACATCGACGCCATCACTCGAGCACGCTCGCGCGTGGTCGCGCGTCGCAATGCGCGACAACCGCCTTGTGTTTTCGTCGGCACGGGGCGGCGGATCGAGCCGAGTTATGCACGCATCGCGGGCCGCTACACCGGCTCAAGCCGCTCTCCACCAGCAGCAGCGGAAAATAGCCTTCATTAGCCTTTCTTTTCTATCGAAATTGAAAGACAAGACGCCTCCCATCACCACAACGTGGCCTGGCCCACACCCCACCAAAGAATATTTGCTTCGTTTAACGAAGCATGTTGACTTCCGCTTGCTGCGGTGCCTAAAATTCGCCGTCTTCATAAACGAGGCCCATGCCTTGGACACCAGCAGTAGTCGACCTTCGAACAGTTTCACTACCTGACCGGCCCGACGCCCGCGCTTTATTTCTCAGCCGCCGTCTTGCCGACAGGCAGATGGTGCGCGCCGCAGTAACCCACTCCGTGCACCTTGACTAGCGCCATCCGGCCGCGCCGTGCTTACGCACATGCGTCCCGCCGATTGGCATCCCGTCGCGAGCCTTCGCTCGCGACAGCGTTCGCTCGCACCGTTTCGATTCGTTCGACATGCGGTGCGGCCGAACGCGTGGACCAACACGTGCGTACCGAACGCCGATAAGGAGCCGCCATGGACAGTGACAGTTATCCCATATGCCGCCTGGTTGCCGCTCAATGTCCGCTCAGTCACGACCGAGCGGACAGGCAAACAATCATTTGCCCAAGGAAAAGCGAGTAGACCTGCTTCGCCGCGCGCCTGATGCGCCGCGCTCCGTGTCTGCTGGCTTTCCGCAATCCGCGTCAAGCCCTACGCCCGGAGAAAAAACATGTACCTCGCCACTCTCGTACCGACACGGCAGCAAACCCGCACCCATAGCGACGCCGCCCTCGCACTGCACGGCGTCAAGCCGCACTGGCTCACCGTGGCCTGGCACCGCGTCAGGGCGCTCGCTTTGCGTTCCGTCTCGCGGTCCGCTTCGTAAGCACACACGCTCAGCGCGTCTTCGCGTTTCCGCCCGCAGCGCCGCCCTGTTTGGCCGCGCATACCAGCGGATCCCGAAGACGCCCCGCTCAATCCAATCAAACCTACTCAGGCGGCCAGCATGTCCACTCCAATCAACGTCTCACCACCCCGCAGCGCCGTTCTCGACGACGCGCACCTCGGCGACATCAAGGGCGCACTCGGCACCATCGCCCATCACGACACGGGGGCGCGCAACAGCTGGTGGGCCCGCGTGCGCACGCTGCTCGCGATTCTCGGGCCCGGCCTCATCGTGATGGTCGGCGATAACGACGCCGGCGCCTTCGGCACCTACACGCAAGCGGGACAGAACTATGGCACCACCTTGCTGTGGACCATGCTGCTGCTCGTGCCCGTGCTGTTCGTCAATCAGGAGATGGTGCTGCGTCTCGGCGCGGTGACCGGCGTCGGTCATGCACGGCTGATCTTCGAGCGCTTCGGTAAATTCTGGGGAGCCTTCAGCGTCGTGGATCTGTTCATCCTCAACGCGTTGACGATCGTGACCGAGTTCATCGGCATTACGTTCGTGCTCCAGTTCTTTGGCATTTCGAAGGTGGCCGGCGTTTGCATCGCCGCGGCGGTAACCATGGCCGCGGTGAGCACGGGCGACTTCCGGCGCTTCGAACGTTTCGCCGTGGTGCTGTGCGTGATGAGCCTGTTGCTCGTGCCAGTGCTGGTATCGATCCACCCGCCGGTCAGCCAGATGGCGCACGACTTTCTGATCCCGGGCTGGCCCGCCCACTCGAAGCTGAGCGACGTGATGCTGCTCGTGATCGGCATTGTCGGCACCACCGTCGCGCCGTGGCAATTGTTCTTTCAGCAAAGCTACATCGTCGATAAACGCATTACGCCGCGTTTCATGAAGTACGAAAAGGCTGACCTGTGGATCGGTATCGTCTTCGTGATGATCGGCGCCGTGGCCATGATCTCGTTTTGCGCGGCGCTCTACGCGGGCAAGCCCGAGTTCGGCCATTTCACCGACGCGGGTGGCGTGATCGCCGACCTCGAAAGATATGCCGGCCGCACGCCCGCCGTGCTGTTCGCCGTGGCGCTGCTCGACGCGTGCATCATCGGCGCGGCGGCGGTGTCGTTGTCGAGCGCCTACGCGATCGGCGACGTCTTCAAGATTCGCCACTCGCTGCATCGCGGCGTGTCGGACGCGAAGGGCTTCTACCTCGTCTATTTCGCCATCGTGGCGGCCGCGGCGACGCTGGTGCTGATTCCGGGCAGCCCGCTCGGCCTTCTGACGGAAGCGGTGCAGACGCTCGCCGGCGTGCTGCTGCCCAGCGCGACCGTGTTTCTGCTGCTGTTGTGCAACGACCGCGCGGTGCTCGGACCGTGGGTGAACTCGAAGAAGCTCAACGTCTTCACAGGCGCAGTGGTCTGGGTGCTCGTCATGCTATCCATCATTCTCACCGCTTCCGTCATGTATCCGGACATCACCGGCGAAGTCATGCTTGAAGTGCTCGCAGCCGGCACGCTGATGGCCGTGGCAGGTTATGCGGCCACCGTCGTGGCTCGCAAGCTGCGGCGGAAATCCGGGAGCGCAGTGGCTCAGGAAAGCGAATTCGGGTGGTCCAAGGAAACGCGCGCAGCGTGGCGCATGCCGCCTCTGGACGAGTTGCCGGCGCCGCAATTGACGCTGTCCAAGCGGGTCTGGATGGGCGTGCTGCGCGGCTATCTGATCGTGGCGGTGGCGCTCGTGATCGTGAAGGTCGTGCAGATGGCGCTGCTGCATTGAACCGATAGCGCCCAGCCGGCGGCCGGGCCTGCCTCGGTCAATCAAAATCCGTTTCGATGACCGCTTCGCAGAGAATCGGAAAATTGACCGAGTTCGCGATATAGCACTTCTCGTGCGCCACGTGATGCAAGTGCGCGGCGAGTTCGGCATCACCGCCCGCGCGAATCACGACGCGCGGGCGCAGCACGATCTGTGAAAAACGGCCTTGTTTCGGGTCGTCTAGCATGGTGCCTTCGGCGTCGTCGCGATACGCCGTCACCGTGATGCCGGCATCCGCGCATAGATGCAGATACCAGAGTTTGTGGCAGGCGCTGGCCGAGGCGACCAGCAGGTCTTCGGGGTTCCAGCGGTTGGCGTCGCCGAGAAAGGCCGCGTCCGACGAACCTGGAATCTCCGGCTTGTTGCCCGCTGCTATCACATGATCGCGCCCGTAATCGCGGTAGCCGGAAGTGCCGCTTCCGCGATTGCCGGTCCATTGCACCGATACCTTGTATTTGTGCTCGCCGTACGCCATGCCCATCTCCTTGCTGTCGAATCGGATCCGCTTGCCGAGGCGTGCATTTTATCCGCCGCGCTCACACGATGGACACGCCCCGTTTGCTGACTAATTCCGCGGCGGCGGCGGCGCGCCCCTGCCGGCGAAATTCGGCACGCGCGGGTCCGGGTTCGCGTTCAGGCTCGTGCCGTTCGCGCGCATGGTGTTGAGTGCGGGACCGGCTCTTACGCCGCCCGCCGTTCCCGCACCCGGCGACATCGGGCTCATGCCGGCGGCCGTCGACGGACCCGTTCCCGCTGTGGCCCCCGCATTGTTGGTCATGCCGGAAGGCGCGCCATTGACGGCAGCCGCTCCGGTGGCGCCTGGCTGCGTGACCGACTGCCCATACGCTGCGGCAACGGCACCGATCATCATTGCCGACGCCGCGATACTGCCCTTTACGATCTTCATAGCCCACTCCGTTACTTCGTCGAATTGCGCGAGCGCGAGGTCCGAGTTGCCCGGCCGCTCAAATAGTAAGACGGCGCCCGGCGCGCTTCGTTCGCCGCCGTACGTCCCGGCCGATCCGCACACGACCCAGCGTCCATTGGATGACACGCGGTACACGCTCGACCACGTCCACACCAGGCTGCTGAAACTGCCCGAGGGTTTTCAGACGACGACCGGCGCACGCCTCGCGAGTATCCGCCACGACCGCCTGCAACCTTTCCTCGACGAACTCAGCGATGAAATCTGAACGTGTAACCGCTCGCGCGAAAGCGTACAAATCCTTACAAAGCAGCACGCAGCCCGTGTGCACCGAACGCACTTTCGCGGCGTTATTGCAGGCACCTACCCGCGGAGTCCGCCATGAATACGAACCTCACTTCCAGCCAACCGCAACGCAGCCGCATTCATCCGCTAGTTGCGGGCGCGGCTGTCGCCGTCATCCTGGCGAGCGCAACCGGCATCGCCGCGATGACCGGTTTACTCCCGACTTCGCACGCGGTCACGGAACCCGCGCGGCCGGTCACGGCAGCGGCGGCGCCGCTCGCCAGCACGCCGGTCGCCAGCACGCCGGTCGTGGCACCGCAAGCGGCTCCGGTTCAGCAGACGGCGCAGCAAACCGCCCCAGCCCGGCCGCCCGTTCATCATCCGCACCGCGCAACGCCGGTGGCCGCGCCGAATTCCGCAAACAATCAGGGCTACCAGGCACCTTACGACGCCGCGGCACCGCGCCCGGTCGCCGCCGACCCGTACGCGGGCGAGGTGGTCGCCATCAATACAGTGCAGGCGCCCGAGCCGACCACGGGCCTCGGCGCGCTGGGCGGCGCGGTGGCGGGCGGGCTGGTCGGCAACCAGATCGGCGGCGGCCGCGGCAAGATTCTCACGACGATTGCCGGCGCGGTCGGCGGCGGCCTCGCCGGGAACGGCATCGAACACGGGGTGCGCAAGCAGACCACCTACCAGGTCCAGGTCCGCATGCAGGACGGCAGCTACCGCAACTTCAGCTACCCGACGCAGCCGGCCGTGCAGATCGGCCAACGCGTTCACGTCTCCGGCGATTCGCTTAGCGCTTCGTGAACCTGCGGCCGGCGTCCAAAAAGGAATAAGACGGCTCCGTCGCGCGTTATGATCAATCGTTACGCCAGAACGGCTGATCGCGCACGATGGAGCACGCCTACATCCACCTCTTGCACCAGTTAGCCGGCCATCCCGGCTGGACGCTCACGGTCATCTTCCTGGCGGCGTTTCTCGAGTCGCTCGCCGTCATCGGCACCTTCGTTCCGGGCAGCACCGCCATGTTCCTCGCCGGCGCGCTGATCGGCACCGGCTCGCTGAGTCTCGGCTGGGCGCTCGTGTGGGCGATCGCGGGCGCCATCGCCGGCGACGGCATGAGCTTCTGGATCGGCAGCCGTTACAAGGACCGGATCGTCCAGTTCTGGCCGTTCCGCAAACATCCCGAAGTGCTCGAGGCAGGCCACCGCTTCTTCCGCAAACATGGCGCGAAGAGCGTCGTGCTGGCGCGCTTCATTGGCCCTTTGCGGGCAATCGTGCCGGTGGTGGCGGGCATGCTCGGCATGCCGCCGCTGCGCTTTTACGCAATGAACGTGCTGTCGGCGCTGATCTGGGCGCCGGCCCATATCCTGCCGGGCATGATCTTCGGCGCCTCGGTGCTGCTGGCCGGCGCGGTGTCGTTCAGGCTCGTCGTGATCATCGCGCTGCTGGTGGGGATTGTCTGGCTGAGCTTTCGCGCGGCGCGTTTTCTGCTCTCGCACGCCAACGCGTGGTCGAGCGCGGCGGGCCAACAGTTGGGCAGCTGGGCCTGTCGGCATCCGGGTCCGTTCGGCCGTTTCGCGCGCAAGATGCTCGACCCCAGTACGCCTGACGCCAGCAGCATCCTGCTGACTTCGTTGGTCGTACTCGTGTCGGGCGCGCTTTTTTTTGGCGTGCTCGACGACGTCGCCAGCGGCGATCCGCTGACGCAAGTGGACGTCTCCGTCTATCACTTCCTGCAATCGGTACGCACGCCCTGGAGCGATACCGTTCTCGCCGGTCTCTCGACGCTCGGCAGCAGCATCACACTCGCGGCGCTGGTCGTGACGGTCACGGTGTGGATGCTGCTGGAGCGGCGCTGGCGCACCGTCGGCTACTGGCTCGCGGCGGTGGTGTTTTCCCAATTGCTGATCTACCTGCTGCAGTTCGCGATGCACCGCGCGCCGCCCAATACGTCGCTGGTCGGCGCCTATGTGTTTCCGAGCAATCACGTCGCCGCAACCGTCATCGTGTACGGTTTCCTGGCGTTTCTGCTGGCACGCCGGGTCGAGAGGCTGGAAGGGGTGCTGGTGGCGGCCGCGAGTGCGATCGTGGTGATCCTGGTCGCGCTCGCGGGACTGTACTTCGGCAGGTACTGGGTGTCCGACGCGCTCGGCGGCGCCGCGCTCGCCTACCTCTGGGTAGCGGTCGTTGCGTTGACAGCGATGTGGCGGCACCCGGAAACGCCGCCCGAACGCGCGTTCATGCCCGTCGTGGTGCTGGTGGTCGTGCTGCTCAGCGTGGGCGTCCAGGTCGGCTTCAACATGCCCACGCCGCCGCCGGACAGCGCGCTGCGCCCGCCTCCCGTGCTGGTCTCGCAATCGCAGTGGACGCTCTCCGTCTGGAAGCGCCTGCCGTGTTACCGCTCGGACATGGGCGGCGATCGCAAGGAGCCGCTCACGCTGCAGTGGGTCTCGAACCTCGATTCGATCCGCGGACAGTTGCGCGCCCAAGGCTGGGTGGAAGGCACGGACGTCTCGGCGCACAGTCTGCTCTCGCTAGCCTCGCCCAATGTGGCGGCGGTGTCGCTGCCGGTCTTGCCGAAGCTCAACAACGGCGTGCCGTCTTCGGTGGTGTTCATGCGTCCGGGCGACACGCGCGACGAACGCGACGTGCTGCGGTTCTGGCCCAGCGGTTACGCGGTGGGCAACGGCACCTCCGTCACGCCGCTATGGGTGGGCGCTTTCGCGCACGAACGGCTGTCGCGCGCGTCGTGGCCGATCAACATTCTGCGGGTCGACAGGGAGATGACCTCGTTCGATGCGCACGAGAAATCGAGTGCGGGTCTCGGCGCGGAGCTCGTTGCCCGGGTCAGCTGCCGCGGCGTGCCGGTGTCGCTGCTCGCTTCGCCGACGGAGTGAGCGCGTTCGCTGCTCCAGCGAAGAAATCCTTCTGCGCTCAATCAGTTATGCCGCTTGGCCAGGAGTTGTCCACAGGGATGTGAACAATTTCTGTGGATAAATTCGCCCGCGACGCGCAAGAGCTACAAACATCTGTTCCGTTCGACTTTAACAACCTGGTTGCTGGCACACGGCCTTCGGTTGTCCGCATCATCGGGACACGGCAGGTGTTTTGCGTGACCATTCAGGGCGACCCCGGTCGCCCTTTTTTATCAGGCCGCTTGCTGTGCGTTCCTGGATTTGTCCGATGTCACGGCTGCGTACACGACCCTCTCATTGATTCTGCATGTCGGCACAATTCCCCTCCTGATCTGCAGACGCGCTCGCGTTGCCCGCGCCCGTCGCAAGCTTTTTTATATCTGCGCCGACGCCAGCCCGGTGGCCCGTGTTGATGCACGATACATAACATGCTCAGGACGGGTAGATAACCGTCAATGCAACTGGACGCCGCTGACATTTCCCAGCGTTATTGCGAAATAGTCCTGCTGACTATCGAACGACTATCCCCGATGATTGAAAAAACTCGGGGAAGAGGTCAAACGATGAAAGCTGTACGCTGCGACAGGTATCCACGTCTTACGTATCCACGCCTCACGGCTCCTGTCTTTCCCGTGCGAGCCGCATCAGGCGCGTCCTGATTGATGGAGCGCGCCCGCTTCGATCTGCCCATGCCCGGCGTGGCGCTTTCACCGGAAAGCGTTGAACGTCTGATGGCCGAACCCTGGCGCTACGGG
>NZ_PVZB01000051.1 GCF_003002025.1 Paraburkholderia sp. BL25I1N1
GCAAACAGAGGACTCCAAACGTCTGGTGATCGCCCCGCCCTGCATTACCAGACGCGAAGCGTCACGGTACACCTCGAACTCAAGATTGTCTGCCAGTGTTCGTTTCACGGTCAGCAACGATCCCTCTGGATGCTTTCGGGACCATGCGCGAGAACAACTCGAACATCACTACGCAGACAATGTGGAACGACTGCGCTTGACATGGCCCGTCAGTTCGATGCATGATGCATCATCACTAAAAAACATTGTTATAGAGGCTATCACGTGACAAAAACAGCATATTGTGCCCATGAAAAGGATGCCGCGTACCTCCTGCACGGTTACACCAATCTGCAGTCACACCTGACCCAAGGACCGCTGATCATTGAGTCCGGTGATGGCATCTACGTCGTCGATTCTGAAGGGAAGCGCTATATCGAGGGCATGGCCGGGCTGTGGAGCACGGCGCTGGGCTTTAGCGAGCAGCGCTTGGTTCAAGCAGCAAGTCGGCAGATGGAAAAGCTGCCCTACTACCACAATTTTTCGCACAAATCACACTCGCAGCAAATCGAACTGGCCGAACGCCTCGTAAAAATGGCGCCCGTGCCGATGAGCAAAGCGTACTTCGCGAATTCCGGGTCCGAGGCCAACGACACGGCCATCAAGATGATCTGGTATCACTTCGAAGCACTGGGCCAATCGCAGCGCAAGAAGATCATTAGCCGCCAACGCGCCTACCACGGCACCACGATGGCTTCAGCCAGTTTGACCGGCCTTCCGAACAATCACCGATCCTTCGGTCTGCCATTGCCATTCGTGCGACACACCTTGTGTCCGCACTACTGGCGCGAAGGCCTCCCTGGCGAGACTGAAGAACAGTTCGCGACACGCTGCGCCGACGAATTGGAAGCACTGATACTTCGCGAAGGTCCCGACACTGTCGCCGCCTTCTTCGCTGAACCGGTGATGGGAGCTGGTGGTGTCGTCGTGCCGCCCGCCACGTATTGGGAGAAAATTCAGGACGTACTGAAACGCTACGAAATCTTGCTGGTCGCCGATGAGGTGATCTGCGGTTTCGGCCGCACCGGCCGCATGTTCGGCTGTGAGACCTTTGGCATCAAACCGGACATTCTTGAGTTGTCGAAGCAACTCACCTCCAGCTACATGCCGATGTCGGCACTTCTAGTCAACGACCGAGTTTTCGGGCCGATCGCCGAAGAAAGCGGTCGCATCGGTGTGTTCGGTCATGGTTTCACCGGTGGTGGCCACCCGGTGGCAGCAGCCGTCGCCAACGAGACCTTGGACATTATCAACGAGCGCAATCTGGTCGCGCATGCAGCCGACGTCGGAGCTCATTTGCAGACGAGCCTGAGGGAACTGAGCAGTCACCCTCTGGTCGGCGAAGTGCGTGGTGTTGGCCTGATAGCGGCGGTTGAACTGGTCGTCAACAAAGAGGAAAAGCGCGGCACTGATCTGCCAGGCCAGCTCGGCGCCTTGGTCAATGGTTTCCTGCAGCAGCGCGGCGTGATTTCGCGCAATATGGCTGACGCGCTGGCCTTTTGCCCGCCGTTGATTATCACCAAGCCGCAGGTGGACGACATGGTCAATCATCTCCGGCTGTCGCTCGACGATGCTCTGAAGGCACGTCGCTGAATGCCGCTCGATGTATGACAGGCATGCTCAACATTTCGATGAATCTATTGGCCCGCCAATGAAAACCACGAACTTTCAGCATTGCCTGCGCGTTCGGTACCATGAAACCGACCAGCAAGGTATCGTTTATCACGCGCGCTATCTCGAGTACCTCGACGTGGCCATGACCGAATACTTTCGCCACCTTGGCTGGGACTACAAGCCATTGCTGGCTGAGGGTTGCGATCCTTCGATCGTTAGCATCATGCTGGAATTCGAAAGCCCGGCGAGTTTCGAAGAAGAGATCAAGATTGCCGTACATCCGGTCAAGGTTGGAAGCAGCAGCTTCACACTAGGATTTGATATTACACGCGCGTCTGGCGACGAAAAGCTGCTTGGCGCCGAAACAGTCTATGTGAACTTCGATCCCGCAACCCGGCGCTCGAGGCCGCTGCCACCGACGGTGCGGGAGCGATTACTCGAGAATATTGTCGCAAACAATCTGGAAAGTAATAGATAAGATGAATAGCGCAGAAATCAAGAATGCCTATTGGAATACCGGAATCAGCGATGTGGAGCCCACCGCCGTTCATGCTCGTGGCTACGACGTTAATGACTTGATGGGCCGCGTGTCCTTTGCAACAACGTGCTATCTGGTGATTCGTGGCAAGCTGCCGACCCCGAATCAGGAACGCATGCTCGATGCCTTGCTCAATTCAACAATTGACTATGGGCTCAAGAAGCCCGGCACAGCAGCAGCCCGCTATTGCGTCTCGGGGAATCCGAACATGCAAGCGGGTCTGGCCACCGCAGTCTTGTCAGCGGGCGAGTACACACTAGCACCTGAAGACGCTGGCAAGTTCATCATCGAAGGGGTTGCTAAATACAAGGCTTCCGGACAGACTTTGGACACGTTCGCAACGGCCTATGTGGCTGAACTTCGGGCACGGAAGGCCCGTGTGCCCGGTTTCGGACATCCCAACTTTAAAGGGGTCGACCCTCGTTCGGAACGACTCAAGAACCTTGCGATGGGAGAAGGCATCTGGGGCGAATCCTGCGACTGGTACGAAGCGATCCACCGTGCATTCAAGCTCGCGGTGAACAAGCCGGATTTACCGATTAACGATGTTGGAATGACAGCGGCGCTATTTGCCCAACTCGGCTTTAGCCCAGCCGAAATGACCGGTATCGCAGTCATGGCGACGTTGCCTGGCGTAATTGCCCACATCACAGAAGAAATGAATAGCAAAGTCCGTATTCGTACCATTCCGGATGAAACCGTCACATACGAGCGTACCCGTCGCGATCTGGAGGCCGATCTAAAATCGGTCGGCTGGTAGCCGTTCACTCGCCAAGAGAGCCGCAGTCCCTCCCGACTGCTTGCCCCATCAGTCAAATATCCAAGAGGTTACCCATGACGACTCCACGCGACGCCGAACGCGAGCAGATTCTGGACGTGGTACGAAAGTTTGTCGAACGGGATGTGCTTCCGGTTGTCACTGAACTCGAGTCGACTGACACCTACCCCCAAGCCTTGTTCGATCAAATGGCAAAACTCGGCCTGTTTGCGCTGACTCTTCCTGAAGAGTACGGTGGCTTGGACGCCGGCTATGAAACCGTCTCGCGCGTGCTGATGGAGTTGTCCCAGGGCTGGATGACGCTATCCGGCGTCCTCACTGCCCAATTCACTGTCGCATCGATGATTCTCCGCTTCGGTACCACCGAACAGAAGAATCGTCTGCTGCCTAGCATGGCGGCGGGCGAACTCAAGGCCTGCTTCTCCATCACCGAGCCGGGCACAGGGTCCGACATCCAAGCCATCACCACCCGCGCCAGGAAGGAGGGTGACGACTACCTCATCAACGGACAGAAGATTTGGGCGACTCACGCCCTGAACGCCGGTCTGCTCATGGCCCTGGTTGTTACCGACCCGGAGCAAAGTCCGCGTCACAAAGGCATCACTGCGATGTTAATTGAAAAGCAACCCGGCGCGACTCACCTGCCAGGGCTCGAAATACGCAATCAAAAAAAACTCGGTTATAAAGGCATGGAGTCGTCCGAGATTTTCTTTGACGATATGCGCATTCCCGCCAGTTCAGTTCTCGGCGGCGATGCTGGCCTGGGAGTTGGTTTCAAATACACCATGGGTGGCCTCGATTCCGGCCGCCTGTCGGTGTCCTCTTCGGCCATCGGGATTGCGTTAGGCGGTCTGAAACGGGCGCTTGCCTATTCACAGCAACGCAAGACCTTTGGCCAGCCCATTTGTCAACACCAGGCCATTCAACTCAAACTCGCGCAGATGGCCACCAAGATCGAAGCGGCCAAGGCCTTGACTCTGCAAGGCGCACGCAAGATGGACAACGGCGAACGCGCCGACCTGGACATGGCGATGGCCAAACTGTTCGCGACCGAAATGGCCATGGAGGTCACTATCGACTCGATGCGCATTCATGGTGGTTTCGGCTATTCGCCCGAATTCATGGTCGAACGCTTTTTCCGCGAAGTACCGGTATTGATCCTGGGAGAAGGTTCGAACGAGATTCTGCAGATTCTGATTGCCCGAAAACTGGTTGAAAACAGCCCCGCTTGAACACCGTCCCGCAATCAAAATATGGGAATTCCCATGAAGACGACAGTCCATTTGAGTTTTGATCTTGATGCCCTGTCAAGCTGGATTACGTCGTTCAAACAGACATCCCCTACGCCGATTTCGCGTGGAGAGTTCGGTGCGCGCGTCGGTGTCCCGCGTGTACTGGACCTCCTGCACAGGCTGCAAGTACCAGCTACGTTCTTCGTGCCCGGCCACACAGCGCTGACCTTCCCGGAAGCGGTGAGGGCCATCGCTGCAGAAGGGCATGAAATAGCCGCACACAGCTTTCTTCATGCCTCACCGGTTGGCATGAGCCGGGAGCAAGAGCTGAACGATTTTATTGCCGCCGAAGAGGCTCTGGAACAAGTCGCGAAGGTAAAGCCGATTGGTTACCGTTCGCCAGCGTGGGACTTGAGCGTCAACACACTCTCGATCTTGGCCGAACGTGGCTACCTCTATGACAGCAGTCTAATGGCAGACGATTATCGCCTCTATAGACCACGCATAAACGATGAGGTGCAATCGGATGGTCGGGTCGTATTCGGCCCGAACTCGAGCCTAGTGGAGTTCCCGGTCGCTTGGGAGTTGGACGATTTTGTTTATTTCCAGTTTATGGGCAAACCGCCGCTGAATGGATTACGCTCGGCCGAGGAAGTTGGCGCAATCTGGTGGGCCGAGTTCGACTATTGCGCAAAACATGTCGAGGGTGGCGCCTTCACGCTGACCATGCACCCGGAAGTGATCGGACGCGGCCCGCGTATCGTCATGCTAGAAAGCCTGATCCAGCGCATGAAGGCAATCCCCGGGGTACAGTTCTCGCGCATGAGCGAGACGGCCGAACGCTACAACCAGTCAATGCCGATGGCCTAAACCAAAACGGGAACTTCAACTTGTCGCCATCATCTCTGCTGCCGTTTGGCAGCGCAGCCAATATTGCCAATGCGATCCGCAACGGTTTCCTGAGTAGCCGGGAAGCGCTCGAACATTTCATTGGGCGCTTGGACAGCCACAACGCCTCCCTGAATGCTGTGGTCACCCTTCGATTGGACGAGGCACGCGCCGAAGCTGACGCAGCGGACCGCGCGCGTCAGCGTGGTGGATTCATAGGGCCGCTACACGGCGTGCCGATGACCGTCAAGGAATCGTTCCGCCTGGCGGGTACTCCCACGACATGGGGACTTGAAAAATTTGCCCATTCAATCCCGACTGACGATGCCGTCGCCGTACGTCGCCTGAAAGAAGCTGGCGCGGTCATATTCGGCAAAACCAACGTACCGGTATTGTTGGCCGACTGGCAAACATTCAACCCCGTTTACGGCACGACAAACAACCCGTGGGACGTTGCTCGCTCGCCTGGCGGGTCTTCTGGCGGAGCCGCAGCGGCTATTGCGGCGGGGCTTACGGGACTCGAATTGGGCACCGACATAGGTGCCTCGATTCGCAACCCGGCACACTATTGTGGCGTGTACGGGCACAAGCCGACGTTCGGCATTGTCACCCAGTCGGGCCATGCGCTGCCGGATGTGGTTTCCGAGCCGGACATGGGCGTCATCGGTCCACTGGCGCGTAGCGCGAGCGACCTCGCGCTCGTATTAGATGTAATCAGTGGTCCAGCGGACATTGCAAACAGGGCGTGGCGTCTTGATCTGCCTGCGCCGCGAAAGACCGAACTCAGTGCCTTCCGTGTAGCGTTCTTGTTCGACGCACCCAACGCACCGGTCGATACCGAAGTGGCGCAGCAACTTCAAAAACTGGCTGATTTTCTACGCGACAGCGGCGTGCAGGTCACGGAGAACGCCTGGCCTAATTTCGACCGCGACGAAATGTACCGCCTGTATGTAAGGCTGCTCCGCTCGACCACGTCCCGCAATCACACGTCCGCCGAGGTGCTGCGTTTTCGTGAGGAGGTCGGCACCAGGTTCGCCGACACCGACGACTATTGGTGGCTCGCACGGGAAGCGGCCGCGATGGGACATCGCGACTGGTTGCTGCTCAACGAGCTACGTCATCGTATCCGCATGAAATGGGCTGCTTTCTTTCAAGACTTTGATGTGCTCGTCTGTCCGGCCGCGTCCACTACGGCTTTCACGCATGATCATTCTCTACCCCGCCACGAACGCCGAATCACAATCAATGGCGAGCCGGTGCAATCGATCCACCAGATGTTCTGGGCCAGCATGGCCACGCTGGCTTATTTGCCCGCTACGGTAGCCCCCATCGGCGTGGGTAATTCGGGCCTGCCCGTGGGAGTGCAGATCATCGGAGCCCAGTATGACGACCACACCACCATTGAGTTCGCCCGCTTGCTCGAAACTCAATACCAAGCCTTCACTGCGCCGCCCGCATTTGCGGCGTGAAGATATACGCGATACGCTCGTCCAACCTTAGAGAAACGCACCATGACACAATCCACCAATCGTCCGCCAGGCAAATATTATGAAGAACTCAACGTCGGCGATACTTGGGAAACCAAGTCCCGCACCGTCACCGAGACGGATTTGGTGAATTTCACCTCGTTCTCCTGGGACACCCACCCGATGCACACCAACGCAGAATATGCCAGGAACTCACCGTTCGGTCAGCGCCTGATGCACGGACCCGGCGTTTTCGCGATGGCATCGGGACTCGAGATCGGGCTTGGCTTTAAGGAAGGCACGAGCCTGGTGATGCTGGGCATGACGTGGAACATGAAAAATGTGGTGTTCATCGGCGACACCATACGCGTGTGTGAAGTCGTGGCCTCCAAGCGCGAAACCAAGAAGCCGGACCGGGGTATCGTAACGTTCGACCTGCAGGTGCTCAACCAGAGGGATGAAATCGTTCAGGATGGTCAGTGGGTAATCATGTTCAGTCGTATTCCGGCCGAGTTTGCCTGACGTCCCGAATGGAGGGCATCTCACGATGCCTATCGAAAAACAACCCGGCGTGATTCATCCGCCGGGACTCGAAAACCGCAACCGTGAAAAACTCAGCTAAAAATATATGGAATCCTTCGAGATTGTTCTTGACGGCTTGAACGAGTTCCCCGAACGATGACTATTGATCCCGAGCATCCGCTGATGGAAGCGATTCGCCAGCACCCGTTGCATATCGCGCTGGGACGCCAGAGCGTGCGGGCCGCCGGTGGTGAGGCCTGGATCGAGGCACGAGTCGGCGAACTGACGGTCAATGCCTATGGCCGCACTCATTCCACCTTCCTGACTACCTTCATGGACATGGCCGCATTTGCCGCGTCATTAAGCCTTTTACCTGCAAGCAGAAAGGCAAGTACGTTCGATGCACACTACTCGATGATGAACGGTAGCAAGCAAGGCGACGACGTGCATTTTTACGCCACGGTAATCAAAAATAGCAACACTTTGAAGTTTGTGAATGTCACTGCAACGTACACCGACACACTCCTGGCGCAAGCACTCATCGTCCAGGCCGTTCTATAGGCCGGTACAGCATAAGCGCGAGTTTCCGACCACGTGGCTTCTGCAATTGAGAAGGTCGACGAACGCGACCGCAACCCAACTTGGGGAGGCAATCCATGAGCGAGGATGCCCAGACCTTTTTGGCCTTGCGTGTGACACGCTTTGGTGACGGCGACAAGGGAAGCTTCGACCGCGCGGACAAGATGCCTGCCTGCAACCGGGCACATCACTGTCTGACTTGGCTCTGAAGGCGGGGAGGAGGTGAATGCTGATATGACTCTGTGTTGTCAATCGGGATGGGTTTGTTTTAGTTTGTCGACTGCATATCTGTGAATTTCCTGAGGGCGACGTAGCTGTACATCTCGACGGTGGATCACGCTTCTATGAGCGAGGGTTCTGTCAAGATCGCTTTTTCCCAAACTTTCATAAAGTGTCTCCGATCGATCTGGCCGGAAGTCGCCGTGGCGCTCGTGAGAAGAACCAGCATCTCACCACCTTCTATCCGCTGGCGTGTCGCCAGCCTTATCCTGCATGCGCGTTACGCCGGAACCCTTTTCCGGGAGCATGCCCCATCTGAAAATATTCGGTTGCTTCAGCAACCCAGCGTGATCACGGGCATGTTCACTCCAACCGTGTTTGCTACGTAACTGCCTAGCCAATCCTTAACCTCCTTTCTGCGAAACCTTCGAGGAATTAAGCACGCTTAAGGTGAGCGCCTTCGGGAATGACTCCGTCTTTGAGATAGCGCCACAGCGCAATGGCAAGACGTCTCGCCACCGCGACGATAGCGATACGTCGTGCGCGTCGGTTCGGCCCTGTACCCAGCGTGCGTTGGTCAAACCATTTTGTTAGTGCGCTGCCGGGCTGGTAGCGCAGCCAGGTCCATGCAATCTCGATCAGCAGCGCGCGCACCCGCCGGTTTGCCTGTTTGCTGATCCCTTGATCGACCTGGCTTTCGCCGCTGTCGTAGGGCTGAGGCACCAGCCCGACGCACGAGCCGACTTCGCGGCGATTGTTGAAGTCCCGCCAGAAGAGCTCGAGCGCAAGACGCGAGGCGCCCACTTCGCCGATACCCTTGAGGCGCGCCAGCGCATCGCAACGCTGGCGCGCGACTGCTGGCACGTTCGTCTTTCGCGTGCTTTCCAGCACCGCAAGTTGCTGTTCGACGAGGGCCAGCCGGTCGCACTCACGCCGTAACCGCTCATACAGCTCGCGCGGTAACGGTGCACCGTCGTGGCATCGCACTTCGTCGCGCTCGAGCCGGTCCGCGAAAGCCCGGTGATCGACCGGATCCCAGCAGCCGAGGGTGGCCAGCAGCTTGCGCATGCGATCCTGGTGCTGCAGGATTTCCTTCTGTAGTTGTCCGCGCTCTCGCATCAGATGGCGCGATGCTTCGTCCTCCGCTGACGGTACGCGAATCACATGCATGCGATCACGCTCGCCGCGCAGCCACGCGCGCAGGTTGATGACGAGCTTGATGACATCGAGCCGATCAGTCTTGGCCCGCCGCTGGTGGCGTTCGACCGGAATGCTGGCCGGATCAATAACGTAGCAGTCGAGGTGTCGCGCCCGTAACGCGCGCCAGATCCAGAATGCGTCCTGTCCAGCCTCATAGCTCACGGCAATCCGTACATCTGTCGGCAACGACCACCTTTCCTTATGTGCCTCGATCAGGTCCAGCACCGCCTGCAGACGCGCCGCAGCCTGCGGCTGTGCAACGGTGTGCACGGCGGGTTTCTCGCGCCGGCCGTCGTGCAACGCAACTTTCCACTTGGCCGCAGCCAGTTCCAGCGACACGGCCAAAACCATTCCGTCACCACTCGTGTACGTCTGATCGGAACACATGACGTTCTCCTTTGAGCAAACCTCGGCACGCCAATTTTAGACCTCAGCGTGGCGAGGGACGCGCTTCATAGGATCTGATATCCGCGGGTTGGGTACCGCATTACAAAGGTCCGCCCAATGAGCCTGCCGCTATCTAACCTCGCAAGTCCGGATGTATCCGTTGCCTAGCATTGTCGCGGGTTACTCGTGTGCCGGGCTACGCCGCCTTCAGGAAACTCCCCCTCGAGTGGTGGGGTGATTCAGATATCGAATTACGCCACGAGTCCATCGCACCTCACGGCAAGCGACATTGCGAGCCGGCCGATATCCCAGATGAACCCGCTGAGTTCTCGGGCGACCGCGATGACCACGATGTTCTTCTGCTTTCCACGCGCGACGAGCTTTCGGAAGCGTCGGCACAAGCGTACCTGCGCGTCCCATGCTCGATCTACGATGGGCTTAGGAATGCCTTCATGGCGACGCTGGATCTCAGGACTGACGCGGGCTGGGTGCTGATAGCTCCAGGCCGCTTCGACGAGCAGCTTTCTGGCATAACTGTTCCCGTTCTTGGTGATGCTTCCCTGACGACGTTTCTCGCCCGACGAGTGTTCGGACGGCGTCACGCCCAACCAGGCCATCAACTGCTGCGGGTGCGTGAAGCGCGACAGATCGCCCAGTTCGGCGAGCATGCCCACAGCTGTGGTGAACTGCACGCCGCGCATCGTTTGCAGGCCTAGCACGGCCGGATAGAATCGCCAGTTGAGAACCGCCTCGCGCAACGCTGCTTCCAGTCGGTCGCATTGCGCCAACCGGTCCTCGATGGTGCGTCGATGCTCCTCGAACGCAAACTGCTGCCAGGTGCTGTCGAACGCAAACGTACTCAGCCAACGCCGGTGCGATGGCCCCCAGTCGGCTCGGCCTGTGTAGCCAACTCCATGCAGAAGCAGAAAGGCCTTCAGGCGTTGTCGGGCACGCTTCAGATCGTCCTTTGCACTTACCCAGGCACGTGAGAGATCGCGGAAGGCTTCGTCCTCCACGGTGGGCACATACACAGCCGACAGGTCGCCGGCGCGAAGCGAGCGCACGAGCTTCACTGCATCACGTCGATCCGTCTTGACGCGTTCACCTGGCTTCTTTGGAATCAATGAAGGCGCGCATACCATGCAGTCGATTCCTTTCTCGACCAGTTGCCGGTAAAGTCCATAACCGCACGGACCGGCCTCATAGACGACGTGTACGCGTCGCGCTTTGGACTGCAGACGCTTGCACAGACGGTCGATATCGGGCTTGGTCGTCCCGATCTTGCCGAGCAGTTCGACCTCGCCCATACCGGTCGCGTAGGCGACTGTGATCGACTCCTTGTGAACATCCAGACCCACGTACAGCGTGCTATCGTGTTCCATGCTGGCCTCCGTGCGGAAATCGCCGGGTGTGGCCCTGTCCACACCGTGCGGCTCTGGCAGCGATGCTAACCCGCGTTTGATTCCTCACGCCAGGCCAGCCACCACCTCACGGAGTCATACTGACTAACCAGTTTCGCGATTGGATTGGGCACGATCAGTCACCGCAGTCGGGCTCGAATTTGAAAGCGAACCGCTCTCGCGGCCATGGATTCGCTTGCTCGCTTTACACTGACCCGCTAATGAGCGTCTCCGCCCGCGATCGCCGGAAGGTAGGATTCACTCCAAATGCTACGGATCGGATCAACGCCCGCAGGCACACCCGTCATCGGTTTATCTGGAACAGGCGATCGCCGCCTTGCAGCAACAGCGAGACATCGACGACAGCCCGATCCCGCACGTCGCGCCGCTGGACTAAAATCGCACTCACCCGACGGGCTCCTATGTGTGGCGCGCACAACAAATGCGTCGCCAAGGCACGATTGCCCCCTACGCGCTGTCAAATCGACCAGGCTGCGGTCTTAGCCGGAGATCTGATTCTTGAGCGCACCCTGTTTCGCTCGCCACAAACTGGCGAATGCTATCGGCAAAGCGCTGAAGGGCCTGGAGAGATCCGTACACACTCTTATACTCTTCGCGCCCGATACGACCATCCAGCACAACCTGCATGCCCGAATCACTGGCAATCCGTTCGATATCCATCACATTGCACCTTCAATTCTGAAGACTATGCCGGGCTCCTCTCATTCGGCCCGCGGAGAACTCCTAACGTCGGTCGGTGCGACTCCGGAGGAAACACGCACCACGATCCGTCACCATGCTGGAAAAAGAGGATTGCCAGGGGACCTGACGCCAGAAGTGCCTCTGCACGTACGCATCGCAGAGGTCCCGGTATTGCGTGACGTACCCTGGTCAGTCGAATCGGCGAGGCCGGCGTCGGCGCCAGCCATTTCTCGATTATGCTGCGCAAAGAAATCGCGTTGCTGCTCATTGCCCACCCCTCACCTTCAGTCCCGTAGTCACCGCCAACCCGAGGGCGTACTTGCTGGTCCTTGACCTGTTAAATACGTTTTATTGACCTAATAATAGTAGTTGTTTGACCTAGATTCAAGTCCGTTGAGAGCAAGGGAAAACACCGATTTATGACGCAAAATATTCGAACGAATCTCAGCGCTAACTGAATGTTTTGTATGATTTGTCTTCAACTAGCTTGTACCCGGAGACCGAACGAGCGGTTGTGAAACACGAATCCATGCCTCGCGAGCTACAGCGCCAGAAAAGATTACAATGTTTTCTACGTCCATTGAATTGACCTAGAATTTTGGAGCAGCAGATGCTAGCTTTTTGGGAGAGTCAGCATGCAACAGAAGGCAATGAAGCAAGGTGCGTTTGTTGATCCCAGGTAGCCGAGGCTCGCGACGGGGCTGGCCGCAGGGCGAAACCGGGAACTGAGCGTCACACAGATTATCCTTGCCGCCCAGCAGACGTATCGGGAGGATGGATAGGCCCGGTTTGCGACACGCTGCGTAGCGGGTCGCGTTGGAATCACGCTAGAAAATCTTCAGTACTACTTTCGCACGAAGGAGGAATTGCTACGCGCGGCGCTGCATGCATATATGCACAGACACCAAACAACTACAGGGAAATCGCAAGCCGGACAGGTTTCATGCAGCGCGACACATCCACAGTCGGAATGTTCATTCTGCCAGAATCTTGCCGGGATTAAGCAATCCCTGCGGATCCAGCGCCCTCTTGATCCTGTGCATCAGGTCGAGCTCCACTCCGCCACGCCAGTCGGCCAACATGTCGACCTTCAAGCGGCCGATACCATGTTCGGCAGAGAAGCTGCCATCGAGGCGCCGGGTTACATCGTTCACGGCATGCATCAGCTCGTCGCTATGTGCCAGGAACGTCGGACCGTCCATACCTTCCGGGGCGACCAGGTTGAAATGGATGTTGCCGTCACCCAGATGACCGAAGGGCAGTACCCTTATGCCCGGCATTAGAGCCTCGCATACTTGCGTCGCTTCGGAGATCAATTGCGGTGTGGCCGAAACCGACACGGAGATATCATTCTTGACGGATGCGCCAGCACGCGCCTGCGCTTCTGACTGTTCTTCGCGCAGACGCCACAACGCCGCCTGCTGCCCTTCACTTTCGGCAATCGCCGCATCAAATACCAGGCCGTCCTCGATCGCCTGACCCAACACCGTTTCAAGCGTTTCCCGCAAGGGTGACTCGGGCTGACTGGTACCTAGTTCGATCAGCACATAATGATCCGCGGTCGATCTCAAAGCACGCTGAGTGCCCGGGATCAGCGACAGTACCAACTCCAGTCCATCGCCGCAGATGTATTCATAGGCCTGCAGAACGTCACCGTTGGCACGCTGAAAGCGCTCCAGCAGTTCGAGCGCCGATTGCGGCGATTCGACCGACACGAGACCGACCTCCACCGTTTGAAGGCGTGGCACCAATCTCAGACAAGCGCCTGTTATGATGCCCAGCGTGCCCTCCGCACCCACAAAAAGCTGGGACAGGCAATAGCCGGTGTTGTCCTTGCGTAACCGGCGCAAACCGTGCCAAACCCGGCCGTCGGCCAGAACCACCTCCAGCCCCATCACGAGGCTGCGCGCGTTACCATATTTTATCGTGTTATTGCCGCCAGCATTGGTCGACAAAACTCCGCCTATCTGCGCGGTACCCTGAGATCCGATCATCAGCGGCAACGCGCAATCCACCTTGGCGACTGCTTCACGCGCCGCCTGCAGCGTAACGCCGGCGTCCACGACAATACTGAAATTTAGGGTGTCGATATCGCGTACACGATTCATGCGTGCTAGGGAAAGGACTATCTGGGCGCCGCTGTCATCGGGCACGCCCCCACCGACCATTCCGGTATTACCGCCCTGCGGCACTATTGATACGCCATGCGCGGCGCATAACTGCACCGCCGCCGCCACTTCCTCGGTATTGGCGGGCCGCAGCACGGCAAGACTGTGTCCTGAATATAGACGCCGCCAGTCGATTTCATACGGCTGCGCATCGGCACCATCGAGCACACCGGAAGCGCCTAGTCGCGCGCGCAACGCCGCCAATAATTCGCTCATCGATGCGTTGCTCGCAGACGGTGAAACGATGCCGGATTCCGTTCTCATAAGATTAGCATTCCCGCATTGGATCTTAATTAATATAGTTCGGCACATTCGAGGCTTTCGAAGCTTTCGATAAATTCGCCGGAAATTTGATGATTCCTCTCGTGAGACCTGCGGTATGCGATGAGGTCGGCAATAGTGCCGACCTTCAGCTTGTGCTTGCGCGCGAATACCAGCAGATCCGGCATTCTTGCCATTGTGCCGTCTTCGTTCGTGATCTCGCAGATAACGCCGGCCGGCAGCAAGCCGGCCAGACGGGCAAAATCGACAGCGGCCTCAGTGTGCCCCGGACGAACGAGCACGCCGCCATCCCTAGCCACGAGGGGAAACATATGACCTGGCGTGGTCAAATGCTCGCCGCCGAGCGATGGATCAATCGCGACCTGCACCGTGCGTGCGCGATCGGCTGCGGATATACCGGTAGTGACACCCTGGCGCGCCTCGATGGACACGGTGAACGCAGTCCCGAACTGACTGCCGTTGCGCTGCGGCATCGGCGTCAGGCCTAGCTGCGCGGCTCGGGCCCGCTGCAGCGCGAGACAGATCAAGCCGCAGGCCTGTCGTGCCATGAAAGCAATGGCCTCCGCGCTGGCGAACTGTGCCGGAATGACCAGGTCCCCTTCATTCTCGCGATCTTCATCATCGACCAAGACGAACATACGACCATGCCGTGCTTCTTCAATCAGCTCTTCAGTTGTGGCAAGCAGGCCTTGACTCTCGCTCTGTTGATAAACGTTCATCTGTGAAATTCCTCAGTCAATTGGGGTTTCGTGTTTGCTTTCCGTCTTATATTTCTCGACGGAATATAGCGGGCCACCAGGTGGCCGCGGATGTCCGAGCCAACGCGATTCCTCATCGACACGCAAGACCTGCTCGAAATGGTGGACAGCTTCCCAGAGAGGAGCAGCAGCTGATTCGGCAATGCTGAAGCCTCGCTCATCCCGAGTCAGGTCCTTCTCGACTATGAAATGGCTTTGCACCACGTGGCGCGCCGCCATTGACTGCAAAACCGGACGCAAGCCATAGTCGAGTGACAATACATGCGCCGCGCTGCCGCCAGTACCCAGGCACAACACCGCCTTCCCTGCAAGACCGAATTGCGGCAGCACGTCGAGAAACACTTTCAGCAATCCGGTGAACGATGCTTTGAAGATTGGCGTTGCGATGATGATGCCATCTGCCTGATCAATGGCTTGTACGATGTCGGCAAGCGCAACGTCAGACAAGTCACCCGTCAACAAGGTCTGAGGTGAAATATCACGCAATCGGTCATGGCGAACGCACAACGAAGGACTTGCGATATGGTCAAGCACATGATCCACCAGGAAAGCGGTTTTCGACGACGAGGACGGGCTGGCCGAGACGGCCACCACTGATCGAGTTTTCATGATATTTCCCTTTCTGATGGCCGGTCATCAACGACACTCGCCAAAGCTTGCCGGGGGTAAATGTCCGCAACGGTGATCACCAATTACCCGGCCTACATCCTTAGGCTAATGGCGAACAATTGGCGCCACAACGTAAACATTGTCTTTAGGCCGAGTTCAGCGAAACTGGACACGAGGTGATTGGTTCCGCACGAACTAAACCTGATTATCAGATCACCTCGTATTTTTCCAGGACATTATTTACATTGACTTCCACATTGTTGGACTCGACGCTTGCCTGGAATAGCATCGATAGAATCATGCGAAAAGCAATAGCGTAGCGATGAATCGACAGAAGAAACTCAAAGGACACAGAACATGCCGAGAAATCGCATCGCATTAGTTGGGACGGGTTCCATGGGCAGCGCGATCACGGAAGCGCTGGTAAAGCGAACATCGCACGACGTTTTCGTCCGCGGTTCGAAATTTGGATACGCCTCTGCCACCGCATTGTCGCAACGCCTGGGTGTTCGACAGGCGGCCGAAGCCGATATCGCCCAGAGCGACTTCGCGTTCGTGGCAATTCCGGCTTTGGCCATCGAGCAGGTCGCTGCGCTGCTGAAAGATTTCACCTGCGTAGTGATCTCGGTCACGGTAGACGAGAATGTGGGCTTTGATGGCAACAAGAGTTCCGCTCAGCAGCTCGGCGATGTACTATCAGGCGTCCGAGTGTTGGGGGCGTTCAGTTCCTTATATGACGTCGTCGTGAGGGATCCGGAACCGTCGGAAAGACAAGGATTTTCGTATTTTCGGACAGCGATGATGCCAAAACGGCTGTCCAGCCGCTTGTTGAGGAAATGGGATTCGAGTTCGTTAATGGCGGTGCCTTGCGGCTAGCACTTTACGGTGAAATCCTGAAGATGCTGGTGTCACAGCTCGGCGGAAAATCCGGCTACGGTAGAACCATCAGCTTCCGCGCATTTCAAACGATAGCCTAACAGTGCCGGCTCGGGCGGGGAATCGTTTGTCCGAGCTGGCACCGCCACTCTACTGATTACCATGCAATTGCAGGCGCGACACAACGTCGTGCGAACGACTGTCAATCGCCACGCATTCGACGAGTAACAATGATAAGGCGCTGAAAATGCAAATAGCGGCCGCTGAACGCGGGACTAAGGAGCCGCGCGGGTGGCGTGTCCAGGTAATACTCGGATCCCTGATGGCGTTGGCGTCCATATCCACCGACACTTATCTGCCAGCCATGCCCACAATGGCACATGAACTTGGTGCACCGCGCGGCGCAACTGAGTGGACCGTTTCCGGCTATCTCGTCGGGCTTAGCTTAGGGCTACTCTTCTGGGGACCGATAGGAGATCGTCATGGTCGACGGCGCCCGATCCTACTGGGTTTGGTGCTATTCGCAATTGGCTCCGCCGGATGTGCGCTGGCCGGCAGCATATGGAGTTTGATTGGCTGGCGACTTGTCCAGGCACTGGGCGCATCGGCGGGTGTCGGACTCAGTCGCGCAATGGTGCGCGATCTCTACAAGGGACACCGGGCAGCAGAGGTGATGTCGGCACTGATCACCGTTCTATCAATCGCCCCGTTGATTGGGCCAATCATCGGAGGTCAAATTCTTGCCGCGATAGGATGGCGTGCTATTTTCTGGGCGCTGGTAGGAATAGGTTTTGTCACGTTCGCCGCGTTTAGGACGTTGCCCGAGACGCTGCTGCCAAGTGAACGCGTTGCGGCCGGTATCGGCAAAGCAATTTATGGTTACTGCACGCTGTTACGGAACTGGCGCCTCCTGGCGTACCTTGGTGCGACTGGATTCTTCTATGTCGGGATATTCGCCTATATCGCAGGCGGCCCATTCGCATTGATTACTTATCACCATCTACCGCCGACCCTTTTTGGTTTCGTATTTGGTATTGGTATGGTTGGCGTCATGACATCCAGCACAATCAACATGCGTTTGGTAGGTCACCGAAGTAGCAAGCAATTGCTGAAAATCGGCGCCACTATGGCGTTGCTTTCGGGCTTGGGTGCCATTGCTGCGGCTATCACCGGATTCGGCGGCCTTTTGGGATTAGCGATGCCACTTACCTTCTACATCGCTGCAAACGGATTCGTCGTCGCCAATGCATTGACTGGTGCAATGAAACTTGCGCCCAGTAGCGCCGGTTCAGTTTCCGCCCTGGCTGGCGCCGTTCAATATGGTAGCGGCATGTTTGGTTCAACGCTGGTCGGTGCGCTAGCGGACGGAACACCGCGGCCTATGGCAGCCGTGATGGCCGTAGCCGCAGCGCTCTCTTTCCTATGTGTTTTTCTGATCAAAGACTAGCGGTGAATGGCTTACCGAATTCTCTTCAGGAGCGGGAATCAACGCACACCGTGGAGTTGTCCGGCGTTCAGTAGTTGGGTCAGACCAACGCCGATACACCGTTCGACTTTCCGAATCCAGATGAATGCGGTCTTCGTCCGCTCATGCCCGACACGGCGCAATGCGCGGACGCAACCGCGAGCCCAGATCGGAAGGTTGGCCCGCGATCCAAGCAGTTAAAGCGTTCCTTTTTCTCGCAGCTCTTCAATCATGGGAATAACATGGCGGCGCACCACCTTGCCGGCGTTATTTCTCGGAAGCGTGCCGAACAACACGACCAGAGCGGGTACCTTGTAGTGCGCCAGTTCGCTCGAGCAGTAGATCTTGAGCGCATTCAGATCCACTTGGGCGCCGACAGCCGGAACGATCGCGGCAGCCACGCTCTGGCCGAAGACTGCGTCAGGCAAGCCAACCACTGCCGCCTCAGCCACCCCCGCAAAACGCACCAGCACCGACTCTACCTCGGCCGGCGACACGTTTGCTCCACCACGGATGATCATGTCGGACGCACGACCGACGACGAAAACGTAGCCATCTTCGTCGATGCGAAGGTAGTCGCCAAGGCGGTACCAACCGTCATCGGTGAAAGCAGCCTCGGTCAGATCAGGCTCACCCCAATAGCCGTGCATCATCACCGGCGAACGAACCTGGGCCTCGCCCACCTCACCGGCGGCAGCTTCCGTGCCATCGGGTCTCAGCAAGCGTAACTGCACACCGTCCAGCAGCCTCCCTCCCGACCCGAGGCGCGGTATCGGATCGATGCTCGGATCGTAGGTTGCCACCGGAAAACATTCCGCGCTGGCATAACAATCGAGCACCGCGGCACCGGCCACGCGCTGCCATTCCTCGAAGGCTGGCTCGTTGCGCGGTTCGCCGCCCGCGATACAGCACCGCAAAAGCAATTCAGGCGCCACAGGCAGGGTCTTGATGTACTGCAGGAGCTTCACGTACATGGTGGTCACACCGAAGAAGAATGTAACCCGTTCTTCAACCAGGACGCGCAGTGCATCCGCATCCTTGAAGCGGCGCGCCAATGCCACCGTTGCGCCCACGCTCAGTGCCACCAGCGAGGTGGTCACCACGCCAGCCAACCAGGCAAGCGGCATGGGAACGAAGAAAACATCGTGCTCGGTCATATGCCAGATACTGGCGTAGATTTGCGGCCCAAGAGCCAAACTTCCGTGAGTGTGCGTGACCGGCTTTGGCCGGCCCGACGTACCCGAGGTATAGGAAATAATACCTGGATCGCCCAGCATCGCCATGGGTAGCGCCACATTGACTGGCTCCACGTCTTCAAGCAATTGATCAGGCCCAATAACCCGCACTTCAAAGTTCAGGCCCGTCTCGAGCAATGCACTCTGGACAGCAGCGAGGCGCTCCTGTTCGACCAGTATTAGCCGCGGCGTCGCATTACGAAAAGCGTATGTGAGCTCGGTCGCACCAAATGTCGGGAAAATCGTCGCTAGAACCCCGGCAGCTCGCCAGACCGCGAACATCACGATAAAGTATTCGATAGAATTCTCGGAAACGATGGCGACACGCTCGCCTCGCTTTACGCCCATCCAGACCAACTTGCATGCCAGCGACTGCGCTCGCTGATCCAACTCGCTGTAACTGATCCGCCGACCATCGGCGACGATCGCAGTCTTGTCGGGATGAAGCTGGGCAGCTTGACGAATACAGTCGCTAACTAGTGCTTTCATGCTCAATTTTTTCGTTGATGAAGCGTCGTGCACCACAACGCAAGGGAGACGTTCGGAATATATGCCGATGCAATGGTAAGACTGGACGTACTGATCTCCAAGGTGCCTCACGGTCACCGGCCGGTGGGCGACGGCCATCTGAGCCAAAAGGCGTTTTACATACGTGTCAAGACGCCGACCATCCGCCGTCCACCGCGACGACCTGCCCCGTGATGTAACTTGCCGCGTCGGAAGAGAAAAAAAGCGCAAGTGCGGCGATTTCGCCTACACTGCCGCGTCGTTGTGCCGGCACGAACTTTTTGAAGGCGTCGGGCGACGCCCCCACGGCACGGTCCATCGGTGGCGCGACGTCTCCAACGATGCGGGCTGAGTTGTCGCGCATCTCCGTCACCGTGAAACCCGGGCAGATGGCGTTGATCGTTACTCCCGATTCGGCATAGTGCGTGGCGGTATGGCGCGTCAGACCCGTCATGCCGAATTTGGATACGGTATACGGCAGCCCGTTAACCTGCACGCGCAAGGCGGCTACCGATGCAACGTTAACGATGCGTCCGCTTCGCTGGGGTACCATGACGGCCAGCGCCGCGCGAGTCGCAAAAAAGGCGCCGCGCAGATTGATATCAAGTACTAAATCCCACAATTCGTCGCTCGTCTCCAGGCATTTGGCCGCTCCGTCCGAGACACCGGCATTATTGACCAGCACGTCAAGGCGGCCCAAACGCTCATGCACACCGGAAATAAGCGCATTGATGGCGGAGGAAGAACGTACATCAACTTTAATGAATTCGGCTTTACCTCCGGCCTCGCGAATCGATGCCTCAGCCTTGGTGCCAAGATCTTCGAGAATACCGGCCAGTACTACGTGCGCCCCTGCTTGTGCCAGCCCTTTGGAAATTTCCAGGCCAATGCCACTTTCGCCACCGGTGACCACCGCGACTTTATCTTTCATGGAACACATTATGTAATCCTTATATAAAATTAAGAAGAAAATAAAATTGCGCCATCTGTGGACTGAACAGAAGCTGGTGGCATTACTACCTGTTCCTGTTTCAGGTACTCCAGGATGGCCAAAGCCGCGTCAACGGGCGACGGCTGCACCATCAGGCGACCGGCACCGGTTGCGGTGGCGGTAAGCGCGTTCAGGCGATCCGCCAGGCTACCGCCCGAGCTTACCGGGATGCGCTTCGGATTTTTGCGTGCGGGGACTTCCCGGCCAAGTATCTGTGTGTCGTGAAGCAGTTCCGCCGAATTCCGGATCAATACTTCAGGTTCGACGATTTCCACCCGTCCCGCGCGCGCGCGTGCATACGCGCTCTGGCGCGGCACTGGAGCCTTAGCCGCAACGGTAATCACACAGGGCAGAGCGGCTTGAAGCAGCCTGCGTTGCCCCCGCGCAAGAGCCTGCTCTGCACGAATATGCTGTCCGTCGGCGTCCTGGAAGTCGCCAAGCGCGACAGAGGCCGCGCCAGCCAGCAGCGTAGCGCCAAGGGCCTCAGCCAGGAGATAGGGCAACATGCCGCTACCCTCGCCCACCTCCGCCGCCATTCCAGCCAAGGTCAGGGCGGGCTTTTTCGCCAAAAGGTATTCGCACAGGGCAGGAAGCACGTCGGCGCCCCTTGGCTGACGAAGTACAGTCAGAGAGGCCAGCCCCAAGCCTAAATAGTCACGTAATGCCGGCTCGTCCGGATCGCCCGCATAGACCGCGTGCACGCGTACCGCATCACCGAGCCGCAACGCTAGTTCGACGGCACGGGCGTCGACGCTGGCCATCTGGCTACGGAGCGAAAGAGGATGCTGACCAAGCGACAGTAACAACATTAGATCAATCTGCATGGCAGCTTTCCTCATTGTCCGCAACACGCGATACCCCTTCCATCAACCGTGTCAGCGCGGGCATGACAACTTGAGCATCGGCAATAATGGACAGGTCGGCACGTTTGACCATATCGGCATGCAAATCCGTATTGACAGCGATAACGCGCTCACAACGGGCAATACCCGCCAAGTGCTGCGGTGCCCCGGAGATGCCGAAGGCCAGATAGCAGCGTGGCTCGACGAGGCTGCCAGAGGCACCCACTTGCCGGGCACGCGGCAGGTGGCCGGCGTCACACACCGCTCGGCTGCCACCAGGCGTGCCACCGAGGGCGTGGCAGAGCGCATGGAAGGCCGGCCAGTCGGTGACGCCGTTGCCCGCGCTGACGATGAGGTCGGCCTCGGTTAACGGCAGGCGCTGTGGATCGGCCGCAACCACACCGCAGTCGACGATCGATCCTTGTTGCGTCGCCAATGCCAACGCTGGCAACTGCCGCGCTTCGTGGCGTGACCCGCGGAATGGCTCGGCAGCTTCCGCCACAATGAACATCAACTGCGGCGGTGCCCGCAGCAGATCTTTCGATCCGCCCTGAATCCGGCTGGCCGCTTCCCGAGCCGTCAGACGCACCACGCGCGCCGCTGGCCGCAATCTGAGTGCGGCTGCAACGCGGCGACCGACGTCGCCTCCCGCGGTAGCGATGTCCGGCCACAGCACATGGCGCGGCTGAAAGGCTTGTATCGTAGCCAGCACGGCCGCTGTACGCAGTTCAGGTATGTACTCTTGCGATGGCGACTCGAACAACTGCACTCGATCGACACCGGATTCAGCTAGTTCGTCAGAGCAGACTCCGTGCACCAACGCAATGACGGCGCCTTTTCCCGGGCCGCCATCGAGGCCCGCGTCTGCCAGCAATCGGGCCGCGCCCAGCACGTCGCGGTCGTGAGAGGACAGCCGACCGCCTTCAAGATCCGGCACGACGAGCACCCACCAGGAAGGCTTATCGATGACTTCCACGGGCACCACAGCCGCACCTATGGTTTGACTAGGTGCCACTGGCGCCGCAGCTCGCCTGCCGACTCGCGGGTTGCGGCGAATGCGGCCGTTTGGCCCCATCCATTCAGCAAGTCCCGTATCGGACGAGGCGACCGCTGGATCTCGCTCGCGACGGGGATGGCGACGCACGCGTTCACGAGACGCCAAGATGCCCTCGATGCGGCGCAGGCGAATGCGCGAGACCACACTCATAATGCCGCCACCAGCAATTCGGCGAGATCGGCCACGACCGGACGCGGACCAGCCACACTTTCAAGCATAAAAGCACAATTTGGACAAGCCACTGCCACGGTCGACGCACCGGTTAAGCGCACCTGCGTCATGCGCAGATCAGGCATGCGGCGCGGACCATTGATGTCGGTCAACGGTGCACCACCTCCGCCACCGCAGCAGGTCGAACGGCGACCCGATCGCTCCATCTCGATGCGTTGCATACCAATTGCATCGAGAATGGCACGCGGTGCTTCTGTTTCACCGTTATAGCGGCCCAGATAGCAAGGATCATGAAACGTAATCTTTTGCTCTTCAGGCGGGACCCTGGGTTGCAGCCGACCCTCGGCCAGCAGCCGGGCCAGCACGGCCGAATGATGCTGCACCTCGTAGTAGCCGCCCAAAGCCGGATACTCGTTGCGCAGGCTATGCAATACATGCGGATCCGCGGTCACGATACGATTGAAGCGACGGGTCGACAGAAGTGCAATATTGCGCCGTGCGATGCTCTGGAATAACGCTTCGTCCCCTAACCGGCGCGCGGTGTCGCCGCAATCGATTTCTTCTTTGCCCAGCACCGCAAAATTGACACCTGCGATACGCAGCAGTTGTACTAGAGCACGCAGGGTACGTTGGTGACGCTGGTCGAACGCGCCTTCGCCCAGCCACAGCAACACGTCTGTCTCAGTGTTTTCATGAAGCAAGGGCAAACGCAGATCGGCGGCCCAGTCAACACGCGCGACCGCCGCGCGACCGCCGAGATTATCGGTTGCGTTCAGTTCTGCTAGGACAACCGGTGCCTGACCCGGAGTTGCACCCAGCATTAGCGTCTGATGGCGCCGCAAATCCACCACAGCATCGACATGCTCGATCATCATGGGGCATTCTTCGACGCAGGCACGGCAAGTGGTGCAGGCCCACAGCGTTTGCCCGTCTATCACTGCGCGCCCATCGTCATCGAGCTGGATGGATACCGTATCCTGCCGCGATTCATGTGCAGGCGGGTGTGAGGAACCGCGGTACGGAAAGGTCGGACCGCCCGGCATGCTGGCCACAAAGTCCTGTATCAACGCTTTGGGATTAAGCGGCAAACCGGCCGCATAGGCTGGGCAAACGGATTCGCAACGCCCACATTGAACGCACGCATCGAAACCGAGCAACCGGTTCCACGCAAAATCGCTTGCCCGAGTGCTGCCCAGAGTCTGCGCCGAAAGGTCGAGAGGTTTAAGATCGGCCACAGGCCGTGCCGCGCCGAAGCGCTCTCTCCGCGGGTGTGCCGCCAAGTGCAGCGCACCTGCCAGAACATGCTTTAGTGGGCCGCTGCCGATTTCCCGAGTCAGAAGGACCAATGCCGCTCCCGTGGCCCATGCGCCAAGCGTCGCAACGACCGGATGCCAAAACTGGCCGAGAGCCAGTGTGGCCACCGCAAGGATAAAGAACAGCAGTATCAGCGGCAAGCGCTGAAATACGCCGCCGGACAAGCGCGCCGGCCGAACCGGGTAACGGCGCCGCACGACCAGCACCGTACCGCCGAGCATGATGCTCAGGGTCACGAGCAGTAGCGCGCCAGCCCAAACGCCCTGCAATCCAAACGCCATTGCCACCAGCAAAGCCATGGTTGACAGCAAGCCGCCCGCCGTCAATGCATGCATGGGACCCGCGGTACGCTCACGCGCCACCACGTTGTGCACGTCATGCAGATAGACGCGCGGCAGACCCAGCAAACCTCCTACCCAGTCAATACGTGCCTCCCCGCCCACCATCCACCGCCTCACCAGGCGTACACCAGAGAGCAGCAAAATGAACAGAGCCAGTACCAGACCTACCAATATGCCGTTCATTACGTCATGCTCTCCGCATTACAGGTCATGACCAATGCGCAGCGAATCGTAGATTGCGGCATGAATGTTGCGAGAAGCCACGGCATCACCGACTCGATAGAGGCGGAAACGCCCGGAAGGGTTATGGATGACGTCGATGACACGATCCTCTTCCGCCAGCACATTGAGATCGACCTCGCCGAAGTTAACGGAACCCTCGCGCAGCGCAAAATATAGTTCGTCAACCGGCAATGTGCCATGCTCGGCCACTACCTGATCGATGACCCGTTCCTCTTCTTGCCCGCTGTACTCATTGCGTAACACCGCCACAAGTTGCGTGGCCTCGGCGTAGACCTCAATGAGCCGCCGATCAGGCGTAAAAATTCCGGCATGCTTGTAAATTTCCCGCAGGTGTACCGGGAAATTCGTAATCCCCACCTCCGCGGCCGGCATGCGATCCGGAGTAACAAGCTCAATCAGCGAACCACGTTTGGCCATGAATTCACCGACCGACAGACCTTGGTGTTGCCCGTTGTCGTCCCACAGCAGCACGTTGTGCGCGGGTTCGACTCTGCCGGTCAAAATATCCCAGCTGCTAACCGCGAGTTCGTGGCCCTTGAATCGCCCCTTGTTCGGGATTCCACCGGTTGCGACGATTACTACCTGCGGGTCGAGCGCGAGTACCGCTTCGGCATCGGCGCGGGTGTTGAGCCGGACGTCCACGCCGAGCCGCCGCACCTCGCTATCGAGCCAGCGCACGATACCCGAAAGCGGCTCACGCCAAGGGCCGCGTGCGGCGATGTTAATTTGCCCGCCGGTCCGGTCCGCAGCTTCGAACAGTGTCACGGTATGACCACGTTCACCGGCTGCGCGCGCGGCTTCCAGTCCGCCCGGACCGGCACCCACTACCACCACCCGTTTGCGTTCGGACGAGCGAACGATGATGTGCGGCAGGGTACGCTCGCGTCCGGTGGCGGCGTTATGCAGGCAAGCTGCATCCCCCCCGTAAACGCGATCGATGCAGTAAGACGCATTCACACAGTCACGAATCTGTTCCGGCCGGCCCTCTACCAGCTTCTTCATGATGTGGGGATCGGCAATGTGTGCTCGCGTCATGCCGACCATATCCACATGCCCTTCCTCGATGGCCCGATTGGCGGTCGCTAGATCCGTTATGCGCGAAGCATGAAAAACCTTGATGTCCACTTCACGCTTGATTGCGCTGGCAAGACCCAGGTAAGGAGCGGGAGGATAGGACATATTGGGTACATAATGCGAATGCGAATTGAAATCCTGCACATTGCTTGTGACCACGTTGATAAAGTCCAGCATGCCCGTGCCTGCGTAGCGCGAAGCAATTGCAAGTTGCTCGCTCTGGTCATTGCCATCCGGGAGTAATTCGTCGGCGCTCATCCGACAGCCGATAACAAAGTCGTCACCTACCAGTTCGCGTGCCTTCTCCAACACCTCCAACCCAAAGCGCATGCGGTTCTCCAGCGTTCCGCCATAGCCGTCGGTCCGCCGATTCACGGCGCGAGACCAGAACTGGTCAACCAGATGGTGGGCCGAGAAAAGCAGTTCGCAGCCATCCAGCCCGGCATCGCGACAACGTCGTACGGCCTGTGCATAGTCGTTGATCGCACGCTTGATGTCCCAGTCCTCGGCCTCCTTGGGAAACGACCGGTGATCCGGCTCGCGTGTCGATGATGATGAGATCGGCGGCAACCAAGGGGCTTGATCCCATTTCATTTTGCGGCCCAGGTGCGTGAGCTGAATCATCACGGCCGCGCCATGCTCGCGAATGCCATTGGCGAAGTCGCGCAACGGCTCGACACAGGAATCGTCCTTGGCGACGAGCGTGCTCCAGTAAGCAGCCCACGCATCGGGCGCCACCGAGGTCGCACCGCCGAATATGGTCAGCCCGATGCCCCCTTTGGCCTTTTCCTGGTGATAGCGCAGATAGCGTTCAGTCGGCACACCGTTGGCGGCATACATTGGCGCGTGGCCAGTGCTGAAAACTCGATTACGGATCGTGACGCCTTTAATCTTCAGCGGTTGAAACAAGGCCGGATACTGATTCATGGCGATTTGCAGCCAAATTTAAAGTTAGAGGATGCGATATGCGTGGTCGGAAATCAGTCCTGCCGATTCCAAGAAGTCGCCGCGTAACAACCGCCCAAACTGAACAAAAGATGAGTACGATGCCATTGTCGACGAAGCCGGGCGCCTTTCCCAAACACGTGCCATGGTGTATTTCGCCTGCCGTTACTCAGGCCAGCGGGCCACGCTCGAGATAGTTGGACGCTTCGCCCATGTCGAACAAGTTGAGCAATGCTCGCGGCGCACGTCCCTCAATCAACGGTCGCTTGTACGACGTGAAGCCGAGCAACTCCTTCAACTGCGGCGACATCGTCTTTGCCCGTTCACGCGACGTTTCAAGTTGATGCGCGGCCATCGGGCGCAGCCAGCCCGCAGCGAACTGAATTGCCAGACCACGGCGCGACGCGGTAGAGCGGTTCGCACCGCCACCGTGAAGCACCTTCCCCGTCGTGAACAATGCGCTACCCGCCGTCATTTCGGCCGGGATAGAGGCGGGTTGTTCGTCGAATCTCGCCCAGTCGCTTCCCCACTTGTGGCTCCCCGGAATGCAGCGCGTGGCACCATTTTCATCGGTGAAATCGTCCAGCGCGATGATGGCGTTGCAGGTGATGTTGGGCATGTCCTTGCCCCAAAGGAATTCCGGGTAATCGCCTTCGTCCGCATGGATGGGCTGGGGTTTCTCGCCCGGCCAGATCTCGATATAGGTCGAGGTCGACAACTGTATATCCCCGTGATCACCGCCGGACAACAGACCTTTCGCCCAGGCCAGGATCAAAGGGTGCGTGATCACTTCTCCCGCCGTGACGCTGCGCGCAGCGAGTCCGGTGATGCGGCGGGTTTTCTGGCCCAGCGTTACCAGCGCAGCGGCGTCGGCATAACCCGATCCGGCGGCACGCGCGTCGGTATAGGGCTTGAGCTCTGCCAAAAACCGGCCAAGCATCTCGCGCGAAAACAGGTTCTTGATAATGACCGCGCCATCGCGCTCGGTGACTTCAAGGGCTTGCTCTGGCGAAACGTCAGCCGACAAGGTAGTGACAGGTTTCAATGTCTGCATGGTTGCAATCACTCTTATCAATGATGTCACCACTATCGACACAAACAATCCCGCGCTCAACGTAAATAGTGTCCGGGTTCGAATCTATCAATCGCAGGGTGCTAACCTTGACGTGTTATTTTTGACACGGCAAGACCAGCCGTTCAGCATTTTCATGCCTGCCTCGACGTAGCGTATACCGTACCGAACTTGGTGGCGATTAAAACATGACCGCGCTTGCCCTTGATCGTTTTGGCGATGAGGTCCTCGTCGATACACGGTCCGTACATATCGGCGGTATCGAGGAAATTGATGCCTAACTCCAGGGCACGATGAATGGTGGATGGATTCCGCATCATCACGATTTGCGTAGAACTCACTCATGCCCGTACAGCCGAGACCGACGGCGGAAACGGCTGGGCCGTTAGCGCCGAGCTGACGCATTTCCATAAAAGTATTTTCTATCAAAAGGTCGATTCTTCATCATTTACTCCGACGATACGGATTTGACGCAGAGACACACACGTCGGGAACGATGCGTTCCGACCTCGGGAATACGTATGGGCAGCCAATTACCATCGGATTATCCAGTCAGCCGCCGTTGTCATTCGAAGCGGCTTTTATTTGGAGTCCGTAGCTCGT
>NZ_PVZB01000052.1 GCF_003002025.1 Paraburkholderia sp. BL25I1N1
CTCGTCATAAGTCGCTCCCGCCAGCCGTCTGACAGGTAGCAAAATACTTGAGGCAACGAGCCTAGCTCGGTAACAAAAAACCTGAGTCAATGCGCCGGCCATCATAGTTGTCGCGCAATCGGACGTTGTAGTTGACGTTATCCACTGCTGTTGATCATGAACGGACTTTGCCGACTGCATTGCGGACAGCGAGTGCGAAGTCTTTCCTGATGGGCTGCACACCAATCTTCCTCCGCAAGTTGATGCAGCACACTATGGTAGCCGTGAGCCGCACACTGTCGGCAATACCTGAAAGCCGCGTGGTACCGGTCGCCCGGCGTCCTGTCGAGCAACGATGTGCGCAACACGGGCTCGGGCAGACGCAGCAGCCGGCGAAGTTGAGTGAGAGCGAGCGCGCTTCGCAGCGGGACCACCCCTGCGAGTGGATCAGCGTCGGGGCACATCAGGCGCATCAGTACATCGCCTGGCAGGGCATTGGCGCACGCAAATTTCCACAGAATCGAAACGAGCGATTCGCCCGGCAGGAGCCAATCGATCCTGAACTCGCAGTCCGCTGGCCTTCCGGACCGCCATTCGTCAAAGGTCAGAATCGGATAGCGCAGCGTCTGATGTGCCTTACAACTACGCTGTTGCGAGCACGCGTCCGGTTGCATGGCGGGACTGGATATAGCCGCAATGATGAACAGCGTGGGTCCACAAAGCCGGCTCCGGGCAGTAACCCGGCGCATCCTTGATTTCGCTTTCCTTGAGGACAATCTCGACGGCGCGGACGAACGACTCCATCGGCAAATCGAGGTTGCCGGGAAGCTCGCCTTGTGATGTGCGGCCTCGAACGTCTGCCACAGCTGACGGGCGTCGCTCACCAGGCGATAGCCGGCGTCAAACGCCTCTGGCAAGTAAAAGCGTGTGAAGCTCCAGGGCGTGCCGTCGGGGTAGGCCGTCTGATCGTACCCATTCAGGCATGTCGCGACGTCCTGGGCATTGCGGATGCCATAGAACGCGAGTTCGTCGACCATGAGGCGCGCGACGATCTGCGTCTTGCCCGCAAGCTGCAATGCGGTCTTCTGCGCGAGTAGTTCTTCCTGCCCGACGAGAAACGTGAAGAGCTTGATCTGCTGGCGATCAAGTACGTCATGCACGTCTCGCAACCACTCGTATTCATTTTCATTGAACCTCTGGGCCTCGTCGAGGAACATGAACACAGCATTGCTTCCCGAGCGCGCGGCTGCCTCGCGAATACGCAATGACAGGCGCGAACGTTTGGCCGAACTGGTGCCGGCGTTGGGTGCGTGATCGCCCGCCGCCTCCAGCAGAGTCGCGAAGAAGGGCCCCTCTGCATGCCGCGGCTTGTGCTCGCACTGCGCATGATAAGTTGTTATCTTTGGGTACTGACGCGCGAGGAGCAGCCGCACGTATTCAATGGCCCGCGTTTTGCCAACCCGCGATGGCCCATAGATGAGCGCGCCCATGATGCGATAGCGCAGGCAGCGCGTGACGAGCTCATAGAACGCCTCGATCGCAGGGGTGGCAAGGCGATAGTTGCCGGTGACGAGTGGGTGCAGCGATGGATCGACCGGACGCGGAATCTGAAGCGACATGACACACCTCGCAGCTAGAACAGCGGAGTTAAAAGACCTGACCAGTACCGATCGAAAGCTTTCGCGGGCGAACCAGGGTGCATTGCTTAAAATCGTTGACCGTGGTCGCTTGCGTATCCATCCCTGGCGCTGTGTCCGAGATGACGGAATCTGTCCCGGGCGGGCGGGGCGGACCGACGGGAGTACGCACAGTCGGTGCCGATCTGAGCAATTGCGCCGCATGAGCGAGTTCCGTCGCAGCCTTGCGGGTCTTCTTCGCCTGTCTCATCTTCTCGTCGACGTAGGCTTCAATCGGGTTGAGGCCGAGGCTGGCGTTGCGTCGCCGACTGCCCGATTGTTTGAGAATCTGCTGACGCAGCTTGAGGTTGTGCGGCACCACACGCCACGCGCCTTGCACCTCGAGTACACCGAGCTCCATGCCGTCGGAGAGGAAAGCGCGCACGGAGCGCAGGTCGTCGGCGTTCATGTAGATCAGCAGATGCTGACCGATGAGGTGCGCACTCGTTGCAAGAACACTGTTGGTGTAGCGCACGCCATACAGGTTGATGTGCGGGCGCACGCCCTGTTGAAGGTAGGCCCGCACGCGGCACTGCCGTGCCGACTGCATCAGGCAGAGCGTCCTGCGCTGGTGTTCGGCCAGCCAGACGAGCATCATTTCGCGGCCGCGCACGAGGTACTCCATCGCTTCAAGCGGAGTCGCGTTGTTGAGTCCGCGGTGCGGTGTGCCGTTGTAGCTCGAGATGGCGTACTCAACGAGTTCCGCCAGTTCATCAAGGGAGACGTAGAGACGCAGATCGCCTTTGGGATCCGACAGCGCCCGGCGAAGGTCGCGTATATGAGAACCCGTGTATCCCGGCAACCGTGAAGACAGCCGACTGGCAATCGTGCCGAAAAAGCGTTCAATATAGGGCCGCTCGTCCGGGCAGTGTTTCGGTCCGGCATCAGCGAGGCAGCCGACGAATTCGCACAACGCCGTCATCGTTTCGTCGGCGAGGTTGGCCTTCGCGTTGTCGAGCCTGATCCACTCCCAGGTCACGTAGCCCAGTTCAGGCATCTTCCCTGACGGAAAGCCGTCCTGCGGTCCATAGGTGAGGCCTGGTATTGTGAACGTTCGCGGGCAGTGAGGCGTCAATGCATTCTCGATAGTCTTGATGACGTCGTAGCGGCTGTATTCTGTGGCTAATGCTATGTGATACCCAATCACGGCACGCGTGCAAATGTCGATGATCACCAGCAGCCAGACTCTTTCCATCTCGAATTCATGCGCGAAACCCAGCGGATCACGTACCACCACCTTGAGGCGTACGTCCAGCCGGTGACCGTCGAACTCGACGACCTGATATGGTCGGACCGCTGCGGGTGGACCGGAGTCGTCAACACGCGGCAGGCCTTTGAGATGCGTGGCGCCGGCGGAGTGTGCAGCGGCCCCGAAGCTTCGCAGCAGCTCCGCCTTCACCCGTCGCGAAAGCGAGCGGATCGCATGGTCGGCCGTGTTCAGCGGGTAGTCGGCCGCCGTCAACCCGACTGACCGGCATTGCCGCAGGAAATTGTCGTGTAGAGACTGCAGGCCGCGCAGACGCGTGCGCAGGTGCCCGTCGGTATGGACCTGCTCGAGCCACACCTTGCGTTGCTTTACCTGAAGCAGCAGCCACCCTGTCAACGTCGGGTAGCGTTCGAGAAGCTGGGCGAGCGCGCCAGCTGCCCCGCGGCTGCCACACTCGCCGCGCACCTGCACATCACGCACTCGCGCATATTCCGCGATGCGCACGTAGTGGATGAGCGCGCGGAAGCCGAAGGGGCGGCCGTCAGGGTGAACTGTCTGGGCGCGCTCAAGCCAGCGGTACAACTGCCGCCGATTGAAGTGAGTCGAAACTTCGATGGCCCTGATCGGCTCGCCGGCGATGTAGCGCAGTATGGCTTGCCGCCGCGCCTCGAACTTGCGGCGGACCGGTTCGTCAAGCTCGGTATGGGCGACAGCGGGCCAGGCGTTGACATCAATCGTCTGCAACTCCGGCTTGCGGCGACTCATGATGACGCCTCCAACGCTACGAAGGAAGTGAGCAGTGACAGTGGTTGCGTCTGAAGTGCCGACGCGGTGACGTGACCGCTGTGCAGCAGGCCGAACAAGGCAGCGCGAACGATCACCGGGTCGCTCGTCACGAACTCGCGCTCAATATCGAGCAGTCGGCGTGGCTCCTCCACGAATTGCACGATGACCGGCGGTAACGTTGCCGGAACAACGCCCCGGTTCGCAACGAGGTATGGGAGGATGCGCTGCCAGTTGTCCGTCCACGCACGGGCCGCAGCGAGTTCAGCCGATGCGACCAGCCTGACTTCTGCGGTGCCAGCGTCAACCTTAGCGTGTGATGCGTCCAAATCGGATCCCCAAAGCAGTTCGCTTAGTACAACCAACTCCTCGCGATCAACGTAGCGCACCCAGAAATCAGCGAGATGACGGTCTTCGTTGATCAGCACGTAGCCAGGTCGCTCGCAGAAGGTGATCACCTTCGGGTTTGCCTCGAACAATAACCATTGTTCAAGCAACGCACGACGGTAGAACATGACCCGGCGCGCGAGCTTGGGGCTGAATGCTTCGAATCGGTGTGCGCCGCGTGGACGACCAAGCGCGACCGGCCCGGTCGCGTGAAGGGTATCCGCCATGAGATCGGCCTCCTACCGACGGGATCTGAAGTGTAGGAGGCGAGTTGGCAAATTTAATACGGACATACGTGAGTTGACACTTTCATGCCGATTCAAAGGGCAATAAAAGTGTCAACATGCGCGCGTTCTTGCCCCCGGTTGCTGGGGAGGGCCGGTGACAGATTTATTACGTCCTACGACTGCCTGCAATACCGGAAGACCGTGTGATACCGCTCATGCACAGTCGAATCGATCAACGATGCATCCAATACCTTTCTGGGTAGCCTCGCCAGGTGGCGCAGGAGCGCAATATCGATAGCGTCCGGCCGTGGTGCGACGCCGTCACGCGGATCAACATCGGGGCTCATCATACGGAGGAGCACATCCCCAGGCAGCGCGTTGGCGCATGCGAACTTCCACAGAATCGAAACGAGGGACTCACCCGGCATCAACCATGCGATGTTGAAGTCACTGCCCAGCGCGAGCCGCGCGGTTTCTACGAGCGGCTGTACATCTACGTGCACAGCGATCGTGCGCGCAAGCGTCGCTACTGTGATTACTTAGAAGTGCGTAACATCAGCCGTTCGTGCGGTCCGGGATAACGAAATGCTGCCTGAATAGGCGCTCGGACTCACATAACCCTTCCTCGGTAAAGACCACCGACTTCGTCTTGTTGACCGGGTCGCAGATGAGGCCCTTTTCGTAAAGGCGATTCAGCACCTCCCAGTCGAAGCCCTTCCAGGCGCGGTACTGATCGTGCAGCGTCAAGTAGAGAAGTGCCAAGGCGACTTCGTCGATTGCGTCGGTATCGATATTCATGACATTCATCCTGCGGCCTTCTGAACCCGCACACAAAACCGCTCGAGACTAGCCAGGATCCCGTCGGCACGCGCTCTGATGAAGGGTTGGGGTTTGGCGTTGTAGACGTCAAGGTATTGCCGGATTGCATCTTCGAGCCGGCGCGTCGAACCAGGCGTGCCGCGACGAAGACACCTTTCGGTAAGCGTAGCGAACCACCGTTCGACCTGGTTGAGCCACCGCAATAGCCGCGCCGACATGCATGTTTCCATTGTCCTGGGTGCACCGGGGTGTGGCGCGTGAAACAGTCCGTCCACACGGTCAGCGACAATTCGCGCGCGACGTTTAGAGACAGTATGCAGGGTAAGTTGCAGTTTCGCCGCGACCGTCTTGTTTTCCATCCCTTCAGCACAGGCCAGCACGATACGCGCTCGCAACGTCAGCGCCTTCCCGTTTGGGCCGTCCGCTTCCGCTCATCACCCGTCCTCGTGTCCGTGCCACACATAGCACTTTATTGCGCGGCGAAAATAATTCAATGAATTTGTAACTCACCACATTACGCCAGCGTCGTCCCCCGGATAAGGTCTGCTCGGGTAGCACGGACTATCGCGGAGAGAAGACGGAAGGCGAGAGACTCGCGACGCCAGAATCGCCGATCGCGGAGAAGACCTCGTTAGAATAGTCGCACTGTCACACATACATTTTCAGACGACATGAGTTCAAGGCGAGGCGGGCCAGGTGTTCCGCGACCACGAAAACATCTCACGAAAGCGATGTTATTGCCGATGGACCAGGCGTCGGTTCGGGAGCAATCGTTGACCTCCCATCTTGCGCTTGTTGCCTGCCGCGACGGTCATGGCAACGGACACCTGTTTAATGAACTGATGCGAACCGTGTACCTCGCATGGTTTCTCCAGGAGGACGGTTACGGAAACGAACCGGTCCGACGCTTCAAGACTGCGGAACATGCCGTGGAGGCCGCCCTGGAACTGGCCCATGCAGCAAACGAGTGGGTGCTCGCTAAAGACGCCGTTCCCATTTTTGAGAGCCTGCTGGCTTTGCGCGATGCGCAACTCGCCACCGCACCCCTCCACAAAATAATCAGCGCAGAACGCCGCCTCCGGCAATTCCTCGCCGGCACTGCCAGCTCGCCTGTTCCAGACGCAGATCCGGAGCAATTTTCATAGCAACCTTTGTCGGGACAGTGCGAAAAGACTGTAGGTGTAAAGTAAGGATACCTGATCGTTGATGGCCGTCTTCATCTCGGAGTGCGGTGAGCATGTTTTCTAACCTTGTCGCGGTCGATGAGGCGCTCGATGCACACTTGCCGCGTAAGCGCAGGTGCTCCGGACGCGTTCCGCGCTCAAAACAGCGCCCGACCATACGTTCGAGGAGCAGGGCACAAAGCTCGACCTGGCACGCGGACGGATCCGGCAGATCGAAAGCAGGTGGTCTGAAAACGGATGCTCCCGGGTCGGGTCGACAAGCTCAGGCAATTTCTCGACCATTGAGCTACGGTCCACCGTCGTTCAGGAACAGGGCGATTCCTCGCGCACCGGGGCCAGGCTATCCCGATGCGCTTCACGCGTCATTGCAGAATCTGTCGTAGCACGCTACCGCCGACTCACAGGAGCACTGCCTGCTGCAAAAGCTGCAGCGCCTTCAGTTCGTCCAGTCGACCCGTGCGCGCCTTACCTGCCAGCGTCTTGATCAATGCTTCCGCGATCGGCGCGATACCCTGAAGATTCTCAAGGCTGGTCACGGAAGCAGGGAGCGGGATGGGGGATTGCTGCGGGGTTTCAGCGGCTGGAAGCGACTCAAGGCTTGCCAGTGTAGCTGCCGGCGCGTCGCCATTACCTTCTTCTGCTGGGCGCCCCACAAGCACCCCCGGAGCGTCGCTGTCATGATCCTGCTGGCTGACCGCTACCGGTTGTTTCTCTGCTGTGATCCCGGGCGAAACAGGTGAGGCGCTTTCCGGCCCGATCCGGACGCCCGCTCGTGCGCGCCCCGTGCGCGCCTTCGCATCGGCATGCTTCGCTGGCACGCCATCCGTCGTCGCGGCCGCGTGCGGCTCGTTCTGTTCAACGGAGGCACGGCCGCGCGAAGCGGGCGTGAGCAAACGCGACACCGACTCCGGAATTTCGGCTTCGGAGCGCGGCGTGTCCAGCCAGCCAGCGGGCAAACAAAGTCGCTCCGTGAAACGGTTTGCTTCGACACTGTCCAGTCGTTTCTTGCCATATAGCCGATGGGCCATGTTGGATCCGCTCATCGCCATGACTACACCCAGTCTTGCTTTCGATCCGATGCGACCCGTAAGAACATGGAGGTTGGTGCGTCGAATGTTTTCCAGCTCTTCGCTGTCGTCTAGTGCCAAGGGTCGCTGTTGGGTTGTTGCAGCCGATATCCGCTGTTTCGAGGGCAAGCTTTTTTTTGGTGCATGAGGGGCAGACGGTTCGGCCATCCGGCTTCGACTGTCCCTGACGGCCTTGGGCGACCCGCCCGTTGCTTTCTTCGGCATTTGCGCTTCCTCGGACAAACTGGTTTCAGGATCGGATTGCTGGTCGCCGCTCAGGGCGAAATCCGGTTCAGGTGTTTCCGACACTGCTTCCGGTTCGTCGTCGGTTTGAATGAAGTCGAGCGGTGATTTCAGGCGGGCGATGGTTTCGGGCGCAAGCGCTGGATTGGGCTGGTCAAAAAAGCCGTGAGGCAACCCAAGCGTGGTTTCCATGTGAAAGGCGGTCTCGGGCGTGAATCTCTCGCCCTTCGTGAGTTCGGCCACCCGCGCCATGTTCGATCCCAGTCCCAGGGCGATATTCTCTGCGCCCACCGTATCGACCAGAAACTGGAACGACCGTGTCTTGAAAATGGAGGCCGTCTGGGCAGGGTCCCGGGCAGGTGCATTGACGTATGGTTGTCTCGGCCGGGTGGACGGAGATTTTTTTGGGTGACGAGGCTGGCGCTGGCCGCTGTCCCGGGATCCCGCATATCGTCCGCGGGGTTGACTCATAAAGTAGGGCTCCTGCGATGATTGGCGTGCTGACTTTTGAATTATAAATGAGGCGATGCTGGCATTTGGCGCGTCAACGACGGTCTGCCGCGAAAATATACGCGGGAGCCGGGCCACAACACGACACTGCGCCCACGTCCCGATCTTCCAGTCTCAGTCTGATTGCGCCCGACCTGTGAGGCATCGCATCGTCTGCCTTCCGCCGGTCACCGGAAACCGTCGCATATCAGGGAGGCGATGGAAGATTGATTCGTCGGCTCTCTCACATTCAGCGCAAAGGCTCCCACCGACGGTTGATCCGTCCGCGGTCAGGGGATGGGTCAGTTGCACAGCAAGCCGCGCAAAAGCCCAGCTGGTTCTTCAGGCTCGAATGGTTCGAATTGCCAGGCATATTTGCGCTCATACCGTCGGTGACGCATTTGCCCGCCGCCATCCGACGCGCCAGGGAAGCTCACACGCGCCTCGCTGAATCGTATCGCTGGTATCGATCGGGAAAGCCTGCTCGCCGATTGACGCCGAGATCCCGTCCCCTTTCATTTCGCGCAGACCTGCGTTCAAACCATGCGCGCCCTCGCATCAGGAGGAGACTCTTCTCCGTAATGTCGGCGTATCCATTGACGGGAAAGTCTGTGGAGTGCCGGATGTCGCCAATCCCTGACGCAAGTCCCAAGGGAGAGGCCGCCGATAGTGACAGTGCCTGTGTCATCACGAAGGCGCCCGGCGGCGCGTGAGGTTCTGACTAGGTATGGATCTGAACGCTTCAGTCCGGGCGCCGGCAGACGCGGCACCAGTTTGCCTGCGGGCGCATAGGTGCGGCCATCTCAAAGCGGTTTCACCTCTTAACCTCGTCCTCCGGCTCGTCTCGCAGGCGGTGGGACTGCTTCACCGCAGCGCTGCCAGACGGCGTTGGCAACGCATGTCATCTCCACCGCGTCGATAACTTTGTATAGCCTTCGTGCGGTCCGGCATACCGCTCCGGTCTTCTGCACCCCACGCGCCCTCCCAGAACAGCCCGAGATTGTGAGCTGAGGCCTTGTGCCCCAGTTTGATGGCCTGCTCGTAAAGCGAGAGCGCGTGGCTCACGTCGGCCTGCATGCCCCGCCCGAGTCGGGCGCTATCGGCCAGCGCGGCGGCAGCCATGCCGCGAAGATGACCGTCCGCGGTCTCATCCTTCATCACATCTTCGAAAATCACATTACCCTTCTCAAGGTCCGCCTCGCCTCCCGTTGGTGTGACGAGAGAAATGGCCATTGCCATTCGCCAGGCCGGATGCCGGTTTGTGCCGATGCGCTCCAGTAGCCGGCGGCCCAGGTCCGGCGCGCGACTGAGCGTGCTGGTGAGAAGCGCATTTGCGATGGCGGCGATCGACTCGGCTGACAGGAAGCCAGTCTTGTTTGCTGCAATGACGTGACGGGAAAACTTTTCGACGTCGAGGGTGGGGTCGGCGCGGCGCAACTGATGCCATTCGCGCTCGATTGTTCCTACCCAACTTTGCATTTGCATGGTGAGCGATCCTTTGGTGAAGAATGCACCTGATTCTAGCTCACCTTTTGTGGATTGCAACTTTCAGAGTTCGAGCATCCCGTGGCATGTGTTCACCGGATGGAGGGCTGCCACCGTCGCCACGTCCTGGCGAGATGATGATTTTGAATAAAGCTTCGATCTTTTTGCTGTGATCCAGCGCGGTGCTTAGTCGTGCACAGGGTCACGAAGCGTTTGCAGGCATTGACGCCTCCTGCAACATCAAGGCGGTGGCGCAGACTGTAGTGGATGATCAGGCATAGATAGCGGCGCTATTCATATCGCGACTTGTGGCAAGATCCGAACCGGATGGCAGATACGGCTTCGCGAGGCCATAGGCAGAAATGTTCGCCGGCCTGTTTCGCACGACGTTGGAGAAGGAGAGTGTTACACGATGGCTGATGCATTTGAACTCGTTGCCCTGGCGCTGCCCGGCGACGTCGCCCCCGAGTCACTGCCCGCCACCGTCCGCCAGTTCGTCGCGGATTGCTGGCCCGGTATGCGCCGCAGCCAGTTAATCGCCCGCGCGCGACGCCTTTCACTGCGGCCGTCGCTGCGCGCCTGTCGCCCGGGTGCGCCGGGAGACATCGGACACTTTGCACTTACGCTCACGGCGGGCATGCAGACCGTGTCCCTGATCGCGCATTTGCGCCGTGTCGCCCAGCGGCGCGGGTCCGCGCGCAGTCGCAAGGCGGCTAACGCTTCGCGACCGCCCGCCCGTGATCCGCGTCAGGCATCACTGTTCTGAACGGGGCGTCAAACCAGACGACCCGCATCGAACTGAGTGTCACGCAGCTGCGCGCCACCATGAGTGCGGTTGGGGCTGTGGCGCAATGACCTATCACCGAATTCTGCACCATGCCGCGGTACGTTCGGGCGTCAGCCGACGACGAGGCACGTCGACGATCCAGACTGGGGACGCCGTCCGCAACCCGTCAAAAGGCAATTGTTTGCCGGAGTTCGCCGTTCGTTGAGAGGATCGCCTTGGCTCCATACTGCCCCATGAGGATGCCCCCGTTGCAAGCTTCGTCCTGTCTTCACGAATAGAGGCTGTTTTGCCCGTCAGATTGCGTAACGGCGGGTTTCAGAATAGGCGTATTCTTTCACGCGTCACGAAAGAACAGGCGTGATCGGGGTAGTGAGGAGAAGAGTGCGGCCCCGCGGCTTCGATATGGCCGCGGGGAATGCGCCGACTGTTTGCTCAGCCACGAAACTCGACAACCGGCGGTGCGTGCTGGCGCGCTTCATTGCGAACCGGAAACCGGTATTGCCGTCTTCTCGCGACCCATCGAGGGGTTCCTCGACAAGAGCAAACGGTTGGCCGGCGGCGTCGAACGAAAGTTCTCCATTTCCTGGCGAAGCGGTGACACATTTCCGACGGGCTACCCTAAAGCGGCCGCAATGCTCCGGAACCTGACGGACGCGCTACGCGCGCAACTCGGCCATAGTTGACGTTCGTGTGTCGCCGCCAGTGAGGCAGTTTTAGGTTACTTTTCTGCCGTCCGGACCAGACCGCTGCGATCGCGAGCGTCAGGTTTCACTGTCGGCGGATGCGTATTCTCGTAGAGGCGAATCCACTTTCTCGACGGCGGACGTTGGCAGAGGGGTCATTTACTATTACGGCATCTAAGAAAGCGCCTTCGTCATACGGATACGCGTCGCCTGATATCTAGCTTTCTCGTAAAGACGATGAGCACCCGTGTCGTGTCCAAGGTCGATGGGTAGCATACCCAACGCGCTCGCCCACGCTTCCGCTGCATGTAGGGCACATGTCGCGTAGCCCTTGTTGCGATACTTCGGCCGGACAAGAAGGTCATGGATGAACTCGCCATTCCCAAGCTCGGATGTTGCTAGTCCGGAGGCTCGCGCGCTGACGAGGCGCGATTAGGTTTTCGATTCCGTGTCCAAAAGCGCTTGTTGCTGTTTTCGCTCGACGAGCGGCACATAGCGATGCACCCAAACTAATACATACAGCAACGAAAGGCGCCACCGCAGGAACAGCGGTGCCTCAAATGCATGGCCAGCGAGTAGCGTGAGAATTGCCCGACGTATATTCAGGGGGTTGCGACCAGAAAGGAATAGGTCGCGAAATTCGTGATCATAGAACGCATTGACCAAGCCGAAAAAGATGCCTGTGACCTTTTCGACACGCGATATATACGCCTTACGCGCACTTGCGGCCGCCACTTGCCCGCGGACCAGAGAAGTGATCAGTTGTGCGGCGTGACGGGCACTCTCCATTCCCAGCGTGACTCCGGTTGAGAAGATCGGATCGAGGAAGGTCGCTGCGTCCCCGACCATAAAGTAACCGGATCCAGCCCAGGGCGCACAGGTATAAGTGAAATTGGCGATAACGTCGTTCTTCTCGGGGAACACCGCGTTGCGACAGCGCTCCGTCATCTGCGGACTGCGCTGGATAGCCCATTGCAACAACTTATTCGCGCTGACTCCGATCTTCGTAGAAACGTCACGGTCAAGGACGACTCCGACGCTGGTGCGTTTGGCATCAAGCGGTATGACCCAGAACCACCCGTCTTCGTGTATAACGCCAATTACCGAGCCGTCGTCAGGATAGGGCCTCCGCGAAACGCCTGAAGCGATCGCAAAATACGCAACCCGGTTCAAACCTTGGGTGATCTTGCGCGTCTTTAGATGCCGACCGAGTACAGTCGCCTGACCGCTGCAGTCGACCAACCACTTGCCGCGAAGTTCACCCGCAGTGCTTGTCACGACTACGTCGCCGTCTTCAAGACGATCGATTCTTTCGACCGATTCCCCGAATCGGATCTCGGCCCCGGCGTCTCTGGCGACGCGGCACAGCATCTCGTCGAATGGTGCCCGCTCGAGGTTGAAAGCCTCGAGCTCCCCGATTGGCCAAGCCTCCTTGAAGCGAGCGATGAAACCTTCGACCTCGTGGCCAAGAAGAAACTCCGCGCCAAACTTACGGATGTGTGGCAGCCTGCGCAGCTCGCCTTCAAGACCGAGTTCGCGGATTATCTGGAGAGCACGAGGCATAAACGACTCTCCGATACGGTGCCGCGGGTGATGGCCCTTTTCCAAGACCACCACGTTAAGCCCGGCTCGGGCCATCTCCAGCGAGACAACCGAGCCGGTCGGACCCGCACCGATTACGATAGCATCGTAGACATGTCTCAACGGAGCCTCCGCGGATAGAAGCTACTGAAAAGTGCCTGGCCTGCATCGGGAAGGAACATCTGCATATAACAGTTGCCGAACGATCCGACGTCTAGATCATGGTAGAAGCGATGCGGAAGCGAGCCGCCGCAGTCGCCTTCAACCTGCTGCTCACAGCCGACACCCTCCCACGAAAAAACGCCGTGATATAGGCCTGACGGATGAGCGGAGACGTATTGTCCGGTAACGTACTCGTACTTGTAGATTGGATTTGGGCTCGGATTTCGGAATTCAAGAATAGTTCCGTCTTCATCCCAGACTTCCAGGTCACCAGGGCCGCGGAGTGAGCGCGAAAGCCCAGGCAAATAAATTCCATTGAGCCTTTGTAGCCGATCCTCATGTGCAAGGAAGGTCGGGCAATTAGATGCGATTGTAATGTCATAGACGGAAATTCGCGGCACTGCCATCTCCAGCGACAGGTCCGGATCAACAACGATAGAGAGTGTCAGTTCGATGGTCTCTGCCAGTCCGCCGATCTGCGTGGCATCGAACTTCATGTAGCCGATGTTGATTAATGAGACGCCGTGCCGCGGTTCTTTCGAGCACAGGTAGGTCGGCAGATAATTGCGAACTCGCGCCGTATCGATTTCGAATATGTAATTGACGTGTTCGTCGATCACGTATTCCGCCGTCAGACTCATACCGGCAAGGCTGATATTGGTGCTCATCGGGCGTTCCCGCGTGTGAATTCGAAGTGTTCAGCCGCCTCGCGAATAATTCGCGCCACTCGGCGTAGTTGTTCGCCGGTGTGCTCCGATGTTACGAACAGGCGAACACGCGCCTCACCCTTTGGGACGGCCGGAAACTGCATGATGCTGCTGTCTAGCCCTCGGCGCTGGAGGAAATCGTTTAGGACGAACGTCAATTCGCCGTGGCGATAGAAAACCGGCACGATCCAACTCTCGGTATCGCCTATATCGACATAGGGACAAAGGAGCTCGCGCAGTAGCTTCGCATTTTCATGGATGCGCTTGCGCCGCGCGGTCCCATCGTCCGAACGGGCCAATTCGAGAACCTTGATCATTCCGCCCGTGACGGCCGGGTCGAGTGCACAGGAGAACATGCGGTCCTTCGCATACCAGTTGACGTAGCGGGCCAACTCGCGACGGGCGATCAGCGCCCCGCCAATGCCGCCAAAACCCTTGCTGAAGGTGATGACGATGAGATCGACTTCGTTGAGTACCTCTTCTGCCTCGCAAACGCCGCGGCCTCGCTGGCCGGCGACAAGAATTGAATGTGCCTCGTCCACCATAACTGCTGCGCCATGACGCTTGCAAACGGCAACAATTTCACGGAGGCGGCCGAAGTCTCCATCGGCGCTGAACAATCCCTCGGTGCAGACCAACTTTCTTACACGCTCTGGGGCGATGCTTGTGAGTACCGCGTTGAGGTTTTCGGGATCGTTGTGGCGAAAGTAGAGGATCCGAGCCTTAGACAGCTGCGCCCCTTCCTGGATCGACATGTGCGCCGATCGATCGAGAATGACATAGTGTCCTTGCTTGATAAAGGCGGGGATAGTTCCCATATTGGCGCCGTAACCGGACGAAAAAATCGACACCCCATGGTCGACAAGCCCATAGAAATCAAGCAAGGACTGTTCGAGTTCGCGGTGGAGTGCAAGGGTACCGCTGAGGATGGGCGAGCTTGCCGCGCCGATGCCGTACCGATCTAGGGCCGCCTTCGCCGCTTCGATCACCGCGGGGTGCATCGAGTACCCTAGATAGTTGTAGCTGCCGCAGTTGAGCAGGCGCAGCCGCAGACCATTCGTGCGTTCTACCTCGACCTCGGGCGTCTGACCTCCGAGCCTGGGGACCTCAAATGAATAGGCGTCGTCGGCCTGGATGTCGTCGAGCCAGCTCGAAAACCGCCGCGACTCGGCGTGCTCAATGCTCGTGCTGGTAGCGGCCAAATCGTAAGTGAGGCGCGCATACTCAGGCAAGGCAGTGAGGTCGAATCCGTTTGCCGTAGGCTGAGTACTGACCTTGGCCTGTTTGCGAAGCTTCTCACGCACGCGTCGACGTTTCTCGTCGATCGAAAGGCTCCCGAGGTCATCGGTCATGCATCACCTCCCGCGGCGAGCAATCTGTCTAGCTCAGCCTCCGACATCGTGTCGACATTTAAGTTTGGCTCATCGCTCGGGGGGGAGGCGCCAACGATGGCTTGTGATCCATCCGCGGAGAGCGACGCGAGCACGTGTCCGGCCAACGTCGACACGGTCAATTCCCGCATAATTAGGGGTAGAATGGATAGATCCACACCAAGCTCTCTCCGGAGATTGAGGGTTAGCTCAACCCCCATCAGTGAATCAACTCCCATATTGTCTAGGCTCATGTTAACGTCAATGAGCTCACAGTCTTGATGCGTGACGCGTCCCAACTGGTCACGGATCCGCGACTGCACACGCGCGAGGCGCTCTTCATTGTTCAGCGAACGCAACTCCTTAATGGCTGGATGCTCCGCAGTTGAGCCCCGGCCAGCTGCAACGACTTTGCTGAAGCGTGGTGAGCTGGCTACGTGGACGGATGAATCAGCCCAGCGCTCCCAGTTCATCTGGGCCACACCGACCTGCACTGCGTCGTGTCGGAGCAGGGTGCCGAGAACCTCAACGCAATTGGCGGAATTTATTGTAAGGACGCCAATTCTATCGAGGTAGGCAGCGGTAGCTTGACTGCGGGCCACAAGCCCGACGTCCCCGATCGCCCCCCAGTTGACCGTGAGTGCCGGGAGACCAAGTGCACGCCGGTGCCAAGCTAGGGCGTCGAGGAACCCATTGGCAGCTATATAAGACGCTTGGCCAGCGTTGCCGATGTACGTGGCGATCGAGGAGAACATTACAAACGCCTCGACTGCGGTACTCTTACTCGCCTCGTGCAGGTTCCATGCGCCGCGCGCCTTCGGGCCCATCACGGCGGCGAGCCGATTTGGGTCAAGAGACTCAATCGGACCGTCATCCAAAATAGTCGCCGCGTGAACGATTCCCTGCAATGGCTGAGAGCACGCAGAAAATCGGGCCAGCAACGCGTCCACCGCCGTCCGATCGGCTATGTCGAGTGCGAGTGCCTCTACGACGGCGCCTCCCGCGCGCATGCGTTCAATAGCGACATGTGCTTCGGGCCGACTCGCGCCGCTGCGTCCGATGAGCACCAGCGCCCGACAACCTTGTTCCACTAACCATTCGGCGGTCTTCAGGCCGAATCCACCGAGGCCTCCCGTGACTAACCAAGTCCGGTTTGGGTCGATAACGACACCGTGGTCGCACAAAACTGGCGTCTCACCCGACTCAAGGTCGATACTGATTTTCCCGATGTGGCGCGCGCGCGCCATTGTCCGAAATGCCTCTTGTATCTCGCTCGCGGCGAAACCTTCTGTCGTAACAGGGCCGAACTTGCCACCGGCGATCATCGCGATGACCTCGTTTATCAGTTTACGGAACAGGGCCGGTCGTTCGCGACCCATTCGATCAGTGTCGATGGCCACGTACATCAGACTGCGTTCGAAGTCCGCAAGACCCAGTGTGTTACCTATGCCGATGTCCTTCTTGCCGATCTCAAGGAAGCGGCCATACGGTGCCAAAAGCCCGAGACTCTGCCGCGCGGCTTCGCCAGACAGCGAATTGAGGACTACGTCGACGCCGCTACCGCCGGTAATAGCACGGACACCTTTCACGAACTCTAGACTGCGAGAATCAAGCACGTGCTCGACGCCCAGAGTGCGCAGGAACTCCCGCTTGGCGTCGGAGCCGGCCGTGGCTATTATCTTGGCACCGAGCGAACGGGCGATCTGTATGCCTGCCTGCCCAACACCACCCGAGGCCGAGTGGATTAGCACGGTCTCACCTTGTTGCACATGGGCGAGATAGTGCATCGCGTAATAAGGCGTAACATACGCGATCAGTGAGGGTGCCGCGGCGAAGCTAAGAGATGCCGGCTTGTGCGCCATGTAGCAAGTCGAAACAGTGCGGTAGGTGCGGAAACAGCCTCCAGTATCAATCACGATGACTTGATCGCCGGGCTTGTAATCGTCCACTCCCTCGCCGACAGCGACGACTGTGCCAGCGCATTCCATACCGATGTGATTGCCGATGAATGTTTTCTCGACATAACTTGCTGAAAGCATGTTGAGTGCTTTCAGCAAGTCCTTGAAATTAAGGGACGCGGAGTGAACCCTGATTTCAACTTGGCCCTGTTCCGGCGGGTGTCGACTATCGGGGATCCAGTGCAAGCTGTCGATCACACCGGGCGTGCCGAGCTTAAGCCGCAGCGGCATGTTGAGCGAAGTAGTGGTGGGTTTTGCCGGCTTAGGTCGCCAGCGGTCGAGGCGCGGGACATAACGGGTCGCGGCGCGCAGGGCGACCTCCTCCTCGTCAACTTCGCGTGTTTCAGCAAGCAACCGGTTGGCATCCAATTTGTGCTCGTCGACATCGATGAGCTTGACGCGAAGTTCCGGTCGCTCGGTCATTGCCACGCGCCCGAGCGCCCACAGCGCGCCGGCCGCAGGTTCAACCAATTGAGAGCCAACCGGGACAGCACCTCGGGTGACGATGACAAGTCGCGGCGGCATGGCCAATCCGGACGAAGCGACTTCTCGTACGAGCTGAAGGAGCGCGTTGCACGCCAATTCGCCGGTGGGGTCGCCCGCAACATCGAGATCAAAAGCGCGGAGGTCGACTACACCTGTCCATGAGGTGGAATCACACAGGCGTGCACTGGCCTCTCCCTCTGCCACCACGGCGAGACTGAGTCCAGCAAGGTCGCGGGCAGCGGCGCTGAGGCTCGCTGCGAGGTTGGGGCGCCCTGAGATCAGTAGCCACTGCTCGTCCGTCGGCGGCGATGACTCCCGAGTGGCGACTTGCTCCCAACTCCAGGCGTAGAGCGGCGCGCTCGTTTCAGTGTCTTGCTGCTCCGTCGCGAGCTGCTGAAACCTAACGCCCTCAACCTCTGCCACAGCCGCGCCTTCGCTGTCGACAAGTCGGATATCGCACAGGAGGCTTGAAGTGTGCCGCTGCATCACCTTCACTTGGGCGAATATTGTCGCGCGGGTGGGCGCGTGCTGCCTTACCGCTCGGATGTGCACCGGCACGTATGTGCCCACCGGAGCTTCTCCGGACGAGATCGCGAGCGCCGCATGAAACGCGGCATCAAGCAGCGCTGGGTGTAGCGGATATTGCCCGCTATCGGGATCGTCACAGTAAAGCTCAACAAGAGCCTCGTCGACACCGGCTCGGATGGAGCGGATGCACTGGAAACGCGGGCCGTATTGCAGACCCAGAATTGCAAGCTGGCGGTACAGTGCAGTGACGTCCACGTCAACCGCACAGCGCGCACGAATGGCTGCTACGTCTAAGGGCGTGCCAGCGGCGAACCGACCTTCCGGAAGTCTCCCGGTGGCATGCATCTGCCACCTCGCGTCCTCTTCCGGTGCCAGCGCATTCAACGTGATGTAACCGTCGCGCGGATCGAGCTCGATCCGCAACTCCGTTTGCGATTGAGGATAGAGCGCGCGGTGGAAGGTCAGATCCTCGACCGAATTACCGCGCTCGCATTGGTCCGCGGCTGCGAGCGCCGCTACCGCATATCCTGCGCCTGGAAAGATCGTCACGCCCAAGACTTTGTGATCGGGCAGCCATGGCAAGAAGCGTTCGTTCAGTGTAGTCTTCCAGACTGGCTGCGGCCCCGCCAGCCGTTGGTGGAGTAGCGGGTGAAACTCTTCGACCAATCGATCAGCTCGGGATTCGGGTGTCTCGCGCCACAGGGTCTGCCGTTGAAACGGGTAGCGAGGTGCGCGAAGTTCCGGAGCGTGGTGTGGATACATCTGCCGCCAGTCAAGCGCGACACCAGCGCAGTAGCAGTCACCGACGCCCGCCAAGAGGGTCGGTAACTCTTCGCTGCCGCGCCGCTGGCTCGGCCACGCGTGTGCTCCTGGAACGCTGCGGATGATCGACCCTGTCAATGCCGCATGGGGTCCAACTTCAAGGAACGCCGTGCAGCCGTCCCGTCGCAACTGCTCGAGCGCGTCAGTAAGCAGCACTGGCTCGCGGACGTTTCGCCACCAGTACTCCGCGGTGAGTTCCCCGCCATAAACCCGCCTGCCGGTAACGGTTGAATAAAGGGGCGAGCACGGTGGGGCGGCCCGGAGTCCGCTCAGCGCCGCCATGAACCGCTCGTGCATCGGCTCCATCTGTCGCGTGTGGTATGCAACGCCGACCTGTATCATCTGCGCCCTGACGGAGTTCTCGTCCGCCCACGCGGAGATGCGGCGAAGTTGCTCCGCGGCGCCGCCTAGCGTAACCGACTCCTCGTCGTTAAAAGCGGCAATCTCGACATCGGGCGCAAGCTCGAGGATCTTTTGACGCGCCGTCGCGGCCTGGAGAGCTATGAACAACATCGTCCCGCGCCCCAAATGCTCTTGCTGTAGACGCGAGCGGTGATAGATCAGTGTGAAGGCGTCATCGAGAGTAAATACTCCCGCCGCCCACGCAGCGCCGATTTCTCCTACGCTGTGCCCGACGATTGCGTCGGCTTCCATCCCAAGGGAGCGGAGGACCGTCGTTACACCCACCTGCAGTGCGAGATTGGCGGGCTGCGCATGTCGAGGCTCAAGCATCGGATCGCCAAAGGTTGCTGACAACTCTATAGCAGGATTGAACATCGCCTGCAGTTCGTCAACGCCGCCGGTACGACGCCACGCCGCGTCACAGGCTACAATCGCCTCGCGGAATACCGAAGAGTCGCGGAATAGGCCCCGGCCCATTCCCCACCACTGCGCGCCCATTCCTGCGAATACCCAGACCAGCCGTGCGCTTCCAACGACTTGACCAACGCGAAGCGCGGGGTCGCGACCACCCTTGGGGAGCCGACGAAGTTGTTCAACGAAGTGATCGCGGTTACGTGCAATGACGACTACGCGATGATCGTGATGGGGGCGCCTCACCCCAAGGGCATGGCCGAAAGCCGCTAGATCCACGTCGGGACTGCTAATGACTTGCTGAGCTAAAGCCAATGCGAACTCGTCCCGGGCGCCGTTGGCGCGCGCCGATAGTGGCAGCAGCCACGGCCCCACGCCTGAGTTCACCCGTTTCGCCTCGATTGCCGGGGCACGCTCGAGGATCATGTGGGCGTTGGTGCCTCCATAGCCGAATGAGTTTATCGCTGCAAATCGGCCAAGAATCGGGGAAAGTTTTTCAAGTCGGTTCGGTACGCGTAAGCCGAGCGCGGAAAAATCTATTTTCGCGTTTGAGTTTACCAAGTGCAAATGAGGCGGGACCTGCTGATGCGCGAGGCATAGGGCAGCTTTCATCATCCCGGCGACGCCGGCGCCCGCTTCTAAATGACCGATAATTGTCTTTACGGATCCAACCCATACAGGCTCGTCACGTTTACGCTGGCCAATCGCGTGGCCGATTGCGTTGGCCTCTATAGGATCGCCAACCTGTGTGCCCGTCCCGTGCGCCTCGACATACCCAATTTCTCCTGGATCGATTCCGGCGTAAGCGCAGACCTCGCCGATCAAATTTTCCTGGGCAGTGCCGTTCGGCACTGTTATGCCCGGGGTCCTGCCATCTTGATTTATGCCGCTCCCGCGGACGAGTGCTATGATGCGGTCCCCGGCAGCTAGCGCAACCGAAAGCGGTCGCACGACCACCACCCCGGCACCTTCGCCCCTCGCGTAGCCACTGGCAGCAGAGTCGAAGGCCCGACAACGGGCGTCGCGAGCTAAGAATCCGCCCTTGGCTTCGATGATCGTCGATTCCGGCCTCAACATGATATTCACACCGGCAATCACGGCGATGTCGCACTCGCCATCCCATAGCGATCGGCACCCGAGATGCGCGGCGACGAGCGACGACGAACACGCGGTGTCGACAGTGAAGGATGGGCCCTGTAGATCGAAGACGTGCGAGATGCGATTGGACAGCATTACCATAGAGGCGCTGGCCGCCGAGTTGGAGGAGATCGAGTCGCGACTGAGTACACCCATCTGTTGGAGTGCGTTGTCAAAACAGAACGCTCCGACGTAGACACCCATACGCCGCCGCTGCGCTTCCTCGAGCGCCAGACCGGCGTGCTCGAAAGCATCCCAAGTTGTCTCAAGTAGGAGTCGTTGTTGCGGATCCATCACCGCTGCCTCGCGTGGCGATATACCAAAAAACGCCGCGTCGAAGTCCCAGATCGACTCCCGCAGGAAGCCGCCTTGGCGGGTGCACATACGCCCTGGCGAAGCGGGATCCGGGTCATAGAACTTACGGATATCCCAACGATCGGTGGGGACGTCGCAGATCGCGTCGATTCCATCGCAGAGCATTTGCCAAAACGCTTCGGGGCCGTCTGAACCGCCCGGAAAACGGCAGCCCAGACCGACGATAGCCAGAGGTTCAGGATTTCTCGACATCGGCGCTCCGCTCGAGGTTGGCAATGGCGTCAGCGATCTGCTCCGATTGACGAGCAATGGCCCGCAGGACGCCTTCGGGAGAAACTAGATACCCTGCAAAGTAAAGCCCGGGTGCGTCGAGCGCTTCCGCTGCAGCCGAGAGCCGCGGCAGGCCTCGCTCGTCGAGCGCGAGCGCCGGACCGAGCAGCTCGGAAAGCCCGGGACGGAAACCGGTTGCTGCGATCACGACGTCCGGCTCGATTGCGGGGCCGTGCGCGACTTTAACCACATCCCCGTCGATCGACGTCACCGCCGCCACCGCCTCAACCTGCCCCTCAGCCATCGCCGCGATCAAGCCGACGTCGACTACCGGCGCAGTCTGATCTCGCGTGATCTGCGTGAACAGTCCACGCGACGGCCGCGGGAGTCCTAGCCAGGTTAAGTCGCCGAAGCAAATTCGCTGCAGACAACGGACCAGAACGTCCAACCCCGAAGCGGGCATTATTCCAAGAAGCACGCTCGCGACCTGGACGGGCACTCCAAAAAGCGAGCGCGGGAGAATGTTGGACCGGTCGCGCACAGCAATACGCACCCGCGAAGCACCGCCGAACGCGAGATCGGCTGCGATTTCGGCGCCCGAGTTACCTGCGCCGACCACTAGAACATCGAGTCCGCGAAATGCCGCAGGATCGCGGTATTCGCTGGAGTGCATTACGACGCCGCGAAAGCGACCCTGCTGCGCCCATTCCGGCAGGTAAGGCGTGCGGTTAAGACCCGTGGCCAAAATGACTCGATCGGCATGCCACGACCCCTGATCGGTGTCGACGCGCCAGATCTTTCCTTCTCGATGAACACCAGATACCGTCGTCTCTGCGACGATGTGGAGCCCGTGGTGCCGCGCGTAACGTTGAAGGTATCTAGCAAAGTCGTTTGCTGCAACCCACTGGCCCCAAGCTCGTGGAATAGGTAATCCCGCAAGCCCGGACAGCGCTCGCGTCGTATGCAAACGCAACCGATGGTAGTGGCTTCGCCAGCACTGGCCGACATTGGTTGCTCGCTCGAAGATTACAGTCTCAACGCCGCGCTGTGCAAGAGCCGCCCCATTCGCCAGTCCTGCGGGCCCCGCTCCCACGATCGCGACTCGGAGGCGTCTAGATCGCGGTAGCGGCTGGAGAGCAAGCCGCCGTGGCGACGCGTCCCGAAGCGGGACTGCGAAGCGCTCGATCAGTCGAGCGACCTCGCTCGCATCTTGCTCTGCGAGTACCCAATGGCCACGTCCCTCAAGCACGCAAAGTTCAGCGGGCACCCTATAGGCCCGCTGATTGGCCTCGACGATGGCGATTGGGGTAAGACGATCCACGGAGCCCGCCACAAGTAGTAATGGCGCACGCTCGAGCGCGCGAAGCGATACGTCGGGGAGTCCCGTTACATATGACATGCTCAATCGGGACAAGACACGGCCGGACTCGGAGATAACGGATCGTTCGAAGGATGCTTGCTGTTCGTTCGCTGACAACTGCGCGACGAAGTCCTTCTGCCACCCCGCGTAGTCCATTCGATAGGTTCTCAGCCGCGCAAATCGGTGCCCAAAGATCCGCGTCCCTGTGGGTACGACAAGCCCGCGCAGTGACCGGATACCGCGGGGCGGTATCGGACAGAGCGCGATTGCGCCACATCCCAAGTCGCGATCCAGCAGTATCTGAGCGATAAGTCCGCCGACGGAGTGCCCTATCAGAAGAGGAGGCTCATCGCATTCACGAACGTGCCGTGCATAGTGCTCGACAATGTCGTCTATCCCGAGCGTGGCGAGCCGCGGGTCGGGTTCCGTGCGGAGTAACCCGACTTCACTGTCCTTGTACGGCCAGTCAGGTGTGATGCAGGCAATGCCCCTAGCCTTAAGCGTGTTTATAAGGTGTTCCCAACAACGAGAGTTCACCCACTCTCCATGAATCAACACCGCTACGCGACGACAAGTCATGGGATCCTCATACACCCAAAGCGTCGCGCTCTTGTTAGATCACGCCTCGAGCTTGATCTGAAACATTTCGGGGACTGGTAGATCGCTGACATGACTGGAGAGGCCACCACGAAGTGATTTCTGAATTTCGCTATTATCCCACGCGACTGCATCCGCTTCGGTGTCCCAAATACTTATAGTCATTACCCGATTCGTCTTGTGATCTCCGAGTACATAGATGTGACGGAATCCCGCCGCCTGTTTCATCGCAGGAATGATACTTTGCAACCAGAAAAGGGTACCTGATTCAATCCTACCAGGTTCGACCGTCGTCATCGCAACTCTCGCCACTCCCTGAGTGTCAGCGCTCATCGTGATCTCCTTTTTGATTCGCGTAAGATATTCAAAACTCTCGGTGCCCGATTGCCACCATTTCCTTGTCCAAAAACCGGACCGATAACGCCATGGCCCAGTTAACGCACTATGCCCGCTAGACAACACCTTCGCGACGCGGTGACGACTTGTCTCTCGCAAACGGTCGGTGCAGGCCGGCCGCCGCGAGGTCCGGACATGCGAGGTACATAGCGCAACGCCGCTACGAACACAGCGCAGAAACGGCTTCCGAACCGGAAAAAACAAATGCCGCGTCTTTTCTTATTCGCGGTTGATTCCTTCTTTTCCCTCCCTCAAGCCGCCTGGCGGGCGACCGGCAAATATACTATTTATAGGCGGTGCTCGACTCAAAACCAAGAAAAGCCCTATTTTTAGTCTCGACGAATTCCATGAGATTCGTGTGCTGCCGCACATTCTTCAACCGGATCGTATGTCAGTCGCGCGGCGCGAGCGGCCAAAAGGGACATTTCATGCTGTGCATGGCTAGCATTGGCGATTTACTCGGCTGCGCGCCTTTCAGGTACAACCGCTTTCTTCAACGGCGCCGTCCAGAGATAAAACGGCAAGAGATATGTCTGCGTGCCGGCCTTCGCGACACGTACGTCCGCGCAAACCTGTTCGAGTTCTGCTGATCGGAACTGTACCGCCCAGTCCTATCGGTGGCGGCTGCCGGGTATGTGAGCGGGTGACGCCAGATATCCTGTTAGCGTAATTGATGGAGAGTAATTAGGACTTACGCAAATTGAATTCGAACGGTCGGATTTTTGAGCTGCTGACGGTGGAATTCGTCGAGCATCTGGTGTTTGACCTGATAGAGGGTGCGGCAGGTTTGCCTGGCAATCTCAGCGAGACGAATCCACACCAGTACGACGCAGGCAATGTGATTGCGCTGGATACGCGCTTTGAGGCATTGGCAGCGCTCGATCCCGGTCAGTTGTTAGGCCTCGCGATGAAACTGCTCGATCTTCCAGCGTAGGCCGCACGCGTCTTGTGTGGCCTGAGAAGAATCCTGAGTGAGGCCGTTGGTGACGACCCAGTCCGTGCGGTGTGTCGACACCTCAACCCGGAACAGCTTCACTTTGTGATGTTTGGGAAAGCCTTTGATCATGATGGTTTTGCCGTGCGCGAGAGAGTCCGCATCCCACTCCAGTGAATCAACGCGCCGGTACGGCGATTTCGCACCGAAGTCGTCCACCTGCCGATTGGCGCGCAGCGGGCAATAGTAGATCTTCTCCAGCGACTCGATGAACAGCATCAGATCGCGCGTGGCATACCAGGTATCCATCAGAATACGCCGGAACGGCAGGCGTGTATGATGAACCAGGTTAATCAGCATGTCGCGCACGTGATCCAGCTTGGTTTTGCCGTCGCCGTCCGGATCGTAGAGGCGATAGTCGATGATCCAATGCTCCTGCGTCAACGGATTCACGTACACGCAGTTCACCATGCCGATGCCCTTGATCAGACCGTGAGCATTGCCGCTGTATTAACGTCGGACCAACTCGATTTTGTGGGAGAAATCCTTATTGATGATCGTGTCGTCGAACGCGATGCAACCTTCCTTGTGAGCCGCGATCTGTTCACGCACGTTGTCCCATACGAGACGCGGCGTCATCTTCTCGTTACGCAAAAACCGGTTGATGGCATCTTGGCTCATCTCTTCAACATGGTCGGCGAAGTTCGTCAGCGCGTGGTTCATCGGACTCACCAGCAGGTACTGGCAGTAATCTAGGCGGGTCGGGCGTTTCGGCATGCCCTCGACATTACGAACTTTGGCTTCGCGATGGTTTACGTGGCTTCGTAATAATTCGTTTCCGCGCTCAGGCGTGGCTTTTCGCGTAAGTCCTAGTAATTTCTTACGTATACCAAAGCGCTTACGGTTGGGTGGGTGTTGATAGCGGTAACGCCCTGTAACGGCCGTCGCACCAGCGCAAACTCGTATGACTGGATTGATCGCTTGTTGTCCTCCAAACGGGAGCAAAACTGCCGTTCGAACTAGTCGCGCGTCCGACGTCAGCAAAGCCGACCATAGCCGCCGTTGACCGACGGTCGCGTCAGCGGCGGCTATGGCCGATCAATTGTCCTCGAGCGGCGTTACCGAGCGTCTGCTCGACTTTGATACCCGCCTGCGCCTCAGCAGGAACCGGCAGGGGTGGACCGCACCGCCGAGGCAGCGTATTTGACCGAAGTATTCGTTATCGCCCGGCACTGGCTGCAGGTCGCGTCCTCGCAGAACGCAGCGAGATCAACGCGAATGCCCTGCACACGAAAGATTCTCCGCACGGAGGTTCGTCGCTACCGCTTACCTACGCGGGCGGCGACGCCGACCGGTCACGCTACGCTTCAATCCGCGAGTCGGATCGCAGGACCTTGCCGCTCGTCAGGTCTCGACGTGTTTCAACGTCTCCGGTATCGGGCGGTGGTCGGGCATTGCGGTCAATCATGTTTGAGCGCCGAAACCCTGCGCAACTATCGGCTCTGTCGAATGAAGGGACTTCCCCGTCCCGAGGCTGCGGCGGAAGCCGCGAATCGGCATCCACGTGCCATGATGAAGTCTCAACCTTCATCAACACCATAGGAGGGGAAGTCCATGTCCATTGTCACCGTCGGAATTGATCTCGCCAAGAACGTCTTTGCGGTTCACGGAGTGGATGAAGCCGGCAAGGCGAAATTAATCAAACCGCGTGTTCCACGCGATCAACTGGTCACGCTGATTGCCCAGTTACCGCCTTGTCTCATTGGCATGGAAGCCTGCTCGGGTGCACATCACTGGGCGCGGATGTTCCAGCAGTACGCCCACACGGTAAAGCTGATGGCACCGAAACTCGTGGCACCGTACCGGACGTCAGGCAAGCGCGGAAAAAACGATGCAGCCGATGCAGCGGCCATCTGCGAAGCGGTCACACGTCCGAGCATGCGTTTTGTGCCACTGAAGGACGAACATCAGCAGGCCACGCTGTGCCTGCATCGAACACGGCAGGGTTTCATCGAGGAGCGCACAGCAATCTACAACCGCATACGAGGCCTACTCTCTGAGTTCGGCGTAGTCCTGCCGCAAAGTCCGGTGCGCTTGCGAAGAGAAATAACGGCCCATCTTGAGGTCTTGCCTGGCTGGGCCAGACGTTGCGTTAACGATCTGCTCGAGCACGCGAGCCTCCTTGAGGACCGGCTGGTCGAATATGACCGGGCGATCGGCGAAATCGCGCGCGAAGACGAGCGCAGCAAACGACTCATGCAGCTGCGCGGCATCGGCCCGACCACGGCGAGCGCACTACTTGCAAGCCTTGGTGCCGGACATGATTTCCGGAACGGTCGCCAGGTGGCCGCGTGGATCGGACTGACGCCGGGACAGCACAGCAGCGGCGGGAAACAGCGACTGGGCAGTATCACGAAGGCAGGCGACGCCTATCTGCGCAGCCTGCTGGTGCTGGGTGCTCGCTCCGTCATCGCCAATCTCGGCGAGAAACAGGATCGGTTCAGCCGGTGGGTGCGCAGCCTGGTGGAGCGCCCTAACGCGCGTCCGTCGCGATCGCGGCGAAGAATGCCAGGATGGCATGGGCGAGCCTGAAATACGGCGATGATTTTAGGTACGAACCGACTGCCGCGTGAACACATCGCAACACAACACCTTCGACGACCAACAACATCCATCATGAGCAAATAGAGATCACTTTGCACTGCCAGCGGTGATGTGAAGCGGGTTGGGCAAGCACGGGGTATATCTGGCTTATCGCGTGGGATTGCATTCCCGAATGTCGAATGAGATCCCCGTGCGCGTCTTTCATCAGGGTCCGGGCAATCATGCCCAACATGACCGTTTGTAGCATCGCAGTCCTTCACCTTTTCACGTCGCAACGGCAATGCAGCACGTCACAACACGTAGGCGCGATTGAGCTTGTGCTCAGCGGGGAAGTCCTTGTAGCGATAAGGATGGCAGGATGAGAAAGTGCCGATATGATAAGGATGACTTAGATGACCAGCGAATAGAATTGCTCTGCAGCAGTCAACTGGATCCCAGCGGGTTTCATCTGCCCC
>NZ_PVZB01000053.1 GCF_003002025.1 Paraburkholderia sp. BL25I1N1
CCGCGCAGCAGGCCCTGGAGGCCTTTGCCGAAGGGCCATGGGGTGCGAAGTATCCGACCATCGTGCAGTCGTGGCGACGGGCGTGGGAGAACGTCACACCGTTCTTCGTGTTTCCGCCCGACATACGCCGTGTCGTCTACACCACGAATGCCATTGAGAGTCTGAACATGCAACTACGCAAGATCATCAAGACCCGCGGCCACTTCCCCAACGACGAGGCCGCCATCAAGCTACTGTGGCTGGCATTGCGCAACGTGCTGGCGAAGTCTGTACGGGCGGCATTCGACTGGTCCTCCGCCATGAACCAGTTCGCTATTCTGTTTGGAGAGCGTTTTACCAACGCACGCGGGTAACTCCGCTAACCGCCTCGCACACAAAAATGCGGACAGGTTCGTTGCCAAATTTACTGCATGGATTTAGCCAGCCGTTCAGCATCTTAAATTTTGGATTGCAAACTATTGAAAATCCGAAAATAGCCAGTGCGATTGCGTGCCGAACGACCACGACGGCGCGCGCAGCGCCGGCCGGAAGAATGACGGCTTTGTCACTTACGCGGAGTGTGCGAGAACACGGATTCCAGATGCGCCACTACCGCAACTGCGCGAGAGACCCGCTTAAGAACTGGCGGTGTGAGCCGTTTTCTCTTGCCTACTTCTCTTTGCGGCGGCAAAGAGAAGTAGGTGCCGCCCCGCACAGGGGCAACGCTAATAGACCACCAGCAAAACAAGGAAAGGCCAACCACTTAGAAATCCGAACAACTCACCCAGCCTTCCGAACTTCAGGCGTAACAACAACAGTACAAGTAATCCCGGCAGCCAACACAACATCTTCCGGCACGGAATCAATCCTAACCCGCACAGGAACACGCTGCGCCAGGCGCACCCAATTGAAAGTCGGATTCACATCGGCGAGCAATTCCCGGCTTTCCGGATTGTCGCGGTCATAGATGCCGCGAGAAATACTTTCGACGTGCCCTTGCAAGGTGCCACCGCTCATCAACCGAACTTCGGCTTTATCGCCGACCCGCACATGAGGAAGCTTGGTCTCCTCAAAGTATCCATACACCCAGAACGAGTGACTATCGACAATCGCCAGCTTGGCCGAACCCGCCGTCGCATAATCGCCGCGAAACACGCTGAGGTTGGTGACGTAACCATCAACCGGCGACACAACCCGCGTCCGCGAAAGATTCAACTTGGCCGCATCCAGAGCCGCCAAAGCTTGCTGATAAGAAGCCTCCGCAGCCGAAGCCGTATGAGTCGCATTCTCCCGGCTCTCCTTGGACACCACCAAAGCATCCATATCCGCGCGCCGCTGCGCATCATCGCGCTTCATCTGCAACTCGGCCTTTCGCGCAGCCACCGCAGCCTGCGCCTGCTCAACCGCAATCTCATAGTGAGACGGATCGATCTGCATCAACAGATCGCCCTTCTTCACCAGTTGATTGTCCTTCACAGGCAGATCCACAACCGCGCCGGAAACATCCGGCGCGACATTCACGATCTCGGCGCGCACGCGCCCATCGCGTGTCCAGGGTTCGTCCATGTAATGAACCCACAGCACGCGTCCAATCAAAATCGCGACGATAAAAATGACGGCTGTCGCGACGAAGCCCACAAGATTTCGGATGGTCATGTTTCGACTCTGATCAACGATAAACGGCGAGACCCAGCACGCCGCACACACACACGAGCAAGCTGGCCCGGAACAAGGATGGATGCCACACCACGCGATACAAACCCGTATAGGCGATCACGCGGTCCAACATCCAGGTGAGCGCGGCGCCTGCGATAAACAGCAGTACGATGGCCGGCACGTAGGCGTCGAAAACGGCGATATCACGTGGCATGAAGAACTCCTTCTGACGCGTCGGCACGTCCGCTCATCAGCGGTTCAAGCGGCGATTGCGGATCGAGCAGCGCGGTACGAATGAAATGCAGTTGACTCAAAATGCGTTGCAGCCGATGCCGCTCTTCACGCGGCGGCGTGAAAGTGGCCAGCATCTGCTGGACGGCAGCGATGGCATCGGAGGTCGCGGCCAGCGCGCGGTCGAAGCGGTCTTCACGGGGCCGCTCGAACAGCGCGGCCAGTGCATCGCGCATCGAACGCAACGCGACACGCCACGGCATCGACCTTGCATAGCGCGCGTCGGCGGGTAGCGCCGCCACTTCGCGGCGCAGGTCGATCATCGCGTTGCCCACTTCGAGCACCGAGAAGAGCCAGCGCAAGGTGTCGCGTTTGAGTTCGGGCTCGTTCTGAGCGAGCGCATTGATCTGGAACATCAGATCGCGCGCGCCGCTCTCGAAGCGCGACCTCACGCGGCGCAGGCCCGCGCGGCTCGCCAGCACGACCTGGCGGCGCAGATCCACCAGCAGGCGGTTGCGCAGCCACGGCGTCGAAGGCGGCAGCAGCACGGCGAACGCGATCGACGACACCAGCATGGACAGCACCAGCGCCATCGCATCGTTCATGAACGCGCTCGGGTCGTAGTGAATCACGTTGTCCGGGCCGGCAAGAAAGCAGAAGAAGATGCAGTAGCCGACGCCATAGCCGGCCAGCGCGGGACGCGTCGTCATGAACACGCCGAGCAGCAGGAACGGCGTGAGCGCGGCGCACAGCAGCGGAAAGCCGTCGATGTGCGGAAACACACCGTACACCGCGATCATGCCCATCACCGTGGCGACCAGTGTGCCGCCGGCCATCTGGAAAGCGGTGCGCTTCGGATTCGGCGATGACGACGCCAGCGCGCAAATCGCCGCGGCATTCAGCGTCAAGGTCGAGCCGCTCGGCCACGCGGTCGCGATCCAGAACGCGCCGAGCGCCATCATCACGATGGCGGCGCGCACGCCCGCGACGCCCGCCGCGATCGCATTCGTCTTCGGTTCGTAACGCTCGATCCAGCGCTCGCGCTCATGCGTATCGACGGCAAGCGACGCGTAGGTGGCCGCGTACGCATGCAGATCGTCGATGAAGCGGTACAGCAGTTCTGCGCCGGTGTCGAAGTCGAGCAGCGGCGCCTCGGGATGCGTTTCCAGTTCCGCGCGCGTCGCGCGCACGCGCTTGGGCAACTCGGCTTTGTAGGCTTCGAGTTGCGCGGCGGCATGCGCGGCATCGGCGGCGCTCAGCACGGGTTCGCCGGACTTCGCGAGCAGCGGGGCGATTTCCTTGAAGTACGGTTCGAGCGCGTCGATCGCGGTGGCCGCGCCGCTCGTGTTCGTGTTGCGCAAGCGGTTCATCAACTGATGCAGCGCGTGAAAGCGCGTCGACGCGGTCATGAACTCGCTGTTCAGGCGAGCGAGACGGCCGCCGCGCATGCGCGAAGCGGGGCCTTCGAACACGGCCACGCTGCGCGCCGCTTCGAAACCAACGATGTCGGCGACAAAGCGCGCATTGGTCGCTTCGATCTGCGCGCGGTCGTTGCGGCCGGCAAGCGACGCCGACACATACTCGACGAACGCGGAGAACCGCGCACGCACGGTGCCGCGGATCTGCAAGCCGGCGTACTGCGGAAACACGAGGCCGCTCACCGCGCCCGCGCAGACGATGCCGACCACCACTTCCGCCACCCGCGTGAGGGCGCTCAGAAACGCGCCGTCCGGATGTTGCGAGGCGGGAATGCCGATCAGCGCAGCGGTATAGCCGGCCAGCACGAAACCGTACGAGCGGAAGTTGCGGTTGCGCGCGGCGCCGGCGGTGCAGATGCCGACCCAGATGGCGGTCGTGACGATGAACAGTTCGGGCTGCTGCGCGAACAGGCCGATCAACGCGAGCATCACGACGAGACCGACGAGCGTGCCGCAGATCCGGTAGAAGCTTTTGGCGAACACCATGCCGCTTTGCGGCTGCATCACGATGAATACGGTGGTCATCGCGGTGCGCGGTTGCGGCAGGTCGAGCTTCATTGCGACGCCGAGCGCGAGGAAGCAGGCGGCGAGCGCTTTGAAGAGGTAGATCCAGGTGAGGCCGTCGTTGCGGGCCCAGTCGGCGGCCGCCGCGTAGAACGTGGCGAACTTCGCTGTAAACGCCGACCGCGACGCGGAAGCAGGGGAGGCGGACATGATCAGCTTCCTGACTTAGACGACCGGGCAGCGGCATTAGTGCTCGCCGCCGCGTTTGCGGGTGTCGATCCAGCGCGCGAATTCGCCGATGTCGTTGGTGACGTGGACAGAGTGTTCGAGTTCGCCGCCGCGTTCGACGACATTGGCCCGGCGCTCGGCTTCGCCGCCGCGTTCGACGACTTCGATCCAGCGCCCGAACCCGCCGCCGCGTTCGCCGGCAAAACGCCAGCAGCCGAACTCGCCACTTTCCCCTTCCCATGCGCCGGCAGCGTCTCATTCGCCTGCGGACCGTTAGCCGGGTCGTCGAGTCCCCCGCCCAACGCCGTGACCAGCGACGCATGCGCGCCCAGCCGCTCGGCCTGAATCTTCGCCACGCCTTCCTGCGCGCGCAGCAACTGGTTCTGCGCGATCAGCACGTTCAGATAGTCGGTCAGGCCGCGCCGATATCCTTCGCGCGACAAATCGTAATTCTTGCGCGCCGCCGCGACCGAACGGTCGGCATCCTCGGCCTGCGTGGCAAGCGAACGGATGCGGATCACCTGGTCGGAAATGTCCTTGAGCGCGCCCACAATCGACTGGTTATAGCTCTCGACGGCTTCGTCATAGCCCGCCGACGCCGCGCCGAGTTGCGAACGCAGCCGTCCACCATCGAGGATCGGCAGCGACAGCGCCGGCCCCGCGCTCCAGCTATGCGACGGACTCTTCAGGAACTGGAACAGCGGCCCCATCGCCGCATAACCGCCGATCGACGCCAGCAGGTTGATGTCCGGGTAGAAGTCCGCTTTGGCGACGTCGATGCCGCGCGCTTGCGCCGCGACCGTCCAGCGCGCCGCGACCACGTCCGGCCGATGGCCGATCAGGTCCGCGGGCAACGCGCTCGGCAAGCCGGCAGGCCCCATCTCGAGCGACAGGCTCGGGCGCTGGATCGAATCGCCCGCGCCCGGACCCTTGCCGGCCAGCGCGGCCAGCTGATTGCGGCCGAGCGCGATCTTTTCTTCGATTTCGTCGATCTGGCGTTCGTATTCCGGCAGCGGCGTTTCGGCCTGGCTCACTTCGAGCTGCGTGCCGATGCCGCCTTTCAGACGCCGGTTGGCCAGATCCACGATCTGCTGCTGTTGCTGCAAGGTGGCCTTGGCGATGTCGAGCAGCGCGTAGTTCAGCGACATCTCGATGTACGTGCGCACCACGTTGCCTTCCAGTTCGAGCTGGGCAGCGCGGGCATCCGCCGAACTCGCGTGCGCGGCGTCCAAAGCGCGCTCGGCGGCGTTCTTGTCCTTGCCCCAGATGTCGAGGTGATACGACAGGCCGAGCGTGCCGGTGTTGTTCCACGATTGCTCGCCGGCCAGCGGGCCCGGGCCGTAGTAAAGATTGTCGGCCCACTTCTGGCGCTGGATCGACAGGCTGCCGTTGACTTGCGGCGACAGCGCCGAGCGGGCTACACCGGCCATCGACATGGCTTCGCGCACGCGCGCCTGGGCGGCTGCGAGGCTGGGGTTGCCCGTTTGCGCGTCTTCGATCCACTGGTTCAGTTGTGGATCGTTATAGGCGCGCCACCAGTCGACCGCGGGCCATTGGGCGTCCGCATTGGCCGCGCGGATCGCGTTGCCCGCGTCGAGCGAAGCGGGTTCGATTCCGCTGGCCTGCGGCGCGACGCCTCCGGTACTTGCACAGCCGGCGATTGTTAATAGGATCGTAAGAACCGCGGCTGCGGCGATCCCTTTCTGTACCGGAGACTGCACGATTTCCTCCAAAATTGACTATAGAAGCATGTGCGTCATTATATTTTTTGATTGATTGGGGAATAACCGGTAAAGATGCAAGGCATTTTTACGAGATATGAGACAATCGCCTTTGCGAATCGTGTAACAATCGCTTTCGGATACAAGGGAAAGTTATGGATACGCTTCAAAACATGCGCGTATTTGTCCGTGTCGTCGAAGCGGGCAGCTTCACGGGCGCCGCGCAGCATCTGAATACGACCACGGCCTACGCGTCGCGCGCGGTGTCCGATCTGGAAGCGCATCTGCGCACGCGCCTGTTGAACCGCACCACGCGCCGCATTGCGCTGACCGAGGCCGGCGAACGCTACCTGCAGCGCTGCGAGCAGATCCTCGCGTACGTGGACCAGGCGGAAGCCGAGGCGAGCGACGCCCACGCCCGCCCGTCCGGCAAGCTGAAAGTCCACGCCATGACGAGCTTCGGCCAGCACTATGTGGTGCCGGCCGTCGGCCGCTATCAGGACCGTTACCCGGACGTGCAAATCGAATTGACGCTGGCGCAGCGCATGCCCGATCTGCTCGACGAAGGCTTCGACGTATCGCTCACGCTCGCCACCGGTCTGCCGGATTCGGGGCTCGTGTCGCAGAGGCTCGGCAGCGCGTTCAGCATTGCTTGCGCGTCGCCTGCCTATCTGGAACGGCACGGCGTGCCGCAAACGCCGGCGGACCTCTCGCGCCACGCGTGTCTGCAAATGGTCACGCCTGTGTTCCCGACCGACAAGTGGACTTTCGACGGCCCGAACGGTGAGGAAACCATCGCTCTTGGCGCCACCACGTTTCAGGTGAACGTGGCCGAAGCGATGGCGGTCGCCGTGTCGAGCGGCATGGGCGTCGGGCTGATTCCGATCTACTCGGCGATCAGTGGTTTGCGAAAGGGCGAACTCGTGTGGCTGCTGCCGGAATACACGTCGCAGGAAATGAATCTGTACGCGTTGTACCCGTCGCGGCAGTACCTGGACGCCAAGATTCGCACGTGGGTCGAATTCCTGCGCGACGAATTGCCCGCCACGCTGGCCGCCGACCAGGAGGAGTTGCGCGAGTTCGCGCGCACCTGAAGCCTCGCCGCGCGAGGGTTCCGAGGATTGTCGACGGTCCGCCGGGAGCTGGCGCGAGCGCCTGTTACATAACTGCCGCGTCGCAACATTTCCTTACTTCTGCCGCGCGGTCGATTTGCTAACGTGTCGTTCATGCGCTGCGGTCTTACACCGCGCGCACCGGACGCGTTGAGTTCGCCGCGGTTCGGCAAATCGCTACAAATCGCAACGACAGAAGGACGAGGGATTCATGGATACGCATCTGATGATCGGCGTGGCCGTCATGTTTGGCTTGATCGGGATTGCCGCGTCGCGCGATTTGCTGCGCCGGCTGCGCGAACAGCAGCCGCAACTGGTGCCGATCAAGGTCGAGCGTCCGGATTTGCAGGGGCAGCGGCGCGATCGTTGAGATTCGACGTGGCGCCTCGCTGGTGGGCAGCCTGTTGTTTGTCCTTGGGGTGACGGAGTTGATCCGAGCTCACGTCCCTCGCTTACGTTGAGCTTTGCGCGCGGCGATTGGGCGCTTAAGCTTTGGGCCGCCGTGGTTCACCCGCCTTCCGCGCCCCTATAAGGCGCTCAATTTCAGTTTACTGCTGCGATCAGACCCGGCTCGTCGTTCAGCGTGCGGTCCACTTCGTGGCTCACTCTATGCCAACGAAAGCGCGCGGCGGCGATGCCGGCGGTGCGCGTCAGCTGCTCAAGTTCATCGAGCGGCAATTCAGGGTCCAGCCAGCGGCGCGCCGCGTCCGGCGCGAATGCCAGCGGACGGCGGTCGTGCACGTCGACGAGACCCGCGTCGGCGACGGCCGTCACGATCACCATCCCCATGCCTTCCGTTTGCGGTTCAGTGCCGCGCACGCTCGAGAGCGCCGCGAGATACATGGGCGCGTCGCTCTTCAAATGCACGAAGTAGGGCTGGCGGCCTGGCGGCTCGTCTAGTCTGTCTTTACGATTCCCGATGGTGGACACGGCCGCGGTTTCCGTGCGCCACTCGAACCAGCCGTCTGCCGGCACCAATACCCGTCCGGTTTTCCACAACTCCTTGAAGTAGCGCCCGTTCGGCGCGGCGTCGGCGCGTGCATTGATCGTCTGCGGCAGATGCTGTTCGCGCGCCCAGTCAGGGCAATAACCCCAGTGGATCGCGTGCACCGTTTGATCCGGGTAGATGGCGAGCGGGTGAGTGCCGGGCGCGAGGTTGTAGCCGGGACGGCGGTCGGCGGCATCGAAGAGCATGAGCGGGTCGGCGAGGCCGAGGTGCTCGGCGTAGAAACGCGGCTCGCGATACTGGCTGATTCGACCACACATGAGCGACCTCCGGGGACGACCGGCCTGGGTTTCGATAACCGCGGCCGGATAACCGCGATTCGACAACCTACGACAGCGTAGTGCGTGCTGTCCGAACCCGCTACCCAGATCGGCCCCAAGGCGGGCAATTAGGCCGGGGGACTCGAGTCGGCCCGAGTGGCCAAAGCGGATTCAATCCATGCCGATTCAAGCCAAGCGGATTTAAGCGAAGCCGACCCGAGCAACGCCGCCCCGGCCAAGCCGAACCCAGCCCAGCCGAACCCAGCCCAGCCGTCCCGAGCGATCAGCGGCGCCAAGTCGTGCGCGCCCCAAGCCACCTCAAGCGACCGCTAAATCTCGACGACCTTATCCCACGCAAAAAGCGGATTCTCCAACTGGCCAGTACGCCGGTCGCGATAGCCGCGCGGATTGCAGACCACGCGCGTGCCGTTCACGCTGTAGTCGAACGGCGTATGAGTATGCCCGTGAATCCACAGCGCGACAGGCGGCCCCACGAGGTCCGGCAGGTGATTGACGAAGCCCGCCGATACGAGGTCTTGCGCATAGCGCTCGGCCAGACTCAGCCGATGCGGCGCGTGATGCGTAACGACGATCGTCTTGCCGCCGAACGGTTTGGCCAGTTCGCTTTCGAGCCAGGCGCGCGCTTGCCGGTGCAACGCAAGCGAGTCGCCGGGCGTGAAGTCGCGCGTGGCGTCGTGGGTGTCGTGCGGCCAGTTCATCTGGATCAGTCCGCGGAAGTCGAGCATCACCTTTCGCGACGCCTCGATCGATTCGGCGAGCGCGTCCGGATCGTTTCCGTACAACGCGAAGTCGGTCCACAAGGTCGTGCCGAGCACGCGCCACCGGCCTTGCGGGTCGACCAGCGCGGCGTTGTTCAAGATGTGCACGTTATCGACCTGCGCTGCCGCGTCGTAAAGCGCGGCGTCAAGCGCGCCGAACTCGCCGTCGTAGTACTCGTGATTGCCGGGCACGTAGACCACCGGTACGGCGCCGTCGAAAGTTTGCGCGGCCCAGCGCGGTCCGGCCGCGTGATTGTGGATGTCGCCGGCGAGCACGATCAGATCCGCCTGCGCATGCGGGATCAGCTCAGGCTCGTCGTTTTCCAGATGCAGATCGGACAGCACTCGAATCTTCACGACGACGACTCCTGCAATGGCCTCCGCAAGGGACGCGGAGCTTCAAACGCTAGCGTAGCACCTTGCCAGGATTCATCAGATTCAGCGGATCGAGCGCATGTTTGACGGTTCGCATCAACCGCACCTCGACGTCCTGCTTGTAGTGCATCGCCTCGTCGATCTTCAACTGGCCAAGCCCGTGTTCCGCGCTGATGCTGCCGCGATGCCGGTGCACGCTGTCGTAGACGATCCGGTTGATTGGGCTCTGGTATTGCCTGAGGAACGCTTTCGCGTCGCCGCCCTCGGGCGCCTGCACGTTGTAGTGCAGATTGCCGTCGCCGAGATGACCGAACGTCACCATGCGCGCGCCGGGCACGGCCTGCGCGATCGCCGCGTCGGTTTCCTCGATGAAGTGGCCGATACTCGAGATCGGCACCGCGATATCGTGCTTGATGTTCAGGCCTTCCTCGGCTTGGGCGAGCGGAATGTGTTCACGCAGATTCCAGAACGCCCGCGACTGGCTGAGATTTTCCGCGACCACCGCGTCTTGCACCAGGCCGTTTTCGAGCGCCGTCTCCATCAGACGCTCGAACAGTTGGCGCGCGTGCTCCTCGCTTTCGCTGTCCGACAGTTCGAGCAGCACGACTTGCGCGTGCGGCTCGGCGAACGGATAGCGCATCTGCTCGAAATGCCGGCCGACCAGCCGCAGGCAGAAATCGGACATCAATTCGAAACCGGTCAACAGCGGCCCGGCGGCACGCTGCGCGAGCGACAAAAAGTCGAGCGCGGCATGCGGCGACGCGAGCGCGGCGAGCGCCGTGACGCGCGCGGCCGGTTGCGGATGCAACTTGAGCACGGCGGCGGTGATGATGCCGAGCGTGCCTTCCGCGCCGATGAACAGGTCACGCAGATCGTAGCCGGTGTTGTCCTTGCGCAGTCCGCGCAGGCCATCCCACAGTTCGCCTTGCGGCGTGACCACTTCGAGCCCGACGCACAACTCGCGGGCGTTGCCGTAGCGGAGCACGCCGGTGCCGCCCGCATTGGTGGCGAGATTGCCGCCGATCGTGCAGCTGCCTTCGGCGGCGAGGCTCAAGGGGAAAAGGCGGCCGGCCTCGTCGGCGTGCTTCTGCACTTCGGCGAGAACCACGCCGGCTTCGACCGTGATCGTATTGTTGTGCGGATCGATGTCGCGCACCCGGTTCAGACGCCGCAAGCTGACGACCGCCTGCGCGCCGCTTGCGTCCGGCGTGGCGCCGCCGGCGAGGCCCGTGTTGCCGCCTTGCGGAACCAGCGCGATGCGATGCTCGACGGCAAGCTTCACGAGTGCCGCGACTTCGTCAGGCGTGGCCGGGCAGAGTACCCCGCACGCCGCGCCGGTGTAGCGGCGGCGCCAGTCGGTCAGATACGGGGCGGTGTCATGCGGAACGGTCAGCACCTGCGCGGCGCCGATGGCGTCGCGGCAGGCGGCGAGAAAAGCGGTTTGGGTCATGTCGGTCGGTCAGCGTATTCGGGCGGAAATGTCAGGCGAGGCGGAGCGTTTTGTCAGCCGGACGGATTGGCGTGATCGGCCGGCTCGCTTCCGGCGTGATTGGCTGGCTGAATTTCGGGCTGAATTGCAGCCTGCTTTGCTGCTCGTTTCGCCGCGCGTTTGAACGGCGCGACGTAGGCCAGCGAGCAGACGAAGAAGACCACGGAGAGCACGGCTTCCAGCCAGCCGAGCCCTGCGCTCGGCCCGCGGTCGCTCCAGCCACGCACAATGCCTTCGGCAAAATACAGCAGGATCAGCATCGACGCCCATTGCAGCGTATAAAGCCGATGCCGCCAGACGCCAGGCAACGCGAGCAGCAACGGCACCGCCTTGAGCACAAGCGCCGAACCGCCGGGACGCAGCGGCGCGAGCCACCATTCCCACACGATGGACACGACGATCAGCGCAACCAGGGTCGTGGTGGCGCCGAGCGCGGCGGCGCGATTTCGCGGCACGGGCGGAGCGCTCGGAGGCGTGGGCGCCCGCGTTGCGGTGTCGGCGTTCGACGCGCCGACCGGTTGCGCGTGCGGCTCGTTCACGGCCTTTCACTCATGGATGCCGCCGTGCGCGCGACACGCGCGCCGAGCGCGACGGCGAGCGTCTTCTCGTCCGCGGAGATACCGTGTTCGGCGCTGCCCGCGCGCGCGAAATGCGACGCGCCGTACGGCGTGCCGCCGGTTTGCGTGGTGCTCAATGCGCTTTCCGTGTACGGAATACCGACGATCAGCATGCCGTGATGCAGAAGCGGCAGCATCATGGAGAGCAGTGTGGACTCCTGGCCGCCGTGCAAACTGCCGGTGGACGTGAACACGCAAGCGGGTTTGCCGGCAAGCGCACCGGACAGCCACTGCGGCGTGGTGCCGTCGAGGAAATATTTGAGCGACGCGGCCATGTTGCCGAAGCGGGTAGGCGAACCGAGCGCGAGACCGGCGCAATCTTCGAGGTCGCGCAGTTCGACATAGGGCGGCCCTTCGGCGGGAATATCGGGCTGGGTCGCTTCGCAGACGGTGGACACCGCCGGCACGGTACGCACGCGCGCCTGCATGCCGGGAACGCTGTCGACGCCGTGCGCGATCGCCAGCGCGAGCTCGCGCGTGGCGCCGTGACGGCTGTAATAGAGCACGAGAATGTCTTTCATAGGCCTCATCGGTGAACGGGTATTATAGGGGCTGGGTCCGCTCCATAGGCCGCCCATAGCCATTCGGCCAGGTCTCGCGCGCGGTCCTGTCATACCGGTGCATGCAGCAAGGAGGTGGGGTTTGTTGTCCAGGGTGCGTTTCGATCTCGACACGCTCAAACGGCTCGCGCAATTTGCCGCGCAGCGCAGTAGCGAAGACCGCATTCCGCAGGTGGCCGGCAGCCTTACGTTCACCACCATGCTCTCGCTCGTGCCGCTCGCGACGGTCGCGTTCGCGCTGTTCACCGCGTTTCCGATCTTTGCTTCGTTCCAGATGTCGCTGCAGATTTTTCTTGCCGACCATCTGATGCCCGCGCAGCTCAACAGTCAGATTTTTAACTATCTGAATCAGTTTGCGTCGAAGGCGAAGGGTCTCACGACCATCGGCATGATCTTTCTGTTCGTCACCGCCGTGATGACGATGATGACGGTCGAATCCGCTTTCAACGTGATCTGGCGCGTGCGCAAAGCGCGGCCTATCGCGCAGCGCATCCTGGTGTACTGGGCGATCATCACGCTCGGGCCGATTCTGATCGGCGTGAGTTTGTCGATATCGTCGTATCTGTTCACGCAGTCCATGACCTTCACGGCGGCGCAGCGCATGACGCCCGTCATCGAGTGGGCGCTCGCGGGCGCGGCGCTGCCGCTCACCGCGCTCGCCTTCACGATTCTCTATGTCTACCTGCCGAATTGCCGCGTGGAATGGCGCGACGCGGTGATTGGCGGCGTGACCGCGGCGATCGCCTTCGAACTGGCGAAGCGCGGCTTCGGCTATTACGTGCGGCGCATTCCGACCTACACCGCGGTGTACGGCGCATTCGCAGCCGTGCCGCTATTCCTGGTTTGGATGTATCTGTGCTGGTTCATCACGCTTGCCGGCGCGATGATCGCGTCCGCGTTGCCGGCCATTCGCATCGGCCAGTTTCATCGGCCCACCTTCGAGGGCAGTAATCTGTTCGACTCGCTCGAACTTCTCGCGCGGCTCTCGGAAGCGCGCGAGGCAGGCAAGCGCGGCTACACCGTACCCGAACTTTCGCGAATGCTTCGACGCGATATGGACACCACCATCAACCTGCTGCAGAAACTCGAGGAGATCGAATGGATCGCGCGCTTGCAGGAGGACGGCATGCGTCCGCACTTCCTGTTGCTGGCGAATCCGGCGCAGATCACGGTTGAGCGCCTGTTCGAGCTGTTCGTGATCGACCGCGCCGAACTCGAGTATCAGCTGCAACTGGCGTCCACCCGCGTGGATGGCCAGATGCTGCTGGCGGCGCTGGAAAACGACAAGCTGAAAGTTACACTCGCCGCGTTGATGACCGCGCGCGCGGCCGCTCGTGCGGCGCCTGCCGAGCAGAGCGAACCCGGCACACCTTCCATGCCGCATCAGGCGGCTTGAGTCGCGCGGAATGCGTACTGTCGGCGCTGAAAACCAGCGCATTGCTACAGCGAAATCTTGCCGACGCAGATGTCCTTGAACATCACCCAGTCGCCCATCAGGCTGTAAAGCGGATGCCGGAAGGTAGCCGGCCGATTCTTCTCGAAGAAGAAATGCCCGACCCAGGCGAAACCGTACCCGCAGATCACGGCGGCGGGCAGCCATAGCCAGTCGCCAGTGGCGAGTGCCATGGCGAGACAGCCGATCACGCCGAGCGATCCCACGAAATGCAGCCGCCGCGAGACTGTGTTGCGATGCTCGCTCAGATAGTACGGATAGAACTCCGCGAAACTCGCGAAGTGATCGGTGTGCGCGGTTTGAGCCATCACGGCCTCCAGATTGCGACGCTTCTCGATCCTTCAGCGCGTACGAATATGCAGATGCACGCGCTCGAAACAGGACAGGCTTGGCCCATTGTGCGGCTATCGGCCGACGCGCGCAACCTGGCCATTCGGCCGATGGCGCGCCGCTCCCCGCGCGGTTATCGTGATGGCTCGTGACGTCTATTGGACCTCGCGGGGCGCTCTGGAAGCGAAGTCGAAGAGGGCGTCGAGCGTGGCGTCGGGTTGCTCGGACATGAGCGCGTGACCGGTTTCGAGCGTGACCGTGTCGACCGGTACGCCGGCCTGCGCCAGGGCGCCCGCAAGTGCTTTGGCGGCGCGCGGCGGCGTCATCGCATCGCGCCGGCCGACGATCAGGCGTACGGCACAGCGCACCTGCGCGGCGCGGTCGAGGCCGTCCGCGTAGCTGTTGCAGGCGGCGAAGTCGGTGTGGAACAGGTTCGGCTCGCCGCTTGCCGAGACACGCTCCATCAAACGCTGGTTCATGCCGTGCAGCCAGAAGCCGGGGCCGGGGCAGGAGGGTTTGGCTGCGAAGGTCGAATGCGACCATTGATTGACCATGGCGATCGCTTCGGGCTCACGGTGCAAGGCGGCGTCGAGCAGCGCGTCGGAGACGGCCATCGGAATCGCCGTGGCAAGCAGGGCGAGATGCGTTGCGCGCTCCGGATAGCGGCCGGCGAAGTCGAGCGCGATCAGCGAGCCCATGCTGTGGCCGGCCACGAAGGCGCGTTGCACGCCGGCGGCGTCGAGCAGCGCGGCCAGCCAGTCGGCCATGGCCGGCACCGTGGTCATAGCCGGGCCCGCGCTGCGGCGGTGACCAGGCAGATCCACGGCCAGCACACCAAAGCCGTGATGCGCGAAGTAGCGGGTTTGCAGCGCCCACACGCTGTGATCGTGCTCGGCGCCGTGGATGAAGACGGCGGTCGGCAGGTTCGCATCGAACGCTTTGCCGCCGGTGTACGCGTAGGCGGGTTTGCCTTGAACGGTCAGGATCATGCTGACTCCGGGCGGGGTTGGGCGGCTGTGCCGCCATGCGGCGGGTTCGTCGCGCTCGCTTTCTGTGCGGCTTTCAACGCACGCTTGAGGTCGTCGATCAGATCGTCCGGGTCTTCGAGGCCGATCGAGAGGCGGATCGTGCCTTCGGCGATGCCGGCCGCGGCGAGCGCGGCGGCGTCCATGCGAAAGTGCGTGGTCGATGCGGGATGGATCACGAGCGAGCGCGCGTCGCCCACGTTCGCGAGATGCGAGAACAGCGAGAGCGCCTCGATGAAACTGCGCCCGGCGGCGCGGTCGCCGCGCAGATTGAAGCTGAACACCGCGCCGGCGCCGCGCGGCAGCAGGCGCTTCGCAAGGGCGTGATCCGGGTGTGTCGGCAACTCCGGATAGGCGACGGATTCGACTGCCGCGTGACCGGTCAGGAATTCGACCACGCGGCGTGTATTGGCAACGTGCCGCTCCATCCGCAACGGCAGCGTTTCGATGCCTTGCAGCAGTTGCCACGCGGCTTGCGGATGCAGGCAGGCGCCGAAGTCGCGCAGGCCTTCGCGGCGTGCTCGCAGAAGGAACGGCGCGACGGTGCTTTCCTCGCTGAACACCATGCCGTGAAAGCCGTCGTAAGGCTCGGTGAATTCGGGAAAACGCCCGGAGGCCTCGAAGTCGAATGTGCCGCCGTCCACCAGCACGCCGCCGATCGTCGTGCCATGGCCGCCGAGAAATTTGGTGGCCGAGTGATAAACGAAGTCCGCGCCGTGTTCGAACGGTCTAAGCAGATAAGGCGTGGTGAATGTCGAGTCCACCAGCAGCGGCACACGGTGCTCATGCGCGATCTGCGCCACGGCGGCGATATCGAGCACGTCGAGGCCCGGATTGCCGAGCGTTTCGCCGAACAGCAACCGCGTGTTCGGACGCAGCGCGGCGCGCCACGCGTCGAGGTCGCCGGGCTTGACGAAGGTCGTCTCGATACCGAAGCGTCGCAACGTGTAGTGCAGCAGATTGTGCGAGCCGCCGTACAGCGCGCTGGAGGCGACGATGTGCGAGCCCGCGCCCATCAGCGTGGCGATGGCCAGATGCAAGGCCGCCTGGCCGCTCGCCGTGCCGATCGCGCCCGCGCCGTTTTCCAGCGCGGCGACGCGTTCCTCGAACACGGCCACGGTCGGGTTCGAGATGCGTGAGTACACGTGACCGGCGCGCTCCATATTGAAGAGCGCCGCGGCGTGGTCCGAGTCGCGGAACGAAAACGAGGTAGTCTGGTAAATCGGCGTGGCGCGCGCGCCGGTTGTCGGGTCGGGAGCAGCGCCGGCGTGCAGCGCAAGCGTGTCGAAACGGTTGGCGGACATGCTGGGCGGCGAGGCCACGGACGGCCTCGCGAATGGTGAAAGTGGCGGCCATCCTATCACCGGCATGCGGCGCTTCAAGCGCGGTTTTCCCGATGCGGGTGCGCGCGCAAGCACCGCTTCGAACCGGCGAACGCCCGCTGCGCCTTGGTGGGCGGGCCGCTTTCCTTTTATGGGTCTTTCCGCTAGGATCGAAAAACATCGATGCTTTACCAGCTTAGCGGGCACTACGGGAGACAGATCATGCGAGTCAGCGACATCCTCAAAGTCAAAGGCAATACCCTATTCACGGTCACGCCGGATACTACGCTGCACGACGCAGTCAATGCCATGGCCGAGCACGACATCGGCTCGCTGGTGGTGATGGAGTACGGCGACCTCGTCGGCATGCTCACATTCCGCGAAATCATGCTGACGCTGAGCAAGAATGGCGGCAGCGTCGGCACTTCCACGATCCGCAAGGTGATGGACGACCATCCGCTCACCTGCACGCCGGAAACGGACGTCAACGAAGTCCGCCGCATGATGCTCGAACATCACGTGCGTTATCTGCCGGTGCTGGAAAGCCGCACGCTGATGGGCGTGATTTCGTTCTACGACGTCGCCAAGGCAGTGGTGGAAGAGCAGGGCTTCGAAAACCGCATGCTCAAGGCCTATATCCGCGACTGGCCGGAAGAACAGCAGGAACAGCAGCCCGCGCGTTAATGCGCGGCGATTCACTGCGACGCGCTGGTCGTTGCTGTGAGCGCGAAAAGGCAGTCGAGGCGCGCGCGCAAGCGTGCGCTTTTTTTGTGTCCGGCGCTGGGTTCGGCCTCATGTGGAGTTTGGTGTCCGGTTCGGTGGCCGGCTCGACGCCGAGGCCGGTGCGAGCGCGCGTAATGGGTTTGCAGTCCGGGGTTTGCAATCCGGCACCGCGCGCCGCCCGGCGACCCGCCCACACGCAACACCGTGCATGGCACTTTCTTCCATGTCGTTCTTCCAGCCTGTGTTTGGAATTCCATGAGCGATCGTCCGTTACCTGCTGCCCGCCGCGCTGCCCGTCAACACGAGGCGCACGAATCCCAGTTCCGGCTGCTCAGTCAGCGCCGTTTCGCGCCGTTTTTCTGGACCCAGTTCCTCGGCGCGATGAACGACAACGTGTTCAAGATCGGCTTCACGTCGCTTGTCACGTATCAGGCGGCGCGCTTTTCCGGAGTCGATCCGAAAACGGCGGCGTTCCTGATCTCGGCCATTTTCATTCTGCCGTTCGTGCTGCTGTCGGCCACCTCCGGCCAGATCGCCGACAAGTACGACAAGGCGATGCTCACGCGCTTCGTCAAGAGCTTCGAAATCGTAGTGATGCTGGTTGGCGGCGCGGGTTTCTGGCTGCATAGCGCGCCGCTTCTGTACCTGTGCACGTTTCTGATGGGCGTGCACTCCACCGTGTTCGGGCCGGTCAAATACTCCTATTTGCCGCAGCATCTGTCGAAGGCGGAACTGGTCGGCGGCAATGGCATGGTCGAAATGGGCACCTTCGTGGCGATCCTGATCGGTACGATCGTCGGCGGGGTGGGCGCGGGTTTTGTCGAACATGGCGCGGTGGTGCTGGCCTGCGCGTGCGTTGCGATCGCGCTGGTCGGGCGCGTGGTATCGAGCTTCGTACCGACCACGCCGGCCCCGCAGGCCGATCTGCGCATCAACTGGAATCCGGTCAGCGAGACGTGGCGAAACCTCAAACTGGCGCACGAGAGTCGCACCGTGTTTCTGAGTCTGCTCGGGATTTCCTGGTTGTGGTTCGTCGGCGCGATCTTCCTGTCGTCGTTTTTCAGCTTCGCGAAGAATGTGCTGTCAGCCGATCCGGACGTTGTGACTGTGCTGCTCGGCACCTTCTCGATCGGCATCGGCCTCGGCTCGCTGATGTGCGAAAAGCTCTCGAAGCGGCGCATCGAAATCGGGCTCGTGCCGCTCGGTTCGATCGGCATGAGCGTGTTCGCAATCGACCTGTTTTTCGCTAGCCACGCGCTACCGCTGCCGGGACATCTGCTGAGCGTCGGCGAGTTCATTCTGCGGCCCGCGCACTGGCGAGTGCTGGCCGATCTGTTCCTGCTCGCCATGTTTGGCGGCTTCTACAGCGTGCCCTTGTATGCGCTGATCCAGAGCTGCAGCCAGCCGAGCCACCGTGCGCGCATCATCGCGGCGAACAATATCCTGAACTCGCTATTCATGATCGTCTCGTCGCTGATGGCCGTCGCTCTGACTTCTGCGGGCTTCAGCATTCCCGCGATTTTCCTCGTCACCGCGTTGCTCAACATCGTGGTGGCGACCTATATCTACTCGCTGGTGCCGGAGTTTCTGCTGCGCTTCATCGCTTGGGTCTTGGTGCACACGTTCTACCGGATTCGCCTCGTGCATGCCGAGCGGATTCCGGAAGAAGGCGCGGCCGTGCTGGTCTGCAATCACGTGAGTTTCGTCGACGCGATCGTCATCATGGCCGAGAGCCCGCGGCCGATCCGTTTCGTGATGGACCACCAGATCTTCAAATCGCCGTTTGCCGGCTGGGTGTTCCGTCACGCCAAGGCAATTCCGATCGCGCCCGCGCACCAGGATCCCCAGCTGCTGACGCGCGCCTACGAGCGCTGCGCGCAGGCGCTCGCGGAGGGCGATCTGGTCTGCATCTTCCCGGAGGGCAAGCTGACCAGAACCGGCGACATGAATCCGTTCCGTCATGGCGTCACCGAGATCATCCGGCGCACGCCGGCGCCGGTCATTCCCATGGCGTTGCGTGGCCTGTGGGGCAGCGTGTTTTCGCGCGCGGGCGACGCGCGCTGGCCGCGGCCGATCCAGAAGGGCGTCATGAGTCGCCTGACGCTGGCGGTGGGCGAGCCGATTGAGCCCGCGTTGGCAACGCCGGAGAAGTTGCAGCAGATCGTCACCGAGTTGCGCGGAGCACGGAAGTAGCGTGACTGCGGCGCTGAAGCCCGCGAATGGCGTCACGGAAAACGAAAGATGCCCGCGCGGGCGGGGCTCGGGTGAAAGGTGGTGGAATGCGGGCGCCGGCCAGGTGCAGATTGCCCGGCCAAGTTGTGCGCAATATCGGCGCAGAAATTTCCGACTCGCGATGTTTTGCGTTCCCGCAGCCTGAGTGACTCGGGCCGGCGGCGATGCGAACGTTCCTACATCGCGCGGCATGTGTCCTGACAAACCGGGTGATCGAGCGGGAAGCGCTCGCGCATGCACCCTTGGCCGATCGGCCAAAGCGGCCGCGCGACGCGGTCCGGACGCCACGGGGCTGGCATAATAACGCTTTCCCCGCATTTCTTTGGACGACGCCCATGTCCGGCAACACGCTCGGTACGCTTTTCACTGTCACGACCTTCGGCGAATCGCACGGCCCCGCTATCGGCTGTGTGATCGACGGCTGCCCGCCGGGCATGGCGCTCAACGAAGCCGACATCCAGTTCGAACTCGACCGCCGCAAGCCCGGCACGTCGCGCCACGTCACGCAGCGTCAGGAAGAAGACAAGGTCGAGATTCTGTCGGGCGTGTTCGAAGGCCAGACCACCGGCGCGCCGATCGCGCTCCTGATCCGCAATACGGACCAGCGCAGCAAGGACTACGGCAACATCGCCGACACGTTCCGCCCGGGCCACGCCGACTACACCTATTGGCAGAAATACGGTATCCGCGACTATCGCGGCGGCGGCCGGTCGTCGGCTCGTCTCACGGCGCCGACGGTGGCTGCGGGCGCGGTCGCCAAGAAATGGCTGCGCGAGAAATTCGGCACCGAGATTCGCGGCTATATGGCGGCGCTCGGCGAGATCGACGTGCCGTTCGTCGATTGGGCGCACGTGCGCGAGAACCCGTTCTTCGCGCCTAACGCGGAGATCGTGCCGCAGCTCGAAGCCTACATGGACGCGCTGCGCAAAGACGGCGACTCGATCGGCGCGCGCATCAACGTCGTGGCGTCGGGCGTGCCGGTCGGCCTCGGCGAGCCGTTGTTCGACCGTCTCGACGCGGACATTGCGCACGCCATGATGGGCATCAACGCGGTAAAGGGTGTCGAGATCGGCGCGGGCTTTGCCAGCGTCGCGCAGCGCGGCTCGGTGCATGGCGACGAATTGACGCCGGAGGGTTTCGTCGGCAATCACGCGGGCGGTGTGCTCGGCGGTATCTCGACCGGCCAGGACGTGACAGTATCGATCGCGATCAAGCCGACGTCGAGCATTCGCACGCCACGCCGCTCAATCGACAAGGCGGGGCAGCCGGTCGTCGTCGAAACGTTCGGACGGCATGACCCGTGCGTCGGCATCCGCGCCACGCCGATCGCTGAATCCATGCTCGCGCTGGTGCTGATCGACCATGCGCTGCGCCATCGCGCGCAATGCGGCGACGTAGCCGTCAGCACGCCGAAGATCGCGGCGAGCGCGCCTTAACGGGACTGCTTCAGGCAGTTCTGTACGCGTTCTCCGAGGGCAGTCCCTTCTCCATGACCGATCTCAATTCCGCGCCGTCCGCGAGCCACCTCGCGGGTCTGCGTGCGCAAGCCGCCGCGCCCAATGCCGCCGCCGGCGACTGCCTGGCGTTCGGTCTGGCGCTGCTGCAACACGCCGGCCGCGACAAGGCGAGCCAGCGCGAGGCACTTGCTGCGCTGGTGCGCGCCTATCAACTCGATCCTTCCTGCGAACCGACACTGCTGCATACGATTGCGCAAACGGCGTTCGTGTTGCGCGACTGGCCATTGGTCGACTCGGCCACCGGCCTGCTGCTCGCGCGCCATGCCGAAGACGCCAACGCGTTGATCTGGCGCGCGGCGGCCGTCCAGCAGCGCGATGACTTCGCCGCAGCCGAGGCGCATTTACGCGAAGCCGTGCGCGTCGTGCCGGGCAATCCGGTGGCGCTTCACAAGCTGGCGCTGTGTATCAAGGAGCAGGCGCGATTCGCCGAGGCCGAGGCGTTGCTGCGGCAAGTGCTGGCGCTTTCGCCGCACAACGCCCATGCGCTGTTCGATCTGTCGGAACTCGAGATTCGCAGTGGACGTTTTGCCGATGGCTGGACGCATTACGAGTCGCGCATCGCGTTCGCGGCGGCCGAGCTGAATAACGCGCAGCAAGCCCTCGCGGCGATCAGTGCGCATTGGCAGGGCGAATCGCTTGCCGGCAAAACGCTGGTGGTGTACGGCGAGCAAGGCAATGGCGACTGCCTCTGGGCAGTGCGTTTTTTGCCGGTGCTGGCCGAGCGGGCGCGGCGTGAGGGCGGCCGGGTGATTTTCGGCCACGACGGACCGTTGCGGCTTCTATTCGAAAGAATGCTGCCCGCCGATTTGCCGCTCGAAACGAGTCTGGAGACGCAGCCGGATTTTCATTGCGGGCTGATGAGCCTGCCGCTGCGGCTCGGTATTGTCGACGCAACGGGGTGGGGCGCGCCATACTTGAGCGCTGATCCTGCTCTTGAGCAGACATGGCGTGAGCGAGTCGAAGCGCACACGGCGGGTAAGCGCGGCAATCGCAAGGTCGGTCTGGTGTGGAACGGCAATCCGGACCATATCCGCGATATGCGGCGTTCGGTACCGGTCGAGCAAATCGAACCGCTGTTGAATGTAGCCGGTGTGACCTATTTCGCTGTGTCGCCGGGGCGCGGCGAGACGGTCGCGCAGTGGCGGGCCAAGGGTCTCGACGTCGTCGATCTGACGCATCATTTTCAATCGGGTTTCGACGATGTCGCAGCGTTGCTCGCGAATCTGGATCTGGTGGTCACGATCGATAGCGGGCCCGCGCATTTGGCGGGAGCGCTCGGCGTGCCGACCTGTTTGATGATCGACCACGTGTCCGCCTGGTTCTGGGGCGATGGATCGCCGGAGACGGCCTGGTACGATTCGATTGAGTTAGTTCGACAGCCGCATGTCGGCGACTGGGCGCCGGTGGTGGCGAAGGTGCGGGAGCGGATTGAAGCGGTGGGACGGGCTTGAGTTTGCTTGCCTTCCCAGAGCGCCCGCGTTCAGAAGCGGGCGCTGCGAAGGCAAGTGAAGCATCGATTACATGTTCGGATAGTTTGGACCGCCGCCGCCTTCAGGCGTGACCCAAACGATATTCTGCGTCGGATCCTTGATATCGCAGGTCTTGCAGTGCACGCAGTTCTGCGCGTTGATCACGAGGCGTTCGCTGCCGTCGTCGTTCTTGACGAACTCATAAACCGCGGCGGGGCAATAGCGCGACTCCGGCCCGGCATAGGTCTGCCAGTTCACGTTCACCGGCACCGTGGGATCTTTCAGCGTCAGGTGCGCCGGCTGGTTCTCCTCGTGGTTCGTATTCGAGATGAACACCGACGACAGCCGGTCGAACGTCAGTTTGCCGTCCGGCTTCGGATACACGATCGGCGTGCATTGGGAAGCCGGCTTGAGCATCTCGTGATCCCAATGCTGGTGATGCAGCGTCCACGGTACATTGCCGCCCAGCAGTTTCTGCTCGATGCCGACCATCAGCGTGCCGAGGTACAGGCCCTTGCTCATCCACTGCTTGAAGTTGCGCGCGCGATGCAGTTCGGTGTGCAGCCACGACGTCTTGAAACTCTCCGGATAGGCGGTGAGTTCATCGCTGGTGCGACCTGCCTGCACGGCTTCAAAAGCAGCTTCGGCAGCCAGCATGCCGGTCTT
>NZ_PVZB01000054.1 GCF_003002025.1 Paraburkholderia sp. BL25I1N1
AAGGGCCCGCCGGCGCGTCGCGCATCAAGCGCCCACACTTATCGGCTGTTAATTTTTAAAGATCGATTACGCATTCACCACCGAACCCGCACCGCAGGTCGTCAACATCACAACCACCCGGCACCGCTTCGTTCTGCGTCGCTGCATCAGCAGCAGAGAAACGAGATTATGAAGAACTTCCGCTACGCCGTCAACAGGTTTTTCTAACTTCCTGAACCTGCCCGCCTCGCTGAAAGCCTTGCCACTGCTGGCTCTCCCGCCTCCCGTGCCCCGTTGTCCGAAGCACGAAAGAGCGAGATTCTAGCGAGCCAGACTCCGCCTTGCAAGCGTTATTTTGATAGGCATGGATTGCGCCAGAAACGGCGCAAGGACGACGACAAAACCGGACAGCAAACAAGGGCAAAAAGGACCGAAAACAATACCGAAAATCCGTGTTCCCCTAGCTGCCCCGAACGCATAATCAAACAGCCGCGTGCATCAGCATCACTCGTTCGACCACACCTAAGTAGTGGTCAAGATCCGGCGTCGCGCGATTCTCTTCTTTGGCAAGATCGTCCCATCTGCGCAGACGCAACGCGTCTTCCGCGTAAGGCTTTTGCAGGAACTCGTCAGCCTCCTTCTTGCTGAAGATGCCACCCTGCAACTCCAGGCTCCGCACCGAATCAGCGGAAAGCTGGCCGAAATACGTGTCGTCGATGGCGCACAGGCAGCGCTTGGCGTCGACGTGCAAACGGATCGGCTCCAACACCGCGTTCGACAAAACCGGCCGCAAAAACGGCAGCGCAAAATACTGATGCAGATCGTCAATGCCCCGCTGCGTCGGCGTCTCGCCCTGCAGATTGAGCAGGTGGCCAAGGTCGTGCAGGAATGCCGCGGCAACCAGTTCCTCGTCAGCGCCAGCCTCTTCGGCCAATAAACCACTCTGCAACGCATGTTCGAGTTGCGTCACCGGCTCGCCGCTATAAGCCAGCTTGCCGTACTGCTCGAACAGGGAACGAATATCCTTCACACTCAATGCCACGCTCTCACTCCCACGGTAATGAAAAGGTCTTCAGATTGGTGAAGCTCTTCATGGCTTCCTGAACGCCTTCCTTATAGCCAAGCCCGGAGTCCTTGATGCCTCCGAACGGCGTCAACTCGATCCGGTAGCCGGGCACTTCCCACACGTTGACCGTTCCCACGCGCAATTCGTTGATGAAGCGCGTGATCGCATCCTGCCGGTTCGTGCACACGCCCGACGACAACCCGAACGCCGTGCCATTGCTGATGCGAATCGCGTCGTCGATTGTGTCGAAGGTGATGATCGGCGACACCGGCCCGAAGGTTTCCTCGCGCACCAGGGTCATGGACGGATCGATGCCGTCCAGCACCGTCGGCGCATACAACGCGCCCTTGCGCTGATTGCCGATCCGCAGACGCGCCCCGCTCGCCACCGCCTCATTCACACGCGCCTCGAACAGCTGCGCAGCGGCGACGTCGATCACCGTGCCCATCTGGTTCGATGTATCGAACGGATCGCCAAAAGACCAGGCACGCGTCTTCTCGACGACCAGATCGGTGAAATCCGCGGCCACGCTTTTCTGCACCAGCATCCGCTTGACCGCGGTACAACGCTGCCCGGAATTCTTATACGAGCCCTGCACGGCAAGCGTCGCCGCACGTTCGAGATCGGCGTCGTCGAGCACGATCAGCGGATCGTTACCGCCCAGTTCCAGCACGACGCGCCGGTACGCCGCCTTGCCCGCAATATATTTGCCGATCGCCACGCCGCCCGTGAACGTGACGAGTTCCGCCAACGGATGCGTGATCAGTTCATCGGCGATTTCGCGCGGGTCACCGGTCAGCACCTGCAGCATCGGCGCGGGCAGACCGGCTTCGTACAGGACATCGGCGAGATACAGCGCCGACAGCGGCACCTTTTCCGATGGCTTCAGCACGACCCGATTGTTCGTCGCAATGGCCGGCGCGATCTTATGCGCGACCTGGTTCATCGGATGGTTGAACGGCGTAATCGCGACAATGACGCCCGCCAGCGGCTCGCGCTGCGAAAACACGCGGCGCTTCTTGCCGTGCGGCGTGAGATCGCAGGAGAAGCTCTGCCCGTCGTCGCGCAATGCCTCGATCGACGCGAACTTCAACACATCGGCGACACGGCCGATCTCATACCGAGAGTCCTGCTTCGACAAACCGGACTCGAGCGAAATCAGATCCGAAGCCTCTTCGGTCCGCTCTCGCATGAGCGAAGCCGCGCGCTCCAGAATCTGCGAGCGCTCGTAACGCGCGAGCTGGGCCGAATAGGCCGCCGCGTACTCGAACGCGGCGCGCACGTCATCGACGCTCGCCAGCGGGACCGTGCCCACGCGCGTTCCCGTATAAGGATCGAACACGTCGAGCGTGCGCGAGCGCGTCACGCGCTCGCCTTTGAGCCGCAGCGCTTCCGCCCGAAAAGCCGGATGGTCCCGCAGCACGGCGTTCATGATGACGACACGCGATTCAAGGCGATGTCGAAGATATCGAAGTTGCGCAGCCTCTTGCCGCCATCGCCGCCGCTGGACGGCAACGCTTCGACACGCCGGTTGAACAGCAGCGGCACTTCCTGCTCGGAAATCCCGCCATGCGAGCGCAACGGCACGGTCAATCCGGACAGATCGTGCTCAGCGCGCCGCGTGCCCAGCACGACATGCTTCGTGCTGACCACGACGATATCGCCGACGCGGTCGTTCGGCAGCTCGAAGCGCTCGCATGCCGCCACGTTGTCGAGCACGGTATCGATCCCTTGCAAGCCGCCGATCCGCTCGATCACCTGCGCGACGCTGACATCGCGCGGTAGATAGACGGTCGCGAAAGAACCGAGCGCGCCGTGATGCACCACATACGGATCCGTGATCGGCAGAATCACACGCGCGCGGCCGACGCCGAGCCAGTCGTCGAGTACGTCCTGCAGATAGATCACGTTCGGCTCGCCGGTCTGCGGATCGTGCTTCGCGTTCATGCCGTGATCGGCGGTCAGGCCGATCACCCAGCCGAGCGCGTCGAGCTTCGCGAGGTAGCCATCCATCATCGCGTAGAAGGCGTTCGCGCCCTCGGTGCCCGGCGCCCATTTGTGCTGGATGTAGTCGGTGGTCGACAGATACATCAGGTCGAGCTTGCGCGTTTGCGCGAGCCGCACGCCGGCGGCAAACACGAATTCGGACAGCCCGGCGCTATACACATCGGGCACCGGCATGCCGGCCATATCGAGCACTTCGCCGATACCGTTTTCCTCGAGCGTCACCTTGTCGGCTTTCTCCGCCGAGAAACAGATGCCCTTCAACTGCCAGCCGAGCAGGCGGCGCAACTTGTCTTTCGCGGTGACCACGGCGACCGCGGCGCCGGCTTCGGCGGCAGCGGCGAGCAAGGTGCCCGCGCGCAGATAGGCGGGGTCGTTCATCATCACTTCCGCGCCCTCGCCGCCGTTCGCGTCCGGGTCCCAGAAGTAGTTGCCGCAGATGCCGTGCACCGAAGGCGGCACGCCGCACACGATCGACAGATTGTTCGGGTTGGTGAACGACGGGATCACGCAGTCGCCCTTGAAGGCGCCGCCGCCCTTGAGCATCTTGCCGATGAACGGCGCGACACCCGCCGCGACCGCGGCTTCGAGATAATCGAATTCGCAGCCGTCGACGCACACCACCACCGTCGGTTGCGAGGGCAGCCGGTAGCTGCGGCCGTTGACTTCGATCGTGCGTTCGCTTGTATTCGCCATCGTTCCCTTCCATGCGTGCCGGGCACACGCGTCGTAGTCAGTTCGTTGCAGCCATCTCAATCGTTCGACGCCGCCGGCGTCCGCGCCACGTTCAACGGCCCCGCCGTTTCGCACGCCGCGTGGGCGCGCCGCAAGCCGCCGTTCACGTGCGCGTGCATCAGCGCCGCGGCCTGCTCGGCGTCGCGCGAAGCGAGCGCCGTCAAGATCGCGCGATGCTCGGCAAGCGAGCGCTCCATCGCGTCGGCATGCACCACCAGCGCGGCACGTCGAAACAGACTCAATTCGCACACCAGGCGCCGGTACGTTTCATACAGCTTCGAATTACCCGACGCCGCCACCAACGCATCGTGAAACGCCACATTCGCGCGCGCATAGGCATCGTGATCCCCGGCGTCGAGCGCCGCGCGCATCGCGTCGAGCCAGTCGCGCAACACGGCGAGCGTGCGGGCATCGATACTCGCCGCCAGCATCCGGCACGCCGCCTCTTCGAGCACCGCGCGCACCGCGTAAATCTCATCCGCTTCCGCCAGCGACACCGTCCGTACGAACACACCGCGGTTCTTCTCGGTACGCACGAGCCCGGCCTGCTCCAGCGCGCGAAACGCCTCGCGCACCGGACCGCGCGACACCTGCAGGCGCGTCGCCCAGTCGGCTTCGTTGAGCTTGTCGCCGGGCGCGAGCGCCCCCTCGATGATGTGCCGTTCGATCTCGTCGCGAACCAACGTCGTGAGCGAATGCCTGCGCACAACCTCAATCGGATCGACAGAAGCAGTTTGCATATATTCGGTCATTTTGACAAATTTTGCCACATTGATATCTGTATGGGCTTGCGCGCGGTCATGGCGCGCAAACACAACGTTCAGGGTTCGGGCGTCAGTCGACCCGACGGCGTGGGACACGCGCCGCGATCAGCAACAGTGCAGCGAGCGAGACCAGCAGAAGAATCAGCGACAGCGCGGAAGCCGGCAGGTAATAGCCGCGCTCGACCTGCCCCACGACGACGATCGGCACCGTCGCGAATCCCGGCGGATACACGGTGAGCGTGGCGCCGAGTTCGCCGAGCGAGAGCGCGAAGCCCAGCGCGAGACTCGCGCGGATCGCCGGCACCAGTTGCGGCAGCACGACGCGGCGCAAGACCATCGACGGCGGCGCACCGAGGCTTGCGGCGGCTTCGCGCAGAATCGTCAGTTCCGGGCGCAATGCGGCGGCGGCGCAGCGGTAGCAGAACGGCAGCACCAGCGCCAGCTGCACGAACACGACGATCGCCGCGGAACTCGACAGATCGAACGGCCGCTTGTGATACGCGATCAGCACCGCGAGCCCGAGCACCACGCTCGGCACGCCGTTGGGCATCATCGCGATGGTGTCGACGATCGCGCCGAGGCCGCGGCGGTCGCGCCCTTCGAGCGCCAGCGCGAGCCACAGGCCGAGAATCGTGCCGAGCACCGCGACGCCCATGCCGATTTCGAGGCTGGTGGTGAGCGCGTCGAAATCGCTCGAACCGAGGCGCTCGAACCAGCGCATGCTGAAGCCGTCGGGCAGGATCGTGCCGGACCAGTGCGCGGCCACGCTCGACAGTGCGACGACCAGCACCGGCAACACGAATAGCCAGAAGCACAGCAACCCCGCCAGGCCGAGCAACACGCCGCCGAGCATACGCACCGCCAGACTGCGGCGCACCGGCCGCGCTTTCTTGTGCATGACCGGCAAAACGGTCGGGTCGAGTTCAACGGCCATGGCCCGCTCCCCTCACCTTGCGACGGTTGACCTGGCGGTACAACGCGTACAGCGACAAAGACATGATCAGCATCACGACCGCGCCGGCGGCGGCGGTCGGCAGATCGAGATCGACGGTGGCGGAACTGTAGATCGCCACCGGCAGCGTGATCAGGTGCGCGCTGCCGAGCACGAGCAGAATGCCGAACTCGTTGAGCGTGAGCAGGAAGCAAAGAATCGTACCGGCCGCGATGCCCGGCCACGCGAGCGGCAGAATCACCTTGAACGCGACCATCCAGCCGCTCGCACCGAGACTTCGCGCGGCTTCGATCAGCCGCATGTCGAGCGTGGCGAACGAAGCGAGCGTGGGACGCACGACGAACGGCGCGTAGAACACCACTTCCGCGAGAATCACGCCGCCCACGCCGAACAGGAAGTCGAGCGGCGGCGCCTGCAGATGAAAGAGCTGCTGCAAGCCGATGCTCACGGAGCCTTGCGAGCCGTACAGAAAGATCAGCGTGAAGGCGACCAGAAACGACGGGAACGCGACGAACAGTTCGAGAAAGCGCGTGATCATCCGCGCGCCGGGAAACGGTTTGAAGAACAGGAGCGACGCCAGCGCAACGCCGAGCAGTGACGCGAGTCCGGCGCTGGCGAACAGAATCCACAGCGTCGTGCCGATCACGCCGCTCGTTTCCGGATTGCCGAAGAACGCCGAGTAAGCGTGCAGGCTCAGGCCGTGAGGGCCGGTCAGGCTCAGCAGCACCAGGCGCACGAGCGGATAAACGACCAGCGGCCCAAGCACCACCACCAGGATGAACAACAGATGCCATTGCGCGGCGCGTTCGCGACGCTTTACCGCGGCCGTATGCGAGGCAGCGCTGGCGCTGCGGTGCGCGGCGGCGGCATCGGCTGTGGCCGAGCCGAGCGGATTGGGCGTATCAGGGGTTGATAAGGACGACATCGTCAGCCTCGTAACGCAGGGAAATGCGCGCGCCCTTCTCCGGCATCATGCCGTGGCCGCGCGGCATGGTGACGAGCACCGGCTCGTTGGGCATCGCGTCCAGTGCGACGGAGACCGACAACACCGCGCCATACCATTCGACCGACGTGATCGCGCCGTGCAACTGCCCTTCGCCGAGCGGCACGATCCGTAACGCCTCCGGACGCAGACAGGCCACGCGATCGCGCTCGTTATAGCGTGCGTCGCCCAAACTGAAGGCGACCTGCGGCGGCAGCAGATTGGCCGCGCCCAGATAACGCGCGACGAAGCCATCAGCCGGCGTGTCGTACAACTGCTGCGGCGTGCCGAGCTGGGCGATGCGGCCTTCGCGCATCAACAGCGTGCGGTCGGACAACACCAGCGCGTCGTCCTGATCGTGCGTCACGCAGACGATCGTCAGATTCGGCAGGCGCTCATGCAGCGCCTTGAGTTCGGAACGCACCGAGGCGCGCAGATTGGCGTCGAGTGCGGAAAGCGGTTCGTCGAGCAGCAGCACATCGGGTTCGATCACGAGTGCGCGCGCGAGCGCCACGCGCTGCTGCATGCCGCCCGACAATTGCGCGGGCATCACATGGCCGGCGTCGCCGAGTTGCACGAGCTTGAGCGCGTCGGCGACGCGGCGCGCGACATCTTTGGACGGCGTGCGGCGCGCGCGCAACCCGAAGGCCACGTTCTCGAACACCGACAAATGAGGAAACAGCGCATAGCTCTGAAACAGCAGACCGAGATTGCGCTTGTGCGGCGGCACGTGCGTGAGATCGTGGCCGGCCACGGTCAGCGTGCCGGCCAGGCCGTCCGCTTCGATAAACCCGGCGATGAAGCGCAACAACGTCGTCTTGCCGCAACCGCTGCGGCCGAGCACGGTAAGCAACTCGCCGCGCTGGATGGTCAGCGACAGATCGTCGAGCACCGTGCGCGAACCGAAGCGCACCGTCAGATGATCGATCTGCACGCCGCCCGGCGTAGTCGAACGCGCGGCATCGAGCGTGTCCGGTGCGGCGCCGAGCGCGCCTGGCTGAGCAAGACTGGCGGTATTCACCGGGTTCATCCTCCAACTGGATTAATGCTGACGCAGCGCCTCGGGATTCCGCAGGCGCCGCCTGATTCCGCGACGTCGCCCGGTTACGTGACCGGGTGACGTCGATAACGCGACGAACGATGGCTTACTTCGGTTTGACCACTTCGATCTGCTTGCCCGACGAACCGATCACATCGTTCTTCCAGCGCGCCGTCCAGTCGGCCTTCTTCGCCATCACATGATTCCAGTCCACCGGAATCAGCTTCACGCCCGCGATCGCCTGCTTGACCGCTTCGCCGTTCTTGCCGGTGAGCGGCACGTCGGTGCGCGCCGGAATGCCGAAGATGTCCGGCACCTTCGCCTGCACTTCCGTCGACATCAGGTAGTCGATCAGCTTCTTGCCTTCCGCCTGGTTCGGACCGTTCTTGATCAGGCCGATGGCGTACGGCAGTTGGAACGTGGTCGGCTGGCCGCCTTCGTGCGCGAGGAAAATCGGCTTGAGCGACAGGCCGCCGTTGGCCGCGTCGTCCAGATCCATTTGCAGGTCGCCGTTGGCAACCGCGATCTCGTTACGCGAGAGCAGCACGTCGAGGTAACCCGTGCCCTTGGTGTGGAACTTGGCGCTATTTTCGAGCTTCTTCAGATAGTCGAACGCCTTGTCTTCGCCCATCAACGACGAGGTGAGGATGATCACCGCCATGCCGTCGCCCGCCGTGGCCGGGTTCGAGTAGGCGACCTTGCCGCTGAAGTCGGGGTGCAGCAGGTCGGCGAAGGTCTTCGGCTGCGTCTTGGTGACTTCCGGGTTGATCGCGAACGAGAAGTAGTTGTTCACGAAAGTCGCCCACGCGCCGTTCGGCGCCTTGGCGATCGCCGGCACGTTCTTGTAGTTGGCGCTCTGATAAGCCTGCAGCAGGCCGCTCTGGTCGGCTTGCTGAATGAACGGCGGCAGCGTGACGAGCACGTCGGCCTTCGGCTGATCTTTTTCGATGGTGGCGCGGTTCACCACTTCGCCGCTACCCGCCGTGACGATGTTGACCTTCACGCCTTCCTTCTTTTCGAAGGCCGGCAGCACATCCTTGTAGAGATTCTCGAGGCCGTCGGCGGTGTACAGCACCACGGCGTCGGCCGCGTGCGCCTGCATGGCCGTGGCGCCGAATGCTGCCGCGGCGACCAGCGCCGGCAGCAGTTTGCGAGCGAGGCCGGCCGTGGCGTGAAGGGAATTTGTCTTTGTCATGTCGTTTTCTCCGAAAGGCAAAAAACCAGACGGTCGGGAGATCCCGATACCTGTTGTGATTGAACGGCGGTAGCGCCCCGCCGCTTGCGTGTTGCCCGCATGAAGCTGTCGTGCGGATTCATGCGGATTGCAGATTGCCAACAACTTTGCTGTCCTCTTGTCGCCTCTTTCCAGCCTGACTCACAGCCCCGCTACGACACTCGCGCCGCCGGCCTTGCCTGAATGGGCACGGCAAGGATCACAGGTTTCCATGACAGCGCCATGACGATTTTGCCGATTTCCAAAAAATGACACAATTCGCCAATAATATCCAAATCAATTCTGCAGTCGCCGTGCTGGGCGGCGCTCGTTCAGACAACGTCGAAAGCTTGCGCAATGGTTGGAACCGAGCCGGTCCGCCCACGCCTGACACCCTGTGTGCCGATTCAACGCGATCCTACATGGCGAAAATGACGATGTATGCGCAACGCTTCGCGGCAGCGCAAGTTAGTGGCGAAGGTCGCTTTTGCCACGAACTTTGCGCAGCCGACACGCTGCGCCTGTCGGCTGGTTCCGATCGACGGCGCGTATTGTGCCCGGTCAATCGGAATATTGCAGCGGATGGGGATAGTGGAAACGCGGCGCGTGTGTGTTGCATCGGCGCGGTTAAGGTGAACGACGGCACAGTGCGAGCCGGGGATCGGCTGCATCTTGAAGGCGGCCCGGCGGCATTCGACGCGGGGACGCCCGCCGCCGGCGGCAGTCAGTGAGCGCCGCTCAGGCGATCAGGATTTCCGGACCGTGCGCCGTGATGGCCTTGCCGAGCGTGCGTTCGGGAGCCAGTTCGGTCACCAGATAACGCGCCGACTCGATACCGTTGATACGCACCGGCGTCACGCGGCCGAACTTCGAATGATCAGCGACGACCACCACCATGTCCGCCGCGGCGATCATGCGGCTGCGCACCTCGGCGGCCATGCGGCTGTAGTCGGTCAGATAGCCGTCCGGCGAAATCCCGCCCGCGCCGATGAAGGCAAAGTCCGCGTGATACTGCGTCAGTTGATGGACGGTATCGAGCCCGAACGTGGCGTCTTCGATGTCGGACAATTCACCGCCCAGCAGCGTGATGCGATTGTCGTTGCGGCGGCCGAGCAGCAGCGCGATCCGCCAGTCGTTCGTGTACACGGACAAACGATGCCGGTCGAGCAGCGCCCGCGCCACCGCCTGCGTGGTGCTGCCCGAATCGATGATCAGGGACGCGCCGTCCGGCACGAACTCCGCCGCGCGCTCGCCGATGGCGCGCTTCGCGCCGGCATTCGCGGCTTCGCGTGTATCGAGGTCGGGCTCACGCCGGTCGCTCGACAGTGCTCCACCATGAGTCGTGACGAGCAGGCCGCGCCCGGCCAGCGCGTTCAGGTCACGGCGAATGGTCTCGCGCGACACGTTCAGTTCGCGCACCAGCTCCGCGACCGAGAGCGCGCCGGTTTTGGCGACTTGCGCCAGGATGTATTGGTGACGTTGTTCTGCGAGCATCGACGGCGTTTTCCTTCATCATCCCGCGAGGGGCTTGTCACGCGGGGCGTTTCTTGATCAAACGCCCTTCAGATAAGGGCTTTTTGCATCTGCAAACTGCACTGCATGCGGCATCTACGGTTATCTGCAAGTTGCCGACCTCCAGATGTTCGCGCAACTTCTTAGCTCACTCGCCGACAATCTACGCCGACCGTGCGAGTTGACGCCAAGGCCTCGAACTACTAAAGCCGGACACCCACATAGGCTTCGAGGCGTTCCCTTGCGTTCGTCTGGAAGCGACCGCATCGCGGCACAGTTGGAGCTGCCGATTCCAATCTCCGGTCGACGGCAGGATTAGTCGAGTGGCAACTCATTCGCGCGCCCCGCGACGCTGGCGAAGACCCCGTTCTCATACGCAAGGAATTGAGCCCGCCAGTGATCGCTTCGACGCCGGAATCATACACGGTGCGAAAATTGTGTGAGGATTTCCTCGCGGGCCACATTGAGCTTCCGTAGCGCGCTGGCAAGCCGGTAATCGTGGCAAATGCCCGATCTCAAACCTATGCGTGTTACCAACGCATCAGCGAGCCCCAAAACCGCCGACTACCTTACGCCCGTGATGCCCGTGATGCCCCGCATTACCGCACAACGAAACGAGCGTTCTCACCTCATGGTTTGCACCGGCAAAAATTTCTGTTGCCAAACTTTTTGTTGTCGTATTATCCGTTTTGACAACACTTGTTGATTTCCGGGCCGGTTGTGCATTGCATGTTGCGACGCCACCCGCTGTCCGTCAGCCCTCCCTTGACTTTGTCAGGGACATTGCCCACCACCGCGGAGAAATTATGGGACGTCGCTCCTTCCTCATGTCTATGGTTGCTGTCGCCATGCTCGGCACAACCGTCGCCCACGCTGACACCAAAGAACTCGTTGTCGGCACCGACACCTCCTTCATGCCCTTCGAATTCAAGCAGGGCGACAAGTATGTCGGCTTCGACCTCGATTTGTGGGCGGAAATCGCGAAAGATCAGGGTTGGAAATACAAGATTCAACCGATGGATTTCAGCGGACTCATCCCGGCCCTGCAGACGCAGAACATCGATGTCGCGCTTTCGGGCATGACGATCAAGGAAGAACGCAAGAAGGCGATTGATTTCTCCGATCCGTACTACGACAGCGGGCTCGCCGCGATGGTGCAAACCGGCAACACCAGCATCAAATCCATCGACGACCTGAACGGGAAAGTCATTGCGGCCAAAACGGGCACCGCCACCATCGACTGGATCAAGGCGCATCTGAAGCCCAAGGAAATCCAGCAGTTCCCGAACATCGACCAGGCCTATCTCGCGCTGGAAGCAGGCCGGGTGGATGCCGCCATGCACGACACGCCGAATGTGCTCTATTTCGTCAGCACCGCCGGCAAAGGCAAGGTGCAGGTCGCCGGCACGCCGGTCAGCGGCGACAAATACGGCATCGGTTTTCCGAAGGGAAGTCCGCTGGTCGCCAAGGTCAACGCAGAGTTGGCCAAGATGAAAGCCGACGGCCGCTACGCGACGCTGTACAAGAAGTGGTTCGGTTCGGAGCCGCCCAAGTCGTAATCGTCATCAGCAGGACGCGCAGCGAGCCCCGCTGCGCGACAGACGACTCAACCAGGAGCGGTGTGTGGAATTTGATTGGTCAGTTATCTGGACTGCGCTTCCAGACTTGATGGCCGGCGTGAAATTGACGGTGTTCATTGCGTTCGTGGGACTGATCGGCGGATTCGTCGTCGGCGTCATAGCCGGCATGTTCCGCGCATACGGCCCACTCGCGCTGAACGTGGCCGCGCAGGTCTACATTGAACTCATTCGCGGCACGCCGATTGTGGTTCAGGTGATGTTTCTTTACTTCGCGCTGCCACTGCTTGCGCACATCAAGGTCGACGGGCTCACCGCCGCCGTCGTCGCGATCACAGTGAACTCGGGCGCCTATCTTGCCGAGGTCGTACGCGGTGCGTTGCTGTCCATTCCGAAGGGCTTGATGGAAGCCGGCCTCGCAATGGGATTGTCGATGCCGCGCGTGCTGCTGAAAATTATCGGACCGCTCGCATTCCGCCGGCTGATTCCGCCGCTGGGCAATCAGTGCATCGTGAGTCTGAAAGATACGTCACTCTTCATCGTCATTGGGGTGGGAGAACTGACACGCCAAGGCCAGGAGATCATTGCCGGGAATTTCCGCGCGGTTGAAATCTGGTCTGCCGTCGCAGTGATCTATCTGGTTCTCACCGGCGTGATGACACTGTCGTTGCGTCTCGTTGAACGAAGGATGCGCATACTATGAGCATGGTCGAATTCCAAAGTGTCTCAAAGAGCTTCGGCCACGTGCCCGTGCTTAAGAACATCGATCTTCGTATCGAGAACGGCGAGGTGGTGGTGATTGTCGGGCCCTCGGGCTCGGGCAAATCCACCCTTCTCCGTTGCATCAACGCGCTCGAAAAAATTAGCGGCGGTGAGTTGCTTGTCGATGGTGTGAGCGTCAAAGGTAACGCGTCCGACATACGCAGCATTCGCCTCGAAGCCGGCATGGTGTTTCAGCAGTTCAATCTGTTTCCGCAGATGACAGCGCTCGAGAATGTCATGTTCGGTCCCATCGAGGTACGCGGCGCAACGCGCACCGAAGCGCGTGATCAGGCGATGGCGTTGCTCGACAAAGTCGGTCTCGAATCACGGGCCAATCACTATCCGTCGGAGTTGTCCGGCGGACAACAGCAGCGTGTGGCCATCGCCCGTGCGTTGGCCATCAAACCCAAGCTGATGCTGTTCGATGAGCCGACGTCCGCCCTCGATCCCGAGCTGCGTCACGAAGTGCTGAAGGTCATGCAGGACCTAGCGACGGAAGGCATGACGATGATCGTCGTCACGCATGAGATCGGCTTCGCGAAACGGGTGGGGACACGTCTGCTGTTTATGGACAACGGAGGAATTGCGGAAGACGGCCAGCCGGCAGAGTTGATCGATAACCCGCCTACGCAGCGACTGAAGGACTTTTTAAGGCATGTGTCGTAGTTGAGTCGTACATCGGGTGCGGGTTTTGACTCGTCCTTTATTTCCGCCCCGGCATATCGTGGGAGACATGGCTTCCGCGCCGGGAGCGGGCGATTTTTTTGAAGGCACGTCCGCATACTTTTTCGCACTGTGTCCGGCCGGTGCGACTATGTGCGCCCGGTTATTTCCTGCTCGCAGCGAATGTGAGACACGGTAGCGCGAAGACGCAAATATCTTCGTAGGGGTTGCCCCAGTGCTCCAACCGACTATTTCCGCGGTTGACCAGACGCTAGCTCGGCTCGCTTTTTCAATGCGTCATTCATCGCATGCATGCTAATAACCGTGTCCCTCAGCACGCTCTGAGTCAGGGTGCCAGCAAGAATGCCAGTGAATGTTTCAGCCTGGATAAAGCGCGTTTTGCTGCCGACAGGTTCGAGAATGAAGCGGTGCTCGCCGTCAAAAAGACCGGGAAACCAAACGTACCCTTTCCAACGTAGTTCTCGAACAGCCTGCACCGCCAATATCTTGGGATGAAACACCATTGCGTCTGGCCCCGTCCCCTCCACAAACTCGATGACGTTGCCTTCACGAAGCTGCCCTCGTAATTGTGAAATCTCCGGATTCCACAATGGGTAGTCGTCGGTCGCCGTGAGGAGCGTCCACACCGTCTGAGGTGGACTGTCAATCAAAGTCTCTGTTTCAATCGAACCGTTGTGGTGCAGCGCCAATATTGTCAGAAACGCCAGGAAAACTGCCCCTGCAAAACCGCATATAACGCGCTTGGCTAAATTCAAGATGGATTCCTTGCGGTCGAAGAAGTCGCATATTAGCCGCTCTGGCATGCTCACCCACTGATCCTTGCGCAGGCGTTTGCCGATAGCGACCCGTATGCAGGCGGCATGAATCGGCTCTGAACCGCCTTTCGAATTGCATATAGCGGCCTTTCAATCTTCATCGAGAACTTTATGCACGGCCTTGGTCGCGAAGCGGCAATCACCCTGAATCGTCATTCAGGCCACTTTGTGAGCCATTCCGTTGCTACTTTATTTTTCTCGCTAGAATCACCGGCTGCAACCGCTCCGTCACGCTATTCCCGATACATCCAGCTTTTCTAACAATCCATTTTTGATTAGAAGGAAGACTCTATGTCAGGCGATTCGAGCAAACTGGATTTGGGCGATTTCGAGAGGTATATGGAAACTCTCGTGCGTGACTGGCACGTGCCGGGAGTCGGTGTAAGTATTGTCAGGGATAGCGAGGTCGTGATGACGCAGGGGTACGGCTATCGCGACGTTGCGAACGCGCTGCCATTTACTTCCTCGACACTGTTTCCAATTGCGTCGAATACGAAGCTCTTTACCGCTGTCGCCGCAGGTTTGCTGGTTGAACGCGGCCTGCTGAGTTTCGATGAACCCATTCGCAATGCAGTACCTAGTCTACGGTTTTATGATCAATCACTTGATGCGGCAGTCACATTACGCGACATGCTCGGGCACAAAACCGGTGTGCCGCGTTATGACATGATCTGGTACGAATCGGATTACTCGACGAAAGATCTGTTTGATCGCATCAGGTTCATGAAGCCGATTGCTCCGCTGCGCTCGCGGCTCATCTACAACAACATGATGTACAAAGCGGTCGGCCATATCATCGAGTTGATAAGCGGTAAGCCATGGCAACAATTCGTGAGCGACGAGATTCTGGTGCCCCTTGGTATGCACCGAACCTTGTTCACGTATGGCGACGCAAAAGCCGACGACCAGGGAGACTACGCGTTACCTTTCTCTGAACGACGCGACAGCAATGAATTTTGGCAACCACCTGCGCCGAAACATGACGAGTGCGGTCCGGCGGGCAGCATCGTCGCCAGCCTGGAGGACATCGCGCGCTGGTCGATCATGCTGATGAACAACGGACTGATCGACGGCAAGCAAGTCATACCTGAGAGCGTTCTAAAAGCGACACTCGCTCCCGGCTTGCCGTGGCCAACCGAAATGAGCGACGTGTACGGCTTTAAAACCGAGCTTAACGGCATCTATGGCATGGGACGCATGACGGCCGCGTTTCGGGGTCATCTGTTGACGAGTCATGGCGGCACGCTGCGTGCGTTTCATTCGCAGGTGTCATATCTGCCGGAAGAGAAGATCGGTGTTTCTGTATTCGTGATAGGCGACCATTGTGCCCCGCTAAGCAACGCCATCGGCTTCGATATCTATAGTCGCGCGCTTGGCCTCAAAGAGACCGACTGGACGGCGCGGCTGCTCGACTTTCGCCGGAAGGCAAAGGCGACAATGCGCGACGCGCGAGAACGGGCCGTGCCACGTGCGGTTCCGAACACACAGCCGTCGCACGGCTTAGCCGATTACGCCGGTTCATACGAGCATCCGGCGTATGGAACGTTGGATATCACAACCGACGGCACGCAACTCCAGTTCGCGTTCCGTCAGGTCAAGCTGCCCCTTAACCATTTCCATTACGACCGCTTCGACACGGCTAATGACGAGACAAATGGCGCGTGGTCGATTTCGTTTCTCACGAGCATGCTCGGCGATGTAGATCGCGCGGCGATACGGCTTGATGAGGCGGAAGCGGTGTTCGTTCGCCGGCCAACGCGACCCGATGCGGATGTCCTTGCAAGACTTGTCGGCACGTACGAAACGCCTCTTGGCAGGAAGGTCGGTGTCAAGCTGAGTCGGGACGGCGATATTTCGCTGTTCCATCCGGGCGAACCGGCCGATATCCTAAAGCCATTCAAAGGCCTGCAATTTCGCAGCAGCGATTTCCCGAGCATCACGTTTGAATTCGTTCTCGAAGAGGACGGTCGTGCGAAAGCACTTCGCCACTGGAATGCGCATGTCGAGCTGGAGTGGCCGCGCATCGACGACTCCATCCCCGCTGATGCCCTCGAAGACGGCGGGCTGGTCAAGAGTTAGCCTGGCGTTCCCGGCAGACGGCTGTAGGTACGGCTAACTGCCCGGACACGTCGCCTGCTCACATGCTTCAATAGAACTATCCTTTCGCGATGCAACGCCTTCGTCATGACAACCTTTGAACCGGTCACATTGTCTACCACTCGTCTCATTCTGCGGCCGCTGCGCCACGACGACGCGCAAGGGCTGTTTGCGATCTGGTCAGATCCTGAGGCAATGCGCTATTTTCCGTTTCGAGCGATGACATCGCTAGACCAGGCAACGGATCGCGTCTCACGCAAATTGAAGACGTCAGCCGACGGCCAGGATTTTATCTGCGTAGTTGAATTGCGGGCGACTCGCGAAGTGCTCGGCGACTGCGCTCTCTTTAATGCGAACGAGCAATGCCGGCGCGCGGAGATAGGCTTTAGTCTTAAACGCAAGCATTGGGGAAACGGATTTATGCGAGAGGCGGCTTCGGCGCTAATCGAGCATGGTTTCGGCACGCTGAATTTACACCGGATTGAAGCGGATATCGACCCACGGAATTTAGCCTCGGCGCGTCTTCTCGAGCGGCTCGGGTTTATCCGTGAAGGATTGTTGCGTGATCGTTGGATAGTTGGCGACGAGGTGTCAGATAGCGCGTTGTATGGCCTGCTTGAACGTGATCGTGTGGCCAATACAGACACTAACTGGCGCTAGACCGATGACCTTGCCGCTGTCCCTTGAGAAGCTGAACTCTCAACGACGGCGCAAATCCACTTCGGAGCCTGTCAGATTTTCTGTGTGCCGAGGTCATGAGACGATAACGGAAATAACGTCCTATGACCGAAGCAACCGTGACAAAGAAGAACAGGAAC
>NZ_PVZB01000055.1 GCF_003002025.1 Paraburkholderia sp. BL25I1N1
CTGCTACGACCTGTTTTTTGCGCATCACCGTTTCGGAACCATCAACCTGAACCAGCAGGAATGAGCGGATCATGTGTTACCCATGTCTCCGCACACCTGTTACCCATGTCTCCGGTCGATACACGGCGGCAAAGAGAAGTAGGTGCCGCCCCGCACAGGGGCAACGCTAATAGACCACCAGCAAAACAAGGCCAACACCCTAAGCATCCCAAAAGAACCCCACCCGCCAGGGCAAAAACCCGCCAAACTCACAACCTGAACTTCCCAACCATCGCCTTCAGACCTCGCGCCTGATCGTCCAGCGACCTGGCCGCCGCCGTCGCCTGCTCCACCAACGCCGCGTTCTGCTGCGTCCCGGAATCCATCTGCGTCACGGCAAGGTTGATCTCTTCGATCCCCGCGCTTTGCTCGGAAGAAGCCGCCGAAATCTCGCCCATGATGTCGGTGACGCGCTTCACCGCCTTGACTACTTCATCCATGGTTTGTCCGGCGTCCTGGGCCAAAGCCGACCCATTGCCAACCCGCTCGACCGAAGTACTGATCAAGCCTTTGATCTCCTTGGCAGCCGCAGCACTCCGCTGAGCCAGATTCCGCACCTCGGCAGCAACAACAGAAAACCCGCGCCCTTCCTCACCCGCCCGCGCAGCCTCGACCGCCGCGTTCAGCGCCAGAATATTGGTCTGAAACGCAATCCCTTCGATCACCCCAATGATGTCGCCGATACTGCGCGCACTGTCGTTGATATCGTTCATCGTCGCGACCACGCGGCTCACCACCGCGCCGCCCTTCTCCGCGATCTCCGACGCGTTGTTGGCCAGCGTGCTCGCCTGCTTCGCGTTATCGGCGTTCTGGCGAACCGTCGACGTCAACTGCTCCATGCTGCTAGCCGTGCGCTCGAGCGCCATCGCCTGCTGCTCGGTGCGCTGCGACAGGTCGAGATTACCCATCGAAATCTCACCCGACGCCGTCGCAATCGCATCCGCGCTCGACGCGATATCCGCGACTGTGGTCGCGAGGCCGCTTTGCATGTCGTGCAGCGCGAACAGCATGCTCGACTTGTCCTTGCGACCAAGCGCGATCTCGATCGACAGATCACCCGCCGCGATCCGGCTGGCAATTTCCTTCGCATATGCGGGCTCGCCGCCGAGCTGGCCGGCGAGGCGCCGGACCACCCACTCGCTGATGCCGAACGCGAGCACGATGAGCCCAAGCGTCGCGACCGCGATCATCACGAACGACGAGTGGTAAATAAAGCCCGACGCCTCGATGGTCGCCTTGGCCGCCGTGCCGCGCTGCGCGACGAGGTCGTCGACCATTTTTTCCAGCTTGCCGGTTTCGACCAGCATCGACACGTCCTGCGTGCCGACCTGCCAGTTCATCTGCGAGAGATCGAGCGGCTGCGCTTTCACGAGCGTCACGAAGTCGCGCAGATGCGCACTCCACACCGTCACGGCAGCGGCGAATTTCTTCTGCTGATCGACGGCCTTCGCGTCGGACGTGTCGACGTACTGTTGCAGCGTGCCGAGTTGCGCGGCGAGACCGCTCAGGCCCGCTTCGATGTCGGTGCCGAGTTCATCGCGCTCCTTCGCGGTGGTCGCGGTGAGCAGCATTTTTTGAGCGCGGCTCGCACGTAGCATGTAGCCGCGCGCTTCTTCCGCGGCGCGGCTGGCGACGTGTCCCTGATCGTAGATGGATTGAGCGGACGCATTCAGACGGCTGATCTGGGTCAGCGAGAACACGCCGATCAGCAGCGTACCGACCAGCAGCACGGCAAACGCGAGGCGCAACATCGCCTTCACCGACAAACCCTTGAGCCTTACCGCCCGCGAGCGGCTGCTCTGGCCACGCGGCGGCTGGCCCGCCGCTTGTCCCTCCGCAACGAATCCCGCACCCGTCTGGCTGCCCAGCGAAACTGCTTTCATATTCCCCGTCCCCACGTTTAGAACTGCCGGAAAGGTCGGTTCCGGCATTGCTTCTTATCTCTCCGGGTCTACGGCAAGAACGCCCGCGATCTTTAACGTCGCTCGCGAAATGCCGGCCGGCTTTCGCCGCAAGTGTCGCCCGGTCCTCGACGCGCCGCTTTGTGAGCCGCGCGCCCGCGACCGTTTTATACATGGCCAAAAATCGCCGGTCGGCATATATCAGCCGACTTGCCAGCCGCGCGCGATCGTGGCAGCACGCGCGTGCCCAGCACCGTCGAGGTGCGCGCGGTTCCCGGTTTCGGCGCACAGTCTCTGGCCCTTATCAGCAGCGCGTGTCCGATTCGCGACAAAACTTGTCCTTACAATTCGGTCAGGCCACATTAAACTTCGACGAATAGTTGCCGACGCAAACGCCGCGTCGAAATGCCGCAGCGTCGAAAACCTTGCTCAAACAGCGCCTTACCGGCTTCAGATCTCTCTTTCTTCTCACTCATCTAGCGTATGGAAACGAGCCTCGATAAAAGCGCCCTCGCCGGCGCGCCAGCCGGAGCTGGCACGGCAACAGGAACCGGCGCGGGCAGCGCCGCGCAACCCGCCGCCAAGGTGCAGCGCACGGTCTACTCCGTGCTCGGCGCGATCAGCTTCTCGCACCTGCTCAACGACATGATCCAGTCGTTGATCCTGGCGATCTACCCGATGCTGAAAGACAACTTCTCGCTGTCGTTCGGCCAGATCGGCCTCATCACGCTGACCTATCAGATCACCGCGTCGCTGCTGCAACCGCTCGTCGGCAGTTACACGGACAAGCATCCGAAGCCGTATTCGCTGCCCGTCGGCATGGGCTTCACGCTCGCGGGTCTGCTGCTGATGTCGGTCGCGCCCAGTTTCGGCGTGCTGCTGGTGGCGGCCGCGCTGGTCGGCTGCGGTTCTTCGGTGTACCATCCGGAATCGTCGCGGGTCGCACGCATGGCCTCGGGCGGCCGTCATGGGCTCGCACAGTCGCTGTTTCAGGTGGGCGGTAACGCGGGTTCGTCGCTCGGGCCGCTGCTCGCCGCGTTGATCGTGATTCCGCACGGTCAACGCAGCATCGCGTGGTTTTCGGTGGCGGCGCTCGTTGCGATCGTCGTGCTGACGCAGATCGGCCGCTGGTACAAGGCGCATCCGTCGGTGAAGAAGGCGCGCAGCGTCGCCGGTCACGCCACGCTCTCGCGCAACAAGGTCATGTTCGCGATGGGTGTGCTGATCCTGCTGGTGTTCTCTAAGTACTTCTATCTCGCGAGCATCAACAGCTACTTCACGTTCTATCTGATCGACAAGTTCCATCTGCCGGTGCAGGCCGCGCAGGTCCATCTGTTCGTGTTCCTCGCGGCTGTCGCGGCGGGCACGGTGATCGGCGGTCCGATCGGCGACAAGATCGGCCGCAAGTACGTGATCTGGGTGTCGATCCTCGGCGTGGCGCCGTTCACGCTGCTGCTGCCGTATGCCAATCTGTTCTGGACCGGCGTGCTGACGGTGATCATCGGCGTGGTGCTGGCCTCGGCGTTCTCGGCGATCCTCGTGTATGCGCAGGAGTTGATCCCCGGCAAGGTGGGCATGGTCGCGGGCCTCTTCTTCGGCTTCGCGTTCGGCATGGGCGGGGTCGGCGCGGCGGTGCTCGGGCAACTGGCCGATGCCACCAGCATCACGTACGTCTACAAGGTCTGCTCGTTCCTGCCGGTGATCGGCGTGCTGACGGTGTTCCTGCCGGATGTGGAAGGCAAGCGCGCGAAGGCGTGAGGGCCGACTGACCGCAGGTCTGGTGAAAAAGGCGCTTCGGCGCCTTTTGCTTTGTCTGTGCGAGAGGCCGGCGACTATGGTGGCGTGCTGTCGGAAGCGCGACTTCTCCCCAAATCCGACCCACGCCGCACCGCTCATGGTGAACCCGCGTTGTCCGCCGAGCCACGCCTGCTCTATGCTTGTGCGGACACACGCCCTGCCCTCGCGCCGCGCCACACGGCCGCACGACCCGACATCCGTTCACCCACGCAGCAGAAGGATCGCCGCAGATGACAAGCTATCGCGACTTCCACCGCCGTTCGATCGAAGACCCGGAAGGATTCTGGCGCGACGAAGCGCGGCGCATCCATTGGCACACGCCGTTCGAGACGGTGCTCGACCGTTCGAATCCGCCGTTCGCGCGCTGGTTTGTCGGCGGCCGCACGAACCTGTGCCATAACGCGGTGGACCGCCATCTGGCCGAGCGCGCGCAGCAGAACGCGCTGGTGTATGTGTCGACGGAAACCGGCATCGAGCGGCGCTACACCTACGCCGAATTGTACGGCGAGGTCAACCGGATGGCGGCGGTCATGCGCTCGCTCGGCGTGAAGCGCGGCGACGTGGTGCTGCTCTATCTGCCGATGATCCCCGAGGCCCTGTTCGCGATGCTCGCCTGCGCGCGGCTCGGCGCGATTCACTCGGTGGTGTTCGGCGGCTTCGCGGCACCGAATCTCGCGGCCCGCATCGACGACGCGAAGCCGGTGCTGATCGTCACCGCCGACGCCGGCGCGCGCGGCGGCAAGGTGATCGACTACACGCCGCTGATGGACGAAGCGCTCGCCCGCGCGAAACACAAGACGCCGCATGTCCTGCTGATCGACCGGCAACTCGCGCCCGAGCGGCTCAATGCCAGTTATCTCGTCCCCTACGAACCGTTGCGCGAGCAGTTTTTCGACGCCCATGTGCCGTGCGAGTGGCTCGAATCGAACGAGCCGTCCTACGTGCTGTACACGTCGGGCACGACCGGCAAGCCGAAGGGCGTGCAACGCGATGTCGGCGGCTACGCGGTCGCGCTGGCGGCGTCGATGGAGCACATCTTTCAGGGCAAGCCGGGCGACGTGATGTTCACCGCGTCGGACGTGGGCTGGGTGGTCGGCCACAGCTATATCGTCTACGCGCCGTTGCTCGCGGGCCTCACCACCGTGATGTACGAAGGCACGCCGATCCGTCCGGACGGCGGCATATGGTGGCGTCTCGTCGCCCATCACCGGATCAATCTGATGTTCACCGCGCCGACCGCCTTGCGCGTGCTGAAGAAACAGGATCCGGCGCTGCTGAAGCAAGCCGACCTGACGAGCCTGCGCGCGCTGTTCCTCGCGGGCGAGCCGCTCGACGAACCGACCGCCGCCTGGATCGCCGGCGCGCTCGGCAAGCCGGTGATCGACAACTACTGGCAGACCGAAACCGGTTGGCCGATGCTGGCGATTCCGCGCGGCGTCGAAGAACTGCCGACCAGGCTTGGCTCGCCCGGTGTGCCGTCGGCGGGATTCAATCTGACCCTGCGCAACGAGTTGAGCGGCGAGCCCTGCCCGCCCGGCGAAAAGGGCGTGCTGACGCTGGACTATCCGCTGCCGCCGGGTTGCATGTCGACGGTATGGGGCGATGACGAACGCTTCGTCAGCACGTACTGGTCGAGCATTCCGAACCAGCAGGTCTATTCGACCTTCGACTGGGGCGTGCAGGACGAAGACGGCTACGTGACGATCCTCGGCCGTACCGACGACGTGATCAACGTCGCCGGCCACCGGCTCGGCACGCGCGAGATCGAGGAAGCGTTGTCGAGCCACGCGGCCGTCGCGGAAGTGGCGGTGGTCGGCGTAACGGATCCGGTCAAGGGTCAGGCGGCGATGGCCTTCGTGGTGCTGCGCGACGCGCAGGCTTACGCGGACACGAAAAAGCGCAGCAAACTGGAAAGCGAACTTACGGCGACGGTAGACCGCCAGCTTGGTGCGATTGCGCGTCCGTCACGGGTCGTAGTGGTGTCGATGCTGCCGAAGACTCGCTCCGGCAAGCTGCTGCGCCGCGCGATCGCGGCGCTCGCAGAGGGACGCGAGCCGGGCGATCTGCCGACAATCGAAGATCCGGCGGCGTTGCAGCAGGTGCGCGAGGCATTGGACGACGCCGGGGGGAAATAGCTTGCAAGGCTGCGCCGTGGCTGAAGCGCGCGTTGTTATCAATGCGTCGACATGCGCGCCGCGACGCCGGCCGTCAGGTTGTCGAACTACGCGCTTCTAAAAACCGCGTCAGAATCGCGTTCGAATACGTGCCCGCGATCGCCGTGAGAAACGACACGAAAGACTCGGGCGCGTGATCGTCCGCGGTATCGGAAACGGTACGCACGACTGCGCACGGCACGCCGTATTCGTAACAGACCTGGGCGATCGCCGCGCCTTCCATTTCCACGGCGAGCGCATCCGGCAACGCCTCGCGCAAGGCCTGAACGCCCGCGGCGCTGGCCACGAACTGATCGCCGCTGATGATCAAACCGCGATGCACGCGCGGCTCGCGCGTGCCGAAACGCGCCGCCGAGGCCGCGCCCTCTTCCGCGACGAACCGCTCGCAGGCTGCGGCGAGCTGATCGGCGAGCGTCACATCGGCGTCGAAGCGCGAGATGCCCAGCAACGGCACTTCGAAACGCGGAAACAGCGGCGATGCGTCGAGATCGTGCTGCAACAGCGCGTTGGCGACCACGATGTCGCCCACTCGCACTTCGCGCCCCACGCCGCCGGCCACGCCCGTGAAGACGATCGCCTCGACGTCGAATGCATGGATCAGCGCGCTGACCGTGGCCGCCGCCGCGACCTTGCCGACGCGTGCCAGCGTTACAACACACGGCGCGCCGTGGACGCTGCCCAGGTGATAGTCGCGCTGACCGTGCGTGATCGTGCGCACGCCGGACTCGGCGCGCATTGCTTCAATCAGATCGCCGAGTTCTTGCGGCAACGCCGCCAGAATGCCGAGCGGCCGATGCGAAACCGGCGCGCCGCTGCGGTTCGGATCGATCGCGGACAGGCTTGCGGCTGACGGGTCACCCACAACCGCTGGCAAGCCGGCAGCTTCCACGCCGTGAGCCTCGACGCCCACCGTTCCACCGCCATGCGCCTCTTCGCCCGCCGCGTCGACGCCAGATGCCCCGACGCCCGCACCCGGCGCGTCTGCGCCCGTGCCGCTCATTCCACCGCCTGCAATTTAGCGACCGCGAGCGCCAGCCATTTCTCGCCGTGCCGCTTGAACTTGACCTGTGCTTTCGCGTCGGTGCCACCGCCTTCGAGCGCGGTGATCGTGCCTTCGCCGAACTTGGTGTGGAACACCTGCTGGCCGACGCGGAAACCCGTTTCCGCCGCACGCTGTTCGTTCGCGAACGCAGGCAACTGCGCGGGCGTGGACGATGCAGGACCCGTATAACCCGGCCGCGCGAACCAGTCGCGCCCGTAACCCGCGTTGTCCGAGCGGCCGCCCCAGCGCGCGCCCGCCTCGACCTTCGGCGTGAGCCACTTGAGGGTTTCCTGCGGCAGTTCGTCGAAGAAACGCGAGCGGATGTTGTAGCGGGTCTGGCCGTGCAGCATGCGGCTCTGCGCGAACGACAGATACAGCCGCTCCTTGGCGCGCGTGATCGCCACGTACATCAGGCGGCGCTCTTCTTCCAGACCGTCCGACTCCATCGCGCTGTTTTCGTGCGGGAACAGCCCCTCTTCCAGACCGGTGATGAACACCGCCGTGAACTCGAGGCCCTTCGCCGCGTGCACCGTCATCAGTTGCACGGCTTCCTGACCGGCTTGCGCCTGGTTGTCGCCCGCTTCGAGGGATGCGTGCGACAGGAAGCCGGCGAGCGGCGTCATCGTGTCCGGGTTCTGTGCCGGGTCGGCGATGCCGGGCGCGTCGAGCACGACGGTATTCGGATCGTCGGTGGCGACGGCCAGCTCAGGCGCGGCGCTCGCGCCCGGACGCAGCGGAATGGAGCGCGCCGGCGTGTCCATGCCGTAGCCCTCTTCGCTGACGAACGCGGCGGCCGCGTTGACCAATTCCTGCAAGTTCTCCAGCCGGTCCTGGCCTTCGCGTTCGTTCTGATAGAACTCCGAGAGACCGCTCGTGCGCACCACGTATTCGACGGTCTCCGGCAGGCTCATCTGCTGCGTTTCCGCGCGCATCTTGCCGATCAGATTGGCGAAGCCCGCGAGGCTCGAACCCGCCTTGCCCGCCACGTACGGAATCGCCGTGGCCATCGAGCAGTTGTACTGACGCGCCGCGTCCGCGAGTTGCTCGATGGAGCGCGCGCCGATGCCGCGCGTCGGAAAATTGACGACACGGGCGAACGCGGTATCGTCGTTGGGATTGTCGATCAGGCGCAGATAGGCGAGCGCGTGCTTGACTTCCTGGCGCTCGAAAAAGCGCAAGCCGCCGTACACGCGATAAGCAATGCCCGCGTTGACCAGCGTGTGTTCGATCGTGCGCGACTGCGCGTTGCTGCGGTACAGAATCGCCACTTCGCTGCGCGACGTGCCGGTGCTGATCAGCGCCTTGATTTCCTCGACGATCCAGCCGGCTTCCTGCGAATCGGTCGCGGATTCATACACGCGAACCGGTTCACCGTGACCCGCGTCGGTGCGCAGATTCTTGCCAAGCCGGCGCGAGTTGTTGGCGATGAGCTGATTGGCAGCGTCGAGAATATGGCCATGCGAGCGGTAGTTCTGCTCGAGCTTGATCAGATGACGGACGTTGAACTCATGTTCGAAGTCGCGCATGTTGCCGACGTTTGCGCCACGGAAGGCGTAGATCGACTGGTCGTCGTCGCCGACGGCGAAAATCGAGTTGGTCTGGCCCGCCAGCATCTTGAGCCACGCGTATTGCAGCTTGTTGGTGTCCTGGAACTCATCGACCAGAATGTGCCGGAAGCGCGCCTGATAGTGGGCGCGCAGCGGCGGATTGTGCGCGAGCAGTTCGTAGCAGCGCAGCAGCAGTTCCGGAAAATCGACCACACCCTCGCGCTGGCACTGCTGGTCGTAGGCTTCGTAGAGTTCGACGAATTTGCGGTTGAAGTTGTCGGTCGCGTCGACGTCTTTCGGCCGCAGACCTTGTTCCTTCGCGTTGTTGATGAAGTACTGGAGATTTTTCGCCGGGTACTTTTCGTCGTCGATGTTGAGGCCCTTCATCAGACGCTTGATCGCGGACAGCTGGTCGGCGGTATCGAGAATCTGGAAGGTGGCCGGCAGTCCCGCGTCGCGGTGATGCGCGCGCAGCATGCGGTTACACAGGCCGTGGAAGGTGCCGATCCACATGCCGCGCGTGTCGATCGGCAGGAGCGCCGACAGACGCGACATCATTTCGCGGGCGGCTTTGTTGGTGAAGGTCACCGCCAGAATCGTGGCGGGCGACGCCAGGCCGTGCTGGATGAGCCACGCGATGCGGGTGATCAGAACGCGGGTCTTGCCGCTGCCCGCGCCGGCGAGAATGAGGGCGGGCTCGTTGGGGAGCGTGACGGCGGCGTGTTGTTCGGGGTTTAGATTGGCTAGCAGGTCGGGCATTTTTTCGGAGGGGCGGCGGGTCGTTCGACATTATATGCCCCGGACGGGGGGGCGATTTTTTGCCTGCTTGGCGGGGTGGGTTTGCTTGCTGAGTGGGTGGGCCTTTCCTTGAAATCTTTGTGGTTTATTGGCGTTGCCCCTGTGCGGGGCGGCACTCCCTTTCTTTGCCGCCGCAAAGAAAGGAAGCAAAGAAAGCGGCTTCACACCGCCAGCCGGTAAACGGGTCTCCTGGCTTGGAGGAGGTAGTGGCGCATCTGGAATCCGTGCCCTCGCGCCTTCCGCGTTCGTGACAAGGCGCTCATTCTTCCGGCGGCGCTGCGCGCGCCGTCGCGGTCGTTCTGCAAGACGTCGGTCGTTTCGATGCCAAGCGTTCAATGAGTCGTGGACGGATTTCCCGCATGGGCGGCTTGCCAGGGGCTCGACCTCTTTCGCGCGTGCGACTGTTTTCGTCCCGCCATTTTCTACGTCCGACGGCATTTCCCGTGGTGCCGGCTCCGCCCACCGCGGCTGCCGCCTTCAAAACCGCCGGCCGTTTCGCGGCATCGCCGGGGCGAAGCCGGTGGCCGCACCGCGCACACGCGCGGCGACGGGTTTTTGGACGGACCGCTCCGGCGAGCGCGCAGCGCGAGGCGGGCGGTATGACTGCCTTGTCACAAGCTCCGAATGCGCGAGGGCACAGATTCCAGATGCGCCACTGCCTCCTCCAAGCCTGGGGACCCGCTTATAAGCTGGCGGTGTGAAGCCGCTTTCTTTGCTTCCTTTCTTTGCGGCGGCAAAGAAAGGGAGTGCCGCCCCGCACAGGGGCAACGCCAATAAACCACAAACAAATCAAGGAAAGGCCCACCCAGAGACCAAACAGCGACCAAACAGCCAAAAAACCCACCTCCCGGCAACCACAATAAGCCTGCTGTAGAATTTGACCCACCGGCGTCAAAAACCACGCCCACTCCCCCGAAGGTCATCGTCGATGCAAATTCAGATTCACAAGGAAGTCGATGCACGCGGGCTCATGTGCCCGCTGCCCATTTTGCGCGCCAAGAAGGCGCTCGCCGACATGGAAAGCGGCCAGATTCTCAAGGTGCTCGCCACCGATCCGGGCTCGCAGCGCGATTTCGCCGCGTTTGCGAGACAAACCGGCAATGAAATCGTCGAAAGCTCCGCGCATGACAAGGTTTTCACCTTCCTGATGAAGCGCCGCTGACCTCGACGTACCAGCGCGCGCCCCCGAGCGATCGCCAGAAAACAAAAGGCGCTGTGCCCACGAACGCGGGCACAGCGCCTTTTAACTTCGGTCCAACGCTACCGGGTGGCTAACGGCTCGCAGCCGCTCAACCTTCCAGCACCGGCGAACGGGTGCGCAGATATTCTTCGAAATCGGCGGCCACTTCCGGGTGACGCAAGGCGAACTCGACGGTTGCCTTCAGATAACCCAGCTTGCTGCCGCAGTCGAAACGCGTGCCGTGATACTTGTACGCCAGCACCTGTTCGTCGGCGAGCAGCGACTGAATCGCGTCCGTGAGCTGCAATTCGCCGCCCGCGCCCGGCTTCAACGCACGCAGATGGTCGAAGATGCGCGGCTTCAGCACATAACGGCCGACCACGCCGAGATTCGACGGCGCCACGCTCGGCTCCGGCTTTTCGACGATGCCGGACATCTTGATGATCGAGTCTTCCCACTCCTTGCCGTCGACGATACCGTACGACTTCGTCTCCTGAGCCGGGATCTCTTCGACGCCGATCACCGAGCTGTGATAGTGGTCGAACACCTCGATCATCTGCGTCATGACGGGCGGCGTGCCGTACAGCAAGTCGTCCGCGAGAATCACGGCGAACGGGTTGTCGCCCACCAGCTTTTCGGCGCACATCACCGCGTGGCCCAAGCCCAGCGCTTCCGGCTGACGTACGTAGAAACAGTCCACATGGCTCGGCTTGATGCTGCGCACGAGCTCCAGCAGCTTGTCCTTGCCGCGCGCCTCGAGTTCGGCCTCGATTTCATATGACTTATCGAAGTGGTCTTCGATCGCGCGCTTGCTGCGGCCCGTGACGAAGATCATTTCGGTGATGCCGGCCGCCATTGCCTCTTCCACCGCGTACTGGATCAGCGGCTTGTCGACAATCGGAAGCATCTCTTTCGGGCTCGCCTTCGTGGCAGGGAGGAACCGGGTGCCAAGACCTGCTACCGGAAAAACCGCCTTTGTAACTTTTAGCATGTGATTACCCTGAATCCTCTGAATTAGCGATCGGTCCTTGCCCGCCGCCTGGGACGGGCACGGAGCGTGATCAAACCGGCAAGCGCGCCAGTTGGGCTTTCAGCTTGCCCACTGTCGCTTCGAATTCTGCCAGTCTTTTCTGCTCCTGCTCAACGACTGCCGGCGGTGCCTTGGCAACGAAACTTTCGTTCTGCAATTTGCCGTTGCACTTGACGATTTCCGTACTCAACCGCGCAATCTCCTTCGACAACCGCTCGCGCTCGACTGCCACATCGATTTCCACTTTCAGCACGAGCTTGTCATTCCCAACGATAGCAATTGGCGCGCCATCCGCCTGCGCATCCAGGCTTGCCTCGTCGGCAATGATCTGCACTTCGGACAAACGGGCCAATGCCTGTGCGTACGGAGCAAAGGTGCGCAGGCGCTCCGCGTTGCCGGTAGCGAGCAACGGCACCTTGACCGCCGGCGACAGATTCATTTCGCCGCGCAGGTTCCGGCACGCATCGATCACTGCTTTCAGATCGGCCGCCCACTGCTCTGCGTCTTCATCGATCTTCGACGGTTCGGCGACGGGGTACGGCTGCACCATGATGGACGCTTCACCCTCGGCTTTGTCCTTGGGATAACGCCCGGCCAACGGCGCCACTTTTTGCCACAGCGCTTCGGTGATGAACGGAATCACCGGGTGCGCCAGTCGCAGCACCGTCTCGAGCACGCGCAACAGCGTGCGGCGAGTTGCGCGCTGCTGGTTCGGCTGACCCGTCTGGATCTGAACTTTCGCGAGCTCCAGATACCAATCACAGTATTCGTCCCATACGAACTTGTATAGGGCGTTGGCCACATTATCAAAACGATAGTCGGCGAAACCCTTGGCGATTTCCGCTTCCACGCGCTGCAGCCGCGAGACGATCCAGTAGTCGGCCTGGGAGAAATGCAGGTGCCCGTCCGGGCCGCATTCGCCGCATTGTTCCGGCTTGCCGAAGCCGCAATCGTGGCCTTCGCAGTTCATCAGCACGAAACGGGTGGCATTCCACAGCTTGTTGCAGAAGTTGCGATAGCCTTCGCAGCGCGCCAGATCGAAGTTGACATTGCGCCCGAGAGTGGCCATTGACGCCATCGTGAAGCGCAGCGCGTCCGTGCCGAATGCCGGGATGCCGTCGGGGAATTCCTTACGGGTTTTCTTTTCGATGGACGCGGCCTGCTTCGGATTCATCAGGCCGGTGGTGCGCTTGGCGACCAGCGCGTCGAGGCCGATGCCGTCGACGATATCGATCGGATCGAGCGTATTGCCCTTGCTCTTCGACATCTTCTGGCCTTCGGCGTCGCGCACGAGGCCGTGCACATAGACCGTGTCGAACGGCACCTTGCCGGTGAAGTGCGTGGTCATCATGACCATGCGCGCGACCCAGAAAAAGATGATGTCGAAGCCGGTGACCAGCACCGACGACGGCAGGAAGTGCTTCAGTTCCGGCGTTTCATTCGGCCAGCCGAGCGACGAAAACGGCACCAGAGCGGATGAGAACCACGTGTCGAGCACGTCTTCATCGCGCTTGAGCGCGCCCGTGTAGCCCGCGGCCGCGGCCTTGGCGCGCGCGCCTTCCTCGGTCTTCGCGACGAAGATTTCGCCGTTTTCGCCGTACCACGCCGGAATCTGATGGCCCCACCAGAGCTGGCGCGAGATGCACCAGTCCTGGATGTTTTCGAGCCACTGATAGTAAGTGGTGGTCCAGTTTTCCGGCACGAACTTGATTTCGCCGCTGCGCACCACGTCGAGCGCCGTTTCGGCGATCGATTTGCCCGGATTGAAGGTGCCTTCCGGCGCCGGCTTGCTCATGGCGACGAACCATTGGTCCGTCAACATCGGCTCGATCACGACGCCCGTGCGGTCGCCGCGCGGCACCATCAGCTTGTGCGGCTTGACCGATTCGAGTACGCCGAGCGCTTCGAGGTCGGCCACCACCTGCTTGCGGGCTTCGAAGCGGTCGAGGCCGCGGTATTTTTCCGGCGCGTTGTCGTTGACCTTCGCGTCGAGCGTGAGGATTTCGATCATCGGCAGCTTGTGGCGCAGGCCGACCTGATAATCGTTGAAATCGTGCGCGGGCGTGACCTTGACGACGCCGGTGCCGAACTCGCGGTCGACATAATCGTCCGCGATGATCGGCACTTCGCGGCCTGACAGCGGCAGCGTGACCGTCTTGCCGATCAGGTGCGCGTAGCGCTCGTCTTCCGGGTGGACCATCACGGCGGTGTCGCCAAGCATGGTTTCCGGGCGCGTGGTGGCGACCGTCAAGTGGCCGGAGCCGTCGGTGAGCGGATACTGGATGTGCCAGAGCGAGCCGTTTTCTTCTTCGCTGATGACTTCGAGATCGGAGACGGCGGTGAGCAGCACCGGGTCCCAGTTCACGAGGCGCTTGCCGCGGTAGATCAGGCCCTGTTCGTACAGGCGCACGAAGACGTCGCGCACGGCGGCCGACATCTTGTCGTCCATCGTGAAGTATTCGCGCGACCAGTCGATCGAAGCGCCCAGGCGGCGCACCTGGTTCGTGATGGTCGAGCCGGATTCCTGCTTCCATTCCCAGACGCGTTCGACGAATTTTTCACGGCCGAGGTCATGGCGCGAGATGCCTTGCGCGTCCAGTTGCCGTTCGACGACGATCTGCGTGGCGATGCCCGCGTGGTCCGTGCCCGGCACCCACAGGGTGTTTTCGCCGAGCATGCGGTGATAGCGGGTCAGGCCGTCCATGATCGTCTGGTTGAACGCATGGCCCATGTGGAGGGTGCCTGTGACGTTCGGCGGCGGCAACTGGATCGAGAAATCTTTCCGGTTTTCCTCGATGGTGGGCGTCGCGTAGGCGCGCTTTTCCCATTCGGGGCCCCAGTGGGCTTCAATCGTGTGGGGCTCAAAGCTTTTGGCAAGCGTAGAGGTGGTGTCGCTCGGGGTCTCGCTCATTTGTGTCGGTTCGGCTGGTGAATGCTGAGAATGGTTGATTATAAGCGGCGCCTGGCGGGCGGGCGGGTTTTGGGTGTTTTGGCGGGATGGTTTGGTTGCCTTGGCGTGTGGGCCTTTCCTTGAAATCTTTGTGGTTTATTGGTGTTGCCCCTGTGCGGGGCGGCACTCCCTTTCTTTGCCGCCGTGTATGGACCGGAGACATGGGTAACAGGTGTGCGGAGACATGGGTAACACTCTGGGCGAGCGAATCGCCTGGAGCCGGTTATGCCCTGGAACCCGAGAGACACCATGAATCTGCGTCTGGAATTCGT
>NZ_PVZB01000056.1 GCF_003002025.1 Paraburkholderia sp. BL25I1N1
TGCCTGAGACGCGACGGTGCGTTTCCTTTTCATCGGCATATCCATGACCTTGATCCCTCATGATATGCCCCGCCCACGAAATTACGGATAGGTCCAGAATTAGCGGTGTGAGCCGCTTTCTCTTGCTTACTTCTCTTTGCGGCCGGCAAAGAGAAGTAAGTGCCACCCCGCACAGGGGCAACGCTAATAGACCACCAAGAACACAAGAAAAGGCCAAAACCAAAAACCCTCAAACCCGATACCCAACCCGAACCCCACCCCAATGCCGCCCACCGACAAAAACCGGCGCCGACGCATCCTTCATCAGCACAAACTCCCCACCGCCCATATCCCGCCGATACGTCTGCAACAAAAACCGCTTGGTATGTGAAGCCGCGGCAATCCCGGTCCGATCGTCGAATATCCGCCGGTTCCGGCAATTCGCGGTATTCCAGACCACATCACCATCACGCTGCGGCATAGAAAACTTCAGATTGTGCGTCGGCAAATACCCCCGCGAATCGACCGCGGCACAAAAGGCGACACGCGGATCGAGATCGAGCAAAGGCTCCTGGATAGCCGGCAAAACACGATCGGTCAAGGCAGTAAACCGCGTCAAAAACTGCGGCGGATTACTCCCAACCACCGGCACATAATGCCGGTCAAACAGATCCTCTATCGACACTTCACCACGCGCCACCGCCGTTTCGAATGCCTTGCTCACGGCGGCCGCCGCCCGCTGCACGGCCTCGATAAAACGCGTATCCGCCGTTTCCACACCCGTCGCGGCGGTCAGCTCGATCAGGGTTTCGGATACGCCAAGCAAATTCCCCAGCCGGTCCTTCGCCTGCACGAAATTCTCGCTCGAATCCTCGACGCCGCTCGCCATTTCCAGCACCCGCGCCTCGAGTCCGCCGCACTGCGATTCGATCTCGCCGGTCAACACGGCGATCTGTCCGGCCTCGTCATTCAGATGCGCGATCGCATCGCCCGTTGCATGCACGACGTCGCCGATCTTGCGCGTGCCTTCGCGCACGCGGTGCGCCCGCGCGGTGTTCACGGATCCCTCACTGATCAGCTGCTCGGTCTGTTGCGTGAGCTGCGCCAAGGTGGTCTCGATCTGCCCGGTGGCCTGCGCGGTCTTCGCCGAGAGGTTCTTCACTTCGGCCGCGACCACCGCGAAACTCTTGCCGGAGTCGCCGGCGCGCGCGGCTTCGATCGCGGCATTCAGCGCCAGCAGATGAGTCTGACGCGCGATCAGCGAAATCTCCTCGGAGACACGGCTCACATGCGCCAGCGCGCTGCGCAACGCGCCGATCTGGCTTTCGATGACCGTCACGCCTTCCACGAGTCCATGAATGTCGGCCAGCGACGCTTCGAGCGTCTGCTGTGATTCCTGCACGCCGGTCGCGGCTTCGGCGGATACGTCGCTCATTTTCCGCGCGGCAGCGGCAATGCGATGATTGCCCGCGAGCGTCTGCGCGGCCGATTCGCGTAGCGCGCGGCATACGTGCGCCTGGTGTTGCACGCGCGCGGCTACTTCCTCGACGTGGCCCGATACGTCGCAGATTTCAATGCCCAGTTTGCCGGCTTGCGCGGCAATATCGCCGACCACCGTGTGCGAACGGGCCGAACGGCGAAAGCTGAAACGCGTCATGGTGGTCTCCTTCGCATGCAATATGTTCTCCGCCGCCGCGCCCGGCGCATTCAATCGGCGCAATCACCCAACGCGTTTTCAGCGCCTCCTCGACGCGTTTACGGCAGTCTTTCAAGCGACTTGATCCGGGGTATCCCGCAGTCGTTATGATGTGCGGTCCAACCGCGGTCCACACGCATATCCGCAGACCTTTCCGCTTATTACCGGTAACTCATGATCGACTCCTTCGCGCGCGTTTCGGGCTGGCAACAGCTCTATCATCTGTGGGAGCTGATCGTCATGCTCTGCAAGTTTCTCTGGGGACTGTTGCGTCTGCTGGGCGGCGGCTGAACGCGTCGCGCGAGGCGAGGGAAGGGCGCGCAAGATTCTCGCGCCATATGCACGCGCGAGCCCGCGAGAAACATCGATTGATTGAATTGCGGGGACGAAGCAGTCGGGTCAGGCCGGTGCGCGACGTGTGCCTTCGTCAACCGGAACACGTGCGCCACGCGTGTCGAGAAAAGCGCGCAGATCGGCCATCACGCGCTCGGGCGCTTCTTCCATCGGAATATGGCCGAGCCCCGGATACATGATCGACTTCGCGCCCGGAATGCGGCTGGCGAATTCGGCGGCGTGCGCAGTCGGAATCCAGCGATCCTTCGCACCCCATAGCACGAGCGTCGGCACGTGGAGTGTCTTCAGCACGTCGGTGTCGACTTCCTTGAAGTCGAGCGTGGGCACCATTTTGCCGATCGCGGCGCGCGTGCCTTCGCCGTGAAAGAACTCGACGTAGCGCCGCAGCGTCACCGCATCGATCTTGCGCGGATCGCCATACACGTTGCGCACCGCGCTTTTGACGATGACCTCAGGCAGCCACCACGGCGAACTGACCCGCACCAGCGCGCTGTTGAACAGGCCGATATAAATCGGCAGTTTCATCGGAAAGCCCGCCGAGTCGATCAGCACGAGCCGTTCAACCGCTTCGCGATGCCGCACCGCATAGTCCCACGCAATCAGGCCGCCGAGCGAATTACCCATGAAGGTCGCGCGCGAGATGCCGAGCGCCTGCATGAATGTGTCGATGAAACGCCGGTAGGTCGGCAGATTCATCGTTTCGATCGCGCCGCTGCTGGAGCGCAGCGGTCCTGTCACGCCGAACGGCGGCAGGTCGAGGCGGATCACGCGATGCTCGCGCTTGAGTTCATCGGCGACGCGATTCCAGGTATGCAGCGAAGACGCGAAGCCGTGGATCATCACGATGATGTCGCCACTGCCTTCGTCGACGTAATGCACGTCGGCACCCATGATCTTCACGAATCTGGAGCCGCTTTGCGTATAGCGCCGGCGCAATTCGTCGCGCGGCACGCTGGTGATGCCGAGGCGCGCGGCGAGCGAGCGCGGCGGTAACGGGGACGTCGAGGCGGGCGTGCCGGAGTCGATGCTTGCCATGTTTGTTATCTCCCTTGTAGTTCGATTTCTGGTTCGCGCGGCTTCGAATTGGATCGCATGGACGGCGTCGTGTTCTCCCGGGTTGTCAGCCGCCGCTCACTGCGTCACGCCGTCAAGGCGCAAAGCGATAGTCGTGCGGTCGCGCGCGGCGAGTGCGCTTGCGAAAGCTGAAGCTGAAGCCCGGCCACAACGCGGTCACTTTGCCGCTGCGGGTCTGGTAGTAGCTACGACAACCGCTCGCCCATACCGAATGCTGCATGTCTTTCTGCAAACGCGTGTTGAAATCGCGCTGCACGTCGGGCCGCAGATTCATCGTGCGTGCCTTGCGGCGACGCAGTACTCGCAGGCAATCGGCGATGTATTGCACTTGCGACTCGATCATGTAGAGCAGCGAGTTGTGGCCAAGGCCCGTATTCGGCCCGACGATCATGAAGAAGTTCGGAAAGTTCGCGACGCTCACACCGAGGTAGGCTTCCGGGCCGTCCCGCAGCCATTGAGCGCTGAGATCCGCGCCGTCGAGACCGGTCACTTCGAACGGCGCGCCGACGTCGTTGACCTGGAAACCCGTACCGCAAATGATGGTGTCGGCGGGGCGATGCACGCCGTCTTCCGTCACGATCCCGTCGGCGACGATTTCGCGAATGCCGCTCGTCACCACATCGACATTCGGCTGACTGAGCGCGGGATAGTAGTCGCTGGAGAGCAGCACGCGTTTGCAGCCGAACCGGTAGTTCGGTGTCAGCTTGGCGCGCAGCTCCGGATCTTTGACGCGTCGTTCCAGGTAGCTCAGGCCGAATTTCATCGGCACCTTCAGCAGCTCCGGATTGACGACGAACGCGATGGCGCGCGATTCGAGCTGCCAGTAGATCGCGCTGCGCAAGAAGCGCTGCGTGAACGGCAGATGCTGGAACAACCAGCGGGCGCGCGCGTCGACCGGTTTGTCGGGCTTGGGCATGACCCAAGGCGCGGTACGCTGGAACAGATCGAGATGCGCAACGCGTGGCTGGATTTTCGGCACGAACTGGGCCGCGCTCGCGCCCGTGCCGATCACCGCGACGCGCTTGCCTTCGAGCGGATACGCATGGTCCCAGCGCGCCGAATGAAAAAGCTTGCCTTCGAAGCGTTCGAGCCCCGCGATTTGCGGCATGGCCGGGCGCGACAGTGGACCGCTTGCGGCGATCACCACATCGGCCTCGATGGTTTCACGCGCGCCGTTCACATCGATATCGACATGCCAGACCTGGCGCACTTCGTCGAAACGCGCCGCGGCTACGCGCGCATTGCAACGCACGTAACGCTCTACATCGTATTTGCGGGCGCAGCGTTTCAGATAGGCGAAGATTTCCGCCTGGCCGCCGAACGCGCGCGACCACGCCGGGTTGGGTTCGAACGAAAACGAATAGAGATGCGAGGGTACGTCACAGGCCGCGCCGGGATAAGTATTGTCGCGCCAGGTGCCGCCGATATCGCCGGCCGCCTCGTAGATCGTGAACGACGTGATGCCCATTCGCTGCAGACGAATCGCCATGCCAATACCGGCAAAGCCGCCTCCGACAATGACGATGCGCGGCGCGGCGGGCGGGGCGGATGAGGCAGGCGTCACGGCGGTCTCCGGCATGGGGCGAATTTCAGGCGTCTACAGATGCATGCTGCGGCATAACGCGCAGGGTAGACAACTGTGCACCTGGCGTCAAGATCGTTTAGAGTACTGCTATTAAACGCGCATGGCGCGCATCGATTGAAAACACATGACATTCGTAGCCGATGCGGCGGCCGCCGCCGAACACGGCGCAACCGTCTGGCAGGAATTGCCGGCCGGCAAGCGCAAACTGATCGAAGCCGCGTTGCGGCTGACGGCGGGCGGCCGCAGTTTCACGAGCCTGGGTTTGCGCGAACTGGCGCGCGAGGCCGGACTCAATCCCAATACCTTCTATCGTCATTTCGATACGCTCGACGAGCTGGCGCGCGAAGCTCTCGAATCGGTGAGCCGACGGTTGCGGCCGATGCTGCGTCGTGAGCGCTGGCTCGCCGCGCACGACGAACCGCATAGCGTGCCGCGCCGCGCCTGCGTCGCGTTCTTTGCATTCGCGTTGGACAACCGTGCGGCGTTTCTGAGCGCGCTCGCCGAATATCATGGTACGTCGCCGGCATTGCGCGAAGCCGTGCGCGCGAACCTGCACGAGGTATCGGCGGAAATGGCGGACGACGTCGTTCAGCTGGAATTGATGCCGACACTTTCTCGCGAGACCGTCGACGAAGTCTGCACGCAGATCGTGCTGCAACTCTTTCATCTCTCAGCCGAATATATCGACGCAGACGACGCGCGCCGCGATGCGCTGATCGCCTATGCGGAGCGCTTCATTGTCCGGCTGTTCGCGGGTTCGGTGGTGCTGGCGCAGCATGAACCGGTCAGTGAACGGGTGCCGACGCGAACGTGAAGCCTCGGAAACGGATCGCCATAACGAAACAGGCCCCGTAAAGGAGCCTGTTTCAATGACGCGCGCTTGTGCAGCCTGATTCGATTTCAGCCGCGCGGCGAACCTCAGGTGTTGTCGTTCCAGCCGCCGGAGTCGTCGCTGCTGCCCAGATCGACACCGCCGCCGTTGTCATTCCAGTCGTTCGAACCCTGACCGAAGTCGAGGCCGCCGCCATTGCCGCCATTGCCGCCGTCGTTGCCACGACGCCGCGCTTCGTCGTCGACGATCACGTCGCGCTCCACCACGCGCTCGCGCCCGGAATTCAGCGCTTCGCCGAGCAGCACGCCGGTCAGCAGACCGCCCATGCCGCCGCCGAAACCACCGCCGCCTTGCTGCACGATAACCGGCGGCTGTTGCTGATACGGACCTTGCTGCGGATAGGGCGCTTGCGGCGGGTTGCCGAAACGTTCGGCTTCCCGCGCATACGGCGACTGTTGCTGCGCGCTGGCGGCCGGTGCGGCATACGGATCGGGCCGGCCTTCGAGGCGCGCGCGCATGCTGCCGAGCCGTTGCTCGAGCTCGTCGAGCTGATACGGCGGCAGCGGATTCTTGCTGTTCGACAACGTTTCGACGAGGCCGCGCAACTGGTCTTCAGTGGCTTCGACTTCCTTCTCCAGCGCCTCATGACCTTGCACGGTGGAGAGCTTCACATCGAGCTTGAGCGAGCGAACGGTGTTGAGCATCTCCGTGGCGCGCTTGAGCTGCACGCGACGCTCGTCGTCGGCACGCGTATCGCCTTGCGTGCGGGCGCGGCGCAAGGTCCAGCGCAGCACCAGCGCGATTACGCCGACGAGGACAAGAATGCCGATCCACATGCCCATGCCCGGACCATGCCGCTGCGGCGCCTGCGGCACCATCGCCGACTGTTGCTGCACGGACGGCGCCGTCTGCTGCTGCGCGAACGGGTTGGGCGCGCGGCTGGTCGTGTTGCCGCCCATGGCGCCTGCCCGTTCCGCGTCCTTGCGAATGCGTGCTTCGGTCTGCGCGAAGCGGGTCGGGTCGGTGAAGCGGATTTGCGGGTCGAGTGTCTTGGCCTGCTGCACCTGGGCGAGCGCGTCGGCGGAACGGCCTTCGCGATCGAGCACCTGGGCATACAGATAGTGTGCGCGCGCATTGTTCGGATGCGCCTGCAACACTTCGCTCAGGCCGGCGTCGGCCTGTTGCCAGTTGCCTTGCGACATGGCCGATTCGATCTGCTGAACGGTGGGCACTGCGAACGCCGCGGCCGACACGAACAGCAGTGAGGCAAACGCGGTTGCGAGAAATTTTTTCATTTACGGACCGGGCGCGTTGCGCCCGTCTCCTTCAGTCGATTCCGGCGGCTCACACGAAGGCCGCCGGTATGTACTGCTGCCGACGCAATTACTGGGCCGGCGTATTGATCTGCTTCTTCAATGCTTCGAGACGATCTTCGACGGACGGGCCGCGGTTGAGATCCGCAAGCTTGTCGTCGAGCGCCTTGCCGCTCTTCACGTCGGCCGAATTCAGGCGTGCGTCTGAACGGGCATTCGACAGCGCGACCTTGTCTTCAAGTTTCTGGAAATCTTCGGACAGATTCTTTCCGCCGATGCCACCCAAAGCGGTGGCTGCCACATCTTTCGCCTGGGCAATCTGCTGCTTGGCTTGCAGAATGTTGGAGCGGGCGTTCAGGTCGTTGCGACGCGTGCGCATGTCTTCGATCTGGCTCTTGAGCTGCGCCACGGACGGCTCCAGCGTAGTCAGTTCCTTCGCGAGCGCATCGCGTTCGGCTTCGGCCGTGGCTTGCGCGCCAAGGGCTTCGCGCGCCAGCGCTTCGTCGCCGGATTGCAGCGCGCGCTTCGCGCCGTCTTCGTATTTCTTCGCCTTGTCCGCGGCAACATCGCGCTTGCTTTGCTGCGTGGCCACTTGCGCCTGGATCTCGATCAGCGAGTTCTCGGCTTTGGCGATGCTCTCGTCGAGTTCGCGCACGATCTGGCGCGAGTCGCGCGACGGATCTTGCACGGAGTCGGCTGCGTCGTTCAGGAGACCTTTAAGCGTGCGGGAAATGCTGTCAAAAAGCGACATGAAAACCTCCAAAGAATGTAAACGGCGCTGAATAATCCCGCGCGCTCAACTGCATTCAACTGCTACTTTACGCCGCTGCACGCGAAGCTGCGCGACGTTCGGACCGGAGTTCGGGGCGCGCGCGCCGATTGCAATAGCGGCAATGTAAATAGTTCGATTCGAATATCGAGTGGCAAACAGCTCGAAGGTTAAATCGCGCGATGCGTCATTCAGCCGCTCGCGGATATTACACCACGCGCTCTCTTAAAACCCCCTTAAAGGGCGCGATGACAGATTAGCCAACTTTGCGCGCAGCACGTGTCGTGGGCGTGAATAGGCGCGGTGCGAGCGGGCGGTGTTTGCGTCCATCGTCGTCTTGCGCGAGCAGGGTCGACGATGGCCAATAGTCGTGCATATAACCACACAAAATTCGCCAACGCCGAAGCTGCTTCTTTCAATATGCAAACGCCGCTTCTGATCGCTGGATGAATGCCAGGCGTGCAGTGCCGAAAGCTCACGCATTTTGAATGACGCCGATGTAACGATGTGCAACGCGCCGACACAAGCCGCGCGATAGGCATCGCACAAACCCGTTACGCGAAACGGCCGCCTTTCGTGGTGGGATCGCCCAGTGGATCGTCGTCGTCGCGCGGGGCGTCGACGCGCGGGTGTTTAAGCACGCTGCGCAATTGCGCTTCCGTATCGGTCTGCATTGGGAGTCCTCCCGCCGATGCCGCTTCGGCTGCCGCCACGCGCGCGACGGCTTCGGCGGTTGCCGCGGCTTCCTCGTCGATGCCGGCGGCGAGCGCGGCGGCGAGGCCCGCCGGCAACAACGGCGCGGGCTCCGCCTGTCCGGATGCAACGCCCGGCAGTCCGCCCGGCGCAGGCGCGTTGGAAGCCGCCGCGCCATCCGTAGGCGCGCCGCTTGTGCTGTCGCCGTGCGTTTGCAAAACCGGCGGCAATGCGGCGCGCGCGTGCCGTGTGCCGCGCGCGACCCGTTGCAGCGCGGCGTCGAGCGCGTCCGGGGCGCGGGGCGCGCGCAGGCGGTCGACGATGCTGGCCGCTTTCACCTGTTCGCTGGTCGCGCCGAAGCTCAGGACCGCGCGCCGCATCAGTTCGCTGACGCTGATGCCCATATTTTCGGCGGTGGTGGTGATCGCGCGCTTCTGCGCGGTCGTGACGAATACGACGATGCGTTCGCTGGGCTTATTCATGGTCGGCTCGCATACTTGTTGGCATGGGCGGTTCAAAGCGGCCATTTGGCGGACGCCGCGGCGCGAGCCCGTGTTAGCGCGCGCCGAGTCCATCATATGACGAGTTGCCCCGATGCGGAACGGGCGCGACATGAAAATCCCATGGCATCAACGAGTTGTAACGTTTGCGGGCAGCTTGTCCACAGGCCTTTCAACATTTTCTGTGAATAACTCCGGCAGCGCGTGAAAGCGCTCGTGGGGCCGTCCGAAACTACAGACTCCTTTCGCGCGAAGGGAATTCTTACAAAAAAACTAACTTGGACCGTGCTTGATTTCTTTTAAAATGCGCTGTTACGTTGCGCCGGACTCGACCCGGGCGCGCCGTGCGGCCTGCCGGGGGCAAAGGGCCGCGCGGTGGTTTGCGCCTCAGGCTACGATTCCCGATCACGATTCATGTGCGCGCCATGCGCGCGTGCAGAAAGGCGTTCAGTCATGCGCCCACTATTCCAGTCATGCCAATCATCAAACGACCGCATTCATCCAATTCTCCGTCTGGTGAAGACCGGGATTCCTACCAACGCACTCCAGGACGCAACGCAGCTTCGCGCGACGCCGAGGCCGGCCGCCGTTCCCTCGGCGCGACCCTCGTCATCTGGTTCGCCAGCCTGCTCGCGACCCTCGCGGTGGTGGGCGCGTTGATCGTCGGCTATGCGCTGGTGGTGATGGGGCCGCAACTGCCGTCGCTCGACGCGCTGACCGACTATCGTCCGAAGGTGCCGTTGCGTGTCTATACGGCCGACCATGTGCTGATCGGCGAGTTCGGCGAGGAGCGGCGCTCCCTCGTGCGCTTCCAGGACATTCCCGATCAGATGAAGAAAGCGGTGCTCGCGATCGAAGACTATCGCTTCTACGAGCACGGCGGCGTCGACTTCATCGGCATTCTGCGGGCGGGTATCTCCGACCTCTCGCACGGCGGCGCCTCGCAGGGCGCGAGCACAATCACCATGCAGGTGGCGCGCAACTTCTTCCTCTCGAGCGAGAAGACCTATACGCGCAAGATTTACGAAATGCTGCTCGCGTACAAGATCGAGCGCGCGCTGACCAAAGATCAGATTCTCGAGCTGTACATGAATCAGATCTATCTGGGCGAACGCGCCTATGGTTTCGCCGCGGCCGCGCGCGTGTACTTCGGCAAGGATCTGAAAGACATCACGCTGGCGGAGTCGGCGATGCTGGCCGGCTTGCCGAAGGCGCCGTCCGCGTATAACCCGGTGGTCAACCCGAAGCGCGCGAAGATCCGTCAGGAGTACATTCTGCGGCGCATGCTGGAGCTGAAATACATCAGCCAGGATCAGTACGATCAGGCCGTGAAGGAAGAGATTCACACCAAGAATCCGGGCAACGAATTTAGCGTGCACGCCGAGTACATCGCCGAAATGGTCCGGCAGATGATGTACGCGCAGTACAAGGACGAAACCTATACACGCGGCCTGAATGTCACCACCACGATCGACTCCGCCGACCAGGACGCCGCTTATCGCGCGGTGCGCAAGGGCGTGATGGACTACGAGCGGCGTCACGGCTATCGCGGGCCGGAAGGTTTCGTGCAACTGCCCGCGCCGGGCGACGACCGCGACCAGACTATCGACGACGCACTCACCGATCACCCCGACAACGGCGAGATCATCGCCGCCGTGGTGACGGACGCGGGGCCGAAGCAGGTCAAGGCGCAACTCGTGGACGGCACGCAGGTGACGATCAGCGGCGACGGTTTGCGTTTCGCTGCCGCCGCGTTGAGCGCGCGCGCCACGGCCGCCACGAAGATCAAGGCCGGCTCGATCGTGCGCCTGATCGCGGACGACAAGGGCAACTGGCAGATCACGCAACTGCCGCAAGTGGAAGGCGCGCTGGTGTCGCTCACGCCGCAGGACGGCGCGATTCGCGCGCTGGTGGGCGGCTTCGACTTCAACAAGAACAAGTTCAACCACGTTACGCAGGCGTGGCGTCAGCCGGGCTCCAGCTTCAAGCCGTTCATCTATTCGGCCGCGCTCGACAAGGGTCTCGGACCGGCCACCATCATCAACGACGCGCCGTTGTACTTCCCGTCGAGCACGCCGGGCGGCGACGCGTGGGAGCCGAAGGACGACGACCAGCCGGACGGTCCGATGCCGCTGCGTCTCGCGCTGCAGAAGTCGAAGAACCTCGTGTCGATCCGCATTCTGTCGTACATCGGCACCAAATACGCACAGGACTTCGTCACGCAGCGCTTCGGTTTCGACGCCGACAAGACCCCGCCCTATCTGCCGATGGCGCTCGGTGCGGGCCTCGTCACACCGTTGCAGTCGGCGGGTGCGTATTCGGTGTTCGCGAACGGCGGCTTCCGGATCAATCCGTATCTGATCAACGAGGTGACGGATGCGCGCGGCCAGCCGCTCTCCAAGGCGCAGCCGCTGACGGCCGGTCGCGATGCGCCGCGCACGCTGGAACCGCGCAACGCATACATCATGAACAGCCTGCTGCACTCGGTGGCAACGGCCGGCACGGGCGCGGGCACCAACGCGCTGCATCGCACGGACCTGCAGGGCAAGACAGGGACGACCAACGACGCGAAAGACGGCTGGTTTGCCGGTTATCAGCAGTCGCTCGTCGCGGTGGCGTGGATGGGTTACGACCAGCCGAAGAGTCTCGGCAGCCGCGAATTCGGCGCGCAACTGGCGTTGCCGATCTGGGTGGAATACATGCAGCGCGCGTTGCGCGGCGTGCCGCAAAGCGAACCGGCCCAGCCTGACGGCGTGACTTCGGTCGACGGCGAACTGTTCTATACGGATATGACGCCGGGCAACGGCTTCGTCGCCAGCATCGGTCTGGACTCGGCGAATCCGACCGCCGGCGTGAGCGATGCGGTCGGTGGCGTCGGCCCGGCCGGTATGACGCCGCCGACGGTGCCGCCGCCGAGTGTCTCGTCGAACGAGAAGAAGCAGATCATGGATCTGTTCGAGTCGAACAAGCCGTGATGTTTTCCAGGGGGATTCCCTTGGGGCGCGGCGGGCGTGTGCGGACCGTTTGAATCTGGCGGCCGCGCACGCAGGCAAGTTTTTGAAAGAGCAGGGAAGCGCCGCCCGGCAATGCTTTCTTGCCGTTTGCCGGGTGGTCTGCCCGGTGGATTGTGTATCCGGCACCCGCGATGTGTTTTAATCACGCCGGCGGTGCTTTTATCAAGGGTCCTAAACGACGCCTGATCCCCTGCACGGGATCGGCTTCCGGCACCGCGGCATTTCGCCACAAGCGAGACGTCCATTCTCGAATCCGCGCCGCGCGAGACCCGTTAAGACGCGCGCGTATGTCACTTCGTCCGCTGGCAATGTTGTGGTTGCCGCGGCCGGCGTGTTTGCCATCCAGCATCCACCGGGTCCCGCCTTGTGAAAAGTCGAATCCTGATCTGTCTGATGACAGGTCTGCTGCGCGCGTTTGCTTTTTTGCCGTATAGCGTCGTCGCGCGAATCGGCACCGGTATCGGCGCCTTGCTGTACCGAATTCCCAGCACGCGCCGGCGCGTCGTGCATACCAATCTGAAGCTGTGTTTTCCGGACATGAGCGACGAGGCGCGCGAACGTCTGGCGCGCGCGCACTTTTGTCACGTGATCCGCAGTTACGTCGAACGCGGGCCGCAATGGTTCGGCAATGCGCAGGCGCTGGCGCGCCTCGTCGAAGTGGAGAGCGCGATTGATCTGTCCGACATGGAAGGCAAGCCGACGATTTTTGTCGGCTTCCATTTCGTCGGTATCGAGGCGGGCTGCATGATGTATTCGACGCGGCATCCGGTCGCTTCGCTCTACACGCCGATGTCGAACCTCCTGCTCGACGCGATGGCCAAGCGGCAGCGCGGCCGCTTCGGCACCGAGATGATTCCGCGCAGCGACAGTGTGCGACGCGCGTTGCGCGCGCTGCGCGACGGCAAGCCGGTGATGCTCGCCGCAGATATGGATTTCGGCTTGCGCGATTCGGTGTTCGTGCCGTTCTTCGGCGTGCCGGCCTGCACGCTCACCTCCGTCTCGCGGATGGCGCGCGCGGCGAATGCGCGGGTGGTGCCGTTCGTGACGGAAGTGCTGCCGGATTATCGCGGCTACAAGCTGAGCATCTTCGACGCGCTAAGCGATTTTCCGTCCGACGATGTGGCCGTCGACGCGCGGCGCATCACCGAGTTTCTCGAGACGCAGGTGAGGCGGATTCCTGATCAGTACTACTGGGTGCACAAGCGGTTCAAGAATCGGCCGGCGGGTGAGGCGAGTGTTTATTGAGGCGCGGCGGCGTTAACTGCGTCTGGGGATGAATGTGGTGTGGGGTCAAGTACTTAGGTGGGATCTCCTGGTGTTATCAACAAGCCTGTCAACAATTTCTGTGGATAAATTCTTCCCGCGATGCTCAAGAGCAACAAACATCTGTTCCGTTCGAATTTAACAACCTGGTTGCTGGCACACGGCCTCCGGTTGTCCGCATCATCGGGACACGGCAGGTGTTTTGCGTGACCATTCAGGGCGATTCCGGTCGCCCTTTTTTATCATGTCGCTTGCTGCGCGTTCCCGGATTTGTCCGATGTCACGGCTGCGTACACGACCCGCGCATTGATTCTGCACGTCGGCACAATTCCCCTCCTGATCTGCAGACGCGCTCTCGTTGCCCGCGCCCGTCGCAGGCTTTTTTATGCCTGCGCTGACGCCAGCATGGTGGTCCGTGTCGATGCACGATACATAACATGCTCAGGACGGGGTAGATAACCGTCAATGCAACTGGACGCCGCTGACATTTCCCAGCGTTATTGCGAAATAGTCCTGCTGACTATCGAACGACTATCCCCGATGATTGAAAAAACTCGGGGAAGAGGTCAAACGATGAAAGCTGTACGCTGCGACAGGTATCCACGTCTTACGTATCCACGCCTCACGGCTCCTGTCTTTCCCGTGCGAGCCGCATCAGGCGCGTCCTGATTGATGGAGCGCGCCCGCTTCGATCTGCCCATGCCCGGCGTGGCGCTTTCACCGGAAAGCGTTGAACGTCTGATGGCCGAACCCTGGCGCTACGGG
>NZ_PVZB01000057.1 GCF_003002025.1 Paraburkholderia sp. BL25I1N1
CGTAATGGCGGTCATCGGGCCGTCCACGCCGCTGTTGCGCCATGTGTGAGCCAGTCGCAGACGGACTGCCCGCTCACGCCGAGTTGCCCGGCGGTAAGCTTGCGCTTGATCCTGTGTCCGAGCAGCGACAGGGCCGCGCTCGCGTGTCTCGATGCACCAGGAACACTATCCTCCATGCCGTACAATTCGTAAAATCGATTGTTTTGATGGAACACATCCACATTATTTATAAGTTGGGATCATGCGTTTCAAGGGCCTCGATCTGAATCTCCTCGTCGCGCTCGATGCTCTGATGACCGACCGTAACCTCACCGCGGCGGCACGCAGCATCAACCTGAGCCAGCCGGCCATGAGCGCGGCCGTCGCCCGGCTACGCGTCTATTTCTGCGATGAACTGTTTACGATGAGGGGCCGGGAACATGTCCCCACACCGCGTGCTGAAGGGCTCGCCGCTCCAATCCGCGAGGCTCTGGTGCACATCCAGCTCTCCGTTATTTCCCGGGACGTCTTCAACCCGGCCAAATCGGATCGCCGCTTCAGGATCATTCTTTCCGATTTCATGGCAGTCGCATTTTTTCGAAAGATCGTGGAGCGTATTGCACGGGAAGCTCCCGCCGTCGGCTTCGAATTGCTGCCACTTGCCGATGACCCCGATGAGGTTCTCCGGCGCGGCGAAGCCGATTTTCTTATCTTGTCGGAATTGTTCATGTCGAGCGCGCATCCTAAAGCGAAGCTGTTCGAGGAGACACTCGTGTGCGTAGGCTGCCGCACGAACCAGCAGCTATCAGGGCAGCTCACATTCGAGAGATATATGTCGATGGGGCACGTTGTGGTCAAGTTCGGACGTACGCGGCGGCCCTCCATCGAGGAGTGGTGTTTGCTTGAGCACGGTCTCAAGAGACGGAACGAGGTCATCGTGCAGAGCTTTAGCATGATTCCGCCTATGCTATTAAACACTGACCGTATAGGGACGATGCCCTTCAGGCTGGTCAAGCATTTCGAAAAAACGATACCTGTGCGGATCTGATTGTTGCCTGAATGGCGCTGCGGTGATGGACGACGCTGCGACTGCGCGATCGCTGGGTGCTGAAGATCATCATTAATCAAGTCTATCGCTCACAGTACGCGTGCGGTGCGCCACGGGGACTGTCGTCGTTGTCGACGCTAGCGGCCGTTATGTAATACAGGTTTCTCGGACGGTTGTGAGTGATCGCGATGGTTCGGCAGCGTGCCACCACTCCGTGCACCGAACTCACGACTTAACGTCGGACTTCCACGGCCAGTGAGCGCTAGTTTCAACATTTTCTCGGTCCTTCTGGATCTGCTCGCGGTTGAGCCTGGCTTAGCTGGAGACTGCAACTTGGTTCGTCGAGATTCGGTCGGCGTCGGCTTCAGTCGATGCCGCATGCACCTCCTCGCTAGCTCTCAACAACGGCAGACCGAGGCCAAACCGCGAAACTTCGCCCTTTAACGCGGCGATATCCGCCCGCCATGTATCCGCGTTACCGACAAGCAGACTGCGCTGGACTGTGGAAGTGAGACGCTTGCGATTCAACTCAGGCGCTAGCTTCACTCCCTACAGGGAACAAATACTTGGTAATTTGTTCTCGAGTATGTTCTATCTCGATGACATCAGTAATCAGCCCATTAATTTTCAACAATTCTGGGTTTTCAATTTCATCAGTCAGTTTTCGCATTATGGATCTGGTGGTTTCATCAGACTCAGACATTACTTTCTTCATCGTGTCCGGGCTGAAAACGCCGATGTGGGCCCGCGGATACGCCAGTACTGCCACAGGCTCAAATCCAGGACCACCCATGGCGTACACGCCTCCCGTATACGCTTTTCTGGCAACGAGCAGTAATTTTGGTACCTTGCATCGAACATGTGCTCTGAATAATTCCGCTGCGGCCGAAAATATGCCACTATTTTCAGCTTCTCTACCGATCATAAATCCCGGGATATCGGCAATGAATATGATTGGCATGTTGGTTTTTGCGGCAATATTTATCATTTTTACCATTTTTGAGGCGGATTTCCGATAAATTGCACCTCCATTATGTCGGGGGTTGTTGGCGATAATTACAGCGAAATTTCCTTTGATGCTCGCGTAGGCGGTCAACACTTCCTCCGCGTATTCGGCGCTTATCTCCGTAAAGCTGCCTTTGTCGATAAAGGAATTCAGCAAATGATGCATGTCATAGGGTGTGCGATGATCTGTTGGAATTAATTTTTCAAAATCAACCGCATCGGGCTCTTCATATTCAAGACCATGGGGTCCCTTGCCTTTGAAACTTCCATGCAGTAATTTTCTTATGCACTTGAATAAACCTTCTTCATCTTTGAATACCAGTTGAACCGAGCCCGAGCCCCTGCTGTGAACGTCTGTTCCACCTAGCGAATAGAGATCGGACTCCTGGGCCAGCATTGCCTTCACCATATCCGGACGACCCATACATAGAGCACCTTTCTCAGTCATCAACACTAGGTCTGCGAGCATCAACGGTAAAGCAAGTGGACCTGAGGTCGGACCGAGTATGACGGAAATTAGCAAATTTCCTTCCGCAAAGTCTGCGAGGGATGCACTGACCCTGCCCATTCCGAATGGAGATAAAAGTAATCTGGCCATGTCCGGCGAGAGCACTTTCGTGGTGTCGAAACTGCCTGTCCCTCCTGTCTTGTCCTGAATGTAGATTAAGGGGGCGCGTTCATCCCGGGCCTGAGTTACTGTGCTGATGATCTGCTCGGCAGTGCGCCACTGTCCGCCTCCCTGAAATTCACAGTCTCCTCCGCGATTCATGACCAGAAAGGTTTTTACCAAATTTATGGTTCCTTCGCCGCAGATGAAATGACTTTTTGCGGCAGGTTGACGGTCAACAAAACTATCTGCGTCAAAGAGCACGTTTATTCTTTTCAACGAAATTTGCATTAGCTATCTGCCTCCCTGGCAATGCGTATGAATGTTGGCTGTTATCGGTGCCGTGCGACGGCCGCACGGCAGTCATCGCGCACGCGTCGCTACGGGGTACGCACCGACGCGCAAGCGGTGACGAAGCCGCCCGCGAAGCTGGTTGGTAGTTGCGCTGCGTGCAACTCGCCGTCCGCAGCGGTCCTGTGCGGTGCTGAGTGGCAGCCTCATTTTCAGGAAGCCAAAATGTCTTCCATAGACATTGCTGCGGCCAGAAGGCGGCGGTCCTGGCCCCGCGCGGCGTCAATACTCAACCCCACCGGTAATGCATCATCGGGAGCAACTGGAAGGGTGATAGAAGGTATCGCGGCGTTGCTGGCCAAGTCGGTGTTACGTATCACCTCGGCAAACAGTCCCGGCCTGCTGGCATCGCTCAGATGAGGGACGCTACGCGGAACTGTCGGGTACACGAGAAAATCGATGCCTCGAGTGCTGAACAGCGAGTCTATTTGTAGACGTAAGACGCCTATATTCTGAATTGCTGATGAATAATCGGCGGCAGATATAAGCTGTCCACCAAGATTGGCGTGAATGATGTTGCGGACAATTTTGTCGCGAATGTTATCAAATACGGCATTTATCCTGTTTCCCCATCCTAGGGAAAGCAATGTGCGGGGAAAGTCAGTGAAGAATTCGTAAACCGGAATGGTGAAGGTTCCGGTTCTATTCAGGTCAGCAACAACCGCGTCATCCAGTTCAACGCACTGGAAACCAGCGCAAGTCAATCGCCTGACGGCATGCCAGCAATACTTTCGGACATCATCCTCCAGGTCAGTCCACATGGAGGCCGGAAGGCCTATTCGGCCGCGAGTATTTTTCTGTTTTGGCGGAAGGTGGCTATCGGGGGACAGCAGGTCATATAGAATTAATGCATCTTTCGCCGTCCGCGTCAGAAGGCCCGGCGAATCCTTCGTGCGAGAAACTGGAATGATTCCGGCCGAAGACCAGCGACCACTTGTGGGCCTGAAGCCGGTGATACCACAGAAGGCGGCCGGTATCCTTACGGAGCCGCCGGTGTCCGTTCCGATCGCCATCGGAACGATGCCGGCTGCCACAGCAGCGGCACAGCCGCCACTGCTGCCGCCAGCCAAATGCCCTGGAGCCGCTGGATTTCCCACCGTTCCCCATCGAGGATTGACCGATGTGATACCAAAGCTGAGTTCATGCATGTTGTTCTTGCCGGCAACGACAGCACCGAGCGCTCTCAGCTTTCTGACAACAAGCGCATCGCGCGTGGCTATACAACCTTCCATCCCCGGTGTCCCGGCAGTGACAGGGAGCCCCTTAACACAAATATTGTCCTTTAAGGAAAAGGGAATGCCGTAGAGCGGTGCGCCTTTCAGGGCATCATTCGCTTTAGCGAAATGCGCGTCCGGGCCGCAAGCACGGATGAAGCAGTTGAGCTTTTTCAGATGCGAATCAGCGCTGAGTGCACGCTCACGGATTTCAGCCGCTGAAAGTGCACCGGTACGTATGCCATCGCAAAGCGATTCCACAGTGTTTTTCGAATACATAAAATTTCCGCGAATAGGAGGTCATCGTGTCCGATGTCAGTAACGATAAGCACTGCGGATCTCGTCAAGAGGATTGCCCGGTAAAAGATTTCCTCCTGCGCTGCGTATGACGGCGCAGGCGCTGTTCACAGCCGTCTGCACAGCTCCCTCAATCCACCCACCGGTAAAAGAGCAGCCACATCCTGCCAGATAAAGGCCGGAATCCCATGCGGGATCATTCGCGGTCTTGAACTGAAAGAAGAGACGCTGCGAGTAAACGTCTTCGCCCGGATAGTTGAGCTTAAAGGCACCCGAAGAATGCGGATCGGTCAGCCAGTCATGGTGCAGGATGCTACGTTCATAGTCGTCATCGGCGGGAACCAGGTGGCGCGCAAGTTCTGGATGGAATGTAGCAAGGTCGTCAACAAAGCACTCACACCGCTGTTTTTTGTCGGGAACACTCAGTAGCTTGTGAGCGTCATCTTCCCAAGTGTAACTAAGCAGAACCACACCCTGACCATCTGGCTTATCGGGTTCGTAATCAAGGCAATATACTCCTCTCGCAAAACTGTCAGACTGGATGGTGACTGGCAGGTCTTTAGTGATCCAGAACTTGTCGCGGGTGAGCATGAATAGCTTTGAGGAACCCGTAAGATGCGTTTCCCTGACGGCTCGTGAGACGTCGCGGCTGAGAAACGTTTCGTCGTCGGTCAGGCAATGAACCATCTGCATTGCCCTGTTGTTGCTAGTGACGATCACTCGGTCGAAAACCAATGCCTCGTCTTCATCAGTTACCAGCGTTATCTTTCCATTCTCTTTGTAGATGCGACCCACGCTATTGAAGCGAACCCGTTCAGAAACGGAGCACCCTGCGATCTCCGCTCCCGCCAGGCGCTCAGCCAGTGTAGAGATTCCGCAGGAAATCAGGCGTTGATCATCCAGATAGCCGTTAACGACCAAGCGCAGTATTTCGGTGAATCCGGCCTGATAAACAGGGAGGAAACCTCCGGATCCTATTCCTAAAGAGCCAAACAGCTCAAAGTGATAAGGCCTTTCCCAAGGGATACCTCCGGGGGGGCGAGGGCCAGTGAAAATCGCGACAATGGCCGCATAGAAAGAACTGTCACGGAACACATCGAGCCACGTTTGCCATGCCGCACGCGCTTCCTGAAAGCGATGTGATTTCAACATGACCGTGATTTCTGTCGGCGCTACAAGAGATGTGCCATTGATCACGCACCCTTCCTGTAAAAATGCCCTCCAGCCTTCATGAACGAGCTTGAACAAAGGTGGCGGCGAATCCCCCGCCGGCCAGGTATGGCGAGTGCCGCGATAATGCAATTCGGTATCAACCACTCCTGGATCGGGGAAAGACGTGGTCGTGGAAATGCCGTGTTTGTTCAAATAATGGAAAAGACCGGTTGCACTCGGAGGGACCCGCATTGCGCCCATTTCAGCAATAAGGTGCGGGTACCGCGGATCAAATACTTGTGACCATATTCTTCCTCCAATGCGATCGCGGGCCTCAAAGACCGTAACGTCGGTTACGCCTGCCCGCATCAGCTCAGTCGCCGCCACAAGACCGCTGATACCGGCCCCCACGATGCCAACGCGCGGAGTTGGAGTGCGTGATGAAAAGGAGCCGATTCCCCCTTCAGACTCGCAGAGCTGGAGGAACGGCGCGTAGTCATACAATAGGTCAACAGTCGGTGATGGACTTTGTGACGATGCGACGTGATTTTTCATGGATTTTCTCCTTTATGGCAATGCATCCACTTGAGGAATGATGATGGCTGGAAATAGCGCAGGGACCTTCGACAGAAGAGATCGAGGTTATTTATTCCGTTGCCGATAGCTGTGCTGCTCCTCGGCAGAAAAATGCTATTCATCGTGAATATCCATGGATGCCACGATATCAAATTGACTGCGGTCATATCAAACAAATAAAATTGATGTTTGTAGCAAGCTAACGTGAGAGTAGCTTCGTCAGCCATGACTCACTACTGATAAAGGGAGTTGGTCGATTTGTGAGAAGATATTTCGGGCGTGCGCAAGCTATTTCGTCCGCCCTGAACAATCCGTTTGGCGTGGTGCCAGCCGGCGCGTGTCAAGGTACTCGCCTCAGTCATGCAGCCAAATGCTGTTTAAGTGCGGTGTGCGAGGCCATCGTGACGACTGACTCGCGCCCGGATTGGGGGCGACGGCGCCGATTGGCGTCCAGTGCAGCGTGACGGCATGATCGATGTTGTGATATTAGGCAGCGAACTCGTCGGACCAACGGTTGAGCACGACTATGCGACTACCCTCAGAGGATCAGTTGATTCTCATGTCGCGAAAATTTTTCAGCTACCGTTATCGGCGTGATCGAATTTCAGCGCTTTCAGCGCTTCGGCGAGGCGCAAATCGAGCGTCGGGCGATCTGCGGCCGTAAACAGCACATGTCCGACGCGGGCGCAAAAGTCCGTCAGTTTTGGGACTGTACCGCCGATGTGCGAAAGAACCTCGACCTCTTCGAAGCCGGGCGTCGCGCGCACGCGTTCGACCGCAGCGGCGCCGGCGAAGCGCCCAGTTGCGGCCGTGAAGAACTGCACACCGCTCACGCGCGTCGCATGCCTTGCATCACAGAGGGGCGCTGGATCGGTGTCGCCGAGATGACTGCGTATCATCACTTCTGGCAAGGAGATGGACTTGCTGAGTTCAACCAGCCGGTAAATCCGATCACCTCCGAGCCGTGCGGCGATCTCGATGAGCACGGGGCCGTCGCGCGTCATGCGCGCCTCTGCATGGAAAACGCCGAGGTTGAGGCCGATTTTCGCGGCGACCTCCTCGACGTAAGCGACCAGCGCTGTGCGATGCTCTGGCGCCAACGCTGCTTCGACAATGTGCCCCATCTCGACGAAATACGGCTCGGCACTCAGCAGCTTTTCTGCCACCGCAAGCACGCGCGGCCCATGTCGGCCGACGTAACCTTCGATGCTGTACTCCGGACCCTCGACATATTGCTCAAGTAGCAACACGTGGCCAATTTCGCGACCCATATCTACAACGCCGTGGCGCATGGCGCGCTCGACCGCGAGCTGCAGCCCGACAAGAGAGTTGACGCGCGTCGCGTGCTGGTTACCGCAGCCGTCCACAGGCTTAACGACGGCTGGAAAGCCGACCTGCGAGGCGGCCGTCACGATGTCACGACGATCTGCGATTCGGGCGAATCGGGGCCCCGCCAGTCCCGCAATTGCGAGGTGTGATCGGCTGCGGTACTTGTCGCGAGTGAGCGCTGCCGCTTCGAGCGGCAGATGCGGGAGACCGAGCCGAGCGGCCGCTTCCGCCGCTACATCGACTGAGTATTCGAACCCAGGTACGATTCCATCGGCGCCAATGGCGCATGCGGCGGCTGCGACGGCGCTCGACGAAGCAGTGTCCACCACCGTGAACGACGTGACGCCCGCCCGTAGGTCACGCGGCACGACGCGCTCGGCGGAAAACACGTGCGCAGCGACACCAAGGCGCGCAGCGGCGGCGACAAGCGCTGTGCCGGACGACGCCGGTTCAATCACTATGATGGCGGTCATGGGGACGTTCCTTATATAGCAACAGTTTCGCGTCGGGGCGTGGTCGCCACGAGTAGCTCGTCGAAGTACTCGTGGAGCAGTTCGATGAAGTGGCGCAAATAGGTCTCAGCCTGTTTGATTCCGCCCCACCCGTCGATTGCCCGCTGCAGACCGACCCACATCACATCATCGTGACCGTGAGATCCGTCGTGCTGAATGTGGTCGAGCGGGCGCTTCACGAGATCGTGCCCGAACGCGCGCGCTCCTGCTTCGGTGATGATTTTGTTATAGCGATCCGAATACCATTCGACAAACCAGTTCCAAACCATTGTCGGCAGTGGACCGTCGCGGCTAATGCTCAAATAAAGATAGCCAATCAGCTTGTCGGTGCTGTGGAAAGGTGCGATGCAGTCGATCTCGGCTGCAGACAGGCTGAATTTCTCGATGTCACGCAGAAATAGCCCCTCATGCCGATATTCTTCTGCAAGGTATTGCGCGAGAATTTGCGCGAGCGTGTTGTCCTTGAAGCCGATTTTGTACAGCGCGAACGCGTCGACCTCGTTGTTAAGGCGGATTCGCAACACTGTTTCGATGAGGTGGCGACGATAGTATTCACTGTCGATCCAATCGCCACGATGGAAGGCGGCGGTCTCCGGCGAAGTAGCGAACATCTGGGCGACTGCGTCTTGAGCGACTCGCTCAAGACGGGCTCGATCGTTGCTTGTATTCATATAACCATCCAGATGAAATAAAAAACAGGGCGCACCGGTTACTGTTTATGCCTGCCGGACGAACCAGGGGCACAGCTGCCTTTACAATAAGCAATGATGTCCCTTGGAGAGTCTGAGAATTCTCCTGCAGTGGGGGCTAAGCCGCGTTGCAGTCGCTGTGCGGGGACAGGGCGCTGTCGGGCGCTCCTAGACGATTTTTGATCAGCGTGGCTTTTGCGAGTGGATTCGTGCCAAACGTTGCGGAACGCTCTCGCCTCGAATGTTTTTGTCGACTGAAGCTAGCTGGTTCGATCTTCTCGTGTGCCGCCACATGGAAACTCCTTCTCGAGAGGTGGCTGGACCATGGCCACGAGCGCTAACACCGCAAAGCGGTGTGGTAGCCAGGTTGTGCTAATCGTGCTGTATGCCATCGTCGCGGGTAACGGCACTGTACTTCATTGGATCGCGCATATGGATGCGACGGTGGACATCGGCGCGGTAGCACGCACGAATGTCACGGACGCTTTCAGCAACGCGCATCCGGTTTGCTGTCCGTTCAATTCCTCTTCATCTATGCTCTCTGCGTGAGTGACGGAAGGATATTAACCGCGGCTGTATGCGTGGTATAACCTGATAATCTTTATGTTTGCATGAGGGGAATTGATGATTCGCGATCTCGACAGCACGCTGCTGCGTACGTTCGTTACGGTGATAGAAGCCGGCAGCGTGAGCAATGCGGCGGTGACTCTTCATCGCACCCAGGCTGCCGTGAGCATGGCCCTTCGGCGTCTCGAAGACGAAGTCGGCCAACGCCTGCTCGAACGTTCACCGCGCGGCGTGAAGCCGACCTCGGCGGGCAGCCTGCTACTGCCGTATGCACACAAGGTGCTTGAAATTGGCCTCGCGGCCCGTTCCGCGCTGACTGTCGGTGACGTCTCGGGTACGGTGAGGGTGGGCATTCTGGAAGACATCGCAATGAGTCACCTTCGCCATGCATTGCGGCAATTCTCAGCATCGTTTCCCGATGTCTCGTTGGAGATAGTCGTTGATGCGAGCCCGGCGTTATCGCAGCGGCTCGCAAGCAACACACTTGATTTCGCGATCGGCGATCCTGCGCTGATCCACGCGGAGCCGCTCGTTACCTGGCGGCATCCGCTTCGCTGGGCCGCCGCACGTTCCCGCAATGCCGACCTGCGTGATGGCCCCCTACCAATCGTCGCATTCGGCGGAGCATGTCGATGGCAGGAGAACTTCTTTGCGACGTTGCTTGACGCTGGCATCGTGTGGCGCGTTGCCTGCACGAGCACGAGCCTGTCGGCGATCCAGTCGGCCGTCGAGGCCGGACTCGGCATTGCTTTACTGCTCGACTGGCACGTGCGCCGCGATACTATGCACGTGATCGATCCGCGTGCTGTCGGGCTGCCGATGCCGCCTGTGGCTGAATTCGGTCTATTCAGCCACGCGAATTCGAACGACCGCACGTCCGCAGCAACCGCACTGCAGCGCTTCCTCTTTCGCTCGCTGCAACTCTGTTTGCCAGAAGACGGCGCACTCGGCAGAGAACGCGCCACCATGCCGCTACGTTTTCCCAACTGATCTACGTCGTGCCGCGGGTTGCGTCGAAGGGGCGATCTTTCGATGCGTCGACATCCGCAGAATAGTTGCGCCGAACAGTCTTGATCCTAACGCAAGCGTCCAGTCGGAGATTTGGTGCGAGATGAAGAAGCCGGCGGGCGAACTTTGACGAATGTCAATGAAAAATCCGGATCAAATTTATTAACATTATTTTCAGGATTACTGATATCGCACATTAATCTTGCACCAAAAAACAAAATTGGCTGGGCAATTGGCCGGATTAGGGGAACACTGATTTATCAGGCCCGGCCGTCATCGCTGAGGTGTCCGCTGAAGGATCTGGTGATCCAGGTCGAGCGAACGAAGGCGCAGATTCGCGCACGGGTCGAGCATCCGTCGCATATCGTCAAGAACCTGTTCCGTCGTCGCAAGGTGCGCTACAGGGGACTGGCCAAGAACATGGCGCAACTGTTCAGTCTGTTCGCCCTGGCGAACCTGGCGATCGCGCGAAACCGGTTGCGGTCGGTTCATGGGAGCAGTCCGTCATGCGTATGAAAAGTGCGAGAAATGAGGCGCATCCTCGGGTCAAACTCACCAGACTTGCCAACGCTTCATTTCTGCATCCGGAAATTCCGACCCATCGCCGCCGACAACCTCGCGGGATGGCCTATCAATCAGCGATTCCTTAACAGCCCCTAATATCATTTTGTTAAGGCTTCTTAACAGTCCCGGGTCGTCGAGCGCTGCGTCAGGCGGATCGCCAGCGTCTGCTGCCAGTAGTCATCCTCCACATAGCCCGGCTCGGCATAGCCAGTTCCGCAGTCCGCCCCACCAGCTCGACATGCGTGGGCATAACCACACTACGACACTTTGACCCGTATGCCGCAGGCTTGGATCAGGAAGTGGCGCAAATCGGTTGCATTCGGCGCCCGCTTGTACTGCGTGGCGAAAGAGCGGATGCGCGCAAGCAGGAGCGGGATGA
>NZ_PVZB01000058.1 GCF_003002025.1 Paraburkholderia sp. BL25I1N1
TGATGCCGTCTGGTTCTGGAGGGACCCACATCTCCGATGTCACTCCTGCTGCAGCCTCAGATTTCCGTGAAGAGAGGGCGGCGTTCATACCATCTATCTATATTGTGATATAGGAGTTTTTACCGGCGGAATATCATCTGCCTCCCCCGTCAACCGGGCGGCCTGACTTCTGACCTAACTTGGGCGAAACACCAGATGAACCCGTCACTCAAACTCGCGCAGCGGCGCTCGCAGGATCCGGCATTTCTGCAGGGCTATTTCTCTGGCGTCGGCCTGGACATGGGCGCCGGGCGCGATTCCGATTTCGGCTACGCGGATCTTTTTCCTCGCATCGAACAACTGATTGCCTGGAACGTGAATGAGCGTGACGTTATCTATATGGACGACGCGCCAGCCGATGTATTTGATTTCGTTCATTCAGATTGCCTCGGGCGTTTCGCCAATCCTCATCAAGTGCTCGCAAGGTGGCTCGAACTCATCAAGCCCGGCGGTTATCTGATTTTGACGTTGCCGACCGATTCTCGCGGCGAGGAAACAATCTCGCGCACCCTGACGGATGTCGATCATGAACGCACCTTCAGCCTGCATCGGCCTGACCTGGCGATTGCGGGTTCCGCGAATGCGCTCGACCTGGTGAACGATGCTTCGGCTGTTTCATCGTGCGAACGCTTTTGCGTGCTCTGCGAGTTCGGCGAGAACCGGCAAGAGGGTTTCGCTGACAGACAGCATCAGGCGTCCGCGTACGCGATAGAAATAGTGCTGCGCAAGCGCGATGTGCCTCGACTCTTCGACCTGGTGACTGCCATGCCGAGTGCGGAAACCGATTCGGCGATGCTGGACCTTTGCCGCGAGACGCTAAGACTGTATCCGTATCGACTCCAGACCTACTTTCACATCAACCTTGAACTGGTCCGTCGGGGTCTTTGCGATCAACTGGAGGACTTGTGGGACGAAAGTGTCCGACGACTCCCAAACGAGCGCTTGCCTCGACTCTTCAATGCTCTGATGCTGATTGCTGTCGGCAAACTCACCGAGGGTTTTCGTCGACGTGAGGCGCTGTTCGACGGCTCGGATTGGCGAGGCCGGACTACCGTGGCGCCGCCGGCTTATGCAAACTGGCATGGCGAGTCGCTCGAAGGGAAATCGATCGTTATCTGGAGCGAATTCGGGCTGGGTGACGAGATTTTCTTTTTTCGGTTTGCGCGGATTTTTCGCGAACGCTACGGGGCGGTGCGGGTGACGGTGGTATGTCAGGCGCCGCTCGTCGAATTGTTCAGGGCCTCGGGCGAGGCCGCGGCGATCTGCTCCGTCGAAGATGCGCCGCTGCTGCCGTTTCATGACTATTGGGTCTATCCGCACGCGATCCCGGTGTCGGCATCTCTCGACATCGATCATTTGCCGGACGTGGTGCCGTATCTGCGGGCGGGCGTCGCGCATACACCGATGGCCTTGCCGGGCAATCTGCAGGCATTGAAAGTCGGCGTGATCTTCAAAGGCGCGCCCACGCATGAGAACGACGCTGCCAGATCGTTGCCGTCGCTCAGCTGTCTCGATCCGCTCTTCGCGCTCGAAGACGTGGAGTTCTACATCATGCAGAAGGGCCAAGGCGAAGACGAAGCCGCCGACTACGCCATGCGCTTGCGCAACGTGCATGATCTCGGACCTGGTCTTCGTTCGTTTGGCGATACGGCAAAACTGATGGACGCGCTGGACCTGGTTATTAGCGTGGACACATCGGCGGCCAATCTGGCGGGCGCGATGGGTAGGCCGCTGTGGCTGATGCTGCCCATGCTCGGCGACTGGAGATGGCACCTCGAACGGGAAGACAGTCCGTGGTTTCCCTCTGCTCGCCTGTTTCGGGAACAAGGCAGAGGGTGGCCCGAGGTCGTGGAGCGGATTCGTTTGGCTTTGATCGAACTGCGGAACACGAGATGAGGGGCGGCCGCTCGCACGAAAAGAATGCATCGCGCCGGTGGCCGGCGCGTTGCGTGACTAATTGAACGGATTCTGCACGACGCCCGGCTTCGCATCCGGTTCATCCTTGACCTTCGCGGGCAAATGGCTTTGCGCCTGCAAGCTGGCCACGATCGCATCTACAGCTTCTTTCAGTGCCAATGCCGCCTTCAATCCGCGCTGATCCTGCGTCAGCTCCAGCGTGCCGTTGAGCACGATGCGCATTGTGCCGTTACTCACCGTCAACGCATCGCCTTGAATGTTGAGCACGTCGTCGTCATTCGAATAGGGTTTAAACACCTTTCAGTCCTCCCGGTCGCTGATCTTTGAGGTTCTCCGGAATGCCCGGAAAACGGATGCCCGATGCTGCTTCGAGTTCGTGAATCGTCTTGATGTCGTAACGATTCGTCGAGACGTTGTCCACTACCACGGCGAACGCCATCTTTCGCGACGGCACGTAGACCGCCTTGAACAACTGCGTCGGCACGAATACGCCCGTCGGTCCGATAGTCTGCAACTGCTGGCCGTTGAAGATCGGGCCGGTGACCACATAGGTATCGTCGTACGACACTGCGATTTTGCGCACCGACATTTCAATGCGCGCCCACAGGCGCTGATTGTTCTCGCGGTTTTGCGGCACAACGTTGGCCAGCGAGAACGATTGTGCCATCGCTTCCTGATTCCAGCGATTGCCCGCCGGACTCATATGACCGCGGTCGAATCCGCTGCGTTTGTAGTCCGCGAGCGTGGCGCCTTCACCGTCCGGCAGGCGCGCGTCTTCGAAGAACTTGTTGGTGCGCACCATGTCTTTGGCGGCCTCGATATGATCGCGCGTCAGATGCTCGGCGGACCACAGCGGACCGTGCGTGATGCCCGAATGCAGAACCGCGAAATCGCTATAACAAAGCATGCGCGTTTTCGACGCCATCTTCTGATTGCTCAGAACCGGCCATTGCGCGTTCGATGTGAATTGAGTGCAGGAAGGCGCTGCGCTGGCGTGAGCGGCAACGACGAACAACAGATAGGCAAACCACTTCTTCATGTGTCGGTCAGTCGAGGGATCGGGGGCGCAAGTATAGCGTTGCGAGCCCGTTCCGCGCGACGTGAAATACAGGAAAACACTGGAGGGGAAAACGGATTCGCGCGTTGAGCGCTGTCATGAAAACGATGCGGCCGCATGGCGCGCACGGCAACGTCCCACATCTTGCCGCACCAAAAAAAACGGGCCGCCTTGCAGCGACCCTAATGCGTGGACTTCCGACTCTACTCACGCAAACTTAAGGCGACCTTAAATGCGCGAGCGACGAAATCGCAATCAGGGAATCAAAAAAATGCGGCGTACGAACGCACGGACAAAATGACCCATGCGCTGCGGAGCGCCGCTCGCGCACGGAAATTTAGACCGATAAAAACGAGTGCTAAAACCTAATTGTCGAACACGCTGTGTTCGGCGCGGACCTGTTGGCGGTCCACTGCTTGCAAGCGCCAGAAACCGCTGGCCTGCGCGCGCGTCGGCAGGGCGGTCCATGCCGCGGCGCCTTGCGCGGCGCTCACGCGCTGCTTGCGGTCCACGTGCAATCCGCGCAGCGTGCACAGCGGCGCATCCGTGCTGGGCGCACAGAGAGTCGTCACGCCGTTATCGTCGCGCAGTTCGCCCCACGGGGGCAGATCGATCCCTTGATGTGCTTCTCTCGACCACCGGTGTTCGTCGATGTCGAGCCATAGCACAGCGTAATCATGGCTGACGGTGGGATCGGAACCGTTGATGAGGATGGTCAGTCGCATGGCGGGTTCCGTACAAATTGCGAAGTTGTGCTTTAACAGTCTATGCCGCAACGGGCGTTATGCAAGACAAACCGCATGACGATAAGGTACGAAAAAAAGGACGCACGCTGCGCACGGTTGTACGATAGCCGCGTCCTGTTAACGTTCGCGGAGGCTCGCCATGCTTCATCGATTTTTGCAATGCACAGTGATGGCGGGATGCCTGAGCGCGGCGGCGATTGTCAACGCCGCCGCAGCGGACAGTGCGCCGTTCGCGGCGCCCGCGCCGGTCGTGTATGTCGCCGACTTCGATCTGGACGTCGCGAACGTGACACCGGACAGCGGACCAGGCCAACGCGTGCGCCGCCTGCGCGGTTTGCTGCCGAGCGGACCCGGACCGATGGGCGAGGACAAGAATCCGCAGGATCATGCGAAACATATCGTGGACGAAATGGCGGAAGCGCTAACGGACGATCTGAAAAAGGCGGGCGTCGACGCGCGCCGCAGTGCGCCGGGTCAACCGCTGCCGGCTTCCGGTTGGCAAGTGCGCGGCGTGTTCTTGAGTGTCGACGACGGCAATCGCCTCAGGCGCGCCATGGTCGGATTCGGCGCCGGCCAGAACGACATTCAGGTGGCGGTGTCGTGCGACAGCCTTGCTACGCCTGATTTGCCGCCGCTGTATCAGGCCGTCGACGAAGCCGACAGCAAAGGCATGCCGGGCGCGGCCATCAAACTGAATCCGTACGTGATCGCCGCCAAGTTCGTGATGGCGAGCGGCGACGAGAAAAAGACGATCAAGAAGACGGCTCAACAGATCGCCGATGCGGTGGTCGAAAAACTGCACGGCGCCGCGCAGTCGAAGCCGCAATAGTTCGAGTTGAAATGCCTGAGGCCGCGCGCGCCGCAGGCGTTCGACTTTCGAACGTTCAAGCGCTCACGCCAGATCCAGCGTGCTCGTCAAATCTCCCAGCGGCGCGAGTCCGTTGCTTGCGAATGCCCGATCGCGCGCCACCACGCCATCGAGCGGCGCGAGCCCATGCACGCGGCTGATCAGTCGAAGGATCGAGTTGGTGTCGTACACGGTGTGATCGACGTAACCCTTTTTCGCCAGCGGCGAAATCACCAGCGCGGGAATCCGCGAGCCCGGGCCCCAGCGATCGCCCTTCGGCGGCGACACGTGATCCCACCAGCCGCCGTTCTCGTCGACGGTGACCACCACGACCGTGTTCGCCCATTGCGGCCCACGCTGAATATGCTCGATCACCGTCGCGATGTGAAGGTCGCCCGACGCGACATCCGCGTAACCCGCGTGCATGTTCAGATCGCCTTGCGGCTTGTAGAACGCGACCGTCGGTAAGCGTCCTGCATCGATATCCGCGATCAGATGGTTGGTCGACGCGTCGTTGCCGAGGCCGCCATCGCGCAGATATTTGCGCCGCGCCACCGTGCCCGGCGCGTAATTCGTGAAGTAGTTGAACGGCTGATGGTGATACTGGAAGTCGGGCACCGCACCGGTATCCTGATGCTCCAACGCGTACTGCCACGCGCCGCTATACCAGGCCCAGTCGACACCCTTGTCGGTCAGCCGGTCGCCGATCGTCGCGTAATTCTGCGGCGGCAGCACGCGCGGATTCGACAGGTCCGCGAAGGCCGGATTGCCGCCTTCGGCCGGCCGTACGTTGCTCGGTTGATAAGGCGGCGCCATCGTGTTGACGGCGTAGCCGTCGGCGGTGAACGCGCCGTCGTTGACGAATTTCGGCGGACCGTCGAGCGCGGAGGCGGGCGAGTCTTCCGCCTGCTTCAGCCGCGTGCCGGTGGGGTCGTCGCCGTCGACCACGGACACCATCTTCTTGGCCGGGCTGTTCTGAATGTCGGGATAGAACGGCGCCTGCGCCGAGATCAGGAAGATGTGGTTCAGCCACGAGCCGCCGAAAGCCGCCATGAAGAAGTTGTCGCACAGCGTGTACTGCTGCGCGAGATTCCACAGACGCAGCGTGTCGGCGGAATTACGGTAATGGCCCATCACCAGGCCGCCGGAATCGCCCCACGCGGCGAACTGATTGTTGCGGCCGGCGTTGATCTGCATCTGGTTCTGATAGAAGCGATGCACGAGGTCGCGCGTGATCACGCCGGTCGGCAGCGGCGCGCCCTGCGCGTCGGCGATATGGAACGGGCGGTTGTGCAGATTGACGATATCCTTCTGGCCGATCATGTAGCGCTTGCCGTCCACTTCCTGGGCTTGCGGCACGAGGCCGCCCCAGATGGCCGGCAAGCGCGGCAGCGGCGTCTTGCCGTCGCGGTCGAGTTGCAGATAACGTTCTGCGCTCACGGCGTCGAGCGGATGCTGAACGCCGGGGAAGTTGCCGTACAGGTTCGCGAAGCTGCGGTTCTCCGCGTAGATCACGACGATGTGCTTGACCTGATCGTGAAGCGCGGCGTCCAGACGCAGGTCGGCGGCGCTGCGCGGCGCGCCGGTGCTCGACATGCTTTGGTCGGTTTTGCAGCCCGTCAGCGCCAGTCCGATACCGACTGCTGCCAGGCCGGTAAGGACTCGGCGGCGGTCGGGGTCGTCGGGGCTGTCATCGGCGTTCGGCGGCAGGCTGGAGTCGTTGTCGGTCATCGGGAAGCTCCGAAAGGGCTGTGACGGACGCAGGCGCGCTGCTCGGGGCGGCGTGCGCGCGGCACCGGTTGCGGATTCGAGGTGGCCGGACGTTTCCGGCTAGGGGAGTCTACGCTTCACGCGCCAACTATTGTGTGTCGCGTCGACGGCAAGCAGAAGCCAGTGCCGCGTATCGACGGGGTGACGCTTTTGCGTGGCATAGCGGTCGACCATCAGTTCGAGTTCGTCGAGCGCGCGGCGGTGGCAGGTGGCATTGGCGCCGGAACCATCCGCGAATTCGACGACGGCAGCCGCTGCCCGGGCGAGTTCGGGCAAGTGCGCGGTGCGCACCGCACAGCCCGGATAAAGGTGCGAGTCGGCAACCTGAATCTGAATGGAATCGGACATGAGCGTGGCCTCCCGACGCTTGAGCGGAGCGAATGCGCGGCAGCGAGGCCTCGCGCAATGGACCGCTTCAAAAGCATAGCACCGCGTGAAATGGTGGCAGTGCAGCAATTGGCATGGTTAACCGCGACGCGCCACGCGCTATCATGCTGATCTGACCTTGATGAACAGTAGAAACGGCAGCCAAGATGGCAAAAGAAGAGCAGACAGGAGCGGGACGCAAGCAAGCGAAGCCACGCGGTGCGGCAGCGTCGATTTCGCAAGACGACGCGTTGCCGCGGGCCCAGGCAAACGACGCCGACTCCCAGGATTCCACCGACGAAGAGAGCGCCGGCGGATCGACTTATCTCGTGCCGGGCCTCGAGCGCGGCCTGCGCATTCTGGCGGAATTCAGCGCGCGCGAGCCGGTGCTCGGCGCGCCCGAATTGTCCAAGCGCATCGGCATTCCGCGCACCACGACATTCCGTTTATTGCAGACGCTCGAAGCGCTCGGCTTTCTCGAGCGCGTCAACGGCGACCGCTATTTCCGCCTGAGCGTCGCGGTGCTGAGGCTCGGTTTCGAATATCTGAGTTCGCTCGAATTGACCGATGTCGGCACGCCGATTCTCGAACGCCTGCGCGACGCCACGGGTCTGAGCACGCATCTGCTGATCCGCGATCAGCGCGACGTGGTGTTCGTCGCCAAGGCGCAAACCCATGCGCCGATGTTCAGCTCGGTGAAGGTCCATGTCGGCACGCGCCTGCCGGCGCATGCGACGGTGCATGGTCAGGTGTTGATGGGCGACCTGAGCTTCGAGGAATTGCGGCAGTTGTATCCCGAACCGCAACTCGAACGTTTCACCGAACGCACGCCGGCCACGGTTGAAGAACTATACGAACGAGTGCGCGAAAGCGCGGCGCTCGGTTATGCACTGAGCGAAGCGTCGTTCGAGCGCGGTATTTCTGTAGTGAGCGCGCCCGTGCGTGACCAGAGCGGCAAGATCGCGGCGGCGTTGACCGTCACGATTCCGCGTTCGGATATCGGCGAAACCGAAGAGCGCGAGCCGCTTATCGTCGCGGTTTGCCAGGCGGCGCTCGAACTGTCCGAGCGACTCAGCTACCGGCCGCGTCCAGACGATCCGACAGCGGTTCAGGCGCGCCGGAAGCAGGTAGCGGCGGGCTGATTCCGCGCTAGTTCAGCTTTCACTTCAGCGCTAGTCTGGCTGCGTTCGCAGCCGGACTAGCCGCATCAGATCACAACCCCAGCAGTCCCAGCAGAACCTCAGAACGAGTGATGGATGCCAGTCAGAATGATCGTCTGGTTCCGTCCACTCGACACACCCGCCGTAAAGAACGCCGCATCCGTATTCGAACCGGCACTCTCGTACAGAGCGTTCACATACAACTGCGTCGATTTCGACAACGCGTAAATGTCGCCGATTTCGAACTGCGTCCAGCGATGCCCCGCGAGCGTCGTCGTCGCGGCGCCGCCAGCCACGGTGTTAAACGGCGTGAACTGGTAATTTGCGCCGACGTCGTAGCTCTGATACGTGTCCGAGTGGCCGCCCGACTCCAGTTTCACGCGCGTATACAGACCGTGCACGAGCAGTTTGCCGAACTGGTATGACGCGCCCGCCCCCATGTTCTCGACCTTGTCCGCGGTGTAATTGGCTGCGGCCACGCCCTGGAAGTTGGTGATGCCCGTCGTGACGATCGACGGCGTGCGATTGTGCTCGTTCGCATACGTCGCGCCGGCCTTGAACGGACCGTTCGCATAGCTAAGCGCAAAGCTCAGCGTCTTGCCGGTCGAGAAATTGGTCGTGTTGCCGAGACCCATCATCGCGCCGACCTGGAAGCCGCTGAAACTCGCCGAACGGAATTTCACCGAATTGTCGAACGGCACCACGCCCGTGTCGGCGAGCTCGTCGATATTGCCCGGATGGAACGCGTACCAACTTGCCGCCAGATAGGCCGTGCTCAGCGGACCCAGCACATCGAAGCTGAACGGCGTCTGATGACCAAGTGTCAGCGTGCCGATCGTGTCCGAGCTCAGACCGACGAACGCCTGGCGATTGAACAGCACGCCGGCTTTGGCGAACGCGCCGGTGTTCGTATAAAAGCCGTTCTCCAACTGGAAAACCGTCTTCAGGCCGCCGCCCAGATCTTCCACGCCTTTCAGGCCCCAGCGGTCGGGCTGCATGTTGCCCTGTTCTTCCATCCACTTCGAATGGCCGCCGACATTGCTGATATACGCGACACCGGCATCCAGACTGCCGTATAGCGTCACACTGCTCTGCGCCCATGCGCCTGTCGTTGCGCAGATTGCCGTCAAGCCGGCTGCAATGATGTGCTTCACCGTTGGTTCTCCTGATCACACGACGGACAGCTCTCGCCAGATTCGTCGTCCCTGATCCTTGCTTTGGGTTGGATGCAGTTCTGCGCGGTTTCCGCCGAAACTGCTACGCTTTATGTTCCATCTATGGGCGTTTGTATCGCCTATGGAAAATTATAGTGAGTCTGTGGGTGGTCAAAATAAATTTTCGGACCCCGTACAAACCCGTATAAGGGCTGGCAGATACGACTGAAAATTTGGCTCGAACCTTGCGCGACAAGGCTCACAGAGCATCGCAGCGGTTCACGCTCGATCCGGAGACGTTGTCTTTCGAGCGCCACGCTCGGTGTTTTCCCCTACCGGCCGAGATTTTTATTTTCTCCGGCCAAACCCGCTCCTATAATTATCCATACACGAACTGATGTTCCTTGTATGGAACATAGAGCTTCAGGAGAAGGCGAGAAATGACTGAACAATGGCGCTGCGCCGGCCATGCCGGCGACCTGTCTGATGACACGCCGCTCGAGTTCAAACTCGACGGCGCCGAGATCGGCATCTACAAGGTGGGCGAAGCGCTGTACGCGCTGGAAAACGTCTGCCCCCATGCGTACGCATTGCTAACGCAGGGCTTTGTCGACGGCGACACCGTCGAGTGCCCGTTGCACGAAGCCGTGTTCCATATCCCGACCGGCAAATGCTTGAAAGAGCCCGGTGGCCGCGACCTGAAGGTGTACGCGGTGCGCCTCGCCGGTGAAGAAATCCAGATCAAGGTGGAATGACATGCGAGAGCAAATCGTGAACTTCAATCCTTTCCTGAAGCCGTGGCTCGCGCCGCAGCCGAATAACGTCGCGGGCAAGGGCGTGATCGAAAAGCCGGGCGAGACCGAGAACTTCATTTGGCAAACGCGCAAGGCCGAGCCGACCCAGTACGAGAACGACTTCGGCGATGCGCTCGAAAAAGTCTTCGAAGCGGGCGCGATCGAGTTGCAGGAAGTGGTCGACGGTCTGAACCGCGTCGGCTTCCGCACCCCGGAAGGCGGCACGTGGAACGCCGATCGCCTCGCCGCCGAATTCCGCCTGCTCGCCGAATAGGCGCGCTTTCCGAACACGTTCATCGCACTCGTACCCGGAGTCTCTTCATGACGTCCCCCAATACAACACAAGGCGCGGCCGATCCGATCCAGTCCTATCTGGACAAGGGCTTGCGCAACTACTGGTATCCCGTTGCACCGAGCTGGCAAGTCGGCGACGCGCCGGTCGGCATCACGCGTCTCGGTGATCAGATCGTGCTGTGGCGTGACAAGGAAGGCAAAGTCCGTGCGCTCGAAGACCGCTGCCCGCACCGCGGCGCGCGTCTGTCGCTTGGCTGGAATCTCGGCGGCAGCGTCGCGTGCTGGTATCACGGCATTGAAATCGACGGCAGCGGCGAAGTCGTCAAAGTGCCCGCCGTGTCGAACTGTCCGCTGGAAGGCCAGAAGTGCGTGAAGTCGTATCCGGTCGAAGAGCATGCCGGCGCGATCTTCCTGTGGTTCGGCGACGAAGCGCATAAGGAACCCACGCCGCTCGTGCTGCCGGAAGAGTTGGTCGGCGAGGAATACGCGAGTTTCCTGTGTATGTCGCACTGGAAATGCAATTACCAGTACGCGATCGACAACGTGATGGACCCCATGCACGGTGCCTATTTGCATGCGACGTCGCACTCGATGGCCGAAGGCGACAAGCAGGCCGACATGCGCGTGCGCAAGACCGAAACCGGCTTGATGTTCGAAAAGGTCGGCCAGCGCGACGTGAATTTCGACTGGGTGGAACTCGGCGAGACCGGCACGCTGTGGATGCGCCTGGCCATTCCCTACAAGAAGAAGTTCGGCCCGGGCGGCAACTTCGGAATCATCGGCTTCGCAACGCCGGTGGACGGCGACAACTGCCAGGTTTATTTCTGGCGCACTCGCAAGGTGTCGGGCTGGCAGCGCGACGCATGGCGCTTCCTGTATCGCAATCGCCTGGAAGGTCTGCATTGGGCGTGCGCCGTGAAAAGGCGGCGTTTTCCAGCGGGTGCAAGCCCCGCCCGGCAACCGCTCCAGCCGGAAGCAACTGGAGCAGTCATGGAGGTAACGA
>NZ_PVZB01000059.1 GCF_003002025.1 Paraburkholderia sp. BL25I1N1
CGATGAACTCGTACCGTGGGCCATCGCAGAGCAGCTCCGCACCCCAGGCTGAACATCACGATCTCCAGTCAAGACGTTGCTGGTGCCACGCTTACGTTGGCGGTGCGGCTTGCGACGATCTTCCGGGTTCGGCCAAACCGCGTCGGGCCCGACAAGGGGAACTTAAATGCCGAGATCGGCATGGCCGAAATGCTGCATGATCGCTTTCGGCAGATTGGCATCGCGTGTGGCGGTCTCGGGGTTGACGTTGATGGCGACACAGCGCCGCGTCGGTAGGGCCCCGCGAAAGCGTACCCCGCCAATCTCGACTTCCCGACCGAGCCAGTTGAGCTCCGCCCAGGCAGGCACGCCGTCGAGATAGACGTTGGCGCGTGTTGCCAACACCACCCTTGAAAACCGGCTAGACGAAAATCATGCCGCGCTTTTTCAGCATCGCTCGAATCTGTTCTTCGCTAGCGTCCGGACCCAGAATCTCGGGCGTCGGAAAGCCCACGAACTGCAGCAATCTGACGCCGTGCAACAAACCGGTGACTAGCAGGATGATCTCAGGAAGTGAGTTGAGAAGTCGGTGTCGTCGGGACAATATCCCTCACGGGGCCTTTGTCGAACCCGTAAAACGAGTGCGGGGTTGAGCACAGGATTGCCTCGACAATCGCGGGCGCAAGAGGTAAGTCCAGCAACGCGGTAAGCGTTTGGCTGTAGTTCGTCGCATGTTCAAACTGCGTGTGTGGCCAGTCGCTACCCCACATCAGACGTTCGGCGCCAAATGCGTCTATGAGCTGGTCCGTGGCATCGCGCATGAACCTCGAGTCCAGCACCGAGCACCGATAGGCGCCCGAAATCTTGACCCACACGCGGCCAGATGGACCAAACTCCAACAGGTCGCGAAACCCCGGGTCGCGTGTGCCGCTGTCCGGGTCAGGGCGGCCAAAATGGTCAACGACGACTGGCAAGCCCACATCCAGCAAAGTGTTGACGAGCGGCGCCAGGTCCGACGCCTCCCTGTGCAACTCAACATGCCAGCCTAGTTTCGATAACTGCCGCCAAAGCGTTAGATATGGCGCCGAGCCCAGCTTGGGGAGCGTCTTCCCGACAAGGTTCAGACGCACGCCCGTCACACCTTGGCAGTTCAGCCGCTGCAGGTCGTCTTCTGAAATTTCGGGCGACACGACTGCCACACCGCGCAGCCGGCTAATGTCGCTGGTCAGCGCCTTTAAAAGATGGCTGTTATCGGTGCCGAGAAAGCTGGGCTGGACAAGGACGGCATTGCCAATATCGTTCTCGTCCAGAAGCTTCAGGTAGGCGTCCAGCGGTGCGTCATAGTCGGGTGCGTAGCGCCGTCCGTCCGCCAGCGGCAGAGTCCGGGCAAACACGTGCGCGTGCGTGTCAACGCGCGGCAGCCGTGGCCGCGCGATGGATGGTGCCTCGGTCATCGCTGGCTCCGGGTATGGTCAAGCGCCAATTCAGCGCCGGCGACCAGTTGTGAAGCCTGCTCGACGCCGGACGGCCGCAAGCGCTTGCCGCGCGTTTCGGGAAGCAGCAACACGGCAACCATCGCCAGCCCGTACGCAATTGCGGCATCGATGCCAATCGCTGCTCCCAGCGACATCGAATGACTCATGTACCCGACCAGCACCGGGAAACCCGCCGAGGCGATGCGACCGAAGTTGTAGCAAAAGCCGACGCCTGTCCCGCGCATGTCCGAAGGATATAACTCGTTAAAGAGTGCGCCCAGACTGGCCGGTATACCGGCAGCAAAGAAGCCTAGCGGGAAGCCCAGAACAAGCATTTCCGTGTTGCTCAAGGGAAGCATCACGTAGGCGAGCACAGTGACGATGCAAGAAAATGCAAAAAATGCGATGTTGCGACGCCGTCCGATACGGTCGAGCAGGTAAGCGCTCGCCATACAGCCGCACCAGAAAGCCACGATAACAACCGCAAGATACCCACCAGTGTTAAGGACCGGCAAATGTCTTTCCTTGGAGAGGAAGGTCGGCAGCCAGGTCATGATGGCATAGTACCCGCCGTGTGCGCCTGTGCCCAGAATCGCCCCGATAACGGTGGTCTTGATGACGCGCGGCTGGAATACTTGCGCGATTTGCCCCCACACAGAAACCGCTGGTTCAGCGCGAGACGGCTCAACGCGCACAGGTTCGCGGAGATTGCGGCGGACGTAAAGGACGAGAAGCGCCGGCAGCAGGCCAACACCGAACATGACACGCCACGCCGTGTCTGACGGCAACCACGAAAAAGCTGCGGCATACAACAGCACTGCGCCGGCCCAGCCGACAGCCCAGGCGCTCTGCACCGCGCCCATGGCCTTGCCGCGGTGTTCCGTCCGGATGGTCTCAGCCATCAACACGGCGCCTGCAGCCCACTCTCCGCCGAACCCGAACCCTTGCAGGGCCTTCAGGACCAGTAGTTGAGGAAAACTCTGGGCGAAGGCGCAGAGGAACGTGAAGCTGGCAAACCAGAGAATCGTAATTTGCAGCGTCCGGACACGACCAATCCTGTCGGACAGGGCGCCTGCCAACCAGCCGCCCATCGCCGATGACACCAACGTCACGCCACTGATTGCGCCCGCCTGCGTGTGGTCGATGCCGTACGCTGCGATGATTGCGGGGATTGCCAGGGTGAACATCTGCACATCGAGAGCATCGAGGCCCCAACCCGCGAAACATCCCCAGAAGGTGCTGCGTTCGAGAGGTGTGCCTTGCTTGTACCAGGTGAACATCGCCGTCTCCACGGTAAATTCATATATTCATGTATATGACTGTATGTTTAGTTTAGGCACCTCGACGAAGAAGTCATTGGGGATTTACCCTTGTCCCTGCAGATGTTGTACAGTGACTATTCCTGTGAACAACTATATGAATCATGGATATGCAGTCGTTCTCGGCCAAGCCAGACGGTCGATTGCCGCGCTACCAGCAGCTGCGCGATGACCTGGTGCGCCGCATCGCGGAGGGCGAGTGGGCGCCAGAAAAGGCAATCGACACAGAGGCGGAACTCAGCCTGTTTTATAACGTGTCGACCGGCACACTTCGGAAAGCCATTGATTTGCTGGTAGCCGACGGAGTGCTCACCCGCACCCAGGGAAAGGGGACGTTTGTGCGGCGCCCGCGCTTTGATTCGTCGTTGTTCCGCTTCTTCCGGTTCAAGTCAGCTGACGGGAAGCCGGTCCGACCGACGGCGAAGGTGCTCAGCCGCGACGTCGTCAAGCCAAACGAGACGATTCGCTCAACCTTGCGGATGAAGGCGACGGAGAAGGCTGTTCATCTCTCACGGGTACGACTGATTGACGGACAACCCGTTTTGTCGGAAGAAATATGGCTACCTCGAAGCCGTTTCGAAGCGCTGGCGACGCTGCCCCTTGGTAGCTTCGAGGATTTGCTTTATCCGCTTTACGAGCGGCTTTGCCGCCAAATCGTCGCATCCGCAACCGAGATCCTGAACGTCGAACAGGCGACGGACGCTGATGCAGCGCTCTTGCATATCGACGTTGGCAGCCCGGTAATCCTTGTGCACCGTGTGGCATCCGATTTCGCCGGGACGCCTATTGAATGGCGCACCACGCGTGGTGCTGCTGCAGCGTTCCAGTATCAGGTCGATATTCGCTGACAACGCGACTCCCTCGCCGCGTTCGGTGCCGTGAAAGGGACCGACAACGCGAACTGACTCTCTGTCACCCGGCAAGTCGCACTTTCCCGCGACTTTCAGGCTCTACACCTCGTTTGCCGAATACATCGCTGCTCGCCAGGTGCGGCCGCAACTCGCTTGCGTGCGCTCGTCCGGGTTATACCTCATTGCAGCCCGACCTCAAACATACAAACATATATATGACTATATCAATCTGCCTGTTTTCGCCAGACTGACAGTTTTTCGAAACGCCAGTCGGGCGGCAGCGGGCATGGAACCGGAACGAACATGTCTACGTCCGTAACACGTGAGCAGCAGGTAATGAAGAAAATGGCATGGCGGCTGATGCCGCTGCTGATTGTCATGTTTCTCATCGCATTCATCGACCGGCAGAACGTCGGCTTCGCGAAACTGGAAATGGTTCAGGCACTCGGCATGACGGAAGCCGCGTATGGCCTTGGAGCGTCGCTGTTTTTCATTGGCTACCTCCTGTTTGAGGTGCCCAGCACACTGGCGCTTCATCGTTTCGGGGCCCGGACTTGGCTCGCTCGCATCATGATTACGTGGGGCATCGTTACAGTGCTAATGGCGTTCACACGGTCCCTGCCAGTTTTTTATTCGTTCCGGTTTGCACTTGGCGTTGCTGAAGCGGGGTTCTATCCAGGCGTCATTTACTACCTGACGCAGTGGTTTCCTCAAAGCTACCGGACACGTGTGCTTGGCCTTTTTACCCTCGGTAGTTCGCTGGCAAACATGCTTGGCGCGCTGGTCGGAGGGCTGCTCCTTTCCTTGGGCGGAACACTGGGACTGGCGGGTTGGCAATGGGTCTTCCTTGCCACCGGTCTTCCGGCAATACTGATTGCCTTCGTAGCACTTAGATATCTACCGAGCTCCGTCAAGGAAGCGAACTTCCTTTCTCAGGATGAGAAGGACATTGTGGTCGCAGCGCTTGTGCGCGAAGCGTCCCCGGAAGCAAAGGAGTCCCGGCCATGGGCGGCATTGCTTGACCCGAAGGTTCTCATGTTCGCAGCAACCTACATGCTGATGTCGACGTCGCTGTACGGTGTTACGTACTGGTTGCCTACGCTGGTCAAGAGCTGGGGCGTTTCGTCGAGCGTCAACGGCCTGCTCAACATGATTCCGTGGGCACTCGCGACACTTCTTCTCCTTTGGCTTCCCGGGAAGCTCAAACGTGAACAGGTGGTGTTAAAAGCAATGGTCGTGGTCGCAGGCATCGGCGTTGTATGTTTTGCCTCCAGCCTCGTATTGCCGACCGTCTCGTTGCGCTTCATCGCCCTGTGTGTGGGTGGCGCCTGTATTCCTCTGCTGTACCCTTGTTTCTGGTCGCTTCCCCCGCGCTTCTTTTCCGGCGCTCGAGCCGCGGCAAGTGTCGCCGCCATCAACTGCATCGGCAATCTCGGAGGGTTTTTCGCACAGAACCTGATGCCGTACGTTGGCAAAGTTAGTCATAGCCATGTGGCACCAATGCTTGTTCCGACTGCATGCCTGTTAGCTCTCACAATCGGGACCGCGATTGCGTGGACAGTCGGTGGGCATCGCAAGGCGGCGCTTGCGTCGTCAACGGTTCCGCTTTGACGAGAGCGCTGACACGCCTGAGCTCTTTGCACAGATGCAACGTGCACTTATTCGAGCCGCACTTTTCGACTGGTTGCAGGCTGAGTGCGGTTCAACATCGCGAACGGTTAAAGCCATCCGGGCTGGCTGGAGGCAGTTCCGTAGCGAGGCTCAAATCGAGCGCTCGTCGCCCTTTGTGTTCTTCCGATATATCATGGGTTGTACGCCTGTAACCCCATCGTTTGTACGAGGTGAACGACCGCTTACGAGCTAGCTGAATGTCTCTTCGGGGTCGGGAGTACGCACTGCCGACTGGCTGCTTCCGGTCCGCTGAATTCCAGTGGCCGCTTTGGACCGATGAGTTCAAATAGCCGACCGACACTGTCCGACCCTGCTGGGTCATTCAAGCCCGATAAATCTCGACGGCCGCTTCAGTGGCGCTTACGGAAGACGGAAGCTCGCCGGTTAGTTCCGGCCCGTTCGTGGACAATCGAGAATCCCAGCAGCAAGGCAATGGTCGCTGGGATCGCGGCGCAAGGGAGGCAACCGCTCCTAAGTTCCGGCGTGCGCCGAAGATTGACATTTCCGGCGCACAAGTCGTTCCGCGATTGATCAAGCAGCGGTTCCGGTGTGGCACACGACAGCGGGAAGAAGGGGACGGTACTACTCGCCTCCAAAATAGAGTTGCTTCATGTCTTCGGTAGAGGCGGGGCGAACGACCGCGCGGGACCCGGACGTCGATGAGCCGAAGGGCACGCCGCCATACGCCGTTGGGCTCTGGGTCGATATCCGTGCCTCCGCCGCCTGGATGCCGCTCGGATAACTCGCATCCTCCCCTTTGGCCGGATCATACCCGGCCTGTTCGAGCTGCTGTAGCTCCGCCCGCACCTGGGCACGTGTCGGTGTCGGATCGGTCTGAGAGAACGTGAAAAGAGGGAAGGAAAGCGCCGACGCTGCGGCAACCACAATAACGACTGATTTCATGACAACCTCCTCGTAAATGCCAGGAAGCAGGATTTCTCGACTCCCGTTTCCCGGCGCTGTCATATTGATTTTCGACGACAGCCGACGCCGCCGACACCCACGTAGGTAGGCGGGCGCCCGAAATCGAGCTGCGAAAGATGTAGGAATCCGGAAGCAGACAGGCACATTCGTACCGCTACATTTGTGTATTCGGACTCGAATGACGTCCTGCTATTCTGTTTGAATGTCACGCTGCCGTATCCGCGGACGGCGACATTCCTGATCGGGTATCGCCATGAGATCGTCGGGCCTCTGGGTGCGCAGGTTCAGATTGGCGGCTCAGGAACGTGCGTTCCGGATGGACTACGCGCGGCGCTTCTCCGGACAGCGAAGACTGGCCATCGCTATCTTCACCGCGTTATGGATCGTTTTTTCCATCCGTGATTTCGGGCGGCTCGACATACTCGATCCCACCTACCTGCACCACAACGAACTCATTTTCGTGAGAACCGCTGCGGCGATCGGCATGGGCGTGGCCGTCCTGTTGTGGACCCCGCGCGCACTCGACGAACGCTGGGCCGTCGGGCTGCTCTGCATGTGGACGCTCAGCGCCTGGCTGGCCACCCTCAGAATGCTGCAGATCGTCGACCTGCCGTGGCATGAACACTATTCGATCCTGACGCTTACCCTGTTCACGATATTCATGGCGTTCCGGCTTCGGGCCATCACGGCAGCGTGGCTGGTCGGGCTTTGCGTCGCGAGCTATCTGCTCATGCTCTACCTCCAACCTCCGGGCGAGAGGTTCGGCATGCACCTGTCGTCGGTGATTGCGCACGGCACGAGCGTGCCGCTGACGTATGCCATCGGGCTGGTTGTCAGTATTCCTTTGGAACGTTCGGCAAGACGCGAATTCATGTATCAGCGCAACTTGCGCGCGGCCAAGGCGCGCGTTGAAGCTGCGTCGCGTGCGGTCAACGAACAGAACAAGCGCATGCAGGAACTCGTCAAGGAGAAGGAGCGGTTCTTTTCGTCGGCGTATCACGACATCCAGCAGCCGCTCGCCGCGATCAACCTTTTCATCCGCAGTGCCCGGACGAGGATCAGGGACGAACACGCGGTGGAACGCGACCTCGACGTCATCCAGGAGACCGCGTCCGACATCCTCGACATGTTCAAGGACATCCAGGACTATAGCGAGTTGGGCTCGTATGTTCCCCGCCTGACGTCGGTCAATACGCTCAACCTGTTGACCGAGGTGCTCGAGCAATACCGGCAGACGGCCCAGTTGCGGGGAATCGATCTCAGACTCGCGCGGCGACGAATGGCCCCGCCGTCCATCGAGACCGACCGGTCACTCTTCAAGCGGGCCATATCCAATCTCGTATCGAACGCGATGAAGAGCACGTCGTCGGGTGGCGTCGTGCTTGGCTGGGTGCAGTTGGATGAACGGCTGCGCGTCGATGTATGGGACACCGGAATCGGCATTGCGCCCGCCCATCGGGAGGCGATTTTTGCCGAGTACTATCAGATCAACAATCCGGGGCGCGACCGTTCGAAAGGGCTGGGCCTGGGCTATCGATCGTGCAGCGTGTAGTTCGTATTCTGCCGGGACACACCATGAGTTTCGCATCGGTCGAAGGGCGCGGATCGCGCTTTTCGCTCTACGCACGCGTTGCGGCATCGCAGCCGGCTGCTGAGACGAATCCGTATGGCGACCTCTACAGTCCCGATCTCAACGGCACGTTCATGCTGCTGTGTGACGACGAACCAACCGTCCTCGAAGGCCTGAGACGCCTTTTCTCGAACGCGGGCTCGCTTGTGCAGGCCGCGGAGTCGATGGCCGGGTTTGAAGCCATTCTCGCCGATGATAGCCGCATTCCCGATCTTATCGTGACCGATATCCGGCTGCGCGATGGGGCCTCGGGCAAGGAGGTTGCCGATCGGATCAGGCGTCACTTCGCGTGGGCGGGCGTTATTCCGGTCGCATTCATCACGGGCGAGTTACTCTCCGCTCAAGTGCTTCGCGACTTTCCGGAGCCATTCGTGCTGCTGCGCAAGTCCTCGGCACCGGAAGATCTGGTGGCGAATATCAGCCGGTTCGTTGCGGCCCATCGGAAGGTGAGTCTCGATCTCGCGAAGGATCGGTGACCGATAGCGTCCCGAGTGTTATGCCCTTGTCGGCCAGCATCACGATGAGTTCAGTGCGGCGCCGCAGGTTGAAGTGCGCAAGCAGATGACTGATGTACTTGCGCACAGTGATGTCTTCGAGCCCCATCTTCGACGCGATGGCTTTGGAAGGGAGCCCGCGTACGAGCCATGCAAGTGTTTCGTGCTCACGCGGCGTGAGTCCAAGCAGCGGAGCGTTCCAAGGGTCGGCGCCGCCGTTCGTCGGCTGGGCTCGTGCTGATTCGCGTGGCGGTGCCTCGGCGATGTCGATCGCGCGCCTCAGCCCGGCGATGCTCGCCGCGGGCAGGAACACGCCGCCTGAAAGCACGGCAACGATCGCGGCATGGAGCGCTTCGGGCGACGACGATTTCGGCACGTAGCCCATCGCGCGGAGTTCGAGGCATCGACCGACCGTCTCCATGCTTTCATCAGCCGATACGACGACCACGGGCAAGGATGATCGTGCGTCTTTCAACCGGACCAGCGCGTCGCAACCGTGCCCGTCAGGGAGTTCGAGGTCGAGAAAAACGATGTCCGGCTGCTCGGTCATCGCGAGATCGACTCCATGCGACAACGTACTCGCATGCAGCAGTTCGACATCAGGGAAAAGCTCCTTGATGAGTAGTCCGAGACCGGCTCTGAAGAGTTCGTGATCATCGACGAGCAGTACGCGCATAGCATCGTCTCCCGGCAACACATGCACATTCGTACGGATGAAGCAAGCGGCGTTCGAATTACAGCAATCGGCCACGGTGGCAGTATTCGAACGATCTTACACGCGGTTTGCCGTTGAGACCGGCCTATGTCACGCGATGCGAAAAGCGAACGAGTGCATCGGAGTCTGACTTCTTCCTGCATGACTGGCTGAAAGTGCTGATGGCGGACAATTCCAGCCGATCGCCTGTATCGGCGCTTGTCTTTCAAGCGGCCGTTCTATTCCGGTAAGAGACATTAAGACGGCCAACTATCTAGCGGTGGGGAAGGGGCGGGAGTGTGAGTTCGCTGATGCAGGAAGCTGCCGACCGGCCGCTCGATGCCGCCACCGTCGGCAATCCGTCTCACTGCCGACGTAGATCCAAGTCCTCTCCAACGTCGGCATTGGCCGACAAGCAACGTTCACCATCTTGAATTAAATGGCCGCTTCCCGGATTCTTCCGACGACGCTCGGCGGGAGTCGGCCCCTTCCCGTCCCCAGTTAGTTTCTGGCCGCGAGGCGATCGAGGATTTCATGGCGGCTTATCTGGGCGAAGCGACTGAAGGCCGCCCCCGCCTGGTCTCGGCCGCAGGCCACAAATTCACGGATGTCGGCGTGGTCTCGCCGGTCATGATGAAAGCGATCTCGGTGATCAACCTGGCCTCCGTGCGGGCGCTTGAGGAGGCGACCGGGACTTCCGTGCA
>NZ_PVZB01000060.1 GCF_003002025.1 Paraburkholderia sp. BL25I1N1
GCGATAAAGGTATTTCCACTGGCCACGCACCTTGACGTACGTCTCGTCCATACGCCAGCTCTTGCCAACCGGGCGCTTTCGACGGCGAAACGCTTTCTCCAATACCGGCAGCAGCTTGATGCCCCAGCGGTGCACCGTCGAATGATCGACCGAAATACCGCGCTCAGCCAACATTTCCTCGGGGTGCCGCAGGCTCAGCGGATAAGCCACGTACCAACGCACGCACGTCAGCATCACATCAAGCGGGTAATGGACGCGTTTGAGCACTCGGGCCACCGCCAGATTCAACGTCGTCATCAAGCTTTCCGTCGTCTATATCGTTCCGCACATCATAGCGGACCGGCCTATTGCAACAAAACCTTATATCCGCCACCTGAGGCTACGCCGGGCAGCCAATGAGCTGATCCGCTATCCACACCTGGCGGTCACAGCGATTGCCTATGGATTCGGCTTCAAAAGCGCGTCTGATTTCACGCGCGCCTTCGGACGGGCCTACGACATGGCGCCGCAGGATTTTCGGGCTTTGGCCGGTAAGGTGGTTCAGACGCAGCGATAGGTGTCAGTGCGTGCGTGGCGGTTCAGGTTTTGAAGCGCTGTTCCTTGAACAGCATCAGCGCACAAAAGCTCACCGCACACGCTGGCGTCACGTACCAGGCTGCAGACATGGGATCGCCGGTCCATCTGATCAATCCCGTCACGATGAATTGAGCGGTACCGCCGAACAAGGCGACGTGCAGCGCATGCGAAACGGCCATGCCGCTGGCGCGCACCCGCGCAGGAAGCGCTTCAAGCACAAGCAGGGCGACCGCGCCCGCGCCGAGCGCCACCATTGTGCTAATGAGCGCGACGCCACACAGGACAGGCAGCGCGCTGGTCGCACGGGTAATCATCAGAAAAACCGGATAGACCAAAAACGCGGTGCATCCTGAGGCAATGAGGGCCAGTGGCTTGCGGCGAGGCAGACGGTCGATGAGACGGCCGGACAGCGGCGGAATGACCACCAGCAGCAGTGCAGACAACGCGGCAGCCATATATCCGATGACGGCGGGCAGGTGCATCACGCGAGTCGCATAGCTCGGCATGTAGTAGACGATCGCGTAGACCGGTATGGTTTGCCCCATCATCATCAGCATCGCCAGCAGGATCGTCGTCCCATGTTCGTGACACAGTTCAGCGAGCGGTGTGCCGGCATGTCTGGCGGTGCTGGTGAAAATCGCATCGTCGCGAAGCCGGTAGCGAACATAAAGACCAACTGGCGCGATCAGCAGACCGATCAGGAATGGGATCCGCCAGCCCCACGAAGCAAGAGCGGCCGGTGACATCGTGCTGGTGAGCAGCACGCCCAAGGTTGCGCCCAACAACGCGGCCGCGCCCTGGCTAACGAGTTGCCAGTTGACCAGATAGCCGCGACGCGACACAGGCCCTGCCTCCATCACAAAGGTCGCGGCAACACCGATGTCGCCGCCGACGGCAAAGCCCTGCAGCGACCGACCGGCGATGACAACGAGCGGCGCGATCACGCCTATGCTGGCAAACGACGGACAGAAGGTAAGCGCCGCCGTACCTAGAGCCATCATCCAGCTGGTCCTCGTCATCGCTGCGCGGCGGCCCACGCGGTCCGCGTAAGCGCCGATGATCATCGCGCCAACAGGTCGCATGAAAAAGCCGACGCCGAATGTGCCGACTGCCCACAGTAACGAAGTCATCGGATCTTTCGCTGGGAAGACATGATCTCCGATCATCACCGCGAAGAATCCGAAAACGGTGAAATCGAACATTTCGAGGCCAGTCACAAGCGATGCTGCGACAACAGCTCTGAAAAGCTCTGCGGGATCTTCTTGATTGCCGGGCGGTTGATCGCCTGTGGCGACGCGAAGCGTGAACATTCTGTTGTAGGGTCGTCTATAACGGCGCATGCGTTTATCGTTGAAAACGCATTCGGACTGCGCGACGCGTTGCACGATACCACGTGCGCTCGTTCGCTGATCGATTGCGCACAAATCGATGAGCAAAAAACTGCTCCCGCGGTATGTGGCTCCGTCCTTCGTCTGGCAGGGAATGACAGGTCAGTGGCGCCGGCGGTCACGGCTACAACGTTCAGACCGCCGTTGATGCCACGTCGCATCTTTTATAATCGGGCACACGAGGTCACCAATCTTGGCAATGATTGTAACCAGCTGACGAACATGGCCGGGCAGGCGCGAGCCGCTATCGTGGGATACGATGGGGCAGGTATTGATCAAACACCGGCCGGCCCCGCCGTACTTCCAAGCTCCGGCGCTGACAAACACGCCGACATTAAATCATAACGACCGCTGTCCCCCAGAGCGACGGAGATCCCGCCACGCCGATCACTTCGCTGATGAGCGTCATCCAGGTGCGCAAGCCGACGTCGTTGATGTGACGCGACTGACCTGTGTGCGAGCCGCCGTACAGCGCGACACCCGGGCGCACCCAGTCACGAGAGCCTGGGATGCCATAGGACGGCCGCTGAATTCGCGAGACTTCGTTGACCCGGTATCCCGTCAGTCACTGAAACGGAGCGATTCATCTGCCATGCCACGTCGCCATCGTCAGCATTCGCGGTGTGGCTCGTCAAGGCGACTGACTGCGGCGGCATCAATCTCTGAACGATCGGACGTGGCAGGGGAGGCGTTGAGGACTTGTTCGAAAAAGGAATGAATGCCCGCTGTTAAAGACCAATATTGTGGCCAATAGGCAGCGGTTTTCACTATCATATCTATCTGCGCAAGTTTTTTTGAATGTATTCTTGTTGATTTTCTAGGTTGAATTCTTGGCCGTTTGTCTGCCTCGCCAGCAGGCGAACAGGCGGATTACGTGAGTGGCCCGAGTAGCCTGATTGAGCGCCGGCGCGCGGTCGCGGCGGATTACGCGGTCATGTTTACCCGAATGTTTTAACCGGTTCTGGGGATGAATCCAATCCTTCTCCATGTCGTGTTCGGTCAAGAATGTGATCGCATCCGTTGGGCGGGTCCGCCGCCTGCTTTGAGCGACTAAAGTGGCTTCGGTCTTTCGAGGGGCGCTTCTCTCGAGCGAACCCCACCCCTCGGTCTTTCAGCCTGCCGCCCCCACGGGCGGCAGGTTCTTTTTCGTGGACTTCTTCACTGCGAGGCGGTTTGGATGAAGTTGAGAACAACTCGCGCGGAAAATCGCATGACGCTTTCGGGGAAAACATGCAGCTGCCGAACGTAGATAATTTCATCAAAGACCGGCAGCACGGCGTCACCTACAACATCTGCGCCTATCGCAGACTTTCAGGTCAGGAGATGACGCGCGCGATGCAAGTCTTCATTCAGCAACAGGGTGAGCATCAACCGAAGCCACGAACAGTCGTCAAGATCTTTTCGCTGGTCGGGCTGGATGACCGATAGTGGTGGTGATGCTTCAGACGCCAATCGACGGACGTCGGGCACGGCTGCGATAACGCGCCGGACAGCACGCTGCGCCGTGACTTCGAAGCAGGTTTGGGCGGCAAGATACGCCGCGTCGTCGACGCAGTCTAATCCAACATATACAGCAGATCGGCGATGTTCGTGTTAGGCAATCGCTTCGCAACCATGTCCCAGAAGATCACGTCGTGCATCGCGCTGGCGTCTTCTGCCGTCTTCCACGCGCGCGCACCGACGATCGAATCGGCCGTTTCGTGAGCTGCGGAAACAATTTTTTGAATGTCTTGTTTGTGCATGGACCCTGTTAACGGTCGTGTGCAAAGCTTTTTTAGCCTCTTGCCCAACCGTTTGCTAAATATTTTTATCCACCTCGCCTCCGCCTGCAACAATGCCTGTGCGGACCGAGTTGAACGGAGCGCTTTACATGATACCAGGACTCTTCGTGCGCAAGGAAGGCAGGTAACCCTGGGCGACCTCAAATCTGAAGTGCAACACCGTTTCGTATAAGGTGTTGCGTTGCACGAAAGAACTCAGGACCAGCAACTTCAACCGGAAGAGCGCCTCATCATTGCGAGCCTGCATCTGCAGGGTTCGAGTATCCGGGCCATGGCCCCGATACTCGGGCGCTCGCCGGCCACGGCCGTCCACACCGTCGCGCAGCCGCAGGCCGCGACTCGTCTGCAGGCAGTGCTGGACTTGATCGAGGCCCACAAAGGGAAGTGGTCGTTGCCCGCCGACGTACGGATCGCCGTCAGCTATGAAGCCGGCCAGGACGCGTTCTGGATCTGTCGCGCGCTGCAGGCTCAGCACCTCGAGTGCTACGTCGTCGATCCGGCCAGCATTCCGGTCGAACGCGATCAGCGACGTGCCGAAACCGACCGGCTCGATGTCATCAAACTCGTCATCAACCTGCGTGCCTGGCTGCGTGGAGAGCGCGACCGCATGCACGTCGAGCATGCGCCGTCACCACAGGACGAGGCATCGCGCCAGTTGATGCGCGAGCGCGGGCAACTGCAGAAGGAAGTTCTTCAGCACCGTGACAGGATGCGCAAGCTGTTGGCAACCCTCGGCTGCTGAGATGCGGTCAATCACCGTGCCTTCGCTGGCCGACTTCAGCGCGACGAGGTCCGCTGCCACGACGGCATGCCGTTGCCGCGCGAGTTGCGCGAGCGTTTACTACGCGGGTGCGAACGCCTGACACTCGTCGAACAACAGCTTGCGGAACTGGAGAAGACGCGACAGGCAGACGCGCCAGCACTCGCGCGCCAAGTGTTGCGCTGGCGCTTCTGCAGGGGATTGGCGAGGTGGGCGCGTCGCGCCTCGCGCTCGAGCTGTTCTGGAGGGAGTTCAGCAACCGGCGCCAGCTGGGTGCGTGCGTCGGGTTGACGCCGCAGCCCTACGACAGCGGCGAAAGCGAGGTCGACCAGGGAATCGGCAAACAGGGAAACCGCCGGGTCCGCGCGTTGCTGATCGAAATCGCATGGAGCTGGCTGCGCTACCAGCCTAACAGCGCACTCACGCAGTGGTTCAACCAGCGCACACAGGGCACAGGACCGAACCGATGTGCCAGGCGTATCGCGATCGTCGCGGTGGCGCGGCGCCTCACAATCGCGCTGTGGCGCTATTTGAGGGACGGCGAGATACCCAAAGGCGCGCAGTTGAAGTCCATATGATCCCTCAGGTTTGGCAGGAAGGAGATTAGCCTTAGCCAGGCAGTACATAGCAAACGCCTTTGAAGTGACCATGCCCGTATACTGACTGGGTTGCACAGGCAACCGACTCACTAGATTGGCGCATGTTCCTGGTGATGGTTTCCAGCGTAACGCACATCAGGATAAGGCCTGGCGGAGACGCGCCGGCGGATAGAAGGTGGTAAGACGTTGGAGTCTTACGTGCGCGATGAACGGTTTCAAAACAAAGGAATGCAGAAGAGATGGCTGTGCACTAACGGGACGCGAAAACCGCCTTGACAACTTAAAGCTCATAGAAGTCAGTATGACTCCGCGAGGTACAGGCTGGCCCGCCGCGAGGACTCAAACGTGGGTTAACATTTCTGCCAGAGCCGCACGGCGTGGACAGGGCCACACCCGGCGGGTATCCATCACGGACGCCAGCGTGGAAAACGATAGCACACTGTACGTGGGCCTCGACGTCCACAAGGATTCGATCACGGTTGCCTATGCGCTGGGCACAGGCGAGGTCGAACTGCTCGGCAAGATTGGCACGACGAAGACGGATATTGATCGGCTGTGTACGCGCCTGCAACCGAAGGCGCGGCACATCCGCATCTTCTACGAGGCGGGCCCGTGCGGCTATGGACTTTACCGTCAGTTCGTGCAGAAGGGATTCGACTGCCTGGTGTGCGCGCCGTCGCTGATTCCGAAAAAGCTGGGCGAGCGGGTCAAGACTGACCGGCGTGATGCGATCAAGCTGGTGCGGTCGCTGCGCGCCGGCGACCTGTCAGCGGTGTACGTGCCAAGCGTGGAAGACGAAGCATTCCGCGATCTGGCTCGCGCATGAGTCAGCGCCAAGGACAATCTAAGCCTGCGCGGCAACGGCTGAACGCCTTTCTGCTCCTGCATGGCGTGCGTATATAAATGAATAATTATTCCCGGCTATACATTCCATCTCATTTTGGTCGCGATTCTGATTTCCAAATATTATGGGCTTCGCAGCCGCTATAATCAGAAGTCCAGCACCGCTATTCGCCGGCCCCCACTCAGTGCCATAACGGCCAATGTGTTGGCTAATTCGGCCATGTAATACCGTCAAAAGAGTCAGACCTATAGCATGGACGAATAAGAAAAAAATCAGAGTCTTGGGAACAAGACTTTGCAGACCACACATTTCTGGGGAAAAGTAAATGGACTTGGTAGATACTCTACCGCGTGGCTCGCGGCAGAGTGCCGTGCCGATGCAAACGACCGCGCTGACTCGCGTCGACATCGCACTGTTCAATGGGTTTGCCCTGCCTACGGTCGCAGCAATCATCGAGATCTTCCAGAAGGCAAATTCGCTCACCGCCGCGCAGCGATCGGGCCGCGGCCGCTACGACGTCTCGCTGCTTTCCGCCGCGGGCGGGCGCATCGCCAGTTCGTCATCTGTATTTGTCTGGACCGACGACGTCCAGTCGCACCGAGGCACGAACGAAACGCACCTGTTGTTCATTGCCGGCGGCGAGGGCGTACAGCAAGCATGCCGCGACGAGCGATTGAGCAACTGGCTGCGCCGCCGGCATCCGGTCAGCGAGATCGTGCATCCAATCGCGGAGGGCCAACTGCTGCTGCAAGCTGCCGGGTTGCCCAGTCGCTACTGCCCGCTTTTCTATGGCGGTAGCGAAGTGCAAGGCCTGCCTCCGGCGGGGTCGCTAACAGAACCGCCTGGTGCCGTATCCACGGCGTTACGCATTGTCGAAGAGGATCTCGGCGCCGATCTGACACAGCAGGTCGCCGAATCGATCGCCCCGCAACCCACGACACCTTTCCGCTCAGTAGCCACGTTTGGCCTGGCGTCACAGGCCAGTGGCAAGATCTTGGCGTCGGCACGCTGGTTGGAAGCGAACGTCGATCGTCCCATCTCAATCGACGATGCGGCGCAAGTCGCGGCGATGAGCGAGCGCAACTTCCTGCGCCGGTTCAAAAGCGAGATCGGCATGACGCCATCCGATTATCTGCTTCGCGCACGTTTGAACATGAGTTGCCGGATGCTCGTCGAATCGAGCCTGCCAGTCGACAAGGTCGCGCGCCGCTGCGGTATTGGAAGCGGCGGGCAGTTGTCGAAGCTGTTCAGAAAATATCTGGCGACGACGCCGACGGACTATCGGACGCGCAAGCAGGTGGCACCGTAGAAGGCTTTCGGCAAAGGTGCCTGATCAGCGGCAGAAGCTGGATCCGGGGAGCACGGCCGCCACACGTGGCAGCGACATCGAACAGGCGGCGCCGGACGTGCTCAACATCGATGCGGGTGGCGGCGAAGCCGCGCCAATTCCCTGCACCATCGAAGGCAGGAGCGCAGCGCGCTTTATCCATTCCAGGCTGACTCATCAACGCACGAGCCTGCATCGACGTCGCGCTGCCGAGCGCACCTACGCCGCCCGCAGCGGCCAGCTGACTGGACAGCATCATCCGTGAAGGCGTGATCTGCGCTGTCGGCGACAGTGGGTCGACGGTCGACATGAGCTCACGCAAACGCCGGTCCCCATCGCTCGGCGCAATGAGCGCCATGTACGGATCGTTCGATTCCCGCCGACGATGCTTTTGTTGCGTCGTTTGCAGAAGCGACGACGTCAATGCCGATCGCCGTGGAACGAAGGCAAACGGTCTCCGTCCTACCAGGAAATGTGTCAACGGATCGTTGAAGTCCATCGGATCGCAAAAATGTCTATATTTTCCAATCCTTAGCACCGAAGGGAATGTGTCACTAACGACAGGCTTTGTGATGCTTCCGTGGGCCGAGTGGTGTCCGTGTGCCCGCACATATGGCGATCGATCAACCGAGACGGGAGACGCAAAGGCTGCGGGCGTCACGCTCACTCAAGGCAACACTCAAGATAGCGGCGTGTGAAAGCGCTGCGATGCGTTGGTTTCATTGGTACAGCGTTGCTCGGGGTCCATGTCCCACCATGACTCGCGCGGAAATATCCTCAAAGAAAACGCGCCTCCGGCGGTTGAGCCTTCACGGGATAAGCTGCTTCGCGACCGCAGCGCCGACATGATGATGCCAGCGTGCATGATAGGCGGGACACAGACGCAGGCTCTCCAGTTGATGCACACCGCTGTGATAGCCATGTGCGAGACAGCAGTGACAGTAGCGAAACGTATCGCTATAACGTCGCCGGTTTTGTTGCAATAGGCTGGTCCCCTATGATGTACGGAATTATATAGACGACGGAAAGCTTGATGACGACGTTGAATCCGGCGGTGGCCGAGTGCTCAAACGTCTCCATTACCCGCTTGATGTGATGCTGACGTGCGTGCGTTGGTACGTGGCTTATCCGCTGAGCCTGCGTTTCGCCGTCGAAAGCGCCCGGTTG
>NZ_PVZB01000061.1 GCF_003002025.1 Paraburkholderia sp. BL25I1N1
TCGTTACCTCCATGACTGCTCCAGTTGCTTCCGGCTGGAGCGGTTGCCGGGCGGGGCTTGCACCCGCTGGAAAACGCCGCCTTTTCACGGCGCACACCCACAAGGGACGGTCGCCCGCGCGCAAAGCGGCCGTTCAGATAGGCTCCATCGAGCGCTTTGCTAACGAAATGCCTGCCGGATACCCAGCGCGATAATGAGGCCTCCACATGCGCGGTCGATCCAAGTCTTCACGCGACGATACGCCGTCGCAATCGCCGAGTGCGATAGAACACACACACGCTCCAGTGTCACGTCGCGAGAATGCTCTGGATACTTCGATGCCTCTTTGCGCGCGACTCCAATCAGTTGCTGTGCGAGATCTTCACATATATCCCACCGCTCGAATCGTTCTTCTTCCGTCAGGCCAACGACGAACTTGCCGTCAATAAGCCGCCCAGCGAGCTTCGGATGAGCGCCCGGCAGCGACGCTGGCGTGACGTTTCGAGGAAAATCTTCGGGTACCTGTTGGCTCATCTCAGATTCGCGATAACGCGTTTGAAGGTTAATAGAGTTCGTACGCGCGCGAAAGCGTCCCATCCGATCACCTGCGCCCGTCCATTTCATACAGTTTCTCTTTCAACTCCGCCGGCGCCCGCGGTGCACTGATCCCGAGGATCGGGTCTGTTCGCGCCAGACGGTCTTCACACCAGCGCGGCCAGTTCTCGACGTCATCGTCGAGCGCAAGCCATGCCTCCGGCTTGCGGCGAAGCACATCGGACCACACCCGAAAACCCCGCGGTGCGTCGCCGAATACGCTGAGGTCCATCCGACTGTGAAAGGTCGCGCCGACAACCCGTTCCCTCAATGCCGGAGTCAAACCGCGCGACACGCGACGAATGCTTCCACGGTAACGCCGCACCCATGACGCGCTGAGCACGATGCGCACACGCGGATACGGGGTCAGCGCGTCCTCAAGCAGCCGCGCATGCTCGAAAAGACTGTGATCCGGATAGCCAAAAATAATCGGCCCCGAGCCCTTTTCGTATACGGCGTCTGGATGCAGGCAACCGTCCAGATCGAGATAAAGGACACGACCGCCCATCCGGCGCGGTGGTGGAACGGTATAAGCGGGGCCCGGCAGTCCTGTCAGCATCCCGCACTTAGCGTACCAGGTGAAAATCGCAAGGTTATGGTTTCGGAGAGAGTCGATGGGACCAGCGCGTTCTTCCATGGAGAATGATCTCCTTTTACGACGGCTCGCCAGCAGGGCAATAAAGCTCGACCGGATCGCGCCCGGGTCCAATGCAGCTCCATGGGCTTGTTCAATCAGCGTTAAACGCGTAACAAATCAAACCCCATCGACCGACAGGATGGCCAGACTCGCGCTGAGAGTCCGTTGTACGTCAACCGACCTTACCCCATGGTGGGCTCACATGCGATGAAACGTAGGTCTCGGGCCTGAGCAGCGTTGACACTCGGATGATCATAGACGTCCGTCATGGCTGGCCACAGGGTGCCGGGCCGCCGGCGTAAATGTTCCATGGTTCGATGGGCACGCAAGTCGCGCGAGGAGAGCCACAACACCTACACTTTGTAACCGATAGCGCGTAACATATCCTTACGCCATTGAACGTCCTCCTCGTTTTCCACGCCGAGCGGCGGGAACCCGTCAACCACCCCCACGATGCCGCGCCCTTGCTCCGTCTCGGCAACCAGAATCTGCGTGGGATTCGCTGTCGCACAGAATATCCGGCATACCTCCGGCACGGTTTTTATCGCATTCAGAATATTGACTGGGTAAAAGCCGTCGCCGAGAAAAATCACGAAACTGTGGCCCGCGCCGATGGCCGTGGCATTCTGGCACGCCAACTCGACCAAGCCGGCGTCGGTGCCAGACCGGCGCACAAGACGCTTACCTGACGCTTCACAAAAGGCCAAACCAAACTTGATACCCGGAACGGTACCGACCATTGCCTCGTGCAGATCCTCGACAGACTTGATGAAGTGGCTTTGCCCCAGGATGAAGTTCGTCGCTTCAGGTTTGACGATAGTTACCGTAAGCAGTTGCATATCTGACCTCGTTCTGTGCCGCCAGGAACACTGCGCAGAGGCGGTTTTGGCCAGCAGGCGGATGTTGGTTCATCACGTCTCGCCGGACAGCGAGCGTCTTGGCCATAATCAAGCCTAGTACGAACCGGAGACGCATGCCTGTGCATTCGTGCACTAGAATGGATTTCTCACAGTACCGGGCAGTGCTGGTGAGTCGTATCAGGCCTGCCAGGTGGATTCGTGTTGGAGAAGTGCACATGCCAACGTACCAATATCGTTGCGAGAAGTGTGGCCATTTGTTCGAGCACGCTGAACATCTCGCCGAACACGAGAGCGCCCATCCGAGTTGCCCGAAGTGCGGAAGCGAGACGTGTCAGCACGTACCCACGCCATTTATCGCCAAGACGTCGAAAAAGAGCTGAAATCTTGGTTCGCGTCAACTCGTCCATGGAGCGGATGATTCACTGTCGGCGCTCCCCTGGCGTCCGGACGGTGGGTGCCACGTGGGCGCAACAGCACAAGGACCCCATGAGTCGTCTAGTCGTCGTTTCAAATCGCACTGCCGATCCTCGCAAGCCTGCAGCCGGCGGACTCGCCGTAGCGGTAAAGGACAGCCTGCTACAGACCGGTGGGCTCTGGTTTGGCTGGAGTGGCAAGATCTGCGAAGCGGCGGATGGTGCAACAGTCGGCCGGGGCGAAGTTCATGTTCAAACGGCGGGCAACGTCACCCTCGCGACACTTGATTTAAGCCGGGAAGATCACGATACGTATTACCTGGGTTACGCCAACAATGTCTTATGGCCGGTATTCCACTACCGGCTGGACCTGGCCAATTTCGACACACGATTCGCTGCAGGCTATCGGAGGGTCAACCAGTTATTCGCGCACAAGCTGCTGTCGCTATTGAAGCCTGACGATCTCATCTGGGTTCATGACTATCATTTGATCCCGCTCGCGGCCGAGTTGCGAGCCATGGGATGTAACAACCGCATCGGCTTCTTCCTGCATATTCCGATGCCGCCGCCGCTAATCATGGCCGCGATTCCGGAACACGAATGGCTCATGCGCTCGCTCTTTGCCTACGATCTGGTGGGCTTTCAAAGCAAAGCCGACCTGACGCATTTCACTCACTACGTCGAATCGGAAGCGCAGGCACAACAGTTGAGCCCGGATCGTCTTCGGGCATTCAATCGAACGTTGAGGGTCGGCGCGTACCCCATCGGTATCGACGTCGACGACTTCATTCGTCTTGCCGACTCGAAGGAAGGGCGCGACATGTTCGTCCGGATGCGCGAGGAGTATTCGCGGCGGCGTCTGCTGGTGGGCGTCGACCGGTTGGACTACTCGAAGGGATTACCGCAACGTGTCCATGCTTTCCGCGAGCTGCTGACCTTCTACCCGGAAAACCGCGATAGTGCGACGCTGATCCAGATCGCCTCCCCTAGCCGCGAGGACGTCGACGCCTACGACGATCTGCGGCGTCAGATGGATAGCCTGTGCGGGGCGATCAATGGCGACTTCGGTGAACTGGACTGGATGCCGGTGCGCTACATTCATCGCAACGTGGCCCGAAAGCGTCTGCCGGGTCTCTATCGCGCGAGTCGAGTTGCGCTCGTTACGCCGTTGCGGGACGGCATGAATCTGGTCGCGAAAGAGTTCATCGCCGCACAGGACTCCGCCGACCCGGGCATGCTGGTGCTCTCGCGCTTTGCCGGAGCCGCGGAGCAATTGAAGGAAGCGCTGCTGGTCAATCCCTACGACACGCAAGGCACGGCGCAGGCCATCCAGCGGGCGCTAACGATGTCGCTCGATGAACGGATTAACCGGCATGAAGCGCTTCTTCAGCGAATCCGCAAGTTCGATGTGCACTGGTGGAGTTCGACATTTCTGCAAGCGTTGGAAGATTGCGGGCAGCAAGAAGAGGCGGCGAGCGGTATGCACCATCTATCTGGCTGAGCACGGTCGGCAGGCTCGTGCATCAGCGAATTCACACTCCCGACCGTTAAGGGACTTTCGGAATTCCCGATGCCGGCCATTCAAATGACCATTTGAGGCTGCGCTGGACGCTTTCATGCCGTCTGGCCGGTCAAGTCCTCCGGTTGGACGCGCCCCTTTTTTTCTGCTGAACTAAAGAGCCACCGCCGCTTGGTCGAGTTTCATTCGACTCGTTGCTCGCTCGTTCTGCTGTCAGTGTCGTCAATCGGAAAGGCCCTTCCCGCAATGGCGTCGGAGCACTATTCTTTTCATCAGGTGGGGTGCGAGGCCAGCCTCGCGAACGAAAGTTCGGTGCGAGGCTTCTTAAGACGGCAGCGCTTCATCGCGCCTGTGCGCGATGGACCAACTATTCAAGGAGGCGGCGTCATGGATGAGTTTGCGATTCAGGGATTTCGCGGAAGGCTGATCGGTCCGTCAGACAAGGACTACGACGAGGCGCGAGCGCTCTACAACGGCATGATCGATAAGCGGCCCAAGGCGATAGCCCGCTGCACCGATGCCGCCGATGTCATGTCGGCGGTCAACTACGCGCGCGAAAACAAACTGCTTCTCGCAATCCGCGGAGGCGGACACAACGGTCCCGGTTTGGGCAGTTGCGACGGTGGCCTGGTCATCGACCTGTCGCAGATGCGCAGCGTGCGCGTCGACCCAGCGAGCCGCACCGTGCGTGTCGAACCAGGCTGCACTGCAGCGGATGTCGATCACGCGACCCACGCTTTTGGCCTCGCCGTACCGCTCGGCATCGTCGGCAGCACGGGCGTCGCAGGTCTGACCCTGGGCGGAGGAACCGGCTACCTCACGCGCAAGCACGGCCTCACAGTCGACAATTTGCTGGAGGTGGATGTAGTGCTGGCCGACGGCTCTTTCGTCACCGCTAACAAGGACAAGCACGTTGACCTCTTCTGGGCTGTGCGCGGCGGCGGCGGTAACTTCGGCGTGGTCACAAGTTTTCTATTTCAGGCCCACCCAGCCAGAATGGTGTTCGCCGGTCCGATCTTCTGGGACGCCAAGGATGCCAGGCAAGTTATGGCGACGTACCGCGACTTCATCCCACACGCCCCCGAAGAGCTTGGCCTGTTTGTCGGCCTCAAAACCGTGCCTCCAACCGATCCCTTCCCTAAGGAGCACTGGAACAAACGCGCCTGTGCCCTGATCGGTGCCTTCAACGGGCCGATCGCAGAAGGTCAGAAACTCATGGCCTCGCTGCTCGAGAAACTGCCCGTCCCGCTGTTCAACTGGATGGGCGAGATGCCGTGGACTGCCATCAACAGTCTGTTCGACCCGTTTTTCCCCAAAGGCTTGCAGTGGTACTGGAAGGGCGACTTTGTGAAGGCGCTGCCTGACGAGGCGATCGACGTGCACATCGCTAACGCGCTCAAGGCACCGACCCCGTTCTGCCTGATGCATCTTTACCCCATCGACGGCGCCGTTCGGCGGATCCCCAGGGATGCCACGCCGTGGAGCGCGCGGGACGCGTCTTTTTCGATGGTAATTGCCGCGGTCAGCCCGGATCCCAAGGACGCCGAGGCGCTTAAGACCTGGGGCCGTGCCTACTGGGGGGCTATCCACCCGTTCAATCTGGAAGGCGCCTACGTCAATTTCCTGGACGCCGACGAGGCCGAGAACCGAGTCGAACTAAGCTACGGCGAGAACTACACGCGCCTTGCGTCGATCAAGGCGAAGTACGATCCCGATAACCTGTTCCGAGTCAACCAGAACATTAAACCGAAAGCGTGAAAATTTATGCGCGCGGCCTCGCGCGCCCGCGCCGCGTGGTGGTGTTCAGCGCGATCACGCTGCAAACATTGCCGTCGTCGTTGCCGGGTGACTTGTTTGGGCCGCGCACGTTTGAAGAGCGTCCACGTCGCGCGAACCTGATCAGCGCGATGCGTGAATCAAATCGGAGCTAACCGAACTCCGCGGGGTTCACGTTCCCCGCACTCCATTGACTGTGCAGAAGGTTGAGACACGCTGTGCGAATAGGCCCGGTCTGCGATCGGTCGTGATCGTCCTTCACCCGGGGCGTTAGCGACATGTGTTCGCCGCGTCGGCATGCGAGGCGGGAATCGTGTACCGATTAGCCGCTCTCGCACTCCGGTTTTTATTTGAGGTCGACCGTGACGAAGCTTCGTGCGTGATTGCGCTGGATCAGCAACGCTGCCTTCTTGCCAGCCCTTGCCGCAAGCGATGCCAGTTCATCCTGCGACGCGACCAGCGTGCCGTTCAACGACAGCACAACATCGCCCGGCTTGATGCCGGCAGCGGCCGCTGTCCCCGACACGTCGTCGACCATCAGGCCTTGAGGAAGATCCATGCTGCGCCGCTCCTGGTCGGTCAAAGAATGCATCGTGAGGCCAAGATGATCGAGCGCGTGAAACTGCCGCGAGCCTGCGTCAGAGCTTGGGCCTGCAACCCCGCCCGCACCTGCGTTCGCCTCTTGCGACGCTGGCCCGACATTCACCATCACCGTCATCGGCTTGTGATCGCGGATCAGCTTCAGCGGGACTTTCGTTCCGGTCTGCAACGCCGGGTTCTGTCCGGTTAGATCGGCCGCGTGGTCGATAGGCTTGTCGGCGAGTTGCACGATCACGTCGCCCGCTTTCAGATTGCTCGCCGCCGCCGGACTGCCCGGGTCGACCGACGTCACCAGCGCGCCCGCCGCGCGCGGCAGGCCGAACGCGCTCGCCAGATTCATATCGACGTCCTCTACCTGAATGCCCAGATTGCTGCGCGCATTGTCTTGAGCGCTTGGCTGGCCCTGCTGGGCTTGCTCACCCTGCAACTGTGAGCGCACCTTGTTCGCCATATTGATCGGGATTGCGAACGTCAGGCTCTGCAGGCGATCGCTATCGGCATACACCTGCACGTCGATGCCGACCACTTCGCCCGCGCGGTTGAACACAGGGCCGCCCGAGTTGTCGGGGTTCAGCGACACGTCCGTCTGGAAGAACGGGAACGTGCTGCCATCGGCGAGCGTGCGCGACGTCGCGCTGACGATGCCCGCCGTGACCGTGTTCTGATAGCTGTCTGGCGAACCGATCGTCAGCACCTGTTCGCCGACGCGCACGCGCGCCGAATCGCCGAGCTTGACGGTAGGCAGCTTCGTCGCGTCGATCTGGATCACGGCGATGTCGCTTTGCGTATCGACAGCCACGATTTTTGCCTTGAACTCGCGCCGATCGGTCAGGCGCACGGTCACGTCATCCGACTGATCGACGACATGCGCCGTCGTCAGAATGAGACCGTTCGGGCTCACGATGAAGCCCGATCCGACGCCGGACATCACCCGCGGCGTGGCGCCCAGGCCGTTTTGCGATTGTGGCAAGGCCTGCTTGAAGAACGAGAAGATCGGATCGTCACCGTCGACCGCTTCGGCGCTGGGACCCAAAGCGGGCGTCGCGCTCGCGGGCGCATTCACCGGCACTGTCACGCGGATATTCACAACAGCCGGCCCATAACGATCGACGATCGCGGGAAAGTCGATTGGCGCGGGCGTGCTGCCGGTTGCGGCGCGTATTTCCTTCGCTCGCGCGGTGGCGGGCGCCGGTGGTGGTGCCGATGCAGGAGCAACCGCGGAAGCGGCTGCCGGAGAAGTGACGACTGCGGCCGCGTCCGCGCAGGAACAACCGGTCAGACATGCCGTTGTTACGGCGGTGTAAAACCAGATGCGAGACAGAGTTGAGTGGGTCGATTTGGTATGGTTAAACACAGCGCACCTCCCATGGTGCCTTGCACTGTGAAGAAATTATTTCGCGCGTCTGATAGCGCCGAGCGCGTTCCATTGCGCTCGCGCGCAGGGATACGATCGACCCGATACATGAACTTCGATGGATCAAAGTCGACTTGAGATTCGGCTGCAGCATGTTTGCCAGCAACGGGCCATCAGGACGCGAACGGTTTGCTCGCTCGTCTTCTTTTATTTATAGGGAAGCAGCGAGCAAATTGCAGCGAGTACAAATCCTGGCGTGCGTCAAAGGGTTGTCGTCGGCCCGCGTTTCATGCGGTGATACTCGTCTAGGAACGCAGCTGATCACCGATCTACCGAAGGCGCACCTTGAGCCGCTCCATTCAGCATGCGGTGAGTAATTTGCGATCGAAGCGCCTGCAACTCCCCGCTTGCCCGCATATCCCGAATGACGGCCTCCACCCGGGGCACGAGTTCGCGGTTGCGCTCATTCAGGAA
>NZ_PVZB01000062.1 GCF_003002025.1 Paraburkholderia sp. BL25I1N1
GTCACCAACATAAGCACTGGCGCCACAGACCTCTCATTCGCCGCCAGAGGCGCAAACGGAGCCCCATACCGCGCGAGCGGTTTAGTGTACGCCCGTGATGGCGTGCTATCTGCGGGGTGTAAGTCCCCGCCGGAGTTGGCCACAGCTCCGTAGCTGAAGGTAACTGCGTCGTCGTGAGACGGGGTGGGGAGTAACCGGAAGCGAACTGTCGGTCCGTAGGTTAACGAACCTGTTTCGGCGGGGTATGGCGGCGAGCCTGCACTAAAGTGGCGAAGCCTGGAAGTAACACAGCACGCTGTCGTGGCAGATAAAGCGGTGCGGTGGCGTACCACGTGGTTGAGGACGGAACGATGGGACGGTGGCACGAAGCAAGCGGGGAGACCTGTCGGCGAGGTGAACGCTGGCAGGAGTCAGAGTCCCGATAGTACTGCACACGGCAGCGTTAAGTCGTGGAGACCTGCGTCAGAGCAAAAGGCGCACTAGGGAAGCAGGGCAGGAAAGTTGATAGCAAAAGACCGGAAGGAAGCAGAGATGAAGATCGAAGCATCGCCAGTGTCGGAAACGACTAAACAAGATGCAGACGCGCTGGGAAGCTGCGTGCAGCGGAAATTCGCGTCGGCTTCAATCTGGACGGACGCTATGTTGGCTGCTCTCCAAAACGGAGTTAAAGGAGGCAAATGGCATAGTCTGATCGACAAGGTGTTTCGCCTGGAGACGCTCGCGCTGGGATGGGCTCAGGTCGAGAAGAACGCCGGGGCGGCGGGAGTGGACCGCATGAGCGTGAAGCGATTCGCGCAAGCACGGGACCGATACCTCGCTGAACTGGCGCATGCATTGCAGGATGGTAGCTATCGCCCGCAGCCGGTGCGGCGCGTCTACATACCGAAAGGCAAAGGACGCCGCCCGCTCGGTATACCCGCTGTGAAGGACCGCGTTGTTCAAGCGGCCCTGAAGCTGGTGATCGAGCCGATCTTTGAGCATGAGTTCGAGCCAAGAAGCTACGGCTTCCGTCCGGGCTTGGGCTGCAAGGATGCGCTGCGCGAAGTGGACCGGCATGTGAAAGCGGGCTACTGCTGGGTGGTCGATGCCGACCTGCAAAGCTATTTCGACTCGATTCCGCACCTACCTCTTCTCGCGAGAGTGGCCGGGCGAATCGCGGACGGCCGGGTACTGGAACTGATCCAGTCCTTTCTCAAGCAAGACATCATGGAAGACATGACGCGGTGGACGCCGACTTCCGGCAGTCCTCAGGGGGCGGTTGTCAGCGCCCTGTTGGCAAACCTCTACCTGCACGAACTTGACGTGGAAATGCGTCAGGCGGGGCTGGTCATGGTGCGCTACGCGGATGACGCCGTGGTGTTATGCCGCACACGTGGGGAAGCGGAAGCTGCGCTCACTCGCATGCGGGCCTGGGTGGATGCGAACGGCTTGACACTGCATCCCGACAAAACCCACGTAGGGGATTGCCGGTTGGAGGGTCATGGGTTCGAATTTCTGGGCTACCGGTTCGAGGCGGGCCAACGTTGGGTGCGCAAGAAGAGTCTCATGGGGCTGCGGGACAAGATCCGCGCCCTGACCAGGCGTAACAGGGGCGATTCGATCGAGGGCATCATTGCGTCGATCAACCCGATCCTACGCGGCTGGTTCGGCTATTTCCAGAATGCCCACCGATACACCTGCTCGTCGGTTGACGGCTTCGTCCGCCGCCGTCTGCGAGCGATCCTGCGCCGACAGTTACACCGTCCGGGTCAGGGTAAATGCTTGCGCAATCACACCCGATGGCCTAATGCCTTCTTCGCTAATCTTGGGCTGTTCACGATGTCCGAGGCTCATCGATTGGCGCGCCAATCCCGATGTGGAAACAACTGACTGGAGAGCCCGTCGCGGGAAAACTGCACACCGGGTTCGGAGGGAGGGGACGGCGAGCGCCGTTTCCTACCCCTATCCGATCGACCTTAGCCGACGCTGGCTGGTCAGGCGCCGTGCGGCTGCTACATACCACTCTGCAGTCTTGGCAATGCGTTGCAGATGAATGCCGGGTTCCGGGAACGGCAACGGGTTTCTCAGCGACCCGATAGAGTCATTTGCGCCTTTTCGCTGAACGTCGGTTTTCAGGCAAATAGTCGGACGGATACCGCTCCAAGCGATGCGCCAGCGCAGGACGTCGGAACGTGTGGTGCGCGTCGGCTCTGGAAGAAAGTTGCGGTACTGCTCCTCATGTAGCCGAACTATTACCGGTTTGCACTACACCGCGACAATTTCGGTAACACTTGCCGGCTTGTATCTGCCGGTCCGGTGTGATCGCGGCTTCTGCTTCCCTCCCTAGGCAGGCCGGTGTACGCTGAAGTTACCTTGCACCCTCCACGCGCTGACGCCGCCCGATTCTTCCTCATTTCCTGGTTTTTTCTCCAATGCCTACTACCCCGTCCTCGGAGTCTGCCCCGGACCAATCCGGTGCCGCGCCTACGCCGTCCGCTTCGCCGGTTTTCCCCGTTGTAGGCATCGGCGCGTCGGCGGGCGGTATTCAGGCACTTCTCCGGCTCTTCGAGCAGATGCCCGCAGACAGCGGTATGGCATTCGTGATCGTATTGCATCTTTCCCCGAAATACGAAAGCCGCGCTGACCAGGTACTACAGCGGGTAACCTCGATGCCTGTCATGCAGGTTCGCGAGCCCACGCACATCGAGAAGAACAGCGTCTATCTCATCTCGCCATCCAATGACCTGTCCATGTTTGACGGCTACCTTCGCGTGACGCCAGCGGAGCGCTCTTCAGGCAGGCCGGTGGCCATCGACCGGTTTTTCCGGAGTCTTGCAGACGCCCATGGCAGCCGGGCCGTCAGCGTAATCCTCTCCGGCACAGGGAGTGACGGTACGGCCGGAATCGGCCGGATCAAGGAATGTGGCGGCGTCACCCTCGCTCAAAATCCGGACGATGCCGAGTACGGCGAGATGCCGCAAAACGCGATCGCGACGGGGCTCATCGATCTTTCGCTGCCAGTCGTGGATCTTCCGCAAAAACTGATTGAACTGTGGAGCAATGCACGGGTGATCCGACTGCCGGCGGTCGAGGGAGAGCCTCCGATAGCAGCAGTGCCTACAAGCGAAAACACTGCAGCAACGGCCGACAGCGCGTTGCAGGATATCCTGAAGGGACTGCGGATCCACACCGGCCACGACTTCCGGCACTACAAGCGCGCAACGGTATTGCGACGCATCGAACGACGCCTGCAGGTCAACACGCTTCCCGATCTGCCGTCGTACCTCCTGTTTCTGGAACGACATCCTGATGAAAACCAGGCGTTGCTTCGAGACCTGTTGATCGGGGTAACGAATTTCTTTCGCGATCGGGAAGCATTCGAAGCATTGGAACGGGAAGTGATACCCGGCGTGTTTGAGGGCAAAGATGATGGAGACCAGGTTCGCGCCTGGGTCGCCGGTTGCTCGACCGGTGAAGAGGCGTATTCGCTTGCCATGCTGTTATGCGAACGGTTGGGCGAAGAGCATACCCAGCCGGGCATCCAGGTATTCGCCACGGATATCGATGAACGTGCCATCGAGTCGGCGCGATCCGGCCGATACCTTGAGTCTATCCTGACCGATGTGCCGCCCTCCCGGCTTCGGCAGTTTTTCGCCCATACCCGCGGCTTTTACCGTGTCAGCAAGGCGCTCAGGGAGAAGGTCCTCTTTGCGGCGCACAACATCCTGCGCGACCCGCCCTTTTCGCAACTTGATCTCATAATGTGCCGCAACCTGCTCATCTATCTTGACCGCGATGTTCAGCGACAGGTGCTGCAGACTTTCCATTTCGCCTTGCGGACCGGTGGATACCTTTTTCTTGGCAGTTCCGAGTCCGCTGAGATTGCGGGAGACCTGTTTGCACCGGTCGACAAGAAAAATCGCATTTACCGCGCCAAAGCCGCCCCGCACCGGGTTTCAGTCGCGCCCCCGTCGGCAACTGCCGGCAAAATCCTTCACGCCTCGCCGGTCGGGGCTGCACACCCTTTGCCCAAGCCTGCGAGTTTTTCGTTTGCACCGTTGCATCAGCGCGTGATCCAGCACTACTCGCCACCGAGCATCCTGGTCGACCGCGACGCTGAAATCCTGCACATGTCCGAAAATGTCGGGCGCTTTTTGCAGTATGTCGGCGGCGAGCCATCGCATAATCTGCTCACCGTCGTGAATCCTGATCTGCGGCTCGAGCTTCGAACCGCGCTCTATCAGGCGCTACAGCATGGCAAAAGCATTGAAGTCAAACGGGTGCGGTTCTCCCGGGGCGGGGCCTATTCCCATGTCAATCTTTCTGTCCATCCATTCCACGACGACATGGCAGGCGGCGACATTCTCGCCGTCTTCTTCAGCGAATCTGACGACGCGGATGCGGAGAACAGGGCGAACGACGCTCACCACCCCGGACAGGACCGGGTTGTATCACAGCTCGAAACGGAACTGATTCGCACGAAAGAACTCCTGCAGTCCAGCATCGAACAATCCAATCTGTCGACCCAGGAACTGAAGGCCTCGAACGAGGAATTGCAGGCCATCAACGAGGAGATGCGCTCGGCCACTGAAGAACTCGAAACCGGCAAGGAAGAGCTTCAATCGGTCAATGAAGAACTGGTCACAGTGAATGCCGAGCTTCAGATGAAGGTCGAAGACGAAGCCAGGGCACACGACGATCTTCAGAACCTGATTGCGTCGAGCGGCATTGCAACGGTCTTTGTCGACCGCGCCATGCGCATCAAGCGCTTTACCGCGCCCGCAGTCAGTATTTTCAATCTGATCGAGACCGATATCGGCCGGCCGTTGCTGGACCTCCGGCATCGCCTGAATTATCCGCAACTTGCCGAAGATGCGGCCGCTGCATTCGATACGCTCAAGCTGACAGAGCGGGAAATCAGCACGAACGATGGACAGTGGTTTTTTGTGCGACTGCTGCCGTACCGAACACTTGACGATCGCATTGAGGGTGCGGTGCTGACCCTGATCGATATCACGGCGCGGCGACGCGCGGAAGAGGTGGCGCGAACCAGCGAAGAGCGATTGAAGTTTGCCGCACTCACCACCAACGACTACGCGATCATCGTTCAGGACCTGCACGGCGTGATCGTCAGCTGGAACAGGGGCGCGCAGAACGTGTTCGGTTATGACGAGGCAGAAGCTATCGGAAAGCCGATTGATCTGATCTTCTCGCCGGAAGATCGGGAACAGGGCGTGCCACTGGCCGAGAGGGAGAAGGCCAGAAGTGCAGGTCGCGCCGACGATGAAAGGTGGCATGTACGCAAGGACGGCAGGCGGATCTATTGCAGCGGCGTCGTGACCGCGATCGATACGGAAGCCTTCAGGGGTTACGCCAAAATCGCGCGAGATCTTACGGACCGGAAAAGTGCTGAAAGCCGCCAGACTAATCAGCTTGAGCTCGAACGGCGGGTCCGGACCCGCGCGGTTTCGGCGAACCGGCAAAAGGATGAATTCTTTGCGGTGCTATCGCATGAACTGAAGAACCCTCTGAACCTGATACACGTACAGGCGGAAATGCTGATGCGCGCGCCGCAACTGCGTGAAAGTCCACTCGTTCAGGAAGCAACCGATGTGATTCTCCGCTCGGTAGTTGGGCAGGCAAAGATCATTGACGATCTGCTTGACCTGTCGCGGGCGCGAACCGGGAAACTTGCGCTGCATCTGGCGCCCGTTGACATTTCGGCGATCCTGCGTACGGTGATCGACGCCAGTGCAGCCGACGCGGCCGCTGGTGGCATTGCTTTATCCGTATCGGGCGCTGACGGCCCGGTTCGGATACAGGCCGACCCGGTCCGTCTGGAGCAGATTTTCTGGAACATCATCCGTAACGCTCTGAAGTTCTCCCCGGCGGGCGCTCGAGTCGACGTAACCCTCTTTTCCGACAATGGATTTGTGTGTGTGCAAGTCGAAGATACCGGCCAGGGGATCGCCCCTGATTTCCTTCCCCGTGTCTTCGACATGTTTAGCCAGGCCAAAACCGGAGCCACCCGCGAGCACGGAGGCCTGGGCATCGGGCTTTCGCTGGTAAAGCAACTCGTAGAAATGCATGGCGGAAAAATCGAGGCGAGATCCGATGGCCTCGGGAAGGGTGCAACATTCTCCGTCAGACTGCCAGAAGTTGCGACTCCGCTGTCCTCGGAGGGTCGCCGTGTGAACGTGGATGGAAGCATCCTGAAGGGTTTGCGCGTGTTGCTGGTTGACGATTCGGCCGAGACGCTAGACGCTTTCCGTGCACTGCTTGAAATGGAGGGCGCGAAAGTGCGTTCCGAACTCAGCGGGAAGGCGGCACTCGCGGCAGCAGCTGAGGCTCCATTCGATCTCATTCTCTCGGATGTCGGAATGCCAGAAATGAGTGGCTATGAACTGATTGCGAAACTTCGAAGGTTACCCCCGACAGCGACCACTCCGGCAATCGCATTGACTGGATTTGGCCGCACACAAGACGTGACTGAAGCACTGGAGGCGGGCTTCGATGCACATGTCGGCAAGCCGGTATCGCTGGCTGCCCTGCTTGCCGCGATTGACCAGGCCCGTTCGGCTCGCGACCACGGGTAGGACCGCCCGGGCCGGCTACAACAGCAGCAATACGACCACATCGGGCGGCAAACTTTTGCCGAACCGGGTGACCGGGTTGCGCCAGAGTGCCGTTGAACGGATAGTCGACTTGATGGGATCACAGAGACCCTGAAGCGCCATTCGCAGTGTGCACGTGCGCGCCGAAGGCTGGTTTCATCACAGGAGCCACCTTTCGTCGGAACCGGGCGACCGTCCCCTTGTGGCCGACGAACGAAACCGCTCGCGCGGTAGGGGGCTCCGGCTAGCGCGTGCGGTTAATGAGCGGCCCGCCGCGCGGCTCCGTATGTTGGCGAA
>NZ_PVZB01000063.1 GCF_003002025.1 Paraburkholderia sp. BL25I1N1
TCGATCTTTAAAAATTAACAGCCGATAAGTGTGGGCGCTTGATGCGCGACGCGCCGGCGGGCCCTTCGGGATCTGCCGGATGAAGCGAAAGTATCAAGTCTCACACAGTAATGAAAGGAAGGTTTTTCCATTGAAAGATGGAGAGATCATTCGTCAGTACGTTGAGTGAGCGACCGGTTGGTAAAACAACCGAAAAACAGTAACAGGTTTGAACTGAAGAGTTTGATCCTGGCTCAGATTGAACGCTGGCGGCATGCCTTACACATGCAAGTCGAACGGCAGCACGGGAGCAATCCTGGTGGCGAGTGGCGAACGGGTGAGTAATACATCGGAACGTGTCCTGTAGTGGGGGATAGCCCGGCGAAAGCCGGATTAATACCGCATACGATCTGTGGATGAAAGCGGGGGATCTTAGGACCTCGCGCTACAGGGGCGGCCGATGGCAGATTAGCTAGTTGGTGGGGTAAAGGCCTACCAAGGCGACGATCTGTAGCTGGTCTGAGAGGACGACCAGCCACACTGGGACTGAGACACGGCCCAGACTCCTACGGGAGGCAGCAGTGGGGAATTTTGGACAATGGGCGCAAGCCTGATCCAGCAATGCCGCGTGTGTGAAGAAGGCCTTCGGGTTGTAAAGCACTTTTGTCCGGAAAGAAAACCTCGGCCCTAATACGGTGGGGGGATGACGGTACCGGAAGAATAAGCACCGGCTAACTACGTGCCAGCAGCCGCGGTAATACGTAGGGTGCAAGCGTTAATCGGAATTACTGGGCGTAAAGCGTGCGCAGGCGGTCCGCTAAGACAGATGTGAAATCCCCGGGCTTAACCTGGGAACTGCATTTGTGACTGGCGGGCTAGAGTATGGCAGAGGGGGGTAGAATTCCACGTGTAGCAGTGAAATGCGTAGAGATGTGGAGGAATACCGATGGCGAAGGCAGCCCCCTGGGCCAATACTGACGCTCATGCACGAAAGCGTGGGGAGCAAACAGGATTAGATACCCTGGTAGTCCACGCCCTAAACGATGTCAACTAGTTGTCGGGTCTTCATTGACTTGGTAACGTAGCTAACGCGTGAAGTTGACCGCCTGGGGAGTACGGTCGCAAGATTAAAACTCAAAGGAATTGACGGGGACCCGCACAAGCGGTGGATGATGTGGATTAATTCGATGCAACGCGAAAAACCTTACCTACCCTTGACATGTATGGAATCCTGCTGAGAGGTGGGAGTGCCCGAAAGGGAGCCATAACACAGGTGCTGCATGGCTGTCGTCAGCTCGTGTCGTGAGATGTTGGGTTAAGTCCCGCAACGAGCGCAACCCTTGTCCCTAGTTGCTACGCAAGAGCACTCTAGGGAGACTGCCGGTGACAAACCGGAGGAAGGTGGGGATGACGTCAAGTCCTCATGGCCCTTATGGGTAGGGCTTCACACGTCATACAATGGTCGGAACAGAGGGTCGCCAACCCGCGAGGGGGAGCCAATCCCAGAAAACCGATCGTAGTCCGGATCGCACTCTGCAACTCGAGTGCGTGAAGCTGGAATCGCTAGTAATCGCGGATCAGCATGCCGCGGTGAATACGTTCCCGGGTCTTGTACACACCGCCCGTCACACCATGGGAGTGGGTTTTACCAGAAGTGGCTAGTCTAACCGCAAGGAGGACGGTCACCACGGTAGGATTCATGACTGGGGTGAAGTCGTAACAAGGTAGCCGTATCGGAAGGTGCGGCTGGATCACCTCCTTTCTCGAGCTAAACGTGTCAGTTGCGTAAAAGCAATGCGTTGAGCGCTCACGCTTATCGGCTGTGAAATCAGGACAGACTCAGGGGTCTGTAGCTCAGTCGGTTAGAGCACCGTCTTGATAAGGCGGGGGTCGATGGTTCGAATCCATCCAGACCCACCAAAGTCTTGTCTGGTGTGCTGATCGTCTGAAACCTCTGGGGTAGCTGTATGACTGGGGGATTAGCTCAGCTGGGAGAGCACCTGCTTTGCAAGCAGGGGGTCGTCGGTTCGATCCCGTCATCCTCCACCAATCCTCAATGCGTAGCGTTCTGTGCAGGAAGCAGAGCGTTGTGCATTGGCGATTGAGCCAGTCAGAGTGATATGAAGCAGAGCTTTATATCGGCTGTCGTTCTTTAACAATCAGGAAGAAGTAGTAAAGAGATTCACGAAAGATCACTTAGAGATGGGTGGTTGAGTAGGTGAATCAGGGTTGTGATTGTATCAATGTATTTTTAAGTGATCGAAAGATTGCTTTGGAATACGGCGCAACACGAATACTCAACCTGTAGCGAGCGTGGCGAGCGTGTGATTCCCAGTGGATCACACAGGAGACACACCCGTTATAGGGTCAAGCGAACAAGTGCATGTGGTGGATGCCTTGGCGATCACAGGCGATGAAGGACGCGGTAGCCTGCGAAAAGCGGTGGGGAGCTGGCAAACGAGCTTTGATCCACCGATATCCGAATGGGGAAACCCGGCCCGTATGGGTCATCCGTAGCTGAATACATAGGCTACGTGAAGCGAACGCGGTGAACTGAAACATCTAAGTAACCGCAGGAAAAGAAATCAACCGAGATTCCCAGAGTAGTGGCGAGCGAAATGGGACCAGCCTGCATTCTTTATCTGAACTGTTAGCCAAACGCTCTGGAAAGTGCGGCCATAGCGGGTGATAGCCCCGTAGGCGAAAACAGATTGGAAGAACTAGGTATGCGACAAGTAGGGCGGGACACGTGAAATCCTGTCTGAAGATGGGGGGACCATCCTCCAAGGCTAAATACTCGTGATCGACCGATAGTGAACCAGTACCGTGAGGGAAAGGCGAAAAGAACCCCGGGAGGGGAGTGAAACAGATCCTGAAACCGCATGCATACAAACAGTCGGAGCCTTTGAAAGAGGGTGACGGCGTACCTTTTGTATAATGGGTCAGCGACTTACATTCAGTGGCAAGCTTAACCGATTAGGGCAGGCGTAGCGAAAGCGAGTCCGAACAGGGCGATTCAGTCGCTGGGTGTAGACCCGAAACCAGGTGATCTATCCATGGCCAGGATGAAGGTGCGGTAACACGTACTGGAGGTCCGAACCCACTAACGTTGAAAAGTTAGGGGATGAGCTGTGGATAGGGGTGAAAGGCTAAACAAACCTGGAAATAGCTGGTTCTCTCCGAAAACTATTTAGGTAGTGCCTCGTGTATCACCTTCGGGGGTAGAGCACTGTCATGGTTGTGGGGTCCATTGCGGATTACTACGCCATAGCAAACTCCGAATACCGAAGAGTGCAATCACGGGAGACAGACATCGGGTGCTAACGTCCGGTGTCAAGAGGGAAACAACCCAGACCGCCAGCTAAGGTCCCCAAATATTGCTAAGTGGGAAACGAAGTGGGAAGGCTAAAACAGTCAGGAGGTTGGCTTAGAAGCAGCCATCCTTTAAAGAAAGCGTAATAGCTCACTGATCGAGTCGTCCTGCGCGGAAGATGTAACGGGGCTAAGCAATATACCGAAGCTGCGGATGCACATTTATGTGCATGGTAGGAGAGCGTTCCGTAAGCCTGCGAAGGTGCACTGGAAAGTGTGCTGGAGGTATCGGAAGTGCGAATGCTGACATGAGTAGCGATAAAGGGGGTGAAAAGCCCCCTCGCCGTAAGCCCAAGGTTTCCTACGCAACGTTCATCGGCGTAGGGTGAGTCGGCCCCTAAGGCGAGGCAGAAATGCGTAGCTGATGGGAAGCAGGTTAATATTCCTGCACCATTGTTAAATGCGATGGGGGGACGGATCGCGGAAGGTTGTCCGGGTGTTGGAAGTCCCGGTCCTTGCATTGGAGAAGGCGCTTTGGCAAATCCGGGCGCAGGATTCAAGGGTGCGAGGCCAGTCGCTTAGGCGACGAAGCAATCGGAAGTGGTTCCAAGAAAAGCCTCTAAGCTTCAGTTTAACAGTGACCGTACCGCAAACCGACACAGGTGGGCGAGATGAGTATTCTAAGGCGCTTGAGAGAACTCGGGAGAAGGAACTCGGCAAATTGGTACCGTAACTTCGGGATAAGGTACGCCCCTGTAGCTTGATGCCCCTGCGGGCAGAGGGTGAAGGGGTTGCAATAAACTGGTGGCTGCGACTGTTTAATAAAAACACAGCACTCTGCAAACACGAAAGTGGACGTATAGGGTGTGACGCCTGCCCGGTGCCGGAAGATTAAATGATGGGGTGCAAGCTCTTGATTGAAGTCCCGGTAAACGGCGGCCGTAACTATAACGGTCCTAAGGTAGCGAAATTCCTTGTCGGGTAAGTTCCGACCTGCACGAATGGCGTAACGATGGCCACACTGTCTCCTCCCGAGACTCAGCGAAGTTGAAGTGTTTGTGATGATGCAATCTCCCCGCGGCTAGACGGAAAGACCCCATGAACCTTTACTGTAGCTTTGCATTGGACTTTGAACCGGTCTGTGTAGGATAGGTGGGAGGCTTTGAAGCGTGGACGCCAGTCTGCGTGGAGCCGCCCTTGAAATACCACCCTGGTTTGTTTGAGGTTCTAACCTTGGTCCGTCATCCGGATCGGGGACAGTGCATGGTAGGCAGTTTGACTGGGGCGGTCTCCTCCCAAAGTGTAACGGAGGAGTACGAAGGTACGCTAGGTACGGTCGGAAATCGTGCTGATAGTGCAATGGCATAAGCGTGCTTAACTGCGAGACCGACAAGTCGAGCAGGTGCGAAAGCAGGTCATAGTGATCCGGTGGTTCTGTATGGAAGGGCCATCGCTCAACGGATAAAAGGTACTCTGGGGATAACAGGCTGATACCGCCCAAGAGTTCATATCGACGGCGGTGTTTGGCACCTCGATGTCGGCTCATCTCATCCTGGGGCTGTAGCCGGTCCCAAGGGTATGGCTGTTCGCCATTTAAAGAGGTACGTGAGCTGGGTTTAAAACGTCGTGAGACAGTTTGGTCCCTATCTGCCGTGGGCGCTGGATATTTGAAGGGGGCTGCTCCTAGTACGAGAGGACCGGAGTGGACGAACCTCTGGTGTACCGGTTGTCACGCCAGTGGCATCGCCGGGTAGCTATGTTCGGAAGAGATAACCGCTGAAAGCATCTAAGCGGGAAACTCGCCTTAAGATGAGATATCCCCGGGGCTTCGAGCCCCTTGAAGGGTCGTTCAAGACCAGGACGTTGATAGGTCAGGTGTGGAAGCGCAGTAATGCGTTAAGCTAACTGATACTAATTGCCCGTAAGGCTTGATCCTATAACAGGTGTGTCTCGACCAGCGTTAGCGCTTCAGCGCTTACGCTGGTCCGATCCCCGAAGGGGATGCGTGTGAACTCCGGATGGAGTCTGCAGAACGCACGGTTGAGAGATCAGTGTTGTGCCAGAAACAACACAACCCCAACCGCTTTACCCCTGGTGAGCATCACCAGAAACTACTTCTTCCCGATTGGCTGTATTGCTCCACGAGCAGTGCAGCAACAAGTCATGCCTGATGACCATAGCGAGTCGGTCCCACCCCTTCCCATCCCGAACAGGACCGTGAAACGACTCCACGCCGATGATAGTGCGGATTACCCGTGTGAAAGTAGGTAATCGTCAGGCTCCCCAGCAGCAAACAGAAACCCCACCCCGCAAAGGTGGGGTTTCTGCGTTTAC
>NZ_PVZB01000064.1 GCF_003002025.1 Paraburkholderia sp. BL25I1N1
TCGATATCCAGATCGACGGCAACGCGTAGCGCTGCAATGGCGTAGAAGGTCTTAAAGGGGTCCAGGATACCGACAGTGTCGGCAAAGCGCACGCGCTGGGCGCCGTGCTGCTGCGCGCATTGAGCCACTTCTACGAGAAATGAGGGATCCGCGCGCGAGGCGTCTTCCATGCCCAGGGAAATTCTTGGATGGTTTTTCGCTGCCTCGCCGACGACGCGTGCGATCTGCGCCAGTACCCAACTGCGCGACTGCCGCAGCTTGTGTTGCAAATGAATATCCGAAACGGGAACCGAGAGATGAACGATATCGGCATCACAACGCAATGCCGCGGTGAGATCCTCGTCGGTGAGGCGCCCCCAAACCATCAGGCGGGCGTCGAGGTTCAGGTCGACGATTGCAGCGATGCACGCCATTTCGTCCTCACCCATGGCAGGAATTCCGATTTCGAGTTCGGCCACGCCGGCCTGCGACAGTGCGGCGGCGATTGCGCATTTTTCCTCAGTGCGAAATGCGACGCCAGCGGTCTGCTCGCCGTCGCGAAGCGTTGTGTCATTGATGATCGGATTGCGCATGTCAGATCTCTTGAGTTGTCGCTGATGGATTGCAAGCGTTGTGCCAAGCGAGCATCTACAGTCGGAGCGCAATTTGCGGGATGTTGACCGGCACAATGTCGGGTTATAGCGGTGCATCGTCCGATTGTTCGTGTCGCGAATGTTACGTTCCGGACAATTCGGTCGTGTTGCAGGTGGCTCGATCAGCTCCATCCGCCAGCGAATGGAAGGTCGAACCTGTTCGCTTGATGCATACTCGAAATAATTAAAAAAGCAATTTGGCCATGGACCGGTCGAGATGGAATGGACGCCGCCCTCCCTCCGGAGAAGTGGGAGCGCTTGGGGTCCCCAGGACCGAACGACATCAATGTGTCGAGGTGGGGTTGCGACGGCGCTGTCACGTTGCTGACTCCATGACGAGATATCGGCCAGGACAGTCGTGTCTCAGAACACGGTGGTCGGAGCTTGGGCAATGCCGGTGAAGAGACGCCATGCTTCAAATCGCGCGGCGAGCTGTTTGCGATAGAGCGAGGCGCTCAGCAGATGACGCTTGAGCGAAGTGTTGGGGGATCGGACCGAAGCACGACAGGAATGACTGCGTGCGTTCGGGCAAGCGAAAACCTCGCATCCGGCGCTCGCATTCACGCGTGGGTTGATGACTGTTTTCAGCAGGGTTGTTCACGCGCGCGCAAGCCTTGACGAACACGTGCTTCGCATTCGCGAGCTCAGGGATCTCCGTTTTCGCGGCCGGGTAGCTGCGCAACTGGTCGGTGACGATTTTCTTCGGCGCCGCAGGAGGATAGGTACTGCGCGCCCAGCGCAGTTGTTGGCGGAGATACGTCCCCAGTCTGTCTGGAACGACTGTCGCCGCAATGGCGTCCGGAACGTACTCGGTCCGATAACCTGCGGTCAGCATGAGAATTGTGAGATGGCGGTCCTCGCCGAAGTCGCTCCGCTTCCCGCGAAAAAATTGTGTCTCGTACTGGTCTAATAGCAAAAGAAGCACGGACCGTCGGTATATGGTACACGGACCGCAGCAGCACATAACAGCGCCGAAGCGAGCCTGTGCGGCGCGTTCTTCGTTGCAAGCCAACCAGTACCCCATATCGATCAGACGGGTCAGCCAGGTATCGCTGCGGTTGCTGGCCGTCAACTGACCCATGGCCGTGCCGATCGCTGGATTTTGCATTTTCAATGCAAGCTTCGTGACCACGTCTGAGCCGATTATCGTGTCCGATCTGACGTTAAGCACCAAATCTCCAAACGAGCGGCGTATCGCGGCGATCTGTGCCTTGCGCTTTCCCATATTTTGGGGAGGCGTAATGAGGTTGAATCTCGGATCGCGCGTGTACGCATCGTATACCGGCCGCACGGCGTCGAGATTCGCAGAACCATCATCAACTACATAGACCCGCAGTTTTCCGTCGTAGTCCTGGTTTGCAATGGACTCTAGGCATGCCGAGAGTGTGCATGGATCCTCGTTGAAGCAGGGAACGATGACATCCACGCCCGGCAGAGCGTCGGAGTCGACCAGGCCGTCCGACAGCGATGACACGTTTGTCGGCTGAGCATAAAGCGCCTGCGTGCTTTTATAGACAGTCGAGAGCAGCGCATAAAACGAGAAAGCGCTAGTTGCGGCAAGCATGTTCATAGGGTGTCTGGTTCGTCCGCTGAGGTTGAGGAAGCGATCGGATTGCAAACCCCCGGTCATGCAATGCTGGAATCATGAGGGAAAGCGCCATGAGGGTCTGCTCGCGCAGACCAGCGTGAGTGCATCGTCCCAACTCATCGGGAGGGCATCCGTCGTGCAAGAGTACAATTGCGCCAGGCCGGACAGAGGCCAGCACTGCGCTGACAATCGCGTCCACGCCGGGACGGGACCAGTCTCGCGGGTCTACCGACCAGTGGAGGGGCGCCAGGCCAGCGCTCGCTGACGTAGTGAGCACTGCTTCGGTCCACATGCCATACGGGGCACGCATATACCGCAGCGGAGCCTAGGGGCTCGCCATCCTGATGACCCTGCTTGCCGTTAATATTTCCTGTTGTACTTCGGTGGGTTCGCATCTGGACAGGTCCGGATGAGTCATCGTGTGGTTTGCGACCTCGTGCCCTTCTGCGATCATTCGCTGGATCAGCTTCGGCTGACTCGCTGCGTACGCGCCGATGACACAGAAAGTCGCTGGCACCCGGTGTTCCGCCAGCACATCGAGGACGTCCGGTGTGCAAAGTGGACTAGGGCCGTCGTCAAACGTCAAATAAACACTGCGACATCCGGTGGTGTCAGCGCACTCGCTGCGCGCTTCGGATAAGCAGTGCCTCACAGCTCTGGCCCATTCCGATCAATTATCGTTCCGGTCGGCCAATCGCTCATTGACCGTCCTATCGGTAAGACGACAATGAGTACGTCCTCGATGCGCGTGGGCGGCGTGTCGAGATGCACTTCTCGCAGGGTCGACCTCACGCGAACTCCAGACACAATAGTCGCCAGACCGTGTCGGCCGAGCAGCCTTGCAATATGCTGCCGCAACGCGTGTCGAACCGTGCCGAAGCCGAATGGAACGTCAAGTTCCTGCAACACGGGATACATCACGCGCATTAAATGAGGGATTCCGAGTCCCTCGAGATCCGGACGTACCGCGTACAATCCTAGTTCGGCCACTAGTAGATCGACTGCGCCAACCTTGATGAAACGACGCAGTGCGCCGACATGAGCCGCTACGCCGCGCGCGTCGTAGCCGATTGCACGGACCTCTGGCCTCGCACCAGCCCAACTGTGATTGCCTTCGAATGGTTTTGCATTAAACGCCCCGGTCGGTCCGTAGGTATTTTGGAAGAACTCGGACAGTTCGATGTGGTCGGCGAGTCGCAACTCATTTTCCCAAGCCAGCCTCCACCGCACCTGAGAGCGCAGGGAGAGAGGTCCTCTATCTGTGGACACGGCCAAATTCACGACTGCCTCCTATGCGCCGTCCGGCCTTTGAGGGTGGACCTGACGCACGCGAAGGACTTGCTGAGAAAACGGTGCGATTTCAAGAAATCATCTGCACTCTGGAACAGTGCTGGGATGAAGCCCGAAGAAAAGAGTATTTCCGTCAACGCTTCACGGACCGATTGAACCTCTTCCACGATGGAGATTACATCGAGTTCGCGTGCCTTGCGCACCGGATCTACCAAAGACTTCCCCCGCATCTTCCGCACGATCTGACCGCGATTGACACGAGATCCATTTGGCCGGGTCGCTGAAGCATTTGGCACCTGCAATCGGCTGCTCCCAATTCGTCGCGAAGCCCAGCCGAAGTCGAGGGTTGCATCAACTGTACGAAGGTAAGCGGCCGATATAGAAAGGGTTTGGAGAACTATGCGAAGTTTTGCCGGTAGTAAGCGCCTACGCGACCTGCCAGACGCTTGTCGCGTCGTGTCGGCGCGATCCGGCT
>NZ_PVZB01000065.1 GCF_003002025.1 Paraburkholderia sp. BL25I1N1
GTTCCTGTTCTTCTTTGTCACGGTTGCTTCGGTCATAGGACGTTATTTCCGTTATCGTCTCATGACCTCGGCACACAGAAAATCTGACAGGCTCCGTGACCGAGCACATAACCGATGCGCTGTCGATTGAACAGCTTGCCAGCGCTGTGTCCGTCAGCCGCCGTACCTTCTCGCGCCTGTTCGCGAAGTATGCGAAGGTGACGCCGTCGGCGTTTGTCGAACAGGTTCGCGTCGACACCGCGAGGAAACTGCTCGAAGAGACCGATGCCCCTCTGAAGACCGTGGCGTTCAATTGTGGTTTTCACAGCGCCACGCATATGCGAGCCACTTTCTTCCGACGCCTCAACGTGACGCCCAGACAGTATCGCCAACGATTCCGTGGTACGGTCGCCAGGCAGCAGCGGGTAGCGAGCGACGTGAAAGAGCAGGTCGAAACAGTGGAACTGGAACTGGTCGACTAGATCGCGGATCCACGCAGGTTTGTTGCCGCCCGACGCCTCGAATGTGCTCTATGTAATGAACAGACTTACACCCTCCGTGACTCGCGCCCATCTGCATCAATCTCTTCCTGATCTCCTTGAGCCGGGTTTATCCGTTGTATTTTGCGGTATCAATCCCGGCGTGCAAGCGGCGTCGACCGGCCGTCATTTTGCCGGCCGAGGCAATCGGTTCTGGCGGACCATTCATCTCGCGGGTTTCACGCCCGAACAGATCGGGCCCGACGACGACTACACGCTTCTCCAGCACGGTTGTGGTCTCACCACGGTGGTCTCGCGTCCGACCGCGCGAGCGGACCAGCTGTCCTCATGGGAATTCAAGGCGACCGCGACGGAGTTCGAGCGGAAGATTGAAGGCTATGCGCCGCAATGCGTGGCCTTCCTCGGCAAGATGGCGCTCAGCGCAATGTCGGGCAGCCGCGACATCGAGTGGGGGCCGCAGCCCACTGCATTCGGCGGCGCGCGCGCGTGGGTGCTGCCCAATCCCAGCGGCCTGAACCGGACATTCAGCCTCGATGCGCTGGTGACTGCCTACCGCGAACTTCGTCTTGCCGTCGCGCCGGCAGGGTCGGTCAGGTCGGCTTGAACGACTCGCAGTATCGGCGAGCCCGCATAAAAAGACTCGCGCGCCCGGCACACCCGATTACACCGAACGCAAATTTTCAGAAGTCCGATTCACGGTCATCGCGGTCTCCATGTGTTGTTGAAGATGCACGTTTCTGCGCAGGGTCTCGGTCACGAACTCCACGAAGGCCCGAATCTTACCGCTCGCGCCGCGCCGCTCCACATGCAGCAAGTTGACAGGCGTCGACTCGGGTTCGAATGCCGTCAAGACCGGCAGCAACGTTCCATTGAGTACCTCGGGCGCCGCCTGGTAGGAAAACAGTTGCGTTATTCCCACCCGATCGACGGCGGCCATCACGGCCGCCGGCGCCAGATTGACGGTCATTCGCGGCTGAACCCGGACCGATAGCCGCGAGCCGTTTTCGTAAAACGTCCATTCCAGCGGATTCGTCACGCCCGTCAGGGACACGCAGTGGTGATCCGCAAGCTCCCTCGGATGAACCGGTTCGCCATGCGCCGCGAGATAAGCCGGAGCCGCGTAGGTTCGACGTCGTACAAAACCCAGCGGAATGGCATAGATCGACGAATCGCCCAGGTGGCCGATGCGGATGGCGACATCCACGCCCTCCTCGAGAAGTCGCGTGGTGCGATCGACATACACCGCGTTGATGCTCACGTCCGGATAACGCTGGGCGTACGCATCGATTAACGGGGCGATAAAGCGCTGGCCGAACAGCACCGGCGCGGAAATAGTCAGTGTGCCCACCGGGTTGTCCTGACACGCCGCGACATCGGCTTCCGCGTCCGTGACGGCATCCAACACCTTGCGGCAGGCATCGAGGTACGACATACCCGCCTCGGTCGGCCTGACCGAACGGGTTGTTCGCGCAAGCAGTTGCGCACCCAAACGGGCTTCGAGCGACGTGAGCGCCCGCGACACCGCGGGGGCGGACATGCCAAGTTTGTCCGCCGCGCTGGTAAAACTGCCTCCGTCGACGATGGCTACGAACACCTCCATCTCACGTAATCTGTCCATCCTGATTCCAACTTCAATGTGTTTGCAGCTTGCCGCTAAACCTGCGCCCTCGTTATAGGGACGTCGCGTCATCGGACGCCAGGGAGATGCCGCGATATTAAGCGCCATGCCTTGCATGGAGACGCGCTCTTTGTGTGGTTGGCACGAAGAAGACCACAAATGGCCCAATTTCGAACTCTTTAAACCAGCAAACGAAAACGGCCTTTGCGATATTCCTTCCCGCTGGCATTGGCTTTGTTGAGCAAACGGAAAGTGACTGTTTCCGGATCGGCGCGGCGCCTGGTTATCCATGACAGCCTGGCAGAATTCGCGCATGGAATGGCCCAATACGCGGCCTGCTGGCGCTTCAAGAAACCCTCTGCTTCTCCGACAATCAGCTCACCCGTCGCGCGACAGTCACATGGTGATGAATCGACTGCATCGCTGCGATTCCATGTCCTGCCACACGGCCAGGCGTCCTCAATCAGACCAAGGAATCCATGTTTTCTGCAATGCTCGAAGTCAATCCGTTATCCGAACAATTCGACGCCTATCTCGGCATGGCCAGGATGCTGCGCCCGGAACTCGATGCGATCGATGGTTTCGTCGACAATACCCGCTACGCGAGCCTGACACGCCAGGGATGGCTGCTCTCGCTATCGAGCTGGCGCGATGAGAAGTCGCTGGTTCGCTGGCGAGTGACGACGAACCATCACAAGGTGCAGCAGGCGGCGCGCGACCGCGTGTTTGCCGACTATCGGCTGCGCATTGGCCAGACCGTCGCGGATACGTGCGTGCCGGCCGGGCAGACATTGGTCGAGCAACGCCTCGATGCAACCGAAACGGGACTTGGCAAGGCGGTCACGCTACTCGACGCGCAACACGCGCCGGACTGGGTCAAGCAGGCGGGTGCGGAGGCGGTTGCCCAAGCGCTCGGACTTGATACGAAGGCGCCCGGCCTCGTCGCCTGGGACGCTTTCGACGCGCTGATAACGCCGGGCGACGTCATTGCGGTAGCGACGTGGGACGACCTTGCGGCCGCTGAAGCCTTCGAGCGCAATACGACGCTGCCGAAGTCCGTGCGCTTGCGGCACATTCGCGTTGTCCGGGAGTACGGAATGTTCGATCGCCGCGAAGCGCCTCAATACTTCGCAGAGGTGCAGCCCAAGGCATGAGCCAGACGTAGGGCAATACCGGCATCTCGTCACGATGCAACTGCTCGCGCTGCCCCGGGCTGATGAAATCTGTTCCGTCTAGAGCAGATTCATCAACTCGGGGTGAGTGTGTTGTCCCGGTCTTTTCAGCGACGCTGACATTGGCCAGATTTGCGCATCAAATGGCCTGATACGCGACCTGTATCGGCTGTTAGAAAGCCGGGCCTCCTCCTAGAATTCATAAACCCAATGCGCGGCAGCAATGCTTTGCGAGCGCCGGGCGCAACACGGAGATTTCCTCACGACATGCCGCAATGAACACTGGTAGCCGGACCCTTATGAACATCGCCAACCCACCGATAACTGGAGCAGGAGAAACGAAGCTCGCGCCATCGTCGACGCCGGCCTCGGCAACTCCAGTACAGCAAGCGCCGACCCATGCGACATTGCCCCTACGCCTCGCCATCGGCCTGCTCGGCATGTTGCTGGCGTCTCTGCTGGCGATACTGAACGAACAGGTCACCGCGGTGGCGCTCGCGGATATTCGCGGCGCGTTCTCCATCGGACGGGACGACGGAACCTGGCTAACCACCCTGTTCGAAGCGACCAACGTCGCCACCATGGTATTCGCGCCGTGGTTCGGCGTGACGTTTACGCTCAGGCGCTTCACGATCGGCGCCGTGCTCGCCGTGATGGTCCCTGGATTGCTCTGCCCGTTTGCACCGAACCTGCTGACGCTCTATGTATT
>NZ_PVZB01000066.1 GCF_003002025.1 Paraburkholderia sp. BL25I1N1
ACGCTCAGGCGCTTCACGATCGGCGCCGTGCTCGCCGTGATGGTCCCTGGATTGCTCTGCCCGTTTGCACCGAACCTGCTGACGCTCTATGTATTGCGCGCGCTGCAGGGCATCGCCGGCGGATGTCTGCCGCCGATGCTGATCATCGTCGCGCTGCGTTATCTGCCGCCGAAGGTCAAGTTATACGGGCTCGCGGGCTATGCGCTGACCGCGACCTTCGGACCGGCGCTCGGCACGCCGCTCGCCGCGTTGTGGACGGAATATGTCGGCTGGCAAATGGCCTTCTGGCAGATCGTGCCGCTGGGACTCGTCAGCTGCGTGGCAATCTATCAGGGACTGCCGGCGGATCCCGCCAGACTCGAACGGCTGCGTTCGTTCAACTGGACCGGCTTCCTGCTCGGGTATCCCGCCATCGCCATGCTCGTGATCGGCCTGCTGCAGGGTGATCGCCTCGACTGGCTGAACTCCACCTTTATCTCCACCATGTTTTGCGGCGGGACGCTGCTGCTCGCGGCGTTTCTGGTCAACGAGTGGTTTCATCCTCTGCCGTTTTTCAAGCTTCAGCTGCTTGCGCGCAGGAACTTCGCGCATGGGCTGCTGACCCTGGTGGGCGCGGTAATCCTGCTGGTGGGCGTGGCCGCCATACCCAGTCAGTATCTCGCGCAGATTCACGGTTACAGGCCGCTGCAAACCACGCCGCTGTTTTTGCTGGTGGCCATTCCCCTTCTGATTGCGCTGCCCGCGACCGCCGCGCTGCTCAATCTCCAGCAGGTCGACCACCGCTGGGTCATGGCCACTGGACTTTGCCTGATGGCCATCTCGTGCTTTCTGGGGAGCTTCGTCACCTCCGACTGGATTCGCAATAATTTCTACTGGCTTCAGTCGTTGCAGATCGTCGCGCAACCGATGGTCATCATGGGAATCCTGATGGGCGTCACGACCGGCCTGCCGCCAACGGAAGGCCCGTTTGCCTCGGCCATGTTCAACACAGTCAAGACATTTTCCGGCGCCGCCGCAAGCGGTCTCATTGAAGGGCTCGGCACCGCGCGCGAGCATTTTCATTCGGGCATGCTGGTCGACCACCTGGGCAATAACGCGCTGATCACAAGCCAGAGCCTCGATGCCGCTCACGGTCTCGGTGAACTCGCACACCGGATCCACGAGCAGGCCGTCGTGCTCACATCGGCGGATCTCTATCGCGTGATGGCGGGCATCGCCGTCGCCTTTCTTTTCGTTATCCCGGTGTTGCCCGTGCGGGTCTATCCGCCCTGGAGCACGACGCAGCCCTCCTCCCGTTAAGCGACGCTATCCATGTCATCCGCTACCCGATTTTCTCCCGGAACGATTCGTCTTGCCGCGTTTGCGGTCATACTCGGCGCTGCCGTGCTGGCCTGCATAGCGCTATTTTCCAGTTCATCTACCGAGACCACGAACGATGCCTACGTGACGGCCGATTTCACGCTGGTTGCACCGCGTATCGCGGGTCAGGTTTCGGAGGTGCTCGTCGAAGACAACCAGCAGGTCAAGGCCGGGCAATTGCTGGTTCGCATCGACGATCGCGACTTTCGCGCCGCGTTGATGAGCGCCGAGGCGGACGTGGTGGCCGCCAAAGCATCGGTGGCGAACTTCGAGGCCGAAATCGCACGGCAGCCCGCGCTCGTCGATCAGGCGCGTGCCACGCTGCGCGCGGATGACGCGACGCTCGAATTCGCGCGCCAACGCCGCGCGCTACCGCAATCTCTCGGAGACCGGTGCGGGAACGACACAGGAGCAGCAGCATGCCGCGAGCGCGCTGGCCGAGGAACTCGCGCAGCAGGCGCGCAACCGCGCCGCACTCGTGGCGACCGGGCAGAACCTCGACGTTCTGAAGACACAGCGTGACAAGGCGGCGGGTGCGTTGGCCCACGCCGAAGCCATGCTCGAACAGGCGAAACTCAACCTGTCGTACACGGAGATTCATGCGCCCATCGACGGCAAGGTCGGACGGCGTTCGGCACGCGTCGGCGCATTCGTGACGACCGGCGCGCCGCTGCTGGCAATCGTCCCGCTGTCGAACGCCTATATCGTCGCCAACTACCAGGAGAACCAGCTTGCCCGGATGCGCCCCGGCGACAGCGTGCGTATCAAGGTCGACAGCATGCCTGATGTGACGATCCGCGGACACGTCGATAGTCTTGCGCCCGCTACGGGTGTCAGCTTCGCGCCTATCGCACCCGACAACGCAACGGGCAACTTCACCAAGATCGTCCAGCGCGTGCCGGTCAGGATCACCATCGATCACGGACAGCAGGCCGCGTCTGCATTGAGCGTCGGGTTGTCGGTGGAAACGGAGGTCGCTGTCGGCAAGCATGCCGATGCACGGATCGCTCGGATCGCGGGAGCGGACGCGAAATGAACGCGAGCGACTTCTCCCTGCGCACGCCGGCGCTCGCGTTGCTGCTGTGCTCCCTGCTCACGGGCTGCCTGGTCGGTCCGAACTTCGAAGCTCCGCAGACGGCCACGCCCGATGTGTTCAGCCGCACCCGGAGCGCGCAGGCCGCGAGCAAGGCTGTCGAATCCGGATTCACGCCGCAATGGTGGACGCTGTTCAACGATCCGGTACTGGACTCGCTCGAACAGCAGCTGACCGACGCAAACCTGGATGTCGCGGCGGCCTCGGCGCGTCTGCGGCAAAGCCGGGCGCAACAGCGCATTGCCGGTGCCGACGAATATCCGACGCTGACCGGCGCCGCCTCCTACAACCGCGAGCGCGGCAGTCCGAACGGCATCCTGTCGCTGCTTGGCGTCACGCCGACGGCAAGTCAGACGCAGTCGGCATCGGGTAGCGCGCCGCTCGGTGTCGCGCCGCTGCCGGGCGCCAAGGGCTCGCCCGCTTACGATCTGTACCAGTTCGGCTTCGACGCGTCATGGGAGCTCGACTTCTGGGGCCGCGTGCGACGCGGTGTCGAGGCCGCCTCGGCGCTCTCCGATGCCTCGTACGAGGACCGTAACGCGATCCTGCTGTCCGCCCGCGCCGAACTCGCGCGCGATTACATCCAGTTGCGCGACACGCAGGCGCTGCTGCAGATCGCGAAACAGAACCTCGACATCGCCCACGACGCCACGAAGCTCACGCAGAATCGCGTGCATGAAGGCGTCACGACGGACCTGGACGTGGCCAACGCGATGGCCCAGGCGGAGTCGATCGAAAGCCTGATCCCGACACTCGAAGCGCGCAGCACGACCACGATCAATGCGATAGGCGTGCTGCTGGCGAAGGAACCGGGCGCGTTGCAAGCGGTGCTCGCCGAGCCGCGCGATGTGCCGGCACTGCCCGATCAGGTGCCGATCGGCGTTCCGTCGGAACTGGTGCAGCGCCGGCCCGACATCCGCAAAGCCGAGGCCCAGCTGCATGCGGCCACCGCGACGATCGGCATGGCGAAGGCCGACTTCTATCCGCGCATCTCGCTGAACGGCAGCGCCGGGTTCCAGAGCCTGCAACTGTCGAATCTGGCCGACTGGGCGTCCGGCCAGTTTGTCGTGGGACCGTCGATCACGCTGCCGATCTTCGAAGGCGGACGTCTCAAGGGCACGCTTCATCTGCGCGAGGCACAGCAGCAGGAGGCAGCGATCGTCTACCAGCATACCGTGCTTCAGGCATGGCGGGAGGTGGACGACGCGCTGGTCGTCTATGACGCCGAACAGCGCCGGCGCGACCGGTTGGAAACGGTTGTGGGGCTGAACCAGCGTGCGCTGTCGATTGCGCAGCAAAGGTACAAGGCGGGTGCGGTCGATTTCCTCGACGTGCTGAATGTGCAGAGACAGCTGCTCGAGGCGCAGAGCAATCTGGAGCAAAGCAGGGCCGAAGCCGACGCGAACCTCATCACGCTGTGCAAGGTGCTGGGTGGTGGATGGGAGTCGACGTATGCCAGGCAGGACAGT
>NZ_PVZB01000067.1 GCF_003002025.1 Paraburkholderia sp. BL25I1N1
CCTACATGGTCCACGAACACCATCCGGTGATAGCCCTTCGAGTGCTCGAAAAACCAGTAGATGCCGTTCTCAGCCATCAGCCGCTGCACGAAATTCAAATCCGTTTCGCCATACTGGACCTGATAGTCCAGTCGCGGGTATATCCGGCTGGTGCGCCAGGCGCACGAAAACGGATAGATGCGCAGCACTTCGCGAATGATGTCGATAACATTCTTACGCTGGAAGATCCGGTAATCCGAGCGCTGCCCGGCAAGCCAGAGGCCGGGTTGCAGCGTGAGCCGGCAATGGCTCTGCCGGTCCTGCTGTTCGACAAAGCGGGCGCTGGTCACGATGCCGCTGATCTCACGCATGCTGCAGCCGATGTTCGACGTCCACGAAGGGCCGGCAACCTCGCTCATCCCTTCAAGCTGGATAGCCACGGTCAGCGGCCTGCCGATCATGGCACGCAGGTCGAGGTTCGCCGCGTCGTCGCTGAATATGTCGAGGTCTTGCGGCGTCACCATGTCCAGCGTGTAGGTGTAGATTTCCGACAGGGCTTCCTCGCCACGGATTGATCTGAGCACGAGTGCGGGCTCGCCTGATGGCGATTCCGGCAACGCCGCGCCGCTCACGGTGATGGTGCGGCGGGTCGAAAAATCCAGCATGAGTGTCCTTCCTCCAGGATGAATGGATGCGGCTCACGGCCACTCAGGCCATTCAGGCCGCGCTGCGGGTGCCCATGCGGGGCGGCCAGAGCGCGACGGGGCCGCGCTGTACCGAGCGCATCGAGGTCTGCACGAAGGTATGCATCGGGACGTGGCGCGCCAGGTAGTGTTCAAGGATCACGCCGAGCAGATACGGGCTTTCACCTGCAAGCGCTCCTTCATCGACGGTGAGCGTGCAGCCGGTGCCGCAGCCGAAAACGAGATCGCCGGTACCGGGCAGGCGGCGCGTCACCGTCTGCATCTGCACGCCTGTGATTGCCTGCACCTGCTTCACGAAGCCGGGGTTGTCGCCGGTCCGGTAGAGCAGGAGCAGTTCGCGCAGTCCCGCGCCGCCTGCGTCCTCCAGCGGCAGATGATTGAAATTGAGCTGGCGCACCAGCCGCCAGGCGGTGGCGCCCTGTGCAAGCGGCCGCTTTGGCGTGCCCGGCGCGCGTATCAGTCCGACGCTGGCAAGCGGTGCATTGACGACCGTGCTGAGATCGTCCACCCCGTTGACGGCCAGCAGGTTCGGCAGATCGCGATTCGTCACCCATACCTGCGCGGTGATGAACCGGATATTGTCATGAGCGGGCGTGCCGTTCGCATCGACCAGCGACACCAGTGTGTCGCCCGGCGCGTAGGTGGCGCGTGTCTGGTAGCGACGCGCCAGATCGGTGCCCCGGGCGGCCTCGCGACGGGTAACGAAATAGCGGCCGGTGCTGTTCTCGTCGCGGGCCAGTGTCGGATACCGCGGCTGGAACTCAAGACTCGCGGATTCCCTGGTTTCGAATCCCGAGAGTGCCCCGACTGAAAACACTTCGTAGTCGGCGGGCGCGAGTGGATCGACATGCAGGGATGCTGTCGTGCTGTTCTCAGGCAGTTCGAGCCGGTCTATCGTGACAGGAAACAGGTTGATGACAGGGGTGCAGAACAGCGCAAAATGCGAGGCATCGACCCGGTTGACCAGTTCGCCTGCCGGGCGGTCGAGCAGCACGACGATCTCGACCTCCTGAGCTTCGATCCGGCGCAGGCCCGCCTCGAGTCCGGTGAGCGTGAAGAACAGGAAGCGCTCGGGACAGGTGGCATATTCGTGCAGCAGGTTGTGGCCGTGAAACTTCGGCCAGACAAGCGGCAGCATTGCCTGATCCGTGCCGAAGCCTTCATGCATCACGGCCTGGTTTCGCACCACGTGCAGCGGCTCCTGGGCAGTGGCAAAACTCCCCGGCGCGGCGAGTACCGATGCGGCCGCCCCGGTATGCAGGAGTTCGAACAGTTGGGAGGCAAGCCGCACGTCGCCCGCCAGATAGACCGGCAGGCGATCCAGACCGCGCAGCTGTCCGATGGTGGCGCTGCCGGTGGCTCGCAGCCGCAGGCGTAACGCGGAGCATACGTTCCGGTCCGGGCGCACGTAACGGTCAAGCGCGGAGATATCGGGCGGAATGCCGGTGAGCCGGGCGCTGACGATTTCCAGCGGATAGAGCGTGACGTCCTGGGTGCTGCGGAACTGGCAGATGCAGCCGCCGCCCTCCGGCACGGGGGAGGCGAACGGACTGCCGCGTGGCACCTGGAACCCCTGTGCAAGTTTGCTCCTGACGTGATCCGGGTATAGCCGTGCCACCGCCATCGATGGCGTCGGCGCGAGGTAATTCGGATAGAGGCATTGCAGCAGGGGGCGCGTGAAGTCGGGGAACGCGGCGTCCAGTTTCATGCGCATGCGAGCGGACATGAAAGCGAATGCCTGGACGAGCCGCTCCACATACCTATCGCCGATTTCGCCCGCCTGCATGCCCAGACGCCTGGCGATTTTTACATGCGCCTGTGCAAACTCGGCGGCAAGTTCGCGCAGGTACAGCAACTCCTCGTTGTAGTACGCCAGCAGATCACCCGCGCCGGTTTCCGGGCGTTGACGGTACGGTACGGATCGCCTCGCCAACTGCTCCACGTACTGTTCCGGTTCGAAGCGCATGCCGGTAATCGGCGCATCCGTGGGTGCCTGTCCAAGCCAGCTGGACCAGCCGAGTTGTTCCGTTCCACCCAGCACCGCAGGCGGTGCGCCCTGTGGCTTGATGCGCAGTTCCAGTTCCCA
>NZ_PVZB01000068.1 GCF_003002025.1 Paraburkholderia sp. BL25I1N1
GCGCCAAAGTGGACACAGTGGGCCCCACCAAACGAGTGGTGGAGACTACTTTGTCACCTGAGATAGCGACAGTAGCGAGACGGACGCGTAAGGGCACCCCCAATCACACCATCGAGTTTCGGCGAGAACTCGCAAAGCTTGCATGTGAACCCGGCGTCTCGGTCGCACGACTGGCTCTGGAACACGGACTCAATACGAATCTGTTGTTCAAATGGCGCCGAGCCTATCAGGCTGGGCAGTATGAGCCGCCAACACTATTGCCGATAGAAGTGGTGCACGACGAACGCACGATCGAGAACGCGGCTGCATTGCCCATTCAGTCGCCGGCCAAGGCCCAGCCGGTCGTCGCGGGAGTGATTGAGATTAGCGTCGGCGTTGCACGCGTGCGTATCGAAGGCGTGCCCGACGCAGCCACGCTGCGTGTTGTGTTGCGTACTCTGCGTGCCGCTGCGGAGGCTGAGGCGTGATCGGGCTTCCTGGCGGCACTCGTGTATGGCTGGCTGCCGGCGTGACCGACATGCGGGCCGGATTCAACAGTCTCGCCGCCAAGGTACAGACCGTACTTGAGCGGGATCCGTTCTGCGGGCACATCTTCGTGTTTCGCGGCAAACGCGGCGACCTGCTCAAAGTGCTGTGGTGGAGCGGCGATGGCATGTGCCTGCTGATGAAGCGACTCGAGAAGGGTCGCTTCGTATGGCCTCAAGCCGACAGTGGCGTTATTTGCCTGAGCCCGGCGCAACTCTCGATGTTGCTGGAAGGCATCGACTGGCGGCAACCGACGAGAACGGCACGACCGACTTCAGCGTTGTAAACGTCGTTGCCAACGCGTAAACTGCTCGCATGACGCGCGCGAACCCACTTCCCGACGATGTCGAAACGCTGAAGGCCATGCTGCTCAGCCAGGAGGCGGCACTGCGCGCGCGCGACGCGCAAATGCTCAAACTGCAAGAAACGGTCGACTCGCAACAGGCTGCGTTGGCTTCGCGCGCAGCCGAAGTCGAACACCTGAAACTGCTCATTGCCAAGCTGCGCCGTATGCAGTTCGGTCGCAAGTCGGAGAAGCTTGACGGTCAGATCGAGCAACTCGAACTGCGCCTTGAAGAGCTTGTGGCAGACGAAGGTGCAGCGCCAGTCGAAATCCCAAAGACGCCGCGCACGGCTGCAGAACAGACACCGCGCCAGCCACTGCCTGAGCATCTGCCTCGCGAGATCCGAACGCACTTGCCAGAATCTGCCGGGAATTGCACGGCATGCGGTGGGCGGATGAAGTCGCTGGGCGAAGACGTCGCCGAACAACTTGAGTACGTCCCGGCAAGCTTCCGCGTTATCCGTCACGTGCGTCCGAAGTTCGCATGCATGCGTTGCGACTACATCTCTCAGGCGCCTGCACCAAGTCGTCCAATCGAACGCGGTCTCGCCGGCCCGGGGTTGCTGGCACACGTGCTGGTCTCGAAGTTCGCAGACCATGTGCCGCTTTACCGACAGTCGGTGATGTACGCGCGAGAAGGCGTCGGGCTGGATCGTTCACTGCTTGCGAAGTGGGTCGGTCACGCGGCGACGCTGCTGCAGCCGCTCGTTGAAACACTGCGTCGCCACGTGATGTCGGCGACGAAACTGCACGCCGACGACACGCCCGTTCCGGTGCTTGCACCGGGCAACGGCAAGACGAAGACCGGCCGCTTGTGGGTGTACGTGCGCGATGATCGTGCGTCGGCCGACATGACACCGCCGGCGGTGTGGTTCGCCTATACGCCGGATCGCAAGGGGATCCATCCCCAGCGGCACCTCGAATCGTTCAATGGCACGCTGCAAGCCGACGCGTACGGTGGCTACCAGGCCATCTACGAAACCGGGCGCGCCACGGAGGCGGCCTGTTGGGCGCACGCCCGACGACAGTTCTATGAATTGCACGCGGCGCGCCCCAATGCATTGAACACCGAAGCACTTGAGCGTATCGGCGCGCTATACAGGACTGAGGAAACGATCAGGGGCAAACCGCCCGACGAGCGCCGTGCGCATCGCCAGGAGCACGCACGACCGCTACTCGATCAATTCCATGCGTGGCTCACAACGACGCTGGAAACGCTCTCGCGCAAATCGGACACCAGCCGGGCGATCTTCTATGCGTTGAACCGGTGGGAAGCGCTCACACGCTATTGCGACGACGGCCAGCTCGAAATCGACAATCTGCCAGTCGAGCGCGCGCTGCGTGGGGTGGCCATCGGTCGCCGTAACTATCTGTTCGCCGGAGCAGACTCCGGCGGCGAACGTGCCGCTGCAATCTACAGCCTCGTGGGCACCGCAAAACTCAACGGCATCGATCCTGAGGCGTATCTGCGACACGTGCTCGCACGCATCGCCGACCATGCGATTAACCGTATCGATGAACTCGTACCGTGGGCCATCGCAGAGCAGCTCCGCACCCCAGGCTGAACATCACGATCTCCAGTCAAGACGTTGCTGGTGCCACGCTTAC
>NZ_PVZB01000069.1 GCF_003002025.1 Paraburkholderia sp. BL25I1N1
GCCGCAGCACGTCGCCCTCGCCCTCGCGCCAGAACGACATCTGCACGAACGTCGCCACACCGACGCCCAGCAGAATGCCGACCAGCCGGTCGCGTATTTCAGTGAGATTGACGGTTGGGCCAAACTGTTCGAACAAGGCGAGCGAGAAGGTGAAGATGAGCTGTACGCCCGCGTAGCCGATCCGTTCCGAACCCGCCGAGATCCATGCTCCGAACGCGACGACAGGCAACGTCATCAGCAGCAGACCGACAATGTCGTCGAGATGAGGAACGACGAACACGACCATGAACAGCGCCAGCGCGCTTCCGATGGCAGCACCGGCCACCCGCAGCAACGCGCGCTGCGCCGATGCGCCGAGGCTCGGCAGCGCGACGATCACGCAGGTCAGCATGATCGTGTGGATGCCCTGCCAGTCCACGGCGTTGTAGAACACGTAGCAGACCAGAACGGCGAGCAAGGTCTTCAGCGAAAAGCGCATGTAGGCGGGATTGGTCCATGCGTCCGGCGCGAGCATCGGCTCGCTCGCGGGCGGCTTGCCGGATGCCGGGTCGCTCGCAGCCAGGTCGGCGAATGCGCGCAGCGCCCGCTGCGATTCGGCAGCGGCAGGAATCGTGTCGGCGGCGTTGCGCTCTTCAGGTGTCGCCGTGCTCGAGTAGTGATAGGGCTCGCCGGTCATGACCGCCTGGTCGAGCGCGTGGCAGTTCGCACGCAACTCGCGCAACATCGCCAGCTGCGCGGCTGAGGCGCGCGGCCAACTCGGCGGAAGCTCACTCGCTCCGCGATAAAGCCGCGACACGGTCGCGATGCATGCAAGCTGCGACGCCTGATGTTCGCGATAGTGCGCATCACGCATTGTCGTAAACCGCAGCAACTTCTGCAGCGTGAGCGCGCCTTGCTGAACGGCCGCCAGCGTGATCGGCGCGGCGCTCGTGCCGCCGTTGATCAGTTGCGCCAGGCACATGTCCAGCGCTGCCAGTTGCCGATGGATTTCCGCCTTGAGCTGCAATTGCGGCTCGACGGGCAACAAAAGCGTGTTGACCACGAGCGTCAGCGCGATCGGATAGTTGACGGCGACCCATACCCATAACACCGCGCGGATCAGCAGGTCGGCCTGATCGGTCCGGTCGACGAAGCTCTGCACGTAAATCACAATGATCGCGACGATGAAGAACACGATGCCAATCTTGAGCACCCGCAGCAGGTACACGCTGCCCAGGAATAGCAGGCTCGCGATGACGATGCGCAGCAACGGGTAGTCGAATGTAAATTTCAGCAGCAGGATCGACAGGCCGATCGCGAGCGTCGATCCGACCATGAACATCACGCCGACCAACCGCGTGACCACCACGTTCGACTGCGTGACATAGAACACCACCAGCAGCGATAGCGCGATCTCCGGCACCTCGAGCGTATTCGACACGACGATCACAATGGCGCTCGTCAACATGCAACGCAACATCACGTTGACGCGACCGGGGAAAAACGCAAGCTCGCGCCTCAGGAAAGCGCCTGCATCGCGCAGCGTGACGGGCAGGTAGTCGGCGGCGGCCATGGGCGGTCCTCAATGGCGCTCGCCGTCGTTGCCGCGCCCGGGTTCCAGCACGGCCACCGCCGACGTGCCGACGCGGAACAGCTCTGGGTTCGGTTTGTCGATGAGGATCTTCACCGGGAAGCGCTGCGATACATGCACCCAATTGAGCGTGCGTTGAATGCGTGGCAATCCGCCCGGCAATGCAAGGCCGGCTTCATCGGGCGCGATGCCGTAGCTGATCGAATCGACGGTGCCCTGGAAACGCTGGCCCGTATCGCTCATCAGGTACACAGTAGCTGGCGTGCCCGCCCTGACGCCCTTGAGTTCGGTTTCGCGAAAGTTCGCGACTACGTACCAGTGGCGCGTGTCGATCAAAGTGAAGACCGGTTTGAGCGCAGACGCGAACTGCCCCGTCGATGTCTCCAACGACACGATGCGTCCGTCGAACGGCGCCCGCACGGTCGAATATTCAAGGTTCAGCTCGGCAATCGATATCTCCGCCATGACGACGGCACGCTGCGCAACCAGCGCGTCGACGCCGCTCACGGCCGCAACGGCTTGCTGCGCCTGCAGTTGCGCGGCGCTGAGTTCGGCCTGCGTGGCACGTTGCGCGGTGCGCGCACGATCGACGTCCTCCGCCGACACATAGCCGTGCGACACCAGCGGCTCCATGCGGTGCAGCGTATCGGACGCCTGGCTCGCGGCGGCTCGCGCGCGCTCGACCGCCGCACGCACCGACTGCGCGTTGTACTGCTGCGCATTGACCGTACGTTGGGTCAGCTCGATCTGGCGATCGAGCGCGACGAGCGACGCGTTGCCCCGCGCGAGCGCATCCTGATACGGACGCGGGTCGATACGGAACAACAGATCGCCCTGCTTCACCGCCTG
>NZ_PVZB01000070.1 GCF_003002025.1 Paraburkholderia sp. BL25I1N1
CGGTAGAGTCGAGATGTGGCGCGGTAGCGGTAGGCTCGGTTTGTCTGTTACCGCCGCTTTCGTCTGGCGGTGCCCCAATAACCTCGCCGTAACCCCGTTTCCACATCCCGCTCATCGAACCCAGCGTGCAGATCTCCCGCACTGGGCTCTCGGACAAAACATCACGCCTTCACACACGCCAGGCTACGCCCCCACGTGCGCTCAGACGTACGAGACCGAAGTACCCGTAGAGATGCGGGGATGGATAAGTCCCGCCCCTGCGACGTCTGAGCTTGTACTTGTTGCGTAGCCACCGGCGCAACCGCGTCGCGGTGTAGCTGTCGATTGCTCGGTATGCCCGGCTGACGCTTCCTACCTGGAAGTAATTCGCCCAGCCGCGCAACGTGCGGTTCAACTTGCCCACCAACTCCGTGGTCTCTTGCCATACCGTCCTGAGGGCGGTCATTGCATGAATCTTTTCGACCATGCGCCGGATACTCTTCTTCGACGGCTTCATGCCCATACGGGCCTGACCAGTCGTTGCCGAGTACATCCGCCCAAACGTAAAACCCAGGAAGTCGAACTCACCTTCTGGCACCTTGCAGATTCGCGTCTTCTCCTCGTTGACCGTCAGCTTCAGCTTGCTCATGATCTCGCGCAGTTTCAGCAACGCCTCTTCAGCCTTGCCTCGCTTGCACAGGATCACGAGATCGTCTGCGTAGGTCACTATTCGACTGCCAAGACTGCGCTGAAGCCCGAGCTTCTTCCACGCCAGCACGAACCGGCGCATGTAAACATTCGCCAGCAGTGGTGAGATGGGGGAGCCCTGTGGAATCCCGCGCCGATTGTCTCGAGCCTCCGTCGTCCGTTTCTGCCGACCTCGGTCATCGGTTTCTTCAACGGGGCATTCCAGCCACATCCTGATCAGATGCAGCACACGCCGATCAACGATGCGTCGCGCGAGCGACAACATCAAATCGGCGTGCGGAATACTTCCAAAATAGTCCGCGAGATCAGCGTCAACAACGTCCGTTTGCCCTCGATGCAACCGCTCCTCCACCTCGATCACCGCCTGCTGGGCATTGCGGCCCGCACGATAAGCGTACTGCTCCGGTGGAAGGTCCGCTTCGAAGATCGGTTCGAGCACCAGCATCGCTGCTGTCATGCACACCCGATCCCGCAGGGTCGAGATACCCAATGGCCTCAGCTTGCCGTTGGCCTTCGGGATAAACACTCTTCTGATAGGGTCCGGCCGGTAAGTCTCCTGCCTGAGCGCAAGCGCCAGTTCGCCGAGCCACTTCTGCACCCCGTACGCTTCGACCTCCGCGAAGTCCTGTCGATCGACACCCGGTGCGCCCTTGTTCGATCGACACTGTGCGTACGCATGCGCCAGCACATCCTCGCGATAGATCTTGTCGTACAGCGCGTAAAAGCGATACCCGGCTTCTGCCTTCGCTTTCGCGTGTAACGCCATCTGCAGCTTCTGAACACGAATCGGAGTTGATAGGTTGCCCAATCTCCACGTCCTCACTACGTATTGCGTCTGTCTTGAACTGAGGCCCCTTCCCTCCACCGGCATTACCCGGCTTCACCGGTACTACGGGCCTCTCCGTCATCCCAAGGCGCCCGGCCTGTCCCTCGCGGGCGTCCGGTTGGTCATCCCTGACCACGCCGAGGGACTTCCCGTGTTGCGTACGCTTTCCTTGTGTACATGCTGTCGCCACTACCCCGGCGCAGCGACTGGGCGTCCAGCCTGCTCATTCACCCAGTCGTATCAGCCTTCCCCGATAGGGTTGCCGGGTCGGCCTGCGCATCGTCCTTTTCGAGGTTTGCTCGGCGTTCACTCGCGTTACGGCCTGCACACTCGCGCTGTCACCTATTCGTGACACGCATTACCAGAGGCTTCAGCCACTTCGTTACCTCCATGACTGCTCCAGTTGCTTCCGGCTGGAGCGGTTGCCGGGCGGGGCTTGCACCCGCTGGAAAACGCCGCCTTTTCACGGCGCAC
>NZ_PVZB01000071.1 GCF_003002025.1 Paraburkholderia sp. BL25I1N1
GCGAAGCGGTAAAGGCCCGACCGTGTTGTACCTCCACGGCGATCGAGGCGGTAGCGAGTGGACCACGATCCTTCAACGGCTCGCAGCAAACTTCGACGTCGTCGCCCCGGATCATCCGGGCATGGGTCACAGCAGTTCGCCAGACTGGATCGACAACATCCATGACATGGCCTACTTCTATCTTCAGTTGATCAAGGCGCTCGACCTTCGAGATGTCCATGTCATCGGATCGTCGCTTGGCGGCTGGATCGCCATGGAAATGGCGGTGCGCTCTACTGAACGTTTGCGCTCGTTGACTTTGGTTGGCACTACGGGCATTTACCTCGATGGCACCGATCTTCCCGATCAGTTCCTGATGACCAACGAGGAATTGGTCCGCACGCTGTTCGTCGATCAGTCTCGCGCCGACGTTATTCTTGCGACACCGCAGACCGACGAGCAAATGGATAGATTTTTGCGCAATCGGCACATCTCCGCCCGGCTGGGTTGGACTCCTCGCTTTCACGATCCGCATCTCGAAAAGTGGCTGCCGACCGTCGACATCCCGACGCTGATCGGCTGGGGGCGTCATGACGCACTTTTCCCAGTGACGTATGGCGAGCGGCTCGCAAAGTTGTTTCCCAATTCCGAACTCACGATCTTCGAGAACTCCGGGCACCTGCCTCAAGTTGAAGAAGCCGAACGATTCAGCATCGTATTTGAGCAATTTACGCGGGGAGTTCAATCATGAGATTTGGCTTTTTCCATCTGATGCCCTATGCCGACCTGGATCTTGACTACGTCGAGAAACACAAGTCCTCATGGTTGACCCTGCCGAACTCGTACTACGACCCTGAAAAGGGCGCGGCCCTGTATCACCGCTATCTGGACGAGTACGAATACGCTGCCGATCTGGGGTTTGAATTTCTCGGGTTGAACGAACATCATCAGACTGCGTATGGGATGATGCCGTCACCGAATGTGCTGGCCGGTACGCTTGCGCGTAAGCTCAAGGGCAACACGAAGATCGCGATTCTTGGACGAGCTTTGCCAGTGCTGAGCAATCCGTTGCAGGTGGCCGAAGAGTACGCAATTCTCGACAACCTTACGCGAGGCCGACTGATTGCCGGCTTCGTGCGCGGCATCGGCGCCGAGTATCACGCTTTGGCCATGAATCCGACTGAGAGTCATGCGCGCTTCCATGAAGCCCATGACCTGATTATGCAGGCATGGACGCGGCCCGGCCCATTTTCGTTTAATGGGAAATACTATAAATTTCCCTATGTAAATCTTTGGCCCCGGCCGTATGCCAAGCCGCATCCCCCGGTTTTCATTCCGTCTCAAGGCTCCAAAGAGACCATTGAATTCGCCGCGGCGGCCAATCATCGATACACATATTTGCAGACTGCCGCGCCTGCGGCCGTATTGTTCAAGTACATGCAGGCGTACCGCGACGAAGCCGAACGCCAGGGCTGGCAGGCTACACCGAACCATCTGGCATGGAACGTCAAGATCTATGTCGGAGAGACCGATGCGATTGCGCAGCGCGAAGCCAAGCCGCACATCGAGGCATTCGCAAACCGTTTCCAGAGGATGTCGATGGAAATGCTGCTGCCGCCTGGCTATACATCAATGACGGCCTTCAAGAATCTGATGCGCGAAAAAACGAATGTCTCGCGCGAGAGGACCATGGAGGAAATGATCTCGCTCGGCACCTTCATCTGCGGTTCACCTCAGACGGTGATCGACAAATTGGCGGACTTCCAAAGCAAGGGAGGCTTCAATATCGTTGGCGCCGGTCTGCAATACGGCACGATGCCTGCTGACCTGACACGCAAAAACACCGAGATGTTTGCCCGGGAAGTGATGCCTGCGCTGATAAACGCACTACCTGGCAGCCAGACTCTGTCGGGCGTCCACGCAAATGCCAGCGATCTGCTTCCTCAAACTGAGGGGTTCGTCAGGTAA
>NZ_PVZB01000072.1 GCF_003002025.1 Paraburkholderia sp. BL25I1N1
ACGGCGAACTCGGTGGCACTGGGTTCGAACTCGGTGGCGAACTCGACGACGCTGACGACGGCAGGCTTCACGCCGGCCGGCGGCTCGGCGATCACGGCAGCGACGGCGCTGGGTGGTGAAGTGTCGGTCGGTGCAGCAGGCAAGGAACGTCGTATCACCAACGTGGCAGCCGGTTCGGCAGCGACGGACGCGGTGAACGTGAGCCAGTTGCAGTCGGAAGATGCGAAGGTCAATAACGTTTCGAACAACCTGAGCAACCTGTCGAACACCGTGAACAATATCAGCACGGCGACGGGCAACATCACCAATATCAACAACACCGTCAACAACATCACCAACGGTGGTGGCATCAAGTATTTCCATACCAACTCGACGCTGGCGGATTCGTCGGCAACGGGCACGGATGCAGTGGCGATCGGTGGCAACGCATCGGCCTCGGCGGCCAACTCGGTAGCACTGGGTTCGGGATCGACCACGACGGCGAACCTGTCGGCTGCGGGCTACAACCCAGGTTCGACGGCTCTGTCGGGTACGGCTTCGGCAGCTAACGGTGAAGTGTCGGTGGGCTCGGCAGGCAAGGAACGTCGCATCACGAACGTGGCAGCGGGTCTGAACGCCACGGACGCGGTGAACGTGAGCCAGCTGCAATCGGAAGATGCGAAGGTCAATAACGTTTCGAACAACCTGAGCAACCTGTCGAACACCGTGAACAATATCAGCACGGCGACGGGCAACATCACCAATATCAGCAACACCGTCAACAACATCACCAACGGTGGCGGCATCAAGTACTTCCACGCGAACTCGACGCTTGCGGATTCGTCGGCAACGGGCACGGATGCAGTTGCGATCGGTGGTAACGCATCGGCAACGACGGCGAACTCGGTGGCACTGGGCTCGAACTCGGTGGCGAACTCGACGACGCTGACGACGGCAGGCTTCACGCCGGCCGGCGGCTCGGCGATCTCGGCAGCGACGGCGCTCGGCGGTGAAGTGTCGGTGGGCGCGGCAGGCAAGGAACGTCGCATCACCAACGTGGCAGCCGGTTCGGCAGCGACGGACGCGGTGAATGTCAGCCAGTTGCAGTCGGAAGATGCAAAGGTGAACAACGTCAGCAATAACGTTTCGAACCTGAGCAACAACGTCACGAACATCAGCAACGTGGTGAACAACATCACCAACGGCGGTGGCGGCATCAAGTACTTCCACGCGAACTCGACGCTGGCGGATTCGTCGGCAACGGGTACGGATGCAGTGGCGATCGGTGGCAACGCATCGGCAACGACGGCGAACTCGGTGGCACTGGGCTCGAACTCGGTGGCGAACTCGACGACGCTGACGACGGCAGGCTTCACGCCGGCCGGCGGCTCGGCGATCACGGCAGCGACGGCGCTGGGTGGTGAAGTGTCGGTTGGCGCAGCGGGCAAGGAACGTCGCATCACGAACGTGGCAGCGGGTCTGAACGCCACGGACGCGGTGAACGTGAGCCAGTTGCAGTCGGAAGATGCAAAGGTGAACAACGTCAGCAATAACGTTTCGAACCTGAGCAACAACGTCAGCAATCTGTCGGGCAACGTGACGAACATCGCTGGTAACGTCACCAACATCAGCAACGTGGTGAACAACATCACCAACGGCGGCACCGGCATCAAGTACTTCCACACGAACTCGACGCTGGCGGATTCGTCGGCAACGGGTACGGACGCAGTGGCGATCGGTGGCAACGCATCGGCAACGACGGCGAACTCGGTGGCACTGGGTTCGAACTCGGTGGCGAACTCGACGACGCTGACGACGGCGGGCTTCACGCCGGCCGGCGGCTC
>NZ_PVZB01000073.1 GCF_003002025.1 Paraburkholderia sp. BL25I1N1
GAAGCCACAGGTGTAGACGTCACGCCACTTAGTCGAGCCTGAAGAATTCGGATAGCCACGTACGTCGGAGCTTTAAGGTCGAAATGGTGTTGCGAGATTTGCAGGAACCTGGCAGATTTATGCGTGAATCCTGCGTTTTTCGACGAGGTGCAGATGGGTCCGAAGACGCCTGTGACGGAAGGAGATTTCTTCCGGCAACCGCTGCGCGAACAGATCAACCTGAAGCATCCGTTGATCTGTTTGGCCGGGCTGATCAACTGGGAACGATTGGGCGCGTCGATGAGCGAGAGCTTCGTATCACGCAAGGGTCGACCAGCGACGTCGCCACGCCTGATTGCGGGGCTGCTGTATTTGCAGCATGCGTTCGATCTGTCCGACGAAGAGGTTGTCTGGCAATGGGTGGAGAACCCGTACTGGCAGGTCTTCACGGGCGACACGTACCTGCAGACCGAACCGCCGATCGATCCGTCGAGCCTGACGCGCTGGACGAAGCGCCTGGGCGAAACCGGCATTGAAGAGTTGCTGGCCGAGACGATCGAAGCAGCAAAGCGTGCTGGTGTTATCAAAGCTTCGAGCGTGAAGCGTGTGATTGTCGATGCGACAGTCACGCAGAAGGCGATCGCCCATCCAATCGATTCGCGATTGCTTGAGCGGTGTCGCGAACATCTGGTGAAGGCAGCGGCAAGGCACGGCCTGAAGCTGCGGCAGAACTACAACCGCGAGGCGCCGCGTCTGGGGCTGCAGATTGGCCGCTACGCTCACGCGAAGCAGTACAAACGCATGAGGAAAGCGTTGCGCACGTTACGCTCGCGCGTTGGACGGGTGATGCGTGATGTGGAGCGACAGGTCGCCCAGGTGGCAGACTCAGGCCGCGCGGCGCTGCTGGAACTGATCGGCCGCACGAAGCGCATCCTGGCGCAGAAGCCGAAGGACAAGAACAAGCTGTACGCGCTGCATGCGCCGGAAGTTGAGTGTCTGGCCAAGGGCAAAGCCCGCACACCATACGAATTCGGCGTGAAGGTGTCGATCACGACGACCCACAAGGAAGGACTGGTCGTTGGCATGCGCTCGATGCCGGGCAATCCGTACGACGGTCATACTCTGGCGGAAGCGCTGGAACAGGCGGCAATCCTGTGCGACGCCACGCCGCAAGTCGCCATCGTCGGCCGTGGATACAAGGGTGTCGCGGTCGATGGCGTAAAGATCTATCATCCAAGCTTGCGACGGGGCATCACACGCGGACTACGCGCGATGACCAGGCGGCGAAGTGCAATCGAGCCAGCCATCGGCCACATGAAGACAGACGGGAGACTCGACCGGAACTGGCTCAAAGGCGCGCTCGGCGATGCGATGCATGCGGTGTTGTGCGGCGCCGGTCACAATCTCAGGATGATCCTCAGGAAGCTGCGGCTTCTTTGTGCCTTCATTCTCGCTGTTTTGCTCGACCGCCGGGTTGCCGCCGACAAAATAATGTGACGCCGGCGGCACAAAAAGCGAATTGTTCAGGGGCAACCACTTAGCGAAACAGCCTAGCGCAG
>NZ_PVZB01000074.1 GCF_003002025.1 Paraburkholderia sp. BL25I1N1
CTCTTAGGCATCCGATTCGCAACTTTGCGCTTTCTCTTCGCCGCTGCCCGCCGAGAGTAAATACACTTTGGAGAATGTTGATGGGAAAGAAATCGTTATCTGTCGATGCCAGCGACTCGAATGAAACAACTGAACAGGCGTTGACGGCGTTGACAATACAGATCAAGGAGTTCGTGCAGAACAGCTCGCTCGATAGCCGGTTTGCTGCGAAACTCGTAAGGCGGTTGAAGAAGGAAGCTGATGCCATTTTCGAAGGGGGCAATGCAACGAAGACTGGGCAGAAGGAGCTAAAGAACGCCTTCGACGCAGTCGACGCAGTGCTGCGTGATCATGATGCGGCATTGTTGGTCACGGCAAACGCGGCGCTGCGCGAGACGGACGACACGACTCGTAGTAAGAAGCCAGAGCAACGATCAACGCACGGTTGAGCAAGCCTCTGCCTCTCGAAAGCGTCCAGCTTCCTCAAGCCGGGAAGCGAAGTTTTTCCTTGGGACGCAGGCTTGCTCAGTGCGGTGGCGAAAGGCGCCTGAAACCTTTCCACCGCTTCTTCAATGCCGGATGATCGGCGGCGACGCGTGAAGCAAGATAACCTCGCGCGAAGGCCGCACCCGGTGCCGCTTCGGGCGATGCTCGTGGCAGCAGCTTCAGAAGCTGGTCGGCGACAACGGCATCGTTGCGCCAGCCGAGATCATCCTGGAGTGCGGCCAATGCATCGACATAATGCCGGACGGCACGCCTCGCAAACAGCGACGCGAAGAACTCGGTCGCGTATCGCACTTTCTTCGCCGCAATGCGGGCGCGATGGCGACGGTGATCGTCGAGATCGGCGAGCCGCTTGCCACGTTTGATAAGTTTCCGGTGCCGGCGGCGTACGACTTCCGCGGCGAACTGCCCGACGGACCTGTCAATCCCCTCACGCTGCTTGTCGGACATCCCGTCTTGCCAGCCCTTTCCGCTTAACCAGAGCGCGAGTTGGAGAACCAGCCGGGTATAGCGAACCGACTCGACTGCGGCTGCCGCCCGCTGCCGGTTGTTGGCGGCGATCTGCTCGCATACCTGCCGGGCAGGCAGGATTTCGTCCGCGTTCCCGTTTGCCGCCGCATGTTCAAGCGTCGATCCTGCGAGCACTTCCCAATCACGCGCGGCGCCGAGCGCCGACGCGATCCACCGCAGTTCCTCGTCGAGATCGGGATAAGCCGGAATCACCTTTGCAAACAGGTCGAGGGCCGAGCGCAGCCGACGGAGCCCCACGCGCATCTGATGGACGCTCGACGGATCGTGGCCAGAAACGACGCCACGTTCGTTCGCGTGGACCTGATCCAGACAGTTGCGCGCGATACTGCAGAACGCGTCCTCGACCGAATCACGCTTGGTCAGATGCACCGGTTGGGCCTTGACCGCGTCGCTGTGCTCCGCTACGAGCAGTTCGTAGCCGAGATCGGCCTTGCTGAGGTGGTCGATGCGTAGCGGCACGGTTTCCAGCAACTCGAGCGCGACGCCGTACAGGCTCTCCGCCTGGCCGTGTTTCAGCTCCAGCTCCAGAGCCGCGATCGGTACCGAGCCAGAGTCAGCGTCGATGGTCCCCTCGTCGAGTGCAACGTCGAGTTGGTCTCCAGACGGTAAGCGCAGCGGAATAGTGGATCGCTTGATCCGCGTGACAAATACGGGCTGCAAGCGGGCGGCAGCAGCCTCGTCACGGATCAACCTGCCGCAGTCGGTATCAGCGGG
>NZ_PVZB01000075.1 GCF_003002025.1 Paraburkholderia sp. BL25I1N1
CGTGTTGCCTCACGGGATAATGTTACTCCCGGCTAATTGTCATCGACGAATCGTTTGTTGGTGAAGGCTGGCGCTGCGTAGCAGCGTCAGCCTTCACCACTTCAACGTCGGCGCCGCTGAGTATTCGGGTCACCAGTTCCCTCGCTCGATCTGCGCGCCACACTTTTACCCGGCGCTGCAGGGTGCGCAGCTGAGCGCCGGAATACAGGGTGGGAGCCATCGCGGTGAGGCGCTGATATAGCTGCTTTCCTGTAATGCTCGGCTCGTTTTCGAGCCATTCCAGTATCTTGGGCCAGGCATGTTCGAACGGATCTTCGCGAGTACGCCAGTCATGTGGGACGCGCGCTTTGCGGTGATGCGTCGGTCTTATCTCGCCGGCCTGCCACGCTGTGCCTAGACTCGACAGGAATTCCGAGAGCGGGACTTCGCCTGTCGTCGCCGGCGCGGGCAGACCACCGGAAGCGCTGCATTGCGCGACCCGCTGTTGTGCTTCGCGAATCCGATGCAACAAATCCAATGGATCGAGCCGACGGAACCGCGCGCGAAGGCTACGTTTAGTCGCCTCGGGAATAGATGCGGACTGCAGGACGCGCTCAAGCGGCGTCAACGGAACTTCATAGCACTTCGTTACCTTGGCGCCGTGACGAGTCTTCGATTTCAATTTGAATGACGGCTGAAAGAAGTTGATGTACAGCCGTGACACTTGATAAAGAGAGGCAAGCGCTTCAGTGGCTTCAAGACCTCGTAACTTGCCGTAGCCCACGAGACGACGCACGACGGAGCCATTCTTCTGCTCAACCCATGCCTGATCGTTCTTTTTATAAGCACGAGAACGGGTCAGCTCGATCCCGGTTGCTTTGCAGAAGTCAAAGACAGAAGCGTTCATGAAGGCGCTATCGTTATCACAATCCAGGCCGCGTAGCGGAAACGGCAAGGCACCGCGAACCTGTTCGACGTGCTCAAGAACGAACGACGCGCTGCGAAACGGCATAGCGAGACACTCCGTCCAACCTGTGGCGATATCTGTCATCACGAAACTGTGTACAAACTCACCGTCAATCTTGGTGCCTCCGCAATGCTCAACGAAATCGACCTCCAGAAAACCGGGCAGCGGGTTATTCCAATCGGTGAAGGTTCGAATGGGCACTGCGCGGCGAATCGCATTGCCAATTCCACCAGCTCGGCGGCGCTGGCCGCTGAAAGCTTGCTCGCGCACATCTCGCAGAAGCCGATCAATGGTAGCGGCGCTGATCTGCTTGAGCCGCTGGCGCAAGTCCTTCGATAGCGATAGATGCCCATGCCGTGTCATCGAGTCGATCAACGTAGGGATGAGCGCTTTCAGCCGCTTGCCGCAGATCCGATCGGCGGCCTCCCATAGCAGGATCAGTGCGGCATGAACGTCATCGTCATAGCGTCGCTGTGGGCCGGGCTTCGTCTTCGCCGGCTGCTGCTCCCGGCAAAGCACTCGGATTGCGTGCTTACGATGATAGCCCGTCAATTCAACGAACTCGTCCAGGATCTGCCGCTTGTCGTTCCGTTCAGAACGGCGGTACCGTTCGCCGACTGCCTCGATCAATTCCCGCCTTGTTGTCATTCTGAGCCTCGTCATAAGTCGCTCCCGCCAGCCGTCTGACAGGTAGCAAAATACTTGAGGCAACGAGCCTAGCTCGGTAACAAAAAACCTGAGTCAATGCGC
>NZ_PVZB01000076.1 GCF_003002025.1 Paraburkholderia sp. BL25I1N1
CAGTTTCAGCCCAAGCTGGTAGGCGAACATCGAGATCGCACCGCGCACCGACGCGAACAGTGAGCGCCCCGACGACACGCTCACGTCGCGACCTGCTGTCACCGCATGATCCTGGCCACTCACGATGTGCGTGCCCTGTGTGGCGCTCATGCCGATGCCCGCCGCGCTCGCAACGACAAGATCGGGTCGCGTCATTTCGGGGAACGGATTTTCACGCCAGTGGGCGGTGTCGCCCCGGATCGCGTCGTTCTGCGCCTTGATGGCTTTCGCGGCGTCGTGCTGGCTCGCGTCCGACGACTGCGCGTTGTGCTGCTGCGCGAGCTGCGCCATGTCCTCATGTTGCGCGCGCGCCTGCGTCAGGCGCTGCACCGTCTCGCCCATGTCCTTCGCGGGCGACTGCGCACCGCTGCGCGTCTCGGTGGTCACCAGCATGCCCCGGTTTGCGCGGACCACGCCCCATGAATCGGTGGCGAGTTCCCAGCCGATGCCGCGCGCCTGTTTGCGTCCCTCGCCGGGCACGATGCGCGTGTTGTAACCCACCACCAGCCGCGAGTTCGCCTGATCGCTCGTCACCTGCGCCTGTAACCGGTCCGGTGTGTCGTCCGCAACGAACTGGTTCGACCCGCTCCCTTCCAGATTGCGACTGAGCAGGCCTGACAGGGCATGGTTGTCCTGCAACGGCCACGGCGGCATGTTGTCCGCGTTGTAGGCCTGCCCGATGACGAACGGCCGGTCCGGGTCGCCGTCGATAAAATCCACGATCACTTCCGTGCCGATGCGAGGCAGGCTGATGGCCCCGTGACCATTGCCCGCCCACGGCGACATGACCCGCGCCCAGCACGACGAATTCTCGTCCCGGTTCGGCGAGCGGTCCCAGCGGAATTTAAGCGTCACGCGGCCATACGGTTCGGTGGACACGACGTTTCTATCGAAGCCCGTCACCACGGCGCTCTGCGGCCCGGTCGTGCGCGGCTTCGGGACCGTGCGCGCCGGACGGAATACATTGGTCGCCGGTTGCACGGTGAAGTCGGTGTCGAACCAGTAGACGCCCGGACCGGTCGATTCCATCGTCTCTTCGGCATCGAGCTTCGCGCGGATCACCATGTATTCCTGGTTCGCCTTGCGATACGGATGGTTCTCCAGATGGAAGGTCGTCCCGCATACGACATTGCGCAGCGCGCCACGGCCTTCGGCGCGCTCGCCGCGCGCGAACAGTTCCTCGATGCGGATCTGCGCGGACTTCTCGCCTTCGACCGGGTCGGTGTAGTCGCCGGGCCACTCGTAGCGCGCCAGATCATTGTGGATCGTCTTCTGCGGCTGGACCTTGCGCACGCCAAGATTGGCTTCGGGCTGCTTGAAGTCATAGTCGCCGGTGGTCCAGACGCCCGACTGCAACGTCTGGGCGATATCGAACGCGTCGATATACTCCGCGTCGATCCTGTGCCCCGGCGGGTAGTACGCGAGCGTGTGATACGCCTCGCTCTGCACCGGCTTGTGCGCGCCCACGTGGTCCACGAACACCATCCGGTGATAGCCCTTCGAGTGCTCGAAAAACCAGTAGATGCCGTTCTCAGCCATCAGCCGCTGCACGAAATT
>NZ_PVZB01000077.1 GCF_003002025.1 Paraburkholderia sp. BL25I1N1
CGTGAACAGATCGCCCACCAGTCCGTAATCGGCGACGCTGAAGATCGGCGCTTCTTCGTCTTTATTGATCGCAACGATCACCTTGCTGTCTTTCATCCCGGCCAGATGCTGGATCGCGCCCGAGATGCCGACGGCGATGTACAGCTGCGGCGCGACGATCTTGCCGGTTTGACCGACCTGATAGTCGTTCGGTACGAAGCCCGCGTCGACCGCGGCACGCGATGCGCCGAGTGCTGCATTCAGTTTGTCCGCCAGCGGTTCGAGGACCTTCGTGTAGTTCTCGCCGTTGCCCAGGCCGCGGCCGCCCGAGACGATGACCTTCGCCGACGTCAGTTCCGGACGGTCCAGCTTCGTCACTTCGCGGTTCACGAAGGACGAGATACCGCTGTCCGCCGCTGCTTCGATTTTCTCGACCGTTGCGCTGCCGCCAACGGCCGCGACTGCATCGAAACCCGTCGTGCGGACCGTGATGACCTTGATCGGGTCAGCCGATTGCACGGTTGCGATGGCGTTGCCGGCGTAGATCGGACGCTCGAACGTGTCCGGACTGTCCACTGCCGTGATGTCGCTGATCTGTGCGACATCGAGCTTTGCTGCGATACGCGGCGTGATGTTCTTGCCGTAGGCGGTTGCCGGCGCGAGGATGTGCGAATAGTCCTTCGCGATATTCAGCACCGTCGCTTCAATGTTTTCCGCGAGGCCTGCTTCGAGTTGCGGCGCGTCGGCCAGCAGTACTTTGCTCACGCCTGCGATCTTCGCTGCCGCATCCGCCGCGGCTTGCGCGTTGTGCCCTGCCACCAGCACGTGAATGTCGCCACCAATCTTCTGGGCCGCTGCGATCGTGTTCAGCGTCGCGGCCTTGATCGATGCGTTGTCGTGTTCTGCTATTACCAGATTCGTCATTTGCCCTGTCTCCCTCACAGCACCTTGGCTTCGGTCTTCAGCTTCTCGACCAGCGTCTTCACATCCGGCACCTTCACACCGGCGGAGCGCTTGGGCGGCTCGACAACCTTCAGCGTCTTCAGGCGCGGCGTGACATCAACGCCGAGGTCTTCCGGCTTGAGGACTTCCAGCGGCTTTTTCTTCGCCTTCATGATGTTCGGCAGCGTGACATAGCGCGGCTCGTTCAGGCGCAGGTCGGTCGTGACGACAGCGGGCAGCGTCAGCGACAGCGTTTCCGCGCCGCCATCCACTTCGCGCGAAACGGTTGCCTTGCCGTCAGCAACAACCACCTTCGATGCAAACGTGGCTTGCGGCAAACCAGCCAGCGCGGCGAGCATCTGGCCGGTCTGGTTCGAATCGTCGTCGATAGCCTGCTTGCCGAGAATGACCAGCGAAGGCTGCTCCTTGTCAACCAGCGCCTTCAGCAGCTTGGCCACGGCCAGCGGCTGCAGTTCCTGCGAAGACTCGATCAGGATCGCGCGATCCGCTCCGATCGCCAGCGCCGTGCGCAGCGTTTCCTGCGATTGCGTCACGCCCGCCGACACGGCGATCACTTCCGT
>NZ_PVZB01000078.1 GCF_003002025.1 Paraburkholderia sp. BL25I1N1
CGCTTATATGAACGCCGCCCGGCTTGCAAGGTAATATCGCTGTGATGTTAGACGAGGATTTGGTTGCAGGCTTATATCCGGCATCTGCAGGTTAGCCTGCCCGCCCTGATGGAATTCGCCAAGAACGACCTCTGCTATCTAGCGCGCTCGGAGCGCACAGCGTCAATCAGGTTTGCGTTCTTGCGGACCAACCTGTCTTGCCATCACACCGTTATTGCCCTTCGCAACCTGTCTGCGGATTCGTGTTTAATGCAACGTTATTTCAAGCCGTCATTTGTGACGTATAGTCTTTCTGATAAGCACTTTCGTGCGCGAGTAGCGACCACGCTGTTCGTGCCATCTTGTTTGCCAGCGCGACGGCAACCACGTTCGTTGGCCGACGCAGAGACAATTGCTCGCACCAGGCTCCCTTGCTTTGGCTCTTGAACATGACCGCTCGCGCTCCGTGGATCAGCAGCATTCGTACATAACTATCGCCTCGCTTGCTTATCCCGCCCAATCGTAATTTGCCGCCTGTACCACTTTGCCTGGGAACCAGGCCGAGGTATGCCGCGAGTTCACGGCCGGATTTGAAAGCAGCTGGATCGCCGATCGTTGCGACAAGGGCTGTTGCCGTCAATGGTCCGATACCGGGAATGGAAGTGATCCGCTGACAGGCTGCCTCTTGTCGTTGCCAGGCTACGATTTGTCTCTCGAGTTTCCTGATCTCGCCATCGATCAGATCGATGTGGTGAAGCTGGTCGCGCAGCGCACCGAACAATGTACCGGGAACGACCTGTTCGATTTCATGGAGCCGCTCTCGCACCTCCGCCAGACCAGCGACGCGACCCGCTTTAAGCGTCACTCCGAATTCGTACAATAGGCCACGTAGTTGGTTGACCTGCATGGTGCGCGACTTGACTAGCAGTGAACGCATGCGATGCAGGGCGAGAATGGCCTGCTGATCGGCCGTCTTCGGTGCTACCGAACGCATGCCCGGCTGCTGTGCTGCCGTCCAGATCGCACGGGCGTCCGTTGCATCGGTCTTGTTATTCTGGACGAATGGACGGATGAACCGGGCGTGCAGCAGCACGACTTTGTGACCGAGCGCCGCGATTTTGCGTGCCCACCAGTGGGCGCTCCCGCAGGCTTCCAAAGCGACGCGTCCGGCCGCTCGCTGACTAAAGAATTCTATAAGTTGTTGCTTCGTGAACCGCCGGTTCACGACCTCGCCAGTTTCCACCTCGACCCAATACAGCTGGAAAGTCCGCTTTGCAATGTCGAGCCCGAACGTCGTAGTATTCATGATGGTCCCTCCGTTCCTCAAGTGGTCGCAACACTTCCACTCTGGCACATTGATGCCGTCTGGTTCTGGAGGGACCCACATCTCCGATGTCACTCCTGCTGCAGCCTCAGATTTCCGTGAAGAGAGGGCGGCGTTCATACCATCT
>NZ_PVZB01000079.1 GCF_003002025.1 Paraburkholderia sp. BL25I1N1
GAGCCTGTCAGATTTTCTGTGTGCCGAGGTCATGAGACGATAACGGAAATAACGTCCTATGACCGAAGCAACCGTGACAAAGAAGAACAGGAACCCGAAGGCACCGAAGCTGTTTCCCGATGAGTTGATCGACCAATTGCTTGCCCAGGTGCAGGGCAAGGATGCTGAGTCGGTCCTGGGCGAATCAGGTCTGGCCGGCCAGCTCAAGAAACGGCTGGCCGAGCGCATGCTCGCGGCCGAGTTGAGCCACCATCTGGAAGCCGAGACCGGGCAAGGCAAGTCCGGCAACCACCGCAACGGCACCAGCCCAAAGACGGTCATCACGCCCAATGGCGAACTGAATCTGGACATTCCGCGTGACCGGCAGGCGACATTCGAGCCGCAGTTGGTGGGCAGGTATCAGCGCCGGCTGCCGGGCTTTGACGATCACGTCATCAGCATGTACGCGCGCGGCATGAGCGTGCGCGAGATTCAGGGCCATTTGCTGGAGCTATATGGCCTACAGGTGTCGCCCGATCTGATTTCGACCGTCACCGACGAGGTGCTGGCCGAAGTCGAACAGTGGCAGCAACGCCCGCTCGAGGCGATGTATCCGATCGTGTATTTCGACGCACTTCGACTGAAGATCCGCGACGAAGGCACGGTCAGGAACAAGGCGGTGTACCTCGCGCTGGGCATTCGGGCCGACGGGCGCAAGGAAGTGCTGGGTTTGTGGATCGAGCAAACCGAAGGTGCCAAGTTCTGGCTGAAGGTCTTCAACGAACTGAAGAACCGCGGCTTGCATGACATTCTGATCGCCGTCGTTGACGGCCTGCGCGGCTTCCCCGAGGCGATCGAAGCGGTGTACCCGGTCGCCCAGATCCAGACCTGCATCGTGCATCTGATCCGCAATTCGCTGAATCTGGCGAGCTGGAAGGACCGTAAGCCGCTGGCTGCGGCGCTCAAGCCGATCTATCAGGCCGCCACCGCCGAAGCCGCTGAGGCGGCGCTGCAAGCCTTCTCGCAAAGCGAATGGGGCAAGAAATTCCCAACGGTCGCCGCGATGTGGCAGCGCCAATGGGAACAGGTCATTCCGTTCTTCGCCTATCCGCCCGAGGTACGCAGAATCATATACACGACAAACGCGATCGAAAGCATGCACATGCAGCTTCGCAAGATCGTCAAGAACCGCGGTCACTTCCCAAGCGACGAAGCCGCCAGCAAATTGCTATACCTGGCCTTGCGCAACATCGAAAAGGACTGGAAGATGCCACCTATCACCTGGCGGCAAGCAGTCAATCAGTTCGCCATTCTGTTCGGCGAGCGGTTCACCAGCGCCATCAACTGAGATTTCTAACCGGCCTCAGCACACAAGATTTCTGACACGTCC
>NZ_PVZB01000080.1 GCF_003002025.1 Paraburkholderia sp. BL25I1N1
TGTGCGGAGACATGGGTAACACATGATCCGCTCATTCCTGCTGGTTCAGGTTGATGGTTCCGAAACGGTGATGCGCAAAAAACAGGTCGTAGCAGCTCTCTTCATCGACGCGCTCGCGGATGGCCACGGGCAGGTTCTGCAATGCGTTCGATACCTTGAATCGCCGGTTCCTGAAGCGTAGTTCACCGTTCCACTTCACGCACTGCACGTGGTCGTTTGCGCCGTACTCGATCGGCGGCAGGATTTCGGGGTAGGCGCGTGGACTCGGTCGATAGCGCGTGCCCGGGGTCGCCATGTCCAGCGCCTGATGCGGGCGTTGATGGTTGTAGACCGGGCGCCACTCATCGAACGCCTGCTGGGCGCTGGGCAGGTCCCTGAAATGGCGTCCGGCGATCACCTCGGCCTTCAGCGTACGGTGAAACCGCTCCTCCTTGCCGTTGGTCTGCGGATGCGCCACGCGGCTGTGCGACAGTCGCACGCCCAGCCGGATGAGCCAGATGGCCAGTTCGGTCAACTGGCCCGGCTGGCTGGGGCTGCCCCACGGCGAACCGTTGTCCGCGTTGATGCGCAGCGGCAGCCCGTAGCGGCGGAACGTGCGCTCCAGATGATGCTGGACGATCCGGGTGTCGGTGCAGATGCAGGCATCGAGTGTCACGTTGTAGCGCGAATGATCGTCCAGCATGGTCAGTGGTGAACAGTGCCGTCCGTCCTGCAGGTCGAACCAGCCCTTGAAATCCATCTGCCAGAGATCGTTGGGCTGCGCATGCTCGAAGCGCTGCCAGGCCGTGGCGGCGTCGGAAGCGGCCGGGTCGATCAACCCGTGGCGATGCAGGATATCGGTCACAGTGCTGGGAGCGGGCACGTCCGTGTGACCCAGATCGCACAGACGTCGGCTGATCTTGCGTCCACCCCAGGCCGGATGCGCCCGCCGCAGTTCGACCACGCGCTGCTCGACCGACGCTGTCGTGCGTGCCGGACTCTGCCGGGGCCGTCGCGAATGATCCGTCAGCGCGGTGGCTCCGCCCTGCGCGTGGCGATCGAGCCACTTGTAGCCGGTCTTCGGGCTGACGCCAAAGCGCCGGCACAGTTCACGACGGTTGGCGCCTTCCTGCGAGGCCAACTGAACGAATTCCAGACGCAGATTCATGGTGTCTCTCGGGTTCCAGGGCATAACCGGCTCCAGGCGATTCGCTCGCCCAGAGTGTTACCCATGTCTCCG
>NZ_PVZB01000081.1 GCF_003002025.1 Paraburkholderia sp. BL25I1N1
CGCTCATAGGGCGGCACGGGACGATCAGTGCCGAAATCTTGTAGTTGTGCCCGAAGAGCAAAATTTGGCCACGCCTTGTGAACGTCAAGCGATAGAATAGGTTGATTTTTTTCGCCGCGCTGAAAGACACGCCCCGTACCGGTTAGCCGAGCAGCGAACCTTAGCTACCAACGCCACCTCCGCCCGCTATGCTGATCCACAAGAAATCTACTTTCGTGGCACAACCTCCAGACACGCCAGTGTCTGAAATCGCTCTACGGGTCCTGGTTGAATTCGAAGGTGGCGACTCCTATGTCATTGGGACCGCCACGGTTATCGGATCATTCGTCGCGCTAACAGCAAAACACGTTCTCGACGAGATTACGACGAGATTCGGCGTCGAAGACGCTGAGGACGGCGCGAAAGAAATCACAAATTATTCCGTGCGCTTGTATCAGATACCTCCTGGTCCTAATTACGTCGTATATCAAGTCGTAACCGCATGGAACAGCCCGGATACTGATATCTCTGTTCTGCATCTCGCCTTATTCCGGAGCAGCCCAGGCAGTGTGTTGAATTGGCGAAGCCCACCGCTTGTGTTCGGTCCTCCACCTGTTGGTACTCCGCTCGCAGCCTTTGGCTATCACAGTTCGGAGGTGAGCACGCGACCAGCCAACGACGGGAACTACCATATGGAGTTGAATGATAAGCCGACGACGTCAACAGGAGTGGTTGAAGAAATCTTGCCGAGCGGGCAGCCTGCTGGAAACTTCACTTTCCCCTGCTACCGCATTGCTGCCCGCTTCGACGGTGGAATGAGCGGCGGTCCCGTGTTCGACGAAAACGGCGCCTTGTGCGGGATTATTTCTGGCACGCTCTTTCCCGGCGACGAAGACGAAGACCCAATCAGTTACGTATGCATGTTATGGCCCATCCTTAGGCTTCTCATTTCGGTGAATCGGGGACCAGACTATCCACGAGACGTAAAGTATCCGATGGCGCATCTAGTCAGAGATGGGCAGATTCACACGACTCCATATAGTTTCAGTGGAATCGACCCTGCTCTAATACTCGCTTGGTACATGGGAGCGCACCGCAGCCATAGCAGTCTCTAAAAGAAAAGCAAAAGGTCCGTCACTT